>NZ_JBHVUA010000011.1:0-2671 GCF_042884375.1 Agromyces sp. NPDC058136 | reverse complement strand
GTGATCTGGAGGAACACGCCGACCGCGGGGCCGCCCTTGTGGAACTGGCCGGTCGAGTGGAGGAACCGCGGGCCCCAGCCGAAGGTGACCGGACGACCGGCACGCTCGGCGATGAGGGCGCGCAGCTGCTCGAGCTCGGGGTGCGCCACCCGGTCGACGTACGCCTGGATCGAGACGTACCCGTTCGCCGGCAGTTCTTCGAGGAGGACTTCGATCGCCGAAGGCAGGTCACTCGATGCGCCGATCACCTCGGGGGTGCCGCGCACCTCGATGCCGTCGGCGACGAACGCCGCGGGCGCGGGGGCGGGCCGGGCGTCGAGGAGGCCGCGCGCGGCGATCTTCGCCGACTCGACGTCGGGCTGGTCGAAGGGGTTGATGCCGAGCAGACGGCCCGCGACCGCGGTCGCGTACTCCCAGACGAGCAGCTGCGCGCCGAGCGTGCCGGAGACGAGGATGTCGCTCGAGTCGTCGTTGCGGAAGATCTCCTCGCCCGCGTCGTCGACGAGCCGCACGAGCTGCAGGTCGGGCAGGCCCTCCCGGAGCTCGGGGGCGTCCGCGTCGAGCACGACGGGAAGCAGGCCGGTGCCCTCCTTGCCGGTCGATTCGGCGATGAGCTGCTCGGCCCAGTCGGCGAAGCCGACGATGTGGGTGCCGTCGGCGACGATCGCGAGCTTGTCGCGGAGGGGCGCCGTCGCGGCGATCGCCGCACCGAGCACGAGACCCGGGTTGTCGGCCGTGTCGATCGCGAGCGAGAGCTCGATCGTCTCGGCCTCGTCGAGGATCTCGGAGATGTCGACGCCGGCGAGCCCCGAGGGCACGAGGCCGAACGCGGTGAGCGCGGAGTAGCGGCCGCCCACGTTCGGGTCGGCGTTGAAGACGCGGTAGCCCGCGGCGCGCGCCGACTCGTCGAGCGGCGAGCCCGGGTCGGTCACGACGACGATGCGCGAGGCGGGGTCGATGCCCGCGTCGCGGAAGGCCTGCTCGTAGACCCGGCGCTGGCTGTCGGTCTCGACGGTCGAACCCGACTTGGAGGAGATGACGACGGCGGTCGACGCGAGGCGGTCGCCGAGCGCCGCGGCGACCTGCCCCGGCTCGGTCGAGTCGAGCACGGTGAGGCCGACCCGCGCGGTGCGCGTGATCACCTCGGGCGCGAGCGAGGAGCCGCCCATGCCGCCGAGCACGATGTGGTCGACGCCGGCGGCCTCGAGCTCGACGCGGAGCGCGTCGATCTCGGCGACGAGGGGGCGGGAGATCGCGACCGCCTCCGTCCAGCCGAGACGCTTCGACGCCTCGTCTTCGGCGGCGGGGCCCCAGAGGGCCGGGTCCTGGGCGGTGATGCCGCTCGCGACGAGGTCGGCGACGAGCTGCGGCACCGCGCGGCGGACGGCCTCGGCGGACGCGCCGCCGACCGAGATGCGGAAGCTCATCGCGCCGACTCCAGTGCGGTGCGGACGCTGTCGAGCAGTTCGTTCCACGAGACGATGAACTTGTCGACGCCCTCGGTCTCGAGGAGCAGCGTCACGTCGTCGTAGTCGACGCCGACCGAGGCGAGGGCGTCGAGCACGTCGGCGGCCTCGGCGTACGCGCCGGTCACGGTGTCACCGGTGACGACGCCGTGATCGAACGTGGCCTCGAGGGTCTTCTCGGGCATCGTGTTGACGACGCCGGGGGCCACGAGGCCCGTGACGTACAGCGTGTCGGGCAGCGCAGGGTCCTTCACGCCGGTCGACGCCCACAGCGGACGCTGCTTGTTGGCGCCCGCCGCGAGCAGGGCGGCGGCCCGCTCGGTCGCGAACTGCTGCTCGAACAGCTCGTACGCGAGGCGCGCGTTCGCGACGCCCGCCTTGCTCTTCAGCGCGAGCGCCGCATCGGTGCCGATCACCTCGAGGCGCTTGTCGATCTCGGTGTCGACGCGCGAGACGAAGAACGAGGCGACCGAGTGGATGGTCGAGAGGTCGTGGCCGGCGGCCTTCGCCTGCTCGAGGCCCGTCAGGTAGGCCTCGATGACCTCGCGGTACCGGTCGAGGCTGAAGATGAGCGTGACGTTGACGCTGATGCCGGCCGCGATCGTCGCGGTGATCGCGTCGAGGCCCTCGGCCGTCGCGGGGATCTTGATCATGGCGTTGGGCCGGTCGACCTTGGCCCAGAGCGACCGCGCCTCGGCGATCGTGCCGGCGGTGTCGCGGGCGAGGCCCGGTGCGACCTCGATCGAGACGCGGCCGTCGAAGCCCTTCGAGGCGTCGTAGACCGGGCGGAACACGTCGGACGCCGCGCGGACGTCGTCGGTCGTGATCTCGAAGACCGCGGTGTCGACGTCGGCGCCCGCCGCAGCGAGCTCGGCGACCTGCTCGGCGTAGCCGTCGCCCTTCGCGAGGGCCCCGGCGAAGATCGTCGGGTTGGTGGTGACGCCGACGACGTTGCGCTCGGCGATGAGCCGGTCGAGGTCGCCCGAGGCGATGCGCTTGCGCGAGAGGTCGTCGAGCCAGATGCTGACGCCGGCCTCCGAGAGGGCGGCGGTGGGGGAGGTGGTCATTGGAATGTCTCCTTCGTGCGCGCGTCAGGCCGACGCGAGCGATTCCTTCGCGGCGGCCACGACGGCTTCGGTCGTGATGCCGAACTCGCGGAACAGGGTCTTGTAGTCGGCGGAGGCGCCGAAGTGCTCGATCGACAC
>NZ_JBHVUA010000010.1:0-5369 GCF_042884375.1 Agromyces sp. NPDC058136 | reverse complement strand
CAGGATGAATATAACGAAATACGTTTTAAAAAAAATGAAAAAAACACTTGCTAAATTTAAAGAATGCATGGTATATTATTAAACGTCGCTGATGAACAGCAGACAACAACAAAAAGCTTCGGAAACAACTTAAAAAAAGTTGTTGACATAAAAGAAGCTGAGTGGTAAGATAATAAAGTTGCTTCAACAAGCGGTAATGATCTTTGAAAACTAAACAAGACAAAACGTACCTGTTAATTCAAAGTTTTAAATAAATCGCACAGCGATGTGCGTAGTCAGTCAAACTACTTTATCGGAGAGTTTGATCCTGGCTCAGGACGAACGCTGGCGGCGTGCCTAATACATGCAAGTCGAGCGGACAGATGGGAGCTTGCTCCCTGATGTTAGCGGCGGACGGGTGAGTAACACGTGGGTAACCTGCCTGTAAGACTGGGATAACTCCGGGAAACCGGGGCTAATACCGGATGCTTGTTTGAACCGCATGGTTCAGACATAAAAGGTGGCTTCGGCTACCACTTACAGATGGACCCGCGGCGCATTAGCTAGTTGGTGAGGTAACGGCTCACCAAGGCGACGATGCGTAGCCGACCTGAGAGGGTGATCGGCCACACTGGGACTGAGACACGGCCCAGACTCCTACGGGAGGCAGCAGTAGGGAATCTTCCGCAATGGACGAAAGTCTGACGGAGCAACGCCGCGTGAGTGATGAAGGTTTTCGGATCGTAAAGCTCTGTTGTTAGGGAAGAACAAGTGCCGTTCAAATAGGGCGGCACCTTGACGGTACCTAACCAGAAAGCCACGGCTAACTACGTGCCAGCAGCCGCGGTAATACGTAGGTGGCAAGCGTTGTCCGGAATTATTGGGCGTAAAGGGCTCGCAGGCGGTTTCTTAAGTCTGATGTGAAAGCCCCCGGCTCAACCGGGGAGGGTCATTGGAAACTGGGGAACTTGAGTGCAGAAGAGGAGAGTGGAATTCCACGTGTAGCGGTGAAATGCGTAGAGATGTGGAGGAACACCAGTGGCGAAGGCGACTCTCTGGTCTGTAACTGACGCTGAGGCGCGAAAGCGTGGGGAGCGAACAGGATTAGATACCCTGGTAGTCCACGCCGTAAACGATGAGTGCTAAGTGTTAGGGGGTTTCCGCCCCTTAGTGCTGCAGCTAACGCATTAAGCACTCCGCCTGGGGAGTACGGTCGCAAGACTGAAACTCAAAGGAATTGACGGGGGCCCGCACAAGCGGTGGAGCATGTGGTTTAATTCGAAGCAACGCGAAGAACCTTACCAGGTCTTGACATCCTCTGACAATCCTAGAGATAGGACGTCCCCTTCGGGGGCAGAGTGACAGGTGGTGCATGGTTGTCGTCAGCTCGTGTCGTGAGATGTTGGGTTAAGTCCCGCAACGAGCGCAACCCTTGATCTTAGTTGCCAGCATTCAGTTGGGCACTCTAAGGTGACTGCCGGTGACAAACCGGAGGAAGGTGGGGATGACGTCAAATCATCATGCCCCTTATGACCTGGGCTACACACGTGCTACAATGGACAGAACAAAGGGCAGCGAAACCGCGAGGTTAAGCCAATCCCACAAATCTGTTCTCAGTTCGGATCGCAGTCTGCAACTCGACTGCGTGAAGCTGGAATCGCTAGTAATCGCGGATCAGCATGCCGCGGTGAATACGTTCCCGGGCCTTGTACACACCGCCCGTCACACCACGAGAGTTTGTAACACCCGAAGTCGGTGAGGTAACCTTTTAGGAGCCAGCCGCCGAAGGTGGGACAGATGATTGGGGTGAAGTCGTAACAAGGTAGCCGTATCGGAAGGTGCGGCTGGATCACCTCCTTTCTAAGGATTTTAACGGAATATAAGACCTTGGGTCTTATAAACAGAACGTTCCCTGTCTTGTTTAGTTTTGAAGGATCATTTGATTCTTCGAGATGTTGTTCTTTGAAAACTAGATAACAGAAGTAATTCACATTCAATTAGTAATGCAAGATATCACGTAGTGATTCTTTTTAACGGTTAAGTTAGAAAGGGCGCACGGTGGATGCCTTGGCACTAGGAGCCGATGAAGGACGGGACGAACACCGATATGCTTCGGGGAGCTGTAAGCAAGCTTTGATCCGGAGATTTCCGAATGGGGAAACCCACCACTCGTAATGGAGTGGTATCCATATCTGAATACATAGGATATGAGAAGGCAGACCCGGGGAACTGAAACATCTAAGTACCCGGAGGAAGAGAAAGCAAATGCGATTCCCTGAGTAGCGGCGAGCGAAACGGGACCAGCCCAAACCAAGAGGCTTGCCTCTTGGGGTTGTAGGACACTCTATACGGAGTTACAAAGGAACGAGGTAGATGAAGAGGTCTGGAAAGGCCCGCCATAGGAGGTAACAGCCCTGTAGTCGAAACTTCGTTCTCTCCTGAGTGGATCCTGAGTACGGCGGAACACGTGAAATTCCGTCGGAATCCGGGAGGACCATCTCCCAAGGCTAAATACTCCCTAGTGACCGATAGTGAACCAGTACCGTGAGGGAAAGGTGAAAAGCACCCCGGAAGGGGAGTGAAAGAGATCCTGAAACCGTGTGCCTACAAGTAGTCAGAGCCCGTTAATGGGTGATGGCGTGCCTTTTGTAGAATGAACCGGCGAGTTACGATCCCGTGCAAGGTTAAGCAGAAGATGCGGAGCCGCAGCGAAAGCGAGTCTGAATAGGGCGAATTGAGTACGTGGTCGTAGACCCGAAACCAGGTGATCTACCCATGTCCAGGGTGAAGTTCAGGTAACACTGAATGGAGGCCCGAACCCACGCACGTTGAAAAGTGCGGGGATGAGGTGTGGGTAGCGGAGAAATTCCAATCGAACCTGGAGATAGCTGGTTCTCTCCGAAATAGCTTTAGGGCTAGCCTCAAGGTAAGAGTCTTGGAGGTAGAGCACTGATTGGACTAGGGGCCCCTACCGGGTTACCGAATTCAGTCAAACTCCGAATGCCGATGACTTATCCTTGGGAGTCAGACTGCGAGTGATAAGATCCGTAGTCGAAAGGGAAACAGCCCAGACCGCCAGCTAAGGTCCCAAAGTATACGTTAAGTGGAAAAGGATGTGGAGTTGCTTAGACAACCAGGATGTTGGCTTAGAAGCAGCCACCATTTAAAGAGTGCGTAATAGCTCACTGGTCGAGTGACTCTGCGCCGAAAATGTACCGGGGCTAAACGTATCACCGAAGCTGCGGACTGTTCTTCGAACAGTGGTAGGAGAGCGTTCTAAGGGCTGTGAAGCAAGACCGGAAGGACTTGTGGAGCGCTTAGAAGTGAGAATGCCGGTATGAGTAGCGAAAGAGGGGTGAGAATCCCCTCCACCGAATGCCTAAGGTTTCCTGAGGAAGGCTCGTCCGCTCAGGGTTAGTCGGGACCTAAGCCGAGGCCGAAAGGCGTAGGCGATGGATAACAGGTTGATATTCCTGTACCACCTCCTCACCATTTGAGCAATGGGGGGACGCAGGAGGATAGGGTAAGCGCGGTATTGGATATCCGCGTCCAAGCAGTTAGGCTGGGAAATAGGCAAATCCGTTTCCCGTGAAGGCTGAGCTGTGATGGCGAGCGAATTATAGTAGCGAAGTTCCTGATTCCACACTGCCAAGAAAAGCCTCTAGCGAGGTGAGAGGTGCCCGTACCGCAAACCGACACAGGTAGGCGAGGAGAGAATCCTAAGGTGATCGAGAGAACTCTCGTTAAGGAACTCGGCAAAATGACCCCGTAACTTCGGGAGAAGGGGTGCTCTGTTAGGGTGCAAGCCCGAGAGAGCCGCAGTGAATAGGCCCAGGCGACTGTTTAGCAAAAACACAGGTCTCTGCGAAGCCGTAAGGCGAAGTATAGGGGCTGACGCCTGCCCGGTGCTGGAAGGTTAAGGAGAGGGGTTAGCGTAAGCGAAGCTGCGAATTGAAGCCCCAGTAAACGGCGGCCGTAACTATAACGGTCCTAAGGTAGCGAAATTCCTTGTCGGGTAAGTTCCGACCCGCACGAAAGGCGCAACGATCTGGGCACTGTCTCAACGAGAGACTCGGTGAAATTATAGTACCTGTGAAGATGCAGGTTACCCGCGACAGGACGGAAAGACCCCGTGGAGCTTTACTGCAGCCTGATATTGAATGTTGGTACAGCTTGTACAGGATAGGTAGGAGCCTTGGAAACCGGAGCGCCAGCTTCGGTGGAGGCATCGGTGGGATACTACCCTGGCTGTATTGACCTTCTAACCCGCCGCCCTTATCGGGCGGGGAGACAGTGTCAGGTGGGCAGTTTGACTGGGGCGGTCGCCTCCTAAAAGGTAACGGAGGCGCCCAAAGGTTCCCTCAGAATGGTTGGAAATCATTCGTAGAGTGTAAAGGCACAAGGGAGCTTGACTGCGAGACCTACAAGTCGAGCAGGGACGAAAGTCGGGCTTAGTGATCCGGTGGTTCCGCATGGAAGGGCCATCGCTCAACGGATAAAAGCTACCCCGGGGATAACAGGCTTATCTCCCCCAAGAGTCCACATCGACGGGGAGGTTTGGCACCTCGATGTCGGCTCATCGCATCCTGGGGCTGTAGTCGGTCCCAAGGGTTGGGCTGTTCGCCCATTAAAGCGGTACGCGAGCTGGGTTCAGAACGTCGTGAGACAGTTCGGTCCCTATCCGTCGCGGGCGCAGGAAATTTGAGAGGAGCTGTCCTTAGTACGAGAGGACCGGGATGGACGCACCGCTGGTGTACCAGTTGTTCTGCCAAGGGCATCGCTGGGTAGCTATGTGCGGACGGGATAAGTGCTGAAAGCATCTAAGCATGAAGCCCCCCTCAAGATGAGATTTCCCATTCCGCAAGGAAGTAAGATCCCTGAAAGATGATCAGGTTGATAGGTCTGAGGTGGAAGTGTGGCGACACATGGAGCTGACAGATACTAATCGATCGAGGACTTAACCAATTTGAATGTATGCTTACTGTTATCTAGTTTTGAGAGAACACTCTCAATGGTTTGGTGGCGATAGCGAAGAGGTCACACCCGTTCCCATGCCGAACACGGAAGTTAAGCTCTTCAGCGCCGATGGTAGTCGGGGGTTTCCCCCTGTGAGAGTAGGACGCCGCCAAGCTTTTCTAAAATTTTATCATCGCGGGGTGGAGCAGTTCGGTAGCTCGTCGGGCTCATAACCCGAAGGTCGCAGGTTCAAATCCTGCCCCCGCAACCAAAATGGTCCCGTGGTGTAGCGGTTAACATGCCTGCCTGTCACGCAGGAGATCGCCGGTTCGATCCCGGTCGGGACCGCCATTATAAACGATAATATAGTTCTTATGATGCTTTTAAATCATAAGGACTTTTTTTATTGTTAATATAAGGGAATTAGTGGATGT
>NZ_JBHVUA010000009.1:0-5571 GCF_042884375.1 Agromyces sp. NPDC058136 | reverse complement strand
CGGGTGCGTCCGTTCCTTGAGAACTCAACAGCGTGCACTATGTTCAATGCCAATTTATTGAACCCCAACTGGTCCTTTTGGTCCGGTGGGATTCCTTTGATTGATGGACAATTTGATTTATACAAGTCAGTTGTTTCTCTGTCAGAGATTGAACTCCCTGGCACTTCGGTGTTGGGAACCATTTTTTTTGGAGAGTTTGATCCTGGCTCAGGACGAACGCTGGCGGCGTGCTTAACACATGCAAGTCGAACGATGAAGCTGGAGCTTGCTCTGGTGGATTAGTGGCGAACGGGTGAGTAACACGTGAGTAACCTGCCCTGAACTCTGGGATAAGCGTTGGAAACGACGTCTAATACCGGATAGGACCTTGGATCGCATGATCTGGGGTGGAAAGTTTTTCGGTTTGGGATGGACTCGCGGCCTATCAGCTTGTTGGTGAGGTAATGGCTCACCAAGGCGTCGACGGGTAGCCGGCCTGAGAGGGTGACCGGCCACACTGGGACTGAGACACGGCCCAGACTCCTACGGGAGGCAGCAGTGGGGAATATTGCACAATGGGCGCAAGCCTGATGCAGCAACGCCGCGTGCGGGATGACGGCCTTCGGGTTGTAAACCGCTTTTAGTAGGGAAGAAGGGCTTCGGCTTGACGGTACCTGCAGAAAAAGGACCGGCTAACTACGTGCCAGCAGCCGCGGTAATACGTAGGGTCCGAGCGTTGTCCGGAATTATTGGGCGTAAAGAGCTCGTAGGCGGTTTGTCGCGTCTGCTGTGAAAACTAGAGGCTCAACCTCTAGCCTGCAGTGGGTACGGGCAGACTTGAGTGCGGTAGGGGAGAATGGAATTCCTGGTGTAGCGGTGGAATGCGCAGATATCAGGAGGAACACCGATGGCGAAGGCAGTTCTCTGGGCCGTAACTGACGCTGAGGAGCGAAAGCGTGGGGAGCGAACAGGATTAGATACCCTGGTAGTCCACGCCGTAAACGTTGGGCGCTAGATGTGGGGACCTTTCCACGGTTTCCGTGTCGTAGCTAACGCATTAAGCGCCCCGCCTGGGGAGTACGGCCGCAAGGCTAAAACTCAAAGGAATTGACGGGGGCCCGCACAAGCGGCGGAGCATGCGGATTAATTCGATGCAACGCGAAGAACCTTACCAAGGCTTGACATACACGAGAACGGGCCAGAAATGGTCAACTCTTTGGACACTCGTGAACAGGTGGTGCATGGTTGTCGTCAGCTCGTGTCGTGAGATGTTGGGTTAAGTCCCGCAACGAGCGCAACCCTCGTCGCATGTTGCCAGCACGTAATGGTGGGAACTCATGTGAGACTGCCGGGGTCAACTCGGAGGAAGGTGGGGATGACGTCAAATCATCATGCCCCTTATGTCTTGGGCTTCACGCATGCTACAATGGCCGGTACAAAGGGCTGCGATGTCGTAAGGCGGAGCGAATCCCAAAAAGCCGGTCTCAGTTCGGATTGAGGTCTGCAACTCGACCTCATGAAGTCGGAGTCGCTAGTAATCGCAGATCAGCAACGCTGCGGTGAATACGTTCCCGGGCCTTGTACACACCGCCCGTCAAGTCATGAAAGTCGGTAACACCCGAAGCCGGTGGCCTAACCCTTGTGGAGGGAGCCGTCGAAGGTGGGATCGGTGATTAGGACTAAGTCGTAACAAGGTAGCCGTACCGGAAGGTGCGGCTGGATCACCTCCTTTCTAAGGAGCAACTCGGAAGCCTTCGGGTTTTCGCAGTGCAGGCCAGATCAGACCGAACGTGTCTGCTGGCTGCTCATGGGTGGAACATTGAACATAGGTGCTCGTCTGAATGGTTCAGACCTAGTACGCCTCACTTGTGGGGTTGGAACGGTGGGGGCCGGCCGGTCGGGTACGTTGCACGCTGTTGGGTCCTGAGGGACCGGACAACTCCAGGCTTTCGGGTTTGGGGGTGATGGTTTCTTCAGGCCTTCACGATGCCGATGGTTTTTGATTCGGCGGGTTGGGGGTTCTGGCCGTCTGTTGAGAACTACATAGTGGACGCGAGCATCTTAGAAGCAGCCTTCGGGCTGTTTCACAAAGATTTCGATGACATGGTCCTTCGGGGCTGTGTCTGACTAATCATTGGTCAATCTCGCACCTTCGGGTGCGCGATCGATTCAAACTCATGTGATTTCAAGTTTCTAAGAGCAAACGGTGGATGCCTTGGCATCTGGAGCCGAAGAAGGACGTCGTAATCTGCGATAAGCCTCGGGGAGCTGATAAACGAGCTGTGATCCGAGGATTTCCGAATGGGGAAACCCCGCCAGGCCCTTTGGGTGACCTGGTGACTCCCGCCTGAATATATAGGGCGGGTAGAGGGAACGTGGGGAAGTGAAACATCTCAGTACCCACAGGAAGAGAAAACAACCGTGATTCCGTAAGTAGTGGCGAGCGAACGCGGAAGAGGCTAAACCGGTCATGTGTGATACCCGGCAGGGGTTGCATGATCGGGGTTGTGGGACCTTTCGGACTGTACTGCCGTGCAGTCACGGTGACGCGTCAGGTATAGACGAACCGCATTGAAAGGCGGACCGGAGTGGGTGTGAGTCCCGTAGTCGAAATGCCTGGCCGGCCGGAGAGGTATCCCAAGTAGCGCGGGGCCCGAGAAATCCCGCGTGAATCTGTCAGGACCACCTGATAAGCCTAAATACTCCCAGATGACCGATAGCGGACAAGTACCGTGAGGGAAAGGTGAAAAGTACCCCGGGAGGGGAGTGAAATAGTACCTGAAACCGTTTGCTTACAAACCGTTGGAGCCTCCTTGTTGGGGTGACAGCGTGCCTTTTGAAGAATGAGCCTGCGAGTTAGTGATCTGTGGCGAGGTTAACCCGTGTGGGGTAGCCGTAGCGAAAGCGAGTCTGAATAGGGCGATTCAGTCGCAGGTCCTAGACCCGAAGCGAAGTGATCTATCCATGGCCAGGTTGAAGCGACGGTAAGACGTCGTGGAGGACCGAACCCACTTCAGTTGAAAATGGAGGGGATGAGCTGTGGATAGGGGTGAAAGGCCAATCAAACTTCGTGATAGCTGGTTCTCTCCGAAATGCATTTAGGTGCAGCGTTGCGTGTTTCTTGCCGGAGGTAGAGCTACTGGATGGCCGATGGGCCTCAACAGGTTACTGACGTCAGCCAAACTCCGAATGCCGGTAAGTGAGAGCGCAGCAGTGAGACGGTGGGGGATAAGCTTCATCGTCGAGAGGGAAACAACCCAGACCACCAACTAAGGTCCCTAAGCGCGTGCTAAGTGGGAAAGGATGTGGAGTTGCACAGACAACCAGGAGGTTGGCTTAGAAGCAGCCACCCTTGAAAGAGTGCGTAATAGCTCACTGGTCAAGTGATTCCGCGCCGACAATGTAACGGGGCTCAAGCACGCCACCGAAGTTGTGGCATTGACATTTGTGGTAGGCCTTCGTGGTCCAGCCGTGTTGATGGGTAGGAGAGCGTCGTGTGCCGGGTGAAGCGGCGGTGGAAACCAGCCGTGGACGGCACACGAGTGAGAATGCAGGCATGAGTAGCGAAAGACGGGTGAGAAACCCGTCCTCCGGAAGACCAAGGGTTCCAGGGTCAAGCTAATCTGCCCTGGGTAAGTCGGGACCTAAGGCGAGGCCGACAGGCGTAGTCGATGGACAACGGGTTGATATTCCCGTACCGGCGAAGAACCGCCCACATGAAATCAGGAGTGCTAAGCATCCCAAGACGCGTGGATCCCTTCGGGGACGATCGTGAGGCGGCATGCGACCCCATCTGGTGGAGTGAGCGTATTAACAGGTGTGACGCAGGAAGGTAGCCCAGCCCGGGCGATGGTTGACCCGGGGCAAGCGTGTAGGCCGAGCGATAGGCAAATCCGTCGCTCATCAAGGCTGAGACGCGATGCGGATGAAAAGTGGGTGATCCTATGCTGCCGAGAAAAGCATCGACGCGAGGTTCCAGCCGCCCGTACCCCAAACCGACTCAGGTGGTCAGGTAGAGAATACTAAGGAGATCGAGAGAATCGTGGTTAAGGAACTCGGCAAAATGCCCCCGTAACTTCGGGAGAAGGGGGGCCTGAGGCGTATTAGGACTTGCTCCGAAAGCGTTTGAAGGCCGCAGAGACCAGTGGGAAGCGACTGTTTACTAAAAACACAGGTCCGTGCCAAGTCGCAAGACGATGTATACGGACTGACGCCTGCCCGGTGCTGGAAGGTTAAGAGGACCGGTTAGCCGCAAGGCGAAGCTGAGAATTTAAGCCCCAGTAAACGGCGGTGGTAACTATAACCATCCTAAGGTAGCGAAATTCCTTGTCGGGTAAGTTCCGACCTGCACGAATGGCGTAACGACTTCCCAGCTGTCTCAACCGCGAACTCGGCGAAATTGCACTACGAGTAAAGATGCTCGTTACGCGCAGAAGGACGGAAAGACCCCGTGACCTTTACTACAGCTTGGTATTGGTGTTCGGTGTGGCTTGTGTAGGATAGGTGGGAGACTGTGAAGCTGGCACGCTAGTGTCGGTGGAGTCATTGTTGAAATACCACTCTGGTCACTCTGGATATCTAACTTCGAACCGTGATCCGGTTCAGGGACAGTGCCTGGTGGGTAGTTTAACTGGGGCGGTTGCCTCCCAAAAAGTAACGGAGGCGCCCAAAGGTTCCCTCAACCTGGTTGGCAATCAGGTGGCGAGTGTAAGTGCACAAGGGAGCTTGACTGTGAGACTGACAGGTCGAGCAGGGACGAAAGTCGGGACTAGTGATCCGGCAGTGGCTTGTGGAAGCGCTGTCGCTCAACGGATAAAAGGTACCTCGGGGATAACAGGCTGATCTTGCCCAAGAGTCCATATCGACGGCATGGTTTGGCACCTCGATGTCGGCTCGTCGCATCCTGGGGCTGGAGTAGGTCCCAAGGGTTGGGCTGTTCGCCCATTAAAGCGGTACGCGAGCTGGGTTTAGAACGTCGTGAGACAGTTCGGTCCCTATCCTCTGCGCGCGCAGGAAATTTGAGAGGATCTGACCCTAGTACGAGAGGACCGGGTTGGACGAACCTCTGGTGTGCCAGTTGTTCCGCCAGGAGCACCGCTGGTTAGCTACGTTCGGAATGGATAACCGCTGAAAGCATCTAAGCGGGAAGCCGGCCTCAAGATGAGATTTCCATCCCTTCGGGGGAGAGGCTCCCAGCCAGACGACTGGGTTGATAGGCCGGATGTGGAAGACAGGACTAAAGACTGTCGGAGCTGACCGGTACTAATAAGCCGATAACTTGATTATCACTACACTCACACGATTTGAACTCATTCAAGTAAAGGCCGTGTGCGTGGCCCAAGATGATTCTCGCGTCCACTCTGTGGTTCCCTTCAGACGGAACAAACACGTAATTCAACACGACCCCCACCACGGTGCGGGGTCACCCGAAACCACCAACCCCACACCCTGTGTGGACACGTTGGTCCTAGAGTTTCGGCGGCCATAGCGCGAGGGAAACGCCCGGACACATTCCGAACCCGGAAGCTAAGACTCGCAGCGCCGATGGTACTGCAGGGGGGACCCTGTGGGAGAGTAGGACACCGCCGGACA
>NZ_JBHVUA010000008.1:0-37544 GCF_042884375.1 Agromyces sp. NPDC058136 | reverse complement strand
TCCACGGTGAAGTCCCGTCGGTTCGGGCGCATCATCGCGTTCCCGGTGCACCACGTTTCCGAACATCTTGCCACGGTCACCACGCTGCAGCCGGCGGCGATCTGATGGCAACGGTGATCCAGGTCAGCGAGACGCGCTTCATCGCCGGCGACCCCGTCGAGGTGCTGCCCATGGGCTACCGCTGGTGCTCGTGCTGTGGTGGCAGCGGGCTCGAGTACGGGTTCGGTGATGAGCTCGACGTCTGTGGCGGCTGCTGCGGGTCGGGCGTCGGGCCTCGCGTTCACCCACTCGCGCCAGTACGTGCCTAGATCCCCCTGATCTGATCGTTTCTGCCTCAACCTAGCCAGTCGGCATAAGAGGGGGCTAGTCCATGCATTCGAATCCGACTTACGTTCAGGGTTCCGACGATTCCTTGGGGGTTCCTGTGCAGGAGAAGCTGAACGACGAAGCCGTACCGGATGCTGAGCGACGGGCCAAGCTCGTCTGGCAGCCGAACGCGGACCGGCTCGCGCTCGAGATGTTCGCCGCGTTCCAGCGCGGCAAGTCGCTCGCTGAGACGACGATCGCGAACCGCGGCAGCATCCTCCGAGCCCTCCACAGGACGACCGGGCGCGCGCTGCTCGAGCTCGAGCTCGTCGACATCCGCCTCTACCTCGGCCGGCCCGGGGTGAAGGCGACCACCAGGCGCACCGAGCGCAACGCGATCATCGCGTTCTACCGCTTCGCCGTCGACGACGGTCTCCGGTCCGATGACCCCACGCTGCGCCTCGCGAAGGTGAAGGTTCCGCGCGCCGAGCCGCGGCCATTCAACGCAGACCAGATCGACCGGCTGCTCGCGTCGGGCGCGTACCGGCGCACACGCGCGATGATCCTCCTCGGCTACTACCAGGGCTTCCGCGTCTCGTCGATTGCGCGCGTGCACGGGCACGACATCGACGTCACCGGCGGAACCATCAGCACCGTCGGGAAGGGATCCAAGGAGCGAGTGCTCCCCCTCCACCCGGTCATCGCCGAGCTGGCCGAGAAGATGCCGAAGCACTCATGGTGGTTCCCCGCACGCGGCAGCCGCGGTGGCCACATCCGCCCAGCCAGCGTCACCGACCTCATCACGAAGGCGAAGCACCGCGCGGGGATCCACGACGAGCTGCTCACGCCGCACTCGCTCCGCCACGCGTTCGGCACCGACCTCGTCGAGAACGACGTCGATATCCGCGTCGTGCAGGAGTTGATGATGCACGAGAGCCTCGCGACGACGCAGATCTACACCCGCGTCTCCCAGCGCCGGCAGTCCGAAGCCCTGCAGGCGCTCCCCCACCGCGACATTCCGGCCGCCTCACGGCGAGGGCGCGCGGCCTGACCCGGTAGGCTCTGGGTGGGCGATTGGCGCAGCGGTAGCGCAGCACCTTTACACGGTGACGGTCGCCGGTTCGATCCCGGCATCGCCCACCCACATCAGGCGCCTACTGGCGTCGAAGCTTCAACCCCGCGAGCAGCAGCCACGTGGCAACCCCTGCCGCGGCGATCGCGAAGACCGCCGGTCCCCACGCACCGGGACGACCCATCGCGTATCCAACGACCCCGTTCAGCAGCTGCAGCACGGCGAGCGCGTAGATCACCGATGCCCAGATGATGTGGCCGGTGCCGCCGCGTTTCGTCGGCTGAGGGGCCTGTCGTTGATCAGTCCACGCTGTGCCGTCCCACCAGCGGAGCCTCGCGGTGTCGTCGGGGTCGAGGTACCAGCCGGCGGGCGTTGGAGTGGCCTGCTGCGGTGCGGGATCCGTCATGGCCAGGGAGTCTACGGTGTGCCACGAGGATCGCGCGTACCCCATTCGGGCGGGCGTAGACTCCGGCCATGGATGATCTACTGGCGACGGAGCCGAACTGTCCGAACTGCGGGACTCGGACAGTCGTTTCCGTGGGTCTCTACGTGTGCCGGACGTGCAAGGTGCCGGTGCATCCTGCGGTCGACCTTCGACCGTAGAATCGTTCCAACATCGCGCGGGCCGGCGCGCTCCCCCACTCGAGGAGCACCCCATGGCCCAACCCGAACCCCGCTGGCATCCGATCCTCGCCGCTCGGGAGGGCCCGGTCGGGACATGGCGGATGATCGATACCCTCGGCGCCGAGTACGGCGTCATTCGCCTTGTGCGCGTCGCTGGGACGCCCGTCTATGTCGCGACGATGCGTGGCCAGGACATCGGCTCCGGCAACTCGCTGCGCCTCGCCTGCGAGCGCGTGCATGCGGCGTTCCTACAGTCGGGGCAGCCTGGCGGCCGGATCGGTTGGGAATCGGAGACGGCCGCCGACCGTCGCCGAGCATGACGAAAGCGGCCCCTCCCACCGAGGTGGGAGGGGCCGCTCGGTGCCGTCGTTCAGCGGCGTCGGTGTGTGAGGTCCGCGTTGATCTGCTCGGGCGTGAGCTGGAGGCGGTCACCATAGGCGCGGGCGAGCTGCTCGCCGGGTGGGAGTGCCGTGACGTCGTTCGGCGTGGTGCTGGCGGTCCCGGCGTCCTTCATCCCGACTTGCTGCAGGGTGGCGGAGACGCCGGTCGGCTTCCAGATGCCGAAGTGCATGCCGACGGCGACGAGGAACATGCCGAGCGCGATCACGAGGCCGGTGCCGAGGTCGTAGGTGACTCCGGCTTCCACGGCGGCGAGGAGCTCGGTGAGGAGGCCCGTGACGGCCGCGAGCGCGGCGAGGAGTGTTGCTCTTCGGCCGGGGCTGGTGACGGTATTCGTGACGAGGCCGACGAGCAGCGGCAGGATCGTGGAGACGATCAGGCCGAGCACGAGGGCGGGCGGGAATGCGAAGGCGAGTTGCATGGTGCTCCTTATCGGGGGTAGCCCTCCGGCCAGTCCGGCGGGGGTGGTGGCTTGCCGTCGTAGATGTGTGAGCGGAGAGCGTGAGCGTGATCGCGGTAGGCGTCGCGTTCGCGCATGAGTTCGTGGTTGCGTTGTTCGAGGCCGGTGATTCGATCGTCCATCGCGTTCGCTCGAGCGTCTTGGGCTTCGCGGTGCCGGGTGAGTTCCTCCTGCAGTTGGTCGATGAGCAGCTGAGCCTGGGTGTTCTCAGCGGCCTTCGCGGTCGCCGCGGCCTGCTGGGTGGAGGTGAGTCGAGCTGTGCGGGCTGAGATCACATACCCGACGATGAGACCGCCGGTAGTGAGTGCGATGCCACCGAGCGACATCAGGCCGGCGAACAACCACTCCGTCATGCGGTGGTCCCCGTTGGATTCGGTCGAAGGCGGTTCACTCGGCAACGAACCGGACGGAGCGGATCGCGTCGACCACGTCGGCCTTGGTCAGGCCCTCGTCTTGGTCGGGGATCGCGGCGACGACCGCGGCGACGATCTCCGCCTTGAGGGTGTCGGTGACGATGCCCTTCAGCTGCTCGGCGAGCTGCGCCTCGTCGACGTCAGCGCCGAGGGTCTTCGCGAGGGCGGTGATCTGGTTCGAGATGTGGGGCAGGAAGTCGAACGGGTACCCCGGCACGGTCAGGCGCGCCTGGATGTTCTCCACGGCGGCGAGCGTCCGGAGCTCGAGCCGCTGAGTGTCTCCCGCGAAGCTGAGCAGCGCGTCGATCTTCGCTTCCTGTGCAGCGGTCATGATGTCCTCCAAAGGGGTTCCGTTGTCGCCAGCGATGTCGCTGCCGAAGTAGTCCTGCGGGTCGACGGCGGCGCCGTTCACCCAGTACTCCTGGTGGCAGTGCACGTACCACCCCGAGGTGCCCCACGGCCCGCCGGTGCGGCCCATGGTGCCGATGTGCTCGCGCTGCTCGACCTGCCTGCCATTGACGCCGTAGTAGGCGTCAGCGTGCGCGATGCGCGAGTACGACCCGTCCGGGTGCACGATCTTGGCGAGGTTGCCGTATGTACCCACCCACGACCACGTGAGCCACCCCGCGGCGGGGGCGTACAGCGCCGTCCCGCCGCCCCAGCCGATATCGATGCCGACGTGCGGGAAGCCTCGCCCGATCTGCTCGCCGTGGCCGGTGTTGATGTTCCCGCGGGCGGCCTTGATCAGCTGCATGGTGCACCCCTCTCAGTACCCGACTGCGAGCCAGGTAAACGCGCGCGCCCAGGTGTTCGTGCTGCCCAGAATGAGCGCGCGGAACTGGGTCTTGTCGAGCGTGTCGAGGGCGATCGGGTTGCCCGTCGCGTTGTTGACCGGCGCCCCCGATAGTGGCGTGATCGACACGTGCAGGCACTTGCTCGGGAACGGGGTCGCGAAGGTGATGACCGGGAAGTACTCGTTGCCGAATGCGACTGACGTGCCGCCCGTGAACGCCCCCGTCTTCATGATCAGTCCGTTCGGGAGATCGATCGCCGCCGCCGGGTCGATGCCCGCGACCGCGGCGCCCGGGTTCGCCTGATTCGCTGCGGGCCCGCGCACGACCCAGCCGCCTGCGGCGTACACGTACGTCCGCTTGTCGGTCTGGTCGTAGAACTCGAGCCCGTCCACGAGGATCGCCCCCGCGAGCGCGTTGCGTTGCGCGGTGGTGCCTTTGAGCCGATTGCCACGCTGCACGACGAGGTCGCGGAGTCGGTTCAGGTCGGCGACGGTCTGCGGGGTGGTGTTGAACTGCGGTGCGCCTTCGGCGCCGGCTCCGTCGACGTATCCCATGCGTGTGGCCCTTCTCTAGGCTCGGTATTTGATGCGGAGCGCCCCGGACTGGCCGTCGGCGCCGAGCGAGGCGAACTTGTTGTACCCGCCGTGCACGAGGCCGACGCCGTTCTGGCCGCCGCCGTACTTCAGCGAGTCGATCCACGACGTCGGCAGCGCAGCCCAGCCGCTGCCGCCGACACCGATCGGCGTCGTTCCCGAGTACGACCCGTCGGTGGGGGTGCCGGAGACGGCCTTCTGCTGCCAGGGGTGCATCCCGAATCTCGGGGGTGAGCCCTGCAGTTGCACGACCGGGAGGTAGATCTCGAGCGACAGCCCGACGGCGGATGCCGGGACGGTCTGCCAGATCTTGTCGCCGTAGAACCACGCGCCCCAGTTCCCGTCGGACGCCCACACCTGGTCCTGCCACCACCGCGACTGGTACGAGCCCGCGTCGACGGCGTAGAACACCTCGGTGCGTTCGGCGGTGCCGCTGCCGCCGCCTGGGACGACCGGCGGCGGGGCGGGTGACGTGGACTTCACGCCGATGATGTGGAACCCGCCAGAGGCCAGGAGCTTCACCTGCTGACCCGCCGACGGGGCGGTGCCGGTGTACGTTGCCGGGACGTTGCCGATCTCCGTGGAAACGGTCGCGATACCTGCCGACACCGACACGACCGTGCCGTCGGCGGGCCGTGGCGCCGACGGCCCCAGAAGGTATGCCACACCGTCGATGACGACGACCCAGACCGTGTCTCCGAGAACCGGCATCCATGCCGTCATGAAGTGAGCCGGCACGCGTCCCCCGTCGAACTGGACGAGCGCTCGGAGCCCGTCCAGCCCTTGGTAGGTGCCCGCGACCGGTTTCACCGTCGAGCTCGCCCCGATGAGTCGGAGGAGCACGTCCGCTTCGGTGGTCATGGGACCTCCACGGTCAGCTGTTGCGTGGCACGTGCGGATCTGTCGATCGACACGATCCGGCCGGTGAGTACCTCGCCACCGGGGCGTTCGATCTCGACGACGTCGCCCCGCTCGAGGCGCGGGTCGAAGGTCATCTCAACGGGCAGTACACGCGCGCGGGGAACGGACACCTGAGCCAGGGTCGACTCAGCCCACGCCTGCGCCTGATCCCGAGTTGTGACGAACTCGCTCGACAGATACCGGGTGCGTTGCCCGAACGGTGACCGTGAACCGTCCAAGTTCTTCACCCGGAGCGGGCCCGAGGTGAGTTCCGCGATCGCGAGGATGCTGGTCTGATCCGATCCGGTCGCCCGCACCACGACGCGGTTGTACACGCCGGACGGAGACATCGCGTCACCGACCTTGACCAGCTGACCGCGAGGCCCGCGCCGGAGACGAGCGACCGCGGCCGGCCACACCTTCGGGCGTGCAGCGAGCGCACCGTCTGCCGTCGTGTGCGGGATCGCGTCAAGGATGACGTCGCAGAGGTCGTAGATCGCATCCAGCCGCGATTCCGGATACAGGATCGTGCGAGTGATCGGCTTGTCCTCGACCGCGCGCACCAGCTGCATCCCGCTGATCCGTCCGAGCTCGTCCCACGCCGACGCCAGCAGAGACGGCGAGGTCGGCACATCGAAGTCGTCACCCTGCACGCCGGCGAGTTGTTCCTTGAACTCGAGCTCGATCGTCGATCCGGTCGTGATCGTGCGCCCACGGAACGCCATGCTCTCGTCGCGCGCCGAAGGGACATCGGTGATGTCGAACACGCCGAACGCGACACGTTCACGGAAGGGGCCGGCGACGACGTTGGAGTAGACACGGAGCTTCGCACCGAACGGGGCAAACGCATCGGTGATCATCCTCGGCGTCATCGACGCACCGAATGTGTCCTGCCACACCACGCTGCAGGACCCCGACTGCTGGATCTTCGCGCCGCCATCTTCACGCAGGCGTGGATCCGTGATCGGGATGTCCTGCAGGCGACGCTCCCCGTCGTAGAGGAGGTCGGCCGACCAGTAGTGATCGCCCGACCCCCCAAGAACTGCGTCTAGTTGTGCAGACGTGAACCGCATCGGCCTACTCCTTCAGCGACAGGGCGTCAGAGATCGCCGCACGCACCGCCTCCACAGGCAGATCGACCAGCACCGTGAATCGGACCGTCGTCATCGGCGCGTTGACCAGTTCGATCTCGAGCGATCCCGGCTCGACGCTCAGCTCCTTCAACCCGGCAGCCTCGGCGATGACCTGCTCGAACTCGGGACCGAAACTCAGCTGCGCCACAAGAGCCCCTCTCAACCAGCAAGACCGGCGAGCGCGTAGGCCCGGTCTCGGTCGGTGTATGTTGCCCAGCCCGCGTCTTGCGCTGCGTAGTCGCCGAAGGCGTCCAGGTCGTCGTATCTGAGGAGTGGCATCACGAGCCCGGGGTGGGGTGGCTCGACCTCGGTGAGGGTGCCGATGAACTGCACGTACGCCCCACCGACTTTCACCGAGACGTCTTGCTCGGCGAGGTCATCGCTGGAGGCGAAGAATGTGCGAGGCCAGCGGACGGGTGCTGAGGTGCGGATGCAGAGCACGCCGAGCTGTTCGACTTCGTAGGAGCCGAGGATCGCTTGGAATGCATCCATCTGCACGCCGAACGCCGAGATCGAGATGGGCACTTTCGTGAGTCCCCGTCGGCGTGAGCCGATGCGGCGAGCCACCGATGCGCCCTCGACGTAGGTGAGCTCGCCTGGCGTCTCCCGGTAGAGGGTGGCGCCGCTGCCGTCGTCGAGCTCGACCTGCGTTGCAACGAGGGGCTGCAGGGGTTGGTGGACCCAGGTGCCGTCCACGTTGAGGACGACCGACGCGGAGTCGGTGTAGCCGAGTCTGGTGCCGGCGGCATCGTAGAGCTCGGCGCGATACGTCGCGGTCGACTTGAGCGGGCACTCGAAGTCTTGGGCGGCCACGCCCGGGGCGACGTCGACACCGCCGCGCACGAGCCAGGTCCGATCCTCGGAGGTGCGGATCATTCGCAGCCTCGCGACGGCAGGCGGCAGGTCGACGGGGAACACTTCCACCCATGGGTTGCCGGTGATTTGGGGGGTGAGCGTCACGGTGGAGTCGTAGTAGAGCTGCGTCGAGGCATCGACCGTTCCGGACCAGACGGCGGTGTAGTCGGTGGAGGGGGCCCGGTAGCTGATCGCAGTGTCGGTTCGCGTGAACGCGACGGTGTCGACGTAGAACGTGTCGCTGATCGCCGGACTTCCGGCTGCTGTCCGCGACACCTGCAGGTCGACCGAGGCGGTGCCCGCCGGCGCGAGGGCACCATCGATCGTGAGCGTCTTGATGTCACCCGCCGCGAAGGCCGTCGCGGTGCCCGGCACGGTGCCGGTGACTGTGCCGAGCGTTGCTCCCGCGGTGTTGTAGAACACGATCGCGGCCTGGATGGTTCGTGCCTGCGCCGACCGAACGGCGAGCTTCACCGACCATTTCTGCCCGGCGGCCGCTGCGGGGCGGTCCGCGTTCGGCAGACCGATCGTGCAGATCGTCGCGGCCGTGGCGACCGCCTTGTGCGACTTCGACCCGAGCACGGGCCATCCGGCTGCCGTGTCAGTCGATATCGACGGGGTCGCAACGGCACGCGAGACGCGCGCCGCGGCACCCTCACCGGAGGGGTTCTTGTCGTGCTGGATCGTCTGCACCGCTACCCCCGATATCCGTTCTCGAGCGCCACCTGCTGGCGCCTACCGTTCCGTTCGATTTCGAGGGTGATGATGTCCCGGATCGGCATATCCGTTCGGTTCGTCACGTGCACCGAGATCGGCGACTCGGCGACTAGAGTCCCCATACCGGTGACGACAGATCGATCGGCCACGCGAGCACGCCCGACCGTGGCGATGTCGGCTGCGGTGCGGTCGTGTAGTCCGCGCCGCCAGGCGTAGACAGCGTCCTGGCCGCCGAGCGCGTCGACGTCGCCGGTGGTGAGTACGTGCTCACCGGGTGCGAGGAGGCGCCACACTGAGTCGACGCCCTTGGCTCCGGGCCCGTGCACGGCACCGCCAAGCGCCATGCCGGGTCGCCCGGAGCCGGATGCGCTGCCATTGAGGTCGGGCATCGTCGCGCGGGTGATGATGTCGATGACGCGCTTGTGGTTGTTCGCGATCAGGGCGTCGATCTGTTGCTGTGCGAGCTCGATTCCGGATACGCGCACGGCGGTGCTGATCTCACCCGGGGTCGCGAGCAGCTTGTCGATGTATTTCTGCGCCGCCTCGCCGGTGATGCCGTACTGCGCGAGCTGGTCGACGAGCGCCTGGCGTCCCCGGTCGAGTGCCGCGGTGGACTCGTCGATCGAGCCGCCGTTCTCGAGGATCGCGGCGGCCGAGTTGTTCGCGGACTGTGCGATCGCGTCGAGCGCGGCCGCGTTCTCGCGTCCGGCCTCGGTCGTGATGTCGAGCGAGGGTGCGAAGCCTTCGAGGGTGCCGTTGGCTTCCTCGAAGGCGGCCCGCTGCCGGTCGACGGCGGCCGCGGCGTCGTCGACTGCTGATTCGAACTCGCGGGCGGCGGAGTTCGCGTCGAGCTGGGTGTTGCCGAAGCCGCGGATCTGGTCGGCGAGGTCGGAGATCTTCGTCTCGGCGACGGATGCCTCGTCGCCCATGCCTGCGAGGTTGACCGTGTTCTCCGCGGCCTTGTCGCGCATGAGCTGCGCGGCGATCGCGCCGTCGCCGACGGCGAGGTTGAAGAGCTCCTGCTCCGTGAGGGTCTCACCCTGCGCGCCGGCGAGCGTGCGAAGCGCGGCTTCGTAGTCGGGGAAGGCCTTGAGGGCGAGGCGGATGCCCTCTTCGCCGCCGCCCGCGGCTTCGACGAACTCGGCGAATCGCTTGGTCGCGCCCTTGAGGTCGCTCTCGGCCATGGTGCCGAGCTGGCGGCCCCACGCCGTGAAGCGTGCCTGGTTGTCGAGGTACGCCCCGTCGAGATCGGTCAGGCCGAAGGCGAGGCCGTCGACGGCGCCAGCGATGCCTTGGGCGAAGCGCTGGCTCTTGGTGAAGTCGCCGGAGTAGAACTGCTCGAGGCTGGTGCGCAGCTTGTCGCTCGACCAGGTCGCCCAGTCGAGCTGCTCGACGAAGTCCTCCACGCCACCAGCCTGGAATGCGGCGTCGAGTGCGGAGGCCTTGTCGGCGGTGAGTTCGACGGTCGCGTTGGCGGATGAGGCCGCCTGTGCGAAGAACAGGAGGGTGCCGGCGAGCCCTGCGCCCTTCCCAAGCCGCTTGCCGAGCGAGAGACCGGTGGCGTCGAGTCGGCGCATCGCGGCGCGGGTCTGCTCGAGTGCGGGGATGACCTTGAGGGTGGCGCCGGTGAGCAGCAGCGCACCGCCGGTGAGGAGCGCGAGGACGGTGATGGCGCCCTGCACGGGTTCGGGGAGGCCCGCGAACCCGGAAACAAGGCCGCTGGCGGTCTGCGTGAGGGTGCGGAGCACGTCGTTCGCGCCGGAACCCTGCTTGATCATCGCGGTCTCGAAGGCGCCGCCGAGCTGCTCGAGGTCGCCCTTGAGGTTGTCCATCTGGATGCGGGCGGACTCGGCGGCGTAGCCGGCGTCGTTGGTCTCGTCGATCCAGGTGCCGATGCCCTTCGCGCCCTGTTCGTAGAGGACGGACGCGGCGCGCACGGCGTCGGAGCCGAAGATGATCGACATGGCGGCGTTGCGCGCTTCGGGGGTGAGGTCAACCATCGACTCACGCAGGTTGCCGGCGAACTGCTCGAGGCCGATGAAGTTGCCCTGGGCGTCGTACGCCGAGATGCCGAGCTCGTCCATCTTCGCCTTGGCTTCGGCGGAGGTTGGCGTGAGCCGCTGCAGCATCGTCTTGAAGGCGGTACCGCCGTCGGAGCCCTTGAGGCCGGCTGCGGCGAAGGACGCGAGTCCGCCGGTGGTCTCCTCGAGGGTGAGGCCGGTCTGGGATGCCACGACGCCGGTCTGGTCGAGTGCCTGCGCGAGGTCCTCGACGGTGCCCATCGCCTTGCCGGCGCCGGCGGCGAGCAGGTCGGCGATGTGCGGGACATCCTGACCTTTGAGTTTGAACTGGACCATCGCGGTCGCGGCGATCTCGGCCGCGCGGGCGACGTCGAGGTTGCCGGCGGCGGCCAGGTCGAGGGCGCCGTTGAGGCCGCCGTTGAGGATGTCGGTAGTGCCCACGCCGGCGCGGCCGAGTGCGTCGATTGCGGCGGCCGACTGTGTGGCGCTGAACTTCGTGCGGGCGCCCGCGTCGAGCGCGGCGTCACGGAGCAGCTCGAGCTCGGCAGCGGACGCACGGGTGCCGTCCTGGACGAGCGACATCTGCGCGTCGAACTCGTTTGCTGCCAGGACGGCGGCGCCGAAGGCGATGCCGCCGGCGACGCCGACGCCGAGCATCCGGTTCGACACCTTGTCGAGCGCGGCCGCGGCGCCGCGGTCGCGGCCGATGATGTCGAAGATCAGCGACTTAGAAGACATCGGTGGCCTCCTCTCGGGCGGCGAGGTGCGATCGAGCGGCGCCGACATAGATCAGCCACCCGTCGACGGGCAGCTGCCAGACGTTGAGGTAAGTGATGCCGGGGAAGAGTCGCGAGACGACGGCGATCCATTCGTGGACCGATACCGCCGCGTCCGCGATCAGGTCTGGGGCGCGACGGGCGCCTCGCTGGGGGCTTTTGGGGCGTCGTCCTCGTCGGCCGAGCCGAGGGTCTCGTTCGAGATCGTGTTGAGGCTGATCGAGGCGGTCTCGACGTACGGCATCTCGGGCTGGTGCGGGAGGAGCACAAGCCACGCGATCGCCCGGTACAGGAGAACGTCTCGGTGCGTCTCGACGAGGCTGAGCGAGGTCGTCGCCTGCATGACGCGCACCAGGTAGTCGCGCACGTCGGCGAAGGTGAGACCCGTGCCGTCCAGCTCCTCGCGCGTCGCGCGCTCGAGGTCGACGAACCGCTGCAGCGGCGTCTTCGTGAGCAGCTCGTCGACGGGCGTCCGGTGCTCGTCGACGACGTAGAAGATGCGGGCGTTCATATGCGTCCTTTCGCGCCGATCGCGTCGACGGCTTCTTGGATGGCCGCGGTGATCTCCTCGGCCAGGGCGCGGCTCATCGCGGCGCGGATGGCGGTGCCGAAGTAGGGGCGGCCCTTCTGCTGCACCCACGTCCAGTCGGTGCGGCCGTCGCCGCGGGCGTAGACGGGGTGGCGGAAGGTGGCGAGGTTGTAGACCTTGAGGAGGCCCTTGTGCTCTTCGGGAAGGTTGCGCGAACTCGTGACGACGCGAGCGCCGGCGGCGTTCGTGCCGCGGAAGGAGACGGTGACCTTCGTGGCGGCGATGAGTTCGGCGCGACGGGCCTTCTCGTCGGGGCCGCCGTCGGGCGAGCTCTTCTCGAGCTCCTTGATGACGGCCTCGCGGGCGATGTTGCCGGCGTTGCGGATGCGCTTCATTAGGGCACGCTTGAGCGCGGGATCGAACTTCTGGAGCTCTCTTCCGAAGCGGTGCCACTGCTGGGGGTCGATGGCGATCCGGAAGCCGCCGGCCTCGGGGATGGCCATCGACCCCTCCCCCCGCCTAGATCGCGGTCTCGGCGGTGCGGACGACGACGTAGACGGGCTGTGCGCCGGCCTTCTGCAGGCCGGTGAAGCCGAGCTGCAGCTGAATGGGCTGCCCGTTGTTGTCGGTCGGGATGTCTCCGTCGAGGCGGATGAGCGGCACGACGAGCTGGATGACCGGGTTGATGCCCGTGCCGATCGTGCTCGGGTGCGTGAAGGTGAGCAGGAGTGCGAGGTCGGTCTGCGCGAGGAACGCGTCGCGGAGCGCGTTCGACGTGTAGTCGACGGTGAGGCTGCCGCTGATGGTGAGCTCGCCGAGCAGGCCGGGCTTGCCGATGAGGCCGCTGCCGCCGAGGTAGCGGCGCCCGGCGCTCATGCCGTTGTCGATCGTGACGGTGAAGTCGGTAACGTCGGCGAGGACGCCACCGGTCTGCGTCGCGAGGGCGGTCGCGGTGGGTGCGGTCAGGGTGCCGCCGACGACGATCGCGCCGTGCGTGAACGAGTAGAGCTCGCTGGCGGTCGGGAACGACGGGGTGACGAAGGCCTGGCCGGTGTCGAGGTCCTTGCCGGCCCACTGGGTCTGCAGCGACGGGATGCCGCCGGCTGCGATCGCGAGGGTGAGCGCGGTGGCGTACATGCCGACGAAGCTGTGCGGCTGGGCGGCACCGCCGACGAACGGCAGCGACTTCTGGATCGTGTACGACGAGACCGGGTCGCCGGCGGCCGGCGTGAAGAGCTGCTGGTAGGCGGTGTTCGCGGGGATCAGGGTCGAGCTGCCGATGCCGAGCACGGCTTCGAACAGGGCGCCCATGCCCTTCGTGAGGAGGTCGGTCGTGAAAGAGCCGGCGACATCCCAGGCGGTTGCGACGCGGCGGTCGCCGCGGCGGACGCGCTCACCGTAGCGGCGGCCCTGGCTCGTGGCGATCGTCGGGGACTTCTTGAAGCTCTCTTCGGTGAACTCGAAGAACTTGTCGGGCGCGAGGTAGGTGCCGAACGTGCCCTCCTTCTTCATGCCGACGGCGGAATCGAAGACGGTGGTCACTGGGGGTCTCCCTGCTCTTCAGCGGCGGTTGCCGGTTCGGCGATCGCCGCGCCGGCGATCGGGTCGGTCAGGGTGACGCCGTCCTCGAGCACGGGCCACTCGACGGACTCGACGAGCTCAAGTAGCTGCTTCTTCGTCGCGCGCGACGGGACCTCGAGGCCGCGCTCGGTCGCGATCGCGCGGAGCTCCTTCGGACTGAGCTCGCTGATCGGCTTCGCAGTGACGACCTCGGTGTAGAGGTCGGAGTGCAGGAGCGACTCGGCGAGCGCGTCGTCGACGTCGAACGGTTCGTTGGGTTCGACAGGGTTGAGGAGGCCGGCGATCTGGAGTGCGCCGGCGGGCGAGTTGTGGATGAGGGTGCGCATGGTCGCTCCTAGGCGGTCTGGATGCGGGCTTGGGCGGTGAACGTGACGGTGAGCTGCGTCATGCGGCCCTTGCCGACAAGCTCGGGCGGTGTGCCCTCGAGGAGCACGTTGGTGACGAAGCACCAGAGCACGAGGCCGCCGAGCTCGGTGTCGGACTTGCGGAAGTGGTTCTCGATGCGGCCGAGTACTTCGAACGCTCGTTCCTGAGTGACGCGCTCTTGCTCGCGGCCGCCGGCGCGCCAGATTGAGATGATGAGCTGCTGCTCGATGGTCTCGTCGCGGATCCGGCGCGGCCCCATGGGGCCGATCTCCTGGGATGCCTGGGCGTCGGTGATCGAGATGATGTCGTCGGCGATCGCTTTGCCCGGGTGTCCGAGCACGACGTCGACCTCGGGCTCGGCCTCGAAGAGGATGGTGGTGGTGTCGTATGTGGCGATGCGGACGGCGCCGACGCGGGAGTACTCGGCCATCAGGTGCTCCTCATCCGAACGAGCTGGTGACGGCGTCGGGGCGGCAGAGTTGGAGTACTCGGCGCGGGATCGCGAATCCGGATGGTGTGTTCGTCATCGGTTCGTCGCTCGCTTCGACGCCGACGCCGGGGCGTTCGTTGCCTTGGCGGTCCTGCTGCCACCAGAACGCGACGAGCACTCGCGTCGCGAGCTTCACGTTCGCAGGCACGGTGCGGCCTACTGTGACGGTGACCGCGATGTTCCGGATGCCTGGTGCGAATCGGCGGCGCTGCTGACGGGTGCCGGCGTAGACGATTCCGGTCGTGGGCGATGCGAAGTAGTCGTCGATCGCGACGTCGTCTTCACGTACCTCGGTGACCGTGGCGACTGCCGTCGGCAGCTGGACGCCCGTCTTGCCGCCGTCGCGCTCGTACGTCTTGGTCGCGTTCATGAGCGGCCCGACGATCTCTTCGATGACCGGCGTCGCCGCGTCGATGTAGCCCTGCAGGTCGACGTCGTCGATCACGTTGTAGCCGCCGGTACGGCCGCTCATGATCTGGTTCTTGGCCTCGTCGAGGGTGATCAGACCGGCCATACCGGCCACCTCCTTCCGGCGCTACTCGCCCGTGTCGTCGCCGGTCGAACCGCTCGACTCGCCGTCGCTGTCGCTCTGCTCGTCGGCGGGCGCGCCGTCCGGCTCACCGGCGGTGCTCTGCTCGCCGCTGGCCCCGGCGGCGTTCACCTGGTCGGCGCGGGTGAGGGCGTCGACGTAGTCCTGGTGGGATCTGCCGTCGGCGGTGATGCCCCGGTCCGCGGCGATCTGCTTGAGGTCGCGGTAGCTGACGCCGTCGTAGGGGTTCGCGTTCTCGGGCGTGGTGCTGGCGCCGTCAGCCGCGGCCGCCTGTCGCGCGGTGCCCGCTGCCTCGAGCGCGGCGCGCTCCGCAGCGAGCTGTTCGTTGACGTCCTTCGCGCGCTTCGTGTTGCCGTAGCGCTTGTAGCCCTCGAGCTCGGCCTCGAGCGCTTCGATGGTCTGCTGACGTCGGCGGGCTTCGAACTGGGCCTTGGATTCGGCCATGATGATCTCCTTCGTTCGTCGGTGGATGCGCTGAGGGCCCGGCAGCGCGGCGCTGCCGGGCCCTCAGCGGGCGGATCAGAACGTCGGCGCGATGAGGCCGGTGCCCGAGATCTTCTGGGCGTGGGGACGGCGCTCCGCCGTGAAGGCGTAGTAGCCGTAGACGACCAGGTCGATGTCGAGCTTCTTGACCTGCTCGGCGCGGATGAACATCGGCGCGTTCGGGTCCTCCCAGAGGTGGAGCTCCGACTGGGCGCCGGAGTAGATCTCGTCCTGGTTGGTGCCCGCGCCGAGGTTCGTCGCGATGTTGTTGTCGACGATCACGGGCGTGCCGTTCGGCAGGACGCCGCGGAACCCCGCACCGTACCGCTCCCCGTAGTTCTCGCCGACGTGCTGCGCGGCGACGCCGGGCTGCCCGAACAGCGGCCACTGGTTCGAGAGCTGCGCCTGCAGCCAGTACCAGCGGCGCGAGTGCATGACGACGATGGTGTCGCCGAGCATCGCGGTCAGCAGCGCGGCCTCGACCGCGGCCGACGCGCCGATCAGCTTGGGGTACAGCTCGATCGCGGTCGGCGCGCCCGAGGTGTACGTGAGCGGCGTGGCCACGTTGGTGAGACCGATCGTGGCCTTGTTGAGGAGCTTGCCGTCGAGGTTCGTGGCGTAGGCCGAGAACAGGTCCTCGACGGTCGTGTCCTCGACGCCGATGCCGCGCTCGACGCCCTGGCGGGAGAGGGTCTGCGAGCCGGCGGCCGTCGCGATCGGCACCGAGAGCAGGGTGTCGTCGATGTCGGTCTCGCTGACCGCCGCGTGTTCGGCGGCCTGGTCGTCGGCGCTCGTGCCGGTGGTGACCTTCCCGATGTACGCGGTCATGCCCGTCTCGGGCAGGTCGTGGTGACGGCAGGCGTCGGCGAACGGGCGGCCCGCGCGCGCCTTGGGCGCGTACAGGTCGGTGAGGTACTGCGGCACGACGAGGCCGGAGAAGTTGCCGGTGCCGGCCGCGCGCTCGATGAGGGGCGTACCCGCTCGCTCGCGCTCGACGCGCTCCTCGTCCATGTGGCGACGGAGGCGGTCGTTCGACATCGTGTCGTTGCGGAGGAACTGCAGGGCGACGTCGCGGGCGAACTGCTTGCCCTTCGGGTCGTTCTCGCGCATGTACGTGCGCGGCTCGGCGACGACGCGCACCTCGGTGCGGTCGACGCCGGTCGCGGTGCCGCGTGCGGCCGCGGAGCGCTCCTCGACGTCGGCGGCCTCTGCGGCGCGGATCTCCTCGATCTGCGTGTCGAGCGCCGAGATCTCGGTCGCGAGCGAAGCGCGCTGCCCGATGATCTCGAGCGAGCGAGCGTCCTCGACGTCGGTGAGGCCGCGGGCGGAGTCGGCCTCGGCCGTCGCGACGATCGCGGATGCCTCTTCGCCGAGCGCGGCACGCTTGGCGACGAGGGCGGCGCGCGCGGCGGCGCGCGCTTCGAGCATCTTCTTGAAGTCCACGGTGGGACTCCTTCCTCCCGGCATGGCCGGGTTCGTGTGCGCGTGCACGGCACTCTTCTGGCGTCGCCGACCGGCATCTGCGGTGGGCGAGGCGTGCGCGGTTCCGTCAGGCCGGATGGCCTGCCGGTGGTCTATTCGGAGAGGGAGAGCCGGAGCTTCGCGAGCGTGAGGCTCGAGCCGCTGCGCTCGGCGGGCGACGCGACGTCGTCTCGGTGGGCGTCCTGCCGGGTCTGTCCAGGGAGCGCCCGTTCGAGGAACGCGAGCTTCGCGCGTGCACTGATCGAGGTGTAGGGGTTCGCTCCGAAGTTCACGGCGGAGACGTCGCCGCGGTCGAGGTCGACCTCGGTGATCGAGTACGTCGTGTAGTCGGGGTTCCAGTTGCCGGCCTTGATGCGGAAAGCGAAGCTCATCTGGTCGACGGCGCCGTCCTCGATGGCGATCACCAGGTCCTTCACGTCCTGCCGGGTCGGGTTGAGGAAGGCGGTCTGGGTGAGGTCGCCGGCTTCGTTGGTGCCGAGCTCGAGGGTGCCGGCCTTGGTGCGCGCCATGGTCATGCCGCGGTGGTTGAGGAGGAACGCGACGTCGGGGTTCGCGGCGAGAGTCTTGTCGAAGGCGCCCGTCGCGACCTGCTCCTCGTAGGGGCCCCAGAAGTCGTACATCTGGTACCAGGTGTCGACGACGCTGGCGGTGCCGTCGAGCTGATAGAAGTCCTTGCCGTCGCGCTTGACGGTCGTGGCGCGCAGCTGCGCCTGGAAGGCGTTGTCGCGCTGCTCGGCGAACGGGGCGCGGGTCGGGTCGCTGCTGCAGGCTGCGCGGCGGCCGTCGACGTCGGCGGTGAGGGTGTTCATGCGGGATCTCCGTTCGCGGTCGGCTTCTGAGTTCGGTTGGGGAAGAGTCGGTCGAACTCGTCGAGCTGCTGTTCGGTGAAGGGCTGGAGGTTGAGCTTTTCGCGCGCCTCGGAAGGCGTCCGGAGGCGGTCGCGAACCTGCTGGCCAAGGACCTTGGACTTCGTCTCGGGGTCGAGCTGGAGGATTGCGTCGGTGTTGAAACGCACGAACCGATCAGCCGACATCAGCCGGCGCGAGAGTGTCAGCTCGCGGCGCCGTACCGCGGGCCAGAGGTTCATGATCAGGAACTGGAGATTGCGCTGCGTGATGTTCGCGTAGGTGAGTGCTTGGCCCGCGATTGCGAGGTCGATGAGGTCGGCGGGTACTCCGATGAAGCGGCTTGCCTCGAGCGCGGAGAGCTTCTGGGTCTCGAGGAACTGTGCTTCGTTTGCGAGCGCGTTGAGGGTGGAGTACTCCCAGTCGTTGCCGGTGACGAAGACGTCGCGGTTCTCGATCGCGAGCTTGAACTTCTCTTTGACCTCATCGGGCTCCGTACCGGTGAGGCTCTTGCCCTTGTTCCGAAGCACGCCGGACGGGACGGTTCCGCCGTTCGTGAACCACTCGATACCGAATTCCTGCGCGGAGAGATAGAAGGCGATCGAGGCGGCCGCGTACGAGATCGGTGAGAGGCCCATGACGAACCCAGGAAGGCGGTACTGCCGCTCGTGCCAGATCTTGTCGTTCGGAACCTGCTTGCTGTTCACCCAGTAGCTGTGACCGGGCTCACCCTCGGCTGGGTGCTGGACGGGGCGCACGGCGACGTCGCGGTGGTCGAGCAGCTCGATGACCTTCGGCCGTTGGTTGGCATCGACCTCCCGGATGAGGCCGAACGCATTGCCGACCCGGTCGAGGTCGTACTGCGTGGCCCACAGCCAGGCGTCCATCGACCAGTCCTCATCGCCTCCGGGGCTGAGGAGCACGGGGGTCTTCGGGACCTCGATGTCGAAGCCGCCGACCTTGCGGTAGGCGTCGAGCGGCATCGAGGAGACGAGGTCGGCGCGGAGCCGGAGGGATGCCCACACTGCGGAGTGGGTAAGCGCCTTGTCGGCTGTGACCGACATTTTCCCGACAGTTCGCCCGCGCGGGGGGAAGACGCGGTCGTCGCTGAACTTGACTCCGCGGAAGAGCAGGCTCATCGCTTCGCACCTCGCTGGATGAGGTAGCTGAGGCCGATCAGTGCCGCGCCGCCGACGATGATGCCGGCGGGGAGGAACATCAGGGCGACGCCGTAGGCGATCGCCGCGGCGCCGGCGAACTCGAGGACGGTGGTCAGTGTGTCGGTCGCGCGGACGCGGGAGCGGGCCACGGGCACCTCCTAGGCGATGGAGTCGAGCAGGTCGTACTCGGCTTCGGCGGAGATGCGGAAGCCGCGCTGGGCGACGGTGCAGGCGACAAGTGGAGAGAGGATGGTGGTCGACTTCTTGCGGTCCCAGACACGCGCGTCGCTCCTGGTCGACCAGTCGGCGCCGGCGATCGCGTCGCGGAGGTCGTCCTGGCCGTCCGCGAGGTGCACGGTCGTACCGTCTTCGAGCCCGTCGGAGTAGTCGCCGCAGGCGGCGGCGTACTCGGCGCGGCCGAGCATGATGAGCTCGATGTCTGCGTCCTTGAAGTCCTGCTCGAGGGTGGCCGCGGCGCCGCCGGCGACGCAGTAGACGCGGCGGCGGTACTTCGGGTAGCGGTCGAAGATGTCCTCGAAGTAGGGCACGATCCAGTGGGTGCTGCGGCGGTGCGTGACCAGCTCCGGGAGCGAACGCCCGTCGGTCGAGACGCCAGCCCACGCGACGGACGCCCAGGAGCGGTCGTTCGTGACGTCGAACGCGAACTCGCGGCGCCCGTCGATTGAATCGACGACGCCGGCGTCGCGCCACTTCTCACGGGTGATGACGATCCACTGCGAGAGGAGGTCTTCGGGCTCGACGTTGCAGTACGCGCGTTCGAACCCCTCGAGGCCCTGGTCGGGGTCGGCGAGCATTGTGAGGTACTCGGTGCGGAAGCCGGCGAGGTCGATGGTGATGTTCGAGGCCGGGTGGTGGCGGGCGACGTACTCGGGGTTCGAGGGGTCGTAGTCCGGGTCGGAGCGATCGGCCGACCACTCGAAGTAGCAGATGCCCTGCGTGGTGTCCTTCGCGATCGCGAGAGACCGGCCGAGCTCCCACTTGCCCTTCCACCACTTGGAGTCGCGGGTGCCGGCGTTGGAGTAGATCCACGCCTGGGGCTGCTGACGGGCGATCATCGTCGGGTTCAGGCCCGACTCGATGTGGCCGTTCTCGTGCCCCCACGCCTCGTCGTAGTGCACCAGGTCGTTCGACTGCGACGGGCCCGATTTCTTCGTAACCGAGATCGGCCGGTATTCGCTGCCGTTCGAGAAGGTGAGCGTCGGTACGTTGTTGCCGCCGCGCTTATGCACCCGGCCCTTGCCGAGGATGCCCTCGAGGTCGTTCGCCTGGTCGGACCACTTCTTGAAGGCGTCCTGCCCGGTCTGCGCGGTGTAGATGATCTTCTGCGGAACACCGATGATGTTCCGGAAGGCGATCGCGCGGTGCACGGTGACGGCGTTGGCGAGCGTTGTCTTGCCTGCCTGCCGCGGGATCTTGAAGATGACGGTGCGGTAGGCGAGCTTCCCAGTCTCGGGGTCGACCTCCAGCGCGACGTCGACGACGAGCTGCTGCCACGGCATGAGCGGGGTGCCCATCGCCGCGGCGATCTTCCCGACCTCGGGGCCGTAGGTTTTCCGTTCGGGAGAGCGAGGCGTCCAGAACCGTGCGCCGGCGCCGTCCTCAGACGGCGTTGCCGAGGCCAGCGAAAGGGTCATCGCTACCTCCCGGCTTCTCGGGCGGCGCCATGAGCTTGACCGTGTCGGTGATCTCCTCGGCGAGCTTCGGGATGTCCTTGGGGTCGGCGTTCTCGATCGCCTTCGCGAGGAGGATCACGGTCTCGCCGTAGACCTTGAGCACGAAGTCGTCAGCGCGTGATCGCATGAGCGTTCGCACCGCGGTGATCAGGTTCGAGGGGTCGGTTTCGACATCGTCGGGCTGCTCGCCGCTGGCGCGCGTTGTGGGTGCCGTGGACGGCGGTTCTGTGGGCGCGTTCTGTGGTGCGTCGACGATGTGCATCGTGCGGCGCTGGTCGACCGCGCGCTTGTTCGACCGCTCCCCCGCCCTCGACTGTGAATTCGCGGCTCGGCACCGCTCGCAGGTGCCCTTCTTGAGGCGGAGCTCGAGGCGGTAGCGCTGGATGGTGCCGTGTCGAGGAAGCGGCTTCTTCGGTGCACCCACATCGGCCCCCTTCCGCGCTGGGGAGAGAGAAGACGGAGCATGGCGCGGTCGTCCACTCTTCGAGGTCCTAAAGAATCGCGGCCCGATTCGACGGAATCCGTCGCAGGCGGGCGCTCAGACTGCGGATTTCGTTGTGCATCGCGCTCACTCCCAGTGCGGTGACGTTCGGATGACACGTGGCTGAGCCTGTCGAGCAGGCTTCGAGCCTCGACGCTTGGCGTTCGTGCGGCGTGCACCGTCGGCCATGTTGCAGGCGATGCACTCGGCAGCGTGGTTCTCGCGATCGTACGGATCGCCGCCGTCTTCGATGGCGACGAGGTGGCCGAGTGTGATGCTCAGCGGGTGCGGCCACTCGAGGTCGGCGTAGAGGTACTTGCCGCAGCCTGGGCGCCAGCAGTAGGCGTCGCCCTTGGCTCTGAGGTCCTTGACCGCCTTCTTGTAGCGGCGGGTCGAGCGAGGGTTCTTCGCGACCACGATGATCACCTCACCTGGTTCGTTGAGGTGGGGCGGGCCGGGGTACCGACTCCCCGTGCGCCCGCCCCTCATCGTTCACTCCGCACCCCTGCGGAGCCTCGGCACGAGATCAGCCGGCCAGGCACGCAACCCGAAGCGTGCCATGGAACGACGAAGGCCCCGCCGTGTTGGCGAGGCCTTCGATTGTCTGGCGGGTCACGCGATGCGCAACCATATCCATTTACTTTCTAACACACCTCGGATCGGTATCGGCGCTGAGCGCGTCACACACGGCGTGTCGAGGGCACTCGGCGAGCGCGGTTCTCATTGCCGTTCGAGGCAGTGCGGTCACCTGAGCTCGGTCTCCACAATGTGCCCCGCTTCGAGTGGTAGGTACACGTCGGTGCGCGAGTCGTCGATTGGCGTCCAGGTGAAGGTCTGTGTGCGTCTCCAACCTATGGTGCTGTTGATGCCCCAGTAGTCGATCTCGATCTCGTCGACGCCCGCGACGTTGCCAGGGTTTGGGGCGAGTTCGATGGGTTCGTATCCGTTTCCTGGCCTACCGATCGTGAGGCCAGCCGGTGGCGAGTACGGAAGCGCACCCAGGACTCTGGACCCTTGGATGCCGCCGCGGAGCTTCCACCGCACGACTGCACGTGCGATCGGGTGGGGCGCGTAGTTCAGGATGTTGAGCTGGAGCCCCCTGTCGTGGAAGTTGAGCGCCACCTCGACGTCGGGCTTGGAGGTCAGGCTAAGTGCGAGCAGGGCATGGTGTGCCGTCGCTGAGCTCTGCCGGGCAGAATGCAATGCCGCGAGTGCGGACGCGAACGCGGCTACTGCTGCGAGCGCTGTGAAGAGTGCGGTGATCAGGTCACCGTCGAGTTTCGCGCCCTTGATGAGGAGGTACCCGCCGACGAGGAACACGACGCTCAGGAGGGTTCCCCAGACGATAGTCCATTTGCTCATGGTTGCGAGCGTAGTGGTCGTCCCGGCTGTGGCGGCCGCTCACTCTGCCATGCTTGCCGCCATGGATGTGCGTTGGAGCTCGAGCCCTTGGTATGCCGATCCCGTCTGGGGCTTTGTTGCGGATATCGCGACGGTGTTGTCGTTGGTTGCGTTGGTCATCGCGGTTGCCGAATTGGGAGCTCGCGCCCAGGCCGTTGCGCCCGTCGCGTGGGGCGTCGATCTCATTGGCACTGTGTCGATCGGGCGTGACCAGTTCCATGTCGTCGAGATCCACAACGGCGGTACTGGAGCTGCGAACTTGATATCGGCTGCGTTCGTGGATGCGCGGGTGGTTCTCGACGCCGAGCATCGGATGCCGGCGGTGATGGGGTCGGGCGACACGCGACAGTTGTTCGTGTCCGCAGTGCGCATCGACGAGGCGTGGATTCGGCTGGTGTGGATCCCGCATCACGCGAATCACTTTGTGAATGTTCAGTGGCTCCCGCTGACGAGGCACGGGATTGCAGGGTACGAGTGGGAGCGATCGCGGGCACGCACACCACGCATCTATTGGTGGTCGCGGCCGTTCGTTGGGTGGAAGCCACACTATGTTGGCCCCGGTGGCCGGGCGATGGCACCGTTGCGCCGCTTGCGCACCGAACAACTGTCCGTGATGGTCAGCGATGGCAAGCTCTCGTCGGAAGCCGCCATGGGCGGCAACTACGTCAAGGATCTTCCATACGTCAAGCCGTGATGCCGAGAATCTCTTCGGCGAGGCGGCGTGCTCGGGAGGTGTCGACGGTGGCGTTGGCGAAGAGTTTCCCGTCGGCGGTGAGCATCGGTTCGGACTGCTGGCGTTTGATGTTGAGGACGTCCATGATGGGCGGGTCGGAGCCGGCGGGGCTGTTGAGGAAGTAGACGACGGGTGGGTCTTCGCCCATGCCGTCGCGGCGGAGTCGGCCGATGGCTTGCTCGTGGACTTGGGGTGACCAGTCGAGTTCGCCGAAGACGCCAACGCGGGCGTGCTTCTGGAGTCCGTCGACGCCGGCGCCGGAGCGAAGCGACATGATGAGGATGCGGCAGGCGTCGGGGTCGGGGTTCTCGTGGTCGTACGGGGTGCAGAACGCGTCTTCGGCGTCGGCCTTCTGCTTCGGTGACTCGGAGCCGGTGTAGAGGCGCGGGTTGAAGTCGGCGAGCTGCTCGAGCCAGATGTCGTAGACCTTGCGGTGCCACCCCCAGATGACGACCTTCTGCTCGGACTGCAGAAGGAGGCGGACGAACTCAGCGACGTAGGGCGCTTTGTCGACGCCGGTGGCTTCGCGGAGCATCCAGTCGATCTCGCCGGCGGCTTGGAAGCGGTCTTGCTTCGAGGTGGTGGCGTCGAGGATGAGCTGCGCCATCGCGCGCGCCTTGCCCTTGACCTTGTCGAGCTCGGTGTGGTTCGTGTCGATGAGAAGCGCGTTCTTGATCGTCTTCGGCAGCTCGCGCCCGACGTCGGCACGGGTGCGGCCAAGCATGAGCCCGTTCTCGCGGAGGTAGCCGCCGAGCGCGGCGGGGTCCTTCACCATCTGCTTCCCATTCGGCAGTGACGCGCCGCCCCACTCGCGGCTGAACTCTTCACGGGTGCCGAGGCATCCGGGCGCGAGGATGTCCATCACGTTCCAGATCTCCGACCCGTAGTTGTACACCGGCGTCGCGGTGAGGCCCATCACGTATGTCGCGTTGTCGGCGACGCGGGCGGCCGCACTGCCCTTGTCGGTCGCGACGCCGTTGCGGAGCTCCTGGGCTTCATCGAACACGACGGTGCGGACCTGGTTCGCCATGGTGTCGGCCCAGCCGTCGAGCTTCGAGTACGGCACGATCGTGACGTCGCGAAGGTGCCCGGTGGAGGCGTGAAGGGACGGCTTCGTGGTCTTCGCGATCTCGTACGTCAGCCACGGGAACGCCTCTTTGAGCTCCGTCTCCCACCGGCGCGGGAGGTGCGTCGGTGGGACGATCAGCGCGGGCAGGGCGTCGTTGTGCACCAGGCCGAGAAGGCCCGTGAACGTCTTCCCGAGGCCGACCTCGTCGGTGAGGAGGTAACGGCCGCGGGTGCGGAGGAGCTGCAGCGCGACGAGCTGGTAGTCGCGGGCCGTCTTCGCCGGCTCGTTCGGCAGCTCCCGGTGCTCGTACTCCCCCGACATCAGCTCGGCGATCGCCTGCTCGTTGATGCGGTGCTCCTCGGCGCCGTGCTCGAGCCAGCGACGCGACACCTCATCGGCTGGGACGAGCGGCCACCGCTCGATCAGCCACTCGAGGTCGCGGGCGACGTCGAGCGTGTCACCGATGACGATGCGCGAACGGCGATCGAGCTGCACCCGCCCGAACATGCGGCGGGCACGCTGCCGCACCGCCGGCTCGAGGTCGAGCACCCACGCACCCCGGGCGCGTGTCCCCGGCTGCGGGCCGCGGTACGCGTACGTGCCGTACGTCCTCACAGGCCACCCTCCACCAGCGACACCAGGTGAACCCGCTTCCCCGCGATCTCCCGCGGCACGTGATGGTGCCTCGCGCGGGTGGTGACCAGGATCAGCTCGCCGACCTCGACGCACGCCGCATACCGCTCAAGCTGCCGAACCACGGATGCCAGACTGCCGGCGACCTTTACCTCGACGACGACGCCCGGGCCGAGCCACCTGGTGCCGTCGACCCAGATGTCGGCACGCGAGACGCCGTCCGAGAGGCGCACCTCGCGCATCACGTCGCGCCCGGTTCCGGCGAGCGCGGTGGTCAGTCGCGCGTCGAGGGCGACCTGGAGGTCGTACTCGTCGGTGTAGGTGCCGGTGGCCTCGGCGAGTATTTCGGCGAGGCGCTCGGCGGTGATGCGGGCGCCGGCTTCGGTGATGGGCATCATGCCTGGTCCTTTCGGGTCTGGATGGTGCGGCGGATGTCGGCGGCGAGGTAGCCGCGGGGCTTGATGCCGCGTGGGGTGTGGCGCCAGTGGTCGGCGCGGGCGAGCTGGTAGGCACGCTTTGCGCCGACCTTGAGTGCGACTGCGGCTTGGTCGATGGTGAGCCAGTAGTTGTACCGGCCGTCGTCCGCGTTGCTACTGGTGAGCGAGGAGTCCTGCGAAGACGGCGGCGTCGCCGTAGTGGGTGGCGAGGACGAGGGCTGTCGCATGCGGGTCGAGTCCTTCGATCGAGGCGCGGATCTGGTCGGCGTGGTCGTCCCAGCTGGTGAAGGTCTCCTCGGGGATCGGGTAGGGGCCGCCTTCTCGCTGCCAGCGGCCGTAGGGGCTGATCGTGGTGAGGTAGTCGCCGACGCTGAGGAAGGCGCGGCCTCTCTTGATCGCGTGCAGCATCTCGGGTGTGCGGTCGATGCCGTCGTCGGGTTCTGGGGTCGCGGCGAGGGCGAGCTCGTACGCTTCGGTGCACTGCTCGGGTTCGATGAGGAGTCGGCGGATGTAGGCCTGGGCGGCGAGCTTCTCACCCGGGCTGGCGTCGGGGTCGGCGAGGATCTGCATGGGTGTGGGCATCAGAGGTCTCCTTGCGGGTGGAGCAGCCATTCGTCGACGGCGATCTCGGGGTGGTTGGGGTTGGCGGAGCAGATGATGCGGGCGGGGCCGGTGTCGGTCTGCCAGGAGCCGTCGGCGGGGATGATGCCGACCATGGGTGCGAGGCAGCGTTCCTCCCCGTAGCCGGCTTCCCAGATGACGGCCCTGCAGTCGAGGTTGCGAAGGCGGATCGTGCGGAACCCGGGCTGGTCAACCGCGCGCATCGCGAGGGCGCGGAGCTGGATCGCGTCGTGGAGTACTGCAGGGCCGACGGTGGGGAACTCGGTCAGCCAGCGGGAGTGGTGCAGGGCGACCTGCGCGAGGGCGACGTCGACCGGGTCATGAGTCGCGTCGACGAAGCCGAGGATCTCGTGGTCGTAGAATCGGCGCTCCCGGAGGATGCGCTGCTGCACGGCGCGCGTCCAGTGCTCGAGCTCGGCGATCGCGATCGCCGCCGTCGGGTTCCACAGGGCGCCGACGTCCTGCACTCCCCCGCCGCCACCGTTGCGGCTGAACGACGAACGGTCCTTCGACACCGGCCGGCGGAGGTGTGCCTGCTTGAGCGGCGCCCAGTAGCGTGCCAGGTCGGCGACGATCCGGGGGAACCGTTCGTGGCACGGGGCGCAGAGGTCCGTTCCGGGGCGCACCGGGTTCGGTGACTCGTGCGCACCCCGCTGCCCGGTGCGAGCGCACACGTCGAGGTGGTTCAGGATGATGAACGGCGGGTACGTGGCGACGTTCACTCGGCACTCCCCCGCGCGTCGAGGATCCGGCGCGCCTCGGCGGCCGCGGCCTCGCGCGGCATCCGGAAGACGTGACCGTCGCAGCCCATCTCGAGCTCGGGCACTTCGCTGGCCGCGACCTTCTCGAGGAGCGACGTCGGCAGCTGGCCGAGCGCGTCGAGCATCAGCCGCCGGTGCACCGCCTCGTGAGCTCGGTCGCTGCGCTGGAAGCCGCGGCGCGCCTGCTCGACGACATACCGGTGGAAGACCTCAGCGACCTGCTTCTTCCCGACGACAGACCCGATCGCAGCCTTGGCCGTCAGCGCGGCGTGGCGGGCGAGCTCGTCGCCCTCACCACCGATGGACTGCGTCGTGCCGACGATCGACGCCTGGCGGGCCTGCACGATCGCCTCCGCGAGGAGACGACGCTTCACGACGACCCGGCGTCCGCGGATGCCGCGCTTCTGTCGAGCGGCCTCGTGGCGGTAGCCGAGGCGCGCACCGGAGCGGGTGCCGAGGTAGGCCATGGCGAACGACGCGACGAAGTAGAACACGAGCAGCGCAATCGCGAGTGTGGGGCTCATGCGTGGTCCTCCGCACGAGTCCACACTGCGGGGCGCGACGGGAACGGTGCGGCGTTCACGATGACCGGTGCGAGCCACCCGTTCTCGGGGTACTCGGCGAGGACGCCGGCGAGGGTCGCGTACGTCTCGGCGGCGCGCGCCTCGTTGCGGGCGTGGAGCTCGTGGATCATCGTCGCGGCGTCCATCGCCTCGCGCCAGGTGCACAACATGGACTCCTGGTAGGTCAGCGCGAGCTCGCGCACGGTCGCACCGGCGCGGGCCATGCCGAACAGAGCGCGCGCGAAGTCGAGCTGGTGCTGCGCCGTGGCGGCGGCGAGGGACTGGATCTCCTTGTGGCTCGCGACGGTCTCGTCGATGGTGATCTGGTTCATGCGGGGCGCTCCTCGGATTCGGTGGTGCTGGCGGGTGGGATGGTGCCGTCACGGCGGGCCTGATCGACCCACCGCTGGGCGTTGGTCGGGGCGGTGCCGACGAGTCGTGCCGCGGTGCGGGCCGGGGTGCCGTCGGCAACGAGCTGCAGCACCTCGGCGCGCTGCGCGGCGCGCTCCGCAAGTTCGCCCGGTTCGGTGCGGCGCGGTGCATCAGTGCGCACCGGAGCGGTGCGGGTCGCCGCTGGCGTCGGCACCGCCGTGGCGCGCTCGGCGCGGGTGCGGGTCGTGGCGCGCATCGGACGGGCGTCGTCACGCCGGTAGACCGTGACCGCGGCGAGGTGCGTCGTGAGGAGCAGCGCGATCGCCGGCACCGCGTTCACGACGATCGCCGGCCACTGCCCGAGCACCAGGTAGGCCGGGTCCTCGATCGCGACGGATGCCGCGTTGCCGAGCACCGTGAGCGCGCTGAACAGCACGAACGTGAACCACGGAAGCGCCCGAAGCCCACGCGACGGTGCAGGCACGAGCAGCGCGATCAGCATCGCGGCGAGTGCGGGGAGGTCGACGACGATGGGGAACACGGCGGCGCGGTCGGCGGGCATGCCGCCGACGTGGAGGGCGAGGTCGTGGAGTGCACCCCAGGACATGTAGATCGCGAGGGCGCCGGCGGTGGCGATGAGCCAGCCGAGGAAGAGGCGGAGCGGGCGGGGTGCGGTGCGGAGTTGGGTGGTCATCGGGTTGCCTTCGGGTCGTCGATGCGGGTGAAGGTCCAGCCGGGGAAGTCGCCGTCGGCGCGGGTGATGCGGTAGGTGCCGGGGTTGGTGGGTCCGCCGGTGATCGTGAGCTCCCGGTGGACGGCACAGTCGAAGAGGGTGCCGGCGAGGCGTTCGGTAACGGGGTGCTGCAGGGTGAAGGTTCCGTCGTCATAGGAGCGGACGATGTGGTCAGGGCCACCAGTCGCCTCGACGACGCCGTTGAGCGCGGCGATCGCGTCGACGTGCTCTCCCACGACGTGCGCGATGACGGCGGTTGCCTTGGTGTTGACGTCGGTCGAGGTGACGGCGGGCGACGGCTCTGCGGCGCGGTAGCGGCGGATGCTGTCGACGATTGCGAAGCAGGCGAGCAGGAAGTGGTGGTCGTAGTCCTGGAACGAGACATCCCACATGTCCTCGAACAGGTCGCGGAGGTTGTGGTCGTCGCCGAACTCGGTGGCGAGCTCGTTGGCCTGCTCCCAGTAGTCGGGTTCGTCGAGCTCGGCAAGGGCCGTCGCGACCGCGGCCGGCATCTCGGTGCTCGAGTACTCGAAGTGCTCGGTGACGGTCTCGCGCATCCACTGGAGGAACTTGCTGCCGGAGAACGACATGGTGTGCTCGCGGGTGGTGTTGACGAGCTTCTGTCGCCAGTACTGCGGGTTGATGTCGTACGGCTCGACGCCGCGGAGGTTGAACCACGTGAACATGTCGAGCTCGCGGGTGAATGTGTACCCGTCGCCGATGTCGCCGACGATGGTCAGGTAGCCCGGCCAGGTGATGACGTCCCAGTGCCACATGCGTGTGCCCGGCTTCGCGACGCGGAGGTGCCGGTAGAGGCCGTCGTCTTGGAGGATCGTGAGCTCGTGGTCGGTCGTCTCGCGGCGGAACTGCTTGCGCGCCTCGTCGTAGAGGATCTCGTTGCTCATGCGTCGGCCTCACCTTCGGCGAGCGCGGCGGTGGTGATCTGTTCTTCGATGTCGGCGAGGGGGTAGCCCCAGGTGGAGAGTTGGCGGAGGTAGGCGATGTGGGTGGGGGTGTGGTTCTGCCAGCCCTGCTTTTCGTCCCAGGTGGATTCGAGTTGGCCGATGGCGAGGGCGAGGAGTGCGTGTGGGGCGTTGGCGGTGTTGCCTTCGACGAGGGTGGCGAGGGTGTTGTTGTCGTACCCGGGGCGGGCGACGCCGAGGTAGTCGGCCGCGAGGTCACGGGCGTGGTAGTTGAAGCCGGAGCCGAGGTGGGCGAGGACGAGGCCGGGGATGGTGGGCCAGTCGGCGGGCATGGTGCGGCGTTCGAGGAACTTCTTGACCCAGTCGCGGCGGACGGTGGTCGCGGCAGCGAAGAGCTTGCCGTTCTCGCGGGCGAGGCGGCGAGCGGCCTTCTCCTCGTCGCTGAGGCCGCCGGTCTTCGCCTTGGCGCCGTAGATGTGCCAGCCGTGGTCGGTCCAGTTGGTGACGCCGTAGTTGATATCCCAGCCGTTGACCCAGCGGCGGTCGTCGCCTTCGCCTTCCCAGCGGCCTCGCTGTTCGGCCCATGCTCGGAGGCCGTCGCCGGCCTTCGCGATGATCGTCTCTTCGGAGATGCGCTTGCCGTCGTAGCCGGGCTTCGTGCGGAGCTCGTGGAGACGGGCGATGGTCTTGTCGCCGTGACTCGGGGCCGGGTCGAGGAGGGGGATGCCCTTGGCGGTGATCTCGTCGAGGACGACCTGGCGGGCGGCCTGGTCGGCGCGCTGGTCGCGGATGTACTGCGCCTTGTGCTGCAACTGCTCCGGCCGCTCGGTGACGGTGGCGGTGAGCTGCTCGAGGGCCTCGTCGTCGCCGGCGAACTCGTCGAAGACGAGGGCGTCCTCGATGGTGAGCTGGTGGTCGGTCGCGGCCTTCGCGGCGATCGGGTTAGAGGCGACCTTGATTGCGTCGCCGACGCGGGCGATGGGCTGGGCGGTGCGCTTGGCGATCTGGATCGCGGGGACGCCGAAGTCGAGTGCGAGCTGTCGGTAGGCGTCGGCCTGCTCTGCATCGGTGAGGGCGTCGCGGTGGACGTTCTCGACGAGCTGGTCGACGACGCGGGTGGGCTCGTCGGGGGCGTCGCGGATGACGACCTCGATGCTGGTGAGGCCGACCTTCCCGGCGGCGGCGATGCGGCGGTGACCGGCGAGGATTCGGAGCTTGTCGGGCTGGTCGGGGTCGGGGTAGACGATGGGTGGCTGGATGATGCCGTTCGCCTTGATGCTCTTCGTGAGGTCGCCGAGGTCGCGGAGGTCGGTGCGGACGTTCGCGCCGGCGGTGAGCTGGTCGAGGTCCACGCTGTGGAGGCCACGGAGGGTGGTGTCGGTCATCGTCGTGCCTTTCGGGTTTCGGCTCGCTCGTCGCGTTGACGGAGGAGCCGGTGGGTGGTGGTGGGGTTGAGCCGGAGTGCTTCGCTCAGAAGGTCGGTGTTGGCGAGCATCCGGGTGAGGTCGAGGAAGTAGCGGGGGCCGGTGACGCCGAGCTTCCGAATCGCGGCCCGCTTCGCCTCCGAGAGCTGCGGGTGCGCGGTCTCGAGGGCGAGGAGCACGGCGACGGGCAGCATCAGCGGCGTCGGTTGGCGCGGCGGGCGGCCCGGTCGCGCTTCCCGCGGGCACGACGTCGTGCTCGTTCGGTCGGCGAAAGTTCCACTGCCGGGGCCTCGGCGGGCGTGACGAGCAGCGCGACGGCTTCTTCCACCTGGCTGGCGGTGAGGTTGAACTGCTCGACGACGGCCGTGGCGAGGTGGGCGGCGTCGGTCGGGCTCAGACCGCCGGCCTTCTCGAGCGATCGGGCTCCAGCGGCGATCGCCTCGTCGAGTTCGGTGGTGCCGTTCATCGTCCTGCTCCCTCGGTAGTGGTGCGGCGGGGTTCGTGCTGCTCGATCGAGGCGACGTGGCGGAGGACGCGCTGCACGGTGGCGCGGCCGGCGCGGCGTCCGCCGACGACGAAGCCGCCTCGGAAGACGGTGCGGGCATAGTTGACCTGCCAGTCGGTGAGTTCGATGCCGAGCTCGGCGGCGATCGCTTTGAAGTCGGGCAGGAGTTCCTCGAGCTGCTCGCCGATGGTGCCGTCGAACCAGTCGAGGGGCCGCCAGATGGCGGCGTCGGCGCCGGCGGCGGTGAGGTCGCGGAGCCAGATCTTCTGGTCGGGGCGGATGGCGCCGTTCTGCTTCTTGAGCTCGCGGTAGAGGATGCGGCCCTGCTTGGCGTGGACGAGGACGAGGTCGGGGAATCCGGGCTGTGAGCGGCGCGAGTCGTGGGTGTGGTAGACGAGCCAGTCGCGGCGCTGGGCGGCGGGGATGATCGCGGCCTGCAGCTGCGCTTCGGTCATGTTCCGGGCCTGCATGGCGTGGTACTCGGCGGCGCTGATCGAGGTGGGCGTGGTCACTGGTGGCCTCCGAGTCGGGTGAAGAGGAAGTTGCGGGAGGGTCGGCCGACGGTGCCGCAGCGGCGGCAGTGCCCGCGCTCGGCGCGGGATGCGGCGCTCTTGTGGTCGTCGCAGACGGGCGACGTGGCTTCGCACTTGCGGCACGTCATGTCCCAGGCCGCGGCGTTGGGGCACATGCGGGAGCCGACGGCGGCGGGGTCGTCGGCGCCGCGGAGCTGGACGGTGACGCCGATGGTGCACGGCGTCGACGGGTCGAGGTGGCGGATGTCGTCGAGGTCGGTGTCGGAGTTCACGGGTGCGGTGGCGTTCATCAGAACAGGGCCCCCTCGGTCTGGGCGGGGGTGACGGAGATCTCGAAGGCGCGGGCTTCCCACTCGGGGCGTGAGCGTTTGATCGAGCCGAGGACGTACGACGTCGGGTCGAGCACGACGGTCGCGGCGCAGTCGAGGATCTCGGCGGCGAGCGTTTCGATGTCGTGCTCGTCGAGGCCGAGGCGGTCGAACCAGCGTGCTTCGGCGGTGGCGATCGCGATGAGGTCGAGGGGCCGGCCGGAGGCGTGGGGTTTCGGGGCGGGATGCTGAGTCGGGGTTTCGTCGTTGTCCACAGCCGCACTGTGGTGACTTTCCGTAGATGACTCAGTTGTAGATACGGGAGTGCTAACGGGAGGGGTCGCACCGGTGCGACCCTTTCGGGCATCTCGTGCGACCCTAACTCCGAAATAGGGTCGTTCTGGTGCGACCCTAGTTTCGGCGTTGTCCACAGGCTGATCAGAGGCAGTTTCGTCGTCCTTCGGGGCGCGTTTCGCGTCGATTTTCGTGGCCTTCTCGGCGCGCTTCGTGTCCTGCTCCATGACTTTCTTGATGACCGATGGCGACACGTTGTTGAGGGTCGGGTCGAGCGCGTCGAGCTGTTCGAACTCCTCCGAGGTCGGGAAGACGATGTACTCGGTGCGTCGGCCGCGGCGGCCCTTGGAGCGGCGTGCGATGAGCTGACGGCAGATGAGCTCCTGCAGGATGCCGGGGACGCGTTCCTCGCTGCAGTCGGCCCAGGCGGCGAGCTTCGCCGAGCCGGGGTACGCGATGCGGGTCTCACGGTTCGCGTCGTCGGCGATCGCCATGAGCACGAGCTTCGCTGCGGGATGCAGGGGCTCCATGGCGGCGTTCTCGAGGTGCTGGATGGCCACTAGTCGTCGCTCCTGGATGCGTAGCCGGCGCGGCGGACTGCGGCCTTCTGGCGGCCTCGTGCGCGCGTGAGCGTCGAGTACTCGAAGGTGCAGACGTCGCTGTGGCGGGCGCCCTTCGCTCGCGCGGCCGCGTATCGGACGGCTTCGGCGTGGGTGAAGAACAGGGCGTGCTTCCGGCCGGGCATCGCGTCGACGCCGACCTCGACGGGCGAGGCGAACCAGAGCGAGTGGCCGTCGAAGGTGCCTTGGCGGATGCCCCAGCGGTCTCCTGTGCCCGCGACACGGGTCGGCAGGACTCCCGGCACCTGACGGCGCATCAGCGGGCCTCTCCGTCGAGCAGTGCGGCGGGGAACACCACGTGGACGCCGCCCCGCTCGGTGCGCTCGATCGTGATCGACACGTCCGCGGCGAGCGCGGGGCTGACGACGAATTCGCCGAGGTGTCCGCTGATGAATTCGGGGTGGTCGATGTGGGTGACGGGGGCGAGGGGTTCGGCGTCGGGTTCGGTGATGGGCACCGCGGCGGCGAGGGAGGTGAGGCGTTCGTGGGCTTCGGTGAGTTCGCGGGCGAGGGCGGCGCGTTCTTCGCCGGCTGCGGCGAGTTGGTCGCGGACGGCGGTGAGGTCGCCGAGGAGGGTGTCGATGCGTTCGCGGGCGCCGGCGAGTTCGCCGTTGGCGGCCGCGGAGTCGTTGCGTGCGGTGACGGCGGCTTCGAGCGCGTTCTGGAGGTCGACGCGAGCGCGTGCGGCTTCGGCGCGGGCTTCGAGGACGGTGTCAGTGGAGAACGCTTCGGGTTCGCCTTGCTCGAGCTTGGCGGTGGCGATGGCTTCGGCGAGCGCGTCGGAGTCCCAGGCTTTGCGGGCGGTGGGGTGCGGGGCGATGGGGTCGCGGTCGATGTCGTCCCAGTCGTAGGGGCCGGCCCAGTGGCCGATGTCTGCGAGCGCGCGGGCACGGTCGGCGGTGGCGCCGTCGAGGGGGGTGACCTTGAGGCGGTTGTACGCGGTGACGACGTGGTGGTGGGTGCGGGTCTGGATCTCGCGGGGTGGTGCGATGAGGAGCCACCAGACGGAGTCGTCGGAGAGGCCGCAGGCGTGGGCGATCGCACGGGGGGTGTAGCCGAGGGTGGTGAGGGCCTGGACGCGTCGGACGGTGCCGCGGGCGGTCATCATGGTGGCCTGGTAGGGCGCGGCGGGGGGTGCGGGCTTCGGCTGCGGAGGCTGGGCCGCCGAGGAGATGGGGCGCTCGTCGGCCTTCGGCGCGGTGTGCGCGGTCTCGGCGTCTGCCACCTCCCCGGCGGGGGTCGGCTCGGCCGAGACGTCCTCAGCCAGTGCGCTGGCCGGCTCCGATCCCTGCCCGCGGGCGGGGGTACTCCGTCTCTCCTCAGGCGCGGTCTGGTCTGGCGTCTCGGCCGAGGTCTTGTGGAAGCCGCAGTACCCGTCGTACTTCGCGGGGCGGCCGCAGGGTTCGCCGGCGCGGGGTCCCTTCTCGAGGAAGGTGGGGCAGGTGGTCTGGTCGGTCATGACGGGCTCCCGAGGATGGTGAGTGCGGCGGTGATGAGGGTGAGGGCGATGATGAGTCGGAGGTAGCCGCGGACGGTCATCGCGGGCTCCTCTGGGCGGCGAAGACCATGGCCGCGACGTCGGGGTGGGAGCGGCAGCGTTCGCAGGCGACGACGTCGTCGCTGAGCCACCGCCAGCCGAGGGTGTCGATGAAGTGCTGGGCGACCATCTCGCGGGGCACGGTTGCACCGGCCTGGGCGTAGCGGCCGCACCAGTTGCAGATCCACGTCGCGACGATGACCTCGACGACGGTGTCGATGGTGGGCATCAGGCGACCGCCTCGAGGAACGTGTGCGGGCCGATCCACCAGTCGCCGTGTTCGGGTGCGACCTTCACGCGGACGCGGACCTCGCCGGGGAACGCCTGCAGGCCGGCGGCGGGGATCCAGAGCGCGTCGACCTTGCCCTGCACTCGCTTCTGCTGGGCGCCGAAGGGGAAGATTTCGACGGTCTGCCCGACTCCGATCTCGCCCGCGGTGATCTGCTCCCAGTCGCCGCTCATGCGACACCGCGCCGGTAGCGGGGGGCGGTGGTCGTGAGGCGGTGGCGCGGGCGGGTCGTGAGGCGCTGCCAGGCGATCGCGAGGACGGTGAGGGCGCGCATCATGAGGCGCGCCCGGTGAGGAGGGTCGCGAGCAGCGACGGGACGCCCCAGAGGACGGCGATGCCGGCGGTGACGAGGAAGCTTAGGACGAGTGCGCGGATGGGTGCGGGTGCTCGGCGGGTCGCCATAGTGTCACTCCTCGATGTTGAGGGTCGGGTGTGGGGTGAGGTCGAGGGCGGCGGTGCCGCCGAGGTGCTGGTGGAGCTCGCGCAGGCCGGCGACGGTGACGATGACCTGCGGGTACGGTTCGTGGCGGGAGTAGTGGCGCTCGGCGACGTCCTGCACGGCGAGGAGACCGCGGGCGGGCACGCCCGGGGCGGGCCGCCAGACGCCGCCCGCGCGGTGGATCCAGCCGAGGGTGTGGAGCAGCTCGAAGAGGCGGCCCTGCCCGATCGCGATCACCGGGTCGCGGTCGAGGATGCGGGCCGCGGCGCGGACGGAGAACACCTCGGGGATCTTCACCAGGTCGCCTTGCTCGTCGACGTCGTACCCGCGGGGGTGGGCGGTCGACTCGAAGCGGTGCACGCCGACCTGGTGAAGTTCGTGGAGCCGCTGCTCGAGCCAGCGGAGGAACGCGGCGGGCTGCGGCTGGTCGTCGATGACGACGAGGAGATCGGCGACGAAGTCGAACGACCACGCGGTCGCGCCGGCGTGCGCCGAGAACGGCGGGCACGCGGGCTCGTCGGCATAGTCGCTGAGGTCGAGGCCTGCCGCGGCGAGGACGTCGCGGGCGTAGATACTGATGCGGCCGGCGTCGATGGTGACGCACACCTCGAACGTGGTGGGCTCCTCCGCGACGAGGTACGTGAAGCGCGGGAGTAGGGGGAAGATCGCGGGGTGCCGGGTCGGCGAGGGGGTGTCGCCGACCCGGCCATCGACGGCCGCAGACTGGGGGGTCCGGATGCCGTCGATGCTGGCGCCCGGCAGCCTGTTCCCCTCGGCGCCGGGCGTGTTCGTCGCGATCGGTGACGAGGAGGCCGAGGTCCCACCCTCTGCCGCCGCCGTCGCGAACGTCGTGCGGGCAGTCATCAGCGACCGTCCGAGATCTTGATACAGCCGTATGCGCAGTCGATGCTGCAGCCGTGAGGAAGGCAGGACGCGGGGACGCTCCGTGACGAGCTCGCCCCCGCGCCCGCACCGCCGACCGGAGAAGTGGAGTCGGCGGCCTCCCCTACAGTCGGATCAACAGACGACGAGATCCCCACCTCGTCGCCCTCAACCGAAGGAGAAGTCTCTTGATGGGTGATGCCGCCACCTGGGCCGGCGTTGGTGTCTCGCTTGCCGTCGGCGTTGTCGGACTCGTTTTCGCGGTGCTCGCGAACCGCCGTTCGAAGCAGTCCAACGAGCTGGCCAAGAAGGCGAATCGCATCGCTGCGGAAGCTGTCGAGCGTGCTGATCGTGCCAACGAGATTGCCGAACACGCGAACGAACTCGGTCAGGATGCGAACTCGATCGCGAGGCGTGCAGCCGCCCAGGGCGAGGATGAGTCCTTCGTGGAGTGGGAACTGAAGTGGAAGAAGGAGGGTTCGGCGCTTACGCTCCGAAATGTGGGTCGCGACACTGCGTACGAGGTTGCCCTCGTGGTCGCAGGAGATCGCGTCCACGAACACAAGCCGGTCGGCGATCTGGAGGCCGGCGAGGCCCGACTCATCCCGCTGCCAGAGATCGGCGAGGAGCGCGTCAAGTTCGACGCTAAGCAGACCAGGCTGCGAACTGACTCCAGGTACAGCGGAATCCTCCGCGGCTTCGACACCTTCGAGAAAGAACTCAAGGTCACGCTGCTTTGGAAGACCGAAAGCCGCTTCCCGCGGAGCGAACCGCGCGAGCTCAAGGCGAGCTAGCTCGAGCACGAAGTCACCGTCGGTCATCACCGGATCGCGACGAGGGCCGGGTACCTGTACCTCACGCCCAGCTCGGCCCGCACGGCGTTCGTCCGCATCGAAGGCGACCGTGCGCAGATCGACCAGGAATCTTGCGGTTCGAGCACGAGCGTCCTCGAGTAGCGCCGCACGGTCATCACGAGTCCGCGTGAGGAGGGCCGGCGTCACGACGTGACGGCCGGCGAGCTCGACGAACTCCTCGACCGTCTCAGGCGCGCTCGTCGAGGCATCCGCGCGGAGAAGAGCCAGCGCGACCAGGTTGTCGACAGTCGCCGCGAGCATCATCCCTGCTCACCGCCCTCGGCGAGCGCGGGTTCGCCTGCGAGGAACTCCTTAACGGATGCCTCGGTGATGACGATTCGGCCGTTCTTGCGCTTCTTGGCGGTGAGGTGGCCTGCCTCGATGTACCGCGCGACCGTGCGTACGGAGACATCGAGCGCCTCGGCGGCTTCCGCTCGTGACAGTCCGGGTTCCTCGTGACGCTCCGTCAACATGAGTGGCACCGTAATACGGAGTGTCAACAAGAGTCAAGTTCTGTCAGTGCGTGTCGCGTGGGTCACGCGGCTGCGGTTTCAAGAACTACTTGACGGTTTGTCACGCATTGTCTTAATCTGTCGCTATGTCTATCAACCGAGCCACAGCAGCCCCGACCTCAGCGAATGAGATCATCGGCGAGAATGTGCACCAGCTCATCTGGCGGTCGCGTTCGACGCAAAAGGACATCGCCCCGGTACTCGGGATCACTCAGAGCGCGCTGAGCCACAAGCTCCGAGGAGCTCGGCCGTGGTATCCGGACGAGATCGTGGCCGTCGCCGGCTTCTTCGGCGTCGGCGTCGGCGAGCTCTTCACGCAGGGCGGTCCCGCAGGAGGGTGGGCATCTCTCGGCAGCGACTCGCCGCGCTCCACGGTG
>NZ_JBHVUA010000007.1:0-220556 GCF_042884375.1 Agromyces sp. NPDC058136 | reverse complement strand
GCCGGCTGCAGCGTGGTGACCGTGGCAAGATGTTCGGAAACGTGGTGCACCGGGAACGCGATGATGCGCCCGAACCGACGGGACTTCACCGTGGATGTCGTCGGTTCGAGCCCGGCAGGGCCCACCGTTTGAAAGTACTGGTCAACCCAGAGTTCTCTACTCATCCCCGAGTCGCGTGTCTTGGCGTGTGCGCGGACAACGGCGGGGCCCTCGAGGCAATCTCCGCGAACCTGCTCAGGCCACGCCTCCGCCGCCCTTCGGATCGGCTGCAGGCGTGTTTGCAACCTTCTGCGGTCGGGCGGACATCCCTGTGTGTCGGTATTGCCGAATAACACGATCGAAGGGGATTCGATGACGTCCAAGGCCAAGCTGCGCTCTGGTGTGATCACGATTGCGCCACACGGCGGAGTCAGAGGTGAACCATCCGTGAGCCAGCAACGGTGAGACCGTCTGCCGCTCGGCGGTTCCTCCTGACGGCGCTTATCTGCGCCTTAGGTTCATCTCGTACGGTCTCGCCCATGAGCACAACCGACTCCGAGGGCATCGGAATCGAGGCATCTGACGATCGTTCGCAGGTGCACATCCCAACCGTCCTCAAGGCCGGCAGAACCGCTGACGCTGGGGGCGGTGTCGCTGTCGGCGCGGCAGTCGGACACAGATTCGGTTTCGCTCACGGAGTTGGGGACCTCGACGACCTCGTGCGACGCGACGAACGCGGGCCAGGAGGGGGGAGCGCATGGGAGCACAGGCACGAGCAGTGATCCCGTTCTCCCGTCCGTATCGCGCTGCCGCAACCCTCGAGCGCCTGAAATTCGTCGTCGAGTCAGATCACGCCCACGGCGATGGACCGTTCACGGCGGCTGCGAGCGCGAAGCTCCGTGCGCTGACCGGAGGTGATGTGCTGCTCACGACGTCGGGCACTCATGCGCTGGAAATGGCCAGTCGACTCGTCGATCTCGGGCCGGGGGACGAAGTCGTGCTGCCGACGTTCACGTTCTCTTCCGCTGCCGCTGCCGTCGCGATGACGGGCGCGTCGATCGTCTTCATCGACGTCGAAGGACCGTCGGGCAATCTCGACGTCAGTCAGGTCGCCGATGCCGTCGGTCCGAATACCAGGGCCATCTCGGTGATGCACTATGGAGGCCAGCCCGTCGACATGTCCGCGGTGATGTCGATCGCCGCCGAGCGCGGACTCGCGGTCATCGAGGACAACGCGCACGGTCTCGGCGTCATGAGCGAGTACGGACCCCTCGGCCGCATCGGCGATGTCGGGGTGCAGAGCTTCCATGACACGAAGAACGTCCACGCCGGCGAGGGTGGCGCGCTCCTCGTCAACCGCGAGCGTGACCTGCTGCGCGCGGAGGTCATGCGGGAGAAGGGCACGAACCGCTCCGAGTTCCTCCGGGGGGAGGTCGATAAGTACAGCTGGGTGGATTGGGGATCGAGCTATCTGCCGAGCGAGTACTGCGCTGCCGTTCTCGATGCTCAGCTGGACGCTTTCGACCAGATCCAGAGCCATCGTCATCGCACCTGGGAACGGTACGCCGAGGGGCTCGCCGAGTGGGCGGGACGCGTCGGGGTCGAGCTCATGGAGCCTGCTGGTGGGATACACGCCGCCCACCTGTTCTATCTGCTCGTGCCGGATTGGAACGATCAGTCGGACCTCATCCGGACGCTCCGCGCAGCAGATGTCGTGGCCGCCTTCCACTATGTGCCGCTCGACTCGAGTCTCGCCGGTCGGCGCTTCGGGCGATCACTGCACCCCCTGGCCCGCGCGGAGGACTTGTCGCACCGCCTCGTGCGTCTCCCTCTCTGGGCCGGGATGACCGATGACGAGATCGACCGAGTGATCGACGCCGTCACCCGCTGGACCCCGACGAAGGAGAACAGATGAGCAGAATCCAGACCGCCATGCAGAGCCTCCGGCAAGGAGGTCTGCGCTCGACCGCCTGGCGCGGTGCCAAGTGGCTGAACGGACGGTGGGACCCCTTTCGGGTGAAGCCGCTCTCGAGCATCCACTCCGAAGACCTCGTCGCGGTCGACTGGTCGCACCCCGTCCGGTTCAACACGCATACGGTCGATCGACCCTTGCGCGGCTATCGGGTGGCCTGGATCATCTCCCCGCCGAGTCGCACGAGTGGGGGACACCAGAACGCCTTCCGATTCATGAGCTTCCTCGAACAAGCCGGGAACCCGACGACGGTGCTCTTGTATTCCCCCGCCAAGTACCCGGTACTGAGCATCGACGGAATCCGTCAGATGATGCGCGATACGACGGCGTACCCCGAGATCCGAGGCGAGTTCCGTCGTTACGACCCCGCGATAGGGATCGAGGGCGAGTACGACGCGATCATCGCCTGCGACTGGGAAGCGGCCTACGCAGCCCACCGCTACCCGGCCACGGCGAAGCGCTTCATCTTCGCGCAGGACTTCGAGCCCGCCTTCTTCGCCTGGGGCAGCGACTATGCCGCCGCCGAGAACAGCTATCGACTGGGTTTCCACGCCTTCTCGGCCGGCGGATGGCTCGCAGAGAAGCTCCGTCGCGACTACGGCATGTCATGCGACCACTACGACTACGCGATCGACCCGGGCCGTTACTCGTACCTCAATACGAAGCCGCGGCGCGAGGTCCTGTTCTACGCCCGCCCGCCCACACCGCGGCGCGCGACCGAGTTCGGTCTGCTCGCGCTCCTCGAATTGCACCGTCGCCGACCCGACGTCACGATCAACCTGGTCGGCTGGGACATGTCCGGCTTCGACGTGCCGTTCCCGTACGTCAACCACGCAGCGGTCGACATCGCCGAGCTGAACGCGATCTACAATCGCTGCGCGGCGGCGCTCATCCTCTCGCTCACGAACATGTCACTGTTGCCGATCGAAGTGATGGGCGCAGGCGTCGTGCCTGTCGTGAACGATGCGCCCAACACCCGCGGCGTGCTCGACAGCGAGCACATCGAGTTCACCCCCATGGCGCCGGGCGCACTCGCAGACCGGCTCATCTCAGTCCTCGACCGTCCCGACCAAGCCGCACACGCGGCTCGCATCGCGAAGGCGGTCGCCGACACCGATTGGAACGATCCCGGCGTCGAGTTCGTGACCGCCTTCGACCGCGCGATGCAGACCTCGTTGTGATGGCATGATCCACGGGATGCACGGATCTGCCCGCGACATCGAGGTCACCGTCGTGATCCCGGTTTTGAACGGGGAGCGTTACCTCGCCGAGGTCCTCGATGCGGTCGCCGCTCAGCAGGGCGCCGGAACCGTCGAAATCCTCGTCATCGACTCAGGGTCGACTGACGCCTCGCTCGGGCTCGTGCGCGCTCGCCCCGGCGTCCGCCTGCACGAGATCCCGAACGATGAATTCGGCCACGGCCGCACACGCAATCTCGGCGCCCGGCTGGCCTCTGGTCGCGTCGTCGCGTTCCTCACTCAGGACGCCACCCCCGCGGGCCCGCATTGGCTGCGCGAGCTCATCCTCCCGCTCTCGATCCCGAGCGTCGTCGGCGTCTTCGGCCGGCAACTGCCCCGCTCGCATGCCTTCCCGCTGCAGAAGTACGACATCGGGCGTGCATTCGAGATGCAGGGTCCGCCCGACCGGGTCTCACTCCGGAGCCTTGCCGGCGGCACGCCTGACGGCCTCGATCGGCTCGCCTTCTACTCAGACGTGAACTCAGCGAGCACTCGCGCGTTCCTCACAGAGGTGCTGCCGTACCGAGACATCGCGTACTCGGAGGATTTGGCCTTCGCGCGCGACGCGTTGACGGCCGGGTTCTCGATCGCGTACGCGCCTGCTGGCGCGGTGCTGCATTCGAACGATGCGACGATTCGCGAGTACCGTCGGCGGATGTTCGACGAGACGGTCGGGCAGCGGAGATCGGGCTCGAAACTCCCGCCTCTCCCGCTTCGCACAGCCGTGGCCCATGCCGGCGCCGGCGCGCTGCGGGACAGCATCCGAATCCTGCGTGACCGCGACTACGGCCCTGGCGCGTCCCTGCGCTGGCTGATCGTGAACCCTTGGTACCACCTCGCCCGCTGGCGAGGCATGTCGGCGGGATCTCGCGCCGCGCTCGACGATCTCGCGGCGCTCGACCGGGCCTCCCTCGAGGCCACGCGGCGGGAGTCGGCGGCTCGCTCGACGACGGAACCCGACCTTCCAGCCGGTCCGCACTCGACAGCGCTGTAGAGACCCGGCGCTGAGCAGTGGATTCACTCGCATGGATGCCCCGTGACGCGGAGGGGCCGGGTCGCTGTCGCGACCCGGCCCTTTCGTCGTTCAGCGCGGCTGGGCTCGGCTCAGCGGAGCGGCTTGCAGAGCAGCGCGTCGGGCACACCGCCGTGGTTCCACCGGTACGTGAATGCCACGCCGGCGATGTATTCGGTGTCCTTGCACTGGCCCTTGTAGTTGCCGGGCGCCCAGTCGCTCGCGGTCGAGCCGCCGCCGGCCGGGCGGTTGTCGCCCTGGTCGAACCAGATCAGGCGGCCCTGGCTCGCGGGCAGCGCGGTGGTGCTCGTCGCGCAGAGCAGGTTCCACATCGCCGCCTTGGTGCCGCCGCCGGTGCCGAGGCTGTAGCCGACCGCGACCTCGCCGGGGTTGCACTGCAGCTTGCTGTAGCCCGAGGCCCAGTCGTTCGTGATGTTCCCCTCCCCGCTCTGCACGCGCGGGTTCGAGGTGCTGATGCCGCCGATGTCCGTGCACAGTCCGCGGTTCGTGCTCCGGGCGATGCCCTGCAGGCGCTGGGTGTCGGGGCAGGTGCCCTTCCACTGGCCGGGCGACCAGTCGGGCCGCTGCAGCATCGTCATCGAGGACTGGCTGTCGACGAAGCTGCCGCTGCCGATCATGTTCCAGCGGGGCACGGAGTCCACCTGGCCGGTCTTGCCGTCGGCGTTCACGAGCTTCACCCACTGCGGGTAGCGCCAGTCGTCGGCGATGCTGAGCTTCGTGCCGTCGGCCTTGTAGGCCAGCAGCGAGAAGCTGTCGACGAAGGTGCCGTCATCCTTGGCGTGTGCGACGAGGGGCCACGCGGCGAAGTCGCTGTCGTTCTCGATGAGGATGTCGGTGAAGTTCACCCACCACGCCTTCTCCTGCTCGTTCGTCTGGCCGGCGCCGGTCGTACCGAACTCGCTGAACCACACCGGGGCCGTGTAGTGCTGGCCGGCCGTGTTCACGAACTGCACGTCATGGGTGACCGAGAACTTGAGTTCGTCCGCAGTCATATCGCGGTAGCGGGCGTCGTGCGTCTCGCCCCCGCTCAATCCGGTCCCGCCGGTGTGGTACGGACCGGTGAAGCCGTAGATGTGGGCGGCGTAGACGAGCTTGTCGGTGTACGGGAGGGCGTTCGAGAGGTTCGCGACCGGCTTCAGGAGTGGCCGTTCGTGGTGCGTGATGTCGGTCGGGATGCCGACCCAGTTGATGCCTTCCATGATGACGAGCACGTCGGGGTTCGTCTGCTGGATGGCGATGCCGGCCTTCTGGAACGCCTGGTAGAGGTCGTTACCGTCGCCCCAGCCCCAGTTCGGGTCGTTCCAGGTGTCGCGGCGCACCTCGTTACGGAGGTCCATGCCGACGACCCGGGGGTTGTCGGCGTAGCGCTCGGTGAGCATCACCCAGTCGCTGATCCACTTCTCGGTGGTCTGGCTGCTGTACCACTTCGTGTTGCCGTCGTTACCGCAGCACCAGCGCGACGTGGTGGTGTGGTTGTTCAGGATCACGGCGAAGCCGTCGGCGGTGAGGGCTTCGACGACGGCGTCGAAGACCTCGAGCGGGGTCTTGCCCAGAAGCTCAGGGTTCGCGTCCACCGCGACATCGGGCACCGGAGCCGTCATGCCGAGCATCTCGTTCGAGAACGAGAGCCGGATGCTGTTGAGCCCGAGCGCGTGGAAGTCGCTCATGAGGGTCGCCATCGGCACCCGGTCGAGGCCCATGGGGATGTCGTAGCTGATGCCGCTGTTGTGGTTGGCGGGGTCGTTCTTGTCGCCGTTGCCGGTCCAGTGGCCCTGCGCGCCGTCCCAGTTGGCGGATTCGAGCTTGAACCGGTCGCCGTTCGCGTCGACGATGTAGCGGCCGACGGTGCTGAGCGGCGCCGTCCACGAGGCGGCGAGTTCGGGGCCGGTGAGCACGGGGATCGGATCTTCCGGTGTTGCTGCGTACACGGGACTCGCGACTGATATCGCGAGGGCTGCGGTCGTGAGTCCGACCGCGACCCGTAGGGTGCGACGTTGCATTCTGCGAACCTCTCTGTCCTGCCGTCGGCGGTCACCGTCGCAGGTCTGCGCGGGCGCCGACCCGGCTCCTGAGCGGTCAGGCTATTGGCGGGAGCGAAGTCATGTCAACGTAAACATCGTCTGTTAAGGCAACGTAAACATTCCCGACCACCCAGGTGATCACGGATTGCGGTCGGCTCATCCGTGCCCAAGCGCCTCCATGGGTCGCCCGTGGTAATCCAGCACATCGGGGCCCGGGCTGACCACGATCGAGGTAGGGCTCCCCGAGGCAAATCGAGCATGCATCGCCTACTGGCGAGGCGACTTCGAGGAAACGATCACCCGACTCGACATCGTCGTCGTCGTCGACGACGACGCTCTCGCGAAGCCTCGCACGCCTGTATTTCGTGATGAACCTCATCGCCCTGAATCGCGAAGATCAGTACTTCGCGGCCGCCGGGCTGCTCCACGGCGTGAGCAAGACGGACAATCACGGTATCCCGTGGGACCCCCTGCGCAGGGTGGCATCAGCCTGGATCGTCCATGCCGAGGGCCAGGACGAGAGGGCGAGGAGCATCGCGGCGCCCGCGCTGACCCGAACCGGCGCCGCTGTCGCGCACGCGCTTCTCGCCGAGCTCTACCGAGGCCTCGGCGAGTCGGCCCGCGCCGCTTAGGCGCATGGCTCCGCGACCAAGACCCGGCTACGCGATGAAGCCCTCGCTCAGCACCCCATCATCAGCTTCGCGGGCGGGTGGGTTGCGCCCACCCGCCCCGAAGCTCATCGGGCGACGACGGGGTAGTGGTCTGCGTAGTCGTTGTGGGTCACGCCGCCGAACGAGCTCGGCGGGGCGACGGGCGTGATCGTCGTGTTCGTCCAGGGCGCACCCTGGTTTCCGGTGCGGTAGAGGACGTAGTCGAGATGTTCGGGGGCGTGCCCCGGGTACCTCGTGGAGGTCATCGAGTTCGTGGCGGGGTCGAACGTGTAACGGGGCCCCGCGTAGGCAGGCTCGACGACATCGAGGGTCGCGAGCATCTGGGCATACTCGGGAGACTCGCGAATGACGTTCAGGTCGCCGGTCACGACGACCGGTTCCGTCGAAGGGATGGCGAGGCCATCGAGGAACGCGTCGAGCTCACCGAACTGGCTCGCGCGCACCGACTCCGCATCGACGCATCCGGTGTCCTCCGCCTGCCCGTGCGTGCCGACCACGTGGACGGGCGACCCGTCCACATCGAGGCGCACGTAGACGAAGCCCTTGTTCGAGAACCAGTCGGCGCCGCAGGCGTCGTCGTAGACGTACTGCACCTTGCGGGTGATCGGCCACTTGCTGAGTACCGTCACGCCGCCGTCTTCGGGGGTCGCCCAGGAGTAGTCGCCGAGCGTCTGGTCCCAGCCTGACTTCGAGCGGCCCATGACCGGAGTCTGGTACGGGTACTGCGCCGCGAGCCCCGACTTCAGCCGGTCGGATGGCCCATTGTCGAATGCCTCCTCGAACACCACGACGTCGTGGCCACGAACATAGTCGGACTCGGCGATCAAACGCGCGCGCGTGCCATTATCGAACGAGCCGGTAATCGGCGGCAGCATCATCACGTTGTGCGTGAGCACGCTGAGCGCAGGCGCGTCGGCCGACTCGAAGATGGACTCTGGCACGGGTTCGGATGCCTGCGCCGGCGCGACTGCCAGCGAAGTGACGGCGAGAGCGGCGACCGCGACGGTCGCGGTCAGACCGATACTGCGGATGATACGTGGCATAGGTGTTCCTCCTGTCTCGGTGCGCCCGATCAGGCGCACCGACGACGCAAGCAGGCGAAGACGACCGATGAGGGAACAGCGGATGACATCTCGGCGCCAGTAGCCGCGCGCTGGATCGGACTACTCGACTCCGTGCATCGAGCCGCCTGGTCACGGCAATGGCAGATCTCGTGGAGTCGATGCCGCGACTTCGTCTCGCGTTCGACTACTCGGAGGTCGGTGCGACGATCAGGGCGAGCCCCGTCATGTCTCCCTGCGAGAAGCCGAAGGACTCGTAGAGTGCCGCGCCATCCGCAGTCGCGAACAACCCGACGAAAGCGGGACTCGGTGCCCGGTCGGCGATCAGATCGAGCGTGCGCCGCAGCATGGCGCGGCCGATTCCGGCCCGCTGGTACTCCGGATCGACGGCGACATCCTGGATGTAGAAGTACTTGACGCCGTCGCCGACAACTCGCACCATGCCGACTGCGCGAGACCCGACGGACGCGACGACGCCGAGAGTGGACCCCGCCAATGAGCCGGGCATGGTGGCCCAATCGAACGCTTCGTGCCACCCCACTGCCTCGGCGAGCCGTCGATGTTCGGTCGGAGTCGGCAGACGATTCTCGAGCAAGAAGGTGATCATGGAAGTGTCGACGAGATCGGGAGCGCTCATTTGTACGAGCCTATGGATCCACGGCCCCGATCGCGAGTACGGCGCTCCACCGTCGAAGTCGTGTCTCAGGCGGAGTGCGCGGCGATGAGGGCCATCGCGTTGTCGAGGTATCCGACCGCGGCCTCGGGGTCGACGCGCACCGACGCGAAGGCCGAGACGACGAGCCCCGTGCAGATGTCGGCGAGGAGCCGCTGCTCATCGGGCGTCGCGGCGGCGACGCGCGCTCGTACGCCGTTGCCGAATGCCGCGCGGAGCTCCGCCCGGTAGGAGGCGATCGTGCGCGCGACGGCGTCGTCGTGCCCGATGGGGGAGGAGGAGGCGTTGACGAGGAGGCAGCCGCTCGATGCCAGCAGCGTACCGTGCCGGGTCAGCGCCCCGCGCAGGCCGGTCAGGTACTCCTCGAGTGCGGTCGGGGCGACGGATTCGACGGTCAGCGGCGCGAGCCGGGGGCGGATCACCTCGTCGAGGTAGCTGTCGAGGGCTGCGTCGAACAGGCCCCGCTTCGAGCCGAACGCGTGGTAGATGCTCGATCGGCTGAGGCCCGTCACGCGCTCGAGTTCGGGCAGCGCCGCACTCTCGAATCCGTGCTCCCAGAACACCGCGCGTGCGGCGCGCACGACGTCGCCCGTGTCGAACGTCTGCGTGCGGCCCATCGGCGACTCCATCTCGATTTGCGTACCGGTCGGTCCAGTATATATTGGATCGAACGGTACAGTAATCATCGTCGGCACGCTGCCGCTTCGAAAGGACTCCCCATATGGTCATCGCGGGACTCGTGCTCGCCGGCATCGCGGCGCTCGTGCACGTCTTCATCTTCTATCTCGAGTCCATCGCCTGGACGAGCAAGCGGGCCCGGAGCATCTTCGACACCGGCACGGTCGAGCAGGCCGCCGTGCAGAAGGAGCTCGCGTTCAATCAGGGGTTCTACAACCTCTTCCTGGCCGTCGTGGTCGCCATCGGTATCGTGTTCTTCGCAACGGGGGAGCCCGTCATCGGCGCGACGCTCGTGTTCACCGGTGCCGGCTCGATGGTCGCCGCGAGCCTCGTGCTGCTGCTGTCGAGCCCCGACAAGGCGGGCGCCGCGCTCAAGCAGGGGGTCATCCCCGCGCTCGGCGTCCTCGTGCTCGCAATCGGCCTCGCCCTGTAGCGAGCGACCCGGCGGTAGGCTGGGCGAGTGCCCCAGCAACTCGCCGACGTCCTCGCCGTCACCGAACGACTCTGGCCTGCGGCGGGTGCAGAGGCATGGGATGCCTCGGGGCTCGTCTCCGGCGCGCAGGGCGCGCCCGTCCGGCGCATCCTGCTGACCGTCGACGCGGTCGCCGCGACCGTCGACGAAGCGGTCGAACAGGGCGCCGACCTCCTCATCGCTCACCACCCGTTGCTGCTCCGCGGCATCACGACGGTCGCAGAAGACCGCTACAAGGGCTCCCTCCTCGCGAGACTGATCCGCGCCGACTGCGCACTGCTCGCGGCGCACACGAACGCCGACGTCGTCGCGACGGGCACCTCGGCGGTGCTCGCCGAGCGGCTCGGGCTCGTCGAGACGCAGCCGATCGAGGCATCCGCCGACGGTGCGACCGGCATCGGCCGGGTGGGCCGTCTCGCCGAGCCGACCACGTTGGGGCGGCTCGCCCGTGATCTTGCCGAGCTGCTGCCCGCGACCGCGACCGGTGTTCGCGTCGCCGGCGGCTTCGACGACCCCGTCGAGACGGTCGCCGTGTGCGGCGGCGCCGGCGACTCCTTGCTCGCCCACCCGCTCGTCCGGGCCGCCGACGCGTACGTCACCGCCGACCTCCGGCACCACCCCGCCTCCGAGGCGCGCGAGCAGGCCCTCCTCGGCGGCGGCCCCGCCCTCGTCGACGTCTCGCACTGGGCGAGCGAGTGGCTCTGGCTCGACGTCGCCGCCGCCGAACTTCGCGCCGCGCTGCCGGGCGTCGAGGTGGCCGTGAGCGAGATCCGCACCGACCCCTGGGACTTCCAGGTCGTGCAATGATGACTTCTTCCACCCCGACCCCCACGAGGAGCAACACGTGAAGGCAAGCCCCGCCGAGCAGCAAGAGCTGCTGCGCCTGCAGTCGATCGACACCCGGGTGGCGCAGCTCGCGCATCGCCTCTCCTCGCTGCCGCAGACCGCTCCGCTCGCCGAGCTGGCGCAGCGCGACACGGCCGTGCGCGGCACCCGCGCCGAAGCGATCGGCACCCTCGAAGACGCGAAGGCCGAGCTCTCGCGCCTCGAGTCCGATGTCGCACTCGTCGAGGCGCGCATCGCCCGCGACAGCGACCGGCTCCAGCACACCTCCTCCGTGAAGGACGTGCAGGCCCTCGAGTCCGAGCTCGCCTCGCTCGCGAAGCGCCGCTCCGACCTCGAAGACCAGGAGCTCGTCGTCATGGAACGCGTCGAGGAGGCGGAGGTCGCCGTCTCGAGCATCGACCTGCAGCGTGCGGCGATCGTCACCGAGGTCGAAGCGCTCGAGGCCGAGCGCGACGCCGCGGCCGGCACCCTCTCCGTCGAGCGCGAGCAGACCGAACGCGACCGCGAGACCGTCGCCGCGGGCGTGCCCGCCGAGCTCCTCGCCTTCTACGAGCAGCGTCGCGTGCGCGGTGCCGGTGTCGGGGCGGCCCTGCTGCGTCAGCGCACCTGCGGCGGCTGCACGATGACCCTCACCGGATCCGACCTCGAGCAGGTTCGACGCTCGGCACCCGACGACGTGATCCAGTGCCCCGAGTGCGACCGCATCCTCGTGCGCACCGACGAGTCGGGCCTCTGACGCTAGACTTCAGGGGCGAGTGGGTCGGCAAGACGGTCGCGTCGCGGGGCTTCGGCTCCGCGCCGAGGAACGTCCGGGCTCCACAGGGCAGGACGGTGGGTAACACCCACCCGGGGCGACCCGCGAGACAGTGCCACAGAAAACAGACCGCCCGGTGCGCGAGCACCGGGTAAGGGTGAAACGGTGGGGTAAGAGCCCACCAGCGGTCGCGGTGACGCGATCGGCTCGGTAAACCTCGTCCGGAGCAAGGCCAGACAGGAGACCATGGGGCTGCCCGTCCCGTCTCCGGGTAGGCCGCTAGAGGGTCACGGCAACGTGCCCCCGAGAGAGATGGCCGTCCAGCCGGTGTCGCGCAAGCGCCCGGTGAACAGAACCCGGCGTATCAGCCGGCCCACTCGCACCATCTCGCCTCGCGGCGAAGCGCTACTTCGCCGCGAGCGACGCCGCCCCCAGGATTCCCGCGTTGTTGCGGTGTACGGCCGGGACGATCGGCGTCTTCAGCTCGAGCAGCGGCAGGAACTGCTCGTGGTGCTTCGAGACTCCGCCGCCGACCACGAAGAGGTCGGGGGAGAAGATGAACTCGACGTGCGCGTAGAACCGCTGCAGGCGCTCCGCCCACTGCGCCCAGTCGAGGCCGTCGCGCTCCATCGCCGAGTACGCGGCGCGCTTCTCGGCCTCGATGCCGTCGAGCTCGATGTGCCCGAGCTCGGTGTTCGGCACGAGCACGCCGTCGTAGAGGAACGCCGAACCGATGCCGGTGCCGAGCGTCGTGAGGATGACGAGCCCGTCGGCGTCGACCGCCGCGCCGTAGCGCGATTCGGCGTAGCCGGCGGCATCCGCGTCGTTGATGAAGTGGATCTCGCGACCGAAGGTCTGCTCGAACAGCTCTTCGGCGGGCAGGCCGATCCACTCGTGCGAGATGTTCGCCGCCGAGAGCGTGCGCCCGCGCTTCACGATCGCGGGGAAGCAGACGCCGAGGGGCAGCGAGTCGTCGAAGTCCGCGGAGAGCTGGGTGAGCAGTTCGTCGGTCGCGGCGAGGATGTCGTCGGGGCGACCGCCCTCGGGCGTCTTCACCTTGATGCGATCGGACACGAGCTCGCCGGTCGCGAGGTCGACGACCGCGCCCTTGATGCCCGTGCCGCCGATGTCGATGCCGATCGCGAGTTGCGTGCTCATGCGAATCACCCTATCCGGCGGTCGCTTCGTGAATGCCGACGGCTCAGGGCAGCGTCAGGATCTCGGTGCCGCGCTCGGTGACGACGAGGGTGTGCTCGAACTGCGCGGTGAGCGAGCGGTCGCGCGTGACGACCGTCCAGTCGTCGGCCCAGACGTCCCACTCAATGCCGCCGAGGGTGAGCATCGGCTCGATCGTGAACACCATGCCCGGCTCGATGACGGTCGTCGCGTTCGGGTCGTCGAAGTGGGGGATCACGAGGCCCGTGTGGAATGCACGCCCCACCCCGTGGCCCGTGTAGTCGCGCACGACCCCGTAGCCGAAGCGCTTCGCGTAGGCCTCGATCGCGCGCCCGATGACGTTCACCTGCCGGCCGGGGGCGACGGCGCGGATGCCACGCGCAAGCGCCTCGCGCGTGCGCTCGACGAGGAGGGCCGCCTCGCTGTCGGCGCCGCCCGCGTCGCCGACGAGGAAGGTGTGGTTGAGGTCGCCGTGCATGCCGTCGAGGTACGCCGTGACGTCGATGTTCACGAGGTCGCCGTCGGCGAGCACGGTGTCGTCGGGGATGCCGTGGCAGATGACCTCGTTGACCGAGGTGCAGCTCGACTTCGGGTAGCCGCGGTAGCCGAGCGTCGAGGGGTAGGCGCCGTGCGCGACGACGTACTCGTGGGCGATGCGGTCGAGTTCGTCGGTCGTGACACCCGGGCGGATCGCGGCGGCGGCCGCCTCGATCGCGCCGGCCGCGACACGCCCGGCCGCGCGGATGCGTTCGACCTCCTCGGGCGTGTAGCGGTCGCCGTCGAGGTTCGCCGCCGGGCCGCGTCGGCCGACGTACTCGGGGCGGGCGATCGACGCGGGTACGGTTCGCGCGGGGGAGAGTCGTCCGGGAATCAGGTGGCCGGAGGCATCCTTGGGCATAGGATCAGCCTATGGCCGAGGACATCGAGCACCGGTACTGGTACAACCTGAAGACGGGTGAGGTCGAGCAGGGATTCGTCTCTCCGTCGGTCGATCGGGTGGGCCCCTTCGAGACGCACGCCGAAGCCGAGCGGGCGCTCGAGATCCTCCGCGCGAACAGTGCGAAGTGGGCCGAGGAAGAGGCGGAAGAGAGCTGAGCCCCTACTCGTACGAGTGCTCGGCGTTCGGGTAGGTGCCCGACTCGACATCGGCCCGCCAGGCCGTCGCGGCCTGACTGAGGATGCCCGAGAGGTCGGCGTACTGCTTCACGAACTTCGGCACGCGGCCGATCGTGAGCCCGGCCCAGTCCGTCCAGACGAGCAGCTGGCCGTCGGTGTGGGGGCCCGCGCCGACGCTGATCGTCGGGATGTCGAGGAGCTCGGTCACCTGACGCGCGGCGTCGGCCGGGACCATCTCGAGGACGACGGCGAACGCGCCGGCGTCCTGCACGGCCTTCGCGTCGGCGAGGAGCTTCGCGACGCCCTCGCCGCGGCCCTGGATGACGTGGCCGCCGAGCCCGTGCTCGCTCTGCGGGGTGTACCCGATGTGCGCCATCACGGGGATGCCGGCGCCGACGATGCGGCGGATCTGCTTGTGGCTGCGCTCACCGCCCTCGAGCTTCACGGCGTGCGCACCGGTCTCCTTCATGAACCGCACGGCGGTGTGCAGCGCCTCTTCGGGGCCGTTCTCGTACGAGCCGAACGGCATGTCGGCGATGACGAACGCCCGCTTCACGGCGCCGGCCACGGCCCGCGTGAGCGGGATGAGGTCGTCGACCGTGACCGGGAGCGTCGTCTCGTAGCCGAGCACGTTGTTGCCGGCCGAGTCGCCCACGAGCAGGAAGTCGATGCCGGCCTCGTCGAAGATGCGCGCCGTGAGCTGGTCGTAGCTCGTCAGCCCGGTGATCTTGATGCCGTCGCGCTTCGCGTTCTGGAAGTGGCGCGTACGCACCCGCTTCGGCGCCCCCGCCACGGGAGCGGCGCCGTAGGGGTTCTGCTCAACGGGCTGGTGGTCGGATGCAGCGTTCTGCGGCTCGCCTGACATGTCGCCATCCTCGCACATCGGCGCCGTGGCATCCGGCCCGCGAACGTCGCGGTGAGGCCCGCGCGAGCCAGTACGCTGGAGGGTGCGAGAGAGGGTGTGGATGGATAAGCAGCGCGACTTCGTTCTTCGCACGATCGAGGAGCGAGGGGTCAAGTTCGTCAGGCTCTGGTTCACCGACGTCGTCGGCACCCTGAAGTCGGTCGCGATCGCGCCGGCCGAGGTCGAGGGCGCGTTCACCGAGGGCATCGGCTTCGACGGCTCCGCGATCGAGGGCCTCAGCCGCACCTTCGAGTCCGACCTGCTCGCCTACCCCGACCCGTCGACCTTCCAGACGCTGCCCTGGCGCGGCGACGTCGACCCCACCGGGCGCATGTTCTGCGACATCACGACCCCCGACGGGGAGCCGGCGGTCTCCGACCCGCGCAACGTGCTGAAGCGCACGCTCGAGCGCGCGGCTGATCGCGGGTTCACGTTCTACACGCACCCCGAGATCGAGTTCTACCTGCTCAAGTCGTCGAAGTACGGCCCCAACGGCCCCGAGCCCGTCGATTCCGCCGGGTACTTCGACAACGTGCCGGGAGGCACCGCCCACGACTTCCGTCGGCGTTCGGTGCGCATGCTCGAAGATCTGGGCATCTCGGTCGAGTTCAGCCATCACGAGGCCGGACCGGGTCAGAACGAGATCGACCTGCGCTACGCCGACGCCCTGACGACGGCCGACAACATCATGACGTTCCGCACCGTCATCAAGGAGGTCGCGATCGAGCAGGGTGTCTACGCGACGTTCATGCCCAAGCCGCTCGCCGACCAGCCCGGCTCCGGCATGCACACCCACCTGTCGCTCTTCGAGGGCGATGCCAATGCGTTCTACGAGCCGGGCGCGCAGTACCAGCTCTCCAAGATCGGCCGGCAGTTCATCGCCGGGCTGCTCCGGCACGCGCCGGAGATCACCGCCGTCACCAACCAGTTCGTGAACTCGTACAAGCGCCTCTGGGGCAGCGTCGGCGATTCGGGTCTGGCCGAGGCGCCGAGCTACATCTGCTGGGGCCACAACAACAGGTCGGCGCTCGTGCGCGTGCCCTTGTACAAGCCCAACAAGGGCCAGAGCGCACGCGTCGAGTACCGCGCCATCGACTCGGCGGCGAACCCCTACCTCGCCTTCTCGCTGCTGCTCGCGGCGGGCATGAAGGGCATCGAGCAGGGGTACGAGCTGCCGCCCGAGGCGGAAGACGACGTCTGGGCGCTCACCGACCGGGAGCGTCGTGCCCTCGGGTACAACCCGCTGCCGGCGAGCCTCGATCACGCGATCGAGCAGATGGAGGGCTCAGAGCTCGTCGCCGAGACGCTCGGCGAGCAGGTCTACAACTACGTGCTCGCGAACAAGCGGGCCGAGTGGCGCGACTACCGCTCGCAGGTGACGCCGTTCGAGCTGCAGCGCAACCTCGAGATCCTCTGACCGCGTGTCTCGACAGGCTCCGACGCTCGGTCGGCTCGCGCGGGCGGGCTTCGATGAACTCGACCGGGCGTCGGCCGGTCTCGCCGAGCTCGCCGAGGCGACCGGGGTCGAGGTCGAGTCGTTGCTCGAGGCGCTCGCGACCGCGGCCGACCCCGATGCGGCACTCGTCGAGCTGCGACGGCTGCACGATCGGGCTCCGGCCGAGGTCGTCGCCGTGCTCGCCGAACCCGCGGCCGCCGAGCGGCTCGCACGCCTCGTCGGGGTCTCGCGCGGGCTCGCCGACTTCCTGAGCCGCCACCCCGCCGACCTCGCGCTGCTGCGCGCCGTCCCGGTTCCGCCGCCGTCGGCGGGCGAGGGCCGAGCGCTCCTCCTCGCCGCGGTCGACGATCTGCCCGACTCGGCCGCCGCCGACTCCGAGGCCGTGGCCGCCCTCGTCCGCGCACGCTACCGCCGGCTGCTCACCGGGATCGCGGTCTACGATGTCACGCGGCACAGCGCGGTCGACGTCGTCGACGTCGTCGCCGCGGGGCTCGCCGATCTCGCCGGCGCAGCCCTCGACGCGGCCATCGCAGGCGCGCGTCGTCTCGTCGCACGTGGCGAGGGGCAACCCGCCGCACCCGGCAGGTACCCCGCCGCGGAGGTCGCGGCGACCCGCCTCGCCGTCATCGGCATGGGCAAGGCCGGCGCACGAGAGCTCAACTACGTGAGCGACGTCGACGTGATCTTCGTGGCGGAGTCTGCCGACGAAGAGGTCGTCTCGACGCCGCGGGCGCTCGAGATCGCGACGCGCCTCGCGGTCATCGCGATGCGTCTCATCGGCGAGCCCGGCATCGAGCCGCCGCTGTGGGAGGTCGACCCGAACCTGCGCCCCGAGGGCAAGGACGGCGCGCTCGTCCGCACCCTCGACTCGCACCTGCAGTACTACGAGCGCTGGGCGAAGAGCTGGGAGTTCCAGGCGCTGCTGAAGGCGCGCCCGCTCGCGGGCGACCTCGAACTCGGCGGTCGCTACACCGCCGGCGTCGCGCCGATGGTCTGGTCGAGCTCGAGCCGCGAAGGCTTCGTCGAGTCCGTGCAGCGCATGCGCGAGCGCGTCACCGAGCACATCCCCGCCGACGAGGTCGACGTGCAGTTGAAGCTCGGCCCCGGCGGCCTCCGCGACATCGAGTTCACGGTGCAGCTGCTGCAGCTCGTGCACGGCGCGAGCGACGACTCGATCCGGCAGGGCGGCACGCTGCTCGCCCTCACCGCGCTGGCCGACGCCGGCTACGTCGGGCGCGAGGAGGCGGGGGAGTTCTCGCGCGACTACCGGGTACTGCGGGTGCTCGAGCACCGTTTGCAGCTCGAACGCCTGCGGCGAACCCACCTCATGCCCCGCGACGCCGACCGGCTGCGGGTGCTCGCGCGCGCCTCGGGGCTGGGTCGCGACGCCGCCGAGCTGACCCGGGTCTGGCAGTCGACGCGTCAGCGCGTGCGCGGCCTGCACCAACGCCTCTTCTACCGGCCGCTGCTCTCCGCGGTCGCAGCGCTCCCGGCGTCCGGTCTCGAACTCACGAGCGCGCAGGCCGAGGCCCGCCTCGCGGCCATCGGCTTCCGCGATCCGAAGGGGGCGCTCGCGCACATCGCGGCGCTCACGAGCGGGCTCTCGCGTCGCGCGACGATCCAGCGGCACCTCATGCCGGTGCTCATCTCCTGGTTCGCCGAGGGCACCGACCCCGACTTCGGGCTGCTGTCGTTCCGCCGACTGAGCGACACGCTCGGCACGACGCACTGGTACCTGCGGCTCCTCCGCGATTCGTCCGACGCGGCGATGCGCCTCACCCGTGTGCTGTCGGGATCGCGGTACGCCGCCCACCTCCTCGAGCGCGCACCCGAGGCGGTCGCCTGGCTCGAGGACCTCGACGAACTGCGCCCGCGATCGCTCGGCGCCCTCCAGGACGAGACCCGTGCCGTCCTCCGCCGTCACGGCGATGCCGACGACGCGGCGAAGATCTTCCGCGCCATGCGGCGACGCGAGATGCTGCGCCTCGCCCTCGCCGGCATCCTCGACGTGTGCACCGTCGAGGAGCTCGGGCACGGCCTCAGCGACCTGACCGAGAACCACATCGCCGCGCTCGTCGCGGCGATCCGCGGCGAGGAGCCCGACGGCATCGAGTTCGCGGTGATCGGCATGGGCCGCTTCGGCGGGCGGGAGCTCGGCATCGGCTCCGACGCCGACATCATCTACGTGTACCGCATGCAGGGCGCCGAGGCCGATGCCGCCCACTCCCGGGCGCTGCGCATCGTGAGCGAACTCGTGCGCCTCTCCGAAGACGCCCGCCTGCCGTTCGAGCTCGACGCCGACCTCCGCCCCGAGGGGCGCAACGGCGTCGTGGCCCGCTCGCTCGACGCCTATCGCGCCTACTACTCGCGCTGGTCGCTCACCTGGGAGGCGCAGGCGCTCCTGCGCGCCCGCGGCGTCGCCGGCGACCGTGCGCTCATCGACGACTTCACGGCACTCGCCGACACCGTGCGATACCCCCAGGAGATCACCGAGCAGGCGGTGCGAGAGGTCAAACGCATCAAGGCTCGCGTCGAGAACGAGCGGCTCCCGCAGGGTGCCGACCCGACCCGTCACCTGAAGCTCGGCCGCGGATCGATCTCCGACGTCGAATGGTTCGTGCAGCTCGTCCAGCTGCAGCACGGCGCCGAGATCCCGGCGCTCCGCACCACGTCGACGCTCGGTGCCCTCGAAGCGGCGACGGAGGCCGAGCTCATCACCCCGCCCGACGCCGAGACGCTTCGCGCTGCATGGGTGTTCTCGTCGCGCGCCCGATCGGCGCTCACGCTCTGGCTCGACCGCACGACCGACGTTCTGCCCGTCGAACGCTCCCAGCTCGAAGGCGTGGCCCGCATCATGGGCTACCCGGCCGGCTCGGCGACCGCGCTCGAGCACGACTACCTGCAACTCACCCGCCGGGCTCGGGCGGTGTTCGAGCGCGGGTTCTACGGGCTCGAGCCGAAGCGCGAACCGACGATCTGACGACGGCCCGTTCGGCGGTGCGGATGCCACGTGGCCGGCCGCGTGGCATCCGCACCGCCGTCGACGTGACGGCCGCGCCGAACGCGAGCTCGCCCGCCGTGCCCGTGACGGCCGAAAGGCCGCCCCGCGTGCGCGGGACGGCCTTTCGGTGAGCAGCAGGGGGCTGCGGGTGGATCAGACGCCGTAGTAGAGCTCGAACTCGAACGGGTGCGGGCGCTGAGCGAGGGGCTTCAGCTCCTTCTCGCGCTTGTAGTCGATCCAGGTCTCGATGAGCTCCTTGGTGAACACGCCGCCCTCGAGGAGGAAGTCGTGGTCGGCCTCGAGCGCGTCGAGCGCCTCGCCGAGCGAACCCGGCAGCTGCGGGATGGCCTTCGCCTCCTCGGGCGGGAGCTCGTAGAGGTCCTTGTCGACGGGCTCGTGCGGCTCGATGCGGTTCTTGATGCCGTCGAGGCCGGCCATGAGCTGGGCGGCGAAGGCGAGGTACGGGTTCGACGCGCCGTCGGGCACGCGGAACTCGATGCGCTTGGCCTTCGGGTTGGTGCCGGTGATCGGGATGCGGATGCACGCCGAGCGGTTGCCGGCCGAGTACACCAGGTTGACGGGAGCCTCGAAGCCGGGGACGAGGCGGCGGAACGAGTTGACGCTCGGGTTGGTGAAGGCGAGCACGGCCGGAGCGTGCTTCAGCAGGCCGCCGATGTACCAGCGGGCGAGGTCGGAGAGCCCGCCGTAGCCGGCCTCGTCGTAGAACAGCGGCTTGCCGTCGTTCCAGAGCGACTGGTGGGTGTGCATGCCCGAGCCGTTGTCGCCGAAGAGCGGCTTCGGCATGAAGGTCGCCGTCTTGCCCCACAGGTCGGCGGTGTTCTTCACGATGTACTTGAACTTCAGGATGTCGTCGGCCGCGTGCACCATGGTGTCGAAGCGGTAGTTGATCTCCTGCTGTCCGCCGGTGCCGACCTCGTGGTGCGAACGCTCGAGGTGGAAGCCCGCCTCGATGAGCTTCAGCGAGATGTCGTCGCGCAGGTCTGCCGTCTTGTCGACCGGGCTGACCGGGAAGTAGCCGCCCTTGAAGGGGGTCTTGTTGGCGAGGTTTCCGCCCTCCTCCTTGCGGCCGCTGTTCCAGGCGCCCTCTTCGGAGTCGACCGAGTAGAAGCTCGAGTGCTGGTTCACCTCGTAGCGGACGTCGTCGAAGATGTAGAACTCGGCCTCGGGGGCGAAGTACGCGGTGTCGGCGATGCCGGTCGAGGCGAGGTACTTCTCGGCCTTCTTGGCGACCTGACGCGGGTCCTTCGAGTAGATCTCGCCGTTGCGCGGGTTGTAGATGTCGAAGACCATGACGAGCGTGCGCTCGGCGCGGAACTGGTCGACGTACGCGGTCGTCACATCGGGGATGAGCTGCATGTCCGACTCGTGGATGTTCGCGAAGCCGCGGATCGAGGAGCCGTCGAAGAGCTGACCGACCGTGAAGAACTCCTCGTCGACCGTGGAGGCCGGGATGTTGAAGTGCTGCTGCACACCCGGAAGGTCGGTGAAGCGGATGTCGAGGAACTTGACATCCGTCTCCTTGATGAACTTGAGCACTTCGGACGAATCAGTGAACATGTTTCGGCGTCTCCAAGGGGGCGGGTAGCGGAACGGTCTTGCACAGCCACGAGTGACGCTATCCGCGCGCCGTTTCCCGACCATGACCGGAATGTTTCGGCCATGTTACGCGACTCGGGCTTCGGTAGAATCATTCGGTGCCCGACGCGAAACCTCAGACATTCGGAGATCTCGAACCCAGCCGGTGGCCCGGCGAACGACTCGGGCTCCCCGAACAGGGGCGCGGTTCGGTCGCCCGAGCGGGCCGACGGATCCTCGCCCTGATGGTCGACTGGGGCAGCGCGATGCTGCTCTCGCTGCTCGTCACCCCCTACGAGTCGGTCGCGTACACCTGGGTGACGCCGCTCGTCTTCGCGGTGCTGCAGATCGTGTTCATCCCGACGATCGGCGGCAGCCTCGGTCACCGCCTGTTCGGCATGCACGTCGTCGCCGTCGAGGGCGGCTGGGTCGGCTTCGTCCGCCCGATCGTGCGCACGGGCCTGCTGCTGCTCGTGATCCCCGCGCTCGTGTGGGACTCGGACCAGCGCGGCTTCCACGACAAGGTCGCCCGCACGGTGCTCATCCGCTCCTAGCCGCCGGCGCGGCATCCGCACGAGCGGGTCGCCGTCGAGGCATCCGTTCGGAGGCTTCGCCCCGACCCCTCGCCTCGTCCTCGCCCTGAACGACGAACGCGGCACCCGTCGATCGAGACGGATGCCGCGTGGCGTCGTGTGCGGAGGGGGCGCGCTCAGCGCATCTTGCCGCGCTGCGGCCGAGCCTTCATCGGGTCGATGCCCTTCGGGATCGGCAGGGCCGACTGCAGGGAGTTGAGGCGGTTCGAGACGGCCAGCACCTCGGGCTTCGTGAGGGCCTTCTTCGTCTTGCGGAGGGTTGCGGGGAGTCGGTAGAGCTCGACCGAGCCCTCGTCGTGACCGACCGAGATGAGCGTGATCGGCACGTTCGGGAGAACGCGGGCGACCTTGCGCTGCTCGTCGTCGAGCATGCGCTGCGTGCGCGAGATCGGGCCTTCGCTGATCAGGGCGACGCCGCCGCGGCCGACGGCACGGTACACGGCGTCCTGCGTCTTGCCGTTGACGGCGACGGGCATCTCGTTGCCGACCCAGCTGCCGCGCAGGCCGCTGCGGAGCACCGCACCGACCGCACCGGGCTGGCCGTCGATCTGCGAGTAGGCGGCGCGCTCGGCGCGACGGCCGAGCACCAGGAGCGCGAGCAGGAGACCGGCGAGCACACCCGCGATGATCCAGAGCGCGATCGTGAACCCGTTGCCCTCGCTCAGCCACAGGGCGAGCGCGAGACCGACGATGATCGGCCCGAGGAAGGCCAGGAGCATCAGCCACTGCGCGGTCGAGTCGTAGCGGCGGGTCATCTGGAAGACCTGCCACATCTGCTTGAGGCGGCCGGGCTCCTTCTGAGCCTTCGATGCGTCCTTGGTGCGTGCCATGGTTCCTAGGATACCGGCGGTGAGGGGCTGCTCGGACCGCGTGGGACGTCGCGATCCGAGCAGCCGGGATGGACTCGGCAGGGCGGATGCCTCAGCCGACCGCCTGCGCGAAACCGAGCGAGGTGTCGGCGAGGTGGGAGAGCTCGGCCGGGAGTTCGCGACCCTTCGCCTGCATCGACTGCGCCCACAGGCGGCCGGCGCGGTACGAGGACCGCACGAGCGGACCGGCGAGGACCCCGAGGAAGCCGATCTCCTCGGCCTCCGCCTTGATCTCGAGGAACTCCTCGGGGCGAACCCAGCGCGCGACCGGCAGGTGGCGCGGGCTCGGGCGCAGGTACTGCGTCACGGTGATGATGTCGGTGCCCGCCTCGTGCAGGTCGCGGAGCGCCTGCGAGACCTCCGCACGCTCCTCTCCCATGCCGAGGATGAGGTTCGACTTCGTGATGAGCCCCGCATCGCGACCCTGGGTGATCACGTCGAGCGATCGCTCGTAGCGGAACGCCGGGCGGATGCGCTTGAAGATGCGCGGCACCGTCTCGACGTTGTGCGCGAACACCTCGGGCCGTGCGTCGAAGACCTGCTGCAGCAGCTCGGGGATGCCGTTGAAGTCGGGGACGAGGATCTCGACTCCGGTGCCGGGCGACTGGCGGTGGATCTCGCGGATCGTCTCGGCGTAGAGCCACGCACCGCCGTCGGCCAGGTCGTCGCGGGCGACGCCGGTCACGGTCGAGTAGCGCAGCTGCATGCGCACGACCGACTCGCCCACGCGGCGCGGCTCGTCGGCGTCGAAGTCGGCCGGCTTGCCGGTGTCGATCTGGCAGAAGTCGCAGCGTCGCGTGCATTGCGAACCGCCGATGAGGAAGGTCGCCTCGCGATCCTCCCAGCACTCGTAGATGTTCGGGCAGCCGGCCTCCTGGCAGACCGTGTGCAGGTCTTCGCTCTTCACGAGCGACTGCAGCGCACGGTACTCGGGCCCCATCTTCGCCCGGGTCTTGATCCATTCGGGCTTGCGTTCGATCGGCGTCTGGGCATTGCGGACTTCGAGGCGCAGCATCTTGCGCCCCTCGGGTGCGGTGCTCACGCGACCAACGCCCCCTCGAGCTCGCGGCGGAGCCGATCGCTGACCGCGTCGGCGACGTCGGACGGCGTGACGGTTCGACCGAGCTCGCGCGAGATCGTCGTGACGCCGGCGTCGCGGATGCCGCAGGCGACGATCTTCTCGTACGGCTCGAGCGAGTTCGAGCAGTTGAGGGCGAAGCCGTGCATCGTGACGCCGTCGGCGACGCGGATGCCGATCGCGGCGATCTTGTTCTCACGGCCTTCGGGGCCGACCCAGACGCCCGAGCGTCCGTCGACCCGGCGACCGTCGATACCGAGGCCGGCGACGACGTCGATGAGCACGCCCTCGAGACGGCGCACGTAGTCGACCACGTCGATCGGCTCGGCGAGACGCACGATCGGGTAGCCGACGAGCTGCCCGGGGCCGTGCCAGGTGATCTTGCCGCCTCGATCGACGTCGATGACGGGTGTTCCGTCATCGGGTCGTTCGTCGGGAGCGGTTCGCTTCCCGGCGGTGTAGACGGAGGGGTGCTCCAGAAGGAGGACGGTGTCGGGGCGTTCGCCCGCGACGACCGCGCGATGGACGGCGCGCTGAAGGTCGAGGCCTTCGATGTACGGCACGGAGTTGGCGCTTAGCCCCGTGTCGACGATGTCGAGCATTCGGCCAGTCTAGGCGACTCGTCCTCCACAGTCGGCAGCGTTGGCGGCCTCGGGCCAGTTCTCCCTCCGACGGCCGCGGGGGCGTCGTGTCGGCGGGAGAGTGGCGGCATGAGACGTCACTCGCGAGGCCGACGCACGCCCGATGCTGCGCAGATTCCCGCCGCGACAGAACCCGGTGGCGCCGGTGCCGGTGGCGCAGCGGCCGGAGCGGGTGCGACGCACGAGGGCGACGCGGGCGACCGTGCGCTCGTCTCGGGTTATCGACTGCTCCGACGGATCGCTTCCGGCGATCGTGCCTCGGTGTACCTCGCGAGCGGCGCGCATGCGAGCGACCCGGCGTCGCCGCGGTCGGTCGTGGCGCTGCGCATCTACGAAGCCGGCGGCGACGACGCGCGCATCGCCGCAGAGATCTCGGCGATGACGGCGGATGCCACGGGCACGCTGCCTGCGCTCCACGATGTCACCGCGCTCGGCGACGGCCGCTGCGTGCTCGCCGTCGAACGCATCGGCGGCCCGACGCTCGCCAGGCTGCTCACCGAACGTGCGCTCGAGCCGGGGGAGGCGGTCACGCTGCTCGCCCCCATCGCCGTCGCCGTCGCGAACCTCGCCGAAGCCGGGTTCGTGCACACTCGCCTCGCGCCCAACGACGTGCTGATCGACGGCGTGGGCCGACCGAGGCTCATCGGACTCGGTGCGATCCGCCGACTCGACGAGGTGCCGAGCGCGATCGAACGCACCGAGCTGCTCCGCGCGGGCCACGTCGCACTCGCCGAGCTCGTCGCCGGGGTCGCAGCGGCGACCCGCCCTCACGGGAGCCTCGATCGGGCGGTCGCCCTGATCACGGGGGCGGCCGCGGCACGGCCGTTCGTGCGCAGCGAAGCCCTCCTCGAGCGCGCCTTGTTCGAGTCGGCGGCCGCGATCGCCGTCCGCGGGCTCCGCGCGCCGAGTGCGCCCGGCCCGATTCCCGCACGTCTCGCCGTCGGCGACGGCTCGAGCGGCGAGGTGTGCGGCGACGCCACCGTGGGGTTCGGCCCCGGGGTCGTGGCGCTGACCGAGCACGGCGGCGTCCTGCACGATCCGACGACGGCTGCGCCGCCTCGCCGTGGGCTCCTCGGGACGCTCGCGTCGCTCGCGCAGTTCCCGTCGGAGGCCGTCGAACACGGTGCGGAGCTCGCCGACGTCGACCCCGCCGTGTCACTGCTCGGTCGGGTGCGGCGCGCACTCGTCGCGCGACGTCGGGCCGTGCTCGTCGCCGCACTGATCGGTGGCGCCGCGCTCGTGCTCATGTTGACGCTCGTGCCGCCCGCCGACCCGCAGGCGGCCCCGGCTTCGGGCGATTCGGTGCAGGCGGGCGGTGCAGAGCTCGAGGGCGGTGCCCACGGCTCCCCGAACGCGCCCGGGACGGCGACGAGCGCAGCACCGTCGCCCGAGGATGCTTCGGCGACGACCGTCGCAGACCCGGTCGGCGCCTCCACCGCGCTCCTCGAACTCCGGGACGCGTGCCTCGCCGCGCTCGACGCCGGCTGCCTCGAGCAGGTCGATCAGCCCGGCTCGGCGATCGAGCGCGCCGACCTCGCCCTCCTCGCCGGTGCACGCGAGGGTGTCGCGATCGAACCGGGGGAGTACGTGCTCGATGCGATCACGGTCACCGCCGAGATGGGCGATGCCGTGCTCATGGCGGTGCCGCGCACCGCGCCGGAAAGCGAACCGGCCTCGCTCCTCGTGATGAGGAGCGAGGCCGGTTGGCGTCTTCGAGAGCTGTTCGACTAGATGCCGAGGTCGGCGTCGAACGCGCCCTCCTCGAGGCGATCCTTGATCGCCGTGAGGAAGCGCGCGGCGTCGGCGCCGTCGATGATGCGGTGGTCGTACGACAGTGCGAGGTACACCATCGAGCGCACGGCGATCGCGTCGGCGCCGTCCTGCGAGATGACGACCGGACGCTTCACGACGACACCCGTGCCGAGGATCGCCGACTGCGGCAGGAACACGACGGGCGTGTCGAACAGCGCACCGCGCGAACCCGTGTTCGTCAGCGTGAAGGTACCGCCGGCGAGCTCGTCGGGCTTCAGCTGGTTGTTGCGGGTGCGGTCGGCGAGGTCGGCGATCTGCGCGGCGAGGCCGGCGATGTCGAGCTCACCCGCGTTGCGGATGACCGGCGTCAGCAGGCCGCGCTCGGTGTCGACCGCGATGCTCATGTTCTCCTGCGCCGGGTAGACGATGCTGTCGCCGTCGACGGTCGAGTTGATGATCGGGTAGGCGCGCAGCGCCTCGGCCGCGGCCAGCGCGAAGAACGGCAGGAAGGAGAGCTTGTTGCCCGTCTTCGCGAGGAAGTCGCCCTTGACGCGGTCGCGCAGACGCGCAACGCGGGTCACGTCGACCTCGACCACCGTGGTGAGCTGAGCCGTCGAGGTCATCGAGACGACCGCGCGCTCCGCGACGACCTTGCGCAGGCGCGTCATCGGGACGGTGGTGCCGCGCAGCGGCGAGGTCTCGAGCGGCTGACGCGCGACCGGAGCCGCGGCGGCAGCGGCCGCCGGGGCAGCCTGGGCCGAGATGACGTCCTGCTTGCGGATGCGGCCGCCGACACCTGTGCCGGTCACGCTCGCGAGGTCGACACCCTGCTCGTTCGCGAGCTTGCGCACGATCGGCGTGACGTAGCCCGAAGGGCCAGCGTGCGCGCCACCGGTGGCCGGAGCCGGAGCCGGAGCAGCGGGTGCGGCTGCAGGAGCCGGTGCGGCCGGCGCGGCCGGCGCGACGGGCTCGGGTGCGGCGACCGGAGCGGGCGCGGCCACGGGTGCAGCAGGAGCTGCGGCCGGAGCGGCGGGGGCGACGGGCTCAGGGGCCGCAACGGGCTCGGGCGCGGCGGCCGGAGCGGCCGGTGCGACGGGCTCGGGAGCAGCGACGGGCTCGGGTGCGGGCGGTGCCGCGACGGGCTCGGCCGGAGCGGCGGGCGCCTCGGCGGGTGCGGGTGCAGCGGCCTCGGGGGCCGCGGCGCCGGAGCCGTCGCCGATGGTCACGAGCGCGGTGCCGACCTCGACGGTCTCGTCCTCCTGGACGAGGATCGCCTCGATGACACCCGCGACGGGCGACGGGATCTCGGTGTCGACCTTGTCGGTCGAGACCTCGAGCAGCGGCTCGTCCACCTCGACACGGTCGCCGACATTCTTCAGCCAGCGGGTGACCGTGCCTTCAGTGACACTCTCACCGAGTGCCGGGAGGCTGACGGATTCGCTCATGCGCTTGTCTCCTTCACAGCGTGGGAACGCTTTCTAGCTTATTGCAGTCGTAATTGGCGGGCAGCGGGACTCAGATGGCGTGCAGCGGCTTGCCCGCCAGCTTCAGCACGGCCTCGCCGAAGGCCTCGGCCTGCGTCGGGTGCGCGTGGATGAAGGGGGCGATGTCCTCGGGGTACGCCTCCCAGTTCACGGCGAGCTGCGCCTCCGAGATGAGCTCGCCGACGCGGCCGCCGATCATGTGCACGCCGACGATGGGGCCGTCGTTCACGCGCACGACCTTCACCGAGCCGCCGGTGCCGAGGATGCTCGACTTGCCGTTGCCCGCGAGGTTGTAGTCGTAGGAGCTGATCTGCTCGGCGCCGAACTTCTCGGCCGCCTTGGCCTCGGTGTAGCCGACCGAAGCGACCTCAGGCTCGCAGTAGGTGATCTTCGGGACGTTCACGTCGTCGACGACGATCGGGTTGAGCCCCGCGATCTCCTCGGCGACGAAGATGCCCTGCTGGTAGCTGCGGTGCGCGAGCTGGAGGCCGGGGACGATGTCGCCGACGGCGTAGACGCCGGGCACGTTCGTCGCGAGGCGCTCGTTCGTGAGCACGAAGCCGCGGTCCATCGAGACGCCGACCTCTTCGAAGCCGAGTCCCTGGGTCGAGGGGCCGCGGCCGACGGCGACGAGCAGCAGCTCGGCCTCGTACGTCGCGCCGTTCTCGAGGGTGACGACGACGCCCTGCTCGTTCTGGGTGACGCTCTGGAAGCGGATGCCGAGCGAGAAGTCGATGCCGCGTTTGCGGAACGCGCGCTCGAGCTGCTTCGAGATCGACTCCTCCTCGTTGGGGACGAGGTGGGGGAGCGCCTCGATGATCGTGACCTCGGCGCCGAAGGAGCGCCAGACGCTCGCGAACTCGACGCCGATGACGCCGCCGCCGAGGACGGCGACCTTCTTCGGGACGAAGTCGAGCTCGAGAGCCTGCTCGCTCGTGATCACGCGGCCGCCGATCTCGAGGCCGGGCAGCGAGCGCGAGTACGAGCCGGTGGCGAGCACGACGTTCTTGCCGACGTAGCGGTCGTCGCCGACCTGCACCGTGTTGGGTGCGACGAGGCGACCCTCGCCCTCGACCACGGGGATGCCGCGGGCCTTGAGGAGGCCCTGCAGGCCCTTCCACTTGCTCGCGACGATGCCCTCGCGGTACGCCGAGACGGCGTTGATGTCGATGCCCTCGAACGCGGTCTTGACGCCGTACTTGGCGGTGTCCTTCGAGACCTCGGCGACCTCGGCCGCGTGCAGCAGCGCCTTCGTCGGGATGCAGCCGCGGTGGAGACATGTGCCGCCGAGCTTGCCCTTCTCGATCACCACCGCGGTGAGTCCGAGTTCGACGGCGCGAATCGCAGCGGCATAACCCGCGCTGCCTCCGCCGAGGACGACCATGTCAAAGTTCTGCTCGGACAACCGCAATCTCCCTTGCGCATCTGATCTGCGTCACGGACCACCGCAGGCGTGTCGCCGCGGCAGGGCGTATGGGCGACGTTCTCGCCCATACGACCTTACTACTTGGTTGAGAAGTCCTCGCCCAGTGCGACGAGCGTGCGAACGGCGGCTCCGGTCGCGCCCGTGCCGGTGAATCCCCACCCCGAACCGCTGTTGTGCGCGGGGCCCGCGATGTCGAGGTGCGCCCACGGAATGCGGCGGTCGGAGTCGCCCTGCTTGCCGACGAACTGCTGCAGGAACACGCCCGCGAGGAGCATGCCGGGCACCGTCATTCCGAGCTTCGTGTTCATGAGGTCGGCGACGTCGGACTTGAGGAGCGGGAGGAGGTCGCCGGGCAGCGGCATCGGCCAGGTGCTCTCGTCGACGGCATCGGCCGCGGAGCGCACGCGGGCGACGAGCTCGTCGTCGCCCATGAGGCCGGTGATGCGGTGGCCGAGCGCGACGACCTGGGCGCCGGTGAGGGTGGCGACGTCGATGATCGCGTCGGGCTGCTCCTCGCTCGCGGCGACGAGGGCGTCGGCGAGGACGAGGCGGCCCTCGGCGTCGGTGTTGGTGACCTCGACGGTCTTGCCGCCGCGGATGCGGAGGACGTCGTTCGGGCGGATCGCGGTGCCGGAGGGCATGTTCTCGGCGAGGCAGAGCCAGCCGGTGATGCGGACGGGCAGGCCGAGCTCCGCGATCGCGACGATCGACGAGAGCACGGCGGCGGCGCCCGCCATGTCGGTCTTCATGCCCACCATCGAGGTGGCCGGCTTCAGCGAGAGGCCGCCCGAGTCGAAGGTGATGCCCTTGCCGATGAAGGCGAGATGGGTGGATGCCCCGTCGGGAGCCCATTCGAGGCGCACGAGCCGCGGGCCGCGGCTGGAGCCCTGCCCGACCCCGGTGATGCCGCCGAAGCCGTCTTCGACGAGCCCTGCTTCGTCCCACACGCGGCTCGTCACGCCGACGGCGTCGGCCGCTTCGACGGCGAGCGCGGCGAAGCTCTCGGGGTAGAGCTCGGAGGGCGAGGCGTTCACGAGGTCCTTCGTGCGGGCGACCGCGGCGACGACCGAGGTGATGCGGTCGAGGCCGATCGCTTCGGCGTCGAAGGTGCTGTGCAGCGCGATGCGGGAGACCGACGGCTTCGCCTCGGTGCGGTACTCGTCGTAGGCGTACGCGCCGAGCGCGGCGCCCTCGAGGAGGGCTGCGGCCTGCGCGGCGTCGTCGACGAGTGAGCCGATCGCGACCGAGGCGGTGTCGGTGAGGCGGCGCACGGCGGAGCCGGCCGCACGGCGGAGGCCCGAGGCATCCGCCTGCTCGCCGACGCCGACCACTGCGACGACGCGGGGGCCGCCCTCGATGCCCGGCAGGCGCGTCAGCTCGTCGCTCGCGCCCGTCGCGCCGAGCGCGACGAGCTGGGGTCCGACCCACTCGAAACCGTCGGCGCCGAGGAGCTCGGCGCGGTCGGCGCCCTTCGTGGCGACGAGCAGCACGACGTCGGCGTCGGCTGCGGGAGCGGGGGAGGTGGTGACGGAGAGCGTGGGAACGGTCATGTCTCCCGATGGTACGTGTTCGCTCTGGGCATCAACGCCCTGCGCCTCCGGCGGGAGGGGGCGCGAGCGGCGTCAGTAGGCTGGAATCATGCGCGATCCCCGTTCCCTGTACGAGTTGAACGCCGAGGTCTCGGTTCCCCCGGGGCTGCCGCTCGTCGCGGGCCTCACCGGCTCGGCCGACGCGGGCGGCGCGGTCGCGCAGACGACCGAGTACCTGCGCGAGACCCTCGAGACGACGGTCGTCGCGAGTTTCGACATCGACGAGCTCCTCGACTATCGCGCGCGGCGCCCGATCATCCTCTTCGACGGCGACCACCTGACCGACTACACGCCGCCGCGGCTCGCGCTCGAACTCGCGCGCGACGAGCTCGGCCGGCCGTTCCTCCTCCTCACCGGGTTCGAGCCGGACTTCCGCTGGGAGGCGTTCAGCACCGCGGTGCTGCAGCTCATCGACGAACTGCAAGTCGCGTCGACGACCTGGGTGAACTCGATCCCCATGCCCGTGCCGCACACCCGGCCGATCCGGGTCACCGTCAGCGGAAACCGTGAGGAGCTCATCGAGACCATGTCGGTGTGGCGGCCCACGACGCAGGTGCCGTCGAACGCCCTGCACCTCATCGAGTTCAAGCTCGCCGAGCTCGGCCATCCGACGACCGGCTTCGTGCTGCTCATCCCGCACTACCTCGCCGACGCCGAGTACCCGTCGGCGGCGGTCGCGGCGCTCGAGGCGATCAGCGCGTCGACCGGCCGGATCTTCCCGACCGACGCGTTGCGCGCGCAGGGGCGCGAGTTCCTCGCCCGCATCGACGAGCAGGTCGCCGAGAACGGCGAGCTCGCGAAGCTCGTCGGCACGCTCGAGGAGCGCCACGACGCCTACATGGAGGGAACGACGCTGCGCTCGCCCCTCACCGACGAGGACGGCGAGCTGCCGAGCGCCGACGAGATCGCCGCAGAGCTCGAGAAGTTCCTCGCCTTCCGTCGTTCGCGCGACGACGAACCGCCGAGAACCGCCTGACGGCCCGACGAGCCGGCACGCGGGAATTCTCCGCTTCCGATCGGTGTTGAAGATCCTGAACGCCGGGGTGTCGAACGTGCACGGACGCGGCTGCGCGTCTGTATAATTAAGGCAGGACCCGTTCGGGTTCGCGGGTTCGATATCGGTCGAACCATTCACGCGGACTTGACATGGGTCCTCATAGTGTCCGAAAACGACCGGACCGACAGCACGAGCCGCACCCTCCGACGAGGGCGCACGCCGGCCGACGGTAGGAGAGGTTCATACGTATGGCAACGACGAAGGCGAAGGCGGCCGACGAGGCCGAGGCGCCCGCCGCGAAGCGCCAGACCGCCGCGAAGTCGACCGCGAGCAAGGCGCCCGCCGCGAAGACCGCGGCGAAGACGACGACGGCATCGAAGACGCCGCGCACCGCGACGGCGAAGGCGAAGGCCCCTGCGAAGCCCCGCGGCAAGGCGAAGGCATCCGACGACGACGAGGACGAGGTCGACCCGGCCGAGCTCGACGAGGTCGAGGTCGCCGACGACGCCGATGACGCGTCCGACGAGGACGCGAAGCCCATCGCGGTCGACCCGCACCCGACGGGCGCACTCGTGCTGCGCGCGACCGACGACGAAGACGAAGTGCCCGTGTACTCGTCGGCGATCACCGGCGCGACGGCCGACCCCGTCAAGGACTACCTGAAGCAGATCGGCAAGGTTGCGCTCCTGAACGCGGCCGAAGAGGTCGAGCTCGCGATGCGCATCGAGGCGGGCCTCTTCGCCGAGGAGAAGCTGTCGGCGATGACCGACGCCGAGAAGCGCTCGCAGCTCGGTCGCGAGCTGCAGTGGGTCGCAAAGGACGGCCAGCGTGCGAAGAGCCACCTGCTCGGCGCGAACCTGCGTCTCGTCGTCTCGCTCGCCAAGCGCTACACGGGTCGCGGCATGCAGTTCCTCGACCTGATTCAAGAGGGCAACCTGGGTCTCATCCGTGCGGTCGAGAAGTTCGACTACACGAAGGGCTTCAAGTTCTCGACCTACGCGACGTGGTGGATCCGTCAGGCGATCACCCGCGCGATGGCCGACCAGGCCCGCACCATCCGCATCCCCGTGCACATGGTCGAGGTCATCAACAAGCTCGCCCGCGTGCAGCGTCAGATGCTGCAGGACCTGGGGCGCGAGCCCACGCCCGAAGAGCTGAGCCGCGAACTCGACATGACCCCTGAGAAGGTCATCGAGGTGCAGAAGTACGGCCGCGAGCCGATCTCGCTGCACACCCCGCTCGGTGAAGACGGCGACAGCGAGTTCGGCGACCTCATCGAAGACACCGAAGCGGTCGTCCCGGCCGACGCGGTGGGCTTCACGATGCTGCAGAAGCAGCTCGAGTCGCTGCTCGACTCGCTGAGCGAGCGCGAGGCGGGCGTCATCCGCATGCGCTTCGGCCTCGGCGACGGCATGCCGAAGACCCTCGACCAGATCGGCGACACCTTCGGCGTGACGCGCGAGCGCATCCGCCAGATCGAGTCGAAGACGATGGCGAAGCTCCGCCACCCGTCGCGGTCGCAGTCGCTGCGCGACTACCTCGAGTAGGCCGCCGGTGCCATCTGGATCCCTGCGTTACGGGCCGGCGATCCTCGTCGGCAGACTCACCAGATTCGCCGCCCGGCTGCGCAAGCCGGGCGGCGGCTCTGCGGTTCCCGGGCTCGTCGTCAACCGCATCGCCCCGAACTACCTGAAGCGCACGCTGTCGGGTTTCCCGCAGGGGCTCGTCGTGGTCTCGGGGTCGGCGGGCAAGTCGACGACGACGAAGATGCTCGTCGCGATCCTCCGCGAGCACGGCGTCGACGTCTTCACGAATCCGTCGACGGCGAACATCAGCCAGGGCCTCACCTCGGCGCTGCTCGAGCAGGCGGACTGGCTGGGCCGCGTGCCCGGTGAGGTCGCCGTGCTCGAGATGGACGAGGGCCACGGCGCCCTCGTCATGCAGGGCGTCGACGCCCGTGTCGTCGCGCTCACGAACGTCATGGTCGACCAGATCGACCGGTTCCACGACTCGGAGATGGTGGCCGACATGCTCGGCCGCATCGCGGCCCGCGCCGGTGAGGCGGTCGTCGTGAACGCCGACGACGCGTACCTCGAGCGTCTGGCCGAGAAGCTCCGGCCGGAGGTCTCGGTGCGCCGCTTCGGCGTATCGCAGGCGGTGCTCGACTCGGCTCCTCGCGGGCTCGGGTACACCGAGACCGCCGAACGACGTCTGCAGCCCGGCGACGGGCTCGTCATCGACGCGGTCGAGGGGCGCCAGGTCGTGCTCGACGACCGCGGCGCCGAGGTGCGGGCGGGGCTTCCGGCACGCGGCATCCACTACGCCGTCGATGCGGCCGCCGCATACGCGACGGCGCAGGCCGTCCTCGGCGAGCGGTTCTCCGCCGAGACGGCGGCACGTGCGCTCAGCGCGATCCCGGCGGTGTTCGGCCGCGGCGAGCGGGTCACCGTGCGCGGTCAGGAGGTCGAGTTCGTGCTCGTGCAGAACCCGGCCAGCTACCAGTTGAACGTCGACAGCATCGAGCCCGGCACGAGCGACATCCTGTTCGCGATCGGCTCCGACGTGCGCGACCCGTCCTACTTCTGGCCCGCCGACGCCTCGTCGCTCGACCGCGTGAAGATCGTGAGCGGCTCGAAGGCCGCCGAGGCCGCACTGATGCTCGCGTACGACGGGGTCGAGATCGACCGGGTCGAGCCCGAGCTCGGCGTCGCGCTCGACGACTTCCTCGCGGCCCCCGCACCCGAACGCGGGGTGAAGACGATCGTCTTCTCCGCCGACTCGATGCGCCGCACGCGCGCCCACCTCGGACTGACGGGAACGGAATGACCTTCACCATCGTCTCCCTCCTGCCGACGCTGCAGAACACGAACGGCGACGCGCAGAACGCGGCCGTGCTCGCGCAGCGCGCCCGCTGGGCCGGGCTCGACGCCGAGGTGATCGCGGTCGACGATGGCTCGGCGCTGCCCGAGCGGGTCGACGCCGTCGTGCTCGGCTCGGGCAGCGACGCCTCCCTCGAGACGAGCCGCGAGCTGCTCCTCGGCATGCACGACGAGCTCCGCCGCTGGGGCACCGAGGGCGTGCCGATCCTCGCGGTCGGCACCGGATGGGAACTGCTCAGCTGGGGCATCGAGACGGCCGGCGGCCGCAGCATCGAAGGTCTCGGCATCCTGCCGGGGCGCGCGGTGCCCCGCGACGGCCGCGTCACGGGCGACCTCATTGTGAAGTCGCCGCTCTTCGGCGCGCTCGTCGGGTTCGAGAACCATGCCCGTGACTACCTCGGCGCCGAGGGATCGCCGCTCGGCCGCGTACGCTCGGGCGAGGGCAACGGGCGCGACTCCGGTCAGGAGGGCGTCGTCATGGGCGCCGTCTTCGGCACGCACCTGCACGGGCCGGTCCTCGCGAAGAACCCCCGCTTCGCCGACCACCTCCTCGGCGTCATGGCCGAGCGCGCCGGTGAGGTGTACTCACCCGGCGGGCGCACGGCCGAGGTCGACGCCTACGCCGCGACGGCCCGCGACGCGCAGACGCGTGCGGCTGGGGTCGAGGCATCCGCCCTCTGAATCGACCCACCCCCGAAACGACGAAACGCCCCGGTCACCCGGGGCGTTTCGCGTATGGTCGGTCGGCCGTTCAGCGCTTGTCGTCGGCCAGGAGGCGCGACGACTCGTCGTGCCACGAGTGCGCGATCTGCGAGAGCTTCTCCTGGTGCTTGCGGCCGTGGTGGGCGCAGAACAGCAGTTCGCCGCTCGCGACGACGACGCGGATATAGGCCTGCGCGCCGCAGGCGTCGCAGCGGTCGAGCGCGGTGAGCTCGTAGGGGGTCTCGAGTTCATCGACCGCACCGGTGGTCTCGGTGTACTGGGTCATGGCTCCTCCTCCGTGCTCATGAATGTCCGTTCATCAATGAAAACACGTGGGGGAGCACCTCCCTTCCATGCGACAGGGCATTTCGCTCAGCGCGTAGCGCCTGCACTTCGGTGTCGGTCGCGCTCACTAGGCTTGTTCGACGTGAGCTCCGACTATTCCGCACGCCATCTCTCCGTCCTCGAAGGGCTCGAGGCGGTGCGCAAGCGACCCGGCATGTACATCGGTTCGACCGACTCGCGCGGTCTCATGCACTGCCTCTGGGAGATCATCGACAACTCCGTCGACGAGGCGCTCGCCGGCCACGGTTCCGACATCGGCGTGCTCCTCCACCCCGACGGGAGCGTCGAGGTGCGCGACCAGGCCCGAGGCATCCCCGTCGACGTCGAACCGAAGACGGGGCTCACCGGCGTCGAGGTCGTCTTCACGAAGCTGCACGCCGGCGGCAAGTTCGGGTCCGGCTCCTACGCCGCGTCGGGCGGCCTGCACGGCGTCGGCGCCTCGGTCGTGAACGCCCTCTCCGAGCGGCTCGACGTCGAGGTCGACCGCGACGGCAAGACCTGGGCGATGTCGTTCCACCGCGGCGAGCCCGGCATCTTCGCCGATTCGGGGGCGCCCTCGCCCGACGCGCCGTTCACGCCGTTCGAGGAGCGCAGCGAGCTACGGGTCGTCGGCAAGGTCAAGAAGGGCGTCACCGGTACGCGCATCCGCTACTGGGCCGACCGGCAGATCTTCACGAAGGGCGCCGAGTTCCAGACCGACGAGCTGCTCGGGCGCGCCCGGCAGACGGCGTTCCTCGTTCCCGGCCTCGCGATCGACGTCACCGACGAGCGCGGCGAGACCCCGCACACCACCTCGTTCCAGTTCGAGGGCGGCATCTCCGAGTTCGTCGACCACCTCGCTCCCGACTCGGGCATCACCGACATCTGGCGGCTCACCGGCAGCGGCAACTTCACCGAGACGGTGCCCGTGCTGACCGAGGGCGGTGCGATGGTGCCGACCGAGCTCACCCGCACCTGCGAGGTCGACATCGCGCTGCGGTGGGGCACCGGCTACGACACGGTCGTGCGCTCGTTCGTCAACATCATCGCCACCCCGAAGGGCGGCACCCACCAGGCCGGCTTCGACCAGGGGCTGCTGAAGTTCCTGCGCCAGCAGGTCGAGCAGAACGCGCGCCGCCTCAAGGCGGGCAACGACAAGCTCGACAAGGACGACGTGCTCGCCGGCCTCACCGCGGTCATCACCGTGCGCCTGCCCGAGCCGCAGTTCGAGGGCCAGACGAAGGAGGTGCTCGGCACCCCCGCCGTGCGCAACATCGTCTCGTCCGTGCTCACGAAAGAGCTCGGCACCCGCTTCTCGTCGACGAAGCGCGACGACAAGACGCAGGCGGCGCTCCTGCTCGACAAGGTCGTCGCCGAGATGAAGTCGCGCATCTCCGCGCGCGCCCACAAAGAGACCCAGCGTCGCAAGAACGCGCTCGAGAGCTCCTCGCTGCCGGCGAAGCTCGTCGACTGCCGTTCGAACGACGTCGCGCACAGCGAGCTCTTCATCGTCGAGGGCGACTCGGCCCTCGGCACCGCGAAGCTCGCGCGCGACAGCGAGCACCAGGCGCTGCTGCCGATCCGCGGCAAGATCCTCAACGTGCAGAAGGCGAGCGTCTCCGACATGCTCGGCAACGCCGAGTGCGCCTCGATCATCCAGGTCATCGGCGCGGGCTCGGGGCGCAGCTTCGAGCTGTCGCAGGCGCGCTACGGCAAGGTCATCCTGATGGCCGATGCCGACGTCGACGGTGCGCACATCCGCACGCTGCTGCTCACCCTCTTCTTCCGGTACATGCGACCCATGATCGAAGAGGGGCGCGTCTTCGCCGCCGTGCCGCCGCTCCACCGCGTCGTCGTGATGAACCCGGGTTCGAAGCCGAACGAGACGATCTACACGTACTCCGAGGCCGAGCTGAAGGGCGTGCTCGCCGGGCTCGACAAGCAGAAGAAGCGGTACCAAGACCCGATCCAGCGGTACAAGGGTCTCGGCGAGATGGACGCCGACCAGCTCGCCACGACCACGATGGACCGCCGTCACCGCACCCTTCGCCGGGTCGGCATCGGCGACGCCGAGAACGCCGGCCGCGTGTTCGAACTGCTCATGGGCAACGAGGTCGCCCCCCGCAAGGAGTTCATCATCGAGAGCGCCGACGCGCTCGAGCGCGACCGCATCGACGCCTGAGGCGCGGCGTACGCTCGCTCGCGAAACGAGCGCGAACGACCGCGAACGCGAAAGCGAGCGCGAGAAGGGCGGGCACCCGATCGGGTGCCCGCCCTTCAGCGTTCGTCGGAGGCGTCGGCCGGGTCAGCCGACCCGGCGGCCCACCGCGGCGACGACCGATTCGAGCGGCTGCCCAGACCCGTCGCGCTTCGCGCCCGAGTCGGGCAGCTCGCGCGCCGAGCCGTCGGGCCCGACCGCGAGAGCGGGGGCAGGGCCGACCCAGGCGAGGTGCAGTGCGTCTTCGCCCTTGAGGAACCGTTGGGCTCGCACCCCGCCGGTCGCCCGGCCCTTCGCCGGGAACTCGGCGAAGTCGCTCACCTTCGCGCTGCCGGGGTCGGTGCCGAGCAGGGTGTCGGTCGATGCGGCCACCGTGACGACGACCGACTCGGCCGCCGTCTCGGCGGGCACGCTCGTGAAGTGGATGACGTGCGACCCCGAACCGAGGTTGATGCCGGCCATGCCGCCGGCAGGGCAGCCCTGGGGGCGCACCGAGCTCGCGGAGAAGCGCAGCAGCTGCGCATCGGAGGCGACGAACACGAGTTCATCGCTCTCGTCGCCCTGAACGGCGCCGACGACCTCGTCGCCCGCCTTGAGGCCGATGACCTCGAACTCGGGCTTGTTCGGGTACGCGCCGGTCGCGACGCGCTTGACGACGCCCTGCTTCGTGCCGATGGCGATCGAACGATCGGAGCCGAGCGAGACGAGCGCGAGGATGTGCTCGTCGCGGTTCGGCAGCGCGAGATAGTCGGCCACCTTCACGCCGGCGCCGAGCTGCACCGAGGTGGGCGGCAGCATCGGCAGGTCGACCGGGGTGAACCGGATCAGGCGCCCGCGGCTCGTGACGGCGCCGATCTCCGCCCGGCTCGTCGTGTCGAGCGAGGAGAGGATCGCGTCGTGCTTGCTGCGGCGCGCGGGGACGGTGATCGACGGCGCGCCCTCGGGGCCCTCGGGCAGGTCGACGCGGGCGATGCGGCCCGTCACCGAGAGGAAGACGCGGCACGGGACATCCGCCACCTCGAGCGCAGCGGCCGCCGCCCGCTTGGCTGCAGCGCCCGCGATCGACGGGCGGGCATCGGTGAGGAGCGTGCGGCGCGGGGTGCCGAACCGCTCGGCCGTCTCGGCGAGCTCGTCGGAGACGAGCGCCTCGATGCGGTGGCGGCTCGCGAGCAGCGCCTCGAGCTCCTCGATCTCTGCGCGCAGCTTGTCGCGCTCGGCCTCGAGCTCGATGCGCGAGAACTTCGTGAGGCGGCGCAACTGCAGCTCGAGGATGTACTCGGCCTGCACCTGGCTGAGGTCGAAGACCTCCATCAGGCGGCTGCGGGCGGCGGCCGTGTCGTCGGAGCCGCGGATGAGCTGGATGACCTCGTCGATGTCGAGGATCGCGATGAGCAGGCCCTCGACGAGGTGCAGCCGTTCGCGACGACGTGCGAGACGGTACTCGCAACGCCGCGTGACGACCGAGATGCGGTGGCCGACGTACACCTGCAGCAGCTCGCGGAGACCGAGGGTCTGCGGGCCGCCGTCGACGAGGGCGACGTTGTTGATGTTGAAGGAGTCCTCGAGCGGGGTCAGCCGGTAGAGCTGCTCGAGCACCGCGTCGGGGCTGAACCCGGTCTTGATGCCGATGACGAGCCGCAGCCCGTTCGTGCGGTCGGTGAGGTCGGTGACGTCGGAGATGCCGTTGATCTTCTTGGCGTTCACCCCGTCCTTGATCTTCTCGATGACCTTCTCGGGGCCGACGAGGTAGGGCAGTTCGGTGACGACGAGGCCGGTCTTGCGAGCGGTGATCTGCTCGACCGAGACCTTCGCACGCGTCTTGAAGCTGCCGCGGCCCGTCGCGTACGCGTCGCGGATGCCGGCGAGGCCGACGATCGTGCCACCCGTCGGCAGGTCGGGGCCGGGCACGAACTCCATGAGCTCGTCGAGGGTCGCGTCGGGGTTCGCGATGAGGTGACGGGCGGCGCCGACGACCTCGATGAGGTTGTGCGGGGCCATGTTCGTCGCCATGCCGACCGCGATGCCGGCGGCGCCGTTCACGAGCAGGTTCGGATAGGCGGCGGGCAGCACCTCGGGCTGGGTGAGCTGGTTGTCGTAGTTCGGCACGAAGTCGACGACGTCTTCGTCGAGGCCGTCCGTCATCGCGAGCGCGGTCGAGGCGAGGCGCGCCTCGGTGTAGCGCGGGGCGGCGGGCCCGTCGTCGAGCGAACCGAAGTTGCCGTGGCCGTCGACGAGCGGCACGCGGAGGGTGAAGGCCTGCGCCATGCGCACGAGCGCGTCGTAGATGGCGGTGTCGCCGTGCGGGTGCAGCTTGCCCATCACCTCGCCGACGACGCGGGCCGACTTGACGTGGCCCTTGTCGGGCCGCAGGCCCATCTCGCTCATCTGGTAGAGGATGCGCCGCTGCACGGGCTTCAGCCCGTCGCGGGCGTCGGGGAGCGCCCGCGAGTAGATCACCGAATAGGCGTACTCGAGGAACGATCCCTGCATCTCGGTGGCGACGTCGACGTCTTCGATGTGCTCGACGATGGGTTCGTCGGCGGACTGCGATCTGGCTCGGGTCATCCGTGGTTTCTGTGCCGTGCGTGCGGGGCACGCGGGGGAACGGGGGCGCGCCCGGCCTGTGCCAGACTGGGCGCGATGTCTGCCATGCTACCCGTGCCCGCCGACACCGCCCCGCGCCTCACCGCGGTGCTCGGCAGTTCGCTCGCGAGCCTCGCCGGGGTGCCGAATCCGCTCGACCTCGCGCCGGCCCGCAGCGCGGTCGTCGTGCTCGTCGACGGGCTCGGCGCCGCGAACCTCCGTCAGCGCGCCGGACACGCCCGCCACCTCGCCGGAGCGATGGCGAAGCGCGACGTCATCCACACCGTCTTCCCCTCCACGACGGCCGCGGCCCTCGCGAGCCTCACCACGGGCACCATGCCGGGAGCCCACGGACTCGTCGGCTACCGCACCCTCGACGCCGCCCACGACCGCCTCGTGAACCAGCTCAACGGCTGGGACGCCGGCATGCGCCCCGAGACCTGGCAGTTGCGCCCCACGATCTTCGAGGAGGCGACGGCCGCCGGCATCGACGCCGTCGCGATCGGCGCCCCCCGGTACGCCGACTCGGGCTTCACCCGGGCGGTGCTGCGCGGTGCGCGCTACCTGCCGGGCACGAGCATGGGCGACCGCTTCGACGCCGCGCTCGAGGTGCTCGACTCCGGTGCGCCTGCGCTGATGTACCTCTACATCCCCGAACTCGACCAGGCCGCCCACGCGTACGGCTGGGAGTCGGACCGCTGGCTCGGCCTCCTCGAACAGCTCGACGGCGAGATCTCACGATTCGAGCAGCGGATGCCACGGGGCACGGGCCTCCTCGTCACCGCCGACCACGGCGTGGTCGACGTCCCGGCCCATCGGCAGGTCTTCGTCGACCAGAAGCCCGAGCTCGTCGACGGCGTCAGGCATGTCGGGGGAGAGCCGCGGTTCCTCCACCTCTACTTCGAACCCGAGCTCGACGACGCCGCGCGGGCGCAGCTCGTCGAGCGCTGGCGCGAGTCGGAGTCGCAGCGGAGCTGGGTCGCCACCCGCGACGAGGCGATCGCCACGGGCCTCTTCGGCGACGTCGACCCGGTCGCCGCGCCCCGCATCGGCGACCTCCTCGTCGCCGCCCGCTCGGGCATCGCCTACTACGACCGCCGCGTCGCCGACCGGCAGGCCGAGGCCATGATCGGCCAGCACGGCTCGCTCAGCGACGAAGAGGTCCGGGTGCCGCTCATCAGGCGGGGCGCCTACCAGCGCGCCTGATCGAGCCCGAAACGCGAGGATGCCACGTGGCCGGCCGGCCACATGGCATCCTCGATGTGCGAATCGATCAGGCGGGGTACTGGCGTCGCTTGACCTGGGGCTTCGGCAGGCGCAGGGGGCGCAGCTGCAGCGCACGCATCGCCGCGTACCAGCGCACCTTCTCGACCTTGTCCTCGCCGAACTTCGCCTTGAGCTTCTTGGTGAGGATGAAGCCGAGGATCACGACGTCGAGCACCGCGACGAGGAAGAAGGCCCACAGCGACATGATGCCGATGGCCTGCACCTCGGCGCTCGGGATGAACGTCAGGATGATGACGGCGAACATCACGGGGATGAGCACCTCGCCGATGCTGAACCGCGCGTCGACGTAGTCGCGCACGTACTTCTTCTGCGGGCCGCGGTCGCGCATGGGCAGGTACTTCTCATCGCCCATCGCCATGCCCACACGGGCGCGCTCGCGGGCGTCGGCCGCCTTGACGCGCGCCTGCTTCGCCGCTTCCTTGCGGTCGTTCGGCACGAGTGGGCGCTTGTTCGCAGCCTCGCGCTCGGCGCGGGTCGGGGTGGGGGTGCCCTTGCCGCCGCTCTTCAGGCGGGCCTGGGTCTCTTCGAGCGTCTCGGCGCTCGGCTCGGTGCTGTTGGGTTGCTTTGCCACGGGGTCCTCGAATCGGTTGCCTTTAAGATTACCGGCATGACCGACTCTCTCCCCAACGCCGCTGAGACCGATGCGGCGAACCCGCAGGTCGACGCGATCCGTTCCGCCGTCGAAGCCGGGTTCCCCACGACGATCGCCGACCTGACGCGACTCGTGAAGATCCCCTCCGTCTCGTGGCCCGCCTTCGATCCCGCCAACCTGCAGGCGAGCGCCGACGCCGTCGCCGAGCTCGTGCGCGGACTCGGGGTGTTCGACCTCGTCGACGTGCGCCGCGCGCCCGTCGCGGGCGCCGAGCACGACGCCGACCCGCAGCTCGGCTCGCCCGCGGTCATCGCGCACCGCGCCGCCCGCAACGGCCGCCCGACCGTGCTCCTCTACGCGCACCACGACGTGCAGCCCCCCGGGAAGGACGAGGACTGGGACTCGGCGCCGTTCGAGCCGACCCTTCGCGGCGACCGCCTCTACGGTCGCGGCGCAGCCGACGACAAGGCCGGCATCATGGCGCACGTCGGCGCGATCCGCGCCCTCACCGAGGTGCTCGGAACGGACCTCGACCTCGGCATCGCGCTCTTCATCGAAGGCGAGGAGGAGTACCTCTCGCAGTCGTTCGGCAACTTCCTGCACGCGCACCGCGAACTGCTCGCGGCCGACGCGATCATCGTCGCCGACTCCGGCAACTGGGACCTCGAGACCCCCGCCATCACCGTCGCCCTCCGCGGCGCGGTCGCCTTCAACCTGCGTATCGACACGCTCGCGCACGCCTCCCACTCGGGGATGTTCGGCGGCGCGGTGCCCGACGCGATGCTCGCGGCGATCCGTCTGCTCGACACGCTCTGGGCCGCCGACGGCTCGGTCGCGGTCGACGGGCTCACCTCGGCCGGGCTCGAGACGCCCGCGTACGACGAGGCGCAGCTGCGCGCCGAGACGGGCCTGCTCGACGGCGTCGCCCCCATCGGCAACGACACGATCCTCTCGCGCATCTGGTCGCAGCCGGCGATCACGATCACGGGCATCGACGCGCCCGACATCGCGAACGCCTCGAACACGCTCGTGCCCGGTGTGCGCGTGCGCGTGAGCGCCCGGGTCGCCCCCGGACAGGACGCCCGCGAGGCGTACGAGGCGATCCGCGCCCACCTCGAGCGGAATGCCCCCTTCGGCGCCCGCCTCACCTTCGAGGACGTCGACACCGGTCAGCCCTTCCTCGTCGACACGAGCGGCTGGGCGGTCGAGGAGACCCGTGGCGCCATGGAGGACGCCTGGGGCAAGCCCGCCGTCGAGATCGGCGTCGGCGGCTCCATCCCGTTCATCGCCGAACTCGTCGACGAGTTCCCGCAGGCGCAGATCCTCGTGACGGGCGTCGAAGACCCCGACTCGCGGGCCCACAGCCCCAACGAGTCGCTGCACCTCGGTGTCTTCCAGCGCGCGCTGCTCGCGGAGGCCCTGTTCCTCGCACGGCTCGACGCGCGCACGGGGGAGTGAGGCCGGCCGGGATATTCCCGGCCGTTCCCTGCCGCCGTGCAGCTCACGGCGGTTACCATTGGATGAGATCAGGCGTTTCCTGACGCATCAAGGAGAGACATGAGCGACACGATCACCGACAGCACGCACGGCGTGAAGCTGAGCGACCCCGCCGCCGACAAGGTGCGCAGCCTGCTCGCGCAGGAGGGTCGCGAAGACCTGCGCCTCCGCGTCGCGGTGCAGCCCGGCGGATGCTCCGGGCTGATCTACCAGCTCTACTTCGACGAGCGACTGCTCGACGGAGACGCGGTCGTCGACTTCGAGGGCGTCGAGGTCGTCGTCGACAAGATGAGCGTGCCGTACCTCGACGGCGCCTCGATCGACTTCGAGGACTCGATCCAGAAGCAGGGCTTCACGATCGACAACCCCAACGCGCAGGGCAGCTGCGCATGCGGTGACTCGTTCCACTGAGCGCTCGCACAACATCCCGAGAGGAGGCCGTGAAAGCGGCCTCCTTTCGTGTTTTCTGCAGATCGAAGGGTGTTTTCAGGGCGCGGCGCGCCCGACACCGCCCTTCGGTGCACACCTCGGGCGTGGAGTCGGAGTAGGCTAGACAACGATCAATGCGCTTCGCTGTGAAGCGCCTTCGAGTCTCCCGAAAGGTCACCGGTGCGCCACAATCGCCGTCTCCGATGGGCTGCTATTCCGATCGCAGCGTCACTCAGCCTCGTCCTCGCCGGGTGCACGCAGGCTCAGTTGAACGGATTCCTCCCAGGCTTCGTCGAGGGTGAAGCCCCCGTCACGAACCACACCGAGCGCATCTCGGGTCTGTGGGTCACTTCGTGGATCGTGCTCCTCATCGTCGGTGTCATCACCTGGGGTCTCACGATCTGGGCCGTCATCGCGTACCGCCGCCGGAAGGGCCAGACCGGCCTGCCCGTGCAGCTGCGGTACAACATGCCCATCGAGGTGTTCTACACGATCATCCCGCTCATCCTCGTGCTGGGGTTCTTCGCGTTCACCGCGCGTGACCAGCAGGCGATCGAGCAGCGCTTCGCGGAAGACGAGATCGACGTCAAGGTCGAGGTCATCGCCAAGCAGTGGGCGTGGGACTTCAACTACGTGAACGAAGACGTGTACTCGCCCGGCATCCAGGGCCAGCTCGACGACGAGGGCCCCAAGGGCTCGCTCGTCCAGTCGGAGCTGCCGACCCTGTACCTGCCCGTCGGCAAGAACGTCGAGATCGAGCTCGAGTCGCGCGACGTGATCCACTCGTTCTGGGTCGTCGACTTCCTCTACAAGAAGGACATGTTCCCGGGCAAGACGAACTACATGTCGTTCGTCCCCGAGCGCGAGGGCACCTACGCCGGCAAGTGCGCCGAGCTCTGCGGCGAGTACCACTCGCTCATGCTCTTCAACGTCGAGGTCGTGTCGGAGGCCGAGTACGAGAAGTACATCGAGTCGCTGCGCGACGCCGGCCAGGAGGGCCAGCTGTCGAGCGAGTACGACCGCAACCAGAACCTGCCCGGTACGGGCGCGCCCGAACTGAACGAGGAGCACGAAGCCGAATGAGCACCACGACCGCACCGGCTCGACCTCAGTCGAGCAGCCTGCCGTTCGGCGCCTCGAAGGTCGAACGCAAGGGCAACGTCCTCGTGAAGTGGATCACGTCCACCGACCACAAGGTCATTGGGTACATGTACCTGATCACCGCCTTCATCTACTTCTGCATCGGCGGCGTGATGGCCCTCATCATCCGCGCGCAGCTCTTCGAGCCCGGCCTGGAGCTCATCCAGACCCGCGAGCAGTACAACCAGCTGTTCACGATGCACGGCACGATCATGCTCCTCATGTTCGCGACGCCGCTCTTCGCAGGCTTCGCGAACGTGCTCATGCCGCTGCAGATCGGTGCGCCCGACGTCGCGTTCCCGCGACTCAACGCCTTCGCGTACTGGCTCTTCAACTTCGGTTCGCTCATGGCGGTCGCCGGCTTCTTCACCCCGCAGGGTGCCGCCTCGTTCGGTTGGTTCGCATATCAGCCGCTCGCGTCGACCACCTTCTCACCGGGTGTCGGCGGCAACCTCTGGATGATCGGCCTCGGCCTCTCGGGCTTCGGCACCATCCTCGGTGCGGTGAACTTCATCACCACGATCATCACGATGCGCGCCCCCGGCATGACCATGTTCCGCATGCCGATCTTCACCTGGAACACGCTCGTCACCTCGATCCTCGTGCTGATGGCGTTCCCGGTGCTCGCCGCCGCGATGCTCGCCGCCGCCGCCGACCGCGTGTTCGGTGCCCACATCTACGACCCCGCCAACGGCGGCGTCATCCTGTGGCAGCACCTCTTCTGGTTCTTCGGCCACCCCGAGGTGTACATCATCGCGCTGCCGTTCTTCGGCATCGTCTCCGAGATCTTCCCGGTCTTCAGCCGCAAGCCGATCTTCGGCTACAAGACCCTCATCTACGCGACGATCGCGATCGCTGCGCTCTCGGTCACCGTGTGGGCCCACCACATGTACGTCACCGGCTCGGTGCTGCTGCCCTTCTTCGCCCTCATGACGATGCTGATCGCCGTTCCGACGGGTGTGAAGATCTTCAACTGGGTCGGCACGATGTGGCGAGGCTCGATCACCTTCGAGACGCCGCTCATCTGGTCGCTCGGCTTCCTCATCACCTTCGTGTTCGGTGGTCTGACCGGTGTCATCCTCGCGTCGCCGCCGCTCGACTTCCACGTGTCCGACACGTACTTCGTCGTCGCCCACTTCCACTACGTGGTGTTCGGCACCGTCGTGTTCGCGATGTTCGCCGGCTTCTACTTCTGGTGGCCCAAGTGGACCGGCAAGATGCTGAACGAGACGCTCGGCAAGTGGCACTTCTGGCTGCTGTTCATCGGCTTCCACACGACGTTCCTCGTGCAGCACTGGCTCGGTGTCGTCGCCATGCCGCGCCGGTACTACTCGTACCTGCCTGAAGACAACATCACCTGGATGAACCAGCTGTCGACGATCGGCGCCTTCATCCTCGCCATCTCGCTCATCCCGTTCTTCCTGAACGTCTACATCACGGCACGTCGCGCGCCGAAGGTCACGGTCAACGACCCGTGGGGCTACGGCGGCTCGCTCGAGTGGGCGACCAGCTGCCCGCCGCCGCGCCACAACTTCACGTCGATCCCGCGCATCCGCTCCGAGCGTCCCGCGTTCGACCTGAACCACCCCGAGGCCGGCATCCCGGTCGGCATCGGCCCTGCGAAGGACGCCCCTGAGGCACCGACGTACGACGCCGCCACGGAGGAGATCAAGTAATGCGCGCCAACGTCATCCTGTTCTGGATCCTGACGGTCTTCTTCGTGATCATGGCCGGCGTGTACGCCGCCTGGAGCTGGGCCGACAACGCCGCGCACGGGCTCAACCACCCCGAGTGGGCGGGCACCGTCACGATCACGCTGACCGCGATCCTGTCGGGCTTCATCGCCTTCTACCTCGGCCGCGTGCACAAGGCGCAGGGCGCTGAGCTCCCTGAGGACCGCCTCGACGCCAACATCGACGACGGTGACGCCGAACTCGGCTTCTTCAGCCCGTGGAGCTGGTGGCCGATCATGCTCGCCGGTGCGGCCGCGCTCCTGTTCCTCGGCCTCGCGGTCGGGTTCTGGATCTCGTTCATCGCCGTCGGCATCGGCCTCATCAGCCTCGTCGGCTGGGTCTACGAGTACTACCGCGGCAACTTCGCCCGCTGAGCCTCGATACCTCGAAGCCCCCGGTCGCCTCACGGCGCCGGGGGCTTCGTCGTACTCAGGCGCACTCGGCGGCCTCCGGTCGGCGACCGCCTGCTGCGGAACTGACCTCAGCGCCGGGCGCCGACGACGCACCAGGCGCCGTCCCGTTCCCGGAGCTCGGTGCGCAGACCATGGCGGGCGAGGACGTCGATCATCGACTCGGGGGAGTGGACGTAGCCGCGGTAGCTCCGGCCGATGAGTCTCATCATCAGGTTCTCCGCCGCCACCGCGAACCTGGTCATGCGCGTCACCGGCGGGTGGGTGAAGACGAGCGCGCGGCGGGCGGCGTCGGCGGCAGCTGCGAGCAGTCGGTCTGCGTCGGGATAGCAGCAGACGACCCGGTGCAGGAGCACGATGTCGGCGCGATCGACGGCATCGGGGTGTTCGGCCAGGTCCAGGCCGACCTTTCGCGTCACCCGATCGGCGACCCCGGCCTCGTTCGCAAGCCTGGCAGCCTGTGATTCGTATGCCGAGGAGAGTTCGAGATTCTCAGCGCTTGTGGCGCCTCGGGCGAGCAGCGCAAGCTGCAACTCACCGACGCCGCCGCCGATCTCGAGGACGCGCGACCCGACGACTCCGACCTCGTCGGTCAGGAAGGCGAGCATTCGGCGCTCGGGCTCGCTCGGGCCGTGTCTCGTGTAGCGACGGGCCATCCGCTGCGCGAAGCGCGCATCGAAGACGGCATCGTAGCGATCGACGCCGGGGTGTTCGTCGGGCGCGGGAGATCCGCAGCAGTCGTCCACAGGATCAGTCTGGGCCACCTGCCGCCGCCGCACGGGCGAATGCAGCCAGTCGTCTCAGCCTGCGGCGAGTGTGCGCGCGAACACGAGCACGTCGACCGAGATGGTCACGGGCTCGACGTCGGGCGCAGACGAACCGGCGGGGGCAACCTCGGTACCCGACGCAGCGCCATCGTCGTCGGGGCGATGGTGGGCCGACGGTCCCATCTCGGCGATTCGGAGTCTGGTGGCCTCGCCGGCGTCGAGTCGGTACTCGACGACGCGCCGCTCGCGCACGGCGAACTCGAGTTCGGCGAACTGATCGACGAGCCGGTCGGACTTGCCGCTCGGGATGTCGAGCACGAGTCCGTCGCGGCGCAGCTCGGCGAGATGCCGTTCGGTCGGCACGACGGTGACGATCACTCCGTCGGGGTGGAGGACGCGTGCGAACTCCTCGAGGTTGCGCGGAGCGAACACGTTGAGGATGACGTCGACGCTGCGGTCGCGTACCGGGAGCGGGCGCCAGATGTCGAGCACGACGCCGGTCGCCGAGGGCAGCGTCCGAAGGCTCGCGCGCACCGCATCGGGTGAACGGTCGGCCAGGAGGAACTCGCCTGAGGGGAACGCGGTCGCGAGCTCCGCAGAGTAGTGTCCGGTGCCACAGCCGAGGTCGGCGATGCGGAGAGCGTCGTCGGGGGCCGCACTCGTCGCCGCTGCGCCGCGGACGACGTCGATGATGGCGTCGGAGATGGGGGAGTAGGCGCCGCTGCCGAGCAGCTCGGCGCGGGCGCGAAGCATCGCTGGGTCGTCGCCGATCGTGCGCGGCGCCTTCGGAGGCAGCAGCGTCACGTACCCGTACTTCGAGCGGTCGAATCGATGCCCCGAGTCGCAGCCGAGGGTGCGCTCGTCGACGGGTGAGAGGTCGTGGAAACAGTTCGGGCACCGAAGCCAGGTCGAGTCGATCGACATGGTTCGGTGCCCGGAACTGTGTGGTGCGTGCGTCAGTGGTGCTCGCCGTGGCCGGCTTCGAGCTCGCCCTTCGAGACCGGCGCGATGCGGTCCTCGAAGAACCAGCGCGAGAGCGAGGCGCGGATGCGCTGACCGACCGTGATCTTGCCGCGAGCGTTCGGGCGGATCATGAGCGGTTCGTAGCTCTCGAAGCTCACCAGGCGCCAGCGCTCGTACTCGTCGAGCGGCTGGTGCACCTCGATGAACTCGCCACCGGGGAGCTTGACGATGCGGCCCGACTCGAAGCCGTGCAGCACGATCTCGCGGTCCTTCTTCTGCAGGGCGATGCAGACGCGCTTCGTGATGAAGTACGCGATGAAGGGGCCGATGATGACGGTCGCCTGGAGTGCGTGGATCACGCCCTCCATGGTGAGCGAGAAGTGCGTCGCGAGGATGTCGGAGCTCGCCGCTGCCCAGAGGCCGGCGTAGAACGTGACGCCCGCGGCACCGATCGCGGTACGCGTCGGGGCGTTGCGCGGACGGTCGGCGATGTGGTGCTCGCGCTTGTCGCCCTTCACCCAGGCCTCGATGAACGGGTAGATCAGCACCGTCACGATGAACCCGCCGAGCACGACGAGCGGCACGATGATGTTGAACGACCAGGTGCGGTCGAGCCAGACGAACTCCCAGCCCGGCGGGATGAGACGCAGGGCGCCGTCGGCGAAGCCGATGTACCAGTCGGGCTGGGTACCGGCGGAGACGGGGGACGGGTCGTACGGGCCGTAGTTCCAGATCGGGTTGATCGTGAACATCGAGGCGATGAGCGCGAGCACACCGAAGACGATGAAGAAGAACCCGCCGGCCTTGGCCGCGTAGATCGGGAGGATGGGCGGGCCGACCGCGTTCTGCTGCGTCTTGCCGGGGCCCGCGTACTGGGTGTGCTTGTGCACGACCACGAACACGAGGTGGAGGGCCACGAGGGCGACCACCAGGGCGGGGAGCAGCAGGATGTGCAGCGTGTAGAGGCGGCCGACGATCGCGGTGCCCGGGAACTCGCCGCCGAAGAGGAGGAACGAGGTCCACGTGCCGATCAGGGGGATGCCCTTGATCATGCCGTCGATGATGCGGAGGCCGTTGCCCGAGAGGAGGTCGTCGGGGAGCGAGTAGCCGGTGAAGCCCTCGGCCATCGCGAGGATGAAGAGGATGAAGCCGATCACCCAGTTCAGCTCGCGCGGCTTGCGGAATGCGCCCGTGAAGAAGATGCGGAGCATGTGCAGGCCGATTGCCGCCACGAAGAGCAGCGCGCCCCAGTGGTGCATCTGACGGACGAAGAGACCGCCGCGGATGTCGAAGGAGATGTCGAGGGTCGACGCCATCGCGACCGACATCTCGACGCCCTTGAGCGGCACGTACGAGCCGTCGTAGTGGACCTCGGCCATGGAGGCCTGGAAGAAGAACGTCAGGAAGGTACCCGAGATGAGCACCACGACGAACGCGAAGAGCGCGACCTCACCGAGGAGGAAGGACCAGTGGTCGGGGAACGCCTTGCGACCGAGCTCCTTGACGAAGCCGGCGACACTCGTCCGTTCGTTGACGTAGACGGAGGCTGCCGCGGTGAACGACCGCTTCTGCGGCGCGGTGGCGGACGGTGCGGTGCTCAATGGCGCTCCCAGAAGCTCGGGCCGACGGGTTCGGTGAAGTCGCTCTGCGCGATGAGGTAGCCCTCGTCGTCGACGGCGATGGGCAGCTGCGGCAGCGGCCGCTTGGCCGGGCCGAAGATGACCTCGCAGTGGTTCGCCACGTCGAACTGCGACTGGTGGCAGGGGCAGAGCAGGTGGTGCGTGTGCTGCTCGTACAGCGCCACCGGGCAGCCGACGTGGGTGCAGATCTTCGAGTACGCGACGATGCCCTCGTACGACCAGGACTCGCGGTCGGGGAGCTCGTTGAGCTCATCGGGGTTGAGGCGCATGAGCAGCACGGCTGCCTTCGCCTTCTCTTCGAGCTTGCCGTGCTCGAGCTCGCTGAGGCCCTCGGGGATCACGTGAAAGGCGCTGCCGATGGTGACGTCGGAGGCCTTGATCGGGGTGCCGGAGGGGTCGAGCGCGAGGCGCGTGCCCTTCTTCCACATGGTGTGGCTGAGGAGCTCGACGGGGATCTGGTCCTGCGGGGCGAAGCCGCGGAACAGCACGACGGCCGGCAGCGGGAACACCAGCAGGGCGCCGATGAGGCTGTTGCGGATCGCCGCACGACGGGTGAAGCCCGACTCGCGGTCGGCGTCGGCGAAGACCTTCGCGGCCGCCGCCTGCGTCTCGGGGGAGCCGCCGATCGGGTGACGCTCGTCGGCGAGCTCGACGTCGGTCATGATCGCCTTCGCCCAGTGCACCGCACCGAAACCGATGCCGAACAGGGCCAGCGTCGCGCCGAGGCCGATGAACATGTTGTTCAGGCGGACGTCGCCGACGTTGTTCGACTCCATCGGGAACAGCATGTAGGCGGCGATCGCCCAGACGCTGCCCAAGATGGAAAGGTAGAACAGGGTGTAGACCGTGCGCTGGGCGCGCTTCTCGCGCTTGGGGTCTTCGTCAGTGACGCGGGGTCGGTGCGGCGGGAATCCGGGGTTCTCGAACGCGTCGGCGGCGATGACCGCAGTACCCGGCGAGACGGCTGAATCGTGCGCGGCGTGCGACGAGTCGGCAGCGGCGATTTCCGCGCCGCTGTGGTCGTCCTGTGCCATGGTTCTCCTTCGTAGCTTCTTCAGTGCCGGGTGTGCGCTAGTTGGACTTCGCCGTGATCCACACGGTGATCGCGACGATCGCGCCGAGACCGAAGATCCAGATGAACAGACCCTCCGCGACCGGGCCGAGCGAGCCGAGCTCGAATCCGCCGGGTGAACGGTTGTCCTGGACGTACTTGAGGTACGTGATGACGTCGCGCTTGTCTTCGGGCGAGATGTTCAGGTCGTTGAACACCGGCATGTTCTGCGGGCCCGTGACCATGGCCTCGTAGATGTGGACGCCCGAGACGTCGGTGAGCGGGGGAGCGAACTTGCCCTCGGTCAGCGCACCGCCGGCACCGGCGACGTTGTGGCACATCGCGCAGTTGATGCGGAAGAGTTCGGCACCGTTCGCGGCGTCGCCGCCGCCGTTGACGAGGTGGTCGCTCGGGATCTCGGGGCCGGGGCCCAGCGAGGCGACGTAGTACGCGAGCTGCTTGACCTGCTCGTCGGTGAACTGCACGGGCTTCTGCTGAGCCTGCGGGCCCTGCATCTGCATCGGCATGCGGCCGGTGCCGACCTGGAAGTCGACCGAGGCGGCGCCGACGCCCACGAGGCTGGGGCCGTTCTCGGTGCCCTGGGCCTCGAGGCCGTGGCAGGTGGCGCAGTTCGCCTGGAAGAGCTTCTTGCCCTCTTCGATGGTCTGCTGCGAGTTCGGGTCGACTTCGGCCTGGGCGACGGTGCCGGTGCTGAGTGCTGCGTAGGCGCCGCCGGTGAAGACGAGGCCGAGCGCGAGGAGCGCGGCGGTGGCGAGCGGGTGCCGGCGGCCGGCGCGTCGCTTCGAGCGAGTCATGTGGTTCTTCCTGTTCACGGGCATAGGGGCTGACGCTTCTCGGGGCGGCTTACTTCAGGACGTAGATGACGAGGAAGAGGCCGATCCAGACGACGTCGACGAAGTGCCAGTAGTACGAGACGACGATCGCGCTCGTGGCTTCGCGGTGTCCGAAGTTCTTGACCGCGAACACGCGGCCGATGATGAGGAGGAACGCGATGAGGCCGCCGGTGACGTGGAGGCCGTGGAAGCCGGTCGTCAGGTAGAAGGCGGAGCCGTAGGCGTTGGAGTCGATCGCGATGCCTTCGGAGACGAGGGTCGCGTACTCCCAGACCTGGCCGGCGACGAAGATCGAGCCCATGGCGAAGGTGAGGAAGAACCACTCGACCATGCCCCACTTCGCGACGTTGTACCACGCGCCGGTCGCGTACGGCTGCATGCGCTCCGCCGCGAACACGCCGAACTGGCAAGCGAACGACGACAGCACGAGGATGATCGTGTTCGTCAGCGAGAACGGGAAGTTGAGTCGATCGGCCTCGAACGCCCAGAGCTCGGGCGACGTCGACCGCAGCGTGAAGTAGATCGCGAAGAGGCCGGCGAAGAACATGACCTCGCTGCCCAGCCACACGATCGTGCCCACGGCAACGGTGTTCGGTCGATTGATCACGGGCGCGCTCGCCTGATAAGTGATTGAGGTGCTCGTCACCCTCCCATTATGGCCGAAATCAGGCCTGAGTTTTCGTCATCCGGGGGCGCCGTGTCGTTCGAGGTCGGTAAGGGAACCCTAAGTGGCGCTGTGGGAAGCCCGGGAATCCGCCGTGAATCGGGCGGATAGGATCGGGTCATGCCCGCTCACCAGAATTGGCCCGATGTCCTGAACTCGCTTCTACAGGGGGTAGATCTCAGCGTTTCGGATGCCGCGTGGTGCATGGAACAGGTCATGACGGGTGAGGCGACCGAGGCGCAGCTTGCGGCGTTCCTCATCGCGCTCCGCATCAAGGGCGAGACGGTCGACGAGATCGTGGGCTTCCGCGATGCGGTGCTCGAACACGCCGTGCCGCTCGACGCCGACCCGATGGCGCTCGACATCGTCGGCACCGGCGGTGACCGCTTCGGCACGGTCAACGTGTCGACGATGGCCTCGATCGTGGCCGCCGCCTCGGGTGTGCCCGTGATCAAGCACGGCAACCGGGCGGCGAGCAGCGCCTCGGGTTCCTCCGACGTGCTCGCCGCGCTCGGGCTCGACCTGGCCCTGCCGGCCGAGCGGGTGACGCAGGTGCTCGACGAGGCCGGCATCACCTTCGCCTACGCCGCGGCGTTCCACCCCGGCTTCCGCCACGCGGGCGCGGTGCGTGCGCAGCTCGGCGTGCCGACCGTCTTCAACTTCCTCGGCCCGCTCTGCAACCCGGCGCGCCCGGAAGCCTCCGCCGTCGGCGTGGCACAGCTCGACCGGGTGCCGCTCATCGTCGGCGTGTTCCAGACCCGCGGCGCGACCGCGCTCGTGTTCCGCGGCGACGACGGGCTCGACGAGCTCACCACCACCGGCCACAGCCACGTCTGGGAGGTCTCGGGCGGCACGGTCAAGGAGCACGATCTCGACCCCCGCGATCTCGGCATCGCCCGAGCGAGCATCGACGACCTCATGGGCGGCGACGCCGCGCACAACGCCGCGGTCGTCCACGAGGTGCTCGGCGGGGCGCGCGGCCCGGTGCGCGACATCGTCGTGCTGAACGCGGCCGCGGGGCTCGTGTCGTTCGAGCTCGCGAACGACCCGTCCCAGTTCCAGCGGCCGATCCTCGACCGGTTCCGCGACAAGATGGCCGTCGCCGAGGCGACGATCGACAGCGGCGCCGCCGCGACGAAGCTCGAGGAGTGGATCGCAGCGACGAAGCGCTGAGGCGCGACGAACTCGCCCCACCCGCATCGAGAACGGCCCCGTGGCATCCACGGGGCCGTTCTCTTCGTTCTCGGGCGCGCGAGCAGCGCGAGCCGCTCAGCTCACGTCTTCGTCGACCCAGTCGAAGGTCTTCGAGACCGCCTTCTTCCAGAGGCGGAGCTGGCGGTCCCGCTCGGCGGCGTCCATCTGCGGCTCCCAGCGGGAGTCCTCCTGCCAGTTCTTGCGCAGGTCGTCGAGATCGCTCCAGAAGCCGACGGCGAGTCCTGCCGCGTACGCGGCGCCGAGCGCCGTCGTCTCGGCGACGACGGGGCGCACCACGGGAACCCCGAGGATGTCGGCCTGGAACTGCATGAGCGTGTTGTTCGCGATCATGCCTCCGTCGACCTTCAGCTCGGTCAGGTCGACACCGGAGTCGGCGTTGACGGCGTCGAGCACCTCGCGCGTCTGGAACGCCGTCGCCTCGAGTGCGGCCCGTGCGATGTGCCCCTTGTTCACGTAGCGGGTGAGTCCCACGAGGGCGCCGCGGGCATCGGCCCGCCAGTACGGCGCGAACAGGCCCGAGAACGCCGGCACGAAGTACGCACCGCCGTTGTCCTCGACGGACTTCGCGAGCTCTTCGACCTCGGGTGCACTCGAGATGAGGCCGAGGTTGTCGCGCAGCCACTGGATCAGCGAGCCGGTGACGGCGATCGAGCCCTCGAGCGCGTAGTGCGGCTTCTCGTCTCCGATCTGGTAGCCGAGGGTTGTGAGCAGTCCGTTCTTGGAGTGCACGATCTCCTCGCCCGTGTTGAAGATGAGGAAGTTGCCGGTGCCGTAGGTGTTCTTCGACTCGCCTGCGTCGAACGCGGCCTGGCCGAAGGTCGCCGCCTGCTGGTCGCCGAGGTCGCCCGCGATGGGCACCTCTCGCACGAGGCTCGACGTGTGGGCGATGCCGAACACGCCCGAGGAGGGCTTGATCTCGGGGAGCATCGAGCGGGGCACGCCGAACGCGGCGAGGATCTCGTCGTCCCACTGCAGGGTCTCGAGGTCCATGAACATCGTGCGGCTCGCGTTCGTGACATCCGTCGCGTGCACGCCGCCGTCGACGCCGCCCGTCAGGTTCCACAGCACCCAGGTGTCGGTCGTGCCGAACAGCAGGTCGCCGGCCTCGGCCTTCTCACGCGCGCCTGGCACGTTCTCGAGGATCCAGACGATCTTCGTGCCCGAGAAGTACGTCGCGAGCGGGAGGCCCACCTGCTGCTTGAACCGCTCCACGCCGCCGTCGGCCGCGAGGCGGTCGACGATCGGCTGGGTGCGGGTGTCCTGCCAGACGATCGCGTTGTACACCGGCTGGCCGGTGGTCTTGTCCCACACGACGGCGGTCTCGCGCTGGTTCGTGATGCCGATCGCGGCGATGTCGTGGCGGGTCAGGTGAGCCTTGCCGAGCGCCTGCCCGATGACCTCGCTGACGTTGTGCCAGATCTCGAGCGGGTCGTGCTCGACCCAGCCCGCCTTCGGGAAGATCTGCTCGTGCTCGAGCTGCCCGGTCGACACGATCGAGCCGGCCTTGTCGAAGATGATCGCGCGGGAACTGGTCGTGCCCTGGTCGATCGCCAGGATGTAGTCGGCCATGACTTCCTCTCATTCAGTCGTGCGCGAACGGTCGTGGCGCACGTTCGGTTCGATGATCGAGCGGTCGGTGGCGGGGCGCAGGCGCCCCGCCACCGGTACTCATCCGAGGACGGGCAGCAGCGCGAGCGCCGCCCACCCGGCGATGAGACCGCCGATGATGGGGCCGACGACCGGCACCCACGAGTAGGACCAGTCGGACGACCCCTTGCCCTTGATGGGCAGGATGGCGTGCGCGATGCGAGGACCGAGGTCACGGGCCGGGTTGATCGCGTAGCCGGTCGGGCCACCGAGCGACGCACCGATCGCGATCACGAGGAACGCGACGGGAATCGCCCCGAGCTCGGCCGGCGTGCCGCCGTAACTGAATCCGAGGATGACGAACACCAGCACGAAGGTGCCGATGATCTCGGTGACGAGGTTCCACCCGTAGGAGCGGATCGCGGGACCGGTCGAGAACACGGCGAGCTTCGCCGCCGCTTCCGGCTCCTCGTCGAAGTGCTGCTTGTATGCGAGCCAGCAGAAGATCGCACCGAGGAACGCGCCGACCATCTGCGCGCCGATGTAGGTTCCGATGGATGCTCCGTCGATGGGGATTCCGGGCACGAAGTCCGTCTCGCCCTTGCCGAGGAAGTTCGCGGTGATCCCGAGCGTGACCGCCGGGTTGAGGTGGGCCCCGGACGCGTACGACACGATGACGCCGGAGAAGACCGCGAGGCCCCAGCCGATGTTCACCATGAGGAACCCGCCGTTGTGGCCCTTCGTCCTGATGAGCGCGACATTGGCGACCACGCCGCAACCGAGCAGCACCAGCATCGCCGTGCCGACCATCTCCGAGAGGAAGATGACTCCGAGATTCATTGCAACCCCCTTCGACGCGGGAGCTTCGTCGCCCCCGCTCAAGGGTCACGATAGTCTCGTGGCCCCTTCTGGGGGAATGGCTGGGCCGGAATCGTCGGAATGCCTCTTACATGCGGGGCGCCCGCGGGCGTAGGTTGGCGAGGGAGTGCTGCGTCGGGGTCGATGCACGGTCGCGCGGCCGCAGGCAGCCTGGCGGAAGGGGTGTCCGTGAAGAAGATCATCAACGACCCGAAGCGGGTCGTGGACGAATCGGTCGCAGGGTTCGCGCTCGCGCACGCCGACCTGGTGAGGGTCGAGACCGACCCGATCCACGTCGTGCGCGCCGATGCGCCCATCGCCGGCAAGGTCGGCATCGTGAGCGGCGGCGGCAGCGGGCACGAACCGCTGCACGCCGGGTACGTGGGCTTCGGAATGCTGGATGCCGCGGTGCCGGGTGCCGTGTTCACCTCGCCGACGCCCGATCCGATCCTGGCGGCGACGAAGGCCGTCGACGGCGGCTCGGGCGTCCTCCACATCGTGAAGAACTACACGGGCGACGTGCTGAACTTCGAGACCGCGGCCGACCTCGCCGCGGCCGAGGGCATCACCGTGCGCGCGGTCGTCACGAACGACGACGTCGCCGTGAAGGACTCGCTCTACACGGCCGGGCGGCGCGGCGTCGCGGGCACGGTGCTCGTGGAGAAGATCGCCGGTGCGGCCGCCGAGCGGGGCGACTCGCTCGACGAGGTCGCCGCGGTCGCCGAACGCGTGAACGCAGGCGCCCGCTCGATGGGCCTCGCGCTCACCCCCTGCATCGTGCCGCACGCCGGCGAACCGAGCTTCACGCTCGCCGAGGACGAGATCGAGATCGGCATCGGCATCCACGGCGAACCCGGCCGCGAACGCGTGCAGCTCGAACCCGCCGACCGCCTCGTCGACCGGCTGCTCGAGCCGATCCTCGACGACCTGCCGTACGCGGAGGGCGAGCGCACGCTGCTCTTCGTGAACGGCATGGGCGGCACGCCCCTCGTCGAGCTGTACCTCGCCTACCGTCGTGCGGCGGAGGTGCTCGCCGAGCGCGGCATCCCGATCGCCCGATCACTCGTCGGGAACTACATCACGTCGCTCGAGATGCAGGGGATGTCGATCACGCTCCTGAAGCTCGATGACGAGATGATCGAACTGTGGGATGCCCCGGTGCAGACGGCTGCACTGCGATGGGGCCGGTAGACGGGGAAGGCGGGAGCGAACCGGTGGGACTGGACATCACCTGGGCGGTCGACTGGGTCAGGCTGAGTGCGGAGCGCATCGCGGAGCATCGGGTCGAGCTGATCACGCTCGACCGCGAGATCGGCGACGGCGATCATGGCGAGAACATGGATCGGGGGTTCCAGGCGGTCGCGGCGAAGCTCGACGACCTGCCCGCGGGGTCGACGCCCGGCGACGTGTTGAAGCTCGTCGCGACGACGCTCATCTCCACCGTGGGCGGTGCCGCTGGCCCACTCTACGGCACCGCCTATCTCAAGGCGGCTGCGGCGGTGGGCGGCGCGACCTCGCTCGACGGCCCGGCGGTCGCGGCCCTGCTGGCGGCGGCGCGTGATGGCGTCGTCACCCGCGGCAAGGCGGAGCCGGGAGACAAGACCATGGTCGACGCGTGGACGCCGGCGGTCGAAGCGGCCGAGGCTGCGGCGAGCGCGGGCGCCGACGCATCCGAGGTGTTCGCCGCCGCAGCCGCCGCGGCCGAGGCCGGCGCCGTCGCCACCGAACCGCTCGTGGCGCGCAAGGGGCGCGCGAGCTACCTCGGCGAGCGTTCGGCCGGGCATCGCGACCCCGGCGCGCAGTCGAGCGCACTTCTCCTGCGAGCGGGCGCCGATGCGGCCGCCGACGGGGCGGGAGCATGAGCGACGCACCCGCCAGGGTCGGTCTCGTGTTCGTCTCGCACTCGGCGCAGATCGCGGCGGGGCTCGTGGAACTCGCCCGTCAGATGGCGCCGACCGCGGCCCTCGAGGCGGCGGGCGGCACCGATGACGGGCGCATCGGCACGAGCTTCGACCTCGTCATGCAGGCGATCACCGCGGCCGATTCGGGCAGCGGCGTCGTGGTGCTCTGCGACCTCGGTTCGGCGATCCTGACGGCGGAGACGGCGCTCGACTTCCTCGACGACGAGCTGCGCGAGCGGGTGCGGCTCGTCGATGCTCCGCTCGTCGAGGGCGGCGTCGCCGCGGCCGTCGCGGCCGAGGCGGGCGACCCGATCGAGGTCGTCGTCTCGGCGGCGGAGTCGGCGCGGGGCGCAGCGAGCGCGCTGGGGGCCACCGGGGCGGATGCCACGGGGTCGGGCTCCCGCGCGGACGCCGACGCTGCGGGCGGCGGCGTGGCATCCGGCTATTCGCGGATCGTGACGCTCGTGAACGCCGACGGACTGCACGCGCGACCCGCCGCCGAACTCGTGAAGCTCGCGGCGACCTTCGATCACCGCGTGACGGTGAACGGGGCCGATGCGAAGAGCCTGCTCGGCATCATGTCGCTCGGGCTCACGAAGGGCTCGCAGGTCGAGATCGCCGCCGAGGATCCGGCGGGGGCGGCGGCGGTCGACGCCCTGGCCGAGCTCGCCGCATCGGGGTTCGGCGAGCACTGACGGCCGAAGGCTCGCCGCCGGCGCTGTCGCCTCAGTTGCCGCCCGCGATGCGGATGTCGGCGCCCGAGGTGTAGCTCGCGTCGTCCGAGAGCAGGTAGGCGACGGCGCCGGCGATCTCGTGGGGTTCGCCGGGGCGTCGCATGGGGATGCCCGGGGCGCGCTCGTCGGGGGCGTCGGGGCGACCGGCCGCGGCATGGATCTCGGTGCGCGTGGTGCCCGGGGAGACGGTGTTCACACGGACGCCCGCCGGGCCGAACTCCTTCGAGGTACCCGTGGTGAGGGCGTTGAGGGCCGCCTTGCTCATCGCGTAGGGCAGGTAGGTGTTCGGAGCGCCCGACTTCGCCGCGCCCGAGGAGATGTTCACGATCGATCCGCCGGCGCCGCCGCGATCGACGGCCATGTGCGCGATCGCGGCCTGCGTGAGGATCATGGGGGCGAGCACGTTGATGCGGAGGACGAGCTCCGCCTCGGCGAGCGGCACCGCGAGGAACGGTCCAATGCGGCCGGTGATGCCGGCGTTGTTGACGAGCCCGGTGACGCGGCCGAAGGCGTCGATCGCGGCGGGCAGGACGGTCGCCGCGGCATCGAGGTCGGCGAAGTCGACCTGGAGGAGGAGCACCTTCGCCCCGGCGTCGCTGCAGCGCTGGGCGACGGCGTCGGCTTCGTCGCGGCGTTCGCGATACGTGAGCACGAGGTCGTGCCCTTCGGCCGCGAGGCGCTCGGCGATCGCGGCGCCGATTCCTCGGCTCGCGCCGGTGACGATCGTGACCGGGCGGGGGAGCGTGGCATCCGTCATGCAGTCAGCCTACGTCGGTGCGATGGGCGCGTCGCTGGTCATGAGGATGCCTCAGGCGTACCATCTTCGGTATGGCACGCGACGCAGCGAGCCGCCCTGATGACGGCAACGCATTCACCCGGTTCTTCGATCGAGTCGATCACGCACTCGAGCCGATCTTCGGCGCCCCGCCCATCACCGAAGGCATCGAGCAGGACGACCCCGCCGAACTTCAGGCGAGACCCTGCCCGGTCTGCGGTCGCGCGATCTTCGAGCATCATTTCGACGACGCCGCGGGCAACATCGTGATGACCTGCCCGACCGACGAGCGATTGCCCGAACGGGCCACGAACGTGCCGCTCAACGAGCTCGGCATGCCGCTGAGCGGCCGACGAGCCGAACGGGCGGCCGCGCAGACGTCGAGCGGCTGAGCCCCGACGGGGAGCGCTGCTTCGTTCGTCCTCGGTTCGCCGAAGGGTTAGCCTGCGTAATGCATGCAACTCGGTGAACTCGGAAGGACGCTCCCGATGCCCGCACTCGTCGATGCCCCGCTGGAGCGAACGCGCGCCCGCCGTGCCCTCGAGTCGATGCTCGCGGCCGATCCTCAACGACTGCGCCGCCGCAGCATCTCGCTCGGCGTGCACCCCGACGAGGCCGACGACGCCGCGCAGACCGCGGCGCTCCGCGCGTGGCGCGCCGTCGACTCGCTCGAGTCGAGCGAGCCCGGAACGATGTGCTCGTGGATCGACGTGATCGCCCGTCGAACCGCGATCGACCTGGCCCGACGGCGCCCGCCGAGCGACGGCGAGGTCGAGTGCGAGCGGCTGCGCGCCGCCCAGGATGTCGAGCGCGAGGTCGAGCTCCACGCGCGCCTCAGCGAGGCGCTGCGCGCGATCCGCGAGCTGACACCCGAGCTGCGCGAACCCCTGCTGCTCAGCGTGGTCGACGAGCTCCCTGCCGCCGAGATCGCCGCCCGGCTCGACCTCAGCACGGATGCGGTGCGCCAGCGCATCTCGCGTGCGCGCAAGGCGCTTCGGCGGCATCCTCAGGTCTGAATCGCGCGTGGACTGACGGGCGTGCCGCGCGCGACGCCCGCGCGTGCGCGCCCGCCTGCCGACCCTGATGGTCGACCGACGGGCGCGACGCCGTCGAGCCTCCGATCAGGCGGTGCCGAAGGGGTTGTCGATGACGAACCGCCACCCGTGCGTCTCGTCGTACGCTGCGACGTCGGCGGTCGAGCCGCCGAGCGACACCTCGCTGCCGTCGGGGCCCGCGCCCTGGAGCGACCAGTCGGCGATCGAAAGGCCGGTGCCGCCGCTCGCGAAGACATGGCGCACGGTCATCGAGATCGGCAGCCCCAGCGCGAGGAACTGCTCGAGCGCGGCGCGCACCTGCTCGGTGCCCTGCAGCGGCTGGCCGGGGGCCGGCACGAAGACCGCATCGGGTGCGAACAGCGCGAGGAGGTCATCGACGTCGCGCGCGTTGAAACGCTCGGCGAACGCGACGTTGAGCTGGTCGAGGGAGGTGACCGGAGTCGACATCTGGATTCCTTTCGGAGGGGAGGGGGCGCGCGAAATGCGGCCTCACGGAGAAGGACGCGGGGGAACGGGGGATGTGACCGACCGAAGTGGTCAATCGGTACATTCCGAATCGGGTATACTCGTTTCAGGCCGCTTCGAGAGATGCGGCACGGGGCTTCTGCCCCGATGCGGACGTAGCGCAGCTGGTAGCGCGTCACCTTGCCAAGGTGAAGGTCGCGGGTTCGAACCCCGTCGTCCGCTCCATTTCTTTCTTCCTCTCGAGGTTCGTCTCTCCTCGTCGCCGGGTCGTTCGCGTGCCAACATGGCTGCATGACGACGGTGACGGTACGCGCGATGACGCCGGTCGAGTTCGACGAATGGCAGACGGCCATCGCCGAGGAGTACGCGCGCGATCAGATCGCGGCCGGCCGATGGTCGGCCGACGGTGCGGTCGAACGCGCCCGCGACGAGAACACGGCCCGGCTTCCGCAGGGTCTCGACACCCCGCGGATGCTCCTGCTCCGCGGTGTCGACGCCGACGGCACGCCGATCGGGCGCGCGTGGGTCGGTCTCGACCATCCGCGCGGCGCGCCCGACCTCGCGTTCCTCTACGACATCGAGGTCCTCCCGTCACGGCGGGGGAGCGGCCTCGGGCGCGCCCTGCTCGCCGCCGTCGAGCAGGCGACCGCCGATGCCGGCGCCGGCGCACTCGAACTCAACGTGTTCGGAACGAACGCCGCGGGCATCGGACTCTACGAATCCGCCGGGTACGAGGTCAGCACCCAGCAGATGCGCAAGACATTGGCGGGCGGTTCGCCGCGCGCGGAGACCACTGAGGAGTAAACGATGACGAAATACTTGATCTCGTTTCCGAGCGAAGCGCTGCAGCTCACAGGAGCGGAGTTGCAGGCCGTCGCCGAATCATCGCACGCCGTCGTGCGCGAAGCGCAGGCAGCCGGCGTCTGGGTGTTCGGCGGGGGCATCGACGAGAGCGTCGCACCCGTCACGGTCGACGCCGACGGCACCGTGCACGAGGGCGGCTACCCGCAGCGCCGGCTCGACGGGGGATTCACGGTGCTCGAGCTCCCGAACCGTGAGTCCGCGCTCGAGTGGGCCGCCCGGTTCGCCGCCGGATGCCACTGCGCGCAGGAGGTCTCCGTCTTCGGGGAGGACGCGGAGAGTTGACGCGTCGCCCGGTCGGCTGGCCGTTCAGCGCAGCGGAGCGGTGTTCGGCCTGACGGTCAGCAATTGTTGCGCCGTCCCGACGGGCCCGGCGAGGTCGTAGAGCACCGAGCTCGTGAGCCCTTGCCCGCTTGGGCCGAAGGTGACGGTCGTGTCGAAGCCATTCCAGCGACCCTCCGGGCGACGGAAGAAGTGGATCGTCAGGTCGAGGTTCGGGAACATCCACTCGCTCGGGTGCTCGCGCACTGCGATCCCGTTCGCGGTGTCGATGAGCGCGACGTAGGAGGCGAGCGGGCCGGCCTCCTCGCCGTCGACGAGCGCGACCTCGGTCGTGATCCACGCCGCAGCGCGCCCCGGTCGCGGTTCGCCGGCGTGACGCACGTCGATGCTGCGGATGTACCCGCCCGGCCACGTCTCGGCGACCGGTGACGAGGTGAGCCCGTCGGGGGAGGGGAGCAGTGCCCACTCATCGCCCGCGACCGCGCTCGTGTCGACGTCCGACAGTGCCCAGGCACGCGCCGTGATCGTCGGCCGCCCCTGAATGCTCGCCGTCGTCTCGAGGAGCTCGATCGTTCGGCCGGGGCGCAGCACCCGGGTCTCGATCTCGATCTCGTCGTCGGCGATGCGCCCGAGGATGTCGAAGCTCACCCGCCCGATCGTCTTCGCGCCGTCGGCGTGCGCGCCTCGCCACTGCTCGAGGTGATGCGTGAGCAGCCCGGCGACCGGGCTGAAATGCAGGCCGTCGTCGCCCCACGCGCTCCCGGCGTGCTCGGTTGCGCGGTAGCGGCCATCGCCGAGGGCAGTGAAATAGCTGGCGGATGTCACCGGGCGGGCTCGCTTTCGTTCGTGTGCACCAGTCTCGTGGCCGGGGGAGCCGAACGCGAACCGGCGTGGAAGACTCGGAGATCCGAGACGGGGCTTGTCTGAAGCAGGAGGGCACATGCAGGTCGAGTGGGACGAGACGTTCTTCGAGGCAGCTCAGCTCGAGGCATCCGCATATTGGGTCTGCTTCTGGACCGGCGACGACATCGAGGTCGCTGCTCGGCACGACCCACAGCGCATCACCGGTGCTGCCTCGGTGGATGAGGTGCTCGCGTGGCTGCAACGCGAGCAGGGCGACCGCCGGTACGAACTATTCGTCGAGACGGTCGACCCGGCCGGGTCACGCGAACTCGTCCGCCTCGGCGGCGACTTCCGCCCGCGAGGGAGCGCAGTCACGATCACACTCACCTCACTCGATTGATGTTCCGCTCGATTGCGCTGGGTGGCTAGTCTCAAACGGTGGCAACTCCCATCAAGGCCGATGCAGCGCTCACGGGCCGCTCAGCGAGCACTCGGTTCTGGGTCTTCGCAGCATGGGGGATCCTCACGGCGACCGGCGCCTGGCTCTGGTACGGACTCGCCCAGTTCGAGTCGCAGTCCGAGCAATGCAAAGCGCTCGCTGCGGGAACGACGATGGCGGGATTCGGGGAGCTCACCGGCGGCATCCCATTGGTGCTTCTTCATCTCCTCGGGCTTGGGGCGCTCGTTCCGCTCGGCTGGCGGCAGGATCGCTGGGACGGCGTCATGCGAGCAGTCATCGCCGTTCTCGTCGCGTCGGTCATCGGAATCGGTATCACTCAGATCTTGCTCGGCGGGGAGCTGTTCCAACTGGGTGTGAACAACGTCGAGTGCTACTCCTGAGGGAGGCCCGCGCGGAACGTCTGACCGCTTGCTGCTCACGCGCGAAACTCACCGTTCAAATGGGAACGTTCTCGGCTCGACCGGACAGTTCATAGTGTGAGCACTGAGAACGACCAAGATGACTGGCGCCGGGCGCTTGCCGGCGACGGCGAGGCGTTCGGGTTGATCTTCGATCGCCACCGGGCTCGTATCCGCCGACACGCGCACGGGCTCGTCCCGGCCGCCGCTGATGCCGATGACGTGGTCGCCACGACCTTCCTAGAAGCCTGGCGACGTCGCGACGGGATCCGGTTTACCAGCGGATCGATGCTGCCGTGGCTGCTTCGCACCGCGACGAACGTTGCCCACAACCACCGGCGTTCCACGCGTCGGTACCGTGCGCTCCTGGCCAGGCTTCCGACCGATGTCTCAGTCCCTGACCACGCGGACGATGATTTCGGTGATGGCCCAGCCGCACGTTCATTGAGACTCCTGTCGCTTGAGCATCAGCATGTCATCACGCTCTGCGTGCTCGAGGGGCTCTCAGCCGATGAGGCTGCAGGTGTACTCGGTGTTCGGGCAGGGACGGTGCGGTCGCGGCTCTCGCGGGCCAAGACGCAGCTCCGAATGCACCTCGGGAGTCCTCTCAATCAATACCGCCCGGAAGGAGCGATCGATGAACTCTGAACAGCGGCCGCCCACTGAACGCGATGCACAGCTTCGACAACTCCTCGTCGCAACGGCCACTGCCTCGACCTCGGACTCGCCGAAACGAAGTCGAACGCTGGTCGGCTCGATCATCGCGTTCGGCCTCGCGGGTGCACTGACGGGCGGTGCGATTTCCGCCGCAGCTCTGAACACACCCCCGGATTCCGAACCCATCAGCATCAGCGTCGACGACATGACCGAGATGGTGGTCCGGGGCGACACTCAGTTGTTCGGCACCCCGTACATCATTCGCAGCTCCGGCGACACGAACATCGGCCTCGGCAACGCGCCCGCCGGCGCAACATCGATCGCGCTCGCGCTCCATTGCTTGGACCCCGGGACCTTCGAATACACCCTCGACGACCTCTCGATCGGCAGCACGACATGCACCGAGCGGGACACCCAGTACACAAATGGTGGCGGATTCATCGACATCAGCTCCGAAGGTGAGCACACACTGCGGATCGCCGGAGATCCTCGGCAGAGCTATGTCATCTGGGCCTCGTGGGCTGCCCCCGCAACGAAGCCTGAACCATCCCAAGCCCAGCTGGAGGCGCTCGGAGATGGCACGGTCACAGAAACGGAGTATCGAGACGGGTATGCACGCTACTCGGCGTGCATGAGGGACGCCGGCTACCCGCTCGTGTTCGTCGATGAAGGCGGACCCATCATTCGATACTCGAACATCAGCGAGGCCGTTGACTCGGGCGAGGAAGAAGGGTGTTACGCAAGCGAGTTCGAGCAACTCGACATTGACTGGCAAATCCAACAGGAGAATCTTCCGAAGTAGCGCACCGATGGACCCATCGGTGCCGATCCTCGTCTCGGCGGGCTGGCGGCCCCGGGCCGCTTCATTTGAATGCGTGCACCGCGGGTGACCGGCTTGTGGGCCTCGCGTCGCTGTATTCGGCCAATAGGGTGAGCGGAGGTCCAATAGCGAGCGGAGTTTAGATTCATGGCACAGTTCGATCTCACCAAGGTGGCCGTGGATGCCTACCTGTACGCGTACCCACTCGTCACGATGGAGCTCACCCGTCGTCAGATGACCAATGTCCCCGACGCGCACTCCGCGCTGTTGCGCGCGCCGCTCAACCAGTTCTCGCACGCACGCGAGTACCCGGCTGGAGACTCGAAAGAGGTGGTGCGATTCAATTTCGACACCCTCTACTCCTTCGCGTGGCTCGACGTGCAGGCCGAGCCGGTGGTGCTCAGTGTTCCGGACGCTGGCGACCGCTACTACCTGACTCCGATGCTGGACATGTGGACCGACATCTTCGCGGTGCCCGGCAGCCGCAACACGTTGGGGAAGGCGCGCGACTTCCTGATCGTGGCACCCGGCTGGCAGGGCGACGTCCCGGATGGGCTGGACCTCATCGTCGCCCCCACCCCATTCGTGTGGGTCATGGGTCGTACCCAGGCCAACGGGCCCGATGACTTCGAGCGGGTGCACGCCATCCAGGACCAGTACCAGATCGTCCCACTCAGCGCCTGGGGCACCGACTACGAGCCGCCGGCCAGCGTCGATACCGACGCCACGATCGACAACGACACCCCTCCGCTGGAGCAGGTGAACGCACTCTCGAGCGTTGAGTTCTTCACCCTGTTCGCCGAGCTGCTCAAAGTGAATCCGCCGCACGCCAACGACTACCCGATCCTTCATCGCATGCGCGCCATCGGAATCACCCCGGGCAAGAGCTTCGACGTGTCGTCGCTTGACTCCGAGACTGCCGCGGCCGTCGACGCTGCGCGGGACCGGGCGCTCGAAGACCTCGTCACGGCAATGTCCGAAGCGAGCATCGGCATCCGGCGCAACGGCTGGAACTGGGAGCAGTCCTTCGGAACGTACGGCACGTCCTACCGTGTGCGTGCGCTCGTTGCGATGGCAGGCCTCGGAGCGAACCTTCCGGAAGACGCGATCTACCCGAACGCCTTCGCAGACGCAGACGGCGAACCCTTCACCGGCGTCAACAACTACGTGCTCCACTTCGACGCGGGCAGCCAGCCCGACGCCGACGCGTTCTGGTCCCTCACCATGTACGACGGCGACGGGTTCCAGGTACCCAACCCGATCGACCGATTCGTCATCCGCGATCGCGACCCACTCACACTCAATGCAGACGGATCGCTGGACATCTACATCCAGCACGAGTCACCCGGCGGCGACCGAGAGACGAACTGGCTGCCCGCGCCCGCCGGACCATTCTCGCCGATGCTTCGCCTCTACTCGCCGTCATCAGAAAGCCTCAATGGGGCGCTCGTCCCGCCCGCAATCACCAAGGCGTAACGACGCGGGAGCCATTCCCCAAGGCCCTGACGAATCATCGTGCGTGGGGAAGTGCTGCACGAGATCGCGGCCCCGGTCGGGAGACCGGAGCCGCGATCTTGCGGTGGGACTCGGTCGTCTACTCCGACTTGCGCGAGCGACGCGCACCGAGCGCGACCGCGAGGCCGAGGCCGAGGCCGGCGACGCCAACGACGATGCCGGTGATGCCGAGGGCGCGCGCCACCTCATCATCCGCCGAGGCTGCGGCCGCGTCGGATGACGCGGCCGAGGCATCCGCGTCGCCGTGCTCGGAGGCGCTCACCACTCCGCCGTGGTGCCCATCGGGCTCCGCCGCGGTCACGGTGATGGAGGGGGCCGGGTGCTCGGGCTCCTCCTCGCCCTCGACGACGGGGGCGCTCCAGTCGGTCGAGCCCTCGGCGCACTCCTGCAGCACCGGGAACTCGAGGGTCTCGCCCTCGGCGTCGGCGGGCAACTGCAGTGAAAGCTCGATGACGTCGCGCAGATCGCTCGGCAGCGGGGTGACCGCCGTGTAGACGACCTGGCTCACCCGTTCGACGACGTTCGCTCCGTGCGAGTCGGTCTTCGGTTCGGGGAGGGTCTCGATCACCTTTTCGATCGTCCAACCGGGGTTGACGGTCGGGGTGACCCGGTCGATCCCCTCGGGGATCGTGAAGGTGAGCTTGGTAGTGGGGCTCTCGCCGCAGCCGTGCGGGATGCCGAAGCCGAGCACGGTGTACGCGCCCGCCGCGGTCGACGTGGACTCGACGCCGACATGCGCGCTCGCGGCGAGTGGGGCGCCGAGGGCGAGCAGGGCGCCGGCGCCGAGCGCAGCGGCGGTCACGAGGGCAGGACGGACGGAAGGTCGTTCAGACATGTTGATTTCTTTCGTGTGGAATCGGATGCTCAGCGCACATGCGCCGCGACGGCGGCGCCGATTCCACGCGGCGGTCCGCGCCGCACCACACTCGATTCAAGACGCGCGAGAACCGGGCGGACGCGCACGGCGGCACGGTCGCGTACGTTCCGTCGTGGCGCGATCGCGAGCGACGGCGCGAGCAGCAGGGCGACGACGACGAGGATGCTTCGCCAGACCTCCGCGATCGCACGAATGGCTCCGTCGACGAGCCGGATTCCCGCAATGGCAACCACGGCCGCGACAACGTGCGCGAGTGGCATCGCCCCGCCGAAATGCTCAGCATGGGTCGAGGCGCCGGTGTCCGCGAGCTCGAGCCATGCGCTGTTCATGGCCGCGGGGGAGTGGCGGTTGTGAGCGAGCGCGCCCTCGACGCGCTGACCGCTCGGCGCCGCGCCGGCCGAGAGTGAGAAGGTCGCGTGCAACGCGAGCTGAGCGCCGACGGCCGCGAAGGCGCTTCTCAGCGGCCGCGCTCCCGTTCCGACCATCGCGATGCCGAACGGAACCGTGAACGCGAGCGCGACGACGAGCGAGAGCGCGCCTGGAGGCGCTCCGCCGCCGATCGTGTGTGCGAGCGACGCCAGCAGCGTCGCGCTGAGCGCGACCAGGGACCCCCGCAGAGTCCGATTCGCCCGCTCGCTGTGCACGAGCACGTAGCCTACCGTTCCGCACGAGCTCGGCCCGAGCCGGATTTCGCTGGGCGCCACTCTTGATGAGGAAGCTGTCGTTCGCCGGACTAGTCTGGCGGGATGTCCTCTCACGTCGGCGCTCTTGCGGTCGCCTTCGCCGGTTCGGCCCTTGGGCTTCGTCGGGGCGTCGTGCAGATCACACCGGCCACTGATGCTTGGGCGCGCACGTTTGATGATGTTCGCGCGTTGATGACCTTCGACGCGCCCACTACCGTGGTTGCGATCGAGCACATTGGATCGACCTCGGTCCCTGGGCTGGCGGCGAAGCCGATCCTGGACATCGGAATCGGCGTCGGTCACCCTCTCCGGGATGGCGACGTGCACGACGAGACTCATGACTGGCTCACCGAACTCGGGTTCGAGTTCCGTGGTGACGCGAACGAAGTTCGTCCGGATCGCATGTATGCCTATGAACTCCAGCCGATGATTCGGCTCGCAAATCTCCACGTGTTGGAGCACGGGTCACAAGAATGGCAGCAATACCTCGGCTTTCGCGATTTCCTGCGAGCCCACCCGTCTGAACGCGATGCGTACCAGGAGCTCAAGCTCGATCTGTCCATCCAGCATCCTGACGACCGGATCGCCTACCTCGACGGCAAGGAGGCCTTCATCGTCGAACGGCGGGGACGGCCGGCGTAGCTCGTGCGTTGCAAATGCGATTCGCGGCCGTGTGAGGGAGTTCGGCCGCTGTTCTCGGGTTGGGCCGCCGAGACTACTGGCTCGCTCAGGCACAGCACGAACCGCCGCATCCGGCCTGAGCAACGCAGTCGACATTCCGGTCTCACCAACCCGAACTGAACTCAGCAGATCGTCACGATGAGCGCGACATTCGGCGAGACCAAGCACAGCAGCGCAGCTGAGATCGGCTGCATGCGCTCGCACCGCGCTCACGGTGCTGGGAATCGTCAGGCACCTCGGCGCCGTGGCCACGGCGAAGGTCGCGTGCAACGCGAGCTGGGCGCCGACTGCCGCGAAGGTGCTTCTCAGCGGCCGCGCTCCCGTCCGCACGAGCTCGACCCGAGCCGGTCTTCGTAGTGGTCGCAGTCGAGCCTGCCCTGTGATTCACGGTCGAACTGACGCGCCAGCCATAGTGCGCCGGCGGGGCTTTCTCACGCCACCGGCAAGCGCGCGCATCGCGCCAACTGGGACGTCGATGCTCCGTGATCGTCTGGAACGCCCTGATTGCGTCGCCCGCTTGCAGAGTTGGCCGCGGGCGATAGATTCGCCGAATGATGACCCCGACTGGCCGCGTCGCCCTCACCGCGCTGCTGACCCTCCTCCTGCTCACCGGCTGTGCCACTGTGGACGCCTCGTCCCTGCCCGACACCGCCACGACCCCGAACACGGCCGCATCCGCTGCGATCGAAGGGGACACGGACGAGGACGGCGAGCTCTCCGAGTTCGAGAAGCAGGTATTCGCGAGGAACGCACCCCGCGACATCACCCTTCACGATGGCACCGTCGTTGTCGTGACACCCGGACAGCCCCTCCCGCAGCCGGTCATCGACCAGATCGTCGCAGATGCGGTGCCCGGCGCAGCCCCGGCACAGACCGACGACGAGTTTGCGCCCATGGCGGGAATCAGAAGCATCCGCGAGGTGGCAACCTCATACGCGAACGAGTTCGGTCGCGCCGTCGTCATCGTCTACTGGGGCTTCGGTGCGTGGGGCACGGTCTCCTCCGTCGACGAATCCGGCGGGACCGGGCTAGCAGGCACCAGCGACAAAGACGCGATGGTCGCCGCGGCCACCGGCTGGGCGGAATCCCACGACGCCTACGTCGTAGTTGTCGAGTAGCACCGGTGGGGACCGGCGAACGGTCGAGAAGGACCTGCGATCAATTGACACCCGGTCTCACCACGTCGAACTGAATTGAACAGAGATCGTCGCAATGAGCGCGACATTGGCGAGTCCAAGTACAACTGCGCAGCCAAGAGCGGTTGCATGCGCTCGCTGCCGCCGACGGCCGGTCGTGCTCCTGGACAGCAGGACGGAGCAACAGAACCCGTACCAGGCAAGGACTGGGATGACGGCCACTGCCCACGCTGTGGCCGAATTCAGGGGGAGTCGGGAGACCAACGCATCCCAAGAGGCCGCTTGCGCCCCAATCGTCGGGGACATCGCGGCCGCTCCCCAGAGAGAATGAAACGTCAAGAGCACAACTGCCGCGGCTACGGTCACAGTGAATATCGAAGCGATCAAGCTGCGAGACGTGGGTGCGATCGCAGAGGTCGTGCCCTGTACAAACGGAAAGCCAACGAAGAGAAGAGCCGCTCCATAGATGACAATCGACGGGGCGTATATCGATCGAGCATCATCAATCTGAGCGCTCGCAGAGTGGTATGAAGCAATTGATGGAATGAGTAGGGCGTAGAAGCCGCTCAGCGCTACAAGAGGGGCAGCGAGGGCGAACGCGGCCGAAAAGAAGGCAACGCCTTCCTGCCGCTGCGGTTCGCTCAAAGGCTCAAGCCCCCTCTCCATTGGAAGTCCTGTCTGCGACTACGTGAGCCGGGCGTCCCGGTTTGCGAGCAACATGCGGCGGCATCGAGTAGGCGGGTCAGAACCCGGGCTCTGTGAGGCCGTGTCAGATGAGCACCATGCCCGCCAGGGTCACGACTGCGCTCAATGCGGTCAGCGCAATTCGTCCGATCAGTCTTGAGGGAAACGCCGCGGTGGCCTGTCCGGCGAAGCCGATGGCGACCGCGATGCCAACGAGCACCGCACTGCTGAGCACGATCCCTGCCAGGTTCACTCCCGAGCATTCCGTGGAATCTGCCGTGCAGTTCCGGAACGGACCACCCTGACCGCTGGTGTCGTAGTCGTTCAGGCTCATCGAGAGTCCGAACATCGCCATCAGGCTGATCGGCAAGGCCATGCAGCTCAGCACAACCGTGAGGAGAGGGCCGAGAATCCGGCGAGCTCGCTGGCGTCGTGCGCCGGTCTCCGTCGGGGCCGCGGGCATCGGCTCAACCACCCTGCCCGGGCAGGGCGCTGACCGAAATGAGCGAGCCGGCATCGTCGCACGCGGTCGCAACCTCGCCCACGGCACGTTGGAACTCCGTGTTCGCGTAGCCGGTGCCGCCGGAGGAGAGCGCTCGCTGCGCGTCCTTGATGGCCGGTGACACCTCGGTGCCTCCGACGACCATGGTCTTCCAGCCGTCCTCGATGGCAGCCACCCGTGACGCGTACTCGACATCATCGATCAAACCCTGGTCGTGCTCCCAGCCGGAGCGATACCGGATGCCCTCGAGCGCGCTCACCTGGCCGCACAGGTGCCGGTCGTCGGCACCAGGCGGCATCGATTCGGCGCCGGCGGGAGATGTCGTCTCCGCTGCCTGGGTACCCCCGGGTGCGCTCGCTCCTGGGCTCGCCGTGCAGGCCGTCAAAGCGAGCGCGAGCACGGTCAGCACGATCGCCAGCGCCGCTCGTTCGTTCGCGTGCCTCATGTGCTTCATGCGGTCGGTTCGCTGTCGGCAGCCGGAAGATAGGCGGTGATATCGATCGAGGTGTGTGGTGGCATGCTGATCGCGGTCGGATCCACGAGCGGAACGTTGCGATCGGGCACTGCGGCGGCGTAGGGTTTCACGTCGTCTCATCTCCGGTCAGTGACAGTAGGGCTACGGGTAACGTACGTCGGGGCCGGTCGGCGGGTCGATACGACCTTCGCAACATTCCACCTGCCCGAGCAGCCCGTGCGATGTCCGCGGTTCACCACTCGAGTTCGTACGAGCGGCCGTCTCCACGCGCCGAATCGAATGTCAGGCGGTAGCCACTCGGCGTTCGTTGCAGGACGTACTCGCCATCCGCGAGCGCGTCGTTGGGGTTGTCAGTGAGTATCGATGCGCCGTCCGAGTACCACGGGCCCCATTCCTCGCCAGGCTCGAGAACGGTGTAGCTGGTGTGATGCCACGTCATTGCGCGGACTAGAAACTGCGTCCCGTCGTCTGCCGTGACCGTGACGTACTGCCCGACCGACGCGATCGCGATGAAGAGAAGGAAGAGGAGGCCGATCGCGATTCCGCACAAGATGAGAATCGGGCCGATCGCCCATCCGGCGGCGCGTTCCAGCCTCCGCGGCCCTCTGGTCAGCTGATGCGCGATCGTCGCCGCCGCCACACACGCCGAGCCGAGGAAGACGAAGTGAAGGATGGCTCGCCACTGGGAGGTATCCACCGAGAACAGGACGACGTGCAACCCGGGGCGCTGGAGTTGTTCCAAGATGAGCAGCGCACTCACAGAGGCTCCGGCGGTCGCCATCGCTGCCCAGCGGATGGCCCGACGAGCACGACCCGATCCAGCAGACAGCAATGCAGGCTGAGCCGAACGTGTGCCTGTGGCAACGCCACCCCCTGTGTGCCAGACCGGATCAGACGGCGGCTCATTCATGAGCGCGGTGATTCGATCTCGCCGAGCCGCGATGCTTTCCCCACGGCATCGGTGCGCGAGGTCGCGCCGAGCTTGGTGAAGATGTTGGTGTTGTGGCGTTTGACCGTGCCGACCGAGATCGACAACGACCGCCCAATCTCCTCGTTGGACAGGCCCTGCGCGATCAGCCGCATCACTTCCTTCTCACGCAGTGACAGGATCGAGGCGATGAGCGCTGGCCGGCGATCGGTGTCCGGAATGTCGGTCGCAGAGCGGATCGAGTCGACCAGCTCGCTGGCCGGAGCCGACTTCGATACGAACCCGGCCGCACCCGCGGCGCGCAGGTGATTCGCGAGGACTCGGTCCCGGTGCATCGTGACGATGAGGATCCGCGTGTCCGGAGCCTCGGCTCGGACCCGGCTGATCGTCGACAGCACTGGGATGCCGGGCATTTCGACATCAAGTAGCAGTACGTCGGGCCGGGCAGCGATCGCCTGCTCATAGGCCTGATCGTGCGTCGCAGCCTCCCCGACGACCTGGATTCCATCGGCGGCGGTGAGCATCGCCCGCAACCCTTCTCGGAAGAGTTCGTGGTCGTCCGCGATGACCACGGTCACGGATGCCACACCCGTCACGCCGAGCTCCGGCCGACGAACGGCAACCTGAGCCGGATGCCCGCGGCGCCCGCGGCGGAAAGGAACTCCACCGTCGCTCCGATCAGGCCAGCACGCTCGGCCATCCCGCGAAGCCCGAGCGAAGTGGGTCCGTGAGTGTCGTCGGTGTACCCGAGCCCGTCGTCGGTGACCTTGATGTGCAGCTCTGTCGGCGACCACTCGAGACGCGCCTGTACCGCGGTCGCCTGCTGGGCGTGGGTGCGCGCGTTGCGGGTCGCTTCGGCGACGATCGTGAACAACTCCTCGCGAGCAAGGTCGCTCAGCGGCCTGACTGCACCGACCTGCGTGACGTGAATGGGCAGCGTGTCATGCCCGCCCGTCGCGTAGGCGTAGTCCTCGAGCGCTTCAGCCAGATCCTTATCGCCGACTTGTGCTCGGAGGTCGACGGCGATGTCCTGAGTGTCTGCGAGCGCACCGCGGAGGACCCTGATTGCTGTCTCGACGTCCTGATCCGTTCGACGTAGCTGGGCCGCTTCCAACCGCTGCACGCCGGCCGCAATGCCGTGGGCGATCCGATCGTGCAGCTCGCGCGCGAGACGCAACCGCGCTTCGCGGTCGGACGACCGCAGCTGATTCCGAAGCACTTCCACGTAGGCGATGGCACCGGGTGGGAACCGTCGCCAGATCGCATGATGCAACGCTCGGGCGACATCCAAGTCCCGTCGCTGGCCCGACCTCTGAGCGACGGCGTCTGCAACGAGCGGCAACGCCACGCCGAAAAGCACCTCTGCGGCCATCAGCGGTTCCGACGGGTCGATGTCCAACTCGGCGGACCGCTGACCGTGCGCGCTCAACGCCTCGGGGTCACTGTACTCAACCGCGACCGGCGGCGATTCGACGACGCCGCCCAACTGCGAGAAGACCTCTCCAAGGATCGACTGGACCTGAAAGTCCAGCCCGCCGTCGAGCGCCTCGGCGGACGCCAACACACTTCCCCGCTCCAGCAACCGCGCATGCAACTCGGTCGTCACCGCCTCGGAGACTCCGGGCACGTCATTCCGCATATCGTTTCCCCACTTGCCGTTCACAGGCATTCAGATCACAGCCTTCCAGCGCGTGGCGCCCTACTGGACGGTACCCCGAAGCGGACCACGGATCGATACGACCTCCGGCACATCACGTGCCCCGGAGCTCTCACAAGATCAATCCAGTTATCTGGCGCCGAACGGGGGAGTGGCAGATGTTTCTGATCCTGCTCCGCACCTCGTGGAGGATCCTCACGCGGTGATTCAGGGCGACCGGGTGCTTCACCTGTGCTTTCGGGTGCGCCGTTGATCGATCTGGTGTGAAGGCCGCCGGTGACCGTGGAGCCTCCGGCGGAGCTTGTGGAGGATCGGCATGAGGACATAGATCACGATCGGAACGGCGATCGTGACGACGATGAGCGTCCGCGGGACGACGGGCAGCGCGGCGATCATGGGTCCGAGCACGAGGTTGATGAGCAGCAAGGTGGGCGCCACGGCGATCCAGATCATGAGCGCGAGCTCGTGCTGGCTGGGCGGCTTCGGTATGGACGGGGGAGTGCTGGTCATGGGTCTGCCTTCCGGAGCATTCAGTCGAGGGCGAGCAGGGCGGTATGGACGTCGTCATCCACGAGGTTCGCGTTGACCTCCATCGCGACGGCGTTGGCGTGCCCAGCAGCGGTGATGACCTGCGCGCGCGGATCGACGAGATTGCCGGTGACCCACACTCCGGGAATCGAAGTGCGGCCGGATGGATCGATATGGGCGAAGCCGCTCGCATCCAATGTCCCGCCGAGTGAGGCGATCAGCTCGGTGCGCGGCCGTGCCGGGGGTCGGATGAAGACGGCATCGACCCTGACCGTGTGCCCACCGTCGAGACGGATGCCATCGAATCGACCGCCATCGAGAACGAGGGCGGTGATCGCGCCTTCCCGAACGTCGATGCCACGGGCGAGGAGCTTGTGCCGGTCCTCTTCGGCGAGGGCCATCCCGTTGGTCACGTAGGTGAGGTCGGTCGTCCACTGGCGGATCAGGAGGGCCTGCCCGACCGCGCCAGGAAGACCGCCGAAGATCGCCAGCGGTCGGTCGCGAACCTCATAGCCGTGGCAGTACGGGCAGTGCAGCAGGAATCGGCCCCAGGCTTCGCGGGCACCCGGAATCGCGGGGAGTCGGTCCTCCACACCCGTGGCGAGAATGAGCCGGCGAGCAGCGATCTCAGTACCATTGCCGGCGGTCACCACGAACCCGGTGTCGACGTCGCCTCGGACCGCGGCGGCCGTGTGCCCGATGAATCGGACGCCGTAGGAGATGACCTCGCCTCGGCCGACCTGGAGGAGCTCAGATGGCGCAAGGCCGTCCCGGGACAGGAAACCGTGCATTTCCGCGGCAGGCGCATTGCGCGGTTCACCCGCATCGAAGATCACGACCGACCGGCGGGACCTTCCGAGCGTGAGTGCGGCGCTGAGGCCGGCTGCGCCGCCCCCGACGACCGCAACATCGAATTGATCAAGTGTCATGAGACAAGAGTGCGGCGGCTCAGATGGAAGCGCAATCGATCTTGCGGAAACTGCAATCGGGTGATGGACTGAAGTCATGGAAGCGAACGACGAGCTTGCTGCGGCACTCGAAGGCATCGGCCCGCGATTGCAACAGATCCGCACCCGGCGGGGGATGACCCTCGCCGAGGTCGCCGAGCTGGCGGGGACATCCGCAAGTACGATCTCTCGTTTGGAGGGCGGGCAGCGCCGAGCCAGCCTCGAATTGTTGTTTCCTCTGGCTCGCGCCTATGCGCTGAGTCTTGACGATCTGGTCGGCGCGCCCGAGTTCGGCGACCCACGCGTGCAGCTGCGGCCACGCAGCCGGAACGGACGGATCGTGATCCCGCTTACCCGCAATCCCGGTGGCGTCCAGGCCTGGAAGATGGTTCTTCCTATCGAACCCGGCCCCGGCACCCTGCGCACGCATGACGGTTCGGAGTGGCTGTACGTGCTCGCCGGCAGCGTGCGACTGATCGTCGGGAAGCGCGATCTCGTCCTCGAGGCGGGGGAGGTTGCTGAGTTCGACACCCGAACGCCGCATTGGTTCGGCGGCGTAGGGGAGACGCCAGCGGAGATTCTGAGCCTCTTCGACCGCAGCGGAACCCGCGTGCACATCACCGACGAGGACGACCTGGCTGGTGGTGCAGCGCTGAAGTGAGTGGATCCCGTGAACTCGATAACCATGAGGATGCCTCGCTCAGCGAGTGATCCGAAGGCGACACGTCCGAACTCTGCAATCGATGGCGGGAGCGTCGAGGTTGGTCGCCGGCAGAAGGGCGGCATTCGTGGCCCCTGGGGAGCCTTCTCAAAAGCCATTCCGACATAATGTGCATTATCGGCTAGTTGTCGCGAGTTCTATCTGATGCGAGAACGCGCCAGGGTGCTCGATGTTTCGGGGATCCGTTAGTGGACTCCTATTTCGCGCTTGACCGAGTGGCGAACGCGATCCGGACATGGTCGAGATGCTCGCGTGGGATCACTGCGGTGACGATGGTCTGCTCGTCAAGCTTCAGCCCAAGCGCGTACACGAACGGGTCCGTGTCGATTTCGACTGCGGCAACGTCTACCAACCCGCGATGTCGGCAACCTGCTCGGCGACCTCTCGCGGACTCAGGGTGTCAACGTCGATGACGTGGTCGTCGAGGCCAACGTCGTCGAGTGCGCGTGTGAGTCCCTCGTACCCGGCGAGAAACGCGTCAAGTTCCCACGGCGCCTCGGTGGCATGGCGCGATCGGAGTCTCTGCTCGACGACGTGCCGCGACGCGCGCAGTCGCACGACAGGGATCTCCCCGGCGGACGCTGCACCCAGCGCCGCACGGCAGCCGTTGAGATGCGCCCAGTCGGTGAATACATGGGCGATTGCAAGCCGGTCGATACCGCTACCGCGGTAGTTTCCGGCAACCGCGGCCAGGTTGTCGCGAGCGATCCTGCCGCCCCATGGGTCATCCGACGGCCGCGGCCACGACAGCGAGAGATGGTCCAGATCGATGAGGGCGTGCGAGGTATTCCGCTCCCCCAGCAGCACGCCGAGCTCCAGCAGCGTTCGGGACTTTCCAACGCCAGACGAGCCGTTCAGAAGCACGGCGGCTGCAGGTACTGACACCGTCATCCCCCGTACCCCATCGGGGTGGCGAGGCGAGAGTCCAACGTGATCATCACATGAACGATACCGGGCAGCCAGCGCGACGATTGGCACGAATCAGGAGTGCAGTTCGTGCCCAGCGACGAGCGTTGAGCAGCCCCACTACTCTTGCCAGCGTGTCGAGCCGACGAACTCGAGGCTCTCGAATACGAGGCTCTACCGGTAAACCCGTGCGAGTTGTATCTGATGCGAGAACTCAGCCTGCCAGGCTCGTTGACGCGATCTGGACAAGGCGATGGTCGCGGGTTTCCTCGTGCGCTGTGATGGTGATGACGGCATCTCGTTCTCGGTCGACGTAGATGTACTGACCGTAGAGGCCATCGAGTCGCCAGCCTTCGCCTGGCCCGGACCAAGCAGCGATGCCGTAGAGCGATGAGTCTCCGTCCCACCCAGTGGGCACCCAATCGGTGTGCATTGCTTCGACCCAATCGGCGGTCACGATCCGATGTCCATGCCACTCTCCGCGGTCGCGCAGCACGCGGCCGATGCGGGCGAGTTCCTCCGTTCGCAGCTCGAGGCCGGCGCCGCCGACGATCCAGCCGAGTGGGCAGCGGTGCCACTGCGGATTGTGGATACCGAGCGGCTCGAACAGCCGCGGCAGGAGCCAGTCTCGCACGTCGCCGACGACCGCACCGAGCATGCGCATCGCCACGTAGGTGCTCGCATCGGAGTACTGGTAGACCTCGCCCGCACTGCGCGAGGGGCGGCGCAGCATCTCCTGCGCGAGATCGGGCCACGGTGCCTCCTGGCTGCCGAACCATTCGAAGTCGATGCCGCTCGTCATCGTGAGCAGGTGGCGCAACGTCACCTGCTCGACGCCTTCGCCGAGCTGCATGGTCGGCAGCAGTTCGGTGACGCGGGTGTCGAGGGCGAGGATCCCGGCGTCAACCGCGATCCCGGCTGCTAGTGCGCTTACGCCCTTCGACACGGAGTAGACGTTCACGCGATCGTCGCTGCGCCAGCGATGCTGCGCCTCATCGTCGCCGATGAGTACATGCACGCCGTAAGCGCCGAGTTCCTCGCGGTCGATGGCGGTCACGATCCGGGCGAGGGTGGATGCCGCTGAAGTCACTCCTCGAGGCTAACCGGGTCGGCCGAACCGGGGAGAACTCGAAGCCCTCGAATACGAGCCTCTACCGGTCAGCCCACGCTTGCAATTCTGCCTCCCAGAAAGCAACTACCCGACAACGACTACGTAGGCGTCGTGCGATTCAGCCCACTCGGTTGCCGCGGCGACCATCGCTTCTTGGTCGCCGCTGCCTGCTAGCCCCGTCCCGCCGGATTCGTCGACCGAGGAGATCGTGCCCCCAGGCGCCGAAGCCCCAGTAGACGATGACGACGGTGCGACCAATCTCGTTCGCGTACGTGGTTGCGACCTCGCGGATGCTTCTTTCGCCCGCCATGGGCGCAAACTCGTCGTCGGTCTGGGTCTGGGCCGCACCGGGCGCCGCGTCGGCGACGATCTGGTCGATGACCGGCTGCGGGAGGGGCTGACCGGGTGTCACGACGACGACGGTGCCATCGTGAAGCGTGATGTCGCGGGGGGCCTTCCCCGCGAGCACCTCCTTCTCGAACTCCGAAAGCTCCCCGTCCCCGTCCGCGTCCCCTTCGATTGGTGTGGGGGCCGCTGTGGCGGCCGCGTTCGGGGTCGTGTCGGTGCCGGGCAAGAACGAATCGTCCGCAGTGGTACACCCGGTGAGCAGGGGAAGCATCAGCAGCGCGGTGAGGGCTGCGCGGCCGGTTCGGGTCTTCAACATATGGGCGAATCTATCGCCTGCCGCCAACGCTGCGAGCCGGGCCGAACATCGATCACGATACGCGGGCCCGAAGCCCGTAAGTCGATCCCCCGGCGGCACAGCCGAGGTCCCCGTACCCGCTAGCGAACCTCGCCGGCCGGGTGGCCGAACGGCGACATCCGGTCGCTTCGAGTCGACGAACTCGAGGCTCTACCGGCTTGAACGGATGTGAGTTCCAGCCTCACTACTTGCCGAGCGCCACTCGCTCGACGACATGCCACGATCCGGGTTCCGTCGTCCCGGTCATGAGGCTGAGTGAAGTGACGCTCGACTTCAGTGGAAGCTGAGGGCGAATCGCGTCCATGGCCGTGCGCAAGAGCTCCGGGGCGCCGCCCTCGCCGATCGTGACATGCGGAACGACTTCGTCGAACACTCCACCGTACGGAGGGAACTCTGGAAACGCGTCGGTCAGTCGCGAGATCATAATCTCGAAAGGCTCCGGACGGGATGGTGCGAGCCAAAGCACCTTGTAGGCGAACCATCCGAAATCGTCGAACTCGGCATCGAACTGACGCAGTCCCTTCGATACGCCCTCGAATCTGGAGACTACGGCGCGATCTACGCTTGCTGGCGGCACGAATGGGTAGAGCAAGGTGAGATGTGCCGGCATCCCCCATCGCCGTGAGGGATCGAGCGCAAGCCGGTGGTCGTCGAGAACCGCGTCCAGCTCCGGTAGCTCGACAACGACCGCACTCTCCCGCTCATCTGCCATGGAGCCATCTTGGCGCGATGCGCTCGCCGTTTCCGCCGACTCCTCCCCTGTTTCAGCGCGCCCAAGAGGTCGAGATGATCAGCTGATGAGGTCCGAATCGATCGCCTCGAGAACACGCGGCCAGAGCGCACCCAGGCGGGCGGTCCACGGTGCGGCCATCTCCCCCGCGCTCAACAGACGTCCCACCTCGTGCACGGTCGCCCACTCGGCGGCCGCGACCTCGCTGAGTTGCAGAATCACATCCGCTTCGGATGGGCGACGAGCCACGTAGAAGTCGAGCAAGGCTGACGCTTCAACCACTCGGCCGACCCACTGGAGGGACTCCGGTGTCACAGCGATGCCGGTCTCCTCCACCAACTCGCGGCTCGCGGCTTCACGGCTCGACTCGCCGGCCCACGCACTGCCACCCGGAAACTCCCATGCAAGCGGAAACTCCTTCTTGTCCGCGGCCCGCTTGGTGAGAAGAACCGCTCCATCGTCACGTTGGACGCAGACCGCGACGATCACGTGGAAACGACCGACAGGCCAGTTCGGCGCACCTCTTCGAAACGTGGAACCCACGGGAACACCGTCGGCGTCGACAACTTCCCACCATTCGTCCTCACCGCTCATAGGCGACATTCTTCACTGTGTTGACGCGCGATCGTCAGCAACGACCTCGAGCCCTCGGAGTGCGAGCCTCTCCCCCAGTGAACCGATGCGAGTTCGATCAACCACGCACTCGCGACACAAGGATGCTTCGTGTGGCTTCGCCGGGACTCATAGGATCCATCCATGGCCGTGTTCCTCGACCTTGACAACACTCTCGTCGATCGAGACGCCGCGTTCGCGCGATGGGCAGACGCCGCAGTCGTGGCGTGGGGCGGCGAAGCATCGGACATCGAATGGCTCATCCATGCTGACGCACACGGATACACTCCTCGCGCTGAGCTGGCGGGAATGATCCTCGGCAGGTTGGGGCCGACTGGGACCGACGTCGACAGGCTCGTGGCTCAACTGCTCTACGAACACGTTGACTACATCGAGTGCTACCCCGGAGTCATGTCGCAGCTCAACGAACTGGATTCGATCGGTGAACGTCTTGTGATTGTGACCAACGGAGATTCCGACCAGCAGAGGATGAAGCTTCGGCGAACGGGCCTTGCCGAGATCGTGACTGGGAGTGCCATATCCGGCGAACTTGGCTTCAAGAAACCTGACTCACGAATCTTCGCGGCTGCACGTGAAATGTCTGCGACGGACGGAGTCGCCTGGATGGTCGGCGACCACGTCGAGGCCGATATGGCGGGAGGGCGGGCAGCAGGCCTGGAGACGGCGTGGGTGACTCACCGACGGCCTTGGTCGGAACAGTGGGCACCGACGCTGATGGCGAGCAGTTCCGCAGAAGTACTCGCATTGGTGAACGGTTCCATACGCGGGGCCTGATGGGGTCGGATCTGCGCGCACCCGGACGGCCGGGATCGAACGCGCGTCGGACCTACGAGCGCAGATCGCGAATCCAGTCGTTCGCTCCCGACGGGTAGAGCGGCACCGCCACATCGGCGTCATCGAATGGTCGCCACACAACAGGAACCACAGAGCCGTCCGACTCCGTGAGCGTGCCGTCTTCGTCTGCCGGCAAGGGAATCAAGCGGCCAGAGTACAGGGCGACGATCTCGTGGCCGAGTTCGCCGTTGTACCGAAAGATGCTCTCGATCATGCCGAGATGGGTGAGGTCGAGGATACGGGCTCCAAGTTCCTCGTCGACCTCGCGGATGATCGCCGCCTTGTGCGTCTCCCCCAGTTCGACACTGCCGCCGATGAGCCGGTCAAAGCCGAGCGGATTCTCGCTGGTTGGTGCATTCCTGCTGACGAGATGGGCAGAGCTGTCGGCGTTCGGCGCGACGATCATCGCTTTCACGCGAATGTAGGAGCGATCAGCTGACATGCCTCTCATTGTGGTTCCTCAGGCTGTGCAGTCAGGCGATTACGGAACCGTTTCGGCTCGACCGGACATACCCATGTGAACGCACACTCATCCTCTGGAGGTCCAACTTGCGCCGACGCTCTGCCGCGGCTTCGCTCTCAGCTGCACTGCTCGCGCTCGGGTGCCTCACGGCGTGCAGCGCCACGCAAGCCACCGCCGATACTCCACCCGCATCGGCCTTCCCGTCGGCCGACGCGGTCGACGCCGCTGCGGTGGCGTGCGAGCAACTCGTCGCTCCGATCTCGATCGTGCAGAACATCGCCGAAGCACCGGAGGCCGAGCTCGGCGTGCAGAGCGTGCCTGGCCTCTACTTCACCGCATCTTGGGAGTTCGCACGGATCGGGGCAGCGTTGGAGAAGTCGGAGCTGAGGGATCAGATCACTTCGCTCGAGGATGCATCGCGCGTCATCAACCGGCGCGCCAGCATGAGCGAAGATCCCGCGAAGTGGGCCGATCAGGTGGAGAAGATCAGCGTGGCCACGCAGGAGGTCGCCGCCATCTGCGTGACAACCGATGAGGACTGGGGCACGCTCGGCTGGTACGGCGGCTGATCACGGCTCCTCGTCGGCTGCGATCGCGCGCTCCAGTTCGGTGAGTTCGCGTTCGAGCCGTTCGACATCGGGCGGCGCGAACCGCCCGAGCGACGCCGCGACGACCGCTGCTGCGGCCAGATCCGCACCCGAGCAACTCTCCGACGCTCGTGACGGCGTCATCACGATCATCGGCTGCCGAGATCGCATCGATCACGTCGTGGATCGAGCGCCCGGCGGCCTGCAGCGCACGCAGCATTTCGAGTCGTTCTGCGATGCGTCGACGGTGCTCGGATGCCTCGCCCGCCCCTCCTGCCTCGGTTCGGCGTTGCGGTCGCAGCTGCTCGAGCTCAGTGGCATCCACCGTTATTCTGAGTGTTTCCTGAGAGCGAAGCCCGAGGTCGAAGAGAAGCGCTCTGATGCGGTGCTCCCCCGCCGTGACGTTCACCCACTGCGAGGGGGAGATATGCGTCTTCACCCGCGCGTATTCCCCCGGCCCGAGCGCGAATGCCGGCTCGCCGCCGCCTGCGAAGCCGAGTACGACACTGCTCGTCGCGTCGCCGGTCTCGATGAAGCCTGCGACGCGGAACGAGTCCTGCCCGTCGGGCCGCCAGATCTCGTCGCCGGTGTTCACCACGTCGATCGCGAGGTTGGCCGGGTCGAGGGTGCCGAACGTCGCGGGCCAGCGCAGCGCGAGTCCGCGACGGCGCTCTGCGCGGCCCGGGCGCCGTCGCTGCGGATCGGGATGGAAGCTGACCGGTTCTCCCCCGTGCTCGCTCCCTGTGCCGAGTCGCCACGACATTCGAGAGTCGTCGAGAGGTGCTCCGACGGCGATCTCGCCGTGGGCCCGCTGGAGCACCCGCCAACCGGTCTCAGGCGACACCGGCGGTCCATCGAACGTGAACCCGAGCCGCTCGGCGAGTTCGGCGAGCCTCTCTCCTGGGGAGTCGAGCACGGAGGCGTCGACCTCGATGGATCCGAGCTGCGCTCGGTCGGTGCGGGTGGCGTCAGCGTCCATCCCGCCACACACTACCGATCGATCAGGCGCTCGTCTGCTGCGCGAGATGCAGCACCTGCTCGACGAGCAGGAACCCGCCGATGCCGATCATCGCGGCGCCCGACAGCCGGGTGACGATGCGCGAGGCCCGTGGTCGCGCCGAAAGCACGGCGCGCGCGCCGAGACCGACGGCCGAGTAGACGACCGCGCAGGTCACGACGTGCACGAACCCGAGCGCGACGATCTGCACCCAGAGGGGCCAGACCGCCGACGGGTCGGTGAACTGCGGCAGCAGCGCGAGGAACAGCAGGAACACCTTCGGGTTCGTGCCGCTCACCGCGGCACCGCGCCCGAACCAGCTCCAGGCGGAGGCCTCGCGGTCGCCGTCGGCGGTGACCGGAGCGGCGGGCGCGCGCAGCGTGCCGATGCCGAGCCACACGAGATACGCAGCGCCGGCGGTCGTGAGGGCGGTGAGCGCGAACGGCAGTTCGGCGAGCACCGCGCCGACGCCGGCGGCGACGACGAGCGTCGCAGCGAGGTGCCCGGTGAGGAGCCCGGCGACGGCGGGCGCCACCCGGCCGCGAAGACCGGCGGCGATGACGTACGCCCAGTCGGCACCGGGGATCACGATGAACATGAGCGCCAGCATCCAGAAAGCGGCGATCGAACTCGGATGCAACGTGTATCCCCTTCTCCCCCGCGGAACGCATATGCTGCGGGGCGAAAGGAAGACTATGGGTGATCGGCCGGAAGGTGTTTTCGATCTTCCTCGCGAATTGGGTCGAATGAGGGAAGAATGTCACCGTGGATGACCTCGACCGGAAAATACTTGCCGAACTGCAGCGCGACGGGCGCCTCACCGTCACCGAACTGGCCGATCGCGTGCGCTTGAGCATCTCCCCCTGCCACCGGCGTCTGCGTGCGCTCGAGGATTCTGGCGTCATCAGCGGCTACCGAGCCCACCTCGACGCGCACGCTCTCGGGCTGACCTTCGAGTCGCTCATCTTCGTCACCATGCGCGCGGCCGACCACGAGACGGTCGATGCCTTCGAGACCCAGGTCGCCGAGATCCGGGAGGTGCTCCAGGCGCAGCGCCTGTTCGGCGACCCCGACTACCTGCTGAGGGTCGTGGCGGCCGATCTCCCCGCGTTCCAGCGCCTCTACGACGAGCGCATCACGAGGCTGCCGGGCGTGCAGCGGCTCAGCACGACGCTCGTGATGAAGAGCGTCGTCGAAGATCGACCGCTCCCCCTCGGCTGAGCGCGCTTCGCCACCGATCAGGGCAGGCGCCAGAACTCCCCCACGAGTCCGCGCTCGTCGAGCAACCGCTGGTTGTGCTCGCGCGTGTGCGGGGTGAAATCGGCGGCGAGCCGGTCGCCGTACCAGGGCTGCGAGAGGCTCCAGACGGTCGTCGCCGGGGCGAGGTAACCCGTGCCGGGTGCGTGGGCGTCGGTCCACGCCTCGGCGTGCTCCTGCGTGCAGAACAGCCGGATCATCGTGCAGGTGCCGACGACATCGCTCCACCACTCGGCCGCGGGGCGCGGAAAGCGCACGACGAGTTCGGCGGGCGGCGGGGTCGACGGCCCGGCGACGAACGAGAGCGCGACGCCGCACTGCGGACACGCGGTGTCGATGCGCACCTCGAGGTCGAGCGCCGCGCTGATGCCGAACGAGTCCCACGCGCAGCCGCCCCACCAACGACGGTCGTCGAGTCCGTCGGTCGGGGTCACGACGAACGCCATCGGCGCCGCGGTGAACGGGTGCGCCATGCGCACGGCGTCGCCGTCGCGGTTGAGCACGAGGGCGTGCGCGTCGGCGAGTTCGTGAAGTCGCTGCCGCACTTCGCCGACGTCGCTGTCGGTGCGGCGCGCGAGCTCGGCGGGCGACGGCGCGCGGCCCTCGGCGGCGAAGGTCTCGTAGACGAGGTCGCGCAGCCGGCGTGATTCGGGGGTGTTCATGTTCCTCCTATTCCTCCTCCGTGACGGCAGGGTGGCAGTGCGACGGCTGACGGGATGCTCGGCGCAGAGGCGAGTTCATCATGAAGTCGCGACATCGCGCTGCGGCCTCCCGTGGAAGGTCACGCCCCCACGTAGTCGGCCAGATGCTGCCCCGTGAGCGTCGAACGCGCCGCCACGAGTTCGGCGGGCGTTCCCTCGAAGACGACGAGCCCGCCGTCATGTCCGGCGCCCGGGCCGAGGTCGATCAGCCAGTCGGCGTGCGCCATCACGGCCTGATGGTGCTCGATGACGATGACCGACTTGCCCGAGTCGACGAGGCGATCGAGGAGGCCGAGCAGGTTCTCGACGTCGGCGAGGTGCAGGCCCGTCGTAGGTTCGTCGAGCACGTACACCTCACCGGGCTCCCCCATCGCGATCGCGAGCTTCACGCGCTGACGCTCGCCGCCCGACAGCGTCGAGAGCGGCTGCCCGAGGCTGAGGTAGCCGAGCCCGACGTCTTCGAGACGGCTGAGGATCTTCACCGCGGCCGGCAGCTTCGCCTCGCCCTCGGCGAAGAAACGGTGGGCCTGCGCGACCGGCAGGTCGAGCACCTCGGTGATGTCGAGGCCGCCGAGCTTGTACTCGAGCACCCCGGCCTGGAACCGCTTGCCGCCGCAGTCTTCGCAGGGCGTCTCGATCGTGTCCATGAAGCCGAGCTCGGTGATGATGACCCCCGCGCCCTTGCATGTCGGGCACGCGCCCTCGGAGTTGGCGCTGAACAATGCCGGCTTCACGCCGTTCGCCTTCGCGAAGGCCTTGCGGATGGGCTCGAGCAGCCCGGTGTACGTCGCCGGATTGCTGCGCCGCGAACCGCGGATCGCGCCCTGATCGATCGAGACCACGCCTTCGCCGCCGGTGACCGAACCGTGGATCAGCGAGCTCTTGCCCGAACCGGCGACGCCCGTGACGACGGTCAACACCCCGAGGGGCACGTCGACGTCGACGTTCTGCAGGTTGTTCTCGGTCGCGCCGCGCACCTCGATCGCGCCCTTCGCCGGACGTACCGCGGGCTTGATCGTCGCACGGTCGTCGAGGTGACGCCCGGTGAGCGTGCCGCTCGTCTTCAAGTCTTCGACGGTCCCCTCGAAGCAGATCTCGCCGCCCGCGCTGCCCGCGCCGGGGCCGAGGTCGACGACGTGGTCGGCGATGACGATCGTCTCGGGCTTGTGCTCGACGACGAGCACCGTGTTGCCCTTGTCGCGCAGCTGCAGCAGCAGCGAGTTCATGCGCTGGATGTCGTGCGGGTGCAGCCCGATCGTCGGCTCGTCGAAGACGTAGGTGACGTCGGTCAGTGAGGAGCCGAGGTGCCGAAGCAGTTTGATGCGCTGCGCCTCGCCGCCCGAGAGCGTGCCGGAGGGGCGTTCGAGGCTCAGGTAGCCGAGCCCGAGCGTGACGAAGGAATCGAGGTTCGCGCGGAGCGCGTCGAGCAGCGGCCCGGCCTGGGGCTTGTCGAGCCCGCGCACCCACTCGGCGAGGTCGGTGACCTGCATGCGGCACGCGTCGGCGATGCTGATGCCGTCGATCTTCGACGAGCGCGCCCCCTCGGTGAGGCGCGTGCCGTCGCACTCGGGGCACCGGGCGAACGTCGCCACGCGCTCGACGAACGCGCGGATGTGCGGCTGCAGGGCGTCGAGGTCTTTCGAGAGCATCGACTTCGTGATCTTTGGGATGAGCCCCTCGTAGGTCATGTTGATGCCGCTGATCTTGACCTTCGTCACCTCGCCGTAGAGGAAGAGTTGGCGCTGCTTCTCGGTGAACTCGTTGATCGGCTTGTCGGCCGGGTAGAACCCTGACGCCGAGAAGCCCTTCACCATCCACCCGTCGGCCGTGTACCCGGGCACCATGATGGCGCCCTCGTCGAGCGACTTCGACTCGTCGACGATCTTCGAGAGATCGAGGTCGGAGACCGAGCCGCGCCCCTCGCACCGGGGGCACATGCCGCCGAGGTAGATCGCCTCCTGGACGATCTTCTTCTCGCCCTTCGGCCCCGTCATCACCCCGCTCGCCTTCTGCGTCGGGATGTTGAAGGAGAACGCGGTCGGGCCGCCGATGTACGGGTCGCCCAGCTTCGAGAAGAGGATGCGGAGCATCGCGTTCGCGTCGGTCACGGTGCCCACCGTCGACCGCGGGTTCGCGCCGAGTCGCTCCTGGTCGACGAGGATCGCCGTCGTGAGCCCCTCGAGCACATCGACGTCGGGGCGCGGCACCGAGGGCATGAAGCCCTGCACGAACGCGCTGTACGTCTCGTCGATCATGCGGCGCGACTCGGCCGCGATCGTGTCGAACACGAGCGAGCTCTTGCCCGAACCCGAGACCCCCGTGAAGACCGAGAGGCGCCGCTTCGGGATCTCGACGCTGACGTTCTTCAAGTTGTTCTCGCGTGCGCCCTGGACGCGGATGAGGTCGTGGCGGTCGGCCTGGTGCGTTGCGGGGCTGCTCATCGGGTCTCCATCGCGAGTTGCGGGCCCGGGTCGTCGGCGCGAGCGCCGTCGAGCCCGCCCTGGTCGAGGTCGATCTCTTGATCTAAGCAGCAACCGCCGACGTCGGACAGGACGTTCGAGACCGCGTTCGGCGGGTCGGCGGGCACTTCACGGGCGCGGAGGATGAGGCACATGTCGTCAAGCTACGGCGCAGTGGCATCCTGCGCTTCTCGATTCGTGACCGATCGCGACGCGCGCGGTCACATCCGTTGCACAGCAGGCGATCGGCAATAGCCTTGCCCCACCACGCCCATGAAAGGACACACCATGTCGAACCCGCAGAGCACCGGGCTCTTCGCCACGTTCTCGCTCGATTCCGAAGAACTGTCGAAGTCGGCGATCAACACCGTCCGCACCACCCTCGGCATCAGCGGTGCCGTGGCGCTCATCGTCGGCCTCCTGATCACCTTCTGGCCGAAGGACTCGGCCGTGGTGCTCGCCGGCATCCTCGCCGTGTACTTCCTCATCGCGGGCGTCGCCTACCTCGGCCTCGGCATCTTCTCCAAGGGCATCTCGGGCGGCGCGAGGGCGCTCGACATCATCCTCGGCCTGCTGTTCCTCGTCGGCGGCATCCTGGCGCTGATGAACCTCGGCGCGACCACCGCGTTCCTCGGGCTCTTCATCGGCATCCTGATCGGTGTGCTCTGGATCGTCGAGGGCGTCGTCGCGTTCGTGCAGCTCGGTGACGCGCCGTCGAAGGGCTGGGCGATCTTCTTCGCGATCCTCAGCATCCTCGCCGGTCTCGTGCTCGTCTTCTCGCCGTTCTACGTCGTCGCGCTCTGGTGGCTGATCGGCATCGCGCTCATCGTCCTCGGCATCGTGCAGATCGTTCGCGCGTTCACCTTCGGGCGCGGCGCGACCGCGGCCGCGACCGCCTGAGCGATCGCCTCTCGGCGATGAAGAAGGCCGGCCCCGGATGCTCCGGGGCCGGCCTTCTTCTGTCTGCGAGCGGTTCGGCTCACGCCTCCTTGGCGAAGCCCGAGGTGTCGCCCACGTAGCGGGTGTGGTCGGCTGGAACGGGCTCGGCGACGGCGGCCGCGACCTCCGCCGCGAACTCGGCGACGTTGTAGAGCTTGCCCGCGTCCTCCTTGCGGGCGGCGATCGCGCCGGGGTTCGCGCGCTCGAGCAGGGTCGCCGTGATGGTGCCCTCGATCATGTCGCCCGAGACGACGACGAACTCGACGCCCGCGGCGTCGAACTCGGGCAGCTTCGCGCGGAGCGCGTCCTCACCCGCGCGCTTCGAGAGGGCGACGGGCTCGTACTCGGGCATCGTCGGTGTCGTGCGGATGAAGTGCGCCTGGTGGCTCGTGACGAACACGATGCGGGCGCCCTCGGCGAGGTGCGGCAGCGCCCCGTCGACGACGTTGACCTGCGCATCGCGGTTGAGGCGCATCGCGTAGTCCTCGCCCATGCCCGACTCCATGCCGCCCGAGGCGTTGAGCACGAGGACGTCGATCGGCCCGAGTTCGGCGACGGTGCGCTCGAACATCGCTGCGACCGACGCGGGGTCGGTGAGGTCGGCACCGACGGCGATCGCGGTGCCGCCTGCGGCGACGATCTCGCCGACGATCTTCTCGGCGCGCGGGGCCTTGCTGCGGTAGTTCACGACGACCTTGGCGCCGGCCGCGGCCAGCAGGCGCACGGTGTCGGCGCCGATGCCGCGGGAGGAGCCGGTCACGAGGGCGACGCGGCCGTCGAGCGAACCGGGGGCGAGCGGGGTGGTCACAGAGGTCTCCTCGAAGTTCAGGACAGGCCGCCGCACGTGCGGCGGCGCGGCGAACCGAGACTATCAACTCACCCATGCCCGCCCGGGCACTGATAGTTTCGAATCAGCCGACGTGTACGAAGGAGACCCGAGTTGGATGTGCTGACCCAGTACGCATGGATCGCCTGGCTCGTGCTGATCCTCGCCTTCGCGACGATCGAGGTGTTCACGCTCGAGATGACTTTCCTCATGCTCGCCCTCGGAAGCGTCGCCGGGCTCCTGTCCGGCCTGTTCGGCATCCCCTGGTGGGCGCAGTTCGCGATCGCCGCGGTCGTCTCGGTCGCGCTCATCCTCCTGATCCGGCCGCCTCTGCTCCGCGCACTGCGTCGCGGCGGCGACCCGGCGCGCAGCAACATCGACGCGCTCATCGGCGCGGAGGGCTCGGTCGTGCAGACCCTCGGCGTCTCGGGCGGTCAGGTCAGACTGTCGAACGGCGAGACCTGGACGGCGCGGTTGTCGCCGGCCACCGAGCAGACGGATGTCCCGGTCGGCGGGCGCGTGCTCGTCACGGGCATCGATGGCGCGACGGCCGTCGTCGTGCCGGTTGAGAGGAGCACCTCCGCGTAATGGACGTTTCCGGCATCATCGTGACGATCGTCGTCGTCGCGATCGTCATCTTCGTGATCGTCGTCATCGCACGATCGATCCGCATCATCCCGCAGGCCTACGCGGGCGTCGTCGAGCGGCTCGGTCGCTATCACAAGACGCTCTCACCGGGCCTCAACCTCCTGGTGCCGTTCATCGACCGGCTGCGCCCGCTCGTCGACATGCGCGAGACCGTCGTGTCCTTCCCGCCGCAGCCCGTCATCACCGAGGACAACCTCGTCGTCTCGATCGACACGGTCGTCTACTTCCAGGTGACCGACGCGCGCGCCGCGACCTACGAGATCGCGAACTACCTCGGCGCCGTCGAGCAGCTCACGACCACGACGCTCCGCAACGTCGTCGGCGGTTTGAACCTCGAAGAGGCGCTCACGTCGCGCGACAACATCAACGGCCAGCTGCGCATCGTGCTCGACGAGGCGACGGGCAAGTGGGGCATCCGCGTCTCGCGGGTCGAGCTCAAGGCGATCGACCCGCCCGTGTCCATCCAGGACTCGATGGAGAAGCAGATGCGCGCCGAGCGCGACCGTCGTGCGCTCATCCTCACCGCGGAGGGCACGAAGCAGTCGGCGATCCTCACCGCCGAGGGCGCCCGGCAGGCCGCGATCCTCGAGGCCGAGGGCGACGCGAAGGCCGCGGTGCTCCGTGCCCAGGGCGAGGCCGAGGCGATCCTCACGGTCTTCGACGCCATCCACAAGGGCGACGCCGACCCGAAGCTGCTCGGGTACCAGTACCTGCAGATGCTGCCGCAGCTCGCCCAGGGCGACGCGAACAAGCTCTGGGTCATCCCGAGCGAACTGACCGAGGCGCTCAAGGGCATCGGCCGCGCGTTCACTCCCCCGGCCGCCGGCGGTGCGCCTGGGGCTCCCGGTCACCAGGCGCCCGGCGGCGTGCCGCCGCAGGCGTGAGGGCGGTCGAGTGAGCTCTACCTATCTCGCACCGTCGGGGCCCCGCGTGCTCGCGCACCGGGGCCTCGCCGTCGACGCCCCCGAGAACACCCTGCTCGCGTTCGCGAAGGCGATCGCCGTCGGCGCCGACTACCTCGAGACCGACGTGCACGCGAGCCAGGACGGCATCGCCGTGATCTCGCACGATCCCCGTCTCGACCGGGTCGCCGGCCGGGCGGTCGCCGTCGGGCAGTTGACGATGGCCGAACTCGGTCGTGTCGACCTCGGGCACGACCAGACCTTCTCGTCGCTCGAGGCCACGCTCGATGCCTTCCCCGAGGCGCGATTCAACATCGACGTCAAGGAAGAGGCGGCGGTCGAGCCGACGATCGCCGCGATCGCGCGAACGCGCTCGGCGAACCGGGTGCTGCTGACGAGCTTCTCCGAGCGGCGGCGGCAGCGTCTCGCGGCGCTCGTGCCCGGAGCGGTGACCTCCGTCGGCGGCAGCGGTGTGCTCCGCTTCCGCAGCGCCGCCTACCTCCGCTCCCCCGGCTCGGCCGCCCGCGCGCTGCACGGCGGCGTCGCACTGCAGATTCCCGAGCGCAGCGGGCCGTTGCGGCTCGTGACGAGGCCCCTCATCGACCTCGCGCACCGCGTCGGCGCCGAGGTGCACGTGTGGACGGTGAACGACCCCGCTGACATGGCGCGGCTGCTCGACCTCGGCGTCGACGGGCTCGTCACCGACCGCGCCGACCTCGCGATCCAGGTGCTCGCCGAGCGAAGCTGAGAATTCCCCGCAAAACCTCAGGCTGCGGAAAGGGAATGCCCAGCTTGATCGTTGACAATGTCAGACGATCGAGTTAAGGGAGAACACCATGGCAGACCGGAGCCTTCGAGGCATGCGAATCGGAGCACAGAGCCTGCAGAGCGAAGACGGTGTGGTGTTCGCCGACCGCGCGGAGCACACGTACCGCTGCGAGACCTGCGGCCACGAGACCATCATGACGTTCTCGGCCGACGCCGAACTCCCCGAGACCTGGGAGTGCCGTCAGTGCGGCGCTGCCGCCACCCTGCTCGTCGACTCCAAGCCGGTCGAGATCGACCGCTCGGGCGAGAAGGTCGCCCGCACCCACTGGGACATGCTGCTCGAGCGCCGTACCCGCGCCGAGCTCGAGGAGCTCCTCGAAGAGCGCCTCACCTACCTGCGCGCCCGCCGCGGCCAGCAGAAGTCGGCCTGAGCCGAACGCACGCACCACCGATGCGCCGCCCTGTGCGGCGCATCGTCGCGTTTCGGGGCGGTTCGCGTGAAAGCCCCGGGTGGGGCTACTCCGCCGTCGGCTTCGCGGATGCTCCGCCCTCTCGTCGGGCGCGGGGCGCCTCCCGGAGACCTGCCGGAGTCCGCGCCGCGAGCACACCTGCCGCGATGAGCCCGAGGAGGGCCGTGAACACGATCGCGGTCGGCACCCACGCGGCGAGCGCCACCGACGGGGTGATGCCCTCGCGCAGCTCGACGTCGGTTACCATCGCACCCGGCTCGTCGGCCGGCAACGCGTCGATCGTGCGCCCCGACGGGTCGATGACCTGGCTCGTGCCGACCGTGGAGATGTTGACGACCGAGCGCCCCGTCTCGATCGCGCGCAGACGCGCGATCGCGAGCTGCTGCTGGTTCTCGTCGGTGCCGCGGAAATCGGCGTTGTTCGTCTGCAGCAGGTAGACCTGGGCGCCGTCGCGCGCGCCCTCCCAGATGACCTCGTCGTAGATCACGTCGAAGCAGATCGCGAGACCGGCGACTGCCGGGCCGAGGTCGAACACGGGAGCGCTCACGCCGGGCGAGTACCCGCGTTGCACGAGCCCCGTCAGGTTCGGCACGATCGCGTCGTAGAACCAGCGGTCGGGGATGTACTCGCCGAACGGCACCGGATGCCGCTTGTCGTAGCTGTCGACCGCGCCTTCGCCCTCGCGCCACAGCAGCGAGGTGTTGAAGTACTCGTCGCCGCGCACCGTGACGGTGTTGAGCACGACGGGTGCGTCGAGCTGCGCGCTCAGCGTGTCGAACACGCCCGCGACCGACTCGCTGCGCAGCGGGTCGATGTCGGAGCCGCCCTCGGGCCAGAGCAGCACGTCGACGCCCTCTTCATCGAGGATCGGCTCGGTCGCCGCGAGCTGCGCGGCGAGCACATCTCCCGGTTCTCGCTCGTCGAAGTAGCCGCTCGGACCGTTGCCCTGCACGCTCGCCACGCGGAGCTCCCCGACCGGTGTCGTCGGCCAGGCCGGCAGCAGCACGGCGACGATCAGCACCGCGGCGACCGGGATGGCGGTGCGGAGGTCGCGCCAACCGCGCAGCCGAACCCACTCGATGACCCCGGCGACGATCGCGACCATGACGAACCCGAGCCCCGTCGACCCCGCCCACGAGACGAGCTCGGCGAAGGGGCTCTCGGCCTGGCTGAGCGCCGCGCGCGCCCAGGGGAACCCGCCATAGGGCAGCGTTCCGTTCGCGGTCTCCCGGACGATCCAGAGCCCGGCGACGAGCAGCGGCAGCACGGTGAGCCGCACCCACCTCGAGTCGTTGACGCGCGGCACCCAGCGGTAGGCGAGCGCGATGAGCACGCCGCCGCCGGCCACGAACAAGGATTCGAGGAACGACAGGGCGAGCCACGGGATCGGCCCGAGGTAGAGCGAGGTCCACGACACCTGCTGGAGGTAGAACGTGAGGCCGAACACGAATCCGACGAGCGCCGCCCCCCACGAGCGCCGCCCGATGAGACTCACGAGGGCGAGGGCGATGCCGACGAAGGCGAGCGGCCAGATCGCGACGCCCGGGAAACCCAGGTCGTAGACGGTTCCGCCGACGGCGGCGACGATCAGGGCTGCCCAGAGCGGCAGGGGCAGCAGGCGACGCGTGGGGCTCTCGGGCACCAGATCAGCCTAAGCGAACGGGATGCCGCTCACACGACCGTTCCGTACGCGACGACGCCTCGGCGGACGGCGTCGATCGCCGCCCGCGCGTTCGTACCGAGTTCGGCGTCGGCGACGATCGAGATCTGATCGAGCAGGTCGACGACCTGTTTCGTGAGCCGCACGAAGTCGCCCGCCGCGAGCTCGGTGTCCTCGAGCACCGCACCCAGATCCGCGCCGCGCGCCCAGGCGTGCATTGCCGAGGCGAGCGCCGGCGACGGCTGGTCGCTGCCGGGCAGCCGGTGGTCGTGCTCGAGGTCGTCGAGCTCGCTCCACACGTCGAGGGTGCGGTCGAAGGCCTCGCGGAACCCGGCCCGCGGCAGCCGGTAGTCGATGCCGCGGTCGTCGCGGCGGGGCTCGTACACGAGCGATGCCGCCATCGCGGCGATGCCGGCGACATCGAGGCCGTTCCAATGGCCGCGGCGCAGGCACTCGGCGACGAGCAGGTCGCGTTCGCCGTAGATGCGCTTGAGGATGCGCCCGGCCGCGGTCGACACGACCGCACCTTGCGGGTCGCGCTCGAGATACCCCAGCGTCGACAGCACCTCGGCGACCTTGTCGAACCGCTTCGCGACCTGACCGGTGCGGGTGCGGATCTGGCGCAGCAGCTCGTCGTGCTCCTGCTTGAGTCGCCACCAGCGCTCGGCCCAGCGCGCGTGCTGCTCGCGCTCGGCGCAGCCGTGGCACAGGTGGGCGCGCAGCGCCTTGCGGGCGGCCACGAGCTCTCGCTGCATGCGTTCGCGCTGCGCGTGCGAAGGGTTGCCCTTCGACGACTGGCGTTCGAGACGCCCGATCTCGCGGCGGAGGCCCGCGTACTCGGCGAAGTCGCCGAGATGGCAGCGCATCGCCTCCTCGAAGCCCGCCATCGACTCCTCCTGCTTGCGCAGGGTGCGTGCGAGGTCGACGACGGCGCGATCGGCCTGGAACTGGGCGAACGACAGCTCGAGGATCTGCCGGGTGCGCTCACGGCCGAACTGGTCGATGAGGTTCACCGCCATGTTGTACGTCGGGCGGAAGCTCGAGTTCATCGGATAGCTGCGGCGCGAGGCGAGCGCCGCGACCGACTCGGGGTCGAGGCCGTCGACCCACTGGATGACGGAGTGCCCCTCGATGTCGATGCCGCGTCGACCGGCGCGCCCGGTCAGCTGGGTGTACTCCCCCGGCGTGATCGGCACGCGTGCCTCGCCGTTGAACTTCTCGAGCTTCTCGAGCACCACCGAACGCGCGGGCATGTTCACCCCGAGCGCGAGGGTCTCGGTCGCGAAGACGACCTTCAACAGCTTCTGCTGGAACAGCTCCTCGACGATCTCCTTGAACGCGGGCAGCATTCCGGCATGGTGGGCGGCCACGCCGCGCTCGAGCCCCTCGAGCCATTCCCAGTAGCCGAGCACCGCGAGATCCTCGTCGCGGAGCATCCGTGCCCGTTCTTCGACGATCGCGCGGATCTCGGCGCGCTCGTGCGCCTCGGTCAGCCGGATGCCCGAGCGCAGCACCTGCCGCACCGCCTGATCGCACCCGACCCGTGAGAAGACGAACACGATCGCCGGCAGCAGGTTCTTGCCCTGCAGGAGCGCGACCACCTCGGGTCGGTCGAGACGGCCCGTGCCGGGGCCGCCCTGATGGAAGCGCCCGCGATCACTGCCCCGACGACCGCGCTGCGAACGCTGCCCGGTGTTGCGGCCGCCGCCGACGCGCGCGAGCTGCTTGAGCTCGGGGTTCACCCGGTGCGTCGCCGCCTGCCCCGACGAGTCGAAGAGGTCGACGAGCTTCTGCTTCACGAGCACGTGCTGCTCGAGCGGCACCGGTCGGTCCTCGGAGACGATGACGTCGGTGTCGCCGCGCACCGCCTGCAGCCAGTCGCCGAACTCCTCGGCGTTCGACACCGTCGCGCTGAGCGAGACGAGCCGCACCTGCTCGGGCAGGTGGATGATCACCTCTTCCCAGACGGCGCCGCGGAACCGATCGGCGAGATAGTGCACCTCGTCCATGACGACGTACGCGAGCCGGTCGAGCAGCGGCGACTCTGCGTAGAGCATGTTCCGCAGCACCTCGGTCGTCATGACGACGATGCGGGCGTTCGAGTTCACGTTCGTGTCGCCCGTGAGCAGACCCACGTTCTCGGCGCCCCACGCCTCGACGAACTCCTGGTACTTCTGATTCGACAACGCCTTGATGGGCGTCGTGTAGAAGACCTTCGCACCGTCCTCCTGCATGGCGAGGTAGACCGCGAACTCGGCGACGACCGTCTTGCCGGCCCCGGTCGGGGCGGCGACGAGCACGCTCCGCCCCTCGTCGAGCGCCGCGCACGCCGCCCGCTGGAACGGGTCGAGCTCGAAGCGCTGCGCTGCGGCGAACTCGGCGAGCCGGGGCTGCCGGCGATTCTGGCGGGAACGCGCGTAGCGTTCGGCCGGCGAGAGGCTCATCACCCCTCCAGCCTAGACAGCGTCGCCGAACTCCAAGCGGTTGCGCTTCGCGACACGCTTGTCGTGCAGGCTCGCGATGAACCAGGCGGCGAAGTACAACCCGATCATCGGGATGGCGAGCATGAACATCGACACGACATCGGCCGAGGGCGTCGCGACCGCCGTGAACAGGACGATCACGAGGATCGCCACGCGCCACGACTTGATGATCGACGCCGCACTGATGACGCCGGCGAAGTTCAGCAGCACGATGAACACCGGAACCACGAAGGCGACGCCGATCGCGACGACGAGCTTCAACACGAAGTCGATGTACTCCTTCGCCGTCAGCAGCGACATCGCCCCCTCGGGGACGAAACTCGTCATCAGCTTCACGATGTTCGGCAGCACGAACCACCCGGCCGCGCAGCCCGCGAAGAACAACGGGATCGCGGTCGCGAAGAACGCGAGCGTGAAGCTGCGCTCCTTCTTGTTCAGACCTGGGACGAGGAACGCGAAGATCTGGTAGAGCCACACCGGGCTCGAGATCACGAGACCGAGCGTCAATGCGATCTGCAGGCGGAGGTCGAAGGCGCTCGAGATCGTCGGGAAGACGATCGCGGTCGAGGCGTCCTGGCCCCTGGCCTCCGCGACGCGGATGACAGGCTCCTGAATCGCGTCCCAGACCCAGAGGTCGGTGAGCACCCACCCGCCGACCATTCCGACGACGATCGCGATGGCGGAGATGAACAGCCGCTTGCGCAACTCGATGAGGTGCGCGCCCAGCGACATCCGCTTCTCGCGGTTCTTCTCCCCGCGATCTTTCACCGCGGTCATCGAGGTCAGGCGCTCTTGCCGGAACCCGGCTCGCTCGACTTCGACGACTCGTCAGCGGGAGCCGCGGCGTCGTCGCCGTCGGTCTTGTCGCTGCGGACCTCGCTCTTCAGGATCTTCATCGACTGCCCGAGGCTGCGGGCGAGCGCGGGAAGCTTGGGAGCTCCGAACAGCAGCAGGATGACCACGAGGATGATCAGCGCATGCCAACCGGTAAAGCCTTGCCACATAGGTTTTCGTCCGTTCTCAGTGGATGGTGTCGACAGTCTACCGGTCTGCCGGTTCGCCCCGTTCACCTGTGTGGACGCATGGGTGAACGGCGGGTAGCCGGCCGGTGATCGGGTCAGTCGGGCGGGTCGGATGCCTCGGCGTCGGCATAGTTCGCGAGGCCGGCCTCCGCCCATCCGGCGACCGCAGCCCGAGCCTCCGCGGGCGCGACGACCGTCACGAGCCCAGGCAGCCCGGCGACGAGCCGCTTGAGGCCGTGCACGTGCGCGAGCCGCAGCGTCACGCGCAGCCGCCCGTCGACCGCTGCGGTCGTCGCATCGGCGAGGTAGTCGGCGAGCAGGGGCAGCGCCTCGGGCGTGACGTCGACCACGACGTCGAAGTCCGAGTCGGAGGACTGGAACAGCGTGTCGGGAACCTCCCGCTCTGGATGCTCGTCGATCGGCACCTCGGAGACGACGAGCCCGCTCATGCGGTCGACACGGAAGTTCCGCACGTCTTCACGGGTGTGGCAGTACGCCTGCAGATACCAGTCGGCATCCTGCGAGAGGATGCGCAGCGGGTCGACCCGGCGCCGCCCGGCGACACCGAGCGCGTTGCGGTAGTCGAACTCGAGCTGACGGCCGCCCGCGACCGCCTCGCGGATGCGTGCGAGCGAGGCGTCGGCCTCGGTCTCGGCGACGGCCAGACGGCTCGGCACCGCCGAGGCGCCGGCCGTGAGCTTCTGCATGAGCGCGGCGAGCGAGGCGCTGCCGGCGTTCTCGGGGAGCGCCGAGAGGTACTGGAGCCCGGCGATGAGCGCGGAGGCCTCGCGCGCGGAGAGCCGCGGGGCGTCGTCGATCGCGACGTGGTGCACGATGACGATGACGTCGTCCTCCTCGAAGGAACCCCAGTCGATGTCGAAGAGGTCGTTCGGCTGATAGGTGCCCGTCGCGCCGGGCAGGCCCGAGGTCGCGATGAGGCGCACCGCATCGCGGATCTCCTCGGCGGACACCCCGAAGTGGGCGGCCGCCTCGGGCACGTCGACGACCTTCTGCTCGAGGAGGTACGGCACGAACGAGAGCAGGAAGACGAGCTTGTCGGGCGCCTTCAGCGGGCGCGCACGCTTCGCGGCCATCAGCGACCTCCGTCCCGGTGGGCGTCGGCGACCGTGCGCAGACGTGCGGTCACGGCGTCGCGGAGCGAGGCGGGCGAGAGCACCCGAACCTCGGGCCCGTAGGCGGCGAGCTCGTCGGCGAAGATCGCGGCGTCGGTGTAGTGCAGGCGAATCACCCCGGCGTCCTCGTCGCGGAGGGCCGCGCGCTTGCCGAGACGCACCTCGGCATCGCTGCCCGCGGTCACGGCGAGGTCGGCGGCGTTCGCGAGACGCAGCGCGCTGAGGTCGGCGATCACCTGGTCCTGGATGCCGGGCGGCGGGGCGTCGAAACTCGAGCCGGGAACCGGGGTCACCTCGCCGACGATCCGCGAGAGCAGGAAGGTGCGCGGCTCCTGCGCGTCGCGGTCGAAGGCGTGCAGGTGCCAACGCCCCTCGTGCAGCACGACGGCGAGCGGGTTCACCGTGCGCTGCCGGGGCGCCTGCTCGCCCGGCTTGAAGTAGCGGAACCGCACCGCCTGGCGACGGTCGAGCGCCTGCCGCAGCGGTTCGAACGCGGCGTCGCGCACCCGGAGGCGCGGCGCGTAGCCGATGACCGGCTCGCGCGGTTCGATGCCGAGCGAGCGCAGTTTCGTGAGCGCGCGCTGCGAGTCCGCCGAGAGGGATGCCTCGCGCCACACCTCGGCCGCGAGGCCGAGGAGCGCGAGCTCGTCGGGGGTGAACCGCACCTCGTCGGGCAGCTCGTACTGCCCCTTCGGGATGCGGTAGCGCAGCGACTGGTTGTCACCGGGGCGATCGGGCGACTCGACCGTCTCGAGCGGGATGCCGAGCTCGCGGATGTCGTCCTTGTCGCGCTCGAACTGCCGCTCGAGGTTGGCGTTCGACCCCGCGGGGTCGAAGCGCTCGGCGTAGCCGCGCACCGTCGAGAGGATCTCGCTCTTCAGCAGCCCCGCCTCCGTCGCGAGCAGCGCCAGCACCAGACTGAACAGTCGGTCTTCGACCGGTACCTTCACGTCGCCCCTGCGTTCTCCCCCGGTCACACGAGCGATCATACTGAACCGCTCGGGCCGCCCGGGCGCAGGTTCGCGGTCAGAGGACGCCCAGGATGTCGACGACGAAGAACAGGGTCGATCCGGCGGGGATCTTGGCGTTCGCCTGGTCGCCGTAGCCGTCTTCAGGGGTCACGATGACGCCGACCTGCGAGCCGACGGTCTGGCCGATGATCGCCTTGGAGAAACCGGGGATGACCTGCGAACCCTCGCCCTCGGCGACCGTGAAGCTCACCGGGCTGCCCTTCTCCCAGCTGGAGTCGAAGACGCTGTTGTCGCTCCAGAGCACGCCGGTGTACTGCACGACGACGGTGTCGCCCGACTCGACGACCTCGCCGGAGCCCTCCTTCAGCACCTCGACCTCGGTCTGCTCGGGCGGGTCGTTCTTCGGCACGGTGATGCCGGGGCGGCCGTCGGGCGCGAGGACGACCGCGGGGAAGCCGTCGCGGCTGAGTCGGATCGCGCCGTCGGCGCGCGAGGGGAAGGCCCGCTGCACGTCGAGCACCATCACGATGCTGTCGCCGGGGTTGATCCCGATCGACTGGTTGCCGTTCGGGCCGAAGCCGTCCTTCTCGGGGATGACGACCGCGACGCGCGAGCCCTCGCGGGCGCAGCTGAGGCCCTTCTTGAGGCCGGGCAGGGTCGTGTCGGAGACGGTGATCGGCACGGCGTCTTCGCTGCCGAAGCCGGTGACCTGCAGCTCGTCGCCCGTGGCGCCGTTGTAGACCGCGAGGCCGACGAGCGTCATCTGCCCTTCGGTGAGCAGCGGCCCCTCGCCCTCGATGAGCTCGGTGCACTCGGTCTCGCTCGGCATGAGCGGCGTCGGGAAGTCGACCTTCGGCGCCTCGCCGAACTTGCCGCCCGCCTCGACGAGGCTCGAGGCGTTGCCCTCGGTGGCCTCAGGAGCGGGTGCCGGGGCGGTGCAGCCGGTGAGGGCGACGGCGACGAGGCCGGCCGTGGCGATGAGCGCGAATGACGAGCGCACTGATCCTCGATTCTTCGATGGGTCGCGGAGGGGCGATGAAAGCCTACCCGTCCGAGGCGGACGGTTCGGCGGAGTCGGCGGGGCCTGTGGATTCGGACGGATCGGCAGCCTCGGACGGGGCCCCGCCCTCGGACTTGCGCGCGGCCGATGCCGCGGCGCGCACGCGCTTGCGGAGGCTCTTGTCGCTCACCTGACGTTCACCGAGCGCCCCGGGCGTCCACGCCTCGACGTCCTCGGCCGAGAACTCGGTCTTCGACGGGCGGCGCTTGAGCTCGGGCAGCACGGTGTCGGGCGCGAGACGGCGGGCCGTGATGAGGAACCCGGTGTGCGCGATCATGCGGTGGTCGGGTCGCACGGCGAGGCCCTGCACGTGCCAGCCGCGCACCATCGTCTCGGAGGACTGCGGCTCGGTGTACTCGCCGGTCGCCCGGATCGCCTCGGCCACGCGCGAGAGCTGCGTCGCGGTCGCGATGTAGCAGAGCAGTACGCCGCCGGGCTTGAGCGCCGCGGAGACCGCGGGCAGGCACTCCCAGGGGGCGAGCATGTCGAGCACGACGCGGTCGGCACCGCCGTCGGCGACCTGCTCGGGCAGTGCCTCGGCGAGATCGCCGAGCGTGACCGACCAGTTCTCGGGGACCTGGCCGTGGAAGGTCGCGACGTTGCCGCGAGCCACCTCGGCGAAGTCCTCACGACGTTCGAAGGAGTGCAGGAACCCGTTCGCGCCGATCGCGCGCAGGAGCCACAGCGAGAGGGCGCCCGAGCCGACGCCGGCCTCGACGACCGTCGCGCCCGGGAAGATGTCGGCCTGCGCGAGGATCTGCGCGGCGTCCTTCGGGTAGACGATCGCCGCGCCGCGCGGCATCGACATCACGAAGTCGCTGAGGAGCGGCCGCAGTGCGAGGTACTCGATGCCGACCTGGTTCGCCACGACCGAGCCGTCGGGCAGGCCGATGAGGTCGTCGTGGGCAATGAGCCCCTTGTGCGAGTGGAACATCTGCCCCGGCTCGAGGGTGATGGTGTGCATGCGGCCCTTGGGGCCCGTGAGCTGCACCCGGTCTCCGACGCGGAAGGGCCCGCTCTGCTCGCCACGGCTCGCGTTCATCGTGCGATCTCTTCTGCTTGGGCGTCGAGGAGCGACGCGACGTCGGCGACGGTGGTGCCGTCGAGGGTGGGCCAGATGGCCCTCGACGGAAGGCCGTCGAGGTCGAGGATGTTGGGGACGCCGACGGCGATCGCGCCGGAGGCGTACGCCGAGGCGAGGCCCGTCGGCGAGTCTTCGAAGGCGACGCACTCGGCGATGTCGACGCCGAGCTCAGCGGCGGCCTGCAGGTACGGCTGCGGGTGCGGTTTGGCGTGCTCGACCGAGTCGCCCGTCACGATCGCGTCGAACGCGGTGAACGGCATCGCCGAGATGATCTCGTCGGCCATCGAACGAAGCGACATGGTGACGAGGGCGGTCGGCACGGATGCCTCGCGCAGCGCCTCGAGCAGTTCGCGGGCGCCGGGCCGCCACGGGACCCCGTGGTCGGCGAGCATCTCGCTGACGCGGTCGGTCAGGCGGTTCACGATCGTGTCGGCGTCGAGGTCGACGCCCTTCGCCTGGAACACCTTGGCCGACTCCCACAGGCCGCTGCCGACGAGCGCGAGCGCGTCGTCGTGGGTCCAGTCGCCGCCGAACGCCCCGACGAGCTCCTCCTCGGCGGCCATCCAGTAGCGCTCGGTGTCGACGAGGGTGCCGTCCATGTCCCAGAGGACGGCGGCGGGAAGGCGTGTAGTCACAACCCCCAAGTCTACGGGCACGGCCTATTGTGGAGAGGACCCCGGGCGTCCGGGGCGGAAAGCGGGGCACCAGCAGTGAATCAGCCGGCCGGATTCGAGGGCCGAAGGCTGCTCGTCGTCGCCTTCGAGGGCTGGAACGACGCCGGTGAGGCGGCCACCGGTGCCGCCAAGCTGCTGCGCGACCGGCTCGGTCTCGTCGAGATCGCCGCCGTCGACCCCGAGATCTACTTCGACTACCAGTTCACCCGCCCGACGATCGCCATGGCCGACGACGGCACCCGCCGCCTCGAATGGCCGGGCGCTGCGATCTTCGGCCCGAGCGGGCAGCAGGAGCTCGACGAGCCGGTGACCGGCCCCGGGGCATCCGAACTGCACGTGCTCATGGGCGCAGAACCCGCCCGCAGCTGGAAGGGCTTCGCCGCCGAACTCGTCGACGCGGCGCTCGCCGCCGACATCGACGGCGTCGTGCTGCTCGGCGCGATGCTCGCCGATGCCCCGCACACGCGCCCGCTGACCGTCTTCGCCTCGAGCGAGAACCCCGAGGTGCGCGGTGCGCTCGGCGTCGAGCGGTCGACGTACGAGGGGCCCGTCGGCATCCTCAGCGTGATCGCAGACCAGGCCGAGCGCGTCGGCATCCCGACCGTGTCGCTCTGGGCCTCCGTGCCGCACTACGTGCACAACGCCCCTTCGCCGAAGGCGGTGCTCGCGCTCCTCGGCAAGCTCGAGGAGCTCACCGGGCTCTCGATCCCGCGCGGCAGCCTCGAGGTGGATGCGCAGGCGTGGGAGGCCGGCGTCGACGCGCTCGCCGCGGACGACGAGGAGATGGCCGGGTACATCGCCCAGCTCGAGCAGGCGCGCGACGCGGTCGACGCCCCTGAGGCGAGCGGTGAGGCGATCGCGCAGGAGTTCGAACGCTACCTGCGTCGCCGCGGCGACGGTCCGGAGGGGCGCGCCGACGGCCGCGGCCCCGCCGCTCCCTGACGGGCACCCTCGAGCACGCGGGCGATGCGCTCGCTCAGGCCTGGATGGCGCCGGTGCCGAGCAGGAAGAAGATGAGCCCGCCGAGCACGATCCGGTAGATCACGAACGGCAGGAAGCTGTGCTTCGAGATCCAGCTCATGAAGAACGCGATCACGAGGATGCCGACGACGAACGCGACGAGCGTCGCCGCCGCGGTCTCGATCGGGTTGTACACCGAGGGCTCGTCGAGGCTCTTCACGAGCTGGAAGAAGCCGCTGCCGAACACCGCGGGGATCGCGAGGAGGAACGCGTAGCGCGCCGCCGCCGCGCGCTCGTAGCCGAGCAGGAGCCCCATCGTGATCGTGCCGCCCGAACGGGAGACGCCGGGGATCAGCGACAGCGACTGCGCGAACCCGAAGAGCACGCCGTGCGGCACCGTGAGCTGGTCGAGCTTGCGGCGCTTCGCGCCCACCCAGTCGGCGATGCCGAGGATGAGGCCGAACACGATGAGCATCGTCGCCGTGATCCAGAGCGAGCGGAGCGTCGTCTCGATCGCGTCCTGGAAGAGCAGCCCGAACACGACGATCGGGATCGAGCCGACGATGATGAGCCAGCCCATGCGCGCGTCGGGGTCGTTGCGGGGCACCCGCCCCGTGAACGAGCCGAACCAGTGCGAGATGATGCGCACGATGTCGCGCCAGAAGAACACGACGACCGCGGTCTCGGTACCGAGCTGCGTGATCGCGGTGAACGCCGCCCCCGGGTCCTGCGCTCCGGGCAGGAACTCCCCCAGGATGCGCAGGTGTGCGCTCGAGGAGATCGGGAGGAACTCGGTCAGGCCCTGGACGAATCCGAGGATGAGCGCTTCGATCACGTTGGTGCTGTCGCCTTCCGTCTCCGCGCGCGGCGGATCTCTGCTTCGGCCCTGGCCGGGCCGGTCAGTACTCGAGGAGCAGGTCGCGGAGGACCTGCCTCCCGAAGACTAGTGCGTCGAGCGGCACTCGCTCGTCAACGCCGTGGAACATCGCAGGGAAGTCCAAGCCTTCGGGAAGCCGCAGCGGGGCGAAGCCGTAGCCGGCGATGCCGAGCCGGCTGAGGGCCTTGTTGTCGGTGCCGCCCGAGAGCAGGTACGGGAACACCGGGGCCCCGGGATCGTGCCGCTCGAGGGTCTGCTTCACGGCGTCGACGAGCCGGCCGGAGGTGGAGCTCTCGAGCCCCACGTCGCGGTGCACGATCTCGATCTCGATGTCGTCGCCGACGATCGCCTGCACCTCGGCGAGCACCGCCTCCTCCTCGCCGGGAAGGGTGCGGATGTCGATGAGCGCCTCGGCGCGATCGGGGATGACGTTGTGCTTGTAGCCCGCCTCGAGGAGGGTCGGGTTCGAGGTGGTGCGGAGCGTCGCGGTGATGAACCCCGAGGCCGAGCCCGTCGCGAGCGCGAGCTCGTCGGGCGACACCTGCTCGGGGTCGACGCCGAGCACCCCCGCGATCTCGCCGAGGAGCTCGCGGGTCGTGTCGGTCAGCCGGATCGGCCACTCGGTGCGGCCGAGCGCGGCGACGGCCTCGGCGAGCTTCGCGATCGCGTTGTCGCGGATGAGCCGAGAACCGTGCGCGGCGACGCCGCGGGCGACGAGCTTGATCCAGAGGAGCGACTTCTCGCCCGTCTGCAGGAGGTACGCCCGCCGACCGCCGACGGTGATCGAGTAGCCGCCGACCTCGCTGATCGCCTCGGTTGCGCCTGCGAAGAGCTCGGGGTGGTGGTCGACGACCCAACTCGAGCCCGCTCCCCCGCCCGCCTCCTCGTCGGCGAAGAACGCGACGACGAGGTCGCGCTCGGGCTGTCGACCCGCGCCGAGGATGTCGCCGAGCGCGGCGAGCATCATCGCGTCCATGTCCTTCATGTCGACCGCGCCGCGCCCCCACAGCATGCCGTCCCGGACCTCGCCCGCGAACGGGTCGACGCTCCAGTTGCGTGCGTCGGCGGGCACGACGTCGAGGTGGCCGTGCACGACGAGCGCCGGCTTCTCGGGGTTGCGGCCCGGTACCCGGGCCACGACGCTCGTCCGGCGAGGCTCGGGCTCGAAGAGCTGCGGCGCGAGACCGAGGGCCGCGAGGCGCGCCTCGACGTACTCCGCGGCCTCTCGTTCGCCGTTCGCCCGCCCCGAACCGTAGTTCGACGTGTCGAAGCGGATGAGATCGCGCGCGATCACCGCCGTCTCATCGAGTGCGGTCGCAGCCGGGGTCGACGCGTCGTCCGTCACGTGCTTCGTCACTGAATTCTCGGATGCCTCGGCCATGCGTTCCACGCTAGTCGTTGGCCCCGATCCGCGGCCCAGGAGCCCGAAACAACTCGTTCGAAACTCGTTTTTGGGCGTGCCATCCGGGGTTTCATCTGGGTGGAGCACCGCAGGTGGCCGTTTGGTCAAACACCCCTCTGAAACCGTGCTAATCTCTTCTACGGCCGCTGAGAGATCAGCGGAGAAACACAAGCGCGGGTGGCGGAAATGGCAGACGCGCTAGCTTGAGGTGCTAGTGCCCTAACGGGCGTGGGGGTTCAAGTCCCCCCTCGCGCACGCTTGTGTCGAGAAGGCCGGATCAGATTTCTGATCCGGCCTTCTTGCGTTTCGGGGGCGACTTTCTCGGGCGTGCCCGGCAGCGCTCAGAGCGATTCCGTAGGCTCGACCGGTTCGATGAGCTCGGGGCCGTTGTCGCCGAGGGGTGCGACCTCGTGGAAGCGCAGCTCGGGCACCATCGGCCGTGAGGCGGCGACCGCCTGGTCGACGAGCGACTGGTCGCCCGTCGTCTCGGGGTCGAGCCAGGTCGACCAGAACTCGGGTGGCAGCATCACCGGGATGCGGTCGTGGATGCCGGCGAGCTCGCCCGTCGCGTCGGCCGTGAGGATCGTCGCAGTAAGCACCCAGCGCGCCGGGTCGTCGTCGGCCTTCGAGCGGTCGCGCCACCACGAATACAGCCCGGCGAAGGCGATCGGCCCGTCGCCGGAGTGGATGAAGTAGGGCGTCTTGCGCTTGTCGACCGTGTGCCACTCGTAGTACCCGTCGGCGGGGATGAGCGCCCGCTTGCCCTGCAGCGAGGCGCGGAACGACGAGGACGTCGCGACCCCCTCGGAGCGCGCGTTGAAGGTCGGGTACTTGAGCTTCAGCTCCTTCGCGAACGAGGGCACGAGCGACCAGCGCGCCGATTCGAGCCGGCGCACGACCGGCCCCTCTTTGTTCGACTCGATGACGACGGGGATCTGCTCGGTGGGCCGCACGTTCCAACTCGGCTCGGGCAGCCCCCCGCCCACCGTGTCGATGTCGAAGAGCGCCACCAGGTCGGGGGCGGTATCTGAGATCACGAAGCGTCCGCACATGGGGTCAGGCTAACCCCGACCGGCGACATTCCCCGAGGGGTGGACGGACGGTGCATCCGACTTGCCGCATTCGAACAAATGTTCGAAACTGAAGGGGTGACCCTGACTGCTCCGCTCTCCGCTCCGACCGCTCGCCTCGAGCGCGTCGAAGAGCTGCAGGCGCGCATCCAGGGCATGCAGTCCACTCGGCTCGAGACCCGCGCGGTGCCCACCCACCCGGCCTTCGCGGGTCTCCTGCCGAGCGGCAGCCTGCGCGAGGGCACCGTCGTCGAGGCGCACGGTTCGACCACCCTCGTCATGGCGCTGCTCGCAGCCCCCTCCGCGAGCGGGCGCTGGGTCGCCGTCGTCGGCCTGCCCGAGTTCGGGGTCGAGGCGGCGCTGCGCTTCGGCATCGATCTCGACCGGCTCGTCCTCGTGCCCGAACCGGGGCGGCAGTGGCTCGCGGTGGTCGCGGCCCTCGCCGACGTCATCCCCGTGGTCGCCGTGCGGCCGCCCGCCCGGGTCGCCCCGACCGAGGCCTCGCGGCTCGCGGCACGGCTGCGCGAGCGCGGGGCCACGCTCATCGCGGCGGGCGCCTGGCCCGGGGCCGATGCGAGCCTCGACGTCGAGGCGAGCGAGTGGCACGGCCTCGAGCTCGGGCACGGCCTCCTCGACGAGCGCGAGGTCGTGGTGAGCGCGGCGGGGCGCGGCGGGTTCGCGAAGCGGCGGCGTTCGCGTCTGCGCCTGCCCGATCGAGGGCTCGGGTTCTCGGAGGCGCGGCCGGGCGAGGCCCGAATCGGTGCCGACGCCCACGACACGGCGGGCACGGGGCATCCGGCCGTCGCGGCGGGCGGACTCGCCCCCGTGCTCCGCGCCGACTTCCGGCGGCTCGCATGACCGCCGTCTCCCCCGCCCGCGCGATCGTGCTCTGGTGCCCCGACTGGCCGGTCTTCGCGGCCGCCCGCGAGGCCGGGCTCGACCTCGCGACGCCCATCGCCCTGACCGAGGGCGGTGCGGTGCACTCGTGCTCGGCGGCGGCCCGGCGCGACGGCGTCGTGCGTGGGCTGCGGCTGCGCGAGGCGCAGTACCGCTCCCCCGCGATCACGGTGCTGCCGTACGACCCGGTGCTCGACGTGCGCGCCTTCGAACCGGTCGTGCGACAGGTCGAAGAGACGGTGCCCGGCGTGCAGATCGTGCGACCCGGCACGCTCGCGATGCGTGCGCGCGGGCCGGCCCGCTACTACGGCGGTGAAGACGAGGCGGCGCGGGCACTGCTCTCGACCGTCGAGCAGCTCGGGGTGACGGGGGCTCGGGTCGGCATCGCCGACGGGCCCTTCGCGGCCGAGCAGGCCGCACGGGCGGTGCGCTCCTCACCGGTCGGCATCGTCGCGCCGGGCGGCTCCGCGGCGTTCCTGGCGCCGCTGGCGGTGGGGCTCGTCGTCGACGAACGCACCCGCACGCTGCTCAATCGGCTCGGGGTGCGCACCCTCGGCGAGTTCGCGGCACTGCCGCACGAGGACGTGCGGCGGCGGTTCGGCGCGGCGGGCGCGTTCGGGCACGACCGGGCCGCGGGGCGCGAGGCCACGGGGGTCGCGGCCCGCACCCCGCCGCCCGAGTTCGAGGTCGCCGTCGAGTTCGAGCCGCCGCTCGACCGGATCGACCAGTTGGCGTTCGCGTTCCGGGTGCGGGCCGAGCAGTTCATCGACCGGCTGCGTGAGGCGCGGCTCGTGTGCACGGCGATCCGGGTCGAGCTCGACGACGAGCGCGGCGGCCGCTCGGCGCGCAGCTGGCTGCACCCGCGCTGGTTCACCCCGGCCGACGTCGTCGACCGGGTGCGCTGGCAGCTGCAGGGCGCAGGCACCGCCGACACGGGGCTCGCCTCGCCGATCGTGAAGCTGCGGGTCGTCCCCGAGCGGGTCGACGGCACCGCGAACCACGAGACGGGGCTCTGGGGCCAGGGCCCCGACGAGCGGGTGCACCACGCCCTCACCAGGGTGCAGAGCATGCTCGGGCACGAGGGCGTCGTGACAGCGGCGGTCGGCGGCGGCCGCATGCTCGCCGACCGGCAGGTGCTCGTGCCGTGGGGCGACCGAGCGCCCGAGCAGCGCGAGGCGCCGTGGCCCGGCAGCCTGCCCGCACTCGCACCGGCGAGCGTGTTCCGCGAGCGGCATCCGGTCGCCCTGCTCGATGCGCAGGGCGCCCCCGTCGCGATCGACGAACGCGGGGCGGTCTCGGCGCCGCCCGAGAGCTTCGCGGTCGGCCGCGGCGCCCCCGAGCGGGTGCGGGCGTGGGCGGGGCCGTGGCCCGTCGTCGAACGCTGGTGGGACGCCGAGCGGGCACGGCGCGTGCACCGGTTCCAGCTCGTCGACCACGACGGCTGCGCGTGGCTGCTCGTGCGCGACGCCGAGGGCTGGTGGGCCGAGGCGAGGTACGACTGATGGACGAGCACTGATGGAGCGGGCCTGATGGGCTGGAACAACCCCGAGATCCCCTGGTCCGAGCTCGAGCGCACCCTTTCCGACCGGCGACGCCCGAACCCGGGCCCGTCGAAGCTCATCGCCGACGGCGGCGACGGGCCGGCGTTCAGCCGCAAACGTCAGCCGTACCGCCCGAGCGAGGGGCTCACCGCGCCCGAGGGCCCGGTGGTGCCGTACGCCGAGCTGCACGCGCACTCCAACTACAGCTTCCTCGACGGCGCCTCGGCGCCCGAGCAGCTGGTCGAAGAGGCGCACCGTCTGGGCCTCACCGGCATGGCGATCACCGATCACGACGGCTTCTACGGCATCGTGCGCTTCGCCGAGGCGGCCGAGAGCTTCCCCGAGCTCGAGACCGTGTTCGGCGCCGAACTCTCGCTCGGGCTCAGCGCACCGCAGATGGGGGCCGCCGATCCCGAGGGCGAGCACCTGCTCGTGCTCGCCCGCCGCGAGGAGGGCTATCACCGGCTCGCCTCGGCGATCACCGCCGGGCAGCTCGCGGGCGGCGAGAAGGGGCGCCCGGTCTACGAGCTCGAAGCCCTCGCCGAGCGTGCGGGGGGCGAATGGGTCATCCCCACGGGTTGCCGCAAGGGCGCGGTACGCCGCGCCCTCGACGCAGGCGGTGCGGATGCCGCGTGGCGCGAGCTCGACCGGCTGGTCGCGCTCTTCGGGCGCGAGCAGGTCGTCGTCGAGCTCTTCGACCACGGCGGGCCGGCCGACCAGCGGGCGAACGACGTGCTCGCGGGGCTCGCCGAACGGACGGGGCTCGCCCTCCTCGCGACGAACGCCGTGCACTACGCCACCCCGCCCGAGCATCGCCTCGCGAACGCCCTCGCGGCCGTGCGCGCCCGGCGCAGCCTCGACGAGCTCGACGGGTGGCTGCCCGCCTCCGACGGGCAGCACCTGCGCAGCGGCGCCGAGATGCAGGCGCGCTTCGCCCGCTACCCGGGGGCGGTCGAACGTTCGGTCGTGCTCGCCCGCGAACTCGGCTTCACGCTGCGCAGCGCCCGCCCGCGGCTACCTCGGCAAGAGGTGCCGGAGGGGCACACGCCCATGAGCTGGCTGCGCGAACTCGTGTGGCAGGGCGCCGCCGAGCTCTACCCCGGGGTGCCCGAACCGGTGCGCGCGCGGCTCGAGCACGAGCTCGCGGTGATCGAGCAGAAGGACTTCCCCGGGTACTTCCTGATCGTGCACGACCTCGTGAGCGAGGCCCGGCGGCGAGGCATCCTCTGCCAGGGTCGGGGCTCTGCCGCGAACTCGGCGGTCTGCTACGCGCTGCGCATCACCGCCGTCGACTCGATCAAGTTCGACCTGCCCTTCGAACGCTTCCTCTCGGCGCTGCGCGACGAGGAGCCCGACATCGACGTCGACTTCGACTCCGACCGTCGAGAGGAGATCATCCAGTACGTGTACGCGAAGTACGGCCGGCAGAACGCCGCGCAGGTCGCGAACGTGATCAGCTACCGGCCGAAGGTCGCGGTGCGCGACATGGCGAAGGCCCTCGGCTACGGCACCGGCCAGCAGGACGCGTGGTCGCGGCAGGTCGAACGCTGGGGCGCCGTCGTCGAGACCGACGACCACGACATCCCCGCACCGGTGATCGCGCTCGCCGAGCAGGTGCTCGGCTTCCCGCGGCACCTCGGCATCCACTCGGGCGGCATGGTGCTCACCGACCGGCCCGTCGGCGAGGTCTGCCCCATCGAGCACGCCCGCATGGAGCATCGCACCGTCCTGCAATGGGACAAGGACGACTGCGCCTGGATGGGGCTCGTGAAGTTCGACCTGCTCGGGCTCGGCATGCTCGCCGCCCTGCAGTACACCTTCGACCTCGTGCGCGAGCACACGGGCGAGGTGTGGGAGCTGCAGTCGATTCCCAAAGAAGAGGCTGCCGTATACGACATGCTCTGCCGGGCCGATTCGATCGGCGTCTTCCAGGTCGAGAGCCGTGCGCAGATGGGCACCCTCCCCCGGCTGAAGCCGCGTCGCTACTACGACCTCGTCGTCGAGATCGCGCTCATCAGGCCGGGCCCGGTGCAGGGCGGTGCGGTGCACCCGTACATCCGCCGGCGCACGGGCGAAGAAGAGGTCAGCTACCTGCACCCGAACCTCGAGCCGGTGCTCGAACGCACCCTCGGGGTGCCGCTCTTCCAGGAGCAGCTCATGCAGATGGCGGTCGCCGTCGGCGGATGCAGCGCCGCCGACGCCGACCTGCTGCGCCGGGCGATGGGCTCGAAACGCGGCGTCGAGAAGATCTCGAAGCTGCGCGCGAAGCTCTTCGAGGGCATGGCCGCGAACGGCATCTCCGACGACGACGCCCAGGCGATCTACGCGAAGATCGAGGCCTTCGCGAACTTCGGCTTCGCCGAGAGCCACGCGCTCGCCTTCGCGCTGCTCGTCTACACGAGTTCGTGGTTGAAGCTGCACTACCCGGCGGCGTTCCTCGCGGCGCTGCTGCGCGCCCAGCCGATGGGCTTCTACTCGCCGCAGACCCTCACCGCCGACGCGCGGCGGCACGGGGTGACGGTGCTGCGACCCGACATCCAGCGTTCGGGCGCGCACGCGGGGCTCGAGGGGCTCGGTTCCGACGGCGGCCCGGATGCCACGTGGTCGCCCCACGACCGCCGCCGCCCGCCGAGCGGGCTCCACACGTGCACCGCCGACGAGCAGCCCCCGGTCGGCCCGTTCGACCGCTCCGCGCCCGACCGCTCCGCCGAGCACCGCCGCGACGGCGCGTTCGCCGTGCGGCTCGGCCTCGCCGACGTGCAGGCGATCGGCGTGGCGGTGGCGCAGCGAATCGTCGACGAGCGCGAGACGAACGGCCCGTACCGCGATCTGGCCGACGTCTCGCGGCGGGCGGGTCTCGACACCGAGCAGCTCGAGGCGCTCGCCGCGGCCGGGGCGTTCGAGGGGCTCGGGCTCGCCCGTCGCGAGGCCCTCTGGCTCGCGGGTGAGGCGGCGCAGGACCGCGCCGAGTTCCTGCCGGGCTCGGTGGTCGTGGTGCAGCCGCCGCTCCTGCCGATGCTCTCCCCCGCCGAGCAGGTCGTCTACGACCTCTGGTCGACGGGCATCTCCCCCGACGACCACCCCATGCGGCACCTCCGTGCGCAGCTCGACGAGCGCGGGGCGCTCCGTATCGACCGGCTCGCCGAGGTCGAATCGGGCCGGCGGGTCGAGGTCGGCGGAGTGGTCACGCACCGGCAGCGACCGGCGACCGCGTCGGGCATCACCTTCCTCAACCTGGAGGACGAGTCGGGCACGCTCAACGCCATCGCCGGGGTCGGGGTATGGAACCGGTACCGCCGGATCGCCCGGGAGGCGCCTGCGATGGTCCTCCGCGGCATCCTCGAGCGTTCGAAGGACGGGGTGACGAACCTCATCGTCGACCGCTTCGAGTCGCTCAGCGTCGCAGCGCCGACCAGGTCGCGCGACTTCCGCTGAACCTCGTCGACCCGGGCCGATCGGAATACCCTGAAGTCGTGGAGGGCCGCGATCCACCGTCGTCGGGTCCGGGGCGGCGGGCCACCCGCCGGTCCCCAGCTCCTCGCCTGTTCACGCGCGCATTCATCGCGCTCGGCGTCGCCGAGCTCTGCTACTTCACCGCCACCGGCGTCGCCATCTTCGCCCTCCCGTTGTACGTGACCGGTCCGATCGGCGGCGATGAGGCGTGGGCCGGCTCGGCATTCGGCGCGTTCGCCCTGTCGGCACTCGTCCTCCGCCCGCTCGCGGGCCGCATGGCCGACCGGATCGGCCGCTTCCCGCTCCTCCTCGGCGGTGCGGTGACCGCCGCCGTGAGCCTCGCCCTCCTCAGCCTCGCCGTCGATCTCCCGCGGTGATCGCGCTGCGGCTGCTCGCGGGCGTCGGAGAAGCCGCGTTCTTCGTCGCCGGGTTCGCCGCCCTCGCGGACCTCGCCCCCGAGGAACGCCTCGGCGAGGCCCTGTCGTACAACTCGCTCGGGCTCTACCTCGGCATCGCCCTCGGGCCCCCGATCGGCGAAGCCCTGATCGGACGCGGCGGCTATCCTCTCGCCTGGGCGGGTGCCGCCGTCCTCGCCGTGCTGTCGGCCGGACTCGTCTTCCTCGTCGGCGAGACGCGGGTGACGACAAGCGGCAGCGCGGCCGATCACCATCTCATCCACCGGCCGGCGCTGCCGATCACGCTCGGCTTCCTCACCTCGCTCGTGGCGATGGGCGGGTTCCTCGCCTTCGCCTCGTTGCACTCCATCCGGGTCGGCCTCGAGAATGCGAGCCTCGCACTGTTCGTGTACGGCGGTGTCGTCGTCGTCTGCCGCATCGCCTTCGCCAAGGTGCCCGATCGGGTGCCGTCGCTCGCCCTCGGCGCTGCCGCGCTCGTGACGATCGGCCTCGGCCTCGCGATCGCTGCGACGTGGTCGACGCCTGCGGGGCTCGTGATCGGTGCGGGTGTCACCGCGGTCGGCGTGGCCTTCAGCACACCGGCGTTCTTCGCCGCGATCTTCGCGACCGCATCGCCGTCGCAGCGCGGCGTGGCATCCGGCACGGCGAGTGCGGCGATCGATCTCGGACTGGGGATCGGGCCGATCATCCTCGGCGTCGTCGCCGATGCAGCAGGCATCCCGTGGGCGTTCGGCGTGGGAGCTGCGATCGCGGGGCGCGGGTGCACTCTGGACGCTCGCCCTCCGGCGTCGCGCGAGGACGTCGGGTCAGGGAGGCGACTGAGGCGATCGCGCCCGGGAGCAGGTACCGGCACGTCGCGGATCACGGTGGCCCATCGCGGCGCCATCGCACTTCGCCGTGTCGGCGTCTGTCGAGCAGTCCCCTCCGATACCCTCGTCCGGTGCCCGCAACGCCTCCCTTCGACGCAGACCCCACCGACCGCTACGGCAGCGACGTGCTTTCCGGCGACTGGAAGGCCCGCGGCCGCACGGTGATCCCCACCGTCGAGGCCGAACGCGACCTCGTCGTCGAGCTCGCCGAGTCGGGCTTCTGCGGTGCCGTCGTCGGCGTGGCGAAGGGCACCGTGACCCTCGAGGACCGCTTCGGCAAGCACCGCATGTTCCCGCTCGGGCACGGCTTCATGGTCGACGGCCGCGCCGTGCAGCTCGTCGCCCCGAAGCCGAAGGCGCCCGCCGGGCGTCTGCGCACCGCCTCGGGCTCGTTCGTCGCCGAGGCGGCACCGGCGCGGGTCGCGCTGCCGAGCCGCATCTTCGTCGAGGGCCGCCACGACGCCGAACTCGTCGAGAAGATCTGGGGCGCCGACCTCCGCGTCGAGGGCGTCGTCGTCGAGTACCTCGAGGGCGTCGACCTGCTGCCCGAGATGCTCGCCGAGTTCGCGCCGGGCCGCGGTCGCAAGGTCGGCGTGCTCGTCGACCACCTCGTGCCGGGGTCGAAGGAGCAGCGCATCGCCGACGCCGTCGCGCGCGGCCCGCACGGGGCGCACGTGCTCGTGGTGGGGCATCCGTACATCGACATCTGGCAGGCCGTGAAGCCCGCCCGCATCGGCAAGACCGAGTGGCCGACGATCCCGCGGGGCACCGAGTGGAAGCACGGCATCTGCGAGTCGTTCGGGTGGCCGCACGCCGAACAGGCCGACATCGCCCGCGCCTGGCAGCGCATCCTCGGGCAGGTGCGCGGCTACGGCGATCTCGAACCGGCGCTCCTCGGCCGCGTCGAAGAGCTCATCGACTTCGTCACGGCCCCCGCCTGAGGCATCCGCACCTCGCGCCCGACCGTGCGCGACCGACCGCCGCTCAGATCGAGAAGCCGCCGTCGCTGTGCATCAGCTGGCCGGTCACCCAGCGGGCCTCCTCGGAGACGAGGAACCGCACGAGTCGGGCCGCATCGTCGGGGGCGCCGAGACGACCGGTGGGCTGCTGCGCGGTGAGCGCGGCACGGGTCGGCTCGTCCATCCACCCGGTGTCGACGGGGCCCGGGTTCACGAGGTTCGCGGTGATGCCGAGCGGTGCGAGTTCGCGCGCCGCCGCGATGATGATGCGATCGAGCGCGCCCTTCGAGGCGCCGTAGGGCACGTTGCCGACGACGTGATCGCTCGTGAGGGCGACGATGCGGCCGCCGCGGCCGTCGACGTCTGCGCCGCTCGGGACCTGCGCGGCGAAGGCCTGCACGAGCAGCAGCGATGCCCGCGTGTTCACGGCGAAGTGCAGGTCGAAGCTCTCGAGCGAGGTGTCGAGGATGCCGGAGTCGACGCCCTGCGCGTGCGAGAGCACGAGCGCGGAGACGGGGCCGAGGCGTTCGCGGGTCTCGTCGACGAGCCGGGCGGGCACCGCCGGGTCGGCGAGGTCGGCGTCGAGCGCGATCGCCCGGGCGCCGAGCGACTCGAGCTCAGCCACGAGGGCCGACGGGTCGCGATCGGGGTCGCCGCCCAGTGGCATCCGCCGGTCGTAGTCGCCGAGATGGCTGATCGCGACGTCCCAGCCGTCGGCGGCGAGGGCAGTCGCGATCGCCCAGGCGATCGTGTTGCGCCGGCCTGCGCCGGTGATGAGGGCGACGGGGCGGGTCATGGGGCTCCTGGAAGGTGAAGGGAGGATCAGCCGATTCACGGCGCGGCGGGAAGCGTCACGACGACGCGCAGCCCTCCGCCGTCGCGACCCGCGAGGTCGAGCGTGCCGCCGTGCGCTCGGACGATGCTCCTCACGATAGCGAGGCCGAGACCGACGCCGCTGCGATCGGTCCTGATGCGCTCACCGCCGCGGCGGAACGGTTCGGTGAGCGTCGAGACGAGCGCGGGGTCGAGCGGCTCGCCGGTGTTCTCGACGACGAGCACGGCCGCGCCGGGGCGCGACGAGGTCGTGACCCGCACGGTGCCGTCGGCACGGAGGTTGTGCACGATCGCGTTGTGCACGAGGTTCGTGGTGAGCTGCAGCAGGAGCGCCGGCGAACCGAGGGCGACGGCGACCTCGCCGGAGACCTCGAGCGAGATGCCCCGCTGCTCGGCGAGCGGCAGCAGGGTCTCGGCGGCCTGCTCGGCGAGCAGCGAGAGGTCGACCGACTCCCTCGCGAACGACTGCTGGTCTGCGCGGCTGAGCAGGAGCAGCGCCTCGATGAGATCGATCGCCCGGGTGTTGACGGTCTGGAGCCCCTCGATGAGCGCCGAGGTGTCGCGCTGAGGGTCCTCGCGGGCGACGTCGAGGAGTGTCTGGGTGATCGCCAACGGGGTGCGCAGCTCGTGCGAGGCGTTCGCGGCGAAGCGACGCTGCTCGTCGACGTGGGCCTCGAGCTGGGCGAGCATCGCGTCGAAGCTGTCGGCGAGCTCCCGGAACTCGTCACCGCGTCCCTCCATCTCGATGCGATGCGACAGCGAGCCGCTCGCGGCCCGCCGTGTGGCCCGGGTGATGCGGTGCAATGGAGCGAGCATCCGGCCGGCCAGGAACCATCCGCCCCCGAGCCCGAGCAAGAGGAGGAAGAGCAGCGCCCAGGCGACCGCCGGAGCGAAGGCCCGGATGAGGTCGTCGCGCCCCGGCACGAAGCCGCTGATGGTCGCGATCGCCTCGGCCGGCACGTACCGGAGGAGGAACAGCCAGACGACCGCGAGCAGCAGCGCCCCCGCGACCATGAGGAAGCCGGCGTAGCTCAGGGTGAGCTTGAGGCGGACGCTGATTCCCGGTGGTCTAGCCATGCGATCGATCCGGCCCGTCGTGCGGCGCTTCGTCGTGCGGCGCTTCGTCGTGCGGCCCTTCGTCGGATCCGCTGCCGGGCGGAGCGTCGGCGGCGGGCCCGGTGTCGATGCGGTAGCCCACGCCGGGCACCGTGGCGATCGCCCATGGCTCGCCGAGCCGTTTCCGCAGCGCCGAGACGGTGATGCGCACCGCATTGGTGAAGGGGTCCGCATTCTCGTCCCAGGCGCGTTCGAGGAGCTCCTCGGCGCTCACCACCCCGCCTTCGGCGGCAACCAGCACCTCGAGCACGGCGAACTGCTTGCGGGTGAGTGCGACGTAGCGCCCGTCGCGGTGCACCTCGCGCCGGAACGCGTCGAGTCGCAGGCCCGCGATCTCGCGGACGGGCGGCCTGTTGTGCGCACGCCGTCGGTCGAGCGCCCGAAGACGCAGCACCAGCTCGCGCAGTGCGAACGGCTTCGTGAGGTAGTCGTCGGCGCCGAGCTCGAACCCCGAGGCCTTGTCGTCGATCCGATCGGCCGCGGTGAGCATGAGGATCGGGACGCCGCTTCCTGAGGCGACGATGCGTCGGGCCACCTCATCGCCCGAGGGGCCTGGGATGTCGCGGTCGAGCACGGCGAGATCGTAGGCGTTCACGCTCAGTAGTTCGAGGGCCGTCTCGCCGTCACCCGCGATGTCGGCGGCGATCGCCTCGAGCCGCAGTCCGTCACGGATCGCCCCGGCCAGGAGGGGTTCGTCCTCGACGATCAGCACGCGCACGCTTCCGATGGTACGAGGCCGCGCATATCGCCGGCGTATCCGAATCCGCATACGCCCCGGCAACACGCGCCCGCGTTGGCTGGGGCGCATGAACTCGAAGCACCATCCCACGGCCACCGCGCACCGCACGGCTGCCATGCACCGCCCCGCCACCCGTCGTCGTGGCCACCCGCTCGCCGTCCTGATCGCGAGCGCGATCGTGATCGGCACGTTGCTGCTCGTCACGGCGGTCATCGGATCGCTCGGCGAACCGTCGTCGTCGGCGGCCCCGGTGACGGGCGGGGGTCCGTTCGCCGGAATCGGCGCCGGTGCCGGGTCGGCATTCGGCGACCAGGGCGACGGCCGCGTCGGCGGCGGGGTGACCGTCTTCGACGACGATGAGCCCGCCGTCGCCAATCTCGACCCCGCGCTCCTCGACGCCGTGCGCCGGGCGGCGACGGACGCCGAGTCCGAGGGCATCGCCTTCGTCGTCAACAGCGGTTGGCGTTCGGCCGCCTACCAGGACGAGTTGCTGCAGGACGCGATCGCGGAGTACGGCTCGGCCGAGGAGGCGGCGCGCTGGGTCGCCACGGCGACGACCTCGCCGCACGTCGAGGGCGACGCGATCGATCTCGGCTGGTGGGAGGCGACGACGTGGCTCTCGGAGCACGGCGCCGCCTACGGCCTCTGCCAGATCTACGCGAACGAGTCGTGGCACTTCGAGCTGCGCCCCGAGGCGGTCGACGACGGCTGCCCCGCACCCTACGCGGACCCCACCGAGGATCCGAGGATGCAGCGATGACGACGGCGACGCGACCGGCCGCGCCCGCAGCGGGGGCATCCCGGCTGCGCCCCTCGACCCGCGCACTCGTGGTCGCGCTGTTCGCGAGCTACCTCGCGCTGCTCGTGTGGATCGTGCTGTGGAAGTTCGAGGCGCCGTGGATCGGCGAGGGCCCGCGCCGGGTGATCAAGCTGGTGCCGTTCGCCGACACCGCGGAGTTCGGTGCGAGCGCGCCCCGCGAGGTCCTCGCGAACGTCGTGTTCTTCGTGCCGTTCGGCGTCTATCTCGGACTGCTCGCACCGGGGTTGCGGTGGTGGCGGGTCACGGCGATCGTCGCGGCGACGAGCCTCGGGCTCGAGGCGCTGCAGTACGCGCTCGCCGTCGGCAGCACGGACTCGACGGATGTGATCGCGAACACCGCGGGCGGTGCTGCGGGGGTGGCGCTCCTCGCGCTCGCCCGCCGTCGCCTCGGGGCGCGAACGACCTCGGTCGTCGTGCGGCTCTGCGCGCTCGGGACCGCGCTCGCGGTCCTCGCGAGCCTGGTCGTCGTCGTCACTCCCCTGGGCTACGGCCCGCAGGGCGGGCCGGGAAGCGCACCCGCTGACCTGCCCGCCGTGGGCCCGTCAGGATCGACGCAGCCGGCCGATCAGGCGAGGCTCGTACCGAACGCGAGCCCGAGCAGGTAGGTGACGGCGGCGGCCCCGAGGCCGATCGCGAGCTGGCGCAGCGCGCGCTTGAGCGGCGAGGCCCCCGAGAGGAGCCCGACCGTCGCACCCGTGAGGAGCAGGGCGATGCTCACGAGCACCGTCGCGGTGACGATCGCCGCGATGCCCGTCAGGCCGAAGAGGTACGGCAGCACCGGGATGAGCGCGCCCGAGGCGAAGAAGCAGAAGCTCGAGATCGCGGCCGACATGCCCGTGCCGACGGCCTCGTCGTCGTGCTCCGCGACGGCGAGGGCGTCGGTCGGCGCCGCCACCTGCTCGGCAGCCTGCACCCGCGCCACGACGAGGGCGGCATGCTCGACGGCATCCCGTTCGTTCATGCCCCGCGCGCGGTAGACGAGCGCGAGCTCGTTGGCGTCGACGTCGAGGTGCGGCAGCGCTTCGCGCGCGGTCGGGTCGGGGGCGGATGCCTCGAGCAGCTCCCGTTGCGAACGCACCGAGACGTACTCGCCCGCACCCATCGAGAGGGCGCCGGCGAGCAGGCCCGCGATGCCGGTGAAGAGCACCACGCCCGGTGCGACGCCCGTCGCGCCGATGCCGAGCACGAGTGCGAGGTTCGAGACGAGCCCGTCGTTCGCGCCGAACACGGCCGCACGGAAGGTGCCGGCGAGGCTGCGACGCCCGCGGGCGGCGAGTCCGCGCACGACCTCGCCGTGGATGCGCTCGTCGGCCGCCATCGCCGGGGTCGCGTGCGGGTCGCTCGCATACGGCGACCGCGCCTCGGCGCGCTGCGCGAGCGCGAGGACGAAGATCGAGCCGAAGCGGCGGGCGAGCGAGGCGAGCATGCGGGTGCGGAGATCGGCGCGCGGTACCCCGGTGTCATCGCCGCCGAGCAGTCGCAGCCAGTGCGCCTCGTGGCGGCCTTCGGCGGCGGCGAGGGCGAGCAGGATCTCGCGCTCTTCGCCCTCGCGACGGGCGGCGAGCTCGCGGTAGACGGCGGCCTCGGCACGCTCGGCGGCGAGGTATCGGCGCCAGCGGTCGCGATCGGCGGGGGTGCCCTGGGGCTGCTCGTCGGTCATCTGCTCTCCTCCGTCACGGGCGCGCGCGGGCGGGGTCGAGACCGCTCCGGCACCCGCATCATCGCGCGGCCGCGGTCACGGCCTCGTTCACGCTATCGGGCGCCGGAGCCGCGATCGGCCCGATCCGCCCCGATTGACAGCATTTCGGATCGCCGAACACCACCGCCGGCGGGAGGCGCCGGGTCAGCCGACGAGCTTGTTCCAGCCGTCGCCGTCGACGTGTTCGAAGATGAGGTTCGTCTCGGTGTGGGCGACCGCGGGGTGCCCGGTGAGGTGGGCGAGCACGAACTCGCGCAGCTCTTCGGCGTCGCGGGCGGCGACGTGCAGCAGGTAGTCCTCGGCGCCGGCCATGTGGAACACGCCGAGCACGCCGGGCAGGTGCGGCACCTGTGCGCGGAACGCATCGATCTCGCTGCGATCGTGCTTCACGAGCCGCACCGCGATGAGCGCCTGCAGCGAGACCCCGAGCGAGGCGAGATCGACCTCGACGCGGTAGCCGCGCACGGTGCCGAGCGACTGCAGGCGGCGGAGCCGGAGCGACACCGTCGACTCGGCGACGCCGACCTCCGCGGCGAGGGCCGCACCCGAGGCCCGTGCGTTCGTCGAGAGCGCCTGGAGGAGCGCGCGGTCGACGCGATCGAGTTCTGGTTTCTGCGCCACGGTCGCACTCCAAGCGGGTTGAGATTGCAGATTCTGCGAGGCATCCAGTCTATCGCAATGATCGTGCAGGCCGAGTTGAGACAATCAGCAGAATCTGCTTCAGTGCGAGCCATGCAGACATCGTCGTCGCACCTCGAGACCCGCGCCGTCCACGGCGGAATGAGCGGAGTCCGGGAGAGCGGATCCCACGTTCCCGTCATCGACTTCTCGACCACGAACCCGTTGGGCTCGGTCGAGACCGGGGGCCTCTCGTACGAGGAGCTCGCCACCGGCCACGACCTCGGCGAGGGCCGTTCGGCGGTGTACCAGCGGCTCTGGCAGCCGGGCGTCGCGCGCTTCGAGGAGTCGCTCGCAGGCCTCGAGGGCACCGACGGCGCGGTCGCGTTCGGCAGCGGCATGGCCGCGCTCGCCGCGGTGCTCATCGCGACGGCCTCGGCCGGAAAGCCGCACGTCGTCGCGGTGCGCCCGCTCTACGGCGGCACCGACCACGTGCTCGAGAGCGGCCTCCTCGGCACCGAGGTGACCTGGGCGACGATCGACGAGGTCGGCGGCGCCCTCCGCCCCGACACCGGACTCGTCATCGTCGAGACGCCCGCGAACCCGACGCTCGAGCTCGTCGACCTCCGCCGTCTGACCGCCGCGGCCGGTGACGTGCCCGTGCTCGTCGACAACACCTTCGCCACCCCCGTGCTGCAGCGCCCCGCCGAGCACGGCGCGACACTCGTGCTGCACAGCGCGACCAAGTACCTCGGCGGTCACGGCGACGTCATGGGGGGCGTCGTCGCGGCCGACCGCGACTGGGTCGAGCGGCTCCGTCGCGTGCGCGCCCTCACCGGCGGGCTCCTGCACCCGATGGCGGCATACCTGCTGCACCGCGGCCTCCGCACGCTGCCGCTGCGGGTGCGGGCCCAGCAGGAGACCGCGCGCGAACTCGCCGAGCGCCTCGACGGCCATCCAGCCATCGCGCGCGTGCACTACCCGGGACTTCCCGGACAGGATCCGGACGGCCTCCTCGGCACGCAGTTCGAGGGCCCAGGTTCGATCATCGCGCTCGAGCTCGCCGGCGGGTTCGACGCGGCGGTGCGCTTCACCGAGGCATGCGAACTCGTCACGCACGCGGTGTCGCTCGGCGGTGTCGACTCGCTCGTGCAGCACCCCGCTTCGCTCACGCACCGGCCGGTCGCGGGCGACGCGAAGCCCGGCGACGCCGTGGTGCGCATCTCGATCGGACTCGAGCACGTCGACGACCTCGCCGCCGATCTGCTGGCGGCGCTCGCTCACTCCTCCGGCGATGCCGACGTCGCGGGAGACGACTCCGCGGCCCGCGCCGCCTGAGGCGGGTTGCGGATCCCGAGCCAGGAGACGACGCCCCCGACGACGAGCAGCGCCGCCGTCGCGATCGCGACTCGATGGTATCCGGCGACGTCGAGGGCGGAGCCGACGATGACGCCGATCGAGGCGATCGCGACGAGTCCGGCGATGCGGGCGACCGCATTGTTGACCGCTGAGCCGATGCCCGCCCTCGCGGGGTCGACCGCACCGAGGATGGCGGCGGTGAGCGGCGCGACGGTGATCGCCATGCCGAGCCCCGAGACGACGATGCCGGGCAGCATCTCGGTCCAGAACGCGAGCTCGGCGCTCACCGCGAGCGTCATCAGGTAGCCGACGGCGACGGTCATCGGCCCGAGGGTCATGAAGATCCTCGGGCCGAACCGCGTCGAGAGGCCGCCGAACCAGGAGCCGAGCAGGACGAGCATGATGGTCGGCGGCAGCGTCGCCAGCCCGGCGGCCGTCGCGGTGAACCCGGCGAACTCCTGCAGGAAGATCGTGATCGCGAACGGGCCGAGGGAGAACGCGGCGTAGATGAAGAGCGTCGCGAGGTTGCCGGCGGCGAAGTTCCGCGCGCGGAACAGCGACAGCGGGAGCATCGGCTGCGGGGTGCGGTGCTCCCACCAGACGAACACGACGAGCGCGACGACACCCACGACGAGCGGCACGACGACGAGCGGCGAACCCCAGCCGAGCCGTTCGCCCTCGATGAGCGCGAACACGGTGCCGCCGAGGCCGACGACGCAGAGTGCGGCGCCGACCCAGTCGATCGGGGCATGATCGCCGGCGGGTTCGTCGCGGGCGATGCCCCGCAGCATGACGAGCGCGACGACGATCGGGATCACGTTGATCCAGAACACGAGCCGCCAGGACACGAGGTCGACGAGGATGCCGCCGAAGAGCGGCCCGATGAGGAACGCGACGGTCGTCCACGCCGTCCACCGGCCGATGGCCTTCCCCTGCTCGGCGAGCGGGAACGTCGCGACGATGAGCGCGAGCGAACTCGGCACGAGGAGCGCCCCGGCTGCGCCCTGGAGGGCGCGGGCGACGACGAAGAACACCCCGTCGGGCGCCATAGCGCACGCGATCGAGGTGATCCCGAAGCCGTAGAGCCCGATCCGGATCATGCGCGCCCGCCCGAACGAGTCGGAGAGCGAGCCGGCGAGCAGGATGAACGCGCCGAGCGTCAGGAGGTACGCGTCGACCGCCCATTGCTGGAGCGCGAGGCCGCCGCCGAGCTCTTCCGCGAGCGAGGGCAGGGCCACGTTGATGACGGCGCCGTCGAGGAACGCGATGAACGAGACGATGATCGCGATGATGAGCACGCGGGTCCGGCGGGCCATGTGCGCCATGCTATCCCCGGCCCCGGATGTCACGGGGCTCCCCCGCGCGCGGCGGCGGAGCATCCGGCCGAATGAACGCCACGCATGCCGAGGGGCGCCGACGGCACGATGTGCCAGCCGGCGCCCCTCGGCGCGACCTGCGACGCGCTGGTCTACGCGGCGAGCCAGACGTCGGGCCCGAACACCTCGTAGTGGATGTCGGTCGCGGCGACGCCCGCCTCGATCGCCTGCGAGCGGATCGACCGCATGAACGGCAGCGGCCCGCAGAGGTAGAGCTTCGCGCCGGCGGGCATCTCGACGGCGTCGAGGCTCATGAAGCCGGTCTCGGCGTCGGCCGCGGCGGCGGGCTCCTCGAGCCAGAGGCGCAGTTCGGCGTTCGGCAGCGCCGCGACCGATTCGCGCATCTGCGCCTCGAGCGCCCAGTTCTCGGCGCGCTGCTCGGCGTGCAGCACGAGCACCCGGCGGTGCGATGCCGCACCCGCGAGCGACTGCAGGATGGAGGCGCTCGGCGTGCAGCCGATGCCGGCGGTGGCGAGCACGATCGGGGCGTCGCTCTCGTCGAGTTCGATGTCGCCGTAGGGGTTCGAGAGCTCGACGACGTCGCCCACCTTCACCTGACCGTGCAGGAAGGGCGAGACCTCGCCGCCCTCGTCGAGCTTGGTGGTGAACACGCGGTCGGTGAGCGAGTCGACCCGATCCGAGAGCGAGTACTGACGTGCCTGGCGGAGCCCGTCGGCGAGGCTGACGCGCACCGAGACGTACTGACCGGGCGTCGCCCGGGTGACGGGCGTCTCGTCGGCGGGCTCGAGGCGGAAGGTGATGGAACCCGCACCGGCCGCCTCCTTCGCGACGACGCGCCACTCGGCCCACATGACCTCGTTCGCCTGGCTCGCGTACAGCCCGCGCTCGATCTTGATGAGGGCGTCGGCCATGAGCCAGTAGACCTCGGTCCAGGCCTCGGCGACCTCGGGGGTGCAGGCCTCGCCGAGGTCGTCGGCGATGGCGGCGAAGAGGTGCTCGTACACGATCGGGTAGCCCGACTCGGGGATCCCGAGGGCGGCGTGCTTGTGCGCGATGCGCGAGAGCACCGCTTCGGGCAGGGTCTCGGGGTGCCCGACGAGGTGGGAGGCGAAGGCCGCGATGCTGCCCGCGAGCGCCTGCTGCTGGGTGCCGTTCTGCTGGTTGGCGCGGCTGAACATGCCGTCGAGCAGTTCGGGGTGCGCGGCGAAGAGGCGCCCGTAGAACTTGGGCGTGATCTCGCCGATGCGGGCGCCGATGACGGGCAGCGTCGCTTCGATCACGGGGCGGGACTTCTCGGAAAGCATGTTTCTCCTCTGAGCGTCGTATCTCGCATCTCATATGCGAGATTCCGAGATCAGTTCTACACCCTGTAGAAAAGCCGCCGCAAGTCAGCGGTCGAGGGATGCCTCGCGCCGCGTCGGCATCGGGAGCCCGACGAACGACGGCGCCACCGAGAGCGACTCGACCGTCAGGTCGTCGAGGGTCGCGTAGAACGCCTCACGGGCGCGGTGCAGGGCGCTCCGCAGCCGGCACGCGGCGATGAGCGGGCAGGCGACGCCGTCGCTCGTGATGCACTCCACCGGATCCTGATGGCCGTCGAGCGAACGCAGCAGGGCGCCGACGCTGAGCTGCAGGCCCGCTTCGGTGATGCGCGCTCCCCCGGTGCGACCCCGGGCGACGTCGAGCGCACCCCGACGGCGGAGCTCCAGCACCGCCTTGCTCACGTGGTTGTACGGAATGCCGATGCGCTCGGAGATCTCACGGCTCGTGAGCTGCTCGCCCGGTGCCGCGGCGAGCAGCATGAGCGTGCGCAGGCACACATCGGCGAAACCGTTGATCTTCACCTGACCATCATCGCCCCGAGAGCCGCCGTCGCACGAGCTCGATGCGCGACTGCAACTGGGTCACCGTCGCCTGCGCGACCTCGGGGCCGCCGCAGGCGCGGCGCAGTTCGGCGTGCACGCTCGAGTGCGACTGCCCGCTCTGGCGGGCGTACAGCCCCACGATGCTGTTGAGCAGCGAACGCTGCTCCTTCAGGGTGCGGAACAGGGCCACCGGCTCGGCGGACGCCCCATCGCCGTCGCCGTCGGCCTGGGCGGCCGCCGCGTGCTTGCGCCGGTCCCCCGCACGCCGCGCCTGCCGCGCCTGTCGATGGCGCAGCAGTTCGGAGACCTGCTCGGGCTCGAGCAGCCCGGGAATGCCGATGAAGTCGAACTCCTCGTCGCTGCCGGGCTCGGCGAGCGTGCCGAACTCGGTGCCGTCGTAGACGACCCGGTCGAACGAGGCGTCGGAGGCGATCGCCTCCCAGGTGCCGAACTCCAGCAGCTCCTCGGAGGCGCGCTCCTCGCGGTTCGCCGACTCGAGCAGGCTGTCGTCGAGCCCCTCGCCGTCCGCGTCGGCGTCGGCGCCGCCTCGCCGGTCGAGCGCGTGGTCGCGCTCGCGCTCGAGCTGCGCCGCGAGCGACATCAGCACCGGCACGTTCGGGAGGAAGACCGACGCCGTCTCACCACGGCGACGCGCACGCACGAAACGTCCGATGGCCTGCGCGAAGAAGAGCGGGGTCGAGGAGCTCGTCGCGTACACGCCCACCGCGAGTCGCGGCACGTCGACGCCCTCCGACACCATGCGCACCGCGACCATCCATCGCCGCGTGTTGCCCGAGAACTCCTCGATGTTCGCCGAGGCCTCCTTGTCGTCGGAGAGCACGACGGTCACCGGCTCGCCGGAGATCTGCTGCAGGATGTCGGCGTAGGCGCGCGCGACCGTCTGGTCGGTGGCGAGCACGAGCCCGCCCGCGTCGGGGATCGACTGGCGCACCTCGGTGAGGCGGCGGTCGGCGGCCCGGAGCACCGCCGGGATCCACTCGCCGCTCGGCTCGAGCGCGGTGCGCCACGCCGAGGAGGTGATGTCCTTCGTGTTGTCCTCGCCGAGCTTCGCCTCCATCTCATCGCCGGCCTTCGTGCGCCAGCGCATGTGCCCGGCGTAGACCATGAACATGACGGGGCGCACGACGCCGTCGGCGAGGGCTCGGCCGTAGCCGTAGTTGTAGTCGGTCTTCGAGAGGCGCACGCCGTGCGCGTCGGGCTCGTACTCGACGAACGGGATGGGCGCGGTGTCGGAGCGGAACGGCGTGCCGCTGAGCGACAGCCGCTTCGTCGCAAGCTCGAACGCCTCGCGGATCGCGTCGCCCCAGGAGAGCGTGTCGCCGCCGTGGTGCACCTCGTCGAGGATGACGAGCGAGCGCCCCGAGAGGGTCAGCTCGCGGTGCAGGGCGGGCCGCATCGCGACCTGCGCGTACGTCACCGCGACCCCGTGATAGTGCCTCGCGGTACGGACGCCGTCCGCGTTCCTGAACCCCGGGTCGAGGCGGATGCCCACGCGCGCCGCGGCGTCGGCCCACTGGCGCTTGAGGTGGTCGGTCGGCGCGACGACCGTGATGCGGTCGATTTCGCGACGCGACCGGAGCTCAGCCGCGAGGCGGAGTGCGAACGTCGTCTTGCCGGCGCCGGGCGTCGCCGCGGCGAGGAAGTCGCGCGGCAGTTCTTCGAGGTAGTGCTCGAGCGCCTCGGCCTGCCAGGCCCGGAGCTTCGACGCGGTACCCCACGCGGCGCGTTCGGGGAACGAGGGTGAGAGGTGTTCGGCCGCCGAGGTGCCCGGATGGGCCCCGGATGGTGTCGCTGTACTCACTGGATTCGAGGGTAGCGGAGGCCGGTGACATCCTCGAACCGAACCGCGCCGGACCCTGTGTCGTCGTGACCTTGTGCAGAATGGAGTGATGGTCACCCCGCAGCATCCCTGGTCGCGTTACGTCGCCATCGGCGACTCCTTCACCGAGGGCATCGGCGACCCCGAGCCCTCCGTTCCCGGCGGCCACCGCGGCTGGGCCGATCGGGTCGCCGAGGAGCTCTCGCAGGGCACCGAGGACTTCGCCTACGCGAACCTCGCCGTCCGCGGCAAGCTCATCCAGCAGATCATCGACGAGCAGCTCGAGGCGGCGATCGCGCTGCGCCCCGACCTCGTGACGATCTCGGCGGGCGGCAACGACGTCATCCGCCCCGGCACCGACCCCGACGAGATCTCCTCGCGCTTCGAGTACGTCATCGAGCGGCTCTCCCGCTCGCACCCGACGATCGTGATCTTCACCGGCGTCGACGTCGGCTTCTCCCCCGTGTTCCGCGGCATCCGCGGCAAGGTCGCGATCTACAACGAGAACCTCCGCACGATCGCGGCGAAGTACGACTGCATCGTCGCCGACCAGTGGGCGCTCACCGAGATCCAGGACCAGCGCATGTGGTCGGCCGACCGGCTGCACCTCAATCCGCTCGGCCACCACACGGTCGCGCGCATGGTGCTCGCCGCGCTCAACGTCGAGAACGAGCTCGAAGCCTCGAGCCCCGAACCGCTGCCCGACACGACCTGGCGTCAGGCCCGCGTCGAAGACCTCGCATGGGCCCGCGAGTACCTCGTGCCGTGGGTGGTGCGTCGCATCCGGCACCAGTCATCGGGCGACTACGTGACGCCGAAGCGCCCCGAAGCCGGCCCCTACTCGCTGCCCGACTGAGCGGCCTGCGCTTCGAGCCCTGAGGGGTTCTGGAGCCGCCACCACGTGCCGGGGTCGTCGATCTCGGCGTCGAGCACGAGCGGCACCGTGATCTCCTGCGCCCCCGCGCGCACGATCACGCTGCCGACCTCCGCGCCCTTCTCGGCGAGGGCGAGCGGTTCGGCGCGCACCTCCACCTCGACGGGGGTGTCGCTCCAGACCACGACGGATGCCCCGTCGGCGGCGCGGGCGTTCGCCGAGTCGCCCCACGGGGTGTCGTAGCTCGCGAGCTCCTGACCGGCCTGGAGCGGCGTCACCTGGTGGAACCCGGGGGCGACGCTGTCGAGCAGGGTCGCGATCGCCTCACGGAGCATCGCGTGGTTCTCGCCGCCGAGGAGGACGCCCACGACCGTCACCGTCGTGTCGCCGACCGCGTAGTCGGCCGAGAACAGCAGGTTCGCGGCGTCGTCGGTCGTCCCGGTCTTGATGCCGTCGACCCCGTGCGTGCCGAGCAGCTTGTTCGAGTTCTCGAGAGTGCCGAGCTCGGGGATGTCGACCTTCTGCGTCGCGACGATCTCGGCGAGGACGGGGTCGGCGAGGGCGAGCTCGCCGAGCTTCACGAGGTCGGCGGGCGTCGAGACGTTGTCGAGCGAGAGCCCGCTCGCGTCGGCGATGCGCGTGTTCACCAGCCCGTGCGCGTCGAGCCAGACGCGGGCGGCGTCGACGAGCCCCTGCTCGGAGCCGAACGCCCAGTTCGCGAGGGAGATCGCGTAGTTGTTGCCCGAGGGCAGCAGGAGCGCATCGAGGCTCTCGCGGAGACTGAGCGTGGCGCCCGCCTCGACCGGGGCGACCGAGCCGTTCTGCGCGATCATGTCCCAGTAGATGTCGACGTCGGCGTCGGTGTACTGGATGTCGGGCCCGTTCTCGCCGGCCGCGATCGGGTGCTGCTCGAGGATCACGAGCGAGGTGATCACCTTCGTGATGCTCGCCGAGGCCATCTGCTGGTCGGCGTTGCCCGCGGCGAGCAGCCCGTCGAACCCGATCGCGCCGACCGCGTACCCGCCGAAGCCGGGCAGGGCGAGCTGCTGCGGTGCGGCGACGATCGGTGCCGGCTGCTCGACGACGGGGACCGCGGCGGGAACCGGGGCGCCGAGCGCGTTCGCCGTGTACACCCCGCCGCCGACGAGGAGGCCGAGCACGAGCGCGAGGCTGCCGAAGACCAGGATGCGGCGACGCCGGTAGACGCGCTTGCGCGCGGCGGCGACGTCGCCCGCGCCTGCGGGCGCGATGCCGGCGGTGCTGCCGCTCGCTCCCGTCATCGGGCTTCCTCCTCGGGCAGGGCGAGCGCGTAGAGGACGACCGCCGCGGCCGCCGCGACGTTGAGCGAGTCGACGCCGTGACGCATCGGGATCGTGACGACCGCGTCGGCCGCGTCGAGTGCGTTGCGGCTGAGCCCGTCGCCCTCGGCGCCGAAGACGAGCGCGAGCCGCTCGGGCGGGTCGGCGGCGAGGCGCCGCAGCGACACCGCGTCGTCGGCGAGCGCCAGGGCGGCGGTCGTGAACCCGGCCTCGCGCAGCAGCACCGACGCCTCGCCCCACTCGGGCAGGCGGGTCCACGGCACCTGGAAGACGGTGCCCATGCTCACCCGCACGCTGCGGCGGTAGAGCGGGTCTGCGCAACGGGGCGTCACGAGCACGGCATCGGCGCCGAGCGCCGCCACCGAACGGAAGATCGCACCCACGTTGGTGTGATCGACGATGTCCTCCAGCACGACCACCCGGCGGGCGCCCGCGAGCAGTGCTGCCGGGTCGGGCAGTTCGGGTCGCTCGAACGCGGCGAGGGCGCCGCGATGGACGCGGTAACCGGTGATCTCCTCGAGCTGGGCAGGGTCGGCGAGGTGCACCGGGATGTCGAAGGGCGCGAGCACGGGTTCGAGCCCGGCCAGCCACTTCTCCTCCATCAGCACCGATCGCGGACGGTGGCCTGCCGCGATCGCCCGGCCGATGACCTTGGCCGATTCGGCGATGTAGAGCCCCTGTTCGGGCTCGTGCGCGCTGCGCAGGGTCACGTCGGTGAGCCGCGCGTAGTCGGCGACGGAATCGGATGCCGCGTCGCGGACTCGTTCGATGTGCATGGATCTCCTCACCTCAAGAGTGCCAGCCTCGGAAACAAACCGGAAAACGACGGTGTTTACAATCAGGGTCACACCCGGCCGAAGGGAGCTCCTGTGGAGATCGGAATCGACGCGACACGCGGCATCGAACAGTCGGTGCACGAGGCGATCGAACTCATGCGCGGCGCGCGGGTCGCGGTGCTCACCGGCGCCGGGGTCAGCACCGACTCGGGCATCCCCGACTACCGGGGCGAGGGTGCGCCCGCGCGCAACCCGATGACGGTGCAGCGGTTCCTCGCTTCCGAGGAGGCCCGCAAGCGGTACTGGGCGGGCAGCCACCTCGGCTGGCGCAACTTCGGCAGCGCCCGCCCGAACGCCGGGCATCTCGCGCTCACCGCGCTCGAAGCGTCGGGCGCGGTCACCGGCGTCATCACGCAGAACGTCGACGGCCTCCACCGCCGCGCGGGCAGCCGGCACGTCGTCGAACTCCACGGCGGCATGGACCGGGTGCTCTGCCTCGACTGCGGCCAGCACTACGCCAGGCAGGCGATCGCCGAGGAGCTCACCCTCCTGAACCCCGGCATCGATCTCGAACAGGCCGTACGCCCCGCCCCCGACGGCGACGTGATCGTCGACGGCGTGGACGAGATGGTGATCCCCGTCTGCACGGTGTGCGGCGGCATCCTGAAGCCCGACGTGGTCTTCTTCGGCGAGTTCGTGCCGGTGCCCACCTTCCAGGCCGCGGCATCCCTCGTCGCGGGCGCCGACGCACTGCTCGTCGCGGGCTCCTCGCTCGTCGTGAACTCGGGCGTGCGCCTCATCGAGCAGGCCCGCCGTCGCCGGCTCCCCATCGTCATCGTCAACCGCGGCGCCACGAAGGGCGACTCTCGTGCCGCCGTCAAGATCGACGCCGGCACGAGCGAGACGCTCGGCGCCTTCGCCGAGGCGCTCGGTTCGTGAACGCGGCCCACGACGTGCAAGAGTCGTCGACATGACGGATGCCACGCCCCACCTCGAACCGACGCTCATCGCGCTCGTACGCCACGGCGAGACCGAGTGGAACCGCGAGCGTCGCATCCAGGGCACGACCGACATCCCGCTGAACGACACCGGGCGCCGGCAGGCCGCCGAGACGGGCGAGCGCCTCGCAGAGGAGTCGTGGGACGCCGTCTACTCGAGCCCGCTCTCGCGCGCGGCCGAGACCGCCGAGATCATCGCGGGCGTGCTCGAACTGCCCGCACCCGCGATCGTCGGGCCGCTCGCCGAGCGCAGCCACGGGGTGCTCGAGGGCCTCGACCACGCCGGCCGCATGGCCGTCGAGGCGCAGGCCGCGACGATCGAGGGGCTCGAGCCCCGTTCGACCGTCATCGCCCGTGCCGGCGCCGCGCTCGCCGAGATCGCGGCGGCGCACCCGGGCGGCCGGGTCGTCGTGGTGTCGCACGGCGGCGTGATCCACTCGATGATCCTCGAGCTCAGCGACTGGACCCTGCCGGGCGCCGGCTACACGATCACGAACGGCTCGGTGCACCTGCTGCGGCACGCCGACGGCGCGCTCGAGCTCGTCGAGCCCGACCTCCTCACGGGCACCGACGGCTGAGCACCGGCGAGCTGCGGGCTCGGGGCCCGATGGCCTGCGTCAGCGCCGCGTGCGCCGTGCGTCGGCCCTGCGCCCGCCCTGCTCGGCGACGGTGCGCTGCATGAGCTCGTACAGGGTGGCGGCCGACGCCGCCCAGGTGTAGTTCGCGGCCTGTTCGACCGACCGGGCCGAGTGCTCCTGCCAGACGTCGTCGGACTCGAGGTCGCCGATCGCACGCACCAGGTCGTCGGCATCGCCCGGCGCGAAGTAGAGCGCTGCGTCGCCGCCGATCTCACGGAAGATCGGGATGTCGCTCACGACGGCGGGCGTGCCGAGGCGCATCGCCTCGATGAGCGGGATCCCGAAGCCCTCGGCCTGCGAGGCGTGCACGAGCGCGGTCGCGCCGGCGAGGAGCTCGGCGTACTCGGCGTCGCTCACCCCGTCGTGGAAGACGAGCCGAGCCTCGGGTGCGAGCCGGGTGAGCCGTTCGCGCTCCTCGCGGCTGATGCGGCTGAGCAGGTGGAGTTCGTGGTCTGGCAGCGCCGCGGCGGCGCGGACGAGGGTGTCGACGTTCTTGTACGGCATGTACGAGCCCATGTACACGAGCCGGCGGCCCTGCGGCCTCGGGCGCGGGAGTTCGGGCACGCCGAGGTCGTCGGAGGCGTTCGGGACGACCGTGATGGGCCGCTGCGTGAGCCGGTGCTCGCGGATGAGCCCGGCGGTCGTCTCCGACACCGTGACGACGGCGTCCGAGCGGTTGAGCAGCAGCCGCTGCGGCCACCACGCGAGGTGGTAGAGCCGCCACAGGAGCCGCACCGGCGCCGGCAGGTCGCGCGGGGGCGTGCGGTTCTCGTAGTAGATGAGGTCGTGCAGGGTCAGGAGCAAACGGTAGTCGCGGCCCCACGAACCCATCGTCTGCATCGGCGAGAACACGATGTCGGGGCGGAGCCGTCGCACCTGGCGGGCGACGAACGGCTCGCGGATGCTCGTCGGCGAGCTCACGAGCTCCCACGGCAGGTCGGGCAGCATCTCGAGCTGCCGGTGGTCGTTCACGAGCATCGTGACGGGGTGCAGCTTCGCGAGCTCGGTGACGAGGCCCGCGGTGAAGCGGCTGATGCCGTCGTGGTGCCCGATGCGTGTGTAGCGGCAGTCGACGACGATCTTCACGCGTCGGCCTCCGCCCGGAGGAACCGGCCGATGCGCGCGGCCGCGTCGCCGGGCGTCTCGTAGTGGATGAGGTGCCCCACCTCGGGGATCACCTCGAGCCTCGCGTCGGGGAAGCGGCCGACGAGCCGGTGCTGGGCCTCGATCGGCGTCACGTCGTCGCGCTCGGCGGCGACGAGCAGCGTCGGGACGGTGATGCGCTCGGCGTACTCGCTGACGTCGTGACTGACCGAGGCGCGGAACGCCTCGAGCAGTTGGTCGCGGTCGCCGAAGTCGGAGAAGTAGCGGTCGTGCTGGTCGTGGATCCAGCGGCGCAGCTCGCGTTCGTTCGTCTTCGCCATCGTCACGCTCATGATGCGCACGACGGCACCGTTGCGGAGGAGGGCGAAACCCGCCTTCTCGGGCAGGGCCGCCGAGGCCCGGTAGTAGAGCACCGCGAGCCGGGTCATCACACCCCGCGGGCCCTGCAGCGCGGGGGCGCCGATCGGGTTCACGAGCACCAGGCGGCGGGGCGCGAGGCCGCCGGCGACGGCCGCCGAGGACACGATCGAGCCGAACGAGTGCCCGAGCAGGTCGTACGCGCCGTCGCGGAGCCCGACCGCCTCGATGAAGGCGCCGAGCCAGCGGGCGTAGCCGTCGATGTCGTGCGCACGATCGGCGAAGGTCGCCGACTCGCCGAAGCCGGGGAGGTCGGGCGAGATGATCCGGTAGCCGGGCAGCTGCGCGACGACGGGCTCGAGGCCGTGGTGGTCGCCGCGGAAGCCGTGCACGAGCACGAGCACCGGGGCATCCGACTCGCCGTACTCCCACCATGCGGTCTCGGTGCCGTCGACCTCGACCCGGTGGGCGCTGACGGGGATGCGGGCGAGCGCGGCGGCGTAGGGCGATTCGATCATCCCGGCCATTCTATGTTTCGCGGCGGCCCGACTCCCCCGCCGGCGCCCGCGAGCCGGTGGATGCCGCGGACACGCGCCGCAGCGTCGCGACGATGACGGTGGTGCTGCATAACCTTTCGCACATGGATGCCACGAACACCGCCCAGTGGGCGAACACCCTCGCCGTCTTCGACCTCGAGACCACCGGCATCGACGTCGACGTCTGCCGCATCGTCACCGCGCACGTCGGCGTGATCGGCGAGGGCGGCGAGGTGCTCGAGCAGCGCGAATGGCTCGTCGACCCCGGCGTCGAGATCCCGACGGCGGCGTCGCTCATCCACGGCGTGACGACCGAGCGCGCCCGCCTCGAGGGGCAGGCGGCCGCGACCGCCGTCGCCGAGATCATCGCGGCGCTCGCCGACGCTGCGGCCCGCGGGCTGCCGATCGTCGCGTACAACGCCGCCTACGACCTCACGGTGCTCGAGCGGGAGGCGGCCCGGTACGGGCATGCCCCGCTGCCAGGCCCCGGCCCCGTCATCGACCCGCTCGTCATCGACAAGGCCGTCGACAAGTACCGCCGCGGCAAGCGCACCCTCTCGGCCACTGCCGAGCACTACGGCGTCACGCTCGACGACGCGCACAACGCCGGGGCCGACGCGATCGCCGCCGGTCGGGTCGCTCAGGCGATCGCCCGCGCGTACCCGCAGCTCGCGACGGTCGCCGTCGCCGAACTCCACACCCGCCAGATCGACTGGAGCCGTGAGCAGGCCGAGAGCTACCAGTCTTGGCGGCGCCGCAACGGCGAACCCGAGTTCACGACTTCTGGGGCGTGGCCGGTGCGCTGAGCGCGCCGGCCCGCCCGGCATCCGGCTCCCGGGCACGACGAAGGGGCGGGCGACTCGCGTCGCCCGCCCCTTCGTTCGGCAGAATTACTTGCCGAAGTTCTTGAAGCGCTGGTTGAACTTCTCGACGCGGCCGGCCGAGTCCATGATGCGCTGCTTGCCCGTGTAGAACGGGTGCGACTCGCTCGAGATCTCGACGTCGATGACCGGGTAGGTGGCACCGTCGAGCTCGATCGTCTTGTCGCTCGTCGCGGTCGAACGCGTGAGGAACGTGGCGCCCGAAGCCAGGTCGCGGAAGACGATGGCGTTGTACTCGGGGTGGATGTCGGTCTTCATGGAGACTTCCTTGGATTTCAAATAGGGAGCGGACGATGGTTTTCGGAATCCCGCCCCGCGAGTGGCACCTTCGCGGTGCTGTTCACAGACAGGAAAGCATGGCGGCCCGGAGGGCCAGCTAACGAGTTTAGCAGAATCGCAGCGAGAACTCTCAGACGGCGCGCGCGGCGTAGCGGCCGTCGCGCTCGGTGAGCTCGATCGTCATGTCGAACGCACTGCTGAGGTTCTCGGCCGTGAGCGCCTCGGCGAGGGGGCCCGCCGCGACGATGCCGCCCTTCTTCACGAGGAGCGCGTGGGTGAACCCGACGGGGATCTCCTCGACGTGGTGGGTGACCATGACGATCGCGGGCGACGCGGGCGACGCCGCGTAGCCGCCGAGGAGGCCGACGAGCTCTTCACGGGCGCCGAGGTCGAGGCTCGCAGCCGGCTCGTCGAGGAGGAGCAGTTCGGGGTCGGTCATGACCGACCGGGCGATCTGCACGCGCTTCTGCTCGCCGTCGGAGAGGCTGCCGAAGCGGCGGCCCGAGAAGCCGTCGAGGCCCCACTCCTTCAGCACGCGCTCGGCACGACGGAGGTCGATGCCCTCGTACTCCTCGTTCCACCGGCCGGTCACCGAGTAGGCGGCCGTCAGGATGACGTCGAGCACGGTCTCGTCGCGCGGGATGCGACGCGCCATCGCCGTGGAGGCGAAGCCAATCATGGGGCGGAGTTCGAAGACGTCGACCTTGCCGAGCGCCTCCTGGAGCACCTCGGCCTTGCCGGAGGTCGGGTGCATGGCGGCTGCGGCGATCTGCAGCAGCGTGGTCTTGCCTGCGCCGTTCGGACCGAGCACGACCCAGCGTTCGTCGGAGGCGACGCTCCACGACACCGAATCGAGGATGGTGTTGCCATCGCGGACCACCGACACGTCGCGGAACTGCAGAACCGTACTCGCACTCGCCATGTCCACCATGCTATCGGGAGCCGGAGACCGGTTCGGCGCACACGGCACCGGCGAGCACGCTCAACGGGCGAGCACGCGCTGATAGACCTCGATCGTGCGGGCGGCGATCGTGTCCCACGCGAAGTGCGTCTCGGCGCGGCGGCGTCCGGCCGCCCCCATCTCGGCGGCGCGGACGGGATCGGCGACGACCCGGGTGAGCGCGTCGGCGAGGTCACGGACGAACCGCTCGGGGTCGAGCGGCGTGCCGGTGCCGTCGTCGGCCTGCTCGATCGGGACGAGCACGCCGGTGACGCCGTCGTCGACGACCTCGGGGATGCCGCCGGTCGCGGTGCCGACGACGGGCGCGCCGCACGCCATGGCCTCGAGGTTCACGATGCCGAGCGGCTCGTAGATCGACGGGCACACGAAGGTCGTGGCGGCCGTGAGGAGCGCGGAGAGCTCGTTGCGCGGCAGATGCCGGTCGATCCAGACCACCCCGTCGCGCTCGCTGCGGAGACCGTCGACGAGGCCGGTGACCTCGGCCATAATCTCGGCGGTGTCGGGCGCGCCCGCGCAGAGCACGAGCTGCACCTCGGGCGGCAACATGCGCGCGGCCCGCAGCAGGTACGGGAGGCCCTTCTGCCGGGTGATGCGCCCGACGAAGATCACGGAGGGGCGGTCGGGGTCGACGCCGAGCGAGCGAACGAGATCTTCGTCGTGGACCGGCGCCCAGTCGACGAGGTCGATGCCGTTCACGACGACCTCGACCTTCGACGGGTCGAGGTCGGGGTACGCCTTGAGGATGTCCCGTCGCATCCCGCCGCTCACGGCGATGACGGCGTCGGCGTCGCCGAACGCGGTGCGCTCGACCCAGGAGCTCAGGCGGTAGCCGCCGCCGAGCTGCTCGGCCTTCCACGGCCGCAGCGGTTCGAGGCTGTGCGCCGTGACGACGTGCGGGATGCCGTGCAGGCGCTTCGCGGTGAGGCCCGCGAAGTTCGCGTACCAGGTGTGCGAGTGCACGAGGTCGGCCCCGTCCGCGTCGCCGGCCATGAGCAGGTCGACGGCCATCGTCGAGAGGGCCGCATTCGCCCCGCCGAACTCGGCGGGCGTGGGGTAGGCCGTGGTGTCGGCCTCGTCGCGCGGCGCCCCGAAGCATCGCACCTGCACCTCGATGCTCGTGCGGAGCGCGCGGACGAGCTCTGCGGCGTGCACGCCGGCACCCCCGTACACCTCGGGCGGATACTCACGGGTGAGGAGGTCGACGCGCATGCTGCAACGGTAGCGCAGCGCCGATGACACGCATCGAAACCCGAACGCCGCAAAGTCGCGCGGGCTGGTTACAGTTGCCTCATGGTTTCGCGCAAGGTCTTCGGTATCGTTCTCGCCGGCGGTGAGGGTAAACGGCTCATGCCCTTGACCGAGGACCGCGCCAAACCCGCCGTGCCCTTCGCGGGCCAGTACCGACTGATCGATTTCGCGCTCTCGAACCTGCTGAACTCGGGGCTCCGCCAGGTCGTGGTGCTGACCCAGTACAAGTCGCACTCGCTCGACCGCCACGTCTCGCAGACCTGGCGTCTCAACGGCCTGCTGAACTCGTACGTCGCCTCGGTGCCGGCGCAGCAGCGCCTCGGCAAGCGCTGGTTCTCGGGCTCGGCGGACGCCATCCTGCAGAGCCTCAACCTCATCTACGACGAGCGGCCCGACCTCATCGTCGTGGTCGGCGCCGACCACGTGTACCGCATGGACTTCTCGCAGATGATCGACGCGCACGTCGAGTCGGGCGCCTCGGCGACGGTCGCCGCGATCCGCCAGCCGATCTCGCTCGCCGACCAGTTCGGGGTCATCGAGGTCGACCCCGAACGGCCCGGTCGCATCAACCGCTTCCTCGAGAAGCCCACCGACCCCATCGGTCTGCCCGACTCCCCCGGCGAGGTGCTCGCCTCGATGGGCAACTACGTCTTCAACGCCGACGCGCTCATCGACGCGGTGCTCCGCGACGGCGAACGCGCCGATTCGAGCCACGACATGGGCGGAGACATCATCCCGGCGTTCGTCGCGCAGGGCGACGCGGGTGTCTACGACCTCAAGCAGAACGACGTGCCCGGTTCGACCGACCGCGACCGCTACTACTGGCGCGACGTCGGGACGATCGACTCGTTCTTCGAAGCGCACCAGGACCTGATCTCGGTGATGCCGGTCTTCAACCTCTACAACCGCGAGTGGCCGATCTTCAGCCAGCAGCTGAACTCGCCGCCCGCGAAGTTCACCCGCGACGCGCGCGGCACGCTCGGCACCGTCATCGACTCGATCGTGTCGCTCGGCTCGGTCATCTCGGGCGCCCATGTCGAGCGCAGCGTGATCGGCCCGTGGGCCGTCGTCGGCTCGGGAGCCCATGTCGCCGACTCGATCCTCTTCGACCGCGCCCGGATCGACGCGGGCGCGACGGTGCAGCGGGCGATCCTCGACAAGGAGGTCGTGGTCGAGGCCGGCGCGCGCATCGGCGTCGATCGCGCCGAAGATCTGGCTCGCGGGTTCATCGTGACCGAAAGCGGCATCACCGTCGTGGGCAAGGGCTCACGCGTTCGGCGCGCCGCGTGAGCGCCGCGCTCATGGGCCGCGCGAGCGGCCCCCTCGTCGTGCTCGACGCCGACTCGACGCTCATCCGCGAGGAGGCGATCGAGCTACTGGCCGAGGCGGCCGGCAGCCTCGAGCACGTCGCCGCCGTCACCGAGCGCGCGATGCGCGGCGAGCTCGATTTCGCGGCGAGCCTGCGCGAGCGGGTCGCGACGCTCGCCGGGCTGGATGCCTCGGTGCTCGCCGAAGCCCGCGCACGGATGACGCCGACCGACGGCGTCCAGGACCTCATCGACGGGGTGCACGCCGCGGGCGGCCTCGTCGGCGTCGTCTCGGGCGGGTTCCACGAGCTGCTCGACCCCCTCGCCGAGCGTCTCGGCCTCGACTTCTGCCGGGCCAATCGGCTCGAGATCGTCGACGGTCGGCTCACCGGCCTCGTGGACGGCCCGATCGTCGATGCCGCGGCCAAGGCGGCGGCGCTCGAGGAGTGGGCGGCGGCAGGTGGCATCCCGCTCGCCCGAACGGCGGCCGTCGGCGACGGCGCGAACGATCTGCAGATGCTCGACCGGGCCGCGCTCGGCGTCGCGTTCTGCGCGAAGCCGGTGGTGCGTGCGCAGGCCGATCTCGCGATCGACCGACCCGACCTGAGTGCGGTGCTCGCGGTGCTCGGCCTCCGCGGCTGAACGCGAGCGACAGGACGCTCGCCGACGACGAAGGCCGGGAAGCGGACGCTTCCCGGCCTTCGTCGATCGACGTGCGCGGCGGGTCAGTGCCCCATGCCGAGGCCGCCGTCGACCGGGATGACGGCGCCCGAGATGTAGGCCGCGTCGTCGCCGGCGAGCCACGCGACGACGCGCGCGACCTCGTCGGGCGAGGCGAAGCGCCCGAGCGGGATGCTCTTCTTGTACTCGGCCTGCTGCGCCTCGGGGAGCTCGTCGGTCATGTCGGTCTCGATGAAGCCGGGGGCGACGACGTTGGCGGTGATGTTGCGGGCACCGAGTTCGCGGGTGAGCGAGCGCGCCATGCCGACGAGGGCGGCCTTCGACGCGGAGTAGTTGACCTGGCCGGCACCGCCGAAGAGGCCGACCACGCTCGAGATGAGCACGATGCGGCCGAACCTGGCCTTCAGCATGCCCTTCGAGGCGCGCTTGACGACGCGGAACGCACCCGTGAGGTTCGTGTCGATGACGCTCGTGAAGTCGTCGTCGCTCATGCGCATGAGGAGCATGTCGCGGGTGATGCCCGCGTTCGCCACGACCACCTCGACGGGGCCGAGCGCCGCCTCGATCTCGGAGAAGGCGCGGTCGATCGACTCGGAGTCGGTGACGTCGGCGCGCACCGTGAGTGCGCCCTCGGGGCCCTCGCCCGAACGGGCGGTGACGGCGACGCGGTGGCCCTGCGCGATGAACTCGCGGGCGATCGCGTAGCCGATGCCACGGTTGCCACCGGTCACGAGGACAGTGCGGCTCGTCGTCATGCTGGACTCCGTTTCTCTGCGTTCGGCCGTGCGGCCCGTCCCAGCATAGATGCTCGCTCCACGGGGCATCCGACCCGCCCGAAGCGACGTAGTCTTGTATGAAGAGGAGCGCCGCCCGGCCAGCGGCGACCAGCATGAAGCAGCAGTCGATCACCACGCTGCCGCCCTCGCCCGAGGCGGAGCGGCGTTCGCGCATGATCAAGTACACGATCGCGATGACGATCCGCGTGCTCTGCATCGTCGCGATGCTCTTCGTCGACGGCTGGTGGCTCGCGGTGTGCGCGGCCGGCGCCATCTTCCTGCCCTACTTCGCGGTCGTCATCGCGAACGTCGGCAGCCCGAAGCGCAGGAACCGGGTGCTCCGACCGGGCGGCATCGTGCGTCGCACTCCCCCGCCGTCCGCCGCTCCCGGCGGCGAAGACACCACCGACCGTCGCGACGACGAGCGAGGAGCCGCATGATCGGCGGATTGGGCGGCGCGCCCGAGCAGGGCACGTGTTCGCGATCCGGATGCCGCGAGGCGGCCTCATGGCGCATCGACTGGCGAAACCCGCGCATTCACACGGGTGAGCGCGGCAAGACGTGGCTCGCCTGCGACGAGCACGTCGACTATCTCCGCGGGTTCCTCGAGGCACGCTCGTTCCCGGTCGCCGTCGCGGCCTTCGACACCGCCGCCGACGCGGCCGGCGCCTCGCCGGAGGCCCGCGCATGAGCGAGTGGCGCTTCCTCCTCACGCCGCGCTGGGCCGGCTATCTCGCGCTCACGATCGTGTTCGCCATCGCCTGCTCGGCGCTCGGCACCTGGCAGCTGAACCGCCGCGCCGAGGCGCTCGCCGAGGTCGCCCGCATCGACGCGAACTACGACGCCGCGCCCGTCCCCCTCGACGAGGCGCTGCCCGACCCGGCCGGGTTCGACGTCGACCAGCGCTGGCAGGTCGTCGCGATCTCGGGCGAGTACCTGCCTGCGGAAGAGGTCGTCGTGCGCAACCGCCCGATGGGCGGCAGCACGGGATTCCAGGTGATCACCCCGTTCCAGCTCGACGACGGCACCGTGTTCATGGTCGACCGCGGCTGGATCGCGCAGAACTCCGACGGGCGACCGAGCGAGATCCCGGCTCCGCCCGAGGGCGAGGTCGAGGTGACCGCGCGCCTGAAGGCCGGCGAGGGCCGCATCGAAGGACGCACGAGCACCGGCATCGAGTTCGCGACGATCGACCTCGACGAACTCGCCGAGCGCGTCGGCGAGCCCTCTTACACGGGCGCGTACGGCATCCTCGTGCAGTCGGGCGACGACGCCGCCGAACCTCCGCTCGCCGCGCCGCGACCCGAGCGCGACGAGGGGCCGCACCTGTCGTACGCGCTGCAGTGGTACGTGTTCGCGCTGCTCGCCTTCATCGGGCTCGGCTGGGCGGCGAACCAGGAGCGCAAGACGCTCGCCGAGGCATCCGGCCAGTCGGAGGTCTCGCCTCGCGCGCCGAAGCGACCCAAGCCGCAGAGCAAGGGCGGCGAGGACGCCGACTACGAGGACCGGGTGCTCGACCGGCGGTGAGGCCGCGCGGTTCGCTGTGCGCGCGGCTCCGGGCGAACGTCCGGTTCATGGTCTGCCGAAGACCCTGCCCGGCGCTGTCGCGCCGTGAACGCCGGGGCCGCCGCCTTTCGTGACCCCGCGTGGTGCTTCGCGCCACGCGGGGTCACGCGGGGTCACGCGGAGTCAAGCCAGCTCGATGAGCTCCTGATAGTCGGCGCTCCAGTGGTCTTCGGTGCCGTCGGGCATGATGAGCACGCGCTCGGGGTTCAGCGCCTCGACCGCGCCCGGGTCGTGCGAGACGAGCACGACCGAGCCCTCGTAGTGCGCGAGCGCGTCGAGGATCTCGGCGCGGCTCGCGGGGTCGAGGTTGTTCGTGGGCTCGTCGAGGAGCAGCACGTTCGCGCCCGACACGACGATCATCGCGAGCGCGAGACGGGTCTTCTCGCCGCCCGAGAGCACGCCGGCGGGCTTGTGCACGTCGTCGCCGGTGAACAGGAACGAGCCGAGCACCTTGCGCGCCTCGGTCTCGGTGAGGTTCGGCGACGAGCTCACCATGTTCTCGAGCACGCTGCGCTTGACGTCGATGGTCTCGTGCTCCTGGGCGTAGTAGCCCACCCGCAGGCCGTGGCCGGCCTCGACCGTGCCCGTGTCGGGCTGGTCGACGCCCGCGAGGATGCGGAGGAGCGTCGTCTTGCCCGCGCCGTTGAAGCCGATGATGACGACCTTCGAGCCGCGGTCGATCGCGAGGTCGACGGCGGTGAAGATCTCGAGCGAGCCGTAGCTCTTCGACAGGTCGCTCGCGGTGATGGGCGTGCGGCCGCACGGCGCCGGGGTCGGGAAGCGCAGCTTCGCGACGCGGTCGACGGCGCGCACCTCGTCGAGGCCGGCGAGCAGCTTCTCGGCACGCGCGACCATCTGGTGCGCGGCCGCCGCCTTCGATGCCTTCGCACCGAACTTCGCCGCCTGCAGCTTCAGCACGTCGGCCTTCTTCTCGGCGTTGGCGCGCTCCTTCTTGCGGCGCTCCTCGTCGGCGGCGCGCTGACGCTGGTAGTGCTTCCAGCCCATGTTGTAGATGTCGATGACCGAGCGATTGGCGTCGAGGTAGAAGACGCGGTTCACGACCTCTTCGACGAGCACGACGTCGTGGGAGATCACGATGACGCCGCCCTTGTAGTTCTTCAGGAACTCGCGGAGCCACACGACCGAGTCGGCGTCGAGGTGGTTCGTCGGCTCGTCGAGGATCATCGTGTCGGCGTCGGAGAAGAGGATGCGCGCGAGCTCGATGCGCCGACGCTGACCACCCGAGAGCGTCTTCAGCGGCTGGTCGAGGATGCGGTCGGGCAGGTTCAGATTCGAGGCGATCGAGGCGGCCTCGGCCTCGGCGGCGTACCCGCCGAGCGCGTTGAAGCGGTCGGTGAGGTTGCCGTACTTCTTCATGGCCTTCTCGGCGACGACCGGGTCGTCGCTGCCCATGTTCATGGAGGCCTCGTGCATGCCGAGCACGAGCGATCCGAGCCCGCGGGCGTCGAGGATGCGGGTGCGCGCGAGCATCTCGGGGTCGCCCGAGCGCGGGTCCTGCGGGAGGTAGCCGATCTCGCCGGTACGGTCGATCTTGCCGTCGGTCGGAATCGTCTCACCCGCGAGGGTCTTCGTGAGCGTCGTCTTGCCGGCGCCGTTGCGGCCGACGAGGCCGATCTTGTCGCCGTCGGAGACGCGGAAGTTCACGTGCTCCATGAGGAGGCGCGCACCGACGCGGATCTCGAGATCGTGGACGGCGAGCACGGCAGGGCCTCCTGGGCTTCATGGGGATTCGGTGCCGAACGGCACAGCCAACCAGTCTATCGTTCGCGGGGCGAGCGCAAGTCGAGGGTCGGTCGTATCCGGCAGAATCGCAGCATGACGACGGATGCCACGGGCGACCCCTCGATCGTGGCGCTGCGCGCCGCACGCCTCAGCGCACAGGGGCTCGCACAGGGCTTCGACTCCCCCGCGGCGGCGGTCGAGCGACTCGTGTGCGTGCAGGCGCAAGACCTCGCGGCGGCGAAATGGGTGCTGGGCGCGCGGCTCCCCGGGGCGACCGAGGCGACGATCGATGCGGCGATCGACGACCGATCGCTGCTGCGGTCGTGGCCGATGCGCGGCACACTCCACTTCGTCCATCCGTCGATGCTGCGGCCGATCCTTCGCCTGACGGCCGCGCGGCTCATGCAGCGGGCGGCCAAGATCCACCTGGGCGAGGGCATCGACGACACAGTGCACGCGGCAGCGCGCACGGTGGCGATCCGCGAACTCGAAGGCGGCCGCTCGGCGTCGCGCGACGAGCTGCAGTCGGCGTGGGCTGCCGCCGGAATCCCGATCGAGGGGCAGCGCGGCTACCACCTCATCTGGCGCCTCGCCATCGAGGGCGTGCTCTGCTGCGGCCCGGTCGACACGCGGGCGCGCCAGCGCTTCGTGCTGCTCGACGAGTGGTCGCCCGCGGGGCGCGACGAGCCGGGCGAGGTCGACGAGACGCTCGCGCGGTTCTTCACCGGCTACGCGCGCGGGCACGGCCCCGTTTCGGTGCGCGACTTCGCCTGGTGGTCGGGGCTCACGCTCACCCAGGCGCGGCTCGCCGTCGCAGCCGCGGGCGAAGCGGTCGTGGCGGTCGACGACGAGCGGTTCGTCGCGGCCGGCGCCCGGGCTGCGGCTCCCGTGTCGGCCGCTGCCGCGACCCGGCACGTGCTCGCGCCGTTCGACGAGTACTTCCTCGGCTACGGCGACCGCACTCCGTACTGCTCTCCCGACGACGCCGCGCGGGTCGTGCCCGGCAAGAACGGGCTGTTCCTGCCGATCCTCGTCGCCGGCGGCGAGGTCGTCGGCACCTGGCGACGTTCGCCCGAGCGGCGAGGCGCGACGGCGATCGAGCTGAATCCGTTCGGCGGCGCGGTCGACGTGGACGAGTTCGCGCCCGCGTTCGCACGATGGGCCGCGTTCTGGTCGACGACGCTCGGCGAGCTGACCGTCGGCGCCCGATGAGGCGGCCGCCGTCGTCGGCGACCCCGGGGAGCGCAGACACGACGACGGGCCGGAGGCACGTGGCATCCGACCCGTCGTGAGGACTCGACTTACTGCTGGAGCGCAGCCTGCAGCTCGAGGGTGATCGTGACCTGGTCGCCGAGCAGCACGCCGCCCGTCTCGAGGGCCGCGTTGTACATGAGGCCGAAGTCCTCGCGGTTGACGACCGTCTTCGCGGTGGCGCCGCCCTTGTAGTTGCCGTACGGGTCGCCGCCGAAGCCGCCGAAGTCGAAGTCGAAGGTCACGGGCTTCGTGACGCCGCGCATCGTGAGCTCGCCGTCGACCTTGAACTCGCCCTTCTCGACGCGCACGCCGGTCGAGACGAAGTCGATCGTCGGGTAGGTCTCGGCCTCGAAGAAGTCACCGGTGCGCAGGTGCGCGTCGCGGTTCGGCTCGTTCGTGTTCACCGAGGCGACCTCGGCCGAGGCGGTGACGCTCGAGTCGAGGGGGTTCTCGGCGGTGACGAAGGTCGCGTTGAAGCGCTCGAACTTGCCCTTGACCTTGCTGATCATGAGGTGACGGACGGTGAAGGCCACTTCGCTGTGGGCGGGGTCGATGGTCCAAGTGCCCGCACGGTAGCCGGGGATCTCGATCGTCGAGGCGGTGGTCGTCATGTTTCGGTTGCTCCCAGATGTTCGGTGTGGGCCCGGTCGGTGCCCATGCAAGGGGTCAACGCGAACCACCAAGAGATCTATTCCCATGCATAGAAAATTTCTCGACGGACCTGCAAGCGGCCGCAGCCGGCCCGCTCAGACGAGCGACCGCCTGAGCTCGAGCACGCGCCGGGCGGCGTCGTCGAGACGCTCCTCCGAGATGCGACCGGAATCGACGGCCGCGGTGATCGAGGCGACGAGCCCGTCGACCGAGATGCCGAACGCCGAGGGGTCGGCGGGCAGCACGTAGAGCAGCAGGTCGGCTCCCGCGGCGATCGCCCGCACCGCGTTCTCCCCGGGGTCGGCGAACTCGGGAAGGCCGTTGTGCTGCAGCATGAGCAGGTCGTCGGTGACGACAACGCCGTCGAAGCCGAGCTCGTCGCGGAGGATCCGGTGCCACTCGGGCGAGAGCGAGGCCGGTGCCGCATCGACCGCCGGGTAGGCGAGGTGCCCGGTCATCACGAGATCGGCGCCGGCGTCGATGCCCGCGGTGAACGGCACGGCCGGGCCCGCCCGCCACTCCGCGAGGCTCTGCGGTGCCGCCGGGATGCTCGTGTGCGAGTCGCCGGGTGCGGCGCCGTGGCCCGGGAAGTGCTTGAGGGTGCTCGCCACCGTGCCGCGCTCCCCCGCGACCGCCGCGGCGACCCGTTCGGCGGCGGATTGCGGCGAGGTCCCGAGCACGCGGCCCTCGATGAACGAGGAGGGGTCGGCCGTGACATCCGCGACGACGCCGAAGTTGACGTTCGCACCGCCCTGCGCGACGGCCGCGGCGCGTGCGGCGAACGCGTCCTGCGTCGCGGCGGGCGGGGCATCGCGCAGCGTCGCCGCGCTCGCGGCGGTGTCCCAGCCGAGGCGGGCGACCTCGCCGCCCTCCTGGTCGACGGCGATGAGCGGCGGCAGCTCGGGGTCGAGGACGAGTGCCGAGCTGAGCGCGGCGAGCGAGGCCGGGTCGCCCGCGACATTGTCGCCCATCAGGATGACGCCCGAGATCCCCGTGTCGAGGAGCGCCCGCGAGGGCGACGGGTCGGTGCCGGGCGCGTGCAGCATGAGCAGTGCGGCCGCCTTCTGCGCCGTCGAGAGGTGCTCCATCCGCTCGTCGACCCAGGCCGCGACCGGGTCGGCGGGAGTCGGTGACGGTGCGGTCGTGGGCGCCGCCGGCGAGTGCGTCGGGGCTGGTGCTGCGCATCCGCTGAGCACGATCGCCGAGGCGAGCACGAGCAGGAAGGAGACGGAACGGGGCGGACGCACCCGCCGAGTGTACGCTGCGTGTCCGACCGACCGCCGAGCGGCCCCGTGGGTAGACTCGCGGCCTCGAGGGGGTGAGTCGATGCACCGCAGACGCCCGATCTTCCGCGCACTGAGCGCGCTCGTGCTGGCCCTCGCACTCGTGACGGTCGCCGCCCCGGCGCACGCCGAGGAGTACCCCAGCTGGGGCGAGGTCGAGGCCGCGAAGGCGAGCGTCGCCGCCCGTGAGGCCGAGTCGGCCCGCATCACGTCGCTCGTCGACCGACTCGAGGGGGAAGCCGCCGTGCTCGGCGACGCCGCCGTCGAAGCTGCCTCCGTCGCCGCGATCGCGGAGGCGGCGCGCAGCGCCGCCGCAGATCGTGCCGCCGCCCTCCGCACTGCGACCGAGCAGGCCGCGCAGACCTCCGATGCGACGCGGACGGAGTTCGGCCGTCTCACCGCCGTGCTCGCGCGCACGGGCGGTGCCGAGGTCACGCTGCAGCTGCTGTTCACGGGAGACGAGCGCGACGCCGCCGAGCTCCTCGACGGACTGTCGCGGAGCGCCCGCCTCGCGGATCTCTATGCGAGCGTGGCCGCCGCGGCAGAGTCGGCCCGGGCCGAGTACCGTGCGGTGAGCGAACAGGCCGAGGTCGCCGAGCAGGAGCGCTCCCGTCTCGCCGAGGCCGCCGAGCAGGCGTCGGCGGAAGCGGAGGCCGCGCACTCCGCGGCGGAGGCGCGTCTCGCCGAGCAGCGGACGGCGCTCGACACGCTCTACGCGCAGCTCGCGAGCCTGCGCGACCGCTCGGTCGAGCTCGAGCGTCGCTATCGGGTCGGCGAACAGGCCCGGCTCGAGTCGGAGGCGCGCGAGCGGGCGGCGGCCGAGGCGGCCGCGGCGGCATCCCGAGCAGGCGGCGGAGGCGGCGGCTCGGGCGCCCCGCCGCCCGGCGTCGTCGTCGACCCCGCCGCGGCGAAGGCCTACGCGCGCGGCGCCGTCGACCGGTACGGCTGGGGAACGGGCGAGTACGACTGCCTCGTCAGGTTGTGGACGCGCGAATCGAGCTGGCGCGCCGACGCGTACAACGCCTCGAGCGGCGCGTACGGGATCCCGCAGTCGCTCCCGGGCAGCAAGATGGCGGCGGCCGGCGCCGACTGGCGCACGAACGCGGCGACCCAGATCGAGTGGGGGCTGTCGTACATCTCGAACCGGTACGGGGCGCCGTGCGGTGCGTGGGCGCACTCCGAGCGGTTCAATTGGTACTGATGACCCACGCAGACCCCGACACCGACACCGACCCCGACGCCGCCGACACCGACGCCGCGATCTTCCGCTGTCACGCCGCCGAAGGCGTGCTGCTCCTCGGCGGCGGGGCCGCGATCCTGCTGCAGCTCGCGGATCCGCGCGTGGCGCACGGGGTGGCGCGGCACAGCGACTTCGCGGGTCGTCCGCTCGAGCGTCTGTTCGGCACCCTCGACTACGTCTACGCGGTCGGCTTCGGCGACGAGGCGGTCGTCCGGGCCGCGGTGCGTCGGGTGAACTCGCGACACGCGCCGGTGCGAGGCGGCGCCCCGGCCCCCGGCTACTCGGCGTTCGACGCCGACGCGCAACGATGGGTCGCCTCGACGCTGCTCGCCACGGCGCTCGCCTTGGAGGAGCGCCTGTCCGGCCCGCTCGACACGCGCACCGCCGACGCGATCGTCCGCGGCTACGCCCCGCTCGGCGCGAGCCTGCAGGCGGGCCGCGAGGGCTGGCCGGCGAGCCGTGCCGAGTTCGACGCATGGTGGTCGGCACGCCTCGCCGGGCTCGCGGTCGGCGACGAGGCGCGCGGGGTCGCCCGCACGCTCCTCGGCGGCGGTGCGGCCCTGCCGCCAGGCACGCGGCTGCTGCTGCCGCTCGTCCGGCTCATGACGGCGGCGCTCCTGCCCGCGCAGATCCGCGACGCGTACGGCTTCCGCTGGACCCAGCGCGTCGAGCGGGTGAGCGCCGCCTGGCTGCGCGCCATCGCCCTCGTCTGGCCGCTCCTGCCGCGGGTCGTACGGCACGCCCCGATGCGCGCCTCGCTCCGGCGGGCGCGCCGCCCGAACCGCTACGCTGAGCGTGAGGCATGAGGACGACGATGACCCCGCACACACCGAACCGCAACGAACCGCTCGACAGCATCGACCGCAGAATCGTGGCCGAGCTGAGCCGTGACGGCCGTCTCTCGGTTCGCACGCTCGCCGATCGCGTGCACATCTCCCGCACAGCGGCGCACAACCGGCTGCAGCAGCTCCAGCAGCGCGGGGTGATCACGGGCTTCGGCGCGCAGATCGACCGCCGTTCCATCGGCCTGCACATCTCGGCGCTCGTCGTCGTGCGCATCGGCGAGGTCTCCTGGGAGGAGATCGCGGCGAAGCTCGCCACCCTCCCGTTCGTCGAGAAGGTGCAGGCGGTGTCGGGCGACATCGACATCATCCTCACGGTGAGTGCGCCCGATCACGAGCAGTTGAGCCAGGCGATCCTGCGTGACATCCACGACATGCCCGGTGTGGTGTCGACGAGGTCGCACCTCATCCTCGAGGAGATCGAGGGTCACCCGCCCGCGCAGACCCTGGACATCTGGCGCAGCTGACCGCCGCGGAAGCGGACGAATGGCAAGGGTTTCGCCGTTCGCCAGCCGTTCGTTCACGCTTGGATGACACGCCCGACCTCGTGGGTCGACGATGTCGCACGATGGCTCCATGAGCCTCAATGTCGAGCACGCACCGACCCGAACCCTGCCATCGGAGAAGCCGCTCAGGCTGCTCGACAACGCGGGTCACGCCGTCACCGGCCACGCCACCGGCGGCTTCTCGCTGCCCGACACCGAGACGCTCCTCGGGCTCTACCGCAAGATGGTGATCGCCCGCCGTTTCGACGTGCAGGTGACCGCCCTCACGAAGCAGGGCCGCCTCGCGACCTACCCCTCGGCGTACGGCCAGGAGGCCTGCGAGATCGGTGCCGTCGCCTCGCTCGAGGCGGTCGACTGGCTCTTCCCGACCTATCGCGACAGCATCGCCCTGCTCACGCGCGGCATCGCGCCGGCCGACATCCTGCAGTCGTTCCGCGGCGACTGGCACAACGGCTACGACCAGCACGCGTTCCGCACCGCCGCGCAGGCGACGCCGCTCGCCACGCAAGCCCTCCACGCCGTCGGCCTCGCCCACGCCGCGCGGCTGCGCCGCGACCCGATCGTCGCACTCACCTTCCTCGGCGACGGCGCCACGAGCGAGGGCGACGCGCACGAGGCGTTCAACTTCGCCGCGGTCTGGCAGACGCCGACCGTCTTCGTCGTGCAGAACAACCAGTTCGCGATCAGCGTCCCCCTCGAGAAGCAGACCCGCGCCGCGACCCTCGCCGACAAGGCCGTCGGCTACGGCATGCCCGGCTTCCACGTCGACGGCAACGACGTCGCCGCGATGTACGCCGTCACGCACGCCGCCGTCGAGCGGGCGCGCACGGGCGGCGGCCCGACCCTCATCGAGGGCGTCACGTACCGCATCGAACCGCACACGAACTCCGACGACCCGAGCCGCTACCGCGCCGCGCGCGACGTCGAGCACTGGAAGCGCCGCGACCCGATCGAGCGACTCGAGAAGTACCTCGTCTCCGAGGGGGCGCTCACCGAGTCCCTCCGCGCAGAGATCACCGACGCCGCCGAGGAGCTCGCCGCCGCGACCCGCGAGGTCATGACCGCGGAGGCAGTGCTCGATCCGCTCGAGATCTTCGACCACGTCTACTCGCGGCCCCGCACCGCCCTCGCCGACCAGCGCGCCGCGCTCGCCGCAGAACTCGCCGCAGCAGGCCACCACCAGGAGGACGCCCGATGACCGCCACCGCGACGAAGGACGCCGGCCCCGCGGCATCCGCACCGACGCAGCTCACCATGGCGGGCGCGCTGAACGCCGCGCTCCGCGATGCGATGGCCGCCGACGACCGCGTGATCGTCTACGGCGAGGACGTCGGGCCGCTCGGCGGCGTGTTCCGCATCACCGACGGCCTGCAGGCCGAGTTCGGCGAGGAGCGCATCTGGGACTCGCCGCTCGCGGAGTCGGGCATCATCGGCACGGCCGTCGGCATGGCGATGTACGGCATGCGCCCCGTCGTCGAGATGCAGTTCGACGCGTTCAGCTACCCCGCGTTCGAGCAGATCGTGTCGCACGTCGCGAAGATGCGCAACCGCACGAAGGGGCGCGTCACCCTGCCGATGGTCATCCGCATCCCGTGCGCGGGTGCGATCGGCGGCGTCGAGCACCACTCCGACTCGTCAGAGGCGTACTGGGCGTCGACGCCGGGGCTCACGGTCGTGATGCCGTCGAACCCGGCCGACGCGTACTCGATGCTGCGCGAGGCGATCGAGAGCGACGACCCCGTCGTGTTCATGGAGCCGAAGAGCCGCTACTGGGCGAAGGCGGCCGTCGCCCTGCCGGTCACGACCGCGCCGATGGATCGCGCCGAAGTCGTGCGCACCGGCACGGACGTCACGCTGCTCGCCTACGGCCCGACGGTGCGCACCGCGCTCGAGGCCGCCGAGGCCGCCGAGCAGGAGGGCCTCTCGATCGAGGTCGTCGACCTGCGCACCCTGTCGCCCTTCGACGACGAGACGGTGGGCGCCTCGGTGCGCAAGACCTCGCGCGCCGCGGTCATCCACGAGGCCGCGCAGTTCGGCGGCTACGGCGCCGAGGTCGCCGCCAGGGTCACCGAGCGCAACTTCCACCACCTCGCGGCCCCGGTGCTGCGCATCGCCGGCTTCGACATCCCGTACCCCTCGCCGAAGCTCGAGGAGCACCAACTGCCGACGGCCGACCGCATCCTGGCCGCGCTCGACACCTGGGAGTGGGACGCATGACGCGCGAATTCATCCTGCCCGACCTCGGCGAGGGCCTCACCGAGGCGGAGATCGTCGCGTGGCTCGTCGCCCCCGGCGACGAGGTCGCGATCGACCAGCCGGTCGTCGAGCTCGAGTCGGCGAAGTCGGTCGTGCAGCTGCCGACGCCGTTCGCGGGCGTCGTCGAGTCGCTCGGCGGCCAGGTCGGCGAGACCCTCCACGCGGGCACGGTGCTCATGACCCTCGGCTCCGCGGCCGGCTCTACGCCTGCAGCGCCCGCCTCCACGGGTCCGGATGCCACGGCGCCGACCTCGCACGACGCCCCGCGCCCGGTTCCGGCCGAGCCCGGTGTCGCCGCCCCCACCGACGTCGCGACCGAGGAGTCGGGCGCCGTGCTCATCGGCTACGGCACCCGCGCCTCGACGGTGACGAAGCGCGCAGCCTCGGCGCCCGCCCGGTTCGGGCGTCGTCGCGGCGGTGCCGGCGCACCCGCTGCGAGCGGCGGGCCGACCGCTGCGCCCTCGCGGCTCGACCCCGCCCGTCGCTCCCCCGTCGTCTCCCCGATCGTGCGACGGCTCGCCCGCCAGCACGGTTTCGACGCCGCTCAGCTCGACGGATCCGGCCCCGACCACCTCGTCATGCGCCGCGACGTCGAGTCGTTCATCGGCGAGCAGGGTGCGGCTGCGCCGCAGGCGCCCGACGTGGCATCCGTGGCGATGGCACAGCCCGCGGGCCCGGCGACCGCACCCGCGGTGCAGGCTGCGCCGCTCGCACCGCTCGTCGGCGACGAGCGCGTGCCGCTCGACCGCATCGGCCGCGCCGCGGCCACCCACTTCTCGCGCTCGCGCCGCGAGATCCCCGAGGCGACCGTCTGGATGGACGTCGACGCAACCGCCCTCGTCGCGGCCCGCAAGCAGCTGCACGCGGCCACGGGCGAACGCTTCGGCACGACCGCCCTCGTCGCCCGCTTCGTCGTCGCGGGTCTCCGCAAGCATCCGCGCCTCAATTCGAGCTTCGACGCGGAGCGCGAGGAGCTCGTGCTGCACGGCGCCGTCAACCTCGGTCTCGCCGCGCAGACGCCCCGCGGACTCATGGTGCCCGTCGTGCACGGCGCCGACGGCATGAGCCTGCGCGCACTGCGCGACGCGATCGGCACGCAGACCGAGGCGGCCGCGACCGGCGTGTTCGCACCGGCGGCGCTCACCGGCGGCACGTTCACGCTGAACAACTACGGCACCCTCGGCGTCGACGGCTCGGCGGCGATCATCAACCACCCCGAGGCGGCGATGCTCGGCATCGGGCGGCTCGTCGAGCGCCCCTGGGTCGTCGACGGCGCGCTCGCGGTGCGCACCGTCACCGAACTCACGCTCTCGTTCGACCACCGCGTGTGCGACGGCGCGGAGGCGGCCGCGTTCCTCACCTTCGTGGCCGGCTGCATCGAGCAGCCGCTGTCGTTGCTCGCCGAACTCTGAGCGGCGGCTTCACTGAGCGGTCGCTTCACGAACGCGCCCGCAACGCACCGGAGCAATGACGAAAGGCCCCGCCCAATGGGCGGGGCCTTTCGTACGCCTGCGTGGAGGCGGTCGCTCAGAAGAACTCGTCGGGCGTTCCCGCCGCGCGCTCCACGTCGCGCGTGTCGACGCCCGCGGCGCGCAGCTTCGCGACGGCGACGCGCAGCCCCGACTCCATCTGCGCGGCCCATGCGTCGGACTCGCGTGCGCTCGTCTCGGCGGCACGTGCGCGGGTCTCGGCCGCCTCGGCCGCGTCGCGTGCGTCGCGCACCTGCCGCAGCGCGAGCGAGATGCCGTAGTAGGCGGCGACCATCGTGGCGATGGGGGCGGCGATGATCGCGAGCGCGCTGATCGCGGCACCCGTCGGGCTGAAGGCGATCAGCAGGGCGAAGGCGAGGAACAGCGCCACGATCGCGGCGAGCACGACGAGCATGAAGCGCAGGTCGCGGCTCCAGTGCCGGCCCTCGTCGCCCGGTTCGGACGCGGCCGGCGCAGTGCCCGCCGTTCCGGCGAGGGCGGTGCCGTCAGCGGCGACCGGCGGCGGCGCGAAATCGGGCACCGTGGGCTGGTCGTCGTGGTTCGGACGTGCGTACGCGTCGGACATCGGGTCTCCGCTCCCCTGCAATCGGATAACCCCCCAATTGTGGGTCGCACCCGACGAGCGGTCAAGGAAACGCGCCGGGCCGGGCTGGATGCCTCAGGCGGCGCGCCGCTCGGCGATGCCGCGCTCGATCGCCGCGATGATCTCGGGGTCGTCGGGCTCGGTCGTCGGCCGGAAGCGGAACACCTCGCCCCCGGGCTGGATGACGAACTTCTCGAAGTTCCACTTCACCCGGCCGGCCTTGCCGCGTGCGTCCTCGACCTTGGTGAGCTCTTCGTAGAGCGGGTGACGGTGGCGTCCGTTGACCTTCGCCTTCTCCATCAGCGGGAAGCTCACGCCGTACGTCATCGAGCAGAACTCCTTGATGTCGGAGGCGTCGCCCGGCTCCTGGCCGGCGAACTGGTTGCACGGGAACCCGAGCACCGTGAACCCCCGGTCGCCGTATTCGCGCTGCAGCTCCTCGAGCTTCGTGTACTGCGGGGTGAGCCCGCACTTCGACGCGACGTTGACCACCATCACCACCTCGTCGGCGTAGTCGGCGAGGGTGACGGTCGCGCCGTCGATGGTCGTGAGCGGGATGTCTCGGAGTTCCACCCTCAGAGCCTACGACGCCGTCGGGCGATGTGGGTGGCCCTCGATACGATCGTCGATCGATGATGGGCATGAATCACGCGATCAGCGGCGCCGCCGCCTGGGTCGCCGTCACCGGCGCCGCTCCCCTGCTCGCGACGGGGGTGTACCCCCTCGACCCGATCGGGGTCGTCGTCGGCGCGACGGTCTGCGCCGGGGCGGCGCTCCTCCCCGACGCCGACCACCACAGCGCGACGATCTCACGCTCGGTGCCGGTCCTCGGGCCGCTCACCGCACGCCTCGTCGGGGCGCTCTCGGGCGGGCACCGGCATGGCGCGCACTCCCCCGTCGGAGTCCTCGTGGTGGCCGCCGCCGCATGGGCGCTCACGGTGTTCACGGTGGCGGTCGAGCCCATCGGCGGCTTCGATCCCGGCACGGTCGCGATCGGCGCCGGCCTCGGCACCGCCGCCCTCACCGCGTTCGCCCTGAAGGCGCGCGACCTCGTCGATTCCTGGATCGCCGCGTGGCTCGCCGGCGTCGCGCTCGGGCTGTTCATCGTCGTCTTCGCGCCCGAGCAGATCGCCTGGTTCCCGCTCGCGGTCACCCTCGGCTTCGTCGCGCACCTCGCGGGCGACGCCCTCACCACGGGCGGCCTGCCGGGCCTCTTCTGGCCGTGGGTGCCCCGGCCGCCCGACATCGTCGACGACATCCCCGTGCTGAACCGCCTCTGGCTGCAGAACGGCTACGTCGCGCTGCCCATCCTCGGCGACACGGGTTCGTGGCGCGAGAAGGCCTTCGGCGGGCTGCTGACGCTGTACTGCACGCTCGGCCTCGGGTACGAGGTGCTTCGAGGGGTCGGGCTCGACCGGTACTTCGCCGGCTGAGGCGGGCGAAGCCGGTCAGTGCACCCCGAGGAAGTCCTCGAGCGTCGCCGGCGACGCGGTCACGAACGGTTCGTGCACGGTCTCGCCCGGGAACTCGCTCGCCTCGAAGAACCAGCGACGTGACGCCGGCATGCCCCAGAGCTGTGCGCGGCGCGGGTTCGAGACATCCCACCTGATGGGCGCGGCCTCGAGGTCGATGAACTGGTAGTGCGTCGTGAACAGCTCGATGCGGTGCTGGTCGGGGTCGCGCAAGTAGAGGAACAGTGCGTTGCTGATGCCGTGGCGGCCGGGGCCGCGGTCGATCTCCTGTCCGAAGCCGGTCGCGCCCGCGACATCCGCCGCATGGATGAGGGACGCGGCATCCGGCACCGTGTACGCGAAGTGGTGCAGTCGGGGGCCCCGGCCGTTTGTGAAGACGAGGTCGTGCGTGTTGCCCTTGACCTCCATCCACGTGCCCCAGAGCTCGTCGGTGCCGTCGGTCGCGGTGTACTCGCTCATGCGCATGCCGAGGCCCGTCCAGAAGTCGGTCGCGGCCTGCACGTCGTAGGTGACGACCTGGTAGTGGTCGAGGCGCTGCGGCGCACCCGCGACGAACTCGTCGAACTGCTGCATCTTGCGCTCGACGACGTCCATCGACGAGGTGAGCTCGATGTGCGTGCCCACCGGGTCGCGGAAGCGGATCGTCAGCCCCTGGTGGTCGACGTCGACGCGCTCGAAGTCGATACCCGAGCCCGTGAAGTGCCGCTCCGCGGCCACGATGTCGTCGTCGGTGCGCACGCGAAGACCGATTGCGAGCGCCTTCGGCTCGGCGGCGAGCTCGAGGCGCAGGCTGTGGTGCGAGGCCTCCTCGAGACCGCGCAGGTAGACCACGTCGTCGGTCTCCTCGGTGACGACGAGGCCGATGGTGTCGCGGTAGAAGTCGCGGCTCGCGGCGAGGTCGGTCACGGCGAGCGCGACGTGGCTCGCGCGGGTGATCGCGAACGGCGGGGTCTGGTTCCAGGTGGGCAGCATGGCGGTTTCCTTCCGGGTGTCGAACACCTCAAGGCTCGCAACGCGCGGCGGTTCACGGTACTACCGATGCGCTCTGCCGGTCATAGCCCAGACCTATCGAACGGATGCGACGATAGGCTTCGCACATGGAACTTCGCCATCTGCGGTACTTCCACGCCGTCGTCGAGGCGGGCTCGCTCACGGCCGCCGCGAAGGCGCTGCACATGTCCCAGCCGCCGCTCAGCGTCGCCGTCGCCCAGCTCGAGACCGAGCTCGGCATGCCGCTGCTGGTGCGCACGTCGCGGGGCGTCGAGCCGACGACCGCCGGCCGGACGCTGCTCGAGTCGTCGGGCCGGGTGCTCGGCGAGGTCGACGAGATCGTCGCGACCGTGCGCCGCTCGGCCGGGCGTGGCAACGGCGTGCTCACGGTCGCGGCCGTGCCCGCGCTCATCTGGCATCGGATCCCTCGCCTGCTCCGCGACGTCGCGGCCAGCTCCCCCGACCTCGAGATCCGGCTCGTCGACCCGCCGCCGTGGACCGCGCTCGACCTCGTCGTGAACGGGCGGGCGGATGTCGCGGCCGTCCTGGTCGCCGACCCCAGGCGATTCGTCGCCAGGCACGGCGACGCCTTCGAGATCCGCGACTGGGGTGCGGTGCCTCTCGTGGCGGCGCTGCCGCCCGGCACGAAGGCGCCCGACCCGCTGCCCCTGCATTGGTTCGACGACCGCATCGTGCTGCTCCCCCAGCGCACGGCCGCCGTGCCGAGCCTGCCCGAGCTCGTCGACGCCGAGTTCCTGCGGCTCGGGGTCGTGCCGCGCGAGGTGCGCACCGTTGCGACCATCCAGAACATGGTGCCGCTCGTCGAGGCCGGCCTCGGGGCCGCTCTGCTGCCAGACGCCGACCAGGCGAGCCTCGGGCGCTTCGACCTCGTCGTGCGGCCGACGCATCCCTCCCCCGCACCCCTGCGGGCGCTCGTGCTCGCGCGCCGCGGCGCCGCTGCTGACCCGGTCGTCGGCCGGTTGCTCGAACTCGTCGGGGCGACATCCGCCCATTCCGAGGTCGACCTCACAGATCGTGTGCGATTTCCCATACAATCGCAGGACGCGCGAGAGGACCGATGATGGCAGCGAGCAAGGCAGAGCAGGCGTACGCCGTCCTGAAGGCGCGGATCACCGATGGCACCTATGGGCCCGGGTACCGGCTGGTCATCGACCAGCTCGCCCGCGAGCACGGCATCAGCTCGGTACCGTGGCGCGAGTCGCTGCGACGCCTCGAGGCCGAGGGCTGGGTCGAGATCGTGCCCAACGTCGGCGCCCTCGTGCGCACGTTCGACGCGCAGGCGTTCGAGCGCACCATCCGCCTGCTCGCCCGCCTCGAGGGGCTCGCGACCGCCGTGTCGGCACCGAACCTCACCGCCGACGACCTCGCAGAGGCCCGCGCGTTCAACGCCCAGATGGCCGAGGCCCTCGCGAACTTCGACACCAACCTCTTCGGCCTGCTCAACCGGCGCTTCCACGAGGTGCTGTGCTCGAAGAGCGACGACACCCGCCTCAATGAGCTGCTCGCCAACGAGTGGGCGCGGCTCGACTTCATCCGCCGCTCGGCCTACTGGCACGCGCCCGGCCGCGCCCAGGCCTCCGTCGCCGAGCACGAGGCCCTCGTCGCCCTCATCGAGAGCGGCGCCGACCCCGACGAGATCGAGGCCGCCGCCCGCCAGCACGAGATCAACACCCTCGTCGCGGTCACGACCTATGACGCCGCCCTCGCGGGCCACACGCCGAGCGAGTCGCAGCTGGCATAGAGCGCCGAGCCGACGGACGACAGAATGGTGAATGGCGGCGGATCCGAGGCCGAGAGTTGGGCGGTACTCCTTGACCTGCCCTACATCTCGACGCGTCCAGGCGCGACGCCGACCCGGATCGATGACGCGGAAGGCCGACTTCACGAAGTGATGCCGCCTTCTCTCAGGGCGCTCTATCTTCAAACGGATGGGGTCTGGCATCGCGACGGGCAGTGGGACGTCATCTGGCCTCTGCAGGAACGCATCGCGCGGAACGGTCATCCCGATGCTAGGAGATTCGGGCTGGCGTTCGGAGACGACGGAACCGGGAACCCGTTCTGTATCGACGCAGGCGGCGCCATCGCGTACTGGTCCGAGATCAACGCAGAGTCCACCTGGCTATCAGGTGACTTGGAGTCATTCTGGAAAGCCTGGTGTCGCGGCGACCTGCCCCCTCACTAGCTGCGCAAGAAAGAGCCTGAACCACGATCTCTGACGTCGCACCCAGCGAGTCCACGCCCGCGCGCGGCAGTACCGAAGTACCGAGGTGGCGCCCGTCGTGAGCCGGACACCGATTCCGAACGCCTTTCGGCGCCGGCCGAACGACGATCAGGCGTCTCGGCCCGCTCGCCACCGCGCGATCCACGCACGCGCGTAGTCGTTGCCGTTGGGCAGACGCAGGGTGGTGTGCACGTGGAAGCGCGCCGGCAGGCGGTTCGCCAGCCAGACGCCCGCGTGGTTGTCGAGCTCGGCGATCACGACCGGGCTCTGGATGCGGAAGTACACGGGCTCGCTGCGGTCGGTCGCGCCGTACCAGGAGAACCACGTCTCGTCGAGGTGCGCGTCGTAGCGTGCGAGCATCGCGTCGCGCTGGGGCTCGCGCAGCAGCGCATGGAAGTCGGCCACGATGCGGCGCACCAGCGCCCGCTGCGCGGCATCCAATCGCGACACCGGAATGCCCTCGTAGGGCACCACGCGGTTGTCTCGGAAGGCGCCCGCGACGTGGCGCTCGTCGGCCGGGTGCAGGCGCCCATCGGGCATGGCCGGGTCGAGCACCGAGGCGAACACCACGGCCTCGGCCCGCTGCTCGGGCGTGAACGATCCGGCCAGTTCGAGCGCGAGGCCCTCGCGATCGTCGAAGAGCGGCGGGCGGGCGCCGTCGGAGAGCGCGGGCTCGGCGCCGATGAAGACCGGCGCGATGACGTCGCGTCCGCCGACGGTGACGAAGTTCAGCGCGACATGGTGACCGAAGAGCTGCCAGCCCCACGGCCCGTCGGTCGAGGGCGTGCCGAAGAGCGAGAACCAGTAGCTGCGCTCGTTCATGATCGTCGGCAGCTCGGTGAGCTCGCCGAGGTATCCGTTGAGGGCCATCGCCTCGCGGACCTGCGCGAATCCTTCGGGGCTGAGGGATGCCTCGACGAGGCCCAGGATCGACGCGACCTGCCGGTCGGCGAGGTCTTCGAGCCGCAGCCCGTTTCGGTGGAACACGAACTCGGGGTTGCTCCAGCCACGCCAGTCGGGGGCGTCGACGTCGTACTGAACGCGCTCGCGCAGGTCGTCGGGCAAGGACGTGAGCACGCGCTCGGCGGCGGCCACGAGGGCGGGGTCGCCTGAACCAGCGGGCGCGGATGCGGATGCGGATGCGGCATCCGCCCACACCTCGCCCAGCACGACGCCGTCGGCCGTGATCCCGACGAACGGCTCGTCGTAGAGCGCGTCCCAGTCGCGCAGCAGCGCCTGCAGGAACTCGTTGCCCTGCCGAGCGGCCGTGAACTCCTCGTAGGACATGCCCCGCCAGGGGGCGAGCTCGTCGCCGTCGAGCGGATAGAGGTGGTCGCGGAAGCTGCCGTCGTCGAGTTCCACGGCCTCGTCGCGGGCACTCACGCGCGCCTCCGAGAAGAAGCCGTCGAGGTCGCGGTCGTCAGTCATCAGCGGAGCCGTCCGTCGGCGAAGCGCTCGAACCAGGCGCCGCGGGCGCAGCGCCTTCGGCGGAGCCGGCGGCATCCGCCCGGCTGCGCTGCCGCAGCCGCGCACGCGCGCCGTTCGTGTAGATCGCGGCGACGATGTCGTCGGGCGTCATGGGCGAGGTGAGCTCTCGCTGGATCTCGCCGTCGGCGAAGACGAGCACGCGGTCGCACACGAGGGCGAGCTCGTTCTCGTCGGAACCCGCGACCACGACGTAGGTGCCGGTCTCGGCGGCATCCCGGATGGCGGCGCCGATGATGTGGCGAGCGCCGATGTCGACCGCCTGCGTGGGCTCGTGCAACAGCAGCAGCTTCGGGTCGGTCGCGAGCCACTTCGCGACGAACACCTTCTGCTGGTTGCCGCCGCTGAGCGTGCCGACCATGGCGTCGGGGCGCGGCGGGCGCACGTCGAGGCGCTCGATCCACTCGTCGGCGAGCGAGCGCTCACCGCGTGCCGAGAACGGCAGCAGGCCTCGCTTCGCGCGAGAGGTCTGCGGGAACGCGATGTTCTCGGAGACCGACATGCCCGCCGCGATGCCGCTGTGCTCACGCCCCTCGGGCACGAGCGAGATGCCGCTCGAGATCGCCGTGCTCGGCGTGAGCCCGGCGAGGCCGATGGTCGAGCCCGCGAGCGAGACCTCGCCGGCGGTCGCATTCGAGACGCCCGCGAGCAGGTACGGCACGTCGTCGTAGCCCGAGCCGGCGAGGCCGGTGAGGCCGAGCACCTCACCGGGGCGCACCTCGAACGCGATGTCGTGCACGCCGAGCCCGGTGACGTCGGCGACCGCGACGGGCTCGCCCGTCAGGCCGGGCAGCGGGGCGCGGTCGCCGAGGTCGATGAGCTCGCGCCCGAGGATCAGGCCCGTGAGCGTCGCCTCGGTCATGCCCGCGACCTCGCGGCCCGACTCGACCACGGCGCCGTCGCGCAGCACGGTCACGCGGTCGGCCGCGTCGACGACCTCCTCGAGGCGGTGGGTGATGAGCAGCACCGCGGTGCCGGTCGCGACGATCTCGTCGAGGAGCGTGAAGAAGCCCTCGAGGGCGCGGCGGCCGAGGGCACGGGTCGACTCGTCGAAGATGATGAGGCCCTTGCAGGGCGTGGCATCCTGCAGTGCGCGGGCGATCGCGACGATCGCACGATCCTCCTCGCCGAGGTCGCCGACGAGCGCATCGAGGGGTACCGAGCGCTGGATGCGGTCGAACACCGCCTGGGATGCCGCGCGCTCGCGCTTCCAGTCGATGCGACGGAACGGGCCGGTAGGCGACAGGCGGCCGACGCGCAGGTTCTCGAGCACCGTGAACGAGTCGACGAGGCCGAGGCTCTGGTGCACGATCGCCATACCGCGGGTGCGGGCGTCGTGCGGGGTCACGGGCAGGTCGAAGGGGCTGCCCTCGAACGAGACGACGCCGCCCTCGTCGGGCGTGTAGAGGCCCGACAGGATCTTCGCGACGGTCGACTTGCCCGACCCGTTCTGCCCGACGAGCGCGTGCACCTCGCCGGGGCGCACGTCGAACGTGATGTCCTTCAGCACCCGCGTGCGGCCGAATGTCTTCGAGAGCGATTCGACCGTGAGGCGGGCGCCCCGGGGAGCGGGCGATGCCGCCCGCTCCCCGACCGCGGTGCCGAGGGTCATGCAACACCCCACAGCGCTTCGAAGTCCTCACGGAACGTCGTCGGGCCGAACCACTCGCCCGATGCCTCTGCCTCTTCGGTGAGGGTCACGTCGCCGATGTTCTCACGCGTGAAGAGGCGAACCGGGATGGTGTACTCGGGCACCGTCGAGCCGGTCATGAGCCGCAGCGCGAGGTCGGCCTCGACCCAGCCCTGGTAGGCGTTGGCCTGCCCCGTCGCGGCGTAGAGGTACGTGTTCGACGCGAGCGCCTGGAGGGCGCCGATGCCGGCCGAGCCGGTCACGCCCTTGACGGACTCCATCATGCCCGCGGCCTGCACGCCGCCCTGGGTCGGCTGCAGGAACTGCGCGAAGTCGTTCACGACGTAGCCGATGGTCGGGTCGTTCAGCAGCGCGGCACTCACCGACGGGGTGACCTGGGGGAAGTTCGACGACGACACGTCGTTGATCGTGTACGTGCAGTCGGGGCAGATCTCGTCGAGCTCGTCGGTCCCGGCCTGTACGTACGCCTTCTGCGAGGGGCCGTCGGCCGTGCGATTGATGAGGATGTTCGCGGTGCCGCCGGAGTCCTTCGTGATCCACTGCGCGATCGCGATCTCCTGGTCGGAGCCGCCGGCGGGCACGTAGCCGAGCGTCTCGGACGCGGGGTGGCTGTCGTCGGGGATCTGGTTCGAGATGACGACGGGGATGCCGGCCGCCTGGGCCGCATCGAGCGCGTTGGCCGCGAGGCCGTACGGCACCGCGTCGGTGACGATGGCGGCGGCGCCGGCCTGGGTGCCCTGGCCGATGCACGAGCCGATGTCGCTCGGGTTGCCCTTTCCGTCGCATACCTGCACCGAGATGCCGACGGTCTCGAGGGCCTCGGTGAGCTGCGCGCTCACGATGCTGAACTGCGGCGACTGCAGCGTGACGGGCACGTAGTAGACGGTCTCGCCCTTGAAGGCGTCGATCCCGTCGACCGCCTCGGTCGGCACGGGGTAGGCGTCGAGCGGCGCCTCCACGGCGGCGAGCGCGGCGTCGAGGTCGGAGTCGCCGCTGCCGGCGGAGGCCGACGCGGAGGGCGAGGTGGCGCTGCCCGAGTCGGCGCAGCCGACGAGAGCGAGGGCGCTGACGGCGACCGCGCCGGCGGCCACGAGGCCCTTGATGCGGCGGGCGGATGATGCGTTCATGCGGTGTTCCTTACGTGACGACGTTGACAGTTCGGACATGGACTTGCGGGGGTGCCAGGTGGTGCAGGGATGGTGCGGGGTGGTGCGGCTCGCCTACCTGGTGCGGCGATGGAGCACGGTGGAGATGCTGACCGCGATGATCAGCACACCGCCGTAGAAGATGTTCGAGATGGCGGGGCTCGCGCCGAGGAACTTGAGGCCGAGCACGCCGGTTGCGAGGAAGTACACGGCCACGAGCGTGCCGAGCGGGTTGAACCGCCCCGGCTGGAAGATCGCGGTGCCGAGGAACGTCGCGGCGAACATGGGGAGCATGTACGTCTGCGAGGTCATCGCCTCGGCGCCGCCGAAGTAGGCGGCCGAGAGCACGCCGCCGAGGCCTGCGATGATGCCCGCGGAGACGAACGCGCCGATGCGGATGCGGTTGACGCGCACGCCGGCCAGGCGGCTGACCTCGCGGTTCTCGCCGACGAAGCGCATGTTGCGGCCGAGGGGCGTGAACTGCAGCAGGTAGGCGAAGCCGAGCATGAGCACGAGTGCGAGGTAGAACGTCGTGGGCAGGCCGCCGAACGTGGTCGTGGCGACCTTCGAGAACTCGGCGGGCAGGCCGCTCACGGGCTGCAGGTTGCTCGCCCAGCTCGCGATGCCGAGCAGCACCGTGCCCATGCCGAGCGTGACGACGATGGTGTTGACGCCGAGCCGTACGACCAGCAGCCCGTTGACGAGGCCGGCGAGGGTCGCGATCGCGATGGCGAAGAGCGCGGCGAGCCAGACGTTCCAGCCGTGGTTCACGTTGAGCACGACCGTGAGGATCGACGCGAGGCCGAAGTTCGACGCGACCGACATGTCGACGAACTCGCCGACGATGATCGTGCACAGCAGGGCGGCCGAGAGGAACACGAGGTCGGACTGCCCGCCGAAGATGGACGCCCAGGTGCCGGCGTGGAACATGTTCTGAGGCCGCAGCGCGGCGAAGATCGCGATCAGGAGGATCCAGACGGCGATCACCGAGAAGCGGGACGATGCCCAGCCGACCCACGATCGGGGCTGCGTCTCCCGGGCCGTCGCGATGGCGACGGTCTCGTTGGGGCTCGTCTTCGTGTTCGTCATGGGGGTTCCTGCTCCCGTCCTCGCGCCATTGCGTCGCACGTTCGTCGTGCGGTCGGTCGTGCCGGGCTGGTGCCCGGTGTGAGTTTCGTGTGTGAGATCATATGCGATCTCCTGCTTGACGGCGTTCATCGGATGCCGCCTCCCGCGCGCTCCTCGATCACCGCGGTCAGCTCGGCCTGCACGAGGCAGCCCCGGTCGAGCGGCGCTGCCATCACCTGGCGAGCCGGCCGGTCTGCGGCATCCGGGAACATCGCGATCCACTCGCGATTGATGGCCTCGCGATCACGGTGGTCCGCCACCCAGAGCGTCAGCTTCAGGATGTCTCCGACTCCCCCGCCCACGGCGGCCATGACCTCTCGTACCCGGGCGAACACGAGCGTCACCTGGGTGTCGAGGTCGGCCGGGATCTCGCCCGTGACCGGGTCGCGCGCCGTGAGCACGCCCGACTGCACGAGCGGGCCGATGCGGCACGCGGCCGGGACCGGGTTCTCGTGCGCGAATCCGTCGATCTCGATCGTGATGCGGGTCATCGATGCTCCCCCACGCCAGGCTCCTCGACACGGCGCTCCGGCACCACGCGGTTCTCGATCGCGCCGAGCCCTTCGATCTCGGCCCGCACGACATCGCCGACCTCGAGGAAGTTGCGCGTGGGCGCACCGATGCCCGCGGGCGTGCCCGTGGCGAGGATGTCACCGGGCTTCAGCGTGAACACCTGCGTCAGGTACGCGATCTGCTCGTAGACGTCGGAGATCATGTCGTCGGTGCGCCAGTCCTGCCGCACCTCACTGTTGACCGTGAGGGTCATGCGCAGGTCGAGCGGGTCGGCGATCTCGTCGTCGGTCGTGAGCCACGGCCCGATCGGCCCGTGCGTGTCGAACGACTTGCCGAGCGTGAACGTGGGCGAGCGCTTCTGCAGCCAGTCGCGCACCGACACGTCGTTCGCCACGAGGTATCCGGCGATCACCGAACGGGCGTCCTCGACCGGGACGTGCTTGCACTCGCGGCCGATGACCACGGCGAGCTCGATCTCGTAATCGAGCTCGTCGGAGACGTCGGGCTTCACGATGTCGCCGTACGGGCCCGTGATGCACGTCACCTGCTTGTTGAACCACAGCTGGCTCGTCGGGATCGGGATGCCGGCGGCGCGCGCCTCCTCGGCGTGCTCTTTGTAGTTCATGCCGATGCCGAGGTACTTCTGCGGGTCGTCGATCGGCGGCAGCAACTCCACGTCGGCGAGAGCGTGGGTCACGCCCTCGCACGTGCGGATGGCCGGCCCGAGCGCGTCGAGGTGGGGCAGGATCGCCCGGAGCGAGGTGCCGACGCCCGGCACATCGGAGACGTCGACGAGCACGTCGCCGTCGACCCGGCCGATGCGCGGCTCGGAGCCGTCGACGGTGAACCTGGCGAGCTTCATCGTGCGGCCTCCTCGGTGGAATCGGCGACCTCGGCGGGCCCGGCGGTGGTGCGCAGCTCGGAGGGGAGCTTGCCCCACACCTCCTCGCCGCGCGGTGTGAGCTGGAAGTTGAGGAACCGCCACGCGGCATCCGCACCGGCATCGGATTCGCCGGATGCCCCCCGCACGACGACCTGCGTGACGACGCCCTGCTGCGTGCGCGTCGAGCCGTCGGGGTTCGCGAGCTCGTTCACGATGGGGCCGGTCACGATGGCGACATCGCCGACCACCCGGATCTCGAGGTCGCCGCGCTCGATCGAGCGGTAGGCGCGGCGAGTGCCGACGTGCTCGAGCAGCATCGCTTTGTCGTGCACGACGCCCGGGGCGTGGATGTGCACGAGCCGGTCGTCGAAGATGCGCGCGAGGGTGTCGAGGTCGCCGTCGATGAGCGCCTGCTGCCGACTCGCCTCGAGGGCGAGGATCGCGGCGCGCTCCGCGGCATCCGCTGTTCTGATGTCGGTCATGCGCGACCCGCCTCGACCTGCGCGGCCTCCCAGGTGCGGAAGCCCGTCGCCTCGCCGGCCTCGTGCCCCGGGCGGGGTGCCCCGACGAGCGCGTGGTACTTCGAGAAGATCTCGTCGGCCTCGGCGAGCGGCAGCACCTGCTCGATGTCGTCGAAGGGCTGCCCATCGGTGCGCTCGGCGACGATGCGGCGGATGACCTCGTAGCCCTCGCCGCGCATGTTGTCGGCGATACGGTTCACGATCTCGCGGCGCGCGCGGTCGTACGCGGCGAACGCCTCGCCCGGGTCGCCCAGCTCGACGAGCTGCTCCGTGAGCACGCGGGCGTCGAGCATGGCCTGCGTGATGCCGTTGCCGCCGCGCGGGTACATCGCGTGGGCGGCGTCGCCGAGCAGCACGACCCGGCCGTCGACCCAGGTGTCGAGCGGGAAGTGGCGGATGAGCGGGAAGAGGTACACCTCGCGCGAGTCGCGGATGAGCTGCTGCACGTCGAGGAACGGCAGCTTCAACGAGTCGAACGCGGGGATGATCTGCTCGGGGTCGGCGACCTGGTTCCAGTCCTCGACGGTTTCTTCGCCGTTGGTCTCGACCACCCAGTTGATGAGGTCGAGGCCCGAGCCTTCGAAGTCCTCGGCGATCGGGTACACGATCATCGTCGAGATGCGCGGGTCGCCGAGGTGCAGGATCGTGTGCCCGCCGCGGATCGGCTCGCGCAGCGTCGTGCCCCGCCACATGGTGATGCCCGAGAACTCGGGCTCGGCCTGGGTCGGATGCATCCGCCGGCGCACGGCCGACTTGATGCCGTCGGCCGCGATCATGGCGTCGTGGCGCGCCTGCTCGGTGCGGCCGTCGCGGTGCTCGAGCTCGAGCGTGACGCCGTCGGCGTCCTGGTCGTAGCGCACGACGCGCGCACCGAGCACGACCGCGTCGTCGCCGAGACGCTGGAGCACCGTGCGAAACAGCAGCATCTGCAGGATGCCGCGGTGCACGAACCGCTGCTCGTGCAGGTAGCCCATGTGCACGCCGCACTTCTCGGCGTAGATCTCCTGGCCGAAGTGGTTGAAGAAGATCGAGTCCTCGGCGTCGACCGAGATCGCACGGAACTCCTCGAGCAGGCCGAGGTCGTCGAGCTCGCGCGTGCCGACCGTCTTGATGTCGACGCCGACGCCGAGCGGCTTCAGCTCGGGCACGCTCTCGTAGACGGTCGGGCTGAACCCGGCCTGGTGCAGGCGCAGGGCGGTGACGAGCCCACCGGGGCCCGCGCCGATGATGGCGATGTCGGTCATCTGTTCCTCTGTTCTCTGACTCAACGGGCGCTCGAGCGGATGCCGGCGGCTGCGCCGGTCACCTCGCCGAGGAAGTCGACGGTGCGCGCCCACGCCCTGGCGGCGTTGCGCGGATGGAAGGCGGCGCCCGGCATGCCGAGCGCGTCGGTCTTCGGGTTGGTGAAGGCGTGCCGGGTGCCGCTGTACAGGTCGAACTCCCAGTCGATGCCCGCGCCAGTGAGGCCCGCCTTGATCGGCTGCCAGTGCTCGGGACCGGCCATGGGGTCGTCGGCGCCGGTGCAGAGCAGCACGGTCGCCGAGCCGATCGCGGCCGACCAGTCATGGGCGACGAGGTCGAGGCCACCATGGATGCTCACGGCCGCGACCACCGGTGCGCCCGTGCGCACGTACTCGAGGGCCGACGACCCGCCGAAGCACGCGCCGACGATCACCGTGCGGTCGGCGTCGAACTCGGGCTGGGCGGCGGCGGCCTCGTGCGCGGCGCCGAGGCGCGACATCCACTCGCCCCGGTTCGCGGCCATCGAGCCGATGAGGCGCCCGATGTCGGCGCCGCCCTGCGGTTCGGTGCGCTCGCCCCACATGTCGGCGGCGAAGACGGCGTAGCCGAGCTCCGCGTAGCGGGCGGCGAGGTCGATCGTGTCGGCGCCGAGGCCGAATGCGTCGTGCACGAGCAGGATGCCGGGGCGGGACTCGGCAGCAGGGCCGCCCGCGGCGAGCGCGGAAGCGTCAGCGCCCGCAGCGCCGACCGGCGCCACGAGGCATCCGATCATGCGCGTGCCGTTCGCCTCGTAGGCGACGTCGCGCTGGGTCAGCTCGGCCATCTCGGCCCCTCTCTCCGCCCGGAGGTCGACGAGGTTCGTTCGACGTCGAGCGTGATCATGATCCTACACAGGATCACACACGATTTCCAATACGATCTGATCTACACTGAATCGACATCACGCGACGAAGCGAGAAGGAGCACTGACCATGACGGTCGTCGACATCAACATCCACCACCTCCCCGAAGACCTCTTCACCAACGAGAAGATCCTCAACGGGTTCCTCGATTCGGCCCCACGCGGGTTCGGCGAGATCGCCCGTGTCATCGAGATGGAGAGCGGCAGGAAGCAGCTCATCCTCGAGAAACCGGCCGGACATCAGAACCTCAACTACGTCGAGGGCGACTACTTCGCCGAGGCGAAGCTCGCCGCCATGGACGAAGCGGGTGTCGACTACGGCATCATGCGCGTGCCCGTCTGGCAGGAGTGGCTCGGCCTCGAGACGTGCAAGGCCGTCAACGACAACGCCGCCGAGATCGTCGAACGCTCGGGCGGGCGCCTCTTCGCCACCGCCTGCGTGCCGCCCTGGGGCGGAAGAGAGAACATCTACGAGCTCGAACGAAGCGTCGGCGACCTCGGCGCCGTCGGCGTACAGCTCGCCTGCCACTACGGCCAGCTCTACCTCGACGACCCGGTGTTCGAGCCCTACCTGAAGGTCATCGAGAAGCTCGACATCCCGGTCATCGTGCACCACACACCGCTGCCCGTCGAGTGGAAGTCGGTCATCGACTACACGAATCTCCGCCGCGAGTACGGCCGCATCATCGACCAGGGCATCGCCGTCGGCCGCGAGCTCTTCAGCGAGATGTTCGACCGAATGCCCGGTCTGCGCTTCATCCACACGATGATGGGCGGCAACTGGTTCGCGAACACCGCACTCCTCACGCCCCATGCGACCAACAAGGCGGAGGCCATGCAGCGCCTCGACCCGTCCGGCGGCGAGAAGATCAAGCAGTACCTCGACGAGAACATCTTCTTCGACATGACGCACCCGCACTCGTGGGGCAAGACCCAGGTCGAGGCCGCCCTCGAGATCAACGGCGCCGACCACTACCTGTTCGGCTCCTCGTTCCCCGTGTTCTACAGCTGGATGGGACAGGGCGTCGACTTCGTCAAGAACGACCTCGAGATCAGCGACACCGACCGCGAACTCGTGCTCGCCGGCAACGCGAAGCGCCTGTTCAAGCTGCCGATCGACGTCTGATCACGAGCAGGGCGGATGCCACGGGCCACGGGCCTGCGGCATCCGTCGCCGCCGCTCGGTACCGTTGTCATGTGACTCGAGCTGCGACATCCGATGCCTCCCTCCCCCACGTCGTGATCGTCGGCGGCGGATTCGCCGGTGTGAACGCCGCGAAGGCCCTCGCGAAGGCGCCCGTGCGCGTGACGCTCATCGACCGCCGGGTGTACAACACCTTCCAGCCGCTGCTCTACCAGGTCGCGACCGGCGGTCTGAACCCGGGCGACGTCACCCACTTCCTCCGCAGCCTTCGCCTGCACCAGCCGAACCTCGACATCGTGCACGAGCACCTCATGGAGATCGACCCCGACGCGAAGTCGGTGCGCCTCCTCGACGGCAAGACGATCGACTACGACTACCTGCTGCTCGCCAACGGCGTGACCACCGCCTACTTCGGCACGCCGGGCGCCAAGGAGCATGCGTTCGCCGTGTACTCGCGGTCGCAGGCGATCCGCATCCGCGACACGCTCTTCACTCGCCTCGAACTCGCCACCCAGCAAGAGGGACGTACCGACGGCCTGCACGTCGTGGTCGTCGGCGGCGGCGCGACCGGCGTCGAGATGGCCGGCTCCCTCGCCGAACTGCGCGACCAGGGTCTCCGCCCCGCATACCCCGAGCTCGAGGGCGAGGCGTTCCGCATCACGATCGTCCAGCGCGGCGAGGAACTCCTGAAGCCCTTCATCCCGAAGCTGCGCGGCTACGCCGCGAAGCAGCTCGTGCGCCGCGACGTCGAACTCTGCCTCGGCACCGGCGTCGCCGAGGTGCAGGAGCGCGCCGTGCTGCTCACCGACGGCCGCTCCATCCCGTCCGACATGACCATCTGGGCGACGGGCGTCGCACCCCATGAAGAGGTGCAGTACTGGAGCCTGCCCCTCGACGACCACGGCCGCATCAAGGTCGGCGAGGACCTGCAGGTCGAAGGCCTGCCCGGTGTCTTCGCCGCCGGCGATGTCGCGATCGCCCCGCAGGATCTGCCGCAGCTCGCCCAGCCCGCCATCCAGGGCGGCCATCACGTCGGCAAGCAGATCCTCCGACTGCTCGACGGCAAGCCGACCGAGCGGTTCGAGTACTACGACAAGGGCCAGCTCGCTATCATCGGGCGCCGCTCCGCCGTCGGCGAGATCCCCGGTCTCGCGAACCTGCCGGTGCTGCACGCGCTGCGCTTCCTGCAGCACGTGCCCGGATTCCGCAGACTCATCGGCCTGACGGGCTACTCGGCGTGGGCCGCCTGGCTGTTCGTGCACATTCGCAGCCTGCTCGGGTCGCGCAACCGGCTGAGCACCATGATCGGGCTCTGGGCGCGCTACGGCTTCCGTCGCTGGCGCACGCCCGTCCCCATCGTCGGCGACGTGCCCGCCATCCGTCCGTCGAAGGCCGAACGCCTGCGACTCACGCCCGAGCAGGTCCTCGCCGCCGAGGCGGCGATCGCCGCCGACCGGGCCGACCAGGTCGTCGACATCGAGCCGCCATCGGAGTCGAACCGGCCGATCGCGGAGCCGGCCGCCGAGTAGGCGCGGCGCCCGTCAGGAAAGCGTCACCGGCCGGCCCGGGCTCACCAGATCGTGCCGCCGCCGACCGAGATACCGGCCCAGGTGAGCGCGATGAAGATCGCCGCGAAGACGACGGGTGCAATGCCCGTGCCGCTTCTCGCGAGCCCCTTCAGCAGGGCGATCACGGCGAGGACTGCGGCGATGATCGAGAGCAGGCCGCCCAGGATCAGCCCGATGAACAGCGGAATGGGCATCAGGACGAGGCCTGCGAGCGCGACCCAGAAGGCAGCCCAGGCAGTCGGGTTCGAGGTGCGTCCGGTCGAGTCTGTCATGCAGCCGATCCTGCCAGATCCCGGACGAGTGCAACCCGGACCCGCGTCTCGAGAGACGAAAAGGCCCCCGAGAATCCTGCGATTCTCTGGGGCTATTGGCGGATCTGAGGGCACTCGAACTGGAATGTCTGAAACATTGCTTGCGCCAATCACCCGCTGATGTAATATCTGTTACAGCCCCCAGCGAACCCGCATGGTCCGGTTGGCAATCCCGGGCGTCAGAGCTGACGTCAGACGAAAGGCCCGAAATGACTTCGACGATGAAGATCCCGAGCGACGGCGCACCCGAGGCCGCAGCCGCGACACCGACGCGCAAGACGCTCCGACTCTGGGAGGTGGTCGCGATCTCGGTGGGCTTCATGGGTCCCGTGATGGCGATGTCCCTCAACGGCATCGGCGTCGCCGGCCTCGTCGGCCCTGGCGTCCCGTTCACGTTCGTCGTGTCGTTCCTCGGCACCATGCTTGTGGCGTACGCGTTCATCCGCCTCACCCGTTACGTCACGCACGCCGGCTCGGTCTACGCGCTCGCCGGCTCCACGCTCGGGCCGCGCGCCGGCTTCTTCGGCGGCTTCGCACTGCTGGGCACCTACATCTTCTTCGCCGTCTGCATCGCCGGAGCGTGCGGCGTATTCTTCGAGGCCATGCTGGCCGAGTTCGGCGTCACCATGCCGGCTTGGAGCTGGGTGGTCGTGCCGGTGGTGGTCGCGGTCTTCGCGCTCTTCCTCAACGTCCGCGAGTCGACCGTCACCGCGCGTACCCTCCTCGGCATCGGCTTCGTCGGCATCGCCGCGATGGTCGTCCTCTCCGTCACGATCATCGTCCGCGTCGCCTCCGGCGACGCCCCGGTCTCGACCGGCGTCGACTTCTCGGTGCTCACGCCGGGTGACGCACCGATCAGCGTCGTCATGACGGCGGCCGTGTTCGGCTTCCTGTCCTGGGCCGGCTTCGAGTCGGGCGCCTCCCTCGGCGAGGAGACCCGCAACCCGAAGCGCGTCGTACCCCGTGCACTCCTGCTCGCGGTGCTCGTCGCAGGCGTCATCTACGTGCTCGTCATGTTCGCGCAGACGATCGGATTCGGCACGGATGCCGCGGGCGTCGAAGCCTTCGCCGGTTCCTCCTCCACACTCACCACGCTGGCCTCCACCTACGTCGGCCAGTGGTTCGCCGTGCTGATCGCGATCTTCGCGTTCCTTGTCGCCTTCGCCTCGCTCCTGAGCTCGACGGCAGCTGCCGCCCGCCTGATGTTCGCCCTCGCCCGTGACGGCTTCGGACCGAAGTCGTTCGCCGCGACGAACGCGAAGACGGGGGTGCCGGTGCACGCGACGGTGTTCGTCGTCGTCCTGACCGTGGTCTTCGCGGTCGCGTTCGGCCTGTTCGGCGCGACCTCCGTCGACGTCTACTACTGGTTCGCGACGATCGCGACCCTCTGCATGGTGGTCGCCTACGGCATGACCTCGGTCGGCGTGATCAGGCACACCTTCTCGCACGGCTCAAAGATCCCGAAGTGGGAGATCGTCATCCCGGTGCTCGGCCTCGCCTTCCTCGCGTATGTCTACTTCATCCAGATCGCGGGCCAGGTCGCCCCCTACTCCTACTTCCCTTGGATATCCGGAGCCTGGTGCCTCATCGGCCTGATCATCGTGCTCGTCAAACCCTCGCTCGCCGATCGCATCGGCTCGCGCCTCAGCAGTGAAGACCTGGACTGATGACCGACCACCCCGGCGGCGACGAAGACGCCACGACGAACGGAACCGAACACATGGACCCCGCACCCACGAACGATGAGCTCATCTTCATCGCGACGACCGACATCTCGGCCCGCACGAAAGGCCGCTCGATGCGGCTCGCCGACTTCGACGAGAACTCCTCGCTCGGCTGGGTACCTGCGAACCTCGGTATCGGCTCGCTCGGGCACATCGTCGACGACATCCCGTACGGCTCCACCGGAGACCTGCGGCTGAAGCCCGACGCGACCTCTCATGCTCGCGTCGACGGCATCCCTGGCCGACCGCCGCTGAACGTCGTGTTCGCCGACCTCGTGAACACCGACGGATCGCCGTGGGAGAGCTGCCCGCGCACCTTCCTGCGCGACGCCGTCGAGCAGCTGCGCACCGAGTTCGGTATCACCACCCGCTGTTCCTTCGAGCACGAGTTCATGGACATCAGCGCCAAGGGCGACCACCACCCGTTCTCCCTGCAGGCGTTCCGCCGCGCCGAGCCGATCGGCTCCGAGCTCATGGCGGTGCTGCATCGCGCGGGTCTCGAGCCCGAGACCTGGCTGCCCGAGTACGGCCGCCACCAGTACGAGATCACCGTCGCCCCGACCGATCCGGTCGCCGCGGCCGACCGCGCGATCCTCGTCCGCGACATCGTGTACGACATCTTCGAGGCGCACGGCCGCGAGGCGTCGTTCGCCCCCGTCGTCGCGCCGGGCGAGACGGGGAACGGAGTGCACGTGCACTTCGGCCTCGACGACCTGGAGGGCAACACGCTCGTGTTCGACCCGGCCCGCCCTGGTCGGATGTCGGAACTGGCAGGAGGCTTCGCTGCGGGCATCGTCAGATACGGGCCCGCGATGGCGGCCCTGTTCGCCCCGCTCGCCACCAGCTACCTGCGCCTTGCGCCGCACAACTGGTCGACGGCTCGCTCCTTCCTCGGCTTGCAGAACCGTGAGGCGCTGCTGCGGATCTGCCCGACGAACGAGATCGACGGCCGTGACCCGAGTCGTCAGCTGCACTTCGAGTTCCGCGGCGGCGACATAGGCGCCAATCCGTGGATCCTCCTCGGCATGATCCTCCGCGCCGGTATGCAGGGGCTCCGCGACGGGCTGGAGACTCCCGAGATCGTGGAGGGCGAGCTCGACCTCGAGGACCGCCACTCGCACCTTGCGACGCTCCCCCGCAATCTCGAGCAGGCACTCGAGATGCTGAAGGCCGACGAGGTCGTCTCCGGCTGGTTCTCCCCCGCGTTCCTGGCGACGTTCGAGGCCATCAAGCAGGACGAGTTCGCCTCGGTGCAGGCGCGCTCGCTCGCCGAGCAGTGCGAGGTGTACGCGCGTGTCTACTGAGTTCGGTCCCGAGGACGTCCCGCTCCTCGATCACCACTGTCATGGGGTGACCACCCAGGAACTCGACCGGGCGGACTTCGAGTCGCTGATCACCGAGTCGGACTGGGATGCGCCCGAAGGCACCACGCATTTCGACTCGCAGGTCGGATTCGCGATCCGCAGGCATTGCGCGCCGGTGCTCGGACTCGAGCCGTTCGCGAGCCCCGAGGAGTATCTGGAACGGCGCCGCGAGCTCGGCGGCGCCGAGGTCAGCAGGCGCCTGCTGCGTGCGACCGGCATCAGCGACTACTTCATCGAGATCGGGCACCGGGCCGACGAGATCCTCGACCCTGCTGGGATGGCGGACGCCGGTGCCGCGCGCGCCTTCGAGGTCGTGCGGCTCGAGCGGCTCGCCGAGGAGCTCGTGATCGACGGCTGCATCGCCGCCGACTTCCGTGCAGCCTACGATCGCCTGCTCGACGAGCGGCTCGAGCGCGCGGTCGGCGTGAAGTCGATCGCGGCCTATCGGGTCGGGCTCGACTTCGCCCCGGAGCGCCCGTCGGCCGAGGAGGTCGACGAGGCCGTCGCACGGTGGATCGTCCAGACGACCGTGCATGCGGATGCCGCGGTGCGCCTCGACGACCCCGTGATCATCCGGCATCTGCTGTGGGCGGCGGCCGACCGAGCGTGCGCGATCCAGTTCCACATCGGCTACGGCGACGCAGACGTCGACCTGCACCGCTGCAACCCTCTCCTCCTCACCGAGTTCCTCCGACTCACGAGGTCGAGCGGCGCGCGCGTGCTCCTGCTGCACTGCTACCCGTTCCACCGCGAAGCGGGGTACCTCTCGCAGGTGTTCCCGCAGGTCTACTTCGACGTGGGGCTCGCGATCAACTACACCGGCTCCCGCTCCGACGCGATCATCGCCGAGACGTTCGAACTCGCCCCGTTCCACAAGATCCTGTTCTCCTCCGACGCCTTCGGTGCCGCCGAGCTGTACTACCTCGGTGCGCTGCTGTTCCGTCGCGGCCTCGCGAGAGCACTGGACGTCTTCGCGGAGCGCGACGGCTGGCCGCCGAGCGAACGCGCACGGATCGTCGAGCTCGTCGCATGGCGGAACGCCCGCCGCGCCTACCGGCTCGATGACGCAGCCTTCGCCGGCGGGTTCCAGTCGGCGGCATCCGGCGACGGTGCGCTGTGAAGACGACGATGGTGCGCCTCACCGAATTGGCGTCGCTCTGGAACATCGCCCTCGACCGCGAGGTGCCGGCCGCCCAGCAGCTCCGACGCGAGCTGCACGCGCGGCCCTGCGTCTCAGGCCGAGAGCACGAGGCGATGGCGCAGTTGGAGCTCGCCCTCAGCGAGTACGTCAGTCTTGATCCCGTCGCTGATACGGGCGCGATCGGACGGATCGGTCCCGCCGAGGGACCGTCCATCGCGGTCCGCTCCGAGCTCGACGCCCTGCCGATGACGGAACGGACCGGAGTCCCCTTCGCCGCCGGGAACGGAGCGATGCACGCCTGCGGACACGACGTCCACCAGGCGGCGCTCGTCGCGCTGTTGCGCGCAGCGAAGGGACTGGAACTTCCCCTCGGCCTCGTTGCGATGTTCCAACCGCGCGAGGAGAGCTACCCCTCCGGGGCCCTGGACATCGTCGAGGCGGGAACGCTCGAGCGCTTGAGCATCGCGCACGTCATCGGGGCACACGTGCACCCCGGCGTGCGCTCAGGCGCCGTGGCCTCGGGCGGCGGCTTCATCAACGCGGCGGCGGACGAGATCGAGATTCGCGTCACCGGGCGCGGCGGACACGCCGCCTACCCGCACGAGGCCAGCGACACGGTCGCCGCGATCGCGCAGATCGCGCTCGCCATCCCCGAGGTCGTCCGCCGCACGGTGAGCCCGCTGAGGCCGGCGATCATCAGCATCGGGACGCTCGCCGCCGGCGAGGGCGCCGCGAACGTCCTCCCGGCGGAAGCGCGGATCTTCGCCACCATGCGCACGACGGACCCCGCCGACCGGCTGGCGCTCGCTCGCGCAGTCGATGAGACGGCGCAGCGCATCGCCGAGTCCTTCGGCACCAGCGCCTCGACGCGGCGGATCGAGGGCGAGCCCGTGCTCGTCAACGACCCGGAGCTCGCGGCCGGCGCGGACGACTGGTTGACACGCCTGGGCATCGACGGCGCCGAGCCGATGCGATCGCTCGGCGCGGACGACTTCTCCTACTTCTGCGACGCGGTGCCGTCGTTGATGATGTTCGCCGGGGTGCAGACGGCCGGGCACGACCCGCAACCGGGGCTGCACCACCCGAGCTTCCTGCCCGACGACGACGCGGTCGGGCTCGTCGCACGCGCCCTCCTGGCCGGCTACCTGGCGGCGGCCGAGCGCGTGCTCGGCATCGAGCACCACCGCTCCGGCTCGGCGGCACTGGCATGAGCGGCACGTACGCCGAACGGCTGGCTGCGCGCGACGAGGCCGTCATCGCCGGCGTGGAGCGGCTGCGGTTCTTCCCGCTCGTCGCCGAGGCCGGTCGCGGCGAACTGCTCATCGAGCCCGGCGGACGGGAGCTGATCGACCTCAGCGCCAGCTGGACGGCATCGGGGTTCGGGCACGGCGAGGCGACGATCGCGGCGGCCATCGCGCGCGCCGCGATCGATCCGCCGGGCGCCTCGATCCTCTCCGGTTCGCATCCGGAGGCCGTGGCCCTCGCGGAGGAGCTGATCGCGCTCGTCCCGAGCCGGTTGCCGGCCGCCGAGCGCCGGGTCTACCTCGGGCACGCAGGCACCGACGCGAACGAGGTCGCGATCCGCGGATGCCGCCACGCGACCGGCCGACCCGGCATTCTGGCGTTCGAGAACGGGTACCACGGCGGTCTCGGCACCGCGCAGCGGGTGTCCGGGGTGCACGTGTCGGCCGGGGTCGCAGCAGACGCGGCTGTCTCCTTCCTGCCGTACCCCGACCTGCTCAATCCGCATACGGGCGACCCGCTGACCGTCGTCGCCGACGTGCTGGGCCGGGCTGAGCGAGAGCTCGCCCGCGGTGAGACCGCCGCCGTCATCATCGAGCCGCTGCAGTCCGACGGCGGGCTGATCGTGCCGCCCGAGGGCTTCCTCGCCGGCATCCGGGAGCTCTGCGATCGGTACGACGTGCTCCTGATCATCGATGAGGTGAAGGTCGGGTTGGGGCGGACCGGCCGCATGCACGCCTTCGAACACGATGGCGTGATCCCCAACGTCGTCACCCTCGGCAAGGCGCTCGGCGGCGGGCTCCCGCTCTCGGCGGCGATCGGTCCTGCCTCTGTGCTCGATCGGCCGGTCGCCTCGGCGCTCATGACGACCACGGGCAACCCGATCTCGTGCGCCGCGGGGCGAGCCGTGCTCGAGATCGTCCGGTCCGGTGTTGCGACGGCCAACGCGCGGGAGCGCGGCGAGCAACTGAAGGCGCTCCTCTCGGGCTACGCACACGGCTCCCGTGCGGGCGCCTCCCGGGTGCGCGATGTGCGCGGGCGCGGCCTCTCCGTCGGCGTCGAGCTCACGGCGGAAGGCGCGTCGGCTGCGGCCGACGCCGACCTCACCGCCAAGGTCGTGTACCGAGCCTGGCAGCTCGGCGCGGTCGCCTACCCGGTGCGGGGCAACGTCATCGAGCTCACCCCGTCGCTCCTGATCTCTGCCGAGGCGATCGCGCAGGCGGCCGAGATCCTGATGGCCGCGATCGACGACGCGGCGCTCGGCGTCGTGTCCGACGAGGAGATCGCGCCGTATCAGGGCTGGTGAGCCGCGGCACGCGTGCAGGATCCATCGTGCTACCCGGTGGACCCGGTGGATCCAGGCGTGCCGCGGAGGGCTTCCATGGCCTCGAGTCGCTGGCGCCCGTCCTCGCCGAGGCGCTCGGTGACGCCCGCGATCACGGTCTCGACGACGGCCATCGCCGGAACCAGCGAATCGAACGGCGACGGGGCGTCGACGCCGGCAGGCAGGACCGCGCCGGCGACGTCCGCGACGGGCGAGAGCCACCGGTCGGTGAACAGCACGAGATCGGCGCCGCGCTCGGCGACCCGGCGCGCGAAGCGCACGACGTCCTGGTCGTACCGCCGGTAGTCGAACACGACGAGCACGTCGCCGCGGCGGGTGTCGGTGACCGTGGCGAGCTGCGTGATCTCGTCGGCGCCGATCGTCTGGACATCCGGGCGAAGCAGGATCAGGTGGGCGCTCAGATAGTCCGCGAGCAGGTGGCTGAAGCGGCCGCCGATCAGGCGGATGCGCCGGCGCGGGTCTGAGAGCAGGACGACCGCGCGTTCGAACTCGCTCGTCGGCAGCTCGGCGATGGTGGAGGCGATGTTCGCCGAGAAGATCCGCGAGGCGCGCTCGAGCTCGCCGTCGTCGGAGCGCAGATCAGGGCGTCCATACTGCTCGAGGGGCGATCCGAGGCGCTCCTGGACTTCACGGACCAGCCGCTTCTGGAACGCAGGGAATCCGCTGAAGCCGAGTCGGTTGACGAAACGCACTACCGTCGGCGGACTCACGCTCGCGCGTTGTGCGAGCTCCGCGACCGTCCCCAGGCCGGCGATCGGGTAGTTCGCGATGATCGCCCGGCCGACCTTCCGCTCGCCGGAGCTGAGCGCGTCGAGCGATCCTCTGATCAGCGTGCTGATCGGTCCGTCGCTGGCATCCTGCACAGTATCCGTCATGGCGACACCCCCTGTGAAACATACGTTACATGAGGGATCATGCGCGCACACGCTGGCTCGGTCCCTCGACCGCCGGGGTGATCGTTCCACTGCTCGCCGCCCTCGGCTCCCCGCGTGACCTGCGGAACCTCCTCGAACGCCCAGATCCTAACGGCTTCCTAACGGCAATCGGCCCGACGAGTGGCCCGCAGGCGATTACGCTCTTGCCGTGACAGACCGCGACGACCCCGAATTGACGATGTCGGAGGACAGCGACCATCAGGGATCGCCGGCCACCGTTGTCCCAGTGGCGCACTCGAAGGCACCACGGACCAGCCTCGGCCGTTGGCTGATGACCGGCCTCGTCGACGACCGCGGCGGCCACCAGGGTCCCCACGCGAAGCAGGTCGAACAGACCCATTCCTGGTGGCGAGTCATGTGCCTGACGGGCCTCGACTACTTCTCCACCCTCGGCTACCAACCGGCCATCGCAGCCCTCGCTGCCGGCCTCGTCTCGCCGTTCGCCACGATCGTGCTCGTCGCGCTCACCCTCCTCGGCGCGCTCCCCGTGTACCGCCGGGTCGCGAAGGAGAGCTTCAGAGGGTCGGGATCGATCGCGATGCTCGAGCGCCTCCTGCCCTGGTGGTCGGGCAAACTCTTCGTCCTCGTGCTCCTCGGATTCGCGGCAACCGACTTCATGATCACGATCACGCTGTCGGCCGCCGATGCGACCGCCCACGCGATCGCCAACCCGTTCGCGCCGGCGTTCTTCGATGGCGGGCAGGTCTGGCTCACGCTCGTGCTCATCGCGCTGCTCGGTCTCGTGTTCTTGAAGGGGTTCCGCGAGGCGATCCGCGTCGCGGTGCTCCTCGTCGCTGTGTTCCTCGCACTGAACCTCGTCGTCGTCGCCGTCTCGCTGTGGCACGTCTTCGAGAATCCGATCGTCTTCGACGACTGGTGGACGGCGCTGTTCACCCAGTACGGGAACCCTTGGCTGGTCGTCGGCGTCGCCTTGATCGTCTTTCCGAAGCTCGCGCTCGGCCTGTCAGGCTTCGAGACCGGAGTGGCGGTGATGCCGCAGATCCACGGCTCCACTGCCGATCCCGCGAGCCACCCGAAGGCGCGGATTCGCGGAGCGCGCCGACTGCTCACCACGGCGGCCGTCATCATGAGCACCTTCCTGATCACCTCCAGCTTCGCGACGACCCTGCTCATCCCGCAGGCCGAGTTCCAGCCCGGCGGCGAGGCGAACGGGCGTGCTCTCGCTTACCTCGCCCACGCGTACCTCGGCGAGGGATTTGGCACCGTCTACGACGTCAGCACGATTCTGATCCTCTGGTTCGCCGGCGCCTCTGCCATGGCGGGCCTCCTGAACCTCGTGCCGCGCTATCTCCCGAAGTACGGCATGGCGCCGCAGTGGGCGAGGGCGGTTCGCCCTCTCGTGATCGTGTTCACGCTCATCGCGTTCCTCATCACCATCGTCTTCGAGGCCGACGTCGACGCCCAGGGCGGCGCGTACGCGACCGGTGTACTGGTGCTCATCACCTCGGCCTCGGTCGCAGTGACCATCTCCGCCTGGCAGCGCCGACAGCGAGCACAGCTGGTCGGCTTCGGCGCGATCACGGCCGTGTTCCTCTACACGACGGTGCTCAACATCATCGAACGCCCCGACGGCCTGCGCATCGCCGCGCTCTTCATCCTCGGCATCCTGGTGATCTCGCTCATCTCTCGCATCGGGCGCTCCTTCGAGCTGCGCGCCCCGGCCGTCGCGTTCGACGCGGAGGCCATGGGATTCATCACCGAGGATGCCACGCGCGGCGAGCTCCTCGTCATCGCGCACGAACCCCATCCGGACCAGGAGGGCGAGTACGCGGCGAAGGACCGGGACGAGCGCAGGTACAGCAAGATCCCCACCGGGGCTCGCACGGTGTTCCTCGAGGTGCACCCGTCGGACTCCTCGGATTTCGAAGAGGAGCTCGAAGTCACCGGCGTCCATGTCTCGGGCTACCGCGTGCTGCGAGTACGTAGCGGCAACGTTCCGAACACCATCGCCGCGGTCCTCCTGGCAGTGCGCGACGCCACCGGCGTCGTGCCGACCGTCTACTGCGAATGGACCGAGGGCAACCCGATCTCGAACATGTTCCGATACCTCATCACGGGCGTCGGCGAGGTGGCGCCGGTGACCCGCGAGGTCCTCCGGGAGGCCGAGCCCGACCTCAAGCGTCGCCCGTCGGTGCACGTCGTCTAGTCGATCGCCGATCGCTCGGGTCGGGATGCGCCGTGCGAAGGAGGGTGCCGGTCGCGCGGCGGCCGTGTCCGACTGTCGGAGGAATGCTCAGTCCTCCGGGATGACCCGGCTGAACGTCGCGAGTGTGACTGCGGCGGGATCCGGGCCGCCTCTGACACCGGTGTCGAGTGCGTCGATGGCCGCGAGCTCTTCATGGGTGAGTTCGAAGTCGAATACGTCGAAGTTCTCCACGATGCGTTCGGGGCGCACGGACTTCGGAATGGCGGAGCGCCCCTGCTGCAGGTGCCAGCGCAGCATGACTTGTGCGGCCGTCTTCCCGTGCTGCTCGGCGATCCCGACGATGCCCGGGTCGGTGAACGTGCTGCGCGTCTGGTCGCCGCGGTAGGCGGTGATGCCGCCGATGGGCGACCATGCCTGCGTGAGGATGCCGTGTTCGGCGTTCGCGGCTTGCACCGCGGGCTGCGTGAAGTACGGGTGGACCTCGACCTGGTTGACCGCCGGGATCACCTCCGCCCGTTCGAGCAGTGCCGCGAGGTGGTCGGGCATGAAGTTGCTGACGCCGATCGCCCGCACCCGGCCGTCGCCGAGCAGCTGCTCGAGCGCTCGGTACGCGCCGACGGTGCGGTCGAAGGCGGTCGGCAGTGGCTGGTGCAGGATGAACAGGTCGATGTGCTCGATCCCGAGCTTGCGCGTGCTCTTGTCGAACGCGTGCAGGGTCTCGTCGTATCCGTAGTCGTTGATCCAGACCTTCGTCTCCACGAACAGCTCCTCGCGCGGAATCCCCGACCCCCGGATCGCATCGCCGACACCGCGCTCGTTGCCGTATGAGGCCGCGGTGTCGACGAGCCGATATCCGGCCTGCAGCGCGGTCTCGACCGCCTGCGCCGTGACCTTCGGAGGGGTCTGGAACACGCCGAAGCCGAGAGCGGGCATGACGACACCGTTGTCCAGGGTGACCGTGGGATGCATCTGGTTCTCCTTCATCGTTCAGGGCAGCCGCTCAACGGTCGGGCCGAGCCGTGCCGGCGCTTCCACCGTCGACGCTTCCTCGCGCGGACGTCGTTCGTCCCGCTCGATCTCGATTCGCATCGGAAGGGGCGCGAAGCTGCGGAACACTCGTTCCAGCACCGCCCGCACGGTTGCGCTGCGAGGATCGGCGGACGCGGACCGGTTCAGCTCGATGGTCATGCTTCGAGTGAACCCCCGCCCGAATCTCGGTACCAGTGCCGGGTGAACCCGGTACTGGCAGGTCCTCCCTCCGTGTGCGCGGCGCGCGTAGGGTCGACAGCATGGACAACCGAAGCGAGGCACGGGAGTTCCTGACCACCCGCCGCGCAAAGGTCACACCGGCGCAGGCCGGCCTGCCCGACTACTCGGGACACCGCCGCGTACCCGGGCTGCGCCGCGAGGAGGTCGCGCTGCTCGCCGGCGTCAGCGTCGACTACTACACCAGGCTCGAACGCGGGAATCTCGCCGGCGCCTCCGACGCAGTACTCAGCGCACTCGCACGTGCCCTGCAACTCGACGACGCCGAGACCGCGCACCTCATCGACCTGGCACGGTCGGCCAATCCGTCGCCGATCGCCCGTCGCAGACGAACGAGCTCCGACAGCGTCCGCCCTGGTCTGCACCGTGTCCTCGACGCGATCACGGACGCACCCGCGGTCATCACGACCGCCCGATCCGACTATCTCGCCGGCAACGCCCTCGGCCGTGCCCTCTACGCGCCGATCTTCGCGATGCCTCGCCCGAACGGAGCCCGGTTCTCCTTCCTCGACCCAGCCGCACCGGAGTTCTACCCCGAGTGGGAGCGCGTCACGCAGGAAGTCGTCGCGAACCTTCGCGCCGAGGCCGGCCGCAGTCCCACCGACCGGCGCCTCGTCGAGCTCGTCGGCGAGCTGTCCATGAGCAGCGAACGCTTTCGCACGCTCTGGGCCGCGCACGATGTCCGGCACCACCGCACCGGATCCAAACGCCTCAATCACCCCGTCGTCGGCGAGCTCGCGCTCGACTATGAAGCGATGGAGCTCAGCGCCGACCCGGGCCTGAAGCTCTCGGTGTTCACGGCCGAGGCGGGGAGCGTCTCAGCGGAAGCGCTCCGCCTGCTCGGATCTTGGGCAGCCGAGTCGTCCGACGACCGTCCGACCGGTGTACGTCGACCGTAGCTCGAACTCTGTTCACACCCGCAGCCGAGAGTGCGCGTCTGCCCATTGCGGATCGGGCCCGACTGCGCGGAGAATCTCGCGTATGAGCGAGCTCAATGCGGATGCCACGATCGATGACATCCTGAACCGTCTCACCGCCCGATTCCCGACCGTGGAACGCGAGCGTGTCGAGGTCGTGGTCGGCGAGGAGCAGGCCCGCCTGGCCGATGCCCGCGTCCGCGACTTCATTCCTGTGCTCGTCGAGCATGAATCCCTGAAACGGCTTCGGAAGGAAGCGACGGCGACGCTGCCGCCTGTCGACGAGGTCGCGGCGCGAGCCGCTGCCGGCCCCGGAGGCCAACAGCCCGAACTCGATCCACTCGAGGTCGAGCGACGCAACGCACCCCCGAGCCTCCTGCTCGGCGACCTTGGTGGCGGCCCCGGCTGAAACAGCTCTCGATGAATCACAGCGTTCGAGAATCGTTCTCGGACAGCTGGGGGTTCCCGGAGACGACAAACCCCCGGACTTCCGTGGAAATCCGGGGGTATTGGTGGATCTGAGGGGACTCGAACCCCTGACCCCCTGCATGCCATGCAGGTGCGCTACCAGCTGCGCCACAGACCCTTACTCGTTGGTTTCTCGCTCTCGCGCCCCAACGATTCGAGCTTACACCAGCCTTCTGCCCGAAACGAAATCGAGCGACCCTCAGCCGGCGCACGCCTCCCTGATCAGGGATTTGCCGTCAGGAGCGGCTCGACCGGGAGGGCCGGGCAGTCGTTCCACAGGCGTTCGAGACCGTAGTACATGCGCTCCTCCTGGTGGAAGACGTGCACGACGAGGTCGCCGAAGTCGAGCAGCACCCAACGACCGGCATCGTGACCCTCACGCCGACCGGCGCGACCGAGCACCTCTTCGATGCCGTCGGCGATGGCCACGACGTTGCGCTCGGAGTTGCCGGTGACGAGGAGGAAGACATCCGCGAACGGGAGCGGCCGCGAGACATCCAGCGCGACCAGATCTTCGCCGCCCTTCGCGTCGGCAGCGCGAACCGCGCGTGCGAGGGAGTCGAGAGCCTGGGTGGATGCGGTCATGCGCTCATTTCCGGTGTTGGAGAGTTTCGAGGAATGCGAGATGCGGTGGTGGCGGGAGCCTGTGTCAGAAGAGACCGGTCATCGCACCGATGACGAGCGTGCCGACGACGCCGAGCGCGAGGACACCTGCGGTGACGGCCAGAACGAGGGGCACATTCATGCCCTCCTTCTTCGGCGGCGCGATCATCGTGCGCGAGGCGCCCTGCGTGCTGATGGCACGGGTCGCCGCAACCGGGGCGACGCCGGTGCCGACGTCCTCGACCTGGTGCTCGAAGAGACGGTCGACCTCTGACGAATCGACGTGGCTCGGGTGCACGCCCGTCGCACCGTAGCTGCGGGGCAGGTCGATCGAACCGGTCGCGAGCACCTCACCCGGCTGCGCGAGTTGGTTGGCGAACGACCCCTGGTCGGGAAGTGACGGGAGGATGAGTGCGTTCGTCGTCGTCGGCACGCCGTGACTCACTCCGCCGCGCGAGAGCATCTGGTCGAACGGCTCGGCCCGGTCTTCGACGTCGGGCACGTTGAGCTGCGATGTCCAGTGACCCGGGGTGCCGGCGCTCACGCCCGGCAGGTTGAGCGAACCCGAGTCGGTCACACCGGCGGCAGCGAACGGAGCGGTCGGCTGCACCGGCGCGGGGCCGGGGCGCTGCGGCATCTGCTGGTGCGGCTGCGCAGCGGGAGCCGAGACGCCGCCGAACGTCGGCGAAGGAGCCGCGGTCGGGGCGGGTGCGGGCAGAGGCGACGAGTCGAGCTCATCGAGTTCGTCATCGAAGTCGTCGAGCTGAACGCCGTCGAGCATCGCTCGGAGTTCGCGGCGCGTCAGTGTGCGCTCGGGAGCGGATCCGGCGGAGGCTTGGGGACCGGCAGCGGCCTGCGGGGCGGCCGGCTGCGGGGCAGCGGGCACCGGCGCGGGCGGCGCGGCCGGGCGAGCGCCGAACGGCGGCTGCGGTTGAACCGGGACCGCGGGCGCAGGCGGCGCGAAACCGCCGGAGGGCTGCTGCGGCGCGAAGCTCGGAGCAGGCGCAGGAGCCGGGGCTGCCGCGACCGGCGGAGCCGCCGACACCGGTGCCGAGAACTGCCCGGGATGCACCGGCATCCGCTGCGGCGCGGACTGCGGAACCGCGACCGGCTGCGAGTACTGCGGCTGCGGCTGCGGTGCAACCGGAGCGGGAGCGGGAGCAACCGGGGCGGCGGGCGCGGCGTAGGCCGGAGCACCCGCGTCAGGGGTCGCCGTACCGGCCTGCTGTTCGCGCAGGCGCTCGAGCTCTCGCAATTCGCGGCGCGTGAGCTGCGGTTCGTTCGACGACGTCATTCGACACTCCGGTAGAGATGGTGCTTGGAGATGTACTGGACGACCCCATCGGGCACCAAGTACCACACCGGGAAACCCCGGCGCACCCTGCTCCGACAATCGGTCGACGAGATCGCAAGTGCCGGAACTTCAAGCAAGCTTACGTCTTGCTCCGGCAATCCAGTAACGCTCAGCACATGTCCCGGACGACTCACAGCAACGAAGTGCGCGAGCTCCCAGAGTTCGTCGACGTCCTTCCAGGAGAGGATCTGCGCGATCGCATCGGCGCCCGTGATGAAGAACAGGTCGGCATCGGGGCGATCGCGCCGGATGTCGCGCAGCGTGTCGATCGTGAAGGTCGCCTTCGGGCGGTCGATGTCGACGCGGCTGACCGTGAACCGAGGGTTCGAAGCGGTCGCGATCACCGTCATCAGGTACCTGTGCTCGGCGGGCGTGACGACCGTCTTGTAGCTCGGTTGACCGGTCGGTACGAACACGACCTCATCGAGGTCGTGCGACTGCGCGACCTCGCTCGCGGCCACGAGGTGGCCGTGATGGATGGGATCGAACGTGCCGCCCATGACCCCGATCCGGGGCCTGCGGCCCGAGCCGGTCACGGTGCGACCGTTCGCCTCAGTGGCCGTGCCCGTCTCCGGAGTGGCGGGCGGCGTAGGCCTCGGCCTTCGCGCGGTGGCGGTTGGCGACGTCGCGGTACGACGCGGTCACGATGCCGAGCGCGGCGAAGATGATGAGCGCGATGAGCCCGTACACCCAGGCCTCCATCGGCAGCTCCCGTGCGTGCACCGTCTCGGTGAGCACCGTGCCGGTCAACGCTTCGGTGGTGAGGCTCATTCGGCCGTTCCTTTCGATCCTGCGGGGAGCGCTCGTACTGCTCGGAGCGCTCCCGCCAGTCTAGCGAGTTGCAGAGGGACGGTGCGCTCAGGCGCGCACGTGACCCGCCCCCCGCACGATCCACTTCGTGCTCGTGAGCTGCGGCAGGCCCATCGGGCCGCGGGCGTGCAGCTTCTGCGTGGAGATGCCGACCTCTGCGCCGAAGCCGAACTCGGAGCCGTCGGTGAACCGGGTCGAGGCGTTCACCATCACGGCGGCGGCGTCGACCTCGTTGAGGAACCGTTCGGCGTTGCCGAGGTCGTTCGTCACGATCGCCTCGGTGTGCTTCGTCGAGTAGCGGCGGATGTGCTCGAGCGCCTCGTCGAGCGAGTCGACGACACCGACCGAGAGGTCGAGGCTCATGTGCTCGGTCGCCCAGTCCTCCTCGGTGACGGGCAGCGCCTCGGGGCGCAGTGCGCGCACGCGTTCGTCGGCGTGCACGGTCACGCCGGATGCCTCGAGCCGGTCGAGCACGGCAGGAAGCAGCCGCTCGGCGGCGGCGCGGTGCACGAGCAGCGTCTCGAGCGCGTTGCAGACGCTCGGGCGCTGCACCTTCGCGTTGTGGACGAGCTCGACCGCCCACTCCTCGGGCGCGCTCTCGTCGAGGAACATGTGCACGACTCCGGCGCCGGTCTCGATGACGGGCACCCGCGCCTCGTCGACGACGGCGCGGATGAGCCCGGCGCTCCCCCGCGGAATGAGCACGTCGACGAAGTCGCGCGCCTGCATGAGGTGACGGGCACCTGCACGCCCGAAGTCGTCGACGGTCTGCACGGCGTCGCCGGGGAGGCCGGCCGCCTCGAGCGCATCGCGCAGCACCTCGACGAGCACCCGGTTGGTCTGTTCGGCGGCGCTGCCGCCGCGGAGCACGACCGCGTTGCCGCTCTTCAGCGCGAGCACGGCGATGTCGATCGTGACATTCGGCCGCGCCTCGTAGATGGCGCCGACGACGCCGAGCGGCACGCGCACCTGATCGATGCGCACCCCGCTCGGCAGCGAGCGGCCGCTGACGGTCTCGCCGATCGGGTCGGTGAGGCCGATGACCTCGAGCACGGCGTCGGCGAGCGACTCGACGCGGCGGACGTCGAGCGTCAACCGATCGAGGAGCCCCGCCGAGAGGCCGTTCGCCCGCCCGGCTTCGAGGTCGAGCGCGTTCGCCGCGACGACCGCCTCGGCCCGCGCCCGCAGGAGCGTCGAGACCTGCTCGAGCGCGGCGTCCTTCTCAGCGGTGGACGCCCGCGCGAGGCGGTGCGAGGCCGTCTTCGCTGCGGCGAAGCGCTCGTCGAGCACGGCGAGATCGAGGTCGGGATGCTCCATGGCACCAGCCTAGGCGAGCACGGACGAGCCGCACGCCGTGTGACGGTCAGGCGACGGCTGCGCCGTCGGGTGCCGCGTCGAACCAGGTGCCGATCTCGGCGCCCTCGAGCGCGTCGGCGACGAGGGGCGTCGCCGTGATGAGCACGCCTGCGCCTGCCTCGGCGGCGATGCGGGCGGCCGAGACCTTCGTCTCCGCTCCCCCGGTACCGACTCCCGCCCGCCCGACGGAGCCGATCTCGACCCCGGCGAGCTCGTCGCCGAACGGCACGTGGGCGATGCGCTCGGCGCCCTCGAGGTGCGGCGGCTTCGTGTAGAGCGCGTCGACATCGGAGAGGAGCACGAGGAGGTCGGCGCCGATGAGCTCGGCCACGAGCGCCGCGAGCCGGTCGTTGTCGCCGAAGCGGATCTCGTGGGTCGCGACGGTGTCGTTCTCGTTCACGATCGGAAGGATGCGCAGCGCGAGCAGGCGGTCCATCGCGCGCTGCGCGTTGAGCCGGGGGGTCTCGTTCTCGAGGTCGCTCGCGGTGAGCAGCACCTGACCGGCGATGATGTCGAACCGGTCGAGCGCGTCCTGATAGCGGACGACGAGGAGGTTCTGCCCGACCGAGGCGGCCGCCTGCTGCGTCGCCAGATCGGTGGGGCGCGAGTCGAGTCGCAGGTACGGCATGCCGGTGGCGATCGCGCCGGATGACACGAGCACCACCTCGGTGCCACGCGCGTGCGCGGCGGCCAGCGCGTCGACGAGCGGCGCGATCTGGCCGGCGTTCTCACCGCTGATCGATGAGGAGCCGACCTTCACGACGATCCGCCGCGCCGTCGCGATGCCGGCGCGGGAGCGAACGGTCACTGTTCGCCCTCGGCGTCGGAGCCCGCCTCCGAGTCGGTCTCGGGGGCGTCGTCGCTCCACATGCCGGCCTCGCGCTCGCGCTCGAGTTCGGCACGTGCTTCGGCCTTCGCGTCCATGCGCTCGTGGTAGTCGCTCTTGCGCTCGGCACGGGTCGCACGGCGGTTGTCGTCGAGACGAGCGTCGGTGCCGCGGGGGGCGGTGATGAGTTCGGCGGTCGACGTGAGCGTCGGCTCCCAGTCGAAGACGACGCCCTGGCCCTTGCCGATGACCACGGTCGAACCGGCGACGGCGCCGGCGCGCACGAGCTCGTCCTCGACGCCGAGCTTCGCGAGCCGGTCGGCGAGGAAGCCGACAGCCTCGTCGTTCGTGAAGTCGGTCTGCTGCACCCAGCGCTCGGGCTTCTTGCCGAGCACACGGTAGATGGTGCCGTAGCTGCCGCCCTCGGGGCGCACGACGAACTCGACCTCGTTGATCGCCTTCGGGCGGATGACGATGCGCTCGGGCTCGGGGGCGGCGGCCGCCTCGGTACGCGCCTGGTCGACGAGCTCGCCGAGCGCGAACCCGAGCTGGCGCAGACCCTCGTGGCTCACCGTCGAGATCTCGAACACGCGGTAGCCGCGCGCTTCGAGGTCGGGTCGCACGAAGTCCGCGAGCTCGCGGGCCTCGGGCACGTCGACCTTGTTGAGGGCGATGAGCTGCGGCCGGTCGAGCAGCGGGATCTGCCCTTCGGGCACCGGGTAGGCGGCGAGTTCGCCGAGGATGACGTCGAGGTCGCTGATCGGGTCGCGGCCCGGTTCGAGGGTGGCGCAGTCGAGCACGTGCAGCAGCGCCGAGCAGCGCTCGACGTGGCGCAGGAACTCGAGGCCGAGGCCCTTGCCCTCGCTCGCGCCCTCGATGAGGCCGGGCACGTCGGCGACGGTGTAGCGGTGGTCGCCAGCCTGCACGACGCCGAGGTTCGGGTGGAGGGTGGTGAAGGGGTAGTCGGCGATCTTCGGACGCGCAGCGGAGAGCGCGGCGATGAGGCTCGACTTGCCGGCGCTCGGGTACCCGACGAGCGCGACGTCGGCGATGCTCTTCAGCTCGAGGGTGATCTCGAGTTCGTCGCCGAGGGTGCCGAGCAGCGCGAAGCCGGGCGCCTTGCGCTTGGTCGTCGCGAGCGAGGCGTTGCCGAGGCCGCCGAGGCCGCCCGATGCCGCGACGAAACGCAGACCGGGCTCCGAGAGGTCGGCGAGTTCGTTGCCGTCCTCGTCCTTCACGACGGTGCCCACCGGCACCGGCAGTTCGAGCGTCTCACCGAGCGCACCCGAGCGGTTGTCGCCCTGGCCGGGCTGTCCGTTCGCGGAGGAGCGGTGCGGCCGGCCGTGGTACGCCAGAAGGGTCGTGACCTGCGGGTCGGCGACGAGCACGATGTCGCCGCCGTGTCCGCCGTTGCCGCCGTCGGGGCCTGCGAGGGGCTTGAACTTCTCGCGCCGCACCGACACGCAGCCGTTGCCACCGTGCCCGGCGCGCAGGAACAGCGTCACCTCGTCGACGAAGCTGACCATTCCGTACCCCTATCTCAGTGATGAAACACGTGAGGGCGAGCCGAAGCCCGCCCTCACGATGACCGTCGGTCGACTATTCGCCGACCGCCACGATGTTGACGACCTTGCGGCCGCCCTTCTGGCCGAACTGCACCGCACCGGCCTCGAGCGCGAAGAGGGTGTCGTCGCCACCGCGACCGACGCCCGCACCCGGGTGGAAGTGGGTGCCGCGCTGGCGGACGAGGATCTCGCCGGCGCTGACGACCTGGCCGCCGAAGCGCTTCACGCCGAGGCGCTGCGCGTTCGAGTCACGACCGTTGCGAGTGGAGCTCGCTCCCTTTTTGTGTGCCATGTCTGATTCTCCTTCGAGGCGCCGCGGGCTACTTGATGCCGGTGATCTTGACGCGCGTGAGCTCCTGACGGTGGCCCTGGCGCTTCTTGTAGCCGGTCTTGTTCTTGTACTTCTGGATCACGATCTTGGGGCCGCGGAGGTCGTTGAGAACCTCGGCCGTGACCGTGACCTTTGCGAGCGACTTGGCGTCGGAGGTGATCTTCTCACCGTCGACGAGGAGGACGGGGATGAGCTGGACGTTGCCGTCCTTGTCAGCCGCGATCCGGTCCATCGTCACGATGGTGCCGACTTCGACCTTCTCCTGCCGACCGCCGGCGCGCACTACTGCGTAAACCACTACTCGTACCTATCTCTGGGGAACCTCTCGGTTCCGTCTGTCTGATGGGATTGTCACTGTGCGGTCGCCCCAGCGGGAAGAAGGGTGGTGACTGCCAGAAAACGATGTGCAGACGAACTGCAAGCGGCGCCAGCTGGGATAAGCAGCGGCACCAACGGACGAGTTTACCGGATGACGCGGGGCCGGTCAAACGAGCCGACCCGGCGCGTCGCGGTGCTCCCCCGCGTACCATCGCGGTATGACCGTGCTCATCGACACACCGCTGTGGCCGAAGCACGGCACCGTCTGGGCGCACCTCGTGAGCGACAGCTCGCTCGACGAGCTGCACGACTTCGCCCGCCGCGCAGATCTGCCGCCTCGGGCGTTCGACCTCGACCACTACGACGTTCCCGTCGAGAGGTACGACGATCTCGTCGCCGCGGGCGCGGTCCCGGTCGAGCCGCGCGAGCTGATCGCGCGGCTCGCGCAGAGCGGCCTGCGGGTCACGCCGCGAGAGCGGCGCGCCCGCAGGCAGCACGGGTCACTCTGAGCGGTCGGATGCCTCGGCGCCGGCGTTGTCGTCGGCCCGGGTGATGACGGGCGGGGCTCCGCCGGTGCTGAGCGCCGCGGTCGAGACCCGACGGCTGCGGGAGCGGCCCTCGCCGGCCTTCTTCGGTGCGGGCAGCGCGTCGAGCACCGAGTCGAGGAGCACCTCGGCTTCGGCGGCCTGGACGGGGCGCTTGCGCTCGGCGGCGGGCGCGGGCAGCTCGATGAGCGGCGCCGCCTCGCCGACGGGCTCGCGCGTCGCGGGCTGCTCGGCCGGGGCCTTCGGCGCCGAGTCCGCGGCCTCGTCGCGGCGCTCGCGCGGCGCCGTCGCTTCGGGCGTGCCCTGCTCCTGCGAGACGCGGCGGTGGCGTCCGCGGCGGCGGCCGCTCGTGGGAGCCTCGGCCGGCGCAGTCGGTGCGGCCTGCTCGGCGGCAGGTGCGGCGTCGCCCTTCGGCTCGGTGTGCGGGATCGTCGACGCGGCGATCTGCGCGAGCGCGTTCTTCACGTCATCGGTGATGGCGTGGGTGCCGGTGTGCGGTGCACTCGCGGCTGCCGGCTGCGGTGCGGACTGCTGCTGCTGGCCGCCGCCGTTGCCGCCGCGGTTGCGGCGACGCTCGGGCTGCTGCGGCGCGCGGTGCTTCAGCACGGGCTCGTGGTGCACGATGATGCCGCGACCGGCGCACACCTCGCAGGGCTCGCTGAACGACTCGAGGAGGCCGAGGCCGAGCTTCTTGCGGGTCATCTGCACGAGGCCGAGCGAGGTGACCTCGGCGACCTGGTGCTTGGTCCGGTCGCGCGAGAGGCACTCGACGAGTCGACGCAGCACGAGGTCGCGGTTCGACTCGAGCACCATGTCGATGAAGTCGACGACGATGATGCCGCCGATGTCGCGGAGACGCAGCTGGCGGACGATCTCTTCGGCCGCCTCGAGGTTGTTCTTCGTGACGGTCTCTTCGAGGTTGCCGCCCGAGCCGACGAACTTGCCGGTGTTGACGTCGACGACCGTCATGGCCTCGGTGCGGTCGATGACGAGCGAGCCACCGGAGGGCAGCCAGACCTTGCGGTCGAGCGCCTTCTCGATCTGCTCGGTGATGCGGAACTCGTCGAAGGAGTCGCGCTCACCCGCATACGCCTCGACGCGCTCGAGCAGGTCGGGGGCGACGGCGCGGAGGTAGCGCTCGATGGTGCCGCGCGCCTCGTCGCCCTCGATGATCATCTTCTGGAAGTCCTCGTTGAAGACATCGCGGACGATCTTGATGAGCAGGTCGGGCTCGGAGTGCAGGAGCGCGGGCGCCTGGACCTTCTCGAGCGTCTTCGAGATGTCGGCCCACTGCGCGATGAGGCGGTTCACGTCGAGCGTCAGCTGCTCTTCGGTCGCGCCCTCGGCGGCGGTGCGCACGATGACGCCCTGGTTCTCGGGCAGCACCTCTTTGAGGATCTTCTTGAGGCGGGCGCGCTCGGTGTCGGGGAGCTTGCGGCTGATGCCGTTCATCGAGCCGTTCGGCACGTACACGAGGTAGCGGCCGGGCAGCGAGATCTGGCTCGTGAGGCGCGCGCCCTTGTGCCCGACCGGGTCCTTCGTGACCTGGACGAGCACGCGGTCGCCGGGCTTCAACGCGAGTTCGATGCGGCGCGGCTGGTTCTTCTCGCCGTTCTCTGCGGCGGCGTCCCAGTCGACCTCGCCCGAGTAGAGCACGGCATTGCGGCCACGGCCGATGTCGACGAACGCGGCCTCCATCGACGGGAGCACGTTCTGCACACGGCCGAGGTAGACGTTGCCGATGAGCGAGGCGTCCTGGTTGCGAGCGACGTAGTGCTCGACGAGCACACCGTCCTCCAGGACGCCGATCTGGATCCGGCCGCCCTTCTCGCGCACGATCATCGAACGGTCGACCGACTCGCGCCGGGCGAGGAACTCGGCCTCGGTGATCACCGCACGGCGGCGACCGGCGTCGCGGCCGTCGCGGCGGCGCTGCTTCTTCGCCTCGAGGCGCGTCGAGCCCTTGACCTTCTGCGGCTCGGTGATGAGCTCGACCTCGCGGGGCTTGCGCACCTTGACGACGTTGTTCGCCGGCTCGTCGCCGGTCGTGCGGCCCTCTTCGCCCGAGCGGCGACGGGTGCGGCGACGCACGCTCGAGGTCGTCTCGTCGGCGCCGCGTTCTTCGCGCTCCTCGCGCTCGGGAACCACGAACACCGGCGGCGCGTGGAAGATGAGCGACGTCGTCGTGAGCGTCGAGGGGATCGGCGAGACCGGCACTTCCGCCTCCTCGGCGGCGTCGGTCGACTCGGTCTCGGCCACGTCGGTCGGCGCCGCGCCGTCGACGACGACGGATGCCTCGGCGGCGTTCGCCTGCTCCGCCGGCGCCTCGACGGGCTCGGTCGCTCGGGCGGACTCGGCCTCCGTCGCGGGCGTCGCCGCCTCATCGACCGGCGTCACCGCATCGGCCGCAGGCTGCGCAGCCTTGCCGCGACCCCGACGGGAGCCGAACAGGCCTCCGCGCCGCTTCGCGCCCCTCGGATCGGGTTCGTTCGTGTTCTTCTCGTTGCCTTCCACCATCTCTGGTGCACTCCTACACCGGATCCGACGGCCGCGCCGTCGTTCCGTTACTCATCTGGAGCGGCTCCGCCGTGTGCGGAACCGCCGAACCTTCACCACTGCGATCGGCGGGTGCCTGGATCGCCACGTCTTGCGGGTTTCTCCCGCCCACTCGGATGCGGGGCATCCTCAAAGCCTTCGTCTGCGCCGCATCGGGCGCGGCCCGTGCGACTCCCTCGATTATCGCACGGTCTCGCAGCGAGGTGTCGAACCGACGTGCCATAATCCGAGCATGCCCGACTCCCCTCGCGGATCCCGACCCATCGGTTCGGCGATCTTCTTGATCATCGCGGGGGCGCTCGGCCTCCTCGCAGCCTTCGAACTCTCCCTCGAAAAGGTCCTCACGCTGATGGACCCGACGCACGTGCCGAACTGCAATGTCGGGGTCCTCGTCGGGTGCAGCACGAACCTCGCGTCGTGGCAGGGATCGGTGTTCGGGTTCCCGAATCCCTTCATCGGGCTCATGGCGTGGCCCGTCGTCATCACGATCGCCGTCGCGATCCTCGCCGGCGCGACCTTCTCGCGCTGGTTCTGGATCGGGCTCAACATCGGCGTCGCCGGCGCGCTCGTCTTCGTCGGCTGGCTCATCTACCAGAGCATCTACGTGCTCGACGTGCTGTGCCCCTGGTGCATGCTCACCTGGGCCGTCACGATCCCCACGTTCTGGGTGGTCACCCTGCTGAACCTGCGCGAGGGGCGTATTCCGGCTTCGGCACGTGTCCGCAGCCTCGCCGGCAAGTGGTTCGCGTGGATCCCGCTCATCACGATCGTCTGCTACGCCATCGTCATCCTGCTCGCGCAGATCCAGATGAACGCGATCCCTCGCGTCATGATCGACGTGCAGAACCTCTTCGGCTGAGACCCGAGCACGACGAGAAACGCCCCGGCCGTCGGCCGGGGCGTTTTCGTCACACGGTGGAGGACTCAGGCGAACCAGAGCGCGAGCTCGCGCTCGGCCGACTCGACCGAGTCGGAGCCGTGCACGAGGTTCTGCTGCACCTTGAGGCCCCAGTCGCGGCCGAAGTCGCCGCGGATCGTGCCGGGCGCCGCCGTCGTCGGGTCGGTCGTGCCGGCGAGCACGCGGAAGCCCTCGATGACGCGATTGCCGGCGACGCGCATCGCGACGACCGGGCCCGACTGCATGAACTCGACGAGCGGCTCGTAGAACGGCTTGCCCTCGTGCTCGGCGTAGTGCTTCGCGAGAAGCTCGCGGTCGGCCTGCACGAGACGGATGTCGACGAGCGAGTAGCCCTTCGCCTCGATGCGGCGGAGGATCTCGCCGGTGAGGTTCCGGGCGACCCCGTCGGGCTTCACGATCACGAGGGTCTCTTCGATCGCAGTGCTCATAGCTGTTCCTTCCCTGACGCGGCGAATGCCGCGCGTTCTCGGTCGATTCGGCTCCCGGCGACCATGCAGTACCACCACATGCCGCCGAAGAGCGCCCCGACGACGAACATCGCCGGGTTGATGAAGCCGGATGCCACGATCAGCACCTGGAGCGTCCAGCCGAGCACGTACGCCCACTCGAAACGCAGCAGGCCCATGGTGGCGACCAGGCCGAGGATGATGACGCCGCCCGCCGCGAGGGCGACCCACGACGGCAGCACGCCCTCTTCGCCGGCGCCCTGCGCGAGACCCCAGATGACGAGGGCCGCGAGGAACACCACGATGACCTCGAATGCGAGGACGATCGCGGCGAGGCTGCGGCGGATCGAGCGGAGCGGCGCGGGTGCGCCGGTCTCCGGCTCGGCGCCCGTCGCGTCGTCGTCGGGTGCGTGCGTCGCGTCGTTCATGCCTTGCCCCATTCGCGGTCCTCGGCGATCGACATGGCCTCGCCGACGAGGACGATCGAGCCGGTCACGAGCACGGCCCGCTTCGGCGCCTCTGCGGCCCAGGTGCGGGCCTCCTCGAGTGCGTCGTCGAGTCGTTCGACGAGGAGCGTCCGCTTCATGCCGACGCGTTCGGTGACGATCGCCTCGAGCGCCGCCGCGGGCAGGGCCCGCTCGGAGTCGGGCGCGGTGACGAGCATCGGACCGTCGAGTTCGGCGAGGGTGTCGATGATGCCGGCCGCGTCCTTGTCGTCGACGACGCCGACGACGATCGCGAACTCGTCGAAGTCGAAGAACTCGTCGACCGCGGTGACGAGCGAACGGGCGCCGTGCGGGTTGTGCGCGGCGTCGACGAGGATCGTCGGCTCGATGCCGATGAGCTGCAGACGCCCGGGCGACGTGGCTTCGGCGAGGCCGCGCTCGACGACCTCGTCGGCCAGCCGGACCGAGCCGCCGCCGATGAAGGCCTCGACCGCGGCGATCGCGACGGCTGCGTTCTCGGCCTGGTGCGCGCCGAACAGCGGCAGGAAGAGCTCGCGGTACTCCCCCGCGAGCCCGCGGATCGTGACGAGCTGCCCGCCGACGGCGACCGCGCGCGAGACGACCGCGAAGGCGTCGTCCTCGACGGCGAGCGTCGACTCGGTGAGCTCGGCGGCCTCCTCGAGCACGCGGAGCGCCTCGTCGGGCTGCCGGGCGCTGACGACGGCCGCGGCGGGCTTGATGATGCCCGACTTCGTGCGCGCGATGGCCTCGACGGTCGAGCCGAGTCGGGCCTGGTGGTCGAGCGCGATCGGCGTGAACACCGCGACCTGGCCGTCGGCGACGTTCGTCGAGTCCCACTCGCCGCCCATCCCGACCTCGAGCACGACGACATCGACGGGTGCGTCGGCGAAGCAGGCGAAGGCGAGCACGGTCAGCACCTCGAAGAAGGTGAGCGGCTGCTCGCCGGCCTGTTCGAGTTCGGCGTCGACCATCAGGATGAACGGGAGGATCTCCTCCCAGTTGCGGGCGACGGCCTCGTCGGAGACGGACTCCCCGTCGATCCGGATGCGCTCGGTGAAGCGAACGAGGTGCGGGCTCGTGAGGAGGCCGGTGCGCAGCCCCGAGGCGCGCAGCAGGCTCTCGATCATGCGGCTCGTCGACGTCTTGCCGTTGGTGCCCGTGAGGTGGATCACCGGTGCGGCGCGGTGGGGGTCGCCGAGGAGCTCGACGGCGCGCCGGGTGGGTTCGAGGCGGGGGCGCGGTGCGCCCTCGCCGACCCGGGCGACCATCGCGGCGTAGACGGCGTCGGCAGCGTCGTGCGCCTCGGGGTCGATGTCGTCGTTCATGCCTTCTCCAGTCCGATGTGCACCTTGGTCCCGCCGGCGAGCGCCTGCGTCGCCGCCGCGGTCCCACTGTCCAGATCGCGAAGCTCCAGCGCGGTCGCGAGCGTCTCTCCGACGATGAGCTCACGATGCGCATCCGCTGCGTCGCGACTCGTCGCGTCGAGCGTGAGCGTCAGGCGGATGCGGTCGCCGACCTCGAGTCCGACGGACTTGCGGGCCTCCTGCACGGCCCGTACGACGTCGCGCGCGATGCCCTCGGCCTCAAGCTCGGGGGTCGTCGCCGTGTCGAGCAGCACGAAGCCGCCGTCGGCGAGCAGGGCGAGCGCGGTCTCGCCGTCGCCCGTTCCCCCGGCCTCGAGCACGAGCTCGTACTCGCCGGCTTCGAGGGCGATGCCGCCCGCCACGACCTCATCGCCCGTGACCGACCAGTCGCCGGTGCGTGCGGCCTGGATCGCCTGCTGCACCTGCTTGCCGAGGCGCGGGCCTGCGGCCCGCGCATTCACGGTGAGGCGTTTGGTCACGCCGTAGCGCTCGGCGCTCTGCTCGTCGAGGGCGACGAGCTCGACCTGCTTGACGTTGAGTTCGTCGCGCAGGATCGCCTCGAACGGCGCGAGCGCCGAGGCATCCGCGCTGACGACGGTGAGCCTCGCGAGCGGCAGGCGCACCCGACGACCCGACTGCTTGCGCAGCGACAGCGCCGAGGAGCTGATCTCGCGGACGGCGTCCATCGCGGCGACGAGGGCGGGGTCCGCCGGGAACTCGGCGGCGTCGGGCCAGTCGGTCAGGTGGACGCTGCGCCCGCCGGTGAGGCCGCGCCAGATCTTCTCGCTCACGAGCGGAAGCAGCGGGGCCGCGAGGCGGGTGAGCGTCTCGAGCACGGTGTAGAGGGTGTCGAACGCCTCGCGGCCGGTGCCGTCTTCGGCGACGCCGCCCCAGAACCGGTCGCGCGAGCGGCGCACGTACCAGTTGGTGAGCACGTCGCCGAAGTCGCGCAGCTTCTGCGCCGCGAGCGGCGAGTCGAAGTCGTCGAGGTCGACGGTGACGGCCTCGACGAGGTCGCGCAGCTTCGCGAGCAGGTAGCGGTCGAGCACGTCGGTCGAGGCGGTCGAACGGGATGCCTCGTAGCCGCCCTCCTTCGCCGTGTTCGCGTAGAGGGAGAAGAAGTACCAGGTGCTCCAGAGCGGCAGCATGAGCTGGCGGACGCCCTCGCGGATGCCCTCCTCGGTGACGACGAGGTTGCCGCCGCGCAGCACCGAGCTCGACATGAGGAACCAGCGCATCGCGTCGGAGCCGTCGCGGTCGAACACCTCGCTCACGTCGGGGTAGTTGCGCAGCGACTTCGACATCTTCTGCCCGTCGCTGCCGAGCACGATGCCGTGGCTCACGACGTTCGAGAACGCGCGGCGGTCGAACAGCGCGGTCGAGAGCACGTGCATGACGTAGAACCAGCCGCGCGTCTGTCCGATGTACTCGACGATGAAGTCGGCCGGGTTGTGCGTGTCGAACCACTCGCGGTTCTCGAAGGGGTAGTGCACCTGCGCGAACGGCATCGAGCCCGAGTCGAACCACACGTCGAAGATGTCGGGGATGCGACGCATCGTCGAGCGGCCCGTGGGGTCGTCGGGGTTCGGCCTGGTGAGGTCGTCGATGTAGGGACGGTGCAGGTCGGGTTCGCCGGAGGGGCCGAGCGGCAGTCGGCCGAAGTCGCGCTCGAGCTCTTCGAGCGAGCCGTACACGTCGATGCGCGGGTGCTCGGGGTCGTCGCTCTTCCACACGGGGATGGGCGAGCCCCAGTAGCGGTTGCGGCTGATCGACCAGTCGCGGGCGCCCGCGACCCACTTGCCGAACTGTCCGTCCTTCACGTTGTCGGGCACCCAGTTGATGTCCTGGTTGAGCTCGCCCATGCGGCCCTTGAACTCGGGGACCTTGATGAACCAGCTCGACACCGCGCGGTAGATGAGCGGGTTGCGGCAGCGCCAGCAGTGCGGGTACGAGTGCTCGTAGCTCGCCTGGCGCAGCAGCCGCCCCTCGGCCTTCAGCAGCTGAGTGAGCGGCTTGTTCGCGTCGCTCCAGAGCATCCCCGCGACATCCGTCACCGCGGGAAGGAACCGACCGCCCTCGTCGAGGGAGATGACGACCGGGATGCCGGCGGCTTCGCCGATCTTCTGGTCCTCCTCGCCGTAGGCGGGCGCCTGGTGCACGATGCCGGTGCCGTCTTCGGTGGTGACGTAGTCGGCGACGAGGATCTGCCAGGCGTTCTCGAGACCGTACGTCTCGACATCGGCGTAGTAGTCGAACAGGCGGTCGTAGGTGACGCCCTCGAGCTCGGCGCCGCGCACCGTTCGCGAGACGGCGGCACGCGCCTCTTCCGCGGAGTCGTAGCCGAGGTCCTTCGCGTAGTTGCCGAGCAGGTCGACGGCGATGAGGTACTCGGCACCGAGCACCTCGGTGTCGGCGCCCGCACCCGCGGCGCCCTCGCGCAGCACCGTCGCGTCGGGCGTGCCGCCAGGGCCCGCGGGCACGACGGCGTACTCGATCTCGGGGCCCACGGCGAGCGCGAAGTTCGTCGGCAGGGTCCACGGGGTCGTCGTCCACGCGAGCGCGCGCACGGCGGTGAGGCCGAGCGACTCGGCCTTCGCGCCCGTGAGCGGGAACGTGACCGTGACGGTCTGGTCCTGGCGCATCTTGTAGACGTCGTCGTCCATGCGGAGCTCGTGGTTCGAGAGCGGCGTCTGGTCGCGCCAGCAGTACGGCAGCACCCGGTAGCCCTCATAGGCGAGGCCCTTGTCGTAGAGGGTCTTGAAGGCCCAGATCACGCTCTCCATGAAGGTGACGTCGAGCGTCTTGTAGTCGTGCTCGAAGTCGACCCAGCGCGCCTGGCGGGTGACGTACTCCTCCCACTCCTTCGTGTAGCGCAGCACCGACTCGCGGGCGGCCTGGTTGAAGGCGGCGATGCCCATCTCTTCGATCTGGCTCTTGTCGGTGATGCCGAGCTGGCGCTCGGCCTCGAGCTCGGCGGGCAGGCCGTGGGTGTCCCAGCCGAAGCGGCGGTGCACCTGGTGGCCGCGCATGGTCTGGAAGCGCGGGAAGAGGTCTTTGGCGTAGCCGGTGAGGAGGTGCCCGTAGTGGGGCAGGCCGTTCGCGAAGGGCGGGCCGTCGTAGAACACCCACTCGGGTGCGCCCTCGCGCTGGTCGATCGAGGCCTGGAAGGTCTCGTCGTTCAGCCAGAACTCGAGGACCTCGCGCTCGACGGCGGGGAAGTCGGGTGAGGGGGCGACACCGTGGTCGTCTGGGGTACGGGGGTACACGCTCGCTCCTTGCGGGGACGGATGCTTCCACGAGGACGCCGGTCGCTCGATCGAGCCTCCGCCGCGGTACCACCTCGCTTGCCGCGGCACTCGACCGCGGCCCCTCATTGTCGGCGATGACGGGCCGGCCCGTTCGGTTCTAGTGACGAGCGGATGCCACGTGGCCGCCGTTCGCGTTCTGCCGAAGACTCCCCGGTGATGGCCGGATCGATGTCGTTGCGCTCAAGAATACCGTGTCGGCGCTGGGCGCACGACGCCGGAGGTGTGCGGCGCCTGCCGGTACGCCTCGCGGATGAGTTCGAGGAGGGCCCCCTCGGCGACCCCGTGCCCCTTCGCCTCGTCGACGAGGTCGTGGACGGCGCCGGCGAGCGCGGCGTGGCCGCCGATGCGGACGGCGACGACGGCGCCGCGGCCGCGGTGGAGCTCGATGAGCCGCTCGTCGCGGAGGCGATGATAGGCGCGGAGCACGGTGTGCACGTTGACGCCGAGGTCGGCGGCGAGCGCGCGGGCGGCGGGGAGGCGTTCGCCGCCGGAGAGCCGGCCGTCGATGATGGAGGCGCGCAGGCCGGCGGAGAGCTGTTCGGCGAGCGGGGTGGAGCGGGTCGGGTCGAGCCGGATGAGCACCTCAAGATTCTATTGTTCTATTTCTATGCGAACAAGTTGCTTGTCGTGGCATCCGGCCGATGTCAGGATGAACCGTGGCCGCCGTCGTCCGGCCGCTCTCCCCCATCTGCTGCAAGGACTCCGATGCGCACTGCCCTCCTCCCCGCCCGCCGAACCCGCGTGTTCGGCTTCGTCGCCGTCGCCCTCGCCGGCGCCGTCGCACTGACCGGCTGCCAGCCGGCCGCGACGCCCGCGAGCGACGAGCCGGTCGCCGGCGGCACCCTGCGCTATGCCTCGGGCGACGCCGAGCCGAGCTGCCTCGACCCGCACGTCGGCGGCAACTACCCGCAGGCGCTCCTCGCCTCGCAGTTCCTCGAATCGCTCGTCTCGCGCGACGAGTCGGGCGAGATCATCCCGTGGCTCGCCGAGTCGTGGGAGGCCGCGGCCGACGGCCTCAGCTGGGAGTTCACGCTCCGCGACGACGTGACCTTCACCGACGGCACGCCCTTCGACGCCGAGGCCGTGAAGGCGAACGTCGAGCACCTGAAGGACCCCGAGACCCAGTCGTCGACCGGGTACCTCGCCCTCGGCAAGGTCGACCGCGTCGAAGTCGTCGCGCCCGACGTCGCCCGCTTCGTGCTCACCGCGCCCGACAGCGCCCTGCTCGAGTCGCTCTCGCAGCCGTGGCTCGCGATCGAGTCGCCCGAGGGCCTCGCCCGCGGCATGGAGGAGAACTGCCAGGCCCCGATCGGCACCGGCCCCTTCGTCGTCGACGGCTGGGTGAAGCAGGAGCGCGTGTCGCTCGTGCGCAACGACGACTACGTCTCGCCGCCGGCCGACGCCGCGCACGAGGGCCCCGCGTACCTCGAGGCGATCGACTGGCGCTTCGTGCCCGACGCGGCCTCGCGCTACGCGGCACTGCAGGGCGGCCAGGTCGACGTCATCGACAACCCGCAGCCCGACACCATCGCCGCGGCCGAGGGCAGCGACTCCCTCACGTGGCTGAACGCACCCCGCCCCGGCGCATCGAACCGCATCGAACTGAACTCCTCGCAGGCGCCGTTCGACGACGAGCGCGTGCGTGAGGCGTTCATCGCCGCGGTCGACGTCAACGACGGCATCGACGCGCTGTACTTCGGCACCGCGGAGCGTTCCTACTCGGCGCTGTCCTCGGTGGAGGCCGTCTCGTACTCGGAGCCCGACCTCTTCGAGACCGACCTCGACGCGGCGAACGCGCTCCTCGACGAAGCCGGCTGGACCGAACGCGACGACGACGGCACGCGCATGAAGGACGGCGCGCGCCTCACCCTGCGGTTCCCGGTGAGCACGAACCAGTCGGTGCCGGCCGAGCAGTCGCTCTTCGAGCAGGTGCAGGCCACCGCGAAGGACGCGGGCTTCGACGTGCAGATCTCGCTCCTCGACCTGTCGAGCTGGTACGGCGCACTGTTCGCGCACGAGTACGAGATCGTGAGCGCCCCGTACACGAAGGTCGGCCCCGACGTGCTGCGCATCCTGTACCACTCGGACAGCATCACGCCCGCGCCGAGCGGCTACTTCGCGAACCTCGCCCAGGTGAACGACCCCGCGATCGACGCCCTCCTCACCGAGGCCGCGTCGACGAGCGACCCGGTCGAGCGTGCCGCGCAGTACGAGGAGGCTCAGCAGCTGATCCTCGGCGGCCACTACCTGCTGCCGCTCTACGACCAGCAGAACAGCTTCCTGCTCTCGACGAAGGTGCAGGGCGTCCGCGCGCTGCCGACGGTGTCGACGCCGAGCTTCTCCGACGCCTGGCTCGCCGGCTGAAGATGACGCCCGGCCCGTCGGCAGACGAAGCGCGGCGCCGCGGGCGGGCCGGTCGCCATGCGGCCGTCCTGCTCGGCGGCGCCGTCTTCGTGCTGTGGGCGGTCGCCACGCTCACCTTCTTCGCGATCCGGCTCATCCCCGGCGACCCCGCCCAGGCGATCCTCGGCGGCCCAGGATCGCAGGCCTCGCAGGAGGCGCTCGACCAGGTGCGTCGCGACTACGGGCTCGACCAGCCGCTCGTCCTGCAGTACTTCGCGATGCTCGGGCGTCTCATCACGGGCGACCTCGGCACCTCATACACGCTGAAGGTGCCCGTCGCCGAACTCCTCGGCGCGCAGATCGGCGGCACGATGCTGCTCGCGCTGCTCGCGCTCGCCGCAGCCTGGGTGCTCGCGCTCGCGCTGTCGCTCTGGTCGACGGGCCGGGGGCGCGTCGCCTCGGCGCTCGGGCAGGGCATCGAGCTCGTCGCCGCCGCGCTCCCGCACTTCTGGCTCGCGGGCGTGCTCATCGCGATGTTCAGCACCGGGCTCGGCTGGTTGCCGCCCGTCGCGACCGGTACGCCCGCCGGTCTCGTGCTCCCGGTCACGACCCTCGCGATCCCGCTCGCCGGGTTCCTCGCGCAGGTCATGCGCGAGAGCCTCCTCGACGCCATGCGCCAGCCCTTCGTGGTCTCCGCGCGGGCGCGCGGCGAGCGCGCCCTCGGCGTCCGGTTCCGTCACACGATCCGGCATGCGGCCCTGCCGGGCATCAGCCTCTCGGGGTGGGCGCTCGGGTGGCTCCTCTCGGGCGCCGTCGTCGTCGAGACGATCTTCGCCATGCCCGGCCTCGGTCGCACGCTGCTGCAGGCCGTCACGCTCCGCGACATCCCGGTCGTGACGGGCGTGGTGCTGCTCGTCGCCCTCGTCTACGTGGTGATGACCGTGCTCACCGACCTCGCGGCCCGGATCGCCGACCCGCGGCTCGCGCAGGAGGGCGCCCGATGAGCGACCTCGAACTGCGGCAGACGGCGATCGACGCCGAAGCCCTCCATGACCGGGAGGCGCCCCGCCGGGGTCGCCCGCGCATCGGCACGATCCTCGCGGGCGCGTTCGCGGTGTTCCTCCTGCTCGCGACGGCGTTCCCGGCGCTCATCGCCACGCAGGATCCGAACGCGATCTCCGCCGCCGACGCCTTCCAGCCGCCCTCGACGGCGCACTGGTTCGGCACCGACGAGTCGGGCCGCGACGTGTACAGCCGCGTCGTCGCCGGCACCGGCACCTCGCTCCTCATCGGCGTCACGGCGACCGCGATCGGCCTGGCGCTCGGCCTCGTGCTCGGCGTCCTCGCGAGCTTCGGCGGGAGGGCCGTCGACTTCGGCGTCGGCCGGCTCGTCGAGGTGCTCTTCGCCTTCCCCGGGCTGCTGCTCGCGCTCCTCGTCATCGTCGTCGCGGGCCCCGGGCCGGTGACGGCGACGATCGCGGTCGGCCTCTCGACGGCGCCGGGCTACGCCCGCATCATCCGCGGGCAGCTCGTCGCGATCCGCTCTTCGCAGTACGTCGAGGCGGCGCGCGTGCTCGGGCGCCGGCCCCGTCGCATCCTCACCGCCCACCTGCTGCCGAACGCGCTGCTGCCGCTCGTCGTCCTCGCGACCCTCGGCATCGGACAGGCGATCGTGTGGGCGGCGGCGCTCAGCTACCTCGGGCTCGGCGCGCAGCCGCCCGCCGCGGAGTGGGGCGCGATGCTCTCGGCGGGGCGCACCTACCTGCAGACGGCGTGGTGGATGACGGTGTTCCCCGGACTCGCGATCGTCGGCACCACGATCGCGACGACGGTGCTCGGTCGCGCGCTCGCCCGCCGCGAACGGGGTGCCCGATGACCGCGCGCGGCGGTGGGCCGCTGCTCGAGCTCGCGGGGCTCCGCGTCGCGTTCGGCGACACGGAGGTCGTGCGCGGGGTCTCGCTCGAGCTCGCCGCGGGCGAGTGCGTCGCCATCGTCGGCGAGTCGGGATCGGGCAAGTCGGTGACCGCGCGGAGCCTCCTCGGCATGGCCGGCAACGGCGCCCGGGTGACCGCCGACCGGCTGCGGATCGCCGGTCGCGAACTCGGCGCCGCCCCCGAGCGCGAGTGGCGGCGGGTGCGCGGCCGCGAGGTCGGGCTCGTCCTCCAGGACGCCCTCGTCGCGCTCGACCCGCTGCGCCCGGTCGGTCGCGAGATCGGCGACGCGCTGCGCATCCACGAACGGATGCCACGCGCCGCGCGCCGCACGCGCGTGCACGAACTCCTCGCCGAGGTCGGCATGCCCGACCCCGCACGGGCCGCGCGGCAGCGCTCGGGCGAACTCTCGGGCGGGTTGCGCCAGCGCGCCCTGATCGCCTCGGCGCTCGCGCTCGACCCGCCGCTCCTTATCGCCGACGAGCCGACGACCGCGCTCGACGCGACCGTGCAGGCGCGGGTGCTCGAGCTCCTCGGCGAGATCCGCGGGCGCGGCACGGGCGTGCTGCTCATCAGCCACGATCTCGCGGTCGTCTCCCGGCTCGCCGACCGGGTGCTCGTGATGCGCGAGGGCGTCGTCGTCGAACAGGGCCCGACGGCCGAGGTGCTCGGTTCGCCGCGCGAGCCGTACACGCGGGCGCTCATCGCTGCGGTGCCGGCCGACGTGCCGCGGGGGGCGCGACTCTCGGCGAGCCCCGCTTCCCCCGACGCGAGCGATTCCGCGGGCGTGGCGCTTGCGCCTCCGTCGACACATGATGCCGTCCACTCGCCCACCTCCGACCCCGCGCCGCTGCTCGCCATCGACGACGTCGTGAAGACGTTCCCGTCGCCCGGTGGCGGGCGCTTCACCGCCGTCGACGGCGTCTCGCTCGAGGTGCGCGCCGGCGAGACCGTCGGCCTCGTCGGCGAATCGGGTTCGGGCAAGACGACGCTCGCCCGCCTCGCCCTCGCCCTCACCGCCCCCGACCGCGGTGTGGTGAACTTCGAGGGCGAACCGTGGTCGGCCCTCCCCGAGCGCGAGCGACGAGAACGGCGCCCGCGCCTCGGCGCGATCTACCAGGACGCGCTGAGTTCGTTCGATCCGCGGTGGAGCGTCGCGCGGATCCTCGCCGACGCGGTCGACGGTGCCGCCGCGGTCGGCAGAGGCGCTGAGCATCCGAGCCGTGCGACGACGGCTCGTCGTGTCGCCGAACTGCTCGACCAGGTGGGTCTCCCGGGCACCGTCGGCGGGCGCGACCCGCTCACCCTCTCGGGCGGGCAGCGGCAGCGGGTCGCCATCGCGCGGGCACTGGCCGCCTCGCCAGAGGTGCTCGTCTGCGACGAACCGGTGTCCGCCCTCGACGTCACGATCCAGGCGCAGATCCTCGACCTCCTCGACGCGCTCCAGCGCGAGCGCGGGCTCGCGATGCTGTTCATCTCGCACGATCTCGGCGTCGTGCGTCACATGGCCGACCGGGTCGCCGTCATGCAGGACGGGCGCATCGTCGAGCAGGGTCCCGCCGAGGCCGTCTTCGCCGCGCCCGGCCATCCCTACACGGCACGGCTCGTCGCCGACGCACCCCGACTGGTGCACTGAGCGCTCGCGCGGCCCGCACCACGAGGCATCCGCCTCGCCCCTCGGCGACGCCGTCGGCGAACGCCGCGCCGCGCACCCCGCCGCTCGGGCCATTCCCGGCCGCCCTCCGCTAGGCTGGAGCGTCACATTCAGGCACCTCATCACTGACTCGGTGCCGTAGATATCGAACCGGAGCATCATGACCGACACCGCGCGCATCCCCGACAAGCCCGCTCTCGAAGGCCTCGAATCCGTCTGGGGCGGCGCATGGGAGCGCGAGGGGACGTACCGGTTCGACCGCGACTCGGCCACGCGCGACTGCCTCTACTCGATCGACACCCCGCCGCCGACCGCGTCGGGCTCGCTCCACATCGGCCACGTGTTCTCGTACACGCACACCGACGTCGTCGCCCGCTTCCAGCGCATGCGCGGCAAGCACGTCTTCTACCCGATGGGTTGGGACGACAACGGCCTGCCGACCGAGCGCCGCGTGCAGAACTACTACGGCGTGCGCTGCGACCCGACTCTCCCCTACGTCGAGGGCTTCGTGCCGCCGTTCGAAGGCGGCGACGGCAAGTCGACGAAGGCCGCCGACCAGGTGCCGATCTCGCGCCGCAACTTCATCGAGCTCTGCGAGCGTCTCACCGTCGAAGACGAGCAGCAGTTCGAGGCGCTCTGGCGCATGCTCGGCCTCTCCGTCGACTGGACCCAGTCGTACCGCACCATCGCCGACGAGGCGCTCTTCACCTCGCAGCTCGCGTTCATCCGCAACGTCGAGCGCGGCGAGGCCTACCAGGCGCTCGCGCCGACGCTCTGGGATGTCACCTTCCGTACCGCGGTCGCGCAGGCCGAGCTCGAAGACCGCGACCAGCCCGGCCACTACCACCGCGTGGCGTTCCACCGCCCCGACGGCGGCACGATCGAGATCGAGACGAGCCGCCCCGAGCTCCTGCCCGCGTGCGTCGCCCTCGTCGCCCACCCCGACGACGAGCGCTACCAGCCGCTCTTCGGCACCACCGTGACGACCCCGGTCTTCGGCGTCGAGGTGCCCGTCGTCGCGCACCACCTCGCCCAGAAGGACAAGGGCACCGGCATCGCGATGATCTGCACCTTCGGCGACGTGACCGACGTCGTCTGGTGGCGCGAGCTCGACCTGCCGAACCGGGCGATCATCGGCTTCGACGGCCGCGTCATCGCCGAGGCGCCCGAGGCGATCACCTCCGAGGCGGGCCGTGCGGCCTACGCCGAGCTCGCCGGCAAGACGACCTTCTCGGCCAAGCAGGCCGTGGTGCAGCTCCTCCGCGACTCGGGCGAACTGCTCGCCGACCCGAAGGCCATCACGCACCCGGTGAAGTTCTTCGAGAAGGGCGACAAGCCGCTCGAGATCGTCTCGACCCGCCAGTGGTACATCACGAACGGCGCCCGCGACGAGGGCCTGCGCGAGCGGCTCCTCTCGCACGGCCGTGAGATGGACTGGCACCCCGACTTCATGCGCGTGCGCTACGAGAACTGGGTCGGCGGCCTCTCGGGCGACTGGCTCGTCTCGCGCCAGCGCTTCTTCGGCGTGCCGATCCCGGTGTGGTACCCGCTCGACGCCCAGGGCGACCCCGTGTTCGACGAGCCGATCGTCGCCACGCAGGCGATGCTGCCCGTCGACCCGTCGTCGGCGCCCGCGCCCGGTTTCGACGAGGCGCAGCGCGGCCAGGCCGGCGGCTTCATCGGCGAGCACGACGTCATGGACACCTGGGCGACCTCGTCGCTCACCCCGCAGCTCGCGGGCGGCTGGGAGCGCGACCCCGAGCTGTGGAACCTCGTGTTCCCCTACTCGCTGCGCCCCCAGGGTCAGGACATCATCCGCACCTGGCTGTTCTCGACGACCCTCCGCTCCGAGCTCGAGCACGGCGTGGCGCCGTGGTCGAACGCCTCGATCTCGGGCTTCATCGTCGACCCCGACCGCAAGAAGATGTCGAAGTCGAAGGGCAACGTCGTCACCCCGTCGGGCCTGCTCGAGCAGCACGGCTCCGACGCGGTGCGCTACTGGGCGGCCTCCTCGCGCCTCGGCACCGACGCGGCCTTCGACCCGCAGAACCCGACGCAGGTGAAGATCGGTCGCCGTCTCGCGATCAAGGTCCTCAATGCGGCCAAGTTCATCCTCGGCTTCGACGGTTCCGCCGACGCCCCGGTCACCATGCCGGTCGACCGGAGCATGCTCGCCGAGCTCGCCACGGTCGTCGACCGTGCGACCCGTGCGCTCGAGGGCTACGACCACGCCCGCGCGCTCGAGGTCTCCGAGACCTTCTTCTGGACCTTCTGCGACGACTACCTCGAGCTCGTGAAGGAGCGCGCCTACGGTGAGCCGAGCCCCGAGCAGGCCTCCGCCGTCGCCGCGTTGAAGACCGCGCTCGGCGTGCTGCTTCGGCTCTTCGCCCCGGTGATCCCGTTCGCGACCGAAGAGGCGTGGCGGTGGTCGCACGACGGTTCGGTGCACCGTGCACCGTGGCCGACCGCCGAGGAGCTCGCCGCCAGCGGCGACGCCGCCGGCGAACTGCTCGAACTCGCGAGCCTCGCGCTCACCGGCATCCGCCGGGCGAAGACCGACGCCAAGGCTTCGCAGAAGACCCCGGTCTCCCAGGCGACGATCGCCGCCCCCGCGGCGACGATCGCACTGCTCGAGACCGTGGCATCCGACCTGCGCGCGGTGGGGCGCATCACCGAACTCGTCTTCGCCGAAGCGGAGGAGTTCGCCGTCCGCGACGTCGTCTTCGAGGCGCCGTCCGAATAGGGGGAAGCATGACCAACGAGATCCGGCTCGCCGGTGACGACGACTTCTTCGGCTGGCTGCCGTTGTTCGAGTCGTACTGCACGTTCTACGAGACCGAGCTCGACGACGCCAAGGCGCTCATCGTCTGGAACTGGTTGCGCGACGAGCACAACCCGCTCCAGGCGGCGCTCGCCGTCGACGAGGCGGGCACGCCGGTGGGCCTCGCCCATTTCCGGCAGGTGCCCGAGACGCTGACCGCGACGAACGGCATGTACCTCGACGACCTCTACGTCGTCGAGGAGCACCGCGGCAACGGCACCGGGCGCGCACTCATCGAGTTCGTGCACGCCCGCGCCGCCGAGATCGGCCACGGCGGCGTCGCATGGATCACCGCCGCCGACAACGAGTCGGCGCAGCGGCTCTACGACTCCCTCGCGACCCGCACCAGCTGGGTCACCTACGAGATGGGCGCGTGATGCGGCTCGGCACGCGCTGGGCGTTCGGCGACGAGCCGCCCGTCTCGGTGCCTGCCGAGCTGCGCCCGCGCATCGCCGCCGCGGAGACGGCGTTCGCGGGCAACGGCGCCGGACGCCACTGGACCCTGACCTGGCTCGAGGGGCGACCGATCGCCGAGCTCGACGACGGCACCGTCGTGCGCGACGTCATCGTCGACGCGCACGACGACGACGAGGACTGGTGAGCGCGGCGGCGCGATCACCGCAGTACTCCCGCGGTCTCAGGCGCGGGCGAGGATCTCGCCGTGCGGCATGAGCAGCCATCCGTCGTCGTCGGCGGCCCAGTCGCGCCACGCCTCCGCGATCGAACGCAGCTCATCGGGGTTCGAGTGACCCGACTCGATGGCGTGCGCGGCGAACTGCGACTCGGTGGCGCGCTCGGCCCATGAGCCGCCCCACCACTCGCGTTCGAGCGTCGAGGCGAACACCCACGTCGTGCCGCTCGCGGTGATCTCGCCGAAGCCGGCCTCCTTCGCCCAGCGCTTCAGGTGACGACCCGCGTGCGGGTCGCCGCCGTTCCACTCGTGGACGTCGTGATAGAGCTCGAGCCACCGGGTGAGCCCCGCCGACGGCGGACTCCAGATCACCCCGCCGTAGTCGACGTCGCGCACGGCGAGCAGCCCGCCCGGTTTCAGCACCCGCCGGAACTCGCGCAGCGCGTCGACCGGGCGTGCGAGGTGCTGCAGCACCTGGTGGGCGTGCACGACGTCGAACGTGTCGTCGTCGGCGTCGAGCCCGTAGGCGTCGCCGACCTCGAACGACGCGTTGCGCACGCCCTCGCTCTCGGCGAGTCCGTTCGCCTGCGCGACGACCTCGGCGGAGGCGTCGATGCCGAGGACTCGGCCAGGGCGCACCCGGCGGGCGAGATCGAGCGTGATGGTGCCGGGGCCGCTGCCCACGTCGAGCACGTTCGCGCCCTCATGCAGGTGCGGCGCCAGGTACGCCGCCGAGTTCTCCACCGTGCGCCAGGCGTGGATGCGCAGGACGCTCGCATGGTGACCGTGGGTATAGGTGTCGCGCGCAGGGCTCCGGTTCGACATATCCCGAGCCTACGCGCGCGCTCCTCGCTCCGCGCGCCCGGCGTCATAAGGTGTTCGGATGAGCGAGGCCGCACACAATCCGCTCCTCGAAGCGAGCCCACTGCCGTACCGGCTGCCGTTGTTCGCGATCATCGGCGCCGAGCACTTCCGCGAAGCGCTCGAACTCGGCATCGCCCAGCACCGTGCCGAGATCGCCGCGATCGCCGCCTGCCCCGACGAACCGGACTTCGAGAACACCGTCGTCGCGCTCGAGCGCGCGGGATCGCTGCTGCGGCGCGTGGTGCCCGTGTTCGAGAACCGTGCCGCCGCCGACGCCGACACCGCGATCGACGCCCTCGACGCGGAGTTCGCGCCGAGGCTCGCCGCACTGCGCGACGAAGAACTGCTCGACCCGCGGATCTTCGCACGCCTCGAGGCGCTCGTCGAGCGGCTCGACGGACGCGAGCTGGAGCTCCTGCCCGCCCGCGCGTATCTGCTGCGCCGACGCCACCGCGTGGCGGTGCTCGCGGGGGCTCGGCTCGACACCGCCCGCCGCACCGAACTCTCGCAGCTGAACGAGCGTCTCGCACGCCTGACCACCGACTTCCAGCAACTGCTGCTCGCCGACGGCAACGCTCGTGCCCTGCACCTTCGCGAGGAGAGCGAGCTCGCCGGACTCGATGCGGCTGCGACGGCGGCCGGCCGTGACGCCGCCGCAGCCCGCGGCCTCGACGGCTGGCTCATCCCACTCGTGCTGCCGACCCAGCAGCCGGCGCTCAGCGAGCTCGATTCCCCCGAGGTGCGCGACCGGCTCCTCACCGCCTCGCGCGGGCGCGGCACCTCGGGCGGGCCGCACGACACGCGCACGACGCTCCTCGAGATCGTGCGGCTCCGCGCGGCCCGCGCCGCCCTGCTCGGCTTCGCCGACCACGCCAGCGCCGTCACGGCCGACGAGACGGCCGGCTCAGCCGAGGCCGTGGCCGGCCTGCTCGAAGAACTCGTGCCGCGCGCCGTCGCCGCCGCCCGCCGCGAAGCGGCGCTCCTCGCCGAACGGGCCGAACGCGACGGACTCCGTCGCCTCGAGGCATCCGACTGGCTGCGCCTCGCGGAGCGCGAACGCGCCGAACGCCACGCCGTCGACCTGACCGCGTTGCGCCCGTATCTCGAGGCGGAGCGAGTGCTCGTCGACGGGGTGTTCGAAGCGGCGCATCGACTGTACGGCCTCCGCTTCGAGACACGCGACGACCTCGTCGCGCACCACCCCGACGCCCGGGTCTTCGAGGTGCGCGAGGCCGACGGCACTCCCGTCGGGCTCTACCTCCTCGACCTCTACGCCCGCGACACGAAGCGCGGCGGTGCCTGGATGAGTTCGCTCGTCGCGCAGTCGGACCTCAGCGGCGAGCTGCCCGTCGTCGTCAACCACCTCAACGTGGCGAAGCCGCCCGTCGGCGATCCAACGCTGCTCACCTTCGACGAGACCGAGACCCTGTTCCACGAGTTCGGCCACGCGCTGCACGGCCTCCTCGCGCGCGTCGAGTTCCCGAGCCGGGCCGGCACCAACGTCTTCCGCGACTTCGTCGAACTGCCGAGCCAGGTGAACGAGCTCTGGGCGCTCGACCCCGTGATCCTCGGACGCTACGCCGTGCACCACGAGAGCGGTGCACCGCTCCCCCGCGACCTCGTCGAACGTCTCGTCGCGGCGCGCACCTTCGGCGAGGGGTTCGCGACGAGCGAGTACCTCGCCGCCGCCGTCCTCGATCAGGCCTGGCACCGGCTCTCGCCTGCCGCGGCCGAGTCGATCGCCGTCGACGACGTCGAAGGGTTCGAGCGCACGGCCCTCACCGCCGCGGGCCTCTCCGACCCGCTCATCCCGCCGCGCTACTCGAGCGGGTACTTCGCCCACGTCTTCGCGGGCGGCTACGACGCCGGCTACTACTCGTACGTGTGGAGCGAGGTGCCGGGCGCCGACCTCATGGCCTGGTTCGAGCAGCACGGCGGCGCGACGCGCGAGAACGGCGAACGATTCCGCCGCGAGGTCCTCGAGCCGGGCGGCTCACGCGACCCGCGCGAGTCGATCCGCGCTCTCCTCGGGCGGGAGCCCTCGATCGACGCGCTGCTCGCACGCCGGGGGCTCGACGAGGAGAACCCCCGGTGAAACGGCGGATGCCCCGTGCAGCACTGCTGCACGGGGCATCCGTTTCGTCGTGACTCGCGTCAGATCGCGAACCCGAGGGCACGCATCATGTCGCGCCCGTCGTCGGTGATCCGCTCGGGACCCCACGGCGGCATCCACACCCAGTTGATGCGGAATGCGTCGACCGTGCCGTCGAGCGCCTCAGCGGTCTGCTCCTCGATGACGTCGGTCAACGGGCAGCCGGCGCTCGTCAGCGTCATGTGGATGACGAGGGCGTCGTTCTCGTCGTCCCAGCCGAGGTCGTAGATGAGGCCGAGGTCGACGATGTTGACCCCGAGCTCGGGGTCCATCACGTCTTTCAGCGCTTCTTCGACCTGCTCGTAGCGCTCAGGTGCGAGTGAGGTGACCATGGTGGGAGTCTACCCGCGCCCTACTCGGCCGGGACCGACGCGACCGAAGCCGACTCGGCGACCTGGTAGCGGTCGTAGCCCTCTTCTTCGAGACGGTCGGCGAGCTCGGGGCCGCCCTGCTCGGCGATGCGGCCGGCGACGAACACGTGCACGAAGTCGGGCTTGATGTAGCGGAGGATGCGCGTGTAGTGCGTGATGAGCAGCACACCGAGGCCGGTGTTCGCCTTCGCACGGTTGACGCCCTCGGAGACGATCTTCAGCGCGTCGACGTCGAGGCCCGAGTCGGTCTCGTCGAGCACCGCGAACTTCGGCTTGAGCAGCTCGAGCTGGAGGATCTCGTTGCGCTTCTTCTCGCCGCCCGAGAAGCCCTCGTTGACGTTGCGCTCGGCGAACGCCTTGTCCATCTTCAGGTTCGCCATCGACTCGCGGACGTCCTTCACCCAGGTGCGGACCGAGGGCGCCTCGCCGTCGATCGCGGTCTTCGCGGTGCGGAGGAAGTTCGTGACGGTGACGCCGGGGATCTCCACCGGGTACTGCATCGCGAGGAAGAGACCGGCGCGGGCCCGCTCGTCGACCGACATCTCGAGGACGTCCTCGCCGTCGAAGAGGATCTCGCCCTCGACGACCGTGTACTTCGGGTGACCCGCGATCGTGTAGGCGAGGGTCGACTTGCCCGAGCCGTTGGGGCCCATGATCGCGTGGATCTCGCCCTCGTTGATGGTGAGGTCGACGCCGCGGAGGATCTCGCGGGTGCCCTGTTCGGTCTCGACGTTGACGTGCAGGTTCTTGATCTCGAGCACTGACATGTTCTGGGGTATCTCTTTCGGTTGCCGGCCGTTCCGGGCCGGAGAAGTGTGGGTCAGACGGTCAGCGTGACCGCGGGGTCGATGAGGACGTCGCCGCCCTGGATCTCGACCTGGTAGACGGGGACCGGCTCGTAGGCCGGGAGGGTGAGCGGCTTGCCGGTCTTCAGCGAGAACTGCGAGCCGTGCGCCCAGCATTCGAGCGTGTCGTCTTCGACGAAGCCCTCGGAGAGCGAGATGTCGCCGTGGGTGCAGGTGTCGCCGATCGCGAAGACGTCTCCGGCCGCGTCCTTCACGACGGCGATGGGCACGCCGTCGAGGACGAAGCGGGATGCCTGGTTCTCGACGAGGTCGTCGAGTGCGCAGACACGGGTGGATGCCACGTCAGCTCCCCTGCAGTTCGGTCTCGAGTGCGGCGGTGAGGCGCTCTTCGAGTTCGGGCGAACCGATCTTCTGCACGATCTCGGTGAGGAAGCCGTGCACGACGAGGCGACGGGCCTCGTCCTCGCTGATTCCGCGGGCCATCAGGTAGAAGAGCTGCTCGTCGTCGAAACGACCGGTCGCCGACGCGTGGCCCGCGCCCTCGATGTCGCCTGTCTCGATCTCGAGGTTCGGCACCGAGTCGGCACGGGTGCCGTCGGTGAGCACGAGGTTGCGGTTCTGCTCGTAGCTGTCAGTGCCCGTGGCCTTCGGGCCGATGAGCACGTCGCCGACCCAGACGGTGCGCGCGCCCTCGCCCTGGAGCGCGCCCTTGTAGGTCACGCGGCTCTTGGTGTGCGGCGCGTCGTGGTGCACGAACACCTGCTGCTCGAGGTGCTGGCCGGCGTCCGCGAAGTAGAGGCCGAGCGCCTCGATGTCGGCGCCCTGCTCGGCGAGGTGGGTCGACGGGTTCACCCGGACGACCTTGCCGCCGAGCGAGACGACGATGTGCTTGAGGAACGCGTCGCGGCCGAGGCGCGCGAACTGGCTCGAGAGGTGCACGGCCTCGTCGTCCCACTCCTGCAGCGAGACGACGGTGAGGGATGCCCCGTCGCCGACGAGGATCTCGACGTTCTCGCTGAGGCGGGCGGCGCCCGTGCCCTCGAGGACGACGAGTGCGCGGCTGTTCGGTGCCGCCTCGATCACGGTGTGCGCGGCGCGCGGCGCGGTGCCGAGACCCGAGCGGGTCACGACGACCGTCTTCTCGTCTTCACCGGTGACGGAGACGAGGAACGCCTCGTCGAAGCTCGACCACGCGTTGGCGCTCGCGCGCTCCTCGGGGATGCCGGCCGAGCCGATGCGGGCGTCGTCGCGGGCGATGTGGGAGTACGAGACACCGGCCGCCTCGGTCGTCGCGATCTCGAGGCGCGAGCCGTCGAGGTCGCCGCTCGTGAGGTCGGCGAAGGCGGCGACGGGCGAGAGCTTCCACTCGTGCTCGCGACCGTTGACCGGGGCGAACTCCTCGACGTTCGTCGAACGGAAACGCTCGGAGCGCGTCTGCACGGGCACGAAGGCGCCGTCCGAGTGTGCGACGAGGCCGTGCTGTTCGGCCGTGGGCATAGCTGTGCTGGTCATTGCGGCGGTCACTCCTAGCCCACCGATCCTTCCATGCCCATTTCGATGAGCTTGTTGAGTTCCATCGCGTACTCCATCGGGAGCTCGCGTGCGATCGGCTCGATGAACCCGCGCACGATCATCGACATCGCCTCGGTCTCGTCGATACCGCGGCTCATCAGGTAGAAGAGCTGCTCTTCGCTGACCTTCGAGACCGTCGCCTCGTGCCCGAGCTTCACGTCGTCGACGCGGATGTCGATCGCGGGGTAGGTGTCGGAGCGCGAGATCGTGTCGACGAGGAGGGCGTCGCAGACGACGCTGTTCGCCGAGTGGTGCGCGTTCGCGTCGACGCGGACCTCGCCGCGGTAGCCGGCACGGCCGCCGCCGCGGGCGATCGACTTCGAGACGATCGACGACTGCGTGTACGGCGCCATGTGGATCATCTTCGCGCCGGCGTCCTGGTGCTGGCCCGGGCCGGCGAAGGCGACCGACAGGGTCTCGCCCTTGGCGTGCTCGCCCATGAGGAAGATCGACGGGTACTTCATCGTGACCTTCGAGCCGATGTTGCCGTCGACCCACTCCATGGTGGCGCCCTCGGCGGCCGTGGCGCGCTTCGTGACGAGGTTGTAGACGTTGTTCGACCAGTTCTGGATCGTCGTGTAGCGCACGCGGGCGTTCTTCTTCACGATGATCTCGACGACGGCCGAGTGCAGCGAGTCGCTCTTGTAGATCGGGGCGGTGCAGCCCTCGATGTAGTGCACGTACGAGCCCTCGTCGGCGATGATGAGCGTGCGCTCGAACTGGCCCATGTTCTCGGTGTTGATCCGGAAGTACGCCTGCAGCGGGATCTCGACGTGCACGCCCTTCGGGACGTAGACGAACGAGCCGCCCGACCAGACCGCCGTGTTCAGCGCGGCGAACTTGTTGTCGCCCGCGGGGATCACGGTGCCGAAGTACTCCTCGAAGAACTCGGGGTGCTCCTTCAGCGCGGTGTCGGTGTCCATGAAGATGACGCCCTGGCGCTCGAGCTCTTCGTTGATCTGGTGGTAGACCACCTCGGACTCGTACTGGGCCGCGACGCCCGCGACGAGGCGCTGGCGCTCGGCCTCGGGGATGCCGAGTCGCTCGTAGGTGTTCTTGATGTCGTCGGGCAGGTCCTCCCAGGTCTGGGCCTGCTTCTCGGTCGAGCGGACGAAGTACTTGATGTTGTCGAAGTCGATCTCCGACAGGTCGGCGCCCCAGGTCGGCATGGGCTTGCGCTCGAAGAGTTGCAGACCCCGCTGGCGGCGCTGCAGCATCCATTCGGGCTCGCTCTTCAGCCGCGAGATGTCGGCTACCACCTCTGCCGAGATGCCGCGACGGGCCGAGGCCCCCGCAGCATCGGAGTCGGCCCAACCGAACTCGTAGTTGCCGAGCCCTTCGAGCTCGGGGCGGTCGATCAGTACGTCCGTCATACTCTTCCTCTTCTCCTCCCGTGCAACCGGCTATCAGTCCGGCTCATCCCCCGTGCCAGTCGAGGAACTCGGTGAGGGGGTGTGATGTGCGGGTGGCTCCAGTGCGAACCTAAGATGGCTGGTGCCCGCTTGCCGCGCGAACGCGCGTCGCAGCAGGTGCGCCAACCACTCAAGTCTATAGGGTCGCAGTGACATCGGGCCGGACTCCCAGCCCCGTCACAGAGCGACCCGGATCAGGAACGACCCGCGTGCCCCGCTCACTCCGCTTCTTCGCCTGGGCCTCCTTCATCGCACAGGTGACGATCATCGCGACCGGCGGCGCGGTGCGCCTCACCGGGTCAGGCCTCGGCTGCCCGACCTGGCCCACCTGCACGCCCGAGTCGCTCGTACCGACCGAAGAGCTCACCTACCACTCGCTCATCGAGTTCGGCAACCGGCTCATGACCGGCGTGGTCGGCATCGTCGCGCTCATCGTCTTCCTCCTCGTGTGGCGCATCCGGCGCGAGCGCCGCGACCTGTTCGTCCTCTCGTTCATCGTCGGACTCGGCATCGTCGCGCAGGCGATCGTCGGCGGCATCACCGTGTGGACGGGCCTCAACCCCTTCATCGTCGGGTTCCACTACGTCTCCTCGCTCGCACTCGTGTGCGTGACGGCCGCGTTCCTCGCCCGCATGCCCGAGCGGCCGGGCCCGCGCGAGCGCGCCGTCCCGGCCTGGTACGCGGGCCTCACCCACGCGACGAGCGCGGTGCTCGCGATCTCGATCATCGTCGGCGTGCTCACCACCGGCTCGGGCCCGCACTCGGGCGACGCCGACGCCGGGCGCACCGGCTTCGATGCGGAGATCCTCGAGCACGTCCACGCGTGGCCGGGCTACCTGCTCTTCGCCCTGACGCTCGCGCTCGTGATCGCCGCCTGGCGCGACCGTCTTCCGACGCTGCGCTGGTCGATCGCGCTCCTCGCGATCGAGCTCGTGCAGATCGGCGTCGGGCTCTACCAGGCGCGCAACGGACTGCCTGTGCTCGCGGTCGGCGTGCACATGGTGCTCGCGGCCCTCACCGCCGCGGCGATGACCGTCGTCATCCTGCGCCTGAAGCGCCCGGTCGCCGCGGCGGCGACGGAGGCAGCCGTCGCTGCCGAGGCATCCGCCGCCTGAATCGCCACGATCTCGGTATTCGCCGCAATATCGGATGCCACGAGCGGACCTCGTCCGAAATCGCGGCGATCTCCTCACCTGCAGCACTCTCAGCGCCGGTGCAGGCCCTGCGCCACCGCCCGCGTGATCGCGTGCTGCACCGACGGCCAGTCGTCGACGATCTGCCGGTAGCCGAACCGCAGCACGTGGAACCCGCGTAACACCAGGGCCGCATCATGCGCGTTGTCGGCGTCGCGCTGCGGTCCGACATGGTGTCCGCCGTCGATCTGCACCACGAGCCGGTCGCCGATGAGGAAGTCGACACGGTGCCCCTCGAGCCACGCCTGGGGCACGATCCGCACGTCGAGCCAGCGGAGCCTCGAGAAGAACAGTGTCTCGAGCCCTGAGTCGGCGTACGGCTGCGCGGCCTCGAGCAGCCTCCGTGCCTTCGGACCGAGAGGCAGTCGTTCGAGCGCCTCGCGAGTGACGAGGCCGCGGCGCAGCGCCGACTCCCACACGACGAGGCCCTGCTCGAACGGTCGGCACCCGGCGATGAGTACGAGCGTGTTCTCGATTGGATCCACGAGCGCGTCGGGATGCCTCGGCACCATGGGCTGCGCCCAGTGCACCTTCCCGTTGATCCGCGGTACGGCCCCGTGCGCACTCGCCGCGACGTGCACACCGTCATCCCCGAGCAGCCACAGCCCGAGCTGCTTCGCCCGTGAGACGCACGAGATGACGACGCCTGCGCGGACCGCGCTCACGAGTTCGGTGTCCGCGCCGGGGAGCGCGACCCAGTCGCGGCGCACACGGATGAGCCGACCGTCGTCGAGTGCGCGTCGCAGCTGATGCCGACTGTGCCCGGCCGCCTGCAGCGCGGTCACTCTGGCGACGCCGTCGGAGCGGTGCATGATTCGGTCGAGATCGAGCATCCCCCGATCGTGTCGGCGCCGCGGTCGGCGCGAGCTCGTGGCATCCGATCTGTGGATGCTTCAGCCCTCTCGACCACCTGTCGAGGAGAAGTCAGCGGCACCACAGAATCGGCGATCGCCGCAACCTCGGACGGAACGCGGTGGATCGCCCGAGAACGTGGCGATCTCCGAAGTTGCGGCGAAGACCCTGCGGGGAGTGGGAGCTAGAAGGGCAGCAGCGGGTCGATGCCGACCGCGAGGAAGAGCAGCGACAGGTAGGCGATCGAGCCGTGGAACACCCGCATCGGCGAGACCTGCTCGTGCCGGATCGCGAGGTTGTAGAGGCGGTGCGTCTCGTAGATGAACCACACGCCCGTGACGACGGCGACCGCCGAGTAGACGAGCCCCATGTCGGCGATCGGGATGAGCAGCAGCGAGCACGCCACCGTCGCCCACGCGTACAGGATGACCTGGAGACCGACCTGCGCCCGGCCGCGCACGACCGCGAGCATGGGAACGCCGGCTGCCGCGTAGTCGGCCTTGTACTTCATCGAGAGCGGCCAGTAGTGCGGCGGCGTCCAGAGGAAGATGATGAGGAACAGGATGAACGGCGGCCAGCTGAGGTCGCCGGTGACCGCGGCCCAGCCGATGAGCACGGGCATGCAGCCGGCGATGCCGCCCCAGACGATGTTCTGTGCGGTGCGGCGCTTCAGGATCAGGCTGTAGAAGACGACGTACAGCAGGATGGCGGCGAGCGAGAGCGCTGCGGCCAGCCAGTTGGTGAAGACCCAGAGCCAGACGATGGATGCCGCGCCGAGCCCGTAGGCGAAGACGAGCGCCTCGCGGTCGGTGAGTTCGCCGGTGACGAGCGGACGCCCCTGGGTGCGCTTCATGACCCGGTCGATGTCGCGGTCGATGTAGCAGTTGAACGCCCCGGCGGAGCCGGCGCTCATGGCCCCGCCGATGAGGGTCGCGATGAGCAGCCACAGGTCGGGCAGGCCCTGCTTCGCGAGGATCATCGTGGGTGCGGTGACGACGAGCAGCAGCTCGATCACGCGCGGCTTGGTGAGCGCGAGGTAGGCGGCGAGCTTGCGCCGAACGGTCATCGCCGGTCGGGCGTCACGGGTTTCTACGGCTGCCTGCATCGTTCCTCTTCCGAAGCGCGCGCGCGAACCATCGCCGGGCCCCGCGCCGCCCTCCCCATGATTCTAGGCCATCGCGCACGGCACCCAGGGCAGCACCGTTCGAAGCCTCACACGCGGCATGTTCGAGTGTGAGTCATACCCCGTCATCGCGGGTCACGAACTCCATATACTGAGGATTGCGCGCTTGACGTCGCGATCCCCGATTCCCCCTCAGGCATCCCCCGGGTCGCACGCCCGGCGATACCGCGCCGCAACGTCCTCGGCGGGTGGGGGCCGATCGGTTCCCCGTCGCCGTCACGAACGGAAGGAACTGCACCTCGTGGCAACTCTGCACTGGGATCCCATCGACGATCGCGCGGTGGACACCGCACGGGTGCTCGCGGCTGACGCCGTCGAGAAGGTCGGCAACGGCCACCCCGGA
>NZ_JBHVUA010000006.1:0-227860 GCF_042884375.1 Agromyces sp. NPDC058136 | reverse complement strand
AACGCCCGGACACATTCCGAACCCGGAAGCTAAGACTCGCAGCGCCGATGGTACTGCAGGGGGGACCCTGTGGGAGAGTAGGACACCGCCGGACAAACATTACGAAGAGCCGCCCACCACGTGGGCGGCTCTTCGCAGTTAACGGGCAATCAGCTCCCGCACGGGGTGCGGTAGCCCCCTTTACAGCTCGCGGGCAGCCACCCGCAGTACGGTTGAGTCTGACGAGACTCCCAATGACAGGAACAGCGTGAGCGATTCGAGCCAGGACTCGGCCGACAAGAAGCGTCCCGAACGTGACCAGCGATCGGGCTACGACCGCGGCGGTGCGAAGAAGACGACGGGGTCTTCCGGCGACCGGGCTTCGAACGGCGAACGTGGCGGCAAGCGCCCGTACGAAAAGCGCGACGACCGCAAGCCCTACGGGGATCGCGGAGACCGCAAGCCGTACGGTGACCGTGCCGGCCGTGACGGCGGTAAGCCCTCCGGTGAGCGCAAGTCGTACGGCGACCGCCCCGAGCGCAAGCCCTACGGTGACCGCGACGGTCAGCGTTCCTACGGTTCGCGTGACGACCGCAAGCCCTACGGCGATCGGAAGCCCTCGGGGGATCGCTCCTCCTACGGCGACCGGAAGCCCTACGGGGACCGTCCCGAGCGCAAGCCCTACGGCGATCGGAAGCCGTACGGGGACCGGAAGCCTTCAGGCGACCGCGACGGTCAGCGTTCCTACGGTGCGCGTGACGACCGGAAGCCGTACGCCGACCGCAAGCCGTACGGGGACCGCGCCGGCCGTGATGACCGGAAGCCCTACGGTGACCGCCCCGAGCGGAAGCCGTACGGTGACCGCGACGGTCAGCGTTCGTACGGTTCGCGGGACGACCGCAAACCGTACGGTGACCGCGACGGTCAGCGTTCCTACGGTTCGCGTGACGACCGGAAGCCCTACGGTGACCGCGACGGTCAGCGTTCCTACGGTTCGCGTGACGACCGCAAGCCTCGCGGGCACGCCCCGCGTGCGGGCCAGGGGCGGGACGAGGCTCCTCGCGAGCGGTACGGCGCAGCCGACCTCGCCGTGCGCCCGCGTCACGATGACCCCTTCGTTCCCGAGCACATCGACCCGCGCGACCTCGACAAGGGTGCGCGTGCCGAGCTGAAGACGCTCAGCAAGGAGAACGCCGACTGGGTGGCGAAGCATCTCGTCGCGGCATCCGAGCTGCTCGACAGCGACCCTGAACTGGCGCACCGCCACGCGACCTCGGCTGCGCGTCGCGCAGGCCGCATCGCGGTCGTGCGCGAGACGCTCGCGATCACCGCGTACGCGACCGGAGACTTCGCCCTCGCACTCCGCGAACTCCGCACCTACCGCCGGATCTCGGGCAGCAACGACCAGTTGCCGCTCCTGGTCGACAGTGAGCGCGGCGTCGGACGCCCCGACCGCGCGCTCGAGGTCGGCCGTGCCGTCGACCGCAGCGAACTTCCCGCAGCCGTGCAGGTCGGCCTCGCGATCGCGATGTCCGGCGCGCGCCTCGACCTCGACCAGCCCGAGCTCGCGCTCTCCGAGCTCGAGATCCCGCAGCTCGACCCCGATCGGGCGTTCTCGTACAGCCCCGCGCTCTTCTCCGCCTACGCGGAGGTGCTCGAGGAGCTCGGCCGGAGCTCGGAGGCCGCCGAGTGGCGCGCCCGTGCAGCTCGAGCCGAAGCCGCGCTCGGCGGCCCTGCCGAGGCGGAGCTCGTCGAGATCTTCGAACTCGAAGAGGACGGCGAGCACGACGTTGCGGCCGTCGCCGAGCACGAGGCGCCCGAGTCGGACGCTGACGCTGACGCTGACGCGGACGCTGCCTCCGTCGAGGAGACGCCCGAGTACGCCGAGCTCGAGGACCCGGCCGACGTGCTCGAAGACGACGTCCGGGCGGTGCTCGCCGAGGGCGACACGCTCGACACCGACGAGGACTCGAGCGAGGGCGACGCCGATGGCGCTGTTCCGCACGAGGACTGAGCCGGCCACCCCGCTCGACGGCGTCGACGCGGTCTTCGCCGACCTCGACGGGGTCGTCTACGCCGGCGCGGGCGCGATCCCGTACGCCGTCGACAGCCTGAACCGGGTGAAGCCCGGGCGGGCCGTCGGGTACATCACGAACAACGCCTCGCGCAGCGATGCCTCGGTCGCGTCGCACCTCGCCGAGCTCGGACTCGACGTCGTGCCCGAGGAGGTCGTGACCTCGCCGCAGGCGGCGATGCAGCTGCTCGGCGAGCAGGTCGCGCCCGGAGCGCTCGTCATGGTGGTCGGCGGCGAGGGCATCGAGGTCGAACTGCGCAAGCGCGGCTATCGCGTGACCCGTTCGGCCGACGATGCGCCCGATGCGGTCGTGCAGGGCTTCACGCCCGAGATCGGCTGGAAGGACCTCGCGGAGGCCGCGTTCGCGCTCAATGCGCACGGCGGTCCGGATGCCGCGACCCCGGGGATCCCGTGGATCGCGACGAACATGGACTGGACGATCCCGGTCGCCCGCGGCATCGCGCCGGGCAACGGCACCCTCGTCTCCGCGGTGCACACCGCCGTCGGACGGTTCCCGCTCGTCGCCGGCAAGCCCGAGACGCCGATCTTCGAGGAGGCGAGCCGGCGCTTCGGGGCGCAGAACCCGCTCATGATCGGAGACCGGCTCGACACCGACATCCTCGGTGCGAATCGGGCGGGCATGGCGAGTGCCGTCGTGCTGACCGGCATCGACCGGGCGAAGCAGCTGCTCGCCGCCGATGCGAAGAGCCGGCCCGACTTCATCCTCGCCGACCTCCGAGGCCTGCACGAGCCGTACCCGAGCGTCGAACGAGGCCGCAACGGGCTCGTCCGCGTCCGCGGTGCGAAGGTGCAGCTCGCCGGAAACCGCGTCGAGATCGTGGCCGAGGGCGACGGCGGGCTCGACCTGCTGCGTGCGGCGTGCGCCGTCATCTGGGAGTCCGGCACCGCGATCCACGCCCTCGACGTGCCGACGCGCCTGTACGCCTGACCACCTGCCGGTGTCGGCGGAGCGGGGTAGCGTTGACTCGTGAGCACTGACGACGACACCGCGTTCGACCCCGACGAGAGCGCCACGACCCTCGGCGACGAGGCCCGCGCCGCTCTGGCCGACGTCGAAGAACTGCCGCTCGCCGAGCGCGCGCCCGCGTACGACGCGCTGGCCGCGCGCCTGCGCGAGGAGCTCGAGCAGTCCGACCCGGCCCGCGCTCCGCGTCAGTGATGGGCGAGCAACGCCTCGACGCGGCGCTCGCGGGCCGTGGGCTCGCAAGGTCGCGCACGCACGCGCAGACGCTCATCGCCGGCGGGCTCGTCACGGTCGACGGTCGCGCGGTCGTGAAGCCGTCGGCGAAGGTCTCCGACGACGCCGAGCTCGTCGTCGCGGCATCCGACCACTATGTGAGCCGGGCCGCGCACAAACTGATCGCCGCCCTCGACGCGTTCGCCGTCGACCCGGCAGGGCGCGTGGCGCTCGACGCGGGCGCCTCGACCGGCGGGTTCAGCCAGGTGCTGCTCGAGCGCGGCGCGCGAGCGGTGCTCGCCGTCGACGTGGGGCACGGCCAGCTCGCCCCCGAACTCGTTGGGGAGCCCGGCCTCGTGCTCGTCGAGGGCTGCAACGTGCGGCACCTGACGGCGGTTTCGCTCGCCGAGGCCACCGGTGTCGACGAGCGCCCCTCGCTCGTCACCGCCGATCTCTCGTTCATCTCCCTCACGACCGTGCTGCCCGCGCTCCGCGAGACCGCGGCGCCCGGCGCCGATTTCGTGCTGCTCGTGAAGCCGCAGTTCGAGGTCGGCCGCGGGGGAGTGCGCGAGGGGATCGTGCACGACGCCGCGCTGCGTTCCGAGGCGGTGATGAACGTGCTGTGGGCGGCGCACGACCTCGGCCTCGGTACCGCTGGCGTCTCCTCCTCCCCAATCGCAGGCTCGCACGGCAATCTTGAGTTCCTCGTGCATCTCAGCGCGTCGGCGGGGTCGAATCCGTCAGAATGGTCGAGTCGGGTCGACGAACTGACAAGAGGAGCGCACGGGTGAACGACGCACGGCATTTCCTCGTGGTCTCGCACACCGGCCGTCAGGCCGCGCTCGAGGCGACCGGTGCGGTCTGCACCCAGCTGCTCGGGGCCGGTGCCGTTCCGGTGATCGCCGCCGAGCACTGGGAGGACGTGCACGAGTTCGTACCCGCATTGAACGGCGGCGTGGTGCGCTTCGAGGACATCGACCCCGGGCGCATCGAGCTCGTCATCGTGCTCGGCGGCGACGGCACCATCCTCCGCGCGGCCGAACTGATCCGCGACCACCCGGTCCCGCTTCTCGGCGTCAACCTGGGGCACGTCGGGTTCCTCGCCGAGAGCGAGCGCGACGACCTCGGCTACACCGTCTCCCGTGCACTGGCGCGCGACTACACCGTCGAGGAGCGCATGACGCTCTCGGTGCGGGCCAAAGTCGGCGACGAGGTCGTCTACGAGAGCTGGGCGCTCAACGAGGCGACCGTCGAGAAGGCCGAGCGCGAGCGGATGCTCGAGGTCGTCATCGAGGTCGATCGCCGTCCGCTCTCCTCGTTCGGTTGCGACGGGGTCGTCATGTCGACACCGACCGGCTCGACCGCGTATTCGTTCTCGGCCGGCGGCCCGGTCGTGTGGCCGAGCCTCGAGGCCCTGCTGCTCGTCCCGCTCAGCGCGCACGCCCTGTTCGCGCGGCCGCTCGTGGTCGGGCCCGAGTCATCGCTCGCCGTCGAGATCCTGCAGCGCACCGAGACCTCGGCCGTCATCTGGTGCGACGGCCGTCGCACCTTCGATCTGCCGCCGGGCGCGCGCGTGATCGTGCGCAGGTCCGACGTGCCCGTGCGGCTCGCGCGCCTGCACGAGGCGCCGTTCACCGACCGGCTCGTGAACAAGTTCCAACTGCCCGTGACGGGCTGGCGGGGGCCCGCCGGTTGTGAGTGAGGTTTCGATGAGTGAGGGCGCCCGATGATCGAAGAGCTCGGCATCCGCGACCTCGGCGTCATCGCCGAGGCGACCCTGCCACTGGGGGCCGGCTTCACCGCCGTGACGGGTGAGACCGGCGCGGGCAAGACGATGGTCGTGACCGCACTCGGGCTGCTGCTCGGCGCACGTTCCGACGCCGGTGCGGTGCGCTCGGGAGCGAAGCAGGCGTGGGTCGAGGGGCGCTGGCTCGTCGCCGACGCGGGCGTCATCGCCGAACGGGTGGCCGACACGGGCGGCGAGATCGAGGCCGGCGAGTTGCTCCTCGGGCGCTCGGTGTCCTCGGAGGGGCGCAGCCGTGCCGTCGTCGGCGGGCGCAGCGCCCCGGTCGGCGTGCTCGCCGAACTCGGCGACGAGTTGGTCGTGGTGCACGGCCAGGCCGACCAGCAGCGTCTGCGTTCGGCGGTCGCGCAGCGTGACGCCCTCGACCGATTCGCGGGGCCCGCGCTCGCCTCGGCGCTCGACGAGTACCGCACGGTGTTCGAGCGCTGGCGCGCCGACGCCGCCGAGCTCGCGCGACTGCGCGACGAGCACGACGCGAGGGCGCGCGAGGCCGAGGCCCTGCGTGCCGACCTCGACGAGATCGAGGCCGCCGACCCGCAGCCCGGCGAGGACACCGAGCTGCACGAGCGTGCCGAACGCCTCTCGAACCTCGAGGAGCTGCGTCTCGAGGCCGCGCAGGCGCGGGCGCTGCTCTCGGCCGACGAGGTCGTCGACGACGCACCCGACGCCGTCACGCTCGTCGAGGCGGCGCGCCGTCACCTCGAACGGGTCGTCGCGCACGACCCGGCGCTCGCCCCGATCGCCGAGACCCTGACGAACGCCGGGTTCCTGCTGGCCGACGCCTCGGCCGAGCTCGCGGGCTATCTCGCCGGTCTCGACGCCGACGGCGCCCGCGAGCTCGAGGTCGTGCAGGAGCGACGGGCCCTGCTCGGCGCGTTGATCCGCCGTCACGGCGGCGAGCTCGACGACGTCCTCGCGTTCCGTCGCGACGGCGGCCTGCGGCTCGTCGAGCTCGACGGCGACGACGATCGCATCAGCGGGCTCGAGGCCGCGGTCGAGGCATCCGCCGTCGAGGTCGACCGGCTCGCGACGCTCGTCACCGAGCAGCGAACCGAAGCCGCCGGCCGTCTGGCCGACGCCGTCACGCGAGAACTCGCGGCCCTCGCGATGCCCGATGCCTCGCTCACGGTCGGCGTCGAGCCGGCCGCCGAGCCCTCGGTGCACGGTCGCGACCAGGTCGCGATCCTGCTGAGCCCGCACCCCGGAGCCGAACCGCGTTCGGTGTCGCGCGGCGCCTCGGGCGGCGAGCTCTCGCGCGTCATGCTCGCGATCGAGGTCGTCATCGCCGGCACCGACCCCGTGCCGACCTTCGTGTTCGACGAGGTCGACGCGGGTGTGGGCGGTGCCGCCGCCATCGAGATCGGGCGCCGACTCGCCCGGCTCGCCGAGCGCTCGCAGGTCATCGTGGTCACGCACCTCGCGCAGGTCGCGGCGTTCGCCACGAACCATCTGAGCGTGGTCAAGGGCACCGACGGCGCAGTGACCGCGTCGAGCGTCAAGCAGCTCGTCGGTGCCGAGCGCGAGGCCGAGATGGCGCGGCTGCTCTCGGGTCTCGCCGACTCCGAGAGCGGGCTCGCGCACGCGCGCGAACTGCTCGAGATCGCCGCCGAACGGGCCGCCTGAGACGTCGGCCGGCGGCCGAGCACACCGGAGCCGCAACGGCTCGGAACGACCGAGGAACGAACGAAGGGGGAACGCGTGGGAGAGTTCGGGGAGAGCGCTCGGGAACGTGGGTTAGAATATAAGCCCGTGGTGGATGAACGCGGCAGCGCGCTGAACAGCGCAGACATTTCCAACGGCACGACCAAGCACATCTTCGTGACTGGTGGTGTCGTTTCCTCATTGGGCAAGGGCCTCACGGCCGCGAGCCTGGGCAACCTTCTGACGGCCCGCGGTCTCCGCGTCGTCATGCAGAAGCTCGACCCCTATCTGAACGTCGACCCCGGAACGATGAACCCGTTCCAGCACGGCGAGGTCTTCGTGACCGACGACGGCGCCGAGACCGACCTCGACATCGGTCACTACGAGCGGTTCCTCGACATCGACCTCTCGCAGGCGGCGAACGTCACGACCGGCCAGATCTACTCGACGGTCATCGCGAAGGAGCGCCGCGGCGAGTACCTCGGCGACACGGTGCAGGTCATCCCGCACATCACCGACGAGATCAAGCGCCGTATGCGCCTGCAGGCGACCGAGACGCCGAAGCCCGACGTGATCATCACCGAGATCGGCGGCACCGTCGGCGACATCGAGTCGCAGCCCTTCATCGAGTCGGCCCGCCAGGTGCGCCACGAGCTCGGCCGCAAGAACGTGTTCTTCGTGCACGTCTCGCTCGTGCCGTTCATGGGCGCGTCGGGCGAGCAGAAGACGAAGCCCACCCAGCACTCGGTCGCGGCCCTCCGCTCGATCGGCATCCAGCCCGACGCGCTCGTGCTGCGCAGCGACCGTCCCGTCACCGAGGCGAACAAGCGCAAGATCGCCCTCATGTGCGACGTCGACGAGGGCGCCGTGGTGAACGCCGTCGACGTGCCCTCGATCTACGAGATCCCGACGATGCTGCACGACCAGGGCCTCGACTCGTACATCATCGACGCGCTCGACCTCCGAGAGAAGTCGGCCGACGTCGACTGGTCGAGCTGGAGCGACCTGCTCCGCGTGGTGCACGACCCGAAGCACGAGGTCACGATCGGCCTCGTCGGCAAGTACATCGACCTGCCCGACGCCTACCTCTCGGTGACCGAGGCCCTCCGCGCTGGCGGTTTCGCGAACGATGCGAAGGTCAAGATCGAGTGGATCCCCTCCGACGAGTGCAAGACGCCCGAGGGTGCGCAGAAGCACCTCGCCCACCTCGACGGCATCTGCGTGCCCGGCGGCTTCGGCGTGCGCGGCATCGAGGGCAAGCTCGGCGCGCTCCACTTCGCGCGTGAGAACGGCATCCCGGTGCTCGGCCTCTGCCTCGGCCTGCAGTGCATGGTCATCGAGTACTCGCGCAACGTCGCCGGTCTTCCCGGCGCCTCGTCGAGCGAGTTCGACCCCGACACCGAGTTCCCCGTCATCGCGACGATGGAGGAGCAGGTCGAGATCATCGCGGGCGGCGACCTGGGCGGCACCATGCGCCTCGGCCTCTACCCGGCGGTGCTCGGCGAGGGCAGCCTCGCGGCCGAGCTCTACGGCGCGACCGAGGTGAGCGAGCGTCACCGCCACCGCTACGAGGTGAACAACGCCTACCGCGACCGCATCGCCGAGGCCGGCCTCGTGTTCTCGGGCCTCTCGCCCGACCGCAACCTCGTCGAGTTCGTCGAGCTGCCGCGCGAGGTGCACCCGTTCTACATCGCGACGCAGGCGCACCCCGAGCTGCGCAGCCGACCGAACCACGCGCACCCGCTGTTCCGCGGACTCGTCGCCGCGGCGATCGAGCGCCAGGAGGCCAGCCGGCTGTTCGACGTCGAGAATGCCTGAACACGCTGACGCGGTCGTCGGCGGGCAGGGAGACCTGCTCGCCGACGACCGCGTCGAGCTGCCGATCCTCGCGAGCGAGCGGGTGTTCGAGGGACGGGTGTGGAACATCCGCCGCGAGACCGTCGCGCTCGACGACGGCGAGATCGTGCGCGAGTTCATGGACCACACCGGCGCCGTCGGCGTGCTCGCGATCGACGAGCACGACCGGGTGCTGCTCATCAAGCAGTATCGGCACCCGATCCGCATGCGCGACTGGGAGATCCCGGCCGGGCTCCTCGACATCGAGGGGGAGGACCCCCTCGTCGGCGCGCAGCGCGAACTGGCCGAAGAGGCCGACCTCGAGGCATCCGACTGGGCGGTGCTCGCCGACTTCGCGACCTCGCCGGGCGGCAGCGACGAGATGATCCGGGTGTATCTGGCGCGCGGTCTGCGGGCGGCGCCCGAGGTGCACGCCCGCGAGGCCGAGGAGGCCGGCATCGAGGTGCGCTGGGTGCCCCTCGACGAGTGCGTCGACGCGGTGCTGGCCCGTCGAATCCACAACGGCCCGATGTCGATCGCGGTGCTCGCGGCGTTCGCGGCGCGGGCGCGGGACTGGCAGGGCCTCGGCGAGGCGGATGCCCCGTGGCCGAACCGAACCCCGCCGGTGCGGGGCGCGACGGGGTCATGACGACGGCCGCGCTCGTCGACGGGTACCTGCGGCACCTGACGGTCGAGCGCGGGCTCGCGCGCAACACGATCTCGTCGTATCGGCGCGATCTCGCGATCTACAACGATTGGCTCGACGCCAGGGGCACCGCCCCCGCCGCGGTGCGCGAGACGGACCTCGCCGACTTCGTGCGCTTCCTCGGCGCCGAACGAACGCCGGCGCTCGCGACGTCGTCGATCGCTCGCGTGCTCTCGGCGGTGCGTGGCCTCCATCGGTTCCTCGCCGAGGAGGGCGAGATCGAGGCGGATGTCTCGCGCGAGGTGCGGCCCCCGAAGCTGCCGGCCCGCCTGCCCAAGGCGATCCCCGTCGAGGACGTCGAGGCGCTCATCGAGGCCGCCGGCGGCGAGGAGCCGACGCAGCTGCGCGACCAGGCCCTGCTCGAGCTGCTGTACGCGACGGGCGCCCGCGTCTCGGAGGCGGTCTCGCTGAACGTCGACGATCTCATCGACGACGAGGTGGTGCGGCTCTTCGGCAAGGGGGGCAAGCAGCGCATCGTGCCGCTCGGGAGCTTCGCGCGGCGGGCGATCGACGCGTACCTCGTTCGGGCGCGGCCGGTCTTCTCGAGCCGCGGGCAGGCGACCCCGGCGCTGTTCCTCGGCGTGCGGGGGCGGCGCATGTCGCGCCAGGCGGCGTGGGACGCGATCACGGCGGCCGCCGAGACGGCCGGGCTCGAGGCATCCGTCTCGCCGCACACCCTGCGCCATTCGTTCGCGACTCATCTGCTCGAGGGAGGGGCCGACGTGCGCGTCGTGCAGGAGCTGCTCGGGCACTCCTCGGTCGCGACGACGCAGATCTACACGCTGGTCACAGCCGATACACTCCGGGAGATGTACACGGCAGCACACCCTCGTGCTCGCTAGAATCGACCAAGCATCGAACCGGTCGGGCGATTCCCGACCACCGCCTCGGCCCAGGAGAGAAGACGACCCGTGACGCAGCACCAGCAGGACTCCGCGAACGGAATCGCGTCGCCGGAGGTCGAGCTCGGTCCGACTGGTCGCCCATCTCGCGAGTTCGCCGTGCCTGCGCCGCTCGCCTCGCACGGCCCCGCGCGAATCATCGCCCTGTGCAACCAGAAGGGCGGCGTCGGCAAGACGACCACGACGATCAACCTCGGCGCGACGCTCGCCGAATACGGCCGCAAGGTGCTCGCGATCGACTTCGACCCGCAGGGTGCGCTCTCGGCGGGGCTCGGCGTGCAGACGCACGACGTGCCGACCATCTACGACCTGCTGCTCTCGCGCCAGTTCGAGCCGAAGGACGCGATCCAGCAGACGAGCGTCGAGGGCCTCGACGTGATCCCCGCGAACATCGACCTCTCGGCGGCCGAGGTGCACCTCGTCACCGAGGTCGCCCGTGAGCAGATCCTCGCGAGCGTGCTGCGCCGCGTCTCGGGCGACTACGACGTCATCCTCATCGACTGCCAGCCCTCGCTCGGGCTCCTCACCGTCAACGCGCTGACGGCGAGCCACGGCGTCATCATCCCGCTCGAGTGCGAGTTCTTCGCGCTGCGCGGTGTGGCCCTGCTCATCGAGACGATCGACAAGGTGCGCGACCGGCTGAACCCGGCGATCGAGCTCGACGGCATCCTGGCGACCATGTACGACTCCCGCACGCTGCACTCGCGCGAGGTGCTCGAGCGGGTCGTCGACGCGTTCGGCGACAAGGTGCTCGAGACGGTGATCACGCGCACGGTGAAGTTCCCCGATGCGACGGTCGCGGCGACGCCGATCACCGAGTTCGCCCCCGAGCACCAGGCTTCCAAGGCGTACCGGCAGCTCGCGAGGGAGCTGGTGTTCCGTGGCGCGGTCGCCTGAGGCGGAGGCCCAAGCGAACGAGCCGGCGACGGATGCCCCGGGCGACGGCTCGGAGGCCGGGTTCCGCGTCGCGCTCACGAACTTCGAGGGCCCGTTCGACCTGCTGCTCTCGCTCATCGCGAAGCACGAGCTCGACATCACCGAGGTATCGCTGTCGAAGGTCACCGATGAGTTCATCTCGTACCTGAAGGGGCTCGACTCCGAGGAGGAGCTCGACCGGGCGAGCGAGTTCCTCGTCGTCGCGGCGACGCTCCTCGACCTCAAGGTCGCCGGGCTCCTGCCGCAGGGCGAACTCGTCGATGCCGAGGACGTGGCGCTCCTCGAAGCGCGCGACCTGCTCTTCGCGCGGCTGCTGCAGTACCGCGCCTTCAAGGAGGCAGCACGCTGGTTCAGCGGGAACCTCGAGGCCGAGGCGTCGCGTCATGCACGCACCGTGCGACTCGAGGAGCAGTTCCGCCAGCGGGCGCCCGAACTGGTCTGGTCGCTCTCGGCGGAGGACTTCGCCGCGCTCGCGACGCTCGCACTCACGCCGCGTGAGATCCCGGTCGTCGGGCTCGACCATCTGCACGCTCCGCTCGTGTCGATCCGCGAGCAGGCGGCGCAGGTCGTGGCGATCCTGCGGCGCGGCGAACCCGTGACGTTCCGTCAGCTCATCGCGGGGGTGGCGCAGCGAGGCGTCGTCGTCGCACGGTTCCTCGCCGTGCTCGAGCTGTACCGACACGCCGCGATCGGCTTCGACCAGCTCGAACCGCTCGGCGAACTGACGCTGCATTGGGCCGCCGAGAGCTGGTCGGATGCGAACCTCGAGAGCCTGGGGGCCGACTATGACGAATGAGACGTTCCGCGGCGAGGGCACGCTCTCGGACGAGGGTCTCGAACCGCTCGCCGGGGCTCGCTCCTCGACCGACGGTGAGGGCGACGCGCCCGAGGACGGCCCCGAGCTCTCGGTCGCGACGCCGCTCGACGTGCCGGGCCAGTCGCGGCTCGACCTCGACCGCGCGATCGAGGCGATCCTCTTCATCGCCGACGAGCCCCAGAGCGTCGTGCACCTCGCGGCCGCGGTCGCCCGCCCGGTCGCCGAAGTGCGGGCGTCGATCGCCCGCCTGCGAGCCGACTACGACGGCGCGGCGCCCTCGGGCGAGCCCCGCACCGACGTCGCGGCCGAGGAGCCCGCGGCGCGGAGCATCCGTCGTGGTTTCGAGCTCCGCGAAGTCGGCGGCGGCTGGCGCTTCTACGTGCGCGCCGAGTACGACGCGCTCGTGACCTCGTTCGTCGTCATCCAGTCGTCGACGCGTCTGTCGCAGGCGGCGCTCGAGACGCTCTCGGTGATCGCCTACAAGCAGCCGATCTCGCGCTCGCAGGTCGCCTCGATCCGCGCGGTGAACGTCGACTCGGTGGTGCGCACGCTCCTCGGGCGCGGGCTCGTCACCGAGGTGTCGAGCGACCCCGAGACGGGCGCCATCCTCTACGGCACCACCGATCTGCTGCTCACGAACCTCGGCATCAACTCACTCGACGAACTGCCGCCGATCTCGCCGTTGCTCGACGACGGCCAGGAGGGATTCGACCTTGACCGATGAACGAGGCGCCGTGAACGACGGCCCTGACGGCAACCGGCAACGCCTGCAGAAGGTGCTCGCCGCGGCGGGCGTGGCCTCGCGTCGCGTCGTCGAGGAGTACATCCTCCAGGGCCGGATCGAGGTGAACGGCGAGGTCGTGACCGAGCTCGGCACGCGCGTCGACCCCGACACCGACTTGGTCTCGGTCGACGGGGTCGCGGTGCAGCTCGACACCGCGAAGCGCTACTACCTGCTGAACAAGCCGGTCGGGGTGGTCTCCTCGATGCGCGACGAGCAGGGGCGACCCGACCTGCGGCAGTTCACCGACGAGCTCGAGGAGCGCGTCTACAACGTGGGCCGGCTCGACGCCGAGACGAGCGGTCTGCTCGTGCTCACCAACGACGGCGAGCTCGCGCACGTGCTCGCGCACCCCTCGTTCGGCGTGGAGAAGACCTACATCGCGAAGGTGCGCGGCCGGGTCACCCCGCAGACGCTGCAGCAGCTGAAGAACGGCATCGTGCTCGACGACGGACCGATCAAGGCCGACCGGGCTCGGATCCTGCAGACGCAGGGCGACTCGCGGTACTCGATGGTGCAGCTCACCCTCCACTCCGGGAAGAACCGGATCGTGCGGCGCATGCTGGCGGCGGTCGGTCACCCCGTCGTCGAGCTCGTGCGCCGGCAGTTCGGGCCGCTGCACCTCGGCACGCTCCGCGTCGGCGAACTGCGCGAGATGACGAAGACCGAGCGCGGACTGCTGCTCACCATCGCTCGCGAGGCGCAGGCGGCCCGTGGCGAGTCGCAGGCCGGCGAGGAGCACTGATGGTCGAATCACGCCTCACCGGGCCGGTGCGCGTCGTCGGCGCTGGGCTGCTCGGCACGAGCGTCGCGCTCGGGCTCCGGGCGCGCGGGCTCGACGTGATCCTCGCGGATGCCTCGCCCACCCATGTGGCGCTCGCGGTCGATCTCGGGGCCGGGCGCGCGGCGAGTGCCGACGACCGCCCGCAGCTCGTCGTCGTCGCCGTGCCGCCCGATGTGACCGCACGGGTCGTCGCCGACGAGCTCGCGGCCTTCCCCGAGGCGATCGTGACCGACGTCGCGAGCGTGAAGGGCGGCATCCTCGGCGATCTCGAGGAGGCGGACGCCGACGTGTCGCGCTACATCGGCTCGCACCCGCTCGCGGGGCGCGAACGCGGCGGGCCGCTCGCCGCGCGCGCCGACCTCTTCGTCGGCCGGCCGTGGGTGGTTGCCGCGCACGACGCGATCAGCTACCAGCGGGCGGGGGCCATCGACGACCTCATCCTCGACCTCGGGGCGACGCTCGTGGAGATGACCCCCGACGAGCACGACCGCGGGGTGGCCCTCATCTCGCATGTGCCGCAGGTCGTGTCGAGCGTCATGGCGCGGCGGTTCATCGACGCCCCGAATGCGGCCCTCGGGCTCGCCGGGCAGGGGGTGCGCGACGTGACCCGCATCGCGGCGAGCGACCCCGACCTGTGGGTGCAGATCCTCGGCGCGAACGCGGCGCCGGTGCGTGACATCCTGCTCGCGTTCCGCGAGGACCTCGACCGCTTCATCGAGGCGCTCGCCGACCCCGTCGCGCCGGGCGCGCGCCGCCGCGTCGCCGAGGAGCTCACGGGCGGCAACACGGGCGTCGCCCGGCTGCCTGGCAAGCACGGCACCGACAAGCGATTCACGACCGTCATCGTGATGGTCGACGACCGGCCGGGCCAGCTCGCCCGCCTGCTCGCCGAGATCGGCGAGATCGGCGTCAACCTCGAAGACCTGCGGCTCGAGCACTCTCCGGGCCGCCAGGTCGGCCTCGCCGAGGTGCAGGTCGTGCCCGAAGCCGCAGAACGACTCACCAACGAGCTGGCCGAACGCGGCTGGCGCATCGCCGGCTGAGGCCGGCCCGATCTCGCGGCACGCAAGTCGCAACACCCCATGGAGGCAGCAGTGCAGTTCCCGATCGTCGTGGCCGTCGACGGCCCCGCCGGCAGCGGCAAGTCGAGCGTGTCGAAGGCCGTCGCGCGGCGACTCGGCTACGGATTCCTCGACACCGGCGCGGCGTATCGCGCCCTCGCCTGGCACGCGGAGGCGAGCGGCGTCGACCCGCACGACGCCGCCTCGGTGGTCTCGTGCCTCGCGAGCTTCGACTACCGCATCGGCACCGACCCCGCCGGCTATCGCGTGCACGTCGGCGAGACCGACGTCACCGACGCGATCCGCGACCCGCAGATCTCCTCGGTCGTGAGCCTCGTCGCGCGGGTTCCCGAGGTGCGCAAGCACCTCATCGAGCTGTTCCGCGCGATCATCGCCGACGAGCGGCGCCCGGGCATCGTCGTCGAAGGGCGCGACATCACGACGGTCGTCGCCCCCGACGCGCCGGTGCGCATCCTGCTCACCGCCTCGGAAGAGGTGCGGATGTCACGGCGTGCCGCCGAACTCACCGGCCACGACGCGGGGAAGACGGGTGAACAGCTCCTCGCACGCGACCGCGCCGACTCGAAGGTCGTCGACTTCATCAATGCCGCCGAGGGGGTCACCGTGGTCGATTCGACGGAGCTCGACTTCGAGCAGACCATCGATGCGGTGATCGCGGTCGTCGAGGGCTGAGGTCGGGGCGTCGCGGGTCTCGAGACGCGTGCTTCGCTCGCTCCTCGACCCGCGGGGCGACTGGGCGGGTCAGCGTTGGGCGAGGTCGCCGAGCGCGGTGAAGAGCCCGAGTTCGCTCGCCGCCGCGCGGGCGACGAAGAAGCCGATGATGCCGATGATCCACGCGGTGTTCTCGGCGGCGGTCCGTTCGAGCCATGCGGCGAGCCGTTCGAGCGGCCGCTGCACGAGGGGCGCTGCGACGACGCGCAGCGCGAGCAGCACGAGCGCCGGTGCGATCATGACGACGCAGTAGCCGGCCAGCGCGGCGAAGCGGAGGGGCCCGTCGAGTCCGGCTTCGGCGACGAGCCCCATCCCCACGAGGTAAGGCAGCATCGTCGCGACCTCGAGGAGCCCGGCCGCGAGAGCCACCGCCATGACGTTGACGGGCGACGCCGACTCGGCGAGCAGCCGGTCGCGCCACCGGGAGAGGCGCCCGCCGGCCGGCGCAGGTGATGGCACCGGGGCGAGGCCGGCCACGGCATCAGCTCGGCTCGCAGGGCCGACGCCCGACGAGACGTGCTCGCGTGCTCGCTCCGCCTCGCGCGCCTGCGCCTTCTCGCGCGTGGGAATCGCGAACGAGGCGACGAGGAGCCCGGCGCCGACGACGAGGCGCACGATCCTCCCGGGCGTCGAGTTCAGGAAACCCTGGCCCGCCTCGACGAGATTGACGAGTCCGAGCGTCACGAGCACCCCGACGACGAGGTAGAAGCCCGCGATCGTGACGAGGTAGAGCAGCACCCGGCCGCCGCGCAGGCGCGGCGCGAGGAGCAGGAACACGGGAATGAGCAGCGTGCCGATGCTGAGCCCGTCGAGGAGGGCGAGCACGGTGAGCGACAGGCCGAGCGGCGCATCGGTGACGAGATCCATGCGGCGAGTCTGACGCCGTCCGCGCGCGAGCGGATCGGGCGGACGATTGAGGCGCCGGCCGGCCGTCTCGTCCTTTCGGCGTAGGCCCGATGCCGGCGATCGTGCTTCGATGGAGGCATGGAGACGGTCGTCGACGAGCGGGGCGGGCTCGCGGGCGGCGCGAGCGCGAGGCATCCCGAGACCCGAACGCCCGGTTGGGTGCAGCGCCACCGCCCCCTGCTCGATGCGGCGGCGATCGCCGCCCTCAGCGTGCTCGCGGCCGCTGTCGGCCTCGGGTCGATCTGGGACGTGCTCACCGTGCTGCCCGAACCCGTGTCGCCGTGGTGGGGCGTTCTGCTGGCTGTGCCTGCCGTCGTCTGCGTCGCACTGAAGCGGCGGTACCCGCGCACCGGGCTCGCGATCACGAGCGTCGTCGCACTCATCGCCCTCTTCACCGTCGGCGGCCTCGGCACGATCATCGCGCTGCTCGATCTGCTGTGGACCGTCACTCTGCGGGCCGCGCCGGCGGGTCGGCGCCGTATCCTCGTCGCGTGCGCCGTCGCGACCGCGGCGATCACCGCGATCACGCTCGCGGTGACGACCGACGTGCGCATCGCCGTGCTCGTCGGCCTGCAACTCGGGGCACTGCTCGGCACCGACTACTGGTGGGCCACGGCCGTCGCACAGGCGAACGAGCTCGCGGAGCTGCACCGCCGCGAAGCGCGCGAGGTCGTACGTGTCGCCGAGCGCGACCGCGAGCAGGCGCTGCAGCGCGAACGCGACGGAATGGCGCGCGAACTGCACGACCTCGTCGCCGGTCACGTCGCGGCGATGGCGATCAGGGCCGAGGCCGCGCTTTCGAGCGAACGCGACGCCGAACGCGATCGTGCCGCCCTCCGCGCGGTGCGCGACTCGAGCCTCGAGGCGCACCAGGCGCTGCGGTCGATGATCGCGGTGCTCCGGGCGGGCGGCGGCGAACTCGTCGTGCCGCCTCGCCTCGACCGTGTCGCGGGGTTCGTCGAGGATGCGCGCCACGCCGGCCTCGAGGTCGTCCTCGAGACCGACCTCGAGGAGCGGCCGACGCCGGGGCTGCCCGATACGGTCGAGCAGCTCGCCGCGCGGGTCGTGCAGGAGGCGCTCGCCAATGCCGTGCGGCACGCGGCCGGCGGCCGGGCGCGGATCTCGCTCGCCGTGGACGGCGGTGCGCTCGTGGTGCGCATCGACTCGTGGGACGGCCGACCGCTCGCGCGGCCCGAGCTGCCGGGGAACGGCAGCGGGCTCGCCATGCTCGCCGAGCGGGTGCGGGCGATCGGCGGACGCTTCGACGCGGGGCCGGGCACGGGCTCGGCTGCTGCGCCACGCGTCGGCGGCTGGACGGTGCGGGCCGAACTCCCGCTGGTGGCGACGGGGGCGGCTGCGTGAGCGCGCCGCGGGTGCTCGTCGTCGACGACCACGGGGCGATTCGCGAAGCGCTGCGCATCATGCTCGAGACCCATGGCCTCACCGTCGTCGGCGAGGCCGCCGACGGCGCCGCCGCCGTGCGCAACGCCGCGGCGCTGCAGCCCGATGTCGTGCTCATGGATCTGCGGATGCCCGGCGTCGACGGTGTCACCGCCACGCGCGACATCGTGGAACGCGGACTCGGCGACGTGCTCGTGCTCACGAGCTTCGACGAGGACGAGCTCGTGTTCGGCGCGATCGCGGCGGGCGCGGCCGGGTTTCTGCTGAAGACGGCCGACGCCTCGACCCTCATCGACGCCGTGCACCGCGTCGCCGCCGGCGAGGGGGTGCTCGACCCGCGCGTCACCCGCCGCGCGCTCGCGGCGCTGGCCGGGCTGGCGGGGCGCGACGGTCGCGCTCCGCGCCGGTCCGAGGCGCTCGACGACCTCGTCGAGGCGCCCGTGTCGCTGCTCACCGACCGGGAACGCGACGTGCTCGCGGGCATCGCGCAGGGCTGGTCGAACGCCGAGCTCGCCGAACGTCTCGGCATCGCCCTGCCGACCGCGAAGACGCACGTCTCGAACGTGCTCGCGAAGCTCGGCGCGCGCAGCCGCACCCACGCGGTCGCCATCGCGCGTGAGCTGGACCCGGGGGAGTAGGCCCCGCAGGACGACCTGTTCGTGCGGCTGAGGACTGCAGCATCCGATGTTCTCAGCATTCATACGGCAGACTGGAAGCTGCGCGCATTCGCGCCGACGACTTTTTCTGCAGGAGACAGCATGACCGACCAGCGCGACGAGTACGACGACGTCGCCGACGACCTGGCCGAGCGACTCTCGGTCGTCGACGACGATCTCGCCGAGCAGCGGGCCGCGGCCCTCCGCACCGGCCTCAGCGACTACGACCTCGACGAGGACGACCTCGACGTCCTCGAGCTGAGCGAGCACGGCGAGGAGGCCATCCGCTACCTCCCGGCGCTGCCGGTCATCGCGATCGTCGGCCGCCCGAACGTCGGCAAGTCGGCGCTTGTGAACCGCATCCTCGGCCGCCGCGAGGCCGTCGTCGAAGACACCCCCGGGGTCACCCGCGACCGCGTGTCGTACAAGGGCGAGTGGCTCGACCGCCGCTTCACCCTCGTCGACACCGGTGGGTGGGAGCCCGACGCGAAGGGCATCGACGCCTCCGTCGCCGCCCAGGCCGAGGTCGCCATCGACCTCAGCGACGTCGTGCTCTTCGTCGTCGACGCGACCGTCGGCGCGACCGCGACCGACGAGCACGTCGTGCGCCTCCTCCGCAAGACGAACAAGCCCGTGTTCCTCGTCGCGAACAAGGTCGACGACGCCCGTCAGGAGCCCGAGGCCGCCGCGCTGTGGAACCTCGGCCTCGGCGAACCGCACCCCGTCTCGGCGCTGCATGGCCGCGGCGTCGCCGACCTGCTCGAAGCGGTCTTCGAGGTGCTGCCGCTCGTCTCGGCCGTCGCGAAGGAGGAGTTCGGCGGACCCCGCCGCGTCGCCATCCTCGGGCGCCCGAACGTCGGCAAGAGCTCGCTGCTCAACAAGACCGCCGGTGAAGAGCGCGTCGTCGTCAACGAGCTCGCCGGTACGACTCGCGACCCCGTCGACGAGCAGATCGAGCTCGGCGGCAAGATCTGGCGCTTCGTCGACACCGCCGGCATCCGCCGTCGCGTGCACCTCCAGCAGGGCGCCGACTTCTACGCGTCGCTGCGCACGCAGGCGGCACTCGAGAAGGCCGAAGTCGCGGTCGTGCTGCTGGACGTCTCGCAGCCGATCTCCGAGCAGGACGTCCGCATCATCGACCTCGTGCTCGAATCGGGCCGTGCGCTCGTGCTGGCCTACAACAAGTGGGACCTGCTCGATGACGACCGTCGCCGCTACCTCGAACGCGAGATCGAGCAGGATCTGCACCACGTCGCCTGGGCGCCCCGGGTGAACATCTCGGCACGCACCGGCCGTCACCTCGAGAAGCTCGTGCCCGCCCTCGAGACGGCGCTCGAATCGTGGGACACCCGGATCCCGACCGGCAAGTTCAACGCGTTCCTCACCGAGCTCACGCAGGAGCACCCCCACCCGGTGCGTGGCGGCAAGCAGCCCCGCATCCTGTTCGGCACGCAGGCCGCGAGCCGCCCGCCGACATTCGTGCTCTTCACGACCGGGTTCCTCGACCCGGGCTACCGCCGGTTCATCCAGCGGCGCCTGCGCGAGATCTACGGCTTCGAAGGTTCGCCGATCGTCGTGAACATGCGGGTGCGCGAGAAGCGCCAGCGCTAGACACCGGATGCGGGCGGGTGAGTGATCACCCGCCCGCATCGCTGTTTCACGCCCGGGAGTCGGGCGCGTCGCCGCTCAGGCGTCGAGTCGCAGCTGCATGATCGCGCGGTCGGCATTGGGGCGGGCGACCTCGGTGAAGCCCGCGCCGACGAACATCGACACCGTGCCGTGGAAGAGGTCGGCTGCGGGGATCTTCGCGTGGGCGGTCGGGTCGATGGCGTAGCCCTCGACGAGTCGCGCCCCGTTGGCCCGGGCGAACTCGACCGCCGCCTCGGTGAGTGCCTTGCCGACGCCGCGTTTGCGGTGCGCCCGCGGCACGACGAAGCAGGAGACCGCCCAGATGCCGGGGTCGGCGAGATCGGGGTCGGGCGTGGAGCCCGCGATGAGCCGGCTCTGCTGCAGCCGGACGAGGTTGGCGCGCGGCTCGACCGCGCACCAGCCGACCGGGACGTCGCCGTCGTAGGCGAGGAGCCCAGGCCCCGACTCGGGGGAGTCGAGCTGGGTGCGCAGCCGCTCGCGGAGGCCCTCGTCGCCGACGCTGCGCCAGTCTTTGCCCGGGATCTTGTACCACTGGCACCAGCAGTGCGCGGGGTCGCCCTTGGTGCCGAACACGGCCTCGACGTCGGCGAACGGGGCATCGGCCGCCGGGACGACGCGGAGCGGCGCGGGTTCGAGGTCGTCACTGAGCTCGCTGATCATGCGGCCACGCTAGCGGAGACCGCCGACATCGCGGGAGCGGGAGCGGGAGCGGGAGCGGGAGCGGGAGCGCAGCGCGGCCGGCGACCCTCGAATCGTGAAGCAATGTAACAATGAAGTATCATCACCATATGGACGTCACCATCCTCGACCGCCTGCTCCAGATCGGCGAACTCTTCCAGCGCGACATGGCGCGCGCCTTCGCCGGCACGGGCTTCACCCCCGCGCGGCTCCGCGTGCTCTGGGTGCTGCAGCACGGCGGGGCGATGACGCAGCAGGCGCTCGCTGCCGAACTCGACGTCACCCCGCGCAACGTCAGCGGACTCGTCGATGCGCTCGAGGCATCCGGTCATGTGCACCGCGCCCCGCACCCGAACGACCGCCGCGCCGTGCTCGTCGAACTCACCCCGCGCACCGCGCGCATCATGGCGCGCATGCAGCGCGAGCACTCCGAGCTCTCCGCGACGCTGCTCGACGCCGTCGCTCCCGACGACCGCGCCGCCGTCGAACGCGGCATCGGCGCCATCGCCGACCGGCTGGCCGTGCTCGTCGGCGACGCCGGGACATGAGCGCCGCGGTGGGCGCGCAGCCCGTGGCATCCGGCCTGCGCCGCGTCGGGCGCCTCGCGAAGCGGGCGCTCCGGATCGAGCTCGCGATCTACGCGAGCATCGGCCGCGTCGTAGCGCGCCGGCCCGCCGTCGCCCGCGGCGCCGTCGGATTCAGCCACCACCGGCCGGTGTTCACGATCCTCATGGTGTTCATCGTGCTCTCGGCCGTCGAGATCCCGATCATCGACCTCATCGTGCACCGCTGGCCCGCCGTGCGCATCGCCATGCTCGTCATCGGCCTCTGGGGTCTCACCTGGATGCTCGGGCTGCTCTGCGCGTACCTCATGCGCCCGCACACCGTCGGCCCCGACGGGCTGCGGCTGCGCGCCGGCCTCGACACCGACCTCGCCCTCAGCTGGGACGACATCGCTTCCGTCGCGCGACGTGCACAGGTCGACGAACCGAAATCTCCGAGAATCATCGAGACGGATGCCACGCGCACGCTCATGCTCCGCGAGAACAACGAGACCGTCGTCGAGATCGAACTCGAGCGCGCCGTCGAACTCGAAATCCCCGGTCACGGGCCGCACGGCGGCCGCCAGGCGGTGACGGGCGTGCGCATCTGGGTCGACGACGTCGGCGCGTTCATGGAGGAGGTGCGCCGGCATCTCGCGCCCGCGACGCCCCCATCGGCGCCTCGTGTGCACGAGCACCCCTCCGAATAGGGCTATGATTATCAAGTTGTCTTCGACGGAAGCCGAAGACATCGGGCTGTGGCGCAGCTTGGTAGCGCACTTGACTGGGGGTCAAGGGGTCGCAGGTTCAAATCCTGTCAGCCCGACTGAGAAAGTCGCAGATCAGGGGTCGTTTTCGGGATAACCGGATGCGGCCCCTGAGTCGTCCTCGGGGCGCGTACGCCAATGCGTTCCGCGCGGTCGTTCGGCGCGGCCATCCGGGTCTCGATCCCTGCTCCGGAGCGAGTCCTGCGCGCGGACCAGGCCTCGGTCGACGTAGGGGTGGGCCGGCTCGGATTCCGTTATCCGATGGATATGCGGATCGGACTCGCGGCATCGGTCGGCGCCAATACGCTCGCAGCATGGACGATGCCGAATGAGCCGCGCAACCCGACTCGCAGATCACCGTGCGGCATCACGCCCGATCGCGCTCGCAGTGATGACGGCGGCAATCGCGATCGCGCTTCTCGTCGGGTGCGCGCCGGGCTCGGAGGCGGCGGCGCCTCCTGTCTCGGAGCCGCAGACAGCGACCCCGACGCCCACGCCCGCTGCTGCGCGACCGTTTCAGACCATCGCTTCGTCGTGCGACCGGATCGTCACGATCGAATCCCTCGAAGCGGTGACCGGTGCCGACCTCGTCGCGGGGGTCTACTCGCACGGCGACCCGGTAGGAACCGCCCTCATACCGGCGGCCGTGCAGTCGGCCGGCGGATTCGCCTGCGCGTGGTTCGACTCGGAGACGGGTGCCCGACGGGTGTCGCTCACCGTCGTTCCCGACGCCGTCGAGGCCGCTGACCGCATCGACGCGGAGTTCGCCGCACGGAACGGGGAGACCCCGGTGGCAGTCGAGAGATCGATGCACGCGAGCTGCATCTACGACTACTGCGAGGTCCAGGGGTTCAGCGGCACGACCGCCGTCAACCTGTTCGCCTACGACATGCCGTGGGACGACTCCGGAAGCCCCGATCACCCGCGGATGGTCGCGCTCCGAGACGAAGTCTCGGCCAACCTCAGTGGCCTCGCGCCGCTCGGCCAGTTGCCTGCGCTGTCACCGGCCTGGCGCAACGGGCCGTCGAGCTGCGCCGAGATGCTCGCGCCGGAGGAGCTCGCCGACGCGCTCTCCATCGACGCCGTCGCGTACGACGTCGGGTACGCGTACGAGGAATCGAACGGGTGGGACGTCGCGCTGCTGACTGCCGGCGGCTTCACCTGCCGCTACGGCGGAGACGGTGCATTCGGCGGGAGGATCACGGTGCTGCCCGACACCGCGGCTGTGCTCGGTGCGCTTCCTGCGGACGGCGACTTGAGCCCGATCGAGGTGCAGGGCGCCTCCGCGTCGGGGCTGGTGGGCTGTTGGAGCAACGGCGAGCCGTTCGAGGCGGGCACGGGCCAGTGCACCGTCCACGTGCCGATCCGCGGAGCTTGGGTGTCGGTGCTCTCCGCCTCGTACGACACGACGGCGGCGCCGCTCCAAGCGGAGGCGGCCCGTATCGCGACGGCGATCGCCACGGCGCTCGACTGAACGGTCGGTTCCGGCGGGAGCTCGGCGTCTGCGACCCCGGGTGCGGGCGCCGAGATCAGCGCAGGAAGAGCCGGGCGTCGGCCTGCTCAGCCTCGGCGTATTGCGTCGCTGCGACGTCGCCACGAAGGATCAGGCGAGGACGTCGCCTTCGCCCGGGGGAGTCGTGAGGCGGCCGAACTGGCCGATCTCGGGGGCCGACGGCCCGAGCCTCGGCCTGCGGCCGGCGGTGTCGCCGGCGCCGACGCGGTTGCTGCGTTCGGTGAGGGCGACGAGCGCGAGGTGCTGATCCGCCGTCCAGCAGATGAGACGCCCGCGCTGGTCCTTCGTGCGACCGAGGATGCCGGCGTCGGCGAGTTCGACGAGGGCGCGGTGCGCGGCGGTCGTCGAGACGGCGTGACGTCGGGCGGCGGACTCCACCGTGAGCACCGGTTCGGTCGCGAGCCCCTCGAGGATGCGGAGGACGACGGCGCCGCGACGGGGCGCCGCGGGGTTCTGGCCCCGTGCGCTGCGGGCGGCGACGAGTTGCGCGAGCAGTCGTTCGTCGAGCGCTGCGACGTCGGACGACAGGCGCACGGCGTTGGCTGCGGCGCGCTCGGTCGCGTGGGCGAAGGCGATCACCCAGTCGTCGAGGCGCGACGGGGCGGCGCGGAACGCGGTGAGCCCCGCGATGTACGCGTTCGTGTCGCCGGCGAAGACGGTGCTGATCGGGATGAGGATGTTGCGCAGCGCGTCGGTGCGGTGGAGCACGGTGTGGATGAGGGCGCGCCCGGTGCGCCCGTTGCCGTCGATGAACGGGTGGATGGTCTCGAACTGCGCGTGGGCGATCGCCGCGCGGACGACCGCATTGCCGCTCGTCTCGGTGACGAATCGCGCGAGATCGGCGACGAGGCGCGGGACCTCGGTCTCGGGTGGCGGGATGAACTCGGCGCGGAGCGGGCTCCACCCCGGGCCGCCGACCCAGTTCTGCTCGGTGCGCAGCCCCGGTTCGAGCGTCGGCTCGATGGCGTGCTGCAGTGCTTCGACGTCGGCGACGTCGATCGGCCGGGACCGGTCGGCGAGCGCCGCGATCGCGGCCTCGGTCGCGCGCACATTGCCGATCACGTCGAGCGCCACGCGGTTGCCCTCGCGGAGCGCCTCGGCGATCGCCAGCCGCTTGGGGCTGATGCGGTTGCCCTCGATCCAGGACGAGGAGATGCTCTCGGACCGGATCAGGAGGTGGTTGAGGTACGCGCCGTTCGGTCCGATGCGTTCGTCGGCTCGGGCGAGTACGGTGACCGCATCGTCGGCGGCGGACTGTGCGGCCTCGCCCAGGGCGGGCAGCGCGGCGCCGAGCTCGTCGGGCACGAAGGCGCGGTAGCGGCCCGGTGCGCGATCCCTGCGGCCGAGGTGACCGGTGTCCTCGGGGGCCCAGACGCGTTCGATGAATGTCGGCACTTCGACCTCCCCGGGTTGCGGACCACGACGTCAAATCAACTTTATTCTACCTAAAGTTGATTTGACGTGGGTCTGGGCCGCGGGAAGGCGTCCGCGTCAGGAGCGCCCGAGCCCCTCCTCGCGTCGCTCGTCCTGCGAGCCGAGGTCGGCGACAGCGCCCTCGCCCTCCACGAATGCCTCGTCGCGTTCGCTCTGGCGCTGCTCGGCCTGCTCTTCGCGGCCCTCGCGCAGCTCGTCGTTCTTCTTGTGGTGGCCCATGGCGTCCGCTCCTTCTCCGTCGAGGGGTTGGTGCGGCAAGTCTGCACGTCCGCGCGGCGTTCCGCCACCGCGGTGCCTTCTCGGCGGGCGTGGCGAACAGCCGGCGCGACTCAGCTCGTGAGGAGTGCGCCGGCGACCCCGTCGAGACTGCCGGGAACGAGGCGGTAGTAGGCCCAGGTGCCGCGCTTGCTGCGGGAGAGGAACCCGGCCTCGCTGAGGATCTTGAGGTGGTGCGACACGGTCGGCTGGCTGAGGCCGACGGGTTCGATGAGGTCGCAGACGCAGGCCTCCTGGCCCTCGGATGCGGCGACGATCGAGACGAGGCGGAGTCGGGTGGGGTCGGCGAGGGCCTTGAGCTTGTGCGCGAGTCGTTCGGCGTCGGCAGCATCGAGGGGTTCGCTGACGAGCGGTGCGCAGCAGGCGGCGGTAGAGACATCCGTGACCTCGAGCATCGTGACCATGTATCGATGATAGTCGATATTGACATTCGTCGATATATGGCGGGAGGATGTGTCTATCGACGTTCATCGATATTCATCGACTCGCAGGAGGACGCAGTGACGCTGCTCGATCTGACCACCCGGCCCGTGACGAACGATCGTCTGTCGACGCTGCCCGTGGTGATCGTCGGCGCCGGCCCCATCGGGCTCGCCGCGGCCGCGAATCTCGTCGAGCGCGGCATCGACTTCGTCGTGCTCGAAGCAGGCGACGACGTGGCCGACAGTGTACGGGCGTGGGGTCACACGCGGCTCTTCTCCCCGTGGAAGCACCTCGTCGACCCCGCGTCGCGGCGGCTGCTCGAGGCTGAGGGCTGGCAGGTCCCCGATCCCGAGCGTGCTCCGGCGGGCAGCGAGCTCGTCGACGCCTACCTCGCGCCGCTCGCCCGACTCGACGCCATCGCCTCTCGAATCCGCACCGGCGCGGAGGTGCTCGCGGTGAGCCGCGAGGGCATGGACCGCACTCGCACGAACCACCGCTCGGCCACGCCGTTCCTCGTGCGGCTGCGCACCGCAGACGGCGTCGAAGAGCTCACCGCCCGCGCGGTGATCGACGCCTCGGGCACCTATCGCACCCCGAACTCGCTCGGCTCGAGCGGCCTCGGGCTTCTCGGCCTCGACGTGATCGCCGACCGGGTGCAGCCTGCGCTGCCCGACGTGCTCGGCCGCGACCGCGAGACGTTCGCCGGCCGGCACACCACGGTCGTCGGCGCGGGGCACTCGGCGGCGAACACGCTGCTCGGGCTCGTGCAACTCGCACGCGAGGTGCCCGGCACCCGGGTCACGTGGCTCATCCGCAACGCGCAGGCCGTGCGCGTCTCATCGTCGGCCGATGACGAACTGGCCGGGCGCGCCGTGCTCGGCGGGCGCGTCGACGCGGCCGTGCGGCGCGGCGACGTCGAGCTCGTCGACGGATTCGAGATCCTGCGGGCGCGTCGCGCGGCCGACGGCGACGCCGTCGAGCTCCTCGGGCAGCGGCGCGGCGAACTCGCGACCCACGCCACCGACCTCGTCGTCAACGCCACCGGGTTCCGCCCCGACCTCGACCCGCTGCGCGAGATCCGGCTCGAGCTCGACGAGATCGTCGAGGCGCCGAAGCGGCTCGCCCCGCTCATCGACCCGAACGTGCACTCGTGCGGCACCGTCGAGCCGCACGGGTTCGCCGAACTCACCCACCCCGAGCACGGGTTCTTCATCGTCGGCATGAAGTCGTACGGGCGCGCCCCGACCTTCCTCCTCGCGACCGGCTACGAGCAGGTGCGCTCGGTTACGGCCTGGCTCGCCGGCGACGTCGTGTCCGCCGCGAAGGTCGATCTCGTGCTCCCCGCGACGGGAGTGTGCTCGACCGACCTCGGCGGTTCGTGGAGCTGCTGCTGAGCGCGGGCGGCTCGTTGAGTGCGGGCGGCGGCTCAGGCTCCGGTCGACGCCGGCAGCAGCTCCGCGAGGAGCGCCTCGACGCGCCCGCGGATCTCGTCGCGGATCGGGCGGACCGCGTCGATGTCCTGGCCGGCGGGGTCGTCGAGCTGCCAGTCCTCGTATCGCTTGCCGGGGAAGATCGGGCAGGCGTCGCCGCAGCCCATCGTGATGACGACGTCGGACTCGCGCACCGCCTCGGTGGTGAGCACCTTCGGTGCCTGATTCGCGATGTCGATGCCCTGCTCGGCCATCGCCTCGACGGCGACCGGGTTGATCCGATCCTTCGGCTCCGATCCTGCGGAGAGCACCTCGACGCGGTCGCCGCCGAGCTCGCGCAGGAAGCCGGCGGCCATCTGCGAGCGACCGGCGTTGTGGACGCAGACGAACAGGACGGTGGGCTTCTCGGGCATCAGGGACCTCTCTCGGGATGACTGCGTTAACCATAGATCAATATCTATGCGTTGGCGCGACTCGGCGGCTTCGCGGTGCCGCGTTCAGCGGAGATTCACCGAGCAGGTCGCCCCGTGGCATCCGGCCGCGTCAACGACCCGAGGAGCTCTCGGACGCGACCGTCGATGTCGTCGCGGATCGCGCGCACCTCGTCGCGCGAGCGCCCGACGGGGTCGTCGAGCTCCCAATCGAGGTACCGCGTGCCCGGGTAGACGGGGCAGGCGTCGCCGCAGCCCATCGTGACCACGACGTCGGCCGCACGCACCACCTCATCGGTGAGCGGCTTCGGGAACTCGCCGCCGAGCGGCACGCCGAGTTCCTCGAGCGCGGCGGCGATCACCGGCGACACCGCCGCCGCCGGGGCCGAACCCGCGGTGCGCACCCGCACCCGGTCGCCCGCGAGCCGCCGCAGCAGTGCGGCGGCCATCTGCGATCGGCCGGCGTTCTGCACGCAGACGAACAGCACCTCGGGAACGCCGTCCTGCGCGTCGCGGGCCGCGACCGCGGCGAGGCGCTGTGCGGCGAACTCCGCGGTGCGCGAGCCCAGTCGCGTGCTGCCGCCCGACCGCGCGAGCAACTGCCGGCTCTCCTCGACGAAGCGCTCGACGGTCTCGCGGTTGAAGGTGCCGGCGAAACGCAGCGCGAGGTCGTCGGTGATGCGCGCGAAGACCTCGTCGTCGGGTGCGTCGCCGCGCTCGCCGAGTTCGCCGGGCGCGGAGCCGACGAGCTCGGCCACCCGGTCGAGCATGGCCGGCGCCACCGAGTACCAGACCCGGCGCCCCTCGGGGCGTCGATCGAGCACGCCCGCCTCGCTCAGCACCTTCGCGTGGTGCGTGATCGTCGGCTGACGGAGCCCGAGCTCCTCGGCCAGGCGGGTCACCGTGGCGCGCCCGTCGGGCTCGGCGAGGATCAGCTGCAGCATGCGGGCGCGCGTCGGATCGGACACGGTCGCCGAGAGCAGTCGGGCTGAACTCATAGACCGAAGTCTATGCTCGCGAACTTGCCGACAGCGCCGCCAAGTCCCCGTTCAGCAGGTGCTCGAGCACCGCCCCGCTCGGGACCGCGTCGTACTTGTAGCTCAGCTTCTGCAGGGGCGCGGTCGCGAGCATGCCGCGAAGCCGCTCGGGCCGCCACGGCTGCATCATCTCGAGCTGCAGCAGATGCGCGCTCGCCGACGACAGGGCGGGTGCGGCATTCCACTGACCGCGCGCTTCGGGCACGAACGCCTGCAGCACCTCGAAGATGCGGTGGTAGAGGAAGTAGTCGGGCAGGTCGTCGTTCGTCTCCCACCAGGCGTCGAGCGCGAGCCGTTGCAGGGCGAGGATCGGCGAGTGCGGCTGCGAGGCGATGAACCAGTTCGCGATCGAACGCCTCGTCCACCTCGGGAAGATCGTGCCCGCCCGCAGGAGCCTGCGCTGCAGCTCGTCGTCGAGGGAGCGGTGCACCCACGCGGTCGCGTCGACCCAGATGCCGCCGTGCTCCTCGAGGACGCGGGTGCGCACATAGTCGGAGAAGTGCGCCGGGCGATCGTGTTCGAGGAGGGTCGCGACGCGGTCGGGGATGGGGACGAGTTCGCGCACCGACCGCCCGTCGAGCACTCGCAGGCTCGGGTACACGCTGCGCAGCTGCGCGAGGCAGGCCCGCACGAGCGGCGGCGCGTCGTCGAGCGGGTTGTCCCAGTAGCTGAACACCCGGTCGGAGGGCACCGGCAGGTTCGCGTAGCGGCGCGCAGCGAGACGGGCTCGCAGGCTCGCGAACCGCGGCGGTCGCTCGGGGAGCCCCGCGGCCGCCCGAAGGCGTCCCTGCTGCGGCTCGAGCAGCCGCAGCACCCGCCGGTACGTCTCGATCGAGGCGGCCGGGTCGATCGTGTCGGTGAATGTCGACACCCGGTCGAGTTGCGCCTGCAGCCCTGCGAGCACTCGCTCGGTATCCGTCCGGCCACGGGTGTGCGACATGCTCCGAGGGTACTTCGCGAGGTTCGGTCGACGGTCGGATGCCACGCCCTCGCCCCCGCAGGACGGGCCGGAAGCCGAGCGGCGCCGTCGACGCGGGTCCCGGGACTCGGGCCGCGATAGCATCGCCCGACGGCACCCCCGGTTCCGTCGCCCGCGAACTCGGCCGCACGACGGCCGCCCCAGAGGAGCCCCACCCATGAACATCGACGGCAACGTCTTCGTCGTCACCGGCGCAGGCAACGGCATCGGTCGCGAGGTCGTCCTTCGCCTGCTCGCCGACGGCGCCTCGGTCGCCGGCGTCGACCTCGACGCATCCGGCCTCGCAGAAACCGCCGCGCTCGCCGCAGCCGGCGACCGCTTCACCGCCCACGCCGTGAACATCACCGACCGCGACGCGGTCGCCGCACTGCCCGCCGCCGTCGAGTCCGCGCACGGCAGGGTCGACGGAGTCCTCAACATCGCCGGCGTCATCCAGCAGTTCGTCAAGGTCGCCGAGCTGCCGTTCTCCGAGATCGACAAGGTCATGAGCGTCAACTTCGGCGGCGTTATGAACATGTGCAAGGCGTTCCTGCCCGTGCTCCTCGCCCGCCCCGAAGCGGCGATCCTCAACGTCGCCAGCATGGGCGCCTACGCACCCGTGCCCGGCCAGGCCGTCTACGGTGCGTCGAAGGCCGCCGTGACGCTCCTCACCGAAGCGCTCTACGCCGAGCTGCTCGACACGAACGTGCAGGTCACCGTCGTGTTCCCCGGCGCGATCGGCACCGACATCGCCGCGAACTCGGGGGTCACCCTCGCCGGCGGCGCCTCGAAGGCGGAGGCCGCCGAGTCGTCGTCGTACAAGATGACCGAACCCGCCGTCGCGGGCCGGGTCATCGTCGACGCGCTCGCCAAGGGGAGGTTCCGCGCCACCATCGGCGCCGACGCCGCCGCGATGGACCGCATCTCGCGGATCAACCCGAAGTTCGCGACGAAGCTCATCGCGAAGCGGATGGGCGCCCTGCTCGGCTGAACCGAGGCGGACCCGGCCGAGCGCCCACTGGTGCGGTCGAGTCCGCGGCGAGTATGATCGGCGCACCACGAGCGATCGTGACCCGAACCCTCACTCCGACGGAGCTCCGATGGCGTCTGCCCCGCCCCCGAACGACCGCGCCCGCACCGACCGGCTGCAGCTCGCCCGATTGCTCGGGGCGGGCGCCGTGCTGGTGCTGCTCGCGGCGGCCGTCTGGGGTGGTGTGACGCTGCTCGTGCCCGCCGACGGGGCCTCTGCCGAGACGGTCGAGGTGATCGGCCCTGAGTACGAATCCGTGGAGATCGGCGCCGTCGCGGGCATGCGCCGTTTCGGGTTCGCGGCCGCATCGCCGTTGCGCGCGGCGGAGCGCGATCTCGCCGGGTTCTCCGATCCGGTGATCCTCGCCGAGATCGCCGACGAGCTCGCCGCACTCGACGTCGCACTCGAGGGGGGCGACGCCGAGACGCTCCGCGACGCTGTTGCGCGCATCGACGGCACCGCACCGGCACTGATCGAGCGCGTGCTCGTCGACGCCGAAGCGCGAATCGCCGCGGGGAGCTCGGCGGATGCCGGGGTGATCCAGGCCGCATGGGATGCGAGCGGCGCGATTCGATCGGTCGGGGTGGCTGCATCGGGAGGCGAGTTCGCGACGATGCGAGCGGCCGTCGAGGCCGTGACCGCGAGTCATGCGGCAGCGGTCGAAGCCGCGCGTGTCCGTGCCGCGGACGAGGCAGAGGAAACTTCCGGCGGAGGCGCGACCACCGGAGGGGCGGGGGCGACCCCGACCCCCGGCGGCGGGGGCTGCATCGTCGTGGGACCGGGCGGTTGCGGCGGGCCGATCGTCGTCACCGCGCTCGGATCGTACGTCGGGAGTTGCCCGGCGGGCACGATGTCGCACGTGTTCGATGCGCGGCTCCGCTCAGGCGCCGTGACGCTCGACTATTCGTTCGAGTACACCTACTCGATCGACGGGCATGGCCTCGCGGTCATGCACTGCGACCCCGAGGGGTGGGGCGACTCTCCTGCGCACGGCCCCGGCCCGCTGCCCGACCCCGTCCCTCAGGGCTGATCGCCGCCCGTCCGTGCGGCGATCGCCGTCGCCACCTCGTCGAAGATCGCGGCATCGCGCGCGACGATCGACGCCTGGACCACGCGCGTGTCGGCATCCATGAGGGTGTCGATCGCCACGGCGATCGCGTCGTCGAGGGGCCACCCGTACACGCCGGCGCTCACGAGCGGGAACGCGATCGTGCGCACGGCGAGCTCGTCGGCGACGGCGAGCGCCCGTCGGTAGCAGGAGATGAGGAGTGAGCGGTCGCGCTCGCCGGCGGTGAAGTTCGGTCCGACGGTGTGGATGACCCAGGCGGCGGGCAGGTCGCCGGCCGTCGTCCATCCGGCGTCCCCGGTCGCGAGGCCGTACGGGAAACGGGCGACGCAGTCGCGCAGGATCACCGGGCCGCCCGCACGGTGGATCGCGCCGTCGACGCCGCCACCGCCGCGCATGGCGTTGTTCGCGGCGTTGACGATCGCGTCGACGCGTTGCTCGGTCAGGTCGCCGTGGACGGCGATGACATCGGCCATGTCTCCAGTGTGGCACCGGGCGAACCGATCGACGCGGAAGCGGCATCCGGCATTCGCACGGTTTGGCCGCGTACCCTTGCAAGGTGACGAACTCGACCGAACAGACCACCGCCGACGCGGTGCGCCGTACGAAACCCCGCCAGGTTCGCCCCGCGACCGAGGGGTGGGAGCAGAAGAAGGGGCCCGACGGCCGCCCGATGCTGCAGTTCGCGTCGCCCAAGCGCGGCAAGCCGCCCGTGCATCTCGCCGACATCGCGCCCGCCGACCGCAAGGCGCACGTCGCCGAACTCGGGTTCCCCGGGTACCGTGCGGCACAGCTCGCGACGCACTACTTCGTGCACCACACGAACGACGCCGCCGAGATGAGCGACCTGCCGGCCTCCTCGCGCGACGAACTCGTCGCCGCGGTGCTGCCGCCGCTCCTCACCGAGGTGCGCCGCTTCGCGACGGACAACGGCGACACCATCAAGTTCCTGTGGAAGCTGCACGACGGCGCCCTCGTCGAGTCGGTGCTCATGCGCTACCCCGGCCGCGTCACGCTGTGCGTGTCGAGCCAGGCCGGGTGCGGCATGAACTGCCCGTTCTGCGCGACCGGGCAGGCCGGCCTCACCCGCAACATGTCGGCCGCCGAGATCGTCGAGCAGGTCGTCATGGCGAACGCGGCCCTCGGGCGTGGCGAGCTCGGCGGGCGCAAGAAGGGCGACCACACGCCCGACCGCGTCTCGAACATCGTGTTCATGGGCATGGGGGAGCCGCTCGCGAACTACGCACGACTCATGTCGGCCGTGCGCACCATGCTCGCCCCCGCACCCGACGGCCTCGGCATGTCGGCTCGCGGCATCACCGTGTCGACCGTCGGCCTCGTGCCCGCGATCAAGAAGCTCGCCGACGAGGACCTGCCGGTCACCTTCGCGCTCAGCCTGCACGCGCCCGACGACCAGCTGCGCGACGAGCTCATCCCCGTGAACTCGCGGTGGAAGGTCGACGAGGCCCTCGACGCCGCGCGCGCCTACTTCGACAAGACCGGGCGTCGCGTGTCGATCGAGTACGCGCTCATCAAAGACATGAACGACCACGGCTGGCGCGCCGACCTGCTCGCAGAGAAGCTCAACGAGCGCGGCCACGGCTGGGTGCACGTGAACCCGATCCCGCTGAACCCGACGCCCGGCTCGATCTGGACGGCCTCCGAGAAGGACGTGCAGCAGGAGTTCGTGCGGCGTCTCGAGGCGGCCGGCATCCCGACGACGATCCGCGACACCCGCGGCAAGGAGATCGACGGCGCCTGCGGGCAGCTCGCCGCGGCCGACGCCTGAGCGTCCGAGCGGTGCCGCGCTCGCGCTCGCGTTCGAGCGAGTGCGCGCATCGCGGCTCGGTGCGGCGCTCGACGCGTCAGACGGTGCGCGCCGCGAGCGCGGCACGGGTGATCTCGGCCGCGTCGGCCGGGCTCACGCCCCGGGCGACCGCGAGGCCGATGAGGTAGGTCGTCAGCGGGCCCGCGGGGCGGGTGATGCCGTGCGCGGCCTCGCGGGTGAGGTCGAGCAGCAGACCGGTGGGCACTTCGCCTGCGGCGAGGCCGAGCCCGAGGGCGTCGGCCAGCTCGTCGACCCAGCCGTCGAGCTCTGCGGGGGTGTCGGTCATGGGTGATCCTCTCGTGGGGGCACGGCCGGGCGGCTCGTGCTCCGATACTGCTCGATGTCGGGCCAGGTGTCGAGATCGAGGGCGGCGTCGTCGCGGTCGGGCAGGGTCGCGATGCGCAGCGGTGCCAGGAGGGCGCGCATCGACGCCCCGTCGACGGCCGGGAGCGCGGCGACCGCGTCGCGCAGCGCGGCGAGGCGGTAGCGCCCGGCGAGCCATTGGGCGCGCCCCGCGTCGTCGACGAGCACGAGCGCGTCGGCGCCGGCCGGCAGCGGCGCGTCGCCGAGGGCGGCGACGATGCGATCGGCGTGCGGCAGATCGCAGGCGAGCAGCCAGGTCTCGACGGCGGATGCCTCGAGCACGCCGAGTGCGGCCGAGATCGCCGCGACGGGGCCGCCGAATGGCGGGTCCTCGCGCACGAGCTCGATGCCCGGGCGCGCGAGCGTCGGTGGGCCCACGACGACGATCGGCGCGCTGTCCGCGACGGCGGCGAGCACATGGTCGACCAGCGGGCGCCCGTCGACGACGACGGCGGCCTTGTCGGCACCGTCGAGCCGAGCGGCGCGACCCCCGGCGAGCACGATCGCGGCGGGTGCGGGCGCCGAGGCCGCGTCGTTCACCCGCACGGCAGCACCTCGACGAGGTCGCCCGCCTCGACGCGGGTGACCTCGGGGGCGACGACCGCGAGCCCCGCGGCGTCGGCGAGCGAGCGCACGCGATGGGAGCCGCCGGCGCGGCCCGCGACCGGCGCGACGCCGCCGTCGCGGAACTCGACTGCGACGAACTGGGTCCGCCCGAGCGGCGACGACCATGCCGCGGCCGCCGGCACGCGCAACGTCGGTCGATCGGGCGAGGCGTGCCCGGCCATCACCCGCAGCGCCGGGCGGACGATCACCTCGAACGACACCGCCACGGCGACCGGGTTCCCGGGCAGGCAGAACACGGGCACCCCGCCGACGACGCCGAATCCCTCGTGCCGCCCCGGCTGCATGGCGACCGCGTCGAACCGCACCGCGTCGCTCGTGCCGAACACGGCCCGCACCGGGTCGAACGCGCCGACCGCCGCGCCGCCCGAGAGCACGACGGCGTCGACGCCGAGCCGTTCGGCATCCTGCTCGACGAGCACCTCGCCGAGGGTCGGGCCCGATTCGGACTCACGGTCAAGCATCCGCCCGAGCTCGAGTCGCAGGGCGTCGCCGTCGTCGGGCACCACGACCGCGTGCGTCACCCGGGCGCCCGCGGCTCGCAACGCCGCCTCGAGCAGCACGGAGTTCGACTCGGGGATCTGCCCGCGTGCGGGCGTCGCGCCGGGGGCCACGAGTTCGGATCCGGTCGAGATGACGGCGACCCGTGGCATCCGCCGAACGACGACCTGGTCTCGCCCGGCCGATGCGATCGCCGAGAGCTGCCACGGCCCGAGCTCGACACCTGCGGCGACCGCAGGCTCGCCGGCCGCGGCATCCTCGCCGGCGCGACGCACGTTCGCACCCACGGCGGGCGCGACCGTGACCTCGACCGTCGGGGGCGGGGCGCTTCCGGCCGCCGCGCCGCCGAGCCCCTCGGCCGTGTGCTCGAGCGGCACGACCGCGTCGGCGCCGCTCGGCATGGGCGCGCCCGTCATGATGCGCACCGCCTCGCCGGGGCCGATCGGCGGGTCGTCCGCTGAACCGGCCGCGACGTCGGCGACCACGCGGAGCCGTGCGCCGGCCCGGGCGGAGGCGGCCTGCACGGCGTAGCCGTCCATCGCGGAGTTGTCGAAGAGCGGGATGGGCCAGCGCGTCGACACCGTCTCGGCGAGCACGGCACCCAGCGCCTCGCCGAGCGGCAGGCGTTCGACGGGCAGCAGCGGGAGCTGCGCCTCGAGGCGTTCGCGGTAGTCGGCGAGGGTGATCACGGCGTGCGGTGCTCCACAGGGCGGGCCATGGCTCCACGCTAGCGCGAGCGCCCCGTGGTGAGCGCCCGCCGAGCGGCGCACCGGGCCCGGCGCGGCTCAGCGCTGCAGCGCGGCGATGATCGCGCCGATCGCGACGAGCGCGATGATGCCGACGAGTCCCCATCTGCGCAACTGCACCGCGAGCAGGGCGTGCGAGAGACGCCGACGCGGACGCCGACGTCTCTTCGCACGCTCAGAGGTCATACTCAGACGATACCCGGCACGATGAGGCCGCTCGTCGCCGTGCGGGCGCGGTCGAAGCGGGCGGCGACGTCCGCCCAGTTCACGACCTCCCAGAACGCCTTCACGTAGTCGGCGCGCACGTTCTTGTAGTCGAGGTAGTAGGCGTGCTCCCACACGTCGAGCTGCAGCAGGGGAGTGACGCCGAGCGGCGCGTTGCCCTGCTGGTCGAACAGCTGGAACACGACGGGGCGCGCGCCGATCGAGTCCCACGCGAGCACCGACCAGCCCGAACCCTGGACGCCGAGCGCAGTCGCCCCGAAGTGCGCGCGGAACGCGTCGATCGAGCCGAACGCGTCCTCGAGCGCCGCGGCGAGCTCGCCCTCGGGAGCGCCGCCGCCGTCGGGCGACATGTTCTCCCAGAACACGGAGTGGTTGATGTGGCCGCCGAGGTTGAACGCGAGGTCCTTCTCGAGCTTGTTGACGTTCGCGAGGCTGCCGGTCGCCCGGGCCTCGGCGAGCTGCTCGAGCGCGGTGTTCGCACCCGTCACGTAGGCCTGGTGGTGCTTCGAGTGGTGCAGCTCCATGATCGTCGCCGAGATGTGCGGGGCGAGCGCCGCGTAGTCGTAGGGCAGATCGGGCAGGGTGTACGTCGACATTGCATGTCTCCTTCTCACGGGTGACCGCGCGCGGCTGCGCACGGCCGGCACTTCAGAGTCCGGATGCCTCGGGGTCGAGGCTGAGGAACCGGCGGTCGTGATACACGAGCGGCGGAGCAGCGGGGCCTGGGAGAACCTCGAGCACCTCGGCGACGACGAGCGTCGAGCTGCCGACGGGCACGAGCTGGAGGGCCCGGCAGCGAAACGCGGCACGGGCCTCCGCGAGCAGCGGTTCGCCCGTGGGCAGCCTGGTCCAGCCCTGCTCCGGCGTGAAGCGCGGTGCCCCCGAGCGTGCGAACGCGCGGGCGACGTCGACCTGGTGGTCGGCGAGCAACTGCACGACGAACGTCTCGGCGCCGAGCAGCGCGCCTGCCGAGCCCGTCGCACGGGTCACCGAGAACGAGAGCACCGGCGGGTCGGCCGCGACCGAGGCGAGGCTCGAGGCCGTGAGGCCGACGGGGCCGGTCGCGCTCGCCGCGGAGACGAGCGCCACTCCGGCGGGGTGCACCCGGAACGCGGCCTTGAAGTCGTCGCCGCGCGCGGCGACGACGGGGTCGACGGGTTCGGTGAGTGCGGTGTGGCGCGCGGGGTTCACTCGTGGCCGCCCTGCGGCGCCAGCGCGGCGACGATCGGGTGGTCGTAGGCGAGCACGCCCGTCTTCGCGGCGCCGCCGGGGGAGCCGAGTGGCGGTGCGCCCGCGGCCGCGCCGGTGGGGGTGATCTCGAAGAACTCGACGTTGGCCTTGTAGTAGTCGGCCCACTCGTCGGGCAGGTCGTCCTCGTAGTAGATCGCCTCGACGGGGCAGACCGGCTCGCATGCACCGCAGTCGACGCACTCGTCGGGGTGGATGTAGAGCGAACGCTCACCCTCGTAGATGCAGTCGACGGGGCACTCGTCGATGCACGCCTTGTCCTTGACGTCGACGCAGGGGAGGGCGATCACGTAGGTCACAGGATCACTCCGGGGAAGCAGCGCATGCGTCAAGCCTAAAACCTCAAGTAGCCTTGAAGTCCAATCGAGGGGAGTCGCGCCATGACCGAGCAGCCGAAGCACGCCCCCGACGAGCTCCTCACCGTCGGCGAGATGAGCCGTCGCACCGGCGTTGCACCCTCGGCGCTGCGCTTCTACGAGGAGCTCGGCCTCATCGCCTCCCAGCGTACGGGCGGCAACCAACGCCGCTACCCGCGGCACATGTTGCGCCGGGTCTCGCTCGTCGTCGTCGCGAAGCGCCTCGGCATTCCGCTCGGCGATGTGCAGCAGGCGTTCGAGCACGTCCCGCTCGACCGCACGCCGAGCCACGAGGACTGGCAGCGCGCCTCGCGCAGGTGGAAGCGGCGGCTCGAGGAACGACGGCTCGGCATCGAGCGCCTCGAGCGAGAACTCACCGGCTGCATCGGCTGCGGATGCCTCTCGATGAAGGCCTGCGGGCTCCTCAACCCCGACGACGCGCTCGGCGACGACGGCACCGGAGCGCGCCGCCTCGACGTGCCCGACGACGTGCCCTCAGGCGACTGACGCGCTCGCGCGGTCCGTGCCTCAGTGTTGGCTCGGATGTCGCCGCCCGCGTGCGGGTGGACGCTCGGCCTGCGCCCCGGTTCGCACTCGGGCCGGCACCCGAGGCCGCGGGCGGAGGGGGATGTCATGGACGGACGAAGGAAGCGGATGCTCGCCGGGACGATCGCGGGAGCGCTGGCGCTCTCGGGACTCGTCTTCGTCGGGGCCCAGCTCGCGAGCGCCGCCGAGACCGGGACGCAGACGCTCGCCGCCTGCGTCGACGCGAAGGGGAAGATGCGCATGGTCGACCCGTCGACCACGTGCGCGAACGGCGAGCGGCTCGTGACGTGGGCGGTCGCCGGCCCACAGGGGCCGGAGGGGCCGCAGGGCCCCGAAGGTCCGGAGGGGCCCGAAGGTCCTGAAGGGCCCCGAGGCGAGCAGGGCGAACCGGGTGAGGGCGGCTCGGGCGGCGGTGCACCCGCAGTCGCGGGCTACCTCGACATCGCGACGATGCCCGGCGACGCGGTGCGCGAGGGCTTCGAGGGGCAGATCGAACTCACCTCGTTCCAGTTCGGAGCCGCGTTGCCGGTCTCGCCCTCGCCCGGCGGCGGAGGTGCTGCGGGCGTTCCGACCGTGAGCGACGCGGTGATGACGAAGTCGACCGACCGGGCGTCGGTCCCGATGCTCGAAGCGCTCCTCCAGGCTCGGCAGGTGCCGGTCGCGAAGGTCACGCTCTGCGGCGACGCCGACTGCACGGCGGCGAAGCGCTCGGTGTACGAGCTGCGCGACCTCTTCATCAGTGCCGATGCGCACTCCGCTCCCGGTGGCAGCGAGAGTGTCAGCCTCACCTTCGGCAAATTGATCTACTCGGCGCGCGGCGACTCGGTGCAGTGGGAGCGCGGCATCCGGTAGTGCTCTCCAGGCGACCCGAGAGGGGCGGACTCCCGCGGGATTCCGCCCCTTCTCGTCGTTGTCGGGCCGGTTTCGCCTCGCGTGCCGCGCTCGCCGCGGAGCATCCCACTGGATACCGCGTCGAATTCGGTTTCTGATGACTTTCACAGGAAGAAGTGAGGTTCCGTCCAGAAGCTCTGTGCAGACTGGCAACTTCGCCCGGGCGCCCCCGCGTCCGAGGAACGTCGAACATAAGCCCGCTCGCGCTCGCGCGAGTCGGCGCCCAGGTGAATTTCATGCAGAACCAGTCTTCCCACACGAACACCCCTGAAGCATCCGCCCCCACTCGTCGCGCGCGTCGTGCACGCCGCAGCTGGCGCAAGGGCCCGATCGTCGCCGCAGGAGCCGTCGTCGCCGTCGGCGCCCTCGTCGGCTCCGGCTTCGCCGTGCAGTCGGCCGTGGCCGCGCAGCACGACAGCATCGCCGAGACCGCCGCGCTCAGCGCAGCGACGAACCTGCGGGTCGAGCAGCTCGGATCGCACGCGAACGTCCTCGAGGCGCGTGCCGTCAAGGCCGCCGAAGACACGCTGAGCGGTGCGAACGACACCATCACCGCCGCGGCCGGCAAGACCGACGCCACCGCGCTCGCCTCGTCGGTCGCCGCGCTCGAGGACTACCGACTGCTCGCGCCCGAACGCGTGTTCGCGCTCGCCGAGCAGACCGTCGCGCACACCGGTGCGGTGCAGCACGCGATCGCCGAGGCCGACCGCATCGCCGCCGAGCAGCAGGCGGCCGCCGAGGCGGCCGCTCGCGCCGCCGCCGAGGCCGCCGCAGCCGAGAAGGCCGCCTCGAGCGGTTCGAGCGGTTCCGGCTCGTCGGGCGGCAGCCGCCCGAGCGGCCCCGCGAACCCGAGCGGCGCGCAGGCGATCGCGCGCGACATGCTCGCAGCGCGCGGCATGGGCGACGACCAGTTCGGATGCCTCGTGGCGCTCTGGAACAAGGAATCGGGCTGGAACGTGTACGCCGAGAACCGCTCGAGCGGCGCCTACGGCATTCCGCAGGCACTGCCCGGTTCGAAGATGGGTTCGGTCGGTTCCGACTGGGCCACGAACCCCGCCACGCAGATCGAGTGGGGCCTCGGCTACATCGCCGGCCGTTACGGCACCCCCTGCGGCGCCTGGGACTCCTCGCAGTCGCGCGGCTGGTACTGACCGGCTCGCGATCCCGTGAGACGCGCGAAGGGCCGCGGCAGACGAATCGTCTGCCGCGGCCCTTCGGCGTCTCCGGCTCGCTACGCCACGGACTCGTTGCGCTTCGGCAACTTCCACCCGGGGCGCACGAAGTGGCAGGTGTACCCGTTCGGGTAGCGCTCGAGGTAGTCCTGGTGCTCGGGCTCGGCCTCCCAGAAGGGGCCGGCGGGGGTCACCTCGGTCGTCGCGGGCCCGGGCCAGAGGCCCGACGCGTCGACGTCGGCGATCGTGTCGCGCGCGATGCGGGCCTGCTCCTCATTCGTCGGGAAGATCGCCGAACGATAGCTCGTGCCGAGGTCATTGCCCTGACGGTTCTTCGTCGAGGGATCGTGGATCTGGAAGAAGAACTCGAGCAGGTCGCGGTAGCTGATCGTCTCGGGGTCGAACACGATCTCGATCGCCTCGGCGTGCGTGCCGTGGTTGCGGTAGGTCGCGTTCGGCACGTCGCCGCCGGTGTAGCCGACCCGCGTGTCGAGCACGCCTGGGCGCTTGCGGATCAGGTCCTCGACTCCCCAGAAACAGCCGCCGGCGAGAATGGCGGTCTCGGTACGTACGCTCATGGTCACTCCTGGTCTCTCGGGCCGCGTCTGCGGCCCACTCACTCCAACAACACGGGGGTGGCCGCTGTTCCGCGGTACTCGCTAGCCTGACACAATGGGCGCACGACCGGGGGAGAGAGCGTCGCACGGCGTCGTCGGCCGCTGGGTGCTGCGGTGGCGGCTTCTGCAACGCTGGGCGCTCGGCCTCGTGCCGGTGCAGGCGCTCGTCCGCTATTTCGCCCTCCACGGCCCGATGCTCGCCGACAGCGTGACCTATCGGGCGCTGTTCTCGGTGTTCGCCGGGGTCTTCCTCGGGTTCGCCGTCGCGGGCGTCTGGCTCGCAGGCAGGCCCGACGCCATCCAAGCGCTCGTCGACGCCGTCGATGCCGTGATTCCCGGGCTCTTCGGCGACGACGGGGTGATCGACCCCGAGCAGCTCGTCCAGCCCGTGACGCTCGGCATCGTCGGCCTGCTCGCGCTCGTCGGTCTCGTCGGCGCCGCGATCGGCGCGGTGGGCTCGCTCCGGGTCGCGTTCCGCGACATCGCCGAGCAGCCCGACGACCCGCGGTTCTTCGGATGGCTGATGTTCCGCGATTTCGTCTTCGCGGTCGCGTTCGGTGCGGCGTTCGTCGTCTCCGCGATGATCATGGTGCTGAGCACGGCCGCGCTCGGCACCGTGTTCGACTGGCTGGGTGTCTCGACCCGGTCGTTCTGGTTCGACGCGATGACGCGCACGCTCTCGGTGCTGCTCGCCTTCGCGATCGACACCGTCGCGATCGCCGTGATGTTCCGGCTGCTTTCGGGGATCCGCGTGCGGGCCCGCTCGCTCTGGCTGGGTGCGGTGATCGGCGGCATCGGACTCACCGGGCTGCAGGTGCTCTCCGGGTTGTTCGTCGGGGGTGCGATGGCGAATCCGCTGCTCGCGTCCTTCGCGGGGCTCGTGGCGCTGCTCATCTGGCTCAACCTCTCGAGCCAGGTCATCCTGATCGCGGGCTCCTTCATCGTCGCCGATCACCGAGTGCTGGAGGCGCAGGGCCGGAGCCCGATGCCCCATCGCGTCCGCGGCTGACCCTGCTTCCCCTCGATCGGGCACGCCTGCAGAATTGGGCGCATGCCCTCCGTGCTCCAGCTCGTCCGGTCCGTGGTCTCGCCGCTCACCCGAACCCGCGTGTTCCGCTGGGCGGCGCCGCGGGTGCTGCCGCCGATCGAGCGGGTCGTCGCCGCGCTGAGCGGAGGGCGGGTGCAGCTGAGCGCCCTGCTGGTGCCGTCGCTCGTGCTGCACACGACGGGGGCGCGCTCGGGCGAGCCGCGCGACACCGCCCTCATGTACACGCCCGACGGCGAGGGGAGGGCGATCGTCGCGGGGACGAGCTTCGCCCGCGACCGCCACCCCGCATGGACCTACAACCTGCTCGCGCATCCCGACGCGGCGATCACGGTTCGCGGTCGCGAGCTGCGGGTGCGTGCGAGCCTCGTGGGTGACGAGGGGCGTGATGCCGCGTGGGCGAGGATCGAGGCGCAGTGGCCCGGATACCGCGGCTACGAGCGCGAGTCGGGGCGCGTCGTCCGCCTGTTCGTGCTGCAACCGGTCGGCGACGAGCGAAGCTGAGCGTGCCTCAGCGGTGAGGCGTAGGCTCGGGGCATGTGCAGGAACATCCACACCCTCCACAACTTCGAGCCCGCCGCGAGCGATGACGAGGTGCACGCCGCCGCACTGCAGTTCGTGCGCAAGGTGAGCGGATCGACGAAGCCCTCGAAGGCCAACGCCGAGGCGTTCGACCGGGCCGTCGCCGAGATCGCCCACATCACCCGGCACCTGCTCGACGACCTCGTCACGAACGCGCCGCCGAAGGACCGCGAGGTCGAGGCGGAGAAGGCCCGCGCGAGAGCCGCCGTCAGATACCAGCGCGTGCCCGCCTGACACCGAAGCGTCGACGGAGTAGCGTGCCAGCCATGGCCGGCGATGCGATCGAGCTCACTGTTCCAGGGCCCCACGGCGAGCGCGCCGTGCGGCTCTCCAGCCCCACGCGGGTCATCTGGCCCGAGGCGGGCGTCACGAAACGCGAGCTCGCCGAGTACCTCATCGCCGTCGGCGAGCCGTTCATCGAGGCCAACGGCGATCGGCCGGTCTCCCTGCAGCGCTTCCCCGGCGGCATCGACGGCGAGCAGTTCTTCTCCAAGAACCCGCCGAAGGGCGCGCCCGAGTGGGTGCGGGCCGTCACCGTCACCTACCCGAGCGGGCGGAAGCATCCGCAGCTCGTGCTCGACGAACCCGCCGCCGCCGTCTGGGCGGCGCAGATGAACACCATCGTCTTCCACCCGTGGGCATCGCGCGCCGAACGCAGCGACCTCCCCGACGAGCTCCGCATCGACCTCGACCCGCAGCCGGGCACCGGATTCGCCGAAGCCGTGCCCGTCGCGCTCGCCCTCCGCGACCTCCTCGACGAGGTGGGCCTCACCGGCTACGTGAAGACCTCGGGCAGTCGTGGCATCCACGTGTTCGCGCCCATCGAGGCCGAACACGAGTTCCTCGACGTCCGCCACGCCGTCATCGCGCTCGGCCGCGAGCTCGAACGCCGCAGGCCCGACGAGGTCACCACGAACTGGTGGAAAGAGGAGCGCGGCGACCGCATCTTCATCGACTACAACCAGGCGAACCGCGACCGAACCATGGCGGGCGCCTACAGCCCGCGACCGCTGCCCGCGGCGACCGTCTCCTGCCCGCTCGAGTGGAGCGAGCTCGAACACGCCGACCCCGCCGCGCACACGATCCGCACCGTCCCGGCACGTCTCGCCGAGCAGGGCGACCCGTGGGCCGGAATGCACGAGCGGCCGGGCCGCATCGACACGCTGCTCGAATGGTGGGCACGAGACCTCGCCGACGGGCTCGGCGAACTCCCGTTCCCGCCCGACTTCCCGAAGATGCCGGGGGAGCCGACCCGGGTGCAGCCCAGCCGCGCCAAGAAGGTCGACGACCCCGCCGACGGCTGACGGGCGAGACCGCTCGGGAGCGACAGCTGACGGGCGAGACCGCTCGGGAGCGACGGCTGACGGGCGAGACCGCTCGGAACGCGACGCCTCAGATCGCGACGTTCCGGGAGCGCTCGGCGCCGTCGCGCAGCGGTCGCGGCGCCTCTGGGGCCTGCGGCGCCTCGGGCACCTGTGCCGGCCCGTGCACCTCCCGGTGCAACCGCTCCATGCGCACGTCGAGCTCGGCCGCGGTGTGCGCGGCATCCGTGAGGCCGTCGAGCAGCTCCTGCGGCACCTGGCGGTCGTACTTGTAGTAGATCTTGTGCTCGAGGCTCGCCCAGAAGTCCATGGCGATCGTGCGGATCTGCACCTCGACCGCCACCGGCTGCGGCCCCGTCGACAGGAACACCGGCACCTCGACGATGACGTGCAGGCTCTGGTACCCGTTCGGCTTCGGATTCGCGATGTAGTCCTTGACCTTCAGCACCCGGATGTCGCGCTGCGCCGTCAGCAGCTCGAAGATGCGGTACGCATCGGAGACGAAGCTGCACGTCACCCGCACCCCCGCGATGTCGGTCACCGTCTCGGCGATCGACGCGAAATCGGGCTCGATGCCCTTGCGCACCATCTTCGCGACGACGCTGTCGAGGCTCTTCAGCCGGCTCGAGATGTGCTCGATCGGGTTGTAGTCGTGCGCCTGGTTGAACTCCTCCCGCAGGATGGAGAGCTTCGTGATCACCTCGTCCATGCCGAACTTGTAGCGCAGCATGAAGCGCTCGGTCTCATCGCGGAGCGCCCGCATCTCGTCGAGCGTCTGCCCGTCGATGGTCTCGAGCGTGCGCTGGGCGCGGGCGGTCAGCATTGAGGGCGAATTCGGATGCCTCGTGGGACGAGTGCCGTCGAGCGGAGTCACAAGCTCACGGTAGGCGGTGATCCTCTGTATTCGCCCAGATCCCGCTCACTCGACCGCGTTGACGTACTGCCAGCGGCCTCCGGACCGCTCGAAACGGCTCACCTCGTGCTGTTCGCCGCGCTCGCCGTCGTGACGGAAGAACGCGACGAACTCGACGACGCCGTCACGGTCGAGGGGCCCGCCCCGCTCGGAGCGCACCACCTCGAGCCGCAACCAGCGGATCGACGGATCGAGATCGAGTTCGGCCGGCCTCGTCGACGGATGCCACGTGGCGAGCAGATAGCCCGCGTCGCCCGTGACGAACGCGGTGTACCGGGAGCGCATGAGCTGCACGGCCGTCGGAGCGTTCGCCTCGCCCGTGAGCAGGCGCCCGCAGCACTCGCCGAACACGAGGCCGCTGAGGCACGGGCACCGGTCGTCCGGGGCGGGGGAGACGAACGTCGCAGGGTCGGTCTGTGGCATCCATTCAGTATCGCCTGCGGCCGCGGCGGGGGATGGAGGGGTCCGCGCTCGCCGGAGCCCACCCATGATCCCCACAGGTGGAACTGAGGATCTCTTCAGATTCACGAGGCAGAGTGGCTCCTCGTGCCGCGCTCGGGGCCGCCCCCTGACCGAAAGCCAGATCTTCCGAGCGACTCAGACTTCTTATGCGAAACCAGACTTCCCCCAGCTCCGAAACCCCCACCATCGAACTCCCCGAGCACGCCCGGCGCGCGAACCGCCGTCGCCGCGTCTCACGGCGACGTCTCCTCGTCGCCGGCGCCATCGTCGGAGTCGCCCTCGTCGGCGGCACCGGCTTCGCCGTGCAGTCGGCCGTCGCCACGCAGGCGAGCATCGACGCGACCACCGCGCTCACCGAGAGCACCGGCGTCCGCTCGGAGCAGCTCGGCGCCTACAGCGCCATCGCCGAGGCGCGCACCCGCGCCAACGCGGAGGACACGATCTCCGCCGCGAACGCGACCCTCGCCGCCGTCGAGGGCAAGACCGACACCTCGGGCCTCGCCTCCTCGATCGCCTCGCTCGGCGAGTACCAGGTGCTCGGCCTCGACGAGATCGTCGACCTCTCGAAGCAGACCCGCGCCGAGGCTTCGAAGGCCTCCGCCGCGGCGGCCGAGTACGACCGTGTCCAGGCCGTCAAGGCGCAGGAGGCCGCCGAGGCGCTCGCCCAGGCGAACACGCCCGACGGCGCGAAGGCCGTGGCCCGTGAGATGGCCGCCTCGAAGTACGGCTGGGGCGCCGGCGAGTTCCAGTGCCTCGTGAACCTCTGGCAGAAGGAATCGGGCTGGTCGTACACCGCCTCCAACGCATCGAGCGGTGCCACCGGCATCCCGCAGTCGCTGCCCGGCAGCAAGATGGCGAGCGCCGGTGCCGACTGGCAGACCAACGCGGCCACGCAGGTCGCCTGGGGCCTCGACTACATCGAGCGCGCCTACGGCTCGCCGTGCGGCGCCTGGTCGCACTCGCAGTCGGTCAACTGGTACTGAGCCGGCGTCGGCTCGACGTCGACCCGCGGCTCACTCGAGCCGCGGGTCGAGCAGCGCCCGCCGCTCTGGGTGCCGGTCGAACCACTCGTCGACGTACCAGCAGCTCGGCACGATGCGGTGCTGCGAGTTCGCCTCCACGTCGTCGACGGCGAACCGCACCACCTCGCCGGCCAGTCCGGACCCGCGATAGCTCGGGTTCGTGAAGGTCCGGGTGAAGGCGACCGCGTCGCCGAGCACCCGGTAGTCGAGCACGCTCGCGATGGTGCCGTCGATCCGCAGCACGTAGCGCCGGGCGTCGGGTTCGTGGACGAGTTCCTTCTGCACGCCCTCAGGCTACGCCCGGAGGTCGTCGTCCCGGCCGCGCAGCCGTTCGAGGTCGCGACGTTCGCGCTTGGTCGGACGCCCGGCCCCGCGGTCGCGCACGACGACCGCGGCGACCTCCTCGCGGGGCAGCGGCGGCGGCGTGCGATCCTCCAACGCCTCGGCGGCGAGCGTCGCGGAGACCCGCTTCGCGATCGTGCGACGCACCACGAGATGCTGATCGAACCCCGCGACCCGAACGCGCACCTCGTCGCCCGGGCGCACCGGCTGCGCGGCCTTCACCCGTTCGCCGTTGACGCGCACATGCCCGGCGCGGCATGCCGCTGTCGCCGCGGATCGCGTCTTGAACCGGCGCACCGCCCACAGCCACGCATCCACGCGCACCGGCGCCTGATCGTCCATGTCCCCAGCCTACGGCGGCGCCCGCGACCGCCCGCGTACGTCATGCTGGACTCATGTCGGGAACGAGCGGTGACGCCTGGGTCGAGGGCCCTGGCGGCGAACGGTACTGGGGTCGATTCGGAGCGGCGGGGCTGCTCGTCCTCAGCCCGCGGACGGAGGTCCTGCTGCAGCACCGAGCCGAGTGGAGCCACTTCGGCGGCACCTGGGGCCTTCCCGGCGGAGCCCGGCACGAGGGCGAGTCGGCCGTCGACGCCGCCGTCCGGGAGGCCGGTGAGGAGGCGGGCGTTCCGGCCGAGTCGCTGTCCGTGCGCTTCACGAGCGTGCTCGACCTCGGCTACTGGTCGTACACGACGGTGGTCGCCGACGCCCTGGTGCGGTTCGACCCCGTGGTGAGCGACCCCGAGAGCATCGAGCTGCGCTGGGTGCCCGTCGACGAGGTCGGGCGGATGCCGCTGCACCCGCGATTCGGCGAATCCTGGCCCGGACTCTCCGCGCGGCTCTGACCCCGGGGCATGCCTCGCGCCGGATAGGATCGGTGCGATGGCTGGGGATCGCGCGGGGGGCGTCGGTTCGGAGATCTGGACGATCCCGAACATCCTCAGCATGCTCCGGCTCGCGCTGGTTCCGGTCTTCCTCGTGCTCATCGTCGCGGGCGACTACGTGTTCGCCCTCGTGGTGCTCGTGGTCGCGAGCCTCACCGATCTGCTCGACGGCTACCTCGCGCGCCGACTGGGCCAGATCACGCGTCTCGGGCAGCTGCTCGACCCCGCGGCCGACCGGCTGTACATCTTCGCCGCACTCGTCGGCCTCGCGGCCCAGGAGCTCGTGCCGTGGTGGATCGTCGTCGTGATCGTGTCCCGCGACGTGTTCCTGCTCGCGCTCGGCGTCGTGCTCGCGAACCACGGGTTCGGCCCGCTCCCGGTGCACCAGCTCGGCAAGGTCGCGACGTTCGCACTGTTCTTCGGGCTCCCCGTGATCATGCTCGGGCTCGCGTTCCCGGCCGTCGCCGTCGTCAGCGAACCGGTCGGCTGGGCCATCACCCTCTGGGGCGCGTTCCTCTACTGGTGGGCCGGGATCATCTATGCGATCGAGACCGCCCGGGTGATTCGACTGGCGCGGGTGGCGGGGGACGCGCGATCCGATACGCTTGAAGAGGGAGGTAGCCGTGGTTGATTCCGACAACACTCAGGCCGACGGGGTGAACGAGGCTCACACGTCATCGCAACCCGTCGTCGACGGCGTCGGCGACGCGACCATGGGTTTCAGCCGTGAGGCTGCCGCGCAGCTCAGCGCACTCGATGCCGACATCTCGGCCGAGGAGCACGAGGCGATCGCCGCACTCCCGTCGGGCTCCGCGCTCCTCATCGTGCGCCGCGGCCCGAACACCGGTGCCCGGTTCCTCCTCGACAGCGACGTCACCGTCGTCGGCCGTCACCCCGACGCCGACATCTTCCTCGACGACGTCACCGTCTCGCGCAAGCACGCCGAGTTCGTGCGCCACCGCACCGCCTTCGAGGTCAAAGACCTGAGCTCGCTGAACGGCACCTACTTCGACGGCGTCCGCATCGAGACGGCTCTGCTGTCCGACGGCGCCGAGGTGCAGATCGGCAAGTTCCGCCTCACCTTCTACGCTTCCCGCCGCGACCTGGCCTCGGTGGCGAGCGACTAGTGGCGAGCACCGCTGCGTCCTCGCGCGCGAGCGGCCAGGCACCACTGCTCGGCATCGGTCAGGTCCTCGCCAGACTTCAGCCCGAGTTCCCCGAGCTGACGCCGTCGAAGCTGCGGTTCCTCGAAGAGCAGCGGCTCGTCTCGCCCGCGCGAACCGCGGCCGGGTATCGCAAGTTCTCGACCGCCGACGTCGAGCGCATCACCGTGGTGCTCTCGATGCAGCGCGATCACTACCTCCCGCTCAAGGTCATCCGAACCCATCTCGAGTCGATCGACGCGGGCGAGACCCCGGCGCTGCCCGGGGCGACGAGCGCGAGCGCGTTCCTCGGTGCGTCGAAGCGCTATTCGCGCGGCGAACTCGTCGCCGAATCGGGCGCCACCGCTGCGCTCCTCGATGAGGCCGTCTCGGCGTCGCTGCTTCCGGCCGCCGAGCAGTACGGCGACGAGGCGCTCGAGGTGCTGCGATCGCTCGCGGCGCTGCGTGCCGTCGGGATCGAACCCCGGCATCTGCGAGGGCTCCGTGCCGCTGCGGAGCGCGAAGCGGCACTCGTCGAACGGGCGATCGCCCCGTCGCGGCGCGCCGACGCCGCCGACAAGGCCCGTGCGGCCGAGCGCGGGCGGGAACTCGCCGGGCACCTCGCCGCGGTGCACTCCAGCGTCGTCCGTGCGACTCTCGACCGGCTCGCGCGCTGACCCCCGCGTCGACCGCCGCGGCGCTGGCGCGTGGCATCCGACGATCTCAGGAGTTCGCACGCCGTTCACGACGAGGTCGCCCGTTTCATCCTGCACCGCGCACCGTTTCCTGAGAAGGTGCGGCGACCCTGCGCGACACGCCGTGACGATCGGCCCGATATGTTTGGCGGACGCCCCCTCGCTCGGTAGCGTGGGACTCGCGTCGTCGGGGTGACGAGCAGAAGAGGGGCGATTCGATGAGTGAGACCGTGCGCTCGCGTTACGACCTCGGCCTGCTGTTCACCGACGGCATGCCCGAGCACGACGACGGCACGGGGTACCGCGGGGCGATCGCCGCCCGCGCGGCCGGCATCAGCTATCGACAGCTCGACTACTGGGCCCGCACGCAGCTCGTCGAACCCACGGTTCGCGGCGCCGCCGGCTCGGGTTCGCAACGGCTCTACGGCTTCCGGGACATCCTCGTGCTGAAGCTCGTGAAGCGGCTGCTCGACACCGGCATCTCGCTCCAGCAGATCCGCACCGCCGTGACCCAGCTTCGCGAGGCGGGCGTCGAAGACCTCGCCCAGACGACGCTCATGAGCGACGGTGCGAGCGTCTACCTCTGCACCTCCGACGATGAGGTCATCGACCTCGTCAACCGCGGCCAGGGCGTCTTCGGCATCGCCGTGGGAAAGGTCCTCCGCGAGGTCGAATCGACGCTCGTCGAACTCGACACGCAGCCCGCCGACCCGATGGACGAGCTCGCCGCACGCCGCGGCGCGAGGTCGCGCAAGATCTCTTGAGTCGCGTTCGCAGCGGCACTTCCGTCATGCGGCGTCACATTGCGCCGGTGATTTCGGATGCCACGGAGCGCCCGTCACCGGTCGCCGGAAGGCCGGCCACGGGGCATCCGCGCCGGCCGTTCGCGATCGCTCAGATCGCGTGCGACTCGATCTCGGCGGGCAGCCCGGCGTAGTCGCCGATGCGCGCCGTGCGCAGCACCCGGTCGAGCAGCTGGTCGAAGTTCGCCGACATCTCCTCGGCGCTCTCGCCGGGCCACATGTGCAGCGGCTTCGCCGCACCCTGGGCCTGCTGGAGCGAGGTGCGCTCGGGCAGCTGCGGCGAGAGCACGAGCGGGCCGAACATGTCGCGGAGCTCCTTGATGCGGAACTGGTGCTCGAGGGACTGCACGCGCGCGCGGTTCACGATGATGCCGAGCGGCTGGAGGCGGGGGGAGAGACCGCGGCGGATCTCCTCGATGGCGCGCAGCGCGCGGTCGGCAGCGGCGACCGAGAACAGGCCGGGTTCGGTGACGACGGCGACGCGGTCGCTCGCGGCCCACGCGGTGCGGGTGAGCGCGTTGAGCGAGGGGGCGCAGTCGATGAGCACGAGCTCGTAGTCGGCCTCGACGTTGGCGAGGGCCTCTTCGAGCTTCCAGATGTCGCGGATCGAGGGGTGCGGACCGTCGAAGTTGATGGCCGACGGGCTGCCGATCATGACGTCGATGGTCGACTGCGGGTTCTGCCGGGACCACCCGCTCGGGGCGATCGCCGAGCGGACGATCTTCTCCTTCGGCGACGCGAGGACGTCGGCGACGTTGAGGTGGCCGGCGACCTGGATGTCCATGCCGGTGGACACATCGGACTGCGGATCGAGGTCGACCACGAGGGTTCGGACGCCGCGAGCGAAGGCCGCCGACGCCAGTCCGAGCGTGACAGTGGTCTTGCCGACGCCGCCTTTCAGGGAGCTGACGGAGAGAACGTGCACGAACAGATACGTTACCTTTACTACTCGGGCGATACCTAAACGTTCGCTGTGCGGATTCCGTTCGGAAAGGCTTGCATGTTCACGAAGATCCTGGTTGCCAATCGCGGTGAGATCGCCATTCGTGCGTTCCGCGCCGCTGTCGAGCTCGGTGCGAAGACGGTCGCGGTGTACCCGTACGAGGACCGCAACTCGCTGCACCGCCTGAAGGCCGACGAGGCGTACCAGATCGGCGAACCCGGCCACCCGGTGCGCGCCTACCTCGACGTGTCGGAGATCATCCGCGTGGCGAAGGAGTCGGGCGCCGACGCGATCTACCCCGGCTACGGCTTCCTCTCCGAGAACCCCGAGCTGGCGCAGGCCGCGGCCGAGGCGGGCATCGCCTTCATCGGCCCGCCGAAGCACGTGCTCGAGATGGCAGGCAACAAGGTCACCGCGAAGGAGCACGCGATCGCCGCGGGCGTCCCGGTGCTGAAGTCGACGCCGCCGTCGCGCGACATCGAGGCGCTGCTCTCCCAGGCCGACGAGATCGGCTTCCCCATCTTCGCGAAGGCGGTCGCGGGCGGCGGCGGGCGCGGCATGCGCCGTGTCGACGCGAAGCCCGAGCTCCGCGCCGCCCTCGAAGAGGCCATGCGCGAGGCCGACAGCGCCTTCGGCGACCCGACCATGTTCCTCGAGCAGGCGGTGCTGCGCCCCCGCCACATCGAGGTGCAGGTGCTCGCCGACTCGTCCGGTGAGACGGTGCACCTGTTCGAGCGCGACTGCTCGGTGCAGCGGCGCCACCAGAAGGTCATCGAGATCGCCCCGGCACCGAACCTCTCCGACGAGGTCCGCCAGTCGCTCTACCGCGACGCGATCGCCTTCGCCCGGTCGATCGGCTACGTGAACGCGGGCACCGTCGAGTTCCTCCTCGACACCGCGGGCGAGCGTGCCGGCCAGCACGTGTTCATCGAGATGAACCCGCGCATCCAGGTCGAGCACACCGTCACCGAAGAGGTGACCGACGTCGACCTCGTCGTCTCGCAGATGCGCATCGCCGCGGGCGCGACGCTCGCCGAGCTCGGCCTCGAGCAGGGCCAGATCCGTCTCCGCGGCGCGGCGCTGCAGTGCCGCATCACCACCGAGGACCCGACGGCCGGCTTCCGCCCCGACACGGGCAAGATCACGACCTACCGCTCGCCCGGCGGCGCCGGCATCCGTCTCGACGGCGGCACGATCAACCCGGGTGCGCAGATCAGCCCGCACTTCGACTCGATGCTCGCGAAGCTCACCTGCCGCGGCCGTGACCACGTCGCCGCGGTCGCGCGCGCCAAGCGCGCCCTCGCCGAGTTCCGCATCCGCGGCGTCTCGACGAACATCCCCTTCCTGCAGGCCGTGCTGGAGGACCCGGCGTTCGTCGCGGGCGACCTCAGCACCTCGTTCATCGACGAGCGCCCGCAGCTGCTGCGCGGCCGCGTCTCGAAGGACCGCGGCACGAAGATCCTCAACTGGCTCGCCGACGTCACGGTGAACCAGCCGAACGGCCCCGCGCCGATCAGCGTGAGCCCCGCCGAGAAGCTGCCCGAGCTCGACCTGCACGCGCCTGCGCCCGACGGCTCGCGCCAGCGCCTGCTCGAACTCGGCCCGGTCGGCTTCGCGGCCGCGCTGCGCGCGCAGACGCCGCTCGCCGTCACCGAGACGACGTTCCGCGACGCTCACCAGTCGCTCCTCGCGACCCGTGTCCGTACGAAGGACCTCGTGGCCGTCGCGCCGTACGTCTCCCGCCTCACGCCCGAGCTGCTCTCGGTGGAGGCCTGGGGCGGTGCGACGTACGACGTCGCGCTGCGCTTCCTCGGCGAAGACCCGTGGGACCGCCTGGCGTCCCTGCGCGAGGCGCTGCCGAACATCAACATCCAGATGCTGCTGCGCGGGCGCAACACGGTCGGCTACACCCCGTACCCGACCGAGGTGACCGACGCGTTCGTACGCGAGGCCGCGGCGACGGGCGTCGACATCTTCCGCATCTTCGATGCACTCAACGACGTCTCGCAGATGCGGCCGGCGATCGACTCGGTGCTCTCGACGGGTCACAGCATCGCCGAGGTCGCGCTCTGCTACACGGGCGACCTGCTCGACCCCGCCGAGAACCTCTACACGCTCGACTACTACCTGCGCCTCGCCGACGAGATCGTCGGGGCCGGCGCGCACATCCTCGCCATCAAGGACATGGCGGGCCTGCTGCGCCCGGCTGCCGCGGCGAAGCTCGTGAGCGCCCTGCGCGAGCGCTTCGACGTGCCCGTGCACCTGCACACGCACGACACCGCGGGCGGCCAGCTCGCGACGCTCCTCGCCGCGAGCAACGCGGGCGTCGACGCCGTCGACGTCGCAAGCGCTCCGATGGCGGGCACGACGAGCCAGCCCTCGGCATCGTCGCTCGTCGCCGCCCTCGCGCACACCGAGCGCGACACGGGCATCTCGCTCGATGCGGTGAGCGACCTCGAGCCCTACTGGGAGGCGGTGCGCCGCCTGTACAAGCCGTTCGAGTCGGGCCTGCCGGGCCCCACCGGCCGCGTGTACCACCACGAGATCCCGGGCGGCCAGCTGTCGAACCTGCGCCAGCAGGCGATCGCGCTCGGCCTCGCCGACGACTTCGAGCTCATCGAGGACATGTACGCGGCAGCGGACTCGATCCTCGGTCGCGTGCCGAAGGTGACGCCTTCGTCGAAGGTGGTCGGCGACCTCGCGCTGCACCTCGCAGCGGTCAAGGCCGACCCGGCCGACTTCGCGGCGAACCCCGAGAAGTACGACGTGCCCGACTCGGTCATCGGCTTCATGGCGGGCGAGCTCGGCGACCTGCCGGGCGGCTGGCCCGAGCCGTTCCGCTCGAAGGTGCTCGCAGGCAAGGACGTGCGTATCGGCGTGACCGAGCTCACCGCCGACCAGCGCGCCGCCCTCGAGGCCGACAGCGCCACCCGACGCGCAACGCTCAACGCCCTGCTGTTCCCGGCGCCGACGCGCCAGTTCGAGCAGATCCGCGAGCTGTTCGGCGACCTGTCGGTCGTCGACACCGCCGACTACCTGTACGGCCTGCGTCCCGGTGCCGAGCACGTCGTCGAGATCGCGAAGGGCGTCAAGCTCTACGCGGGGCTCGAGGCGATCGGCGAGGCCGACGACAAGGGCATGCGCACGGTCATGACGATCCTGAACGGGCAGCTCCGCCCGGTCTTCGTGCGCGACCGCAGCATCACCGTCGACACGCGCGCTGCAGAGAAGGCGGATGCCTCGCAGCCCGGCCAGATCGCGGCGCCGTTCTCGGGCGTGGTCACCCTGCAGGTCGAGGCGGGCACCGAGATCGCCGCCGGCCAGAGCGTGGCGTCGATCGAGGCCATGAAGATGGAGGCCGCGATCACCTCGCCCGTCGCGGGCGTCGTGGAGCGCGTCGCGATCCCGAAGACCCAGCAGGTGGAGGCGGGTGATCTGCTCGTCGTCGTGCGTCCGCGCTAGGCTTGGCGTGGAACGGCACTGATGAGGAGGGGATTCGGTGGCTGAAGAGACGCACGAAACCGGGCCGGTGACGCGCCGGGGGGTCGGTGTGCGCACGGGTCCGGTCGACCGGGTGAGCCCGTCGACCTCGACCGGCGCGCACGCGGCGGTCCCCGCACCCGACCTCGACCTCCGGGTCGACCTGCCCCCGGCCCCCGTGCGGGAGGTTCCCGAAGACGAGGTCGCCGTGGCGATCGACGACGTCTCGGTGAACCCCGGTGCAGTCGTCGGCGGCGACACGGGCACGCGATCGATCGCGATCCACTCGGCGACGCTCTCGGCCGGTTCTTCACGCAGCGCGGCCCGCCGCGACGCCTCGCCGTACAGCGCACTGCTGGCGGCCGACGCGTCGAAGGCCGCGACTCGCGACCTCGAACGTGCCGACACCCCTGCGCGGGGCACCGCCCAGGTCGTGGCGACCGCCGACGGCGGCCAGGAGGTCGCGCTGCCGGCCGAGGTGCCCGAAGCCCCCGAGTCGCTGACGGCCGACCGCCTGATCGACCTCAACCGCACGACGAGGCCCGCGCCGCAGGGCGGGTTCAACCGGTTCCTGTACGAGGCATCCCTGCATCTCGTGAACCTCGGCGACTCGGCCAAGGCGCGCGCCCACAAGGCGATGAACCAGCGCATCCAGAAGCGTTTCGAGGGCGGTGCGCGTTTCGTGCCGGTGCTCACCCGCAAGGGCGGCGTCGGCAAGACCACGATCACCGCGCTCCTCGGCATGGCCCTCGCCGATGCTCGCGACGACCGCATCATCGCGATCGACGCGAACCCCGACCGCGGCACCCTCGCCGAACGCGTCGACCGGCAGACCCGCGAGACGGTGCGCGACGTCGTCGTCAAGGCCTCGTCGATCGGCGGGTACACCGACTTCTCCCGCTTCGTCTCGCGCGACGAGACGCGGCTCGACATCCTCGCCTCCGACACCGATCCGACGCTCTCCGAGGCGTTCGACGACAACGACTACAACGTCGTCGCGGGGCTCGCGGCGCGGTACTACTCGCTCGTCCTGACCGACTGCGGCACGGGCATCGTGCACTCGGTCATGCGCGCGACGCTGCAGCGGGCCGACTCGATCGTGATCGTCTCGGGCGGCAGCGTCGACGAGGCGCGACTCGCCTCCGAGACGCTCACCTGGCTCGAGGCGAACGGCTACGGTGAACTCGTCCGCAACGCGGTCGTCGCGATCAACCTCGCGACCCAGGGCACCCATCTCGTCAAGGTCGACGAGATCGAGGCGCACTTCCAGTCGCGCGTGCGTGAGATCGTGCGCATCCCGTACGACCCCCAGCTCGCGGCCGGGTCGGTGGTCAACTGGCACGAACTGCGCCCGGTGACCCAGCACGCCGCCCGCGAACTCGCCGCCCTCGTGGTGGAAGGCCTGCCCGCCGAACGCGGGCACTGATCGGAGAACCTTGCCAGAACGTCCCATTCGCCTGTTCGGCGACCCCGTCTTGAAGACCGTCTCTTCCCCCGTCGAACAGGTCGATGATCGTGTGCGCTCGCTCGTCGCCGATCTCGTCGACAGTGTGCGCATCCCCGGCCGCGCCGGTGTCGCCGCCTCCCAGATCGGGGTGAACCTCCGCGTGTTCAGCTACAACATCGACGGCGAGGTCGGGTACGTCATCAACCCCGAGATCGTCGAGGTCTCGGGCGAGAAGGAGGCCATCGACGAGGGATGCCTGTCCGTTCCCGGTCTGTGGAAGAAGACGCCGCGCTACCCCTTCGCACGGGTGCGGGGCATCGACCTCGACGGCAACGAGATCGAGGTGTCGGGATCGGGGCTCATGGCGCAGGCGCTGCAGCACGAGACCGACCATCTCGACGGCCTGCTCTACCTCGACCGCCTCGAGAAGGACGAGCGGCGGTCGGCGATGAAGGAGATCCGCGAGTCGGACTGGTTCTGATCCGACGGGAAACGCCCCACGGGAATCCCGTGGGGCGTTTCGTCGTCGCGGGGGAGCGTCAGCTCACGATCGAGTGACCCTCGGTCGCGGGCGCACCCGAGTACATGCTCTCGATGAGCGGAGCGAAGTCCTCGAGGATGACGTTGCGCTTGATGCTGAGCTTCGGCGTGAGGTGGCCGCTCGCCTCGGTGAGCTCGCTCGGCAGGATGGTGAACTTGCGGATCGACTCTGCGCGCGAGACGTTCTCGTTCGCCGCGTCGATGGCGCGCTGCACCTCGGCGAGCACCGCGGCGTTCGTCGCGGCCTCCTCCAGGGTCATGCCGGCGTCCTCGCCGTTGTTGTTGAGCCAGACCGGCAGCATCTCGGGGTCGAGCGTGACGAGCGCCGAGATGAACGGCTTCTGGTCGCCGACGACGACGACCTGGCCGACGAGCGGGTTCGCGCGGATCGGGTCCTCGAGCGCGGCCGGGGCGACGTTCTTGCCGCCGGCGGTGACGATGATCTCCTTCTTGCGGCCGGTGATCGTGAGGAACCCGTCGGCGTCGAACGAGCCGATGTCACCGGTCTTGAACCATTCGCCGTCGAACGCCTCGGCGGTCGCCTCGGGGTTCTTCCAGTACTCCTTGAAGACCGAGATGCCCTTCGCCTGGATCTCGCCGTCGGCGGCGAGGCGGATCGAGTTGCCCGGCAGCGCGGGCCCGACGGTGCCGATCTTCGACTTCGAGGGCAGGTTGACGCTCACGGGCGCCGTCGTCTCGGTGAGGCCGTAGCCCTCGAGGATGGTGATGCCGAGCGCGTGGTAGAAGTGGCCGAGGCGCGGGCCGAGCGGGGCCGAGCCCGACACGGCGTAGCGCACCTTGCCGCCCATCGCCGCGCGGAGCTTCGAGAAGACCAGCGCGTCGAAGACCTTGAACTTGACCTTGAGGCCGAGCGGCACCTTGCCCTGCTCGAGCGCGATCGAGTACGTGACGGCGGTGTCGGCTGCGGCGCGGAAGATCTTGCCCTTGCCGCCGGCCTCGGCCTTCTGCTCGGAGACGTTGTAGACCTTCTCGAACACGCGCGGCACGGCGAGGAGGAAGGTCGGCTGGAAGCTGCCGAGCGAGGGGAGGAGCTGCTTCGTGTCGGGCTGGTGGCCGACGCGCACACCCGCGTGCACGCAGAGCACCGCGATGAAGCGGGCGAAGACGTGCGCGAGCGTGATGAAGAGGAGCGTCGAGGCGCCGTTCGGGTCGCGGAGGACCTCGTCGAGGCCGACGGCGGCGTTGCGCGAGAGCTCGACGAAGTTCGCGTGGGTGAGCACGCAGCCCTTCGGCTTGCCGGTGGAGCCCGAGGTGTAGATGAGGGTGGCGATGTCGTCGCCGTTCGCGAGCTTGCGGCGACGCTCGATCTCGTCGTCGGCGATCTCGGTGCCGCTCGCGGCGAGCTTTTCGAGGTCGCCGAGGTCGATCTGCCAGGTGTTGCGGATCGCGGGGAGATCGGGGTGCACTTCGTCGAAACGCGCGAAGTGGTCGGGGGTCTCGACGATGACCGCGATGGCGCCCGAGTCGCTGAGGTTCCAGCGGACCTGCGACGGCGAGCTCGTCTCGTAGACGGGCACGAGCACGGCGCCGGCGAACCAGGCGGCGAAGTCGATCAGCGTCCACTCGTAGCGCGTCTTGCACATCAGGCCGATCTTGTCGCCGGGCTGGATGCCCGCGGCGACGAAGCCCTTGGCGAGGGCGATCACCTGGTCGTAGAACTCGCGCGTCGTCACCGGCGACCAGCCGCCGTCGGCGGTGGGCAGCGAGAAGAGGACCGAATCGGGCGTCGCGGCGAGCCGGTCGACGAGCAGATCGGTGGTGTTCGCGGACGGGTCTGGTGCGACCACGGCAGGCGTGGAGAATTCGGTCACGGTAGCTCCTTCGGCACCGGGAGGATCGCGCCCGGCTCGGGTACCTGCGCGACCTCGGCATTGGGGTCGATTACACTCTAGTCGTTGCTCGCGTGGCCACGGTCCCGGCACGTTTTTGCCTCGTTCCTCTTGACCCCAGAAAGGCGGCGTCCGCGTGCACGCGATCGGAATCGACATCGGCGGAACGAAGATCGCCGGAGCCGTCATCGACGAGCTCGGCACCATCATCCGCAGCGACCGGGTGCCCACGCCGGCCGACCCCCGATCCCTCGAGGACGCGGTCGTCGCGATGATCGAGGGGCTGCGGGGCGGCGACGAGATCGCCGCCGTCGGCGTCGCGGCGGCGGGATTCGTCGACGCCGCCCAGTCGACGCTCTACTACGCGCCGAACATCGACTGGCGCAACGAGCCGCTGCGCGCGAAGCTCGAGGCTCGCGTGGGCGGCACGGTCGTCGTCGACAACGACGCGAACGCCGCCGGCTGGGCCGAGTTCCGCTTCGGCGCCGGTCGCCTCGTCAGCGACATGGTGATGCTCACGATCGGCACCGGCGTCGGCGGCGCCATCGTCGCGGGCGACCGCCTGTTCCGCGGCGGCTTCGGGGCCGGCGCCGAGCTCGGCCACCTGCGCGTCGTGCCCGACGGCCTCGCATGCGGTTGCGGCCAGCGCGGCTGCATCGAGCAGTACGGCTCCGGGCGGGCGCTGCTGCGCATGGCGGGCGAGATCGCCGACGCCGGCGGCATCGGGCAGGCGCTCGCGCGCGCCCGGGCCGAGCGCGGCGAGCTCGACGGCGCGATCGTCGGCGGGCTGATCGAGGCCGGCGACCCCGGCGCGGTCGCGGCCCTCCGCCAGCTCGGGCACTGGCTCGGTGCCGCCTCCGCGAGCCTCTCCGCCGTGCTCGACCCGCAGCGATTCGTGTTCGGCGGGGGAGTGGCGATCGCCGGCGAGCTCCTGCTCGACCCGATCCGGGAGGCCTATCTCGAGCACCTGCCTGCGCGCGGCTATCACCCCGAGCCCGACTTCGTCGTGGCCGAGATGCAGAACGACGCCGGTGTCGTCGGCGCGGCCGATCTCGCCCGCGTCTGGGTCGCCGAGCACGCCTGAGCGGCCGACGGTAGGCTGATCGATGCGCCACGAGAAGGGAGCCGTGCGGTGTTCTACTGGGTCATGAAGAACCTCGTGATCGGGCCGATCCTCCTCTCGATCTTCCGTCCATGGGTCGTCGGGCTCGAGAACGTGCCGAAGCAGGGCGCCGTCGTGCTCGCCTCGAACCACCTCTCGTTCATCGACTCGATCTTCCTGCCGCTCGTCGTCGACCGGCCGGTCGTGTTCCTCGCGAAGAGCGAGTACTTCACCGGCAAGGGCCTCAAGGGCTGGGCGACGCGCAAGTTCTTCCAGGCCGCCGGTCAACTGCCGATCGACCGCTCCGGCGGCAAGGCGTCCGAGGCATCCCTGAACACCGGCCTTCGCGTGCTCGGCGAGGGCAGCATCCTCGGCATCTATCCCGAGGGCACCCGCAGCCCCGACGGCAAGCTCTACCGCGGCCGCACGGGCGTCGCCCGCATGGTGCTCGAGTCGGGTGTCCCCGTCATCCCGGTGGCGATGATCGGCACCGAGCACGTCATGCCGATCGGCAAGCGACTGCCGAAGGTGCGCCGCATCGGCATCATCGTCGGCGAGCCGATCGACTTCTCGCGATTCGACGGACTCGAGGGCGACCGCTTCGTGTTGCGTTCTGTGACGGACGAACTGGTCTACCGTCTCCGCAGCCTGAGCGGCCAGGAATACGTCGACGTCTACGCGAGTTCCGTGAAGGAGCAGCGGGCCTCGCAATCGCGGTAGGCTCGATGCACGGCGGCGCGATCTGCGTCGCCGTTCCGCATCACGGCGCACCGTCGCCCTTCACCCCTCAGGACACACTCGTGGTACAGCTCGTCGAGCCCTTCGTGAACGCAGATCCCTCCGTGATCGCGGGCCTCGACTATTGGCGCGACCTGCCGATCAAGCAGCAGCCCACCTGGCCGTCGGCCGAGGCGGCCGCCGCGGCGTCGGCCGAGCTCGCGACGCTCCCGCCGCTCGTGTTCGCGGGCGAGGTCGACACGATGCGCGAGCGCCTCGCGGCCGCGTCGCGCGGTGAGGCGTTCCTCCTGCAGGGCGGCGACTGCGCCGAGACCTTCGCGGGTGCGACCGCCGACCAGATCCGCAACCGGGTCAAGACGGTGCTGCAGATGGCCGTGGTGCTCACGTACGGCGCCTCGATGCCGGTCGTGAAGATGGGCCGCATGGCGGGCCAGTTCGCGAAGCCCCGCTCGAGCGACCACGAGACCCGCGGCGACGTGACGCTGCCGGCCTACCGCGGCGACATCGTCAACGGCTACGACTTCACCCCCGAGTCGCGTGCGGCCGACCCCGGTCGCCTCATCCGCGGCTACCACACCGCCGCGTCGACCCTCAACCTCATCCGCGCGTTCACGCAGGGCGGTTTCGCCGACCTGCGTCAGGTGCACTCGTGGAACCAGGGCTTCGCGCAGAACCCGGCGAACTCGCGCTACGAGTCGATGGCTCGCGAGATCGACCGCGCCGTGAAGTTCATGGACGCCTGCGGTGCCGACTTCGAGGCGCTGAAGCACACCGAGTTCTACACGGGCCACGAGGGTCTGCTGATGGACTACGAGCGGCCGATGACGCGCATCGATTCGCGCACGGGCACCCCGTACGTCACGAGCGGTCACTTCATCTGGATCGGCGAGCGCACCCGTGAGCTCGACGGCGCGCACGTCGACTTCCTGTCGCGGGTGCGCAACCCGATCGGCGTGAAGCTCGGCCCGACGACGACGCCCGAGACGATGCTCGAGCTCATCGAGAAGCTCGACCCGAACCGCGAGCCGGGTCGTCTCACGTTCATCACGCGCATGGGCGCAGGCAAGATCCGCGAGGCGTTGCCGCCGCTGCTCGAGGCGATCAAGCAGAGCGATGCGAACCCGCTGTGGGTGACCGACCCCATGCACGGCAACGGCATCACGACGCCCAACGGCTACAAGACCCGTCGTTTCGACGACGTCGTCGACGAGGTCAAGGGCTTCTTCGAGGCGCACCGCGCTGCGGGCACGCACCCCGGCGGCATCCACGTCGAGCTCACGGGCGACGACGTGACCGAGTGCCTCGGCGGCTCCGAGCACATCGACGAGGCGACCCTCGCGACCCGCTACGAGTCGCTGTGCGACCCGCGCCTCAACCACATGCAGTCGCTCGAGCTCGCGTTCCTCGTCGCCGAGGAGCTCGCAGCCCGCTGAGCGCACCGCGCACGCAGCTTCGGCGCGTGGCATCCGTGATCGTCATGGTTCGGATGCCACGCGCCGAACTCGTTCGTGGCGCAGGTGGGCCGGCGCGGACGAGGAGGACCCGCAGGGCGCCGCATCAGGCGCCGCCGCGTGCCCCTGCTCGTGCGCCGACAGGGGCGCGGTACGGGGGAGGAGGGGTCAGACGGTCAGCGTCGCCACGAGGGTGATGGTGCTGCCGCGCACGGCCTGCGTGTCGGCGGCCGGATTCTGCTGGCTCACCGTCGCGAACGCGATGAAGGCCCCCGGAAAGCTGTGGGTGACCGTGAACCCGGCCGCCTCGAGCTGCTCGATCGCGTCTTCGAGCTTCACGCCGACGACGTTCGGCACCGTGACGAGGTCCTGGCCCTTCGACGCGGTGAGCTCGACGGTCGAGGTCCCCGGGCGCATGGGGTCGTTCATCCAGTCGGCCTTCAGGACGTTGTCCTTCGGCACGTCGTTGGAGAACTCGGGGTCCTTGACGACGACCTTGAGCCCGGCGTCCTTCAGCTTCTGCTCGGCCTCGGCGAGGGGGAGGCCCTCGACGGGCGGCACAGGGCCGACCGAGACGATGAGGGTGATCTCGCCGCGCTCGGGGTAGCTCGCGGGCACCGCCGCACCGTCGGCGCCGATCGCGCCGATGACGGAGCCGTCGGGAACGTCGCCGGAGAACTGCTCGATCGGGTCGAGCAGCGTGAACTCGGCGAGGGCCTTTGTGGCTTCGTCGACCGGCTCGCCCTCGACATCGGGCACCTCGAGGATGCGCGGACCCTCGGAGACGAGCAGGGTGACCGTCGAGCCGTTGCCGGCGGACTTCCCGCCGGCGGGGTCGGTGTCGATGACCGTTCCGGCGGGGATCTCGGGATCGGTGCGCGTCTCCTGCACGACCTCGAAGCCGGCGTCGGCGAGCAGCGCGAGGGCCTCGTCGGGCGTCTTCAGGCTGGTGTGCGGGATCGTCGTCGACGCACCGGGCCCGGCGCCGAAGTACCAGCCCGTGCCGGCCGCGAGGCCGGTGAGGAGGACGACGAGCGCGAGGATCCAGTAGCCGCGGCGTTTGCGTCGCGCGGTGGTCGCGGTGAGTTCGTCGACGTCGTGGTCGCCGTCGGAGGACTCCGCGGTGGCCACCGCGGCGCCCGGCACGAGCGCGGCTTCGCCGAGCACGCGCGTCTCGGCGGTCGCGGTGCCGAGCAGATCGGCGGCGACGGGGAGCACCATGGTCGACTGCGTCGTGAGCGGTACGTGCGAGGAGCGCAGCACCGGCTCGGCCTCGCGGAGCTTGTCGAGCAGTTCGCGGGCGTCGCGGGGGCGCTCGTCGGGGTCGCGACGGGTGGCCCACAGCACGAGCTCGTCGAGCTCGTGCGGCACGGCCGGGTTCTTCGAGCTGGGTGCGGGCACCTCGTCGTTCGCGTGCTGGTACGCGATCGTCATCGGCGCTTCGCCGACGTAGGGCTGCTCGCCCGTGAGCATCTCGAACATCATGATGCCGACCGCGTAGATGTCGCTGCGCGCGTCGGCGACCCCGCGGGTCACGAGTTCGGGGGAGAGGTAGGCGATCGTCCCGAGCAGTGCCTGCCCGGTCGCCGTGTTCGCGCTGGCCGCGCGGGCGAGGCCGAAGTCGCCGAGCTTGATGCGGCCGTCGTCGGCGAGCAGCACGTTCTCGGGCTTGAGGTCGCGGTGCACGATGCCGGCCTTGTGCGCGGCGGCGAGGCCCGACAGCACCGCGTCCATGATGTCGACGGTCTGCTCGGGGGTGAGCTTCTTGTAGTCCTTCAGCAGCTCGCGCAGCGTGATGCCGGGCAGGTACTCCATGACGAGGTACGCCATGTCGGCGTCCTGGCCCTGGTCGAAGACGTTGACGACGTTCGGGTGCGCGAGTCGGGCGGCCGAGCGGGCCTCCTGCACGAAGCGCGTCTTGAAGGTGTTGTCGTCGGCGAGGTGGCCGTGCATGATCTTGATCGCGACGCGCCGCTCGAGGCGGAGGTCGGTCGCGAGGTACACGGTGGCCATGCCGCCGCGGGCGATCCGCGAGCGCACCTGATAGCGGCCGTCGATGAGACGGCCGATCATCGGGTCTGCAGGTGCGTTGGTCACTGTGAGAGTCTACGAAACGGCATATGCCTCGATCTGAACAAACGCCGTAGACGCGCCGATCGAAACCCCATCGTGATGCGCTTCAGCCGAGTTCGTCGAGCCAGGCTCGCGCCTGGACCTCCCACTTGGCGTAGTGGTCGGGGTGGGCGCTCTGCTGGACGGCCTGGGCGGCGTCGGTGAGCGACATCGATTCCCAGCCGGGAATGTCGAGGAGCCCGGCGGTGACGCCCGGGTTCGGGTTGCTCGGGCCGCCGTAGAAGGCGGTCGTCGCTCGCACCGGGTCGAGCACCTGGTCGACCGTGCCCCAGCCCTGGCTGGGGCGCTGCTGGAAGAGTCCCAGCGAGTCGAGGTCGCCGTGCCGCACGTTCCTCATGCCGGATTCCTGGGCGGCGGCGGCGAGGGCGATGACGATGCCCCGGTCGGGGACGCCGAGTGCGCGGCCGATGTCGACGATGAGCCGTCCGTTCGCCCGCATCTCCTCGGTGAGCACGGCGCTCACGGATGCCACCTGGACGACGGCGACCGGTCGGGGGATCGCGAGCTGCTGGCCCGGGCGGATCGTCGCGCTCTGGTCGAGCCCGTTCGCGGCGATGAGTGCCGCGACCTCCACCTCGTTGCGTGCGGCGATGTCCCAGACGGTGTCGCCGTCCACGACGAGGTGGGTGTCGGGCGGACGTGCCGTGACCGGGGCGGGCGCCGACGTGGGCGGTGCCGGCGCCTCGGAAGGCGCGGCCGTGCCCGCCGCAGGCGGCAGCACGATCGATTCGCCCGGGAAGATGAGCGACTGCCGGCCGAGCCCGTTCACCTGCAGGAGCTCGTCGAGGGCGACCCCGTAGCGCGCGGCGATGCCGCTCATCGTGTCGCCCTCGGCGACCTGGTGCTTCGCGATCGCGTCGGGTGCGGGGGCGACGGGCGTCGCGCGACCGCCGGGGAGGGCGAGCCGCTGCCCGGGGAAGATCATGCTCGACCACCCGAGGCCGTTGTGCGCCAGCACCTCGGCGGTCGAGAGGCCGAATCGTTCGGCGATTCCGCTGACCGTGTCGCCCTCGGCGACGACGATCTCGGCCGGCACGGACTCGGCGGTCGCCGCGGCGGCGACGGGCACGATCGTCCCGAGCGGTGCGGCCTTGGGCTTCGGCTGCCGCTTCACCGGCTGGGGTGCGGCTTCGGCCGGCTGCGCGATGCCGAGGGTCACGGCCAGGGCGCTCACGATCGCGAACGGCACCGCGAGCACTCCGCGGATGCCACGGGGGCGTCCCGGCTTCGCCGTGCCCCGCTCACCGCGTCCGCCGGCGTCATCGACGTCGTACGCCATGCTGTTCCCCCTTCGCCGGCCTGGTGCTCCGACTTCCGCCACCGTCGCACAGGCGGTGGAGCGAGTCAAACACCGCGTCGCGAGTCCGCCGACTCGGGCTCATGAGGGGCAGCCGGGATCGAGCCGCTTTCCCCGACGGGTCGTGACGTGGCAGTCTTGATGCGTGACCGATGCTGCCGAGACCGCCTGGCTGACCGTTCCCGACCTCGTCGAACTCCTGGGTGAGAGCCCGAGTCGCATCCGTCGCATGATCGACGACCGGCACCTGCTGGCCGCTCGGGTCGACGGCGTGCTGCGGGTGCCGTCAGTCTTCCTGAAGGACGATGCGCCGATGCCCGAGATCCACGGCACCGCGATGGTGCTCGCCGACGCGGGATTCAGCGACGCCGAGGCGCTCGAGTGGTTCCTCGCCGTCGAAGACAGCCTCGGTGCGGCGCCGATCGACGCGCTGCGCGCCGGTCGCAAGGCCGAGGTCCGGCGGATCGCGCAAGCCCTCGCCTGAGCCCGCCCGGCCGGCGGCGCCCTCCGTCAGCTCGTGCGGCGGGTGACCGTCTTCGCGAGGGTGGCGAGTTCGGTGCGCGCTTCATGGCCGAGGGGAGCCTCGTCGAGCGCGGCGATCGCGCGAGCGGCGTTCTTCGCGATGAGGGCTTCGACCTCGTCGACGGCGCCGCACTCGGTGATGGTGCGCTGCAGCATCCCGACCTGCTCGGCGCTCAGCGACGGGTCGCCGAGCAGTTCGTCGAGCAGTCGCCGCTGACCGGGGGCGAGCCGATCGCGCGCGATCGCGATGAGCACGGTGCGCTTGCCTTCGCGGAGGTCGTCGCCGCTCGGCTTGCCGGTGACCTCGGGGTCGCCGAAGACGCCGAGCAGGTCGTCGCGGAGCTGGTAGGCGATGCCGAGCGGGAGCCCGAAGTCGCGGAGCGAGGTGACCTGGGCCTCGCTCGCGCCCGCGAGGGAGGCGCCGATCACGAGGGGCGCCTCGATGCTGTACTTCGCCGACTTGTAGACGATGACCCGCTCGGCGCGGAGTCGTTGCTCGGCGTCGGGCTGCACGACCCAGGCGCGCTCCTCGAGGATGTCGAGGTACTGGCCGGCGGTGACCTCGGTGCGCATGCGCATGAACTCGCGGCGTGCGGCGCGTGCGGCTGCGCGGTCGGCGAGGGCGTCGAGCCCTTCGTCGAAGATCTCATCGCTCCAGCCGAGCAGGAGATCGCCGAGGAGGATCGCGGCGTCGCCGCCGAAGTCGGCGGCGTCGCCGGCCCAGCCCGATTCGGCGTGCAGGCCCTCGAAGAGGCGGTGCGCCGCGGGCTGGCCCCTGCGAGTGTCGGAGCGGTCGATCAGGTCGTCGTGCACGAGGGCCGCGGCATGGAAGAGTTCGAGCGCCGAGGCGGCCGAGACCACCGGGAAGCGATCGGGGCCCTCGGCGGAGGCGTAGGGATCGAAGTCGCGCGTGCGCACCGCCTCCCAGCCCCAGTAGCAGAAGAGTGCGCGGAATCGCTTGCCGCCGCTGAGAAAGCGCCGAGAGAAGCCGTCGAGCGGGTCGAGGTCGGCGCTGATCTTGCGGAGAATGGAGGTGCGTTCGGCGAGGAAGTCCTCGATGCGTTCGTGCACCATATCGACCAGTCGGGAGCTGTGAGCCACCCGCCTAGCCTACCGACGCGACGCAGGGCTAGAATGGACTCGGATGCGTCGATCCCGAGCCTGAGGGGAAAGAGATGCCGCTTTCAGAGCAGGAGCAACGTCTTCTCGAGGAGATGGAGCGGAACCTCTATCGCAATGATGCCGATTTCGTGCAAGCCGTCGGAGGCGTGCGCGGTCGGCGACCGAATTACCGTGCCATCGTGCTCGGGGTGCTGCTCGCCGTCGCCGGCGTGGGCGCTCTGATCGTCGGGGTCGCGACCCAGCTGCTGATCATCGGCATCGTCGGCTTCGTGCTGATGTTCGCCGGCGTGCTCGTCGCCATCACGCCCTCCAAGCGCGGCGCAGCGACGCCCGCGCCGAGCGAGTCGTCGTCGAGCACGGGCAAGCCGCGCTCGGGCACCTCGTTCATGGATCGCATGAACGACCGCTGGGACCGCCGCCAGGACGGCAGCGAGTAGCCGCTCCACTTCCCACCACCTGAACGGGTCGATCTTCGGATCGGCCCGTTTTTTTGCGCACTTTCATGCCCGCGATCGGCTCGCACCGTCGTGAACGGGGCGGCGCGTGGCATCCGGGCGCTTCATCGAGCCCTCGTTCCTCCACGGCGTGTCGAAAACCCTCCACTCCACTCCACCCCTGATATTCCGCGGAATCTCAGGGGTTCTCGGGTCGCGAATCGCCGGAAGCGAGCGAATGTCGTTGATCGGTGGATGAGGGTGGAGTAAAGTGGGGGCACCTGGATTCTGGCCGGAGGAAAGGGGGTGGTGTGGTGTTCCTCGGGAGTTACGAACCAAAGCTCGATGAGAAAGGCCGCGTCATTCTTCCGGCGAAATTCCGGGAGGAGCTGTCGAACGGGCTCGTGCTCACGCGCGGGCAGGAGCGCTGCATCTACGTGTTCAGCGCTCGCGAGTTCGAAAGCATGAGCGAGAAGATCCGCCAAGCCCCGGTCACGAGCAAGCAAGCACGCGATTACATGCGCGTGTTCCTCTCGGGGGCATCCGCGGAGACCCCCGACAAGCAGAACCGGGTCACCATCCCCGCCACGCTCCGCAGCTATGCGGGGCTCGACCGAGACCTCACGGTCATCGGCGCCGGCAGCCGGGTTGAGATCTGGGACCAGGCGGCGTGGCAGAGCTACCTCGCCGAGCAGGAGGCGGCCTTCGCGGAGACGGCGGAGGAGGTGATCCCCGGACTCTTCTGATCCTCGGGTCCCGACTCCCAGCCGGCCGGCCCTGGTGCACTTCCCCGCATCAGGACGAACGGATGGGGATCAGGACTCGAAGGCCCGGAAGGCAAAGGCGGAATCATGGACATCGAACGCATTCACACCCCGGTCATGCTCGAGCGCACGCTCGAACTGCTCGCACCCGCCCTCGAGCGCGAGGGCGCCGTGATGGTCGACGCGACCCTCGGCATGGGCGGCCACACCGCCGCCTTCCTCGAGCGGTTCCCGAACCTCACCGTCATCGGCCTCGACCGCGACACCGACGCCCTCGGCATCGCCCGCGAACGCCTCGCCAAGTACGGCGACCGCGCACGGTTCGTGCACACCGTCTACGACGGCATCGCGCGGGCGGTGCGCTCGGAGGGATTCACCGAGGTGCAGGGCGTGCTCTTCGACCTCGGCGTCTCCTCGCTGCAGCTCGACCGCGCCGAGCGCGGCTTCGCCTACTCGAAGGACGCCCCGCTCGACATGCGGATGGACTTCACGAAGGGGCGCACCGCCGCGGACGTCATCGCCGAGTCGAGCGAGGACGAGCTCAAGCGCATCTTCCTCGACTACGGCGAGGAGAAGCTGGCGGCCCGCTACGCGCGCGCCATCGTCAGGGCCAGAGAGGATGCCCCGATCACGCGTTCGGCCGAACTCGTCGCCGTGATCCAGGCCGCGACCCCGGTGGCGGTGCAGCGGCAGGGGCACCCGGCGAAGCGGGTGTTCCAGGCGCTGCGCATCGAGGTGAACGAAGAGCTCTCGGTGCTCGAACGGGCGATGCCCGCCGCACTCGACTCGATCGCCGTCGGCGGCCGCATCGTCGTGCTCGCCTACCAGTCGCTCGAAGACCGCATCGTCAAGCGCGTGCTGCAGACGGCCTCGAGCTCGTCGGCGCCCGCGGGGCTCCCGATGGAGCTGCCCGAGCACCGCCCGCAGTGGAAGCTCCTCGTACGGGGGGCCGAACTCGCGAGCGAAGCCGAGCAGGCGGAGAACCCGCGTGCCAAGCCGGTGCGCCTGCGCGCCGCAGAACGAGTGAGGAGGCCGTCATGAGCGCTGTGCCGGCCACACCGCTGCGGGCGCCCCAGCAGGCGCCGCGCCGCGCACCTGAACGGCCCCGCTGGCTGCGGCCCGCACCCGACGCCGCAGGCGGCCGGGCCAAGCCCCGCCTCGCCTACGCCGTCATCGCCGTCGCGGGCGTCGCCGTCATCGTCGTCGCACAGCTCCTGCTGTCGATCGCGATCACGCAGGGCGCCTACGACATCGACGCGGCCACGATGCAGCAGACGAAGCTCGACCGCCAGGAGCAGCAGCTCCGCGAGGACCTCGACCGGGTGGAGTCGCCGCAGTACCTGGCCGCGAACGCGGAGGCGCTCGGAATGGTGCCGAACTCGGCCCCGGTGTTCCTCCGGCTCTCCGACGGCAGCGTGAGCGGCGACCCGGCAGCGGCCGCCGGGGGAGCGGTGGCGTCAGCGCCGCTCGTCCCGAATGCGCTGATCGACGGCGTGCCGCTCGTGACCGAGCAGCCCGCGGGGGAGACTCCGAAGAGCGACACCACCGCGGGGGCGGTGGGCGAGACGGGGGCGGAGGCACCCGTCGAGGCTCCGGCCCCGCCACCGGCGGGCAGCGGACTTCCGACGCCCGCCACCCACTAGCACCAGCACGACGAGCACGATCGAGGACCGCAGCGGATGAACCGGACCAGTCGCCACCCGATGCGCAGGATCCTCGCCTCAGCGGTGATCCTCGTCGTGCTCGTCGGGGTGTTCGTCGTGAAGCTCGTCGACATCCAGGTCGTGCGCGCCTCGGCGCTCAATGCGCAGTCGCAGGATGCGCGGTCGCAGCCCGTGAAGGTGTGGGGCGCCCGCGGTGACATCGTCGACGCGAACGGCACGGTGCTCGCCGACAGTGTGATGCGCTACGACATCGTGATCTCGCCGAAGCAGGCGCAGCTCGCGGTGCTCGAGCGCAAGCAGAAGGAGAACCCGAAGCAGAAGGTCGAGGTGACGAACGAGGAGCTCGTCGCCGCGCTCACCCCGACCGCGGCCGAGCTCGGCCCGGTGCTCGGGCTCACGGGCGATCAGGTCATCGGCGTGATCACGTCGAAGCTCGCCGAAGACCCCGACTCGGACTACGCGTTCCTCGCGAAGCAGGTCGACACCGGGACGTACGAGGCCGTGAACGGGCTCGACATCCCGTGGGTGTACGCCGAGAAGCACCCGAGCCGCACGTACCCGAACGGCGCCGTCGCCGGCAACCTCCTCGGCTTCGTGCAGGAGGACGACGGCGCGCCGCTCGCCGGCCTCGAGCTCGCGGAGGACCAGTGCCTCGCCGGCACCGACGGCGAGGTGAGCTACCTGCACAGCGCGGCCGACTGGGTGCCCATTCCCGGCAGCGAGGTCGTGCACAAGCAGGCGGAGGACGGCGGCACGCTCGAACTCACGATCGACGCCGACCTCCAGTACTACGTGCAGCGCGTCGCGGAGGAGCAGCGCCGCGCGGTCGGCGCCGACTGGGCGACGGTGACGGTCATGGAGGTGAAGACGGGCCGACTGCTCGCCGTCGCGGATGTGCCCACCGTCGATCCGAACGACCCCGGGGCGACGGACGCCGACGACAGCGGTTCGCGCGCCTTCGCCGCGCCGTTCGAGCCGGGGTCCACGTTCAAGGCGCTCACCGCGGCGTCGGTGCTCGACGCGGGGGCGGCGACGCCCGTCGACCAGATCGTCGCGCCGTATCGGTACGAACCGCCGAACGGCGCGAACATCAACGACAGCTCGCGTCACGATGACCTGCCGTTGACGCTCACCGGGGTGATGATCGAGTCGTCGAACACCGGCATGTCGATGTTCGGCGAACGGATCAGCGACGAGCAGCGATACCAGGACATGCTCGACTTCGGGCTCGGGACGGAGACCGAGGTCGGGTTCCCGGCCGAGGCGGCCGGCGACCTGCACGGCGGCCCCGACGAGTGGGACAACCAGACGAAGTACGCGACCATGTTCGGCCAGGGACTCACGACGACCGCGGTGCAGATCGCGAGCGTCTACCAGACCATCGCGAACGGCGGCGTGCGCATGCCCGTCTCCCTCGTCGACGGCTGCACGACCGCCGACGGCGAGACGACCGCTCCGCCCGCGCAGGGCACGCGAGTCATCTCGGAGCAGGCCGCTGACGAGACGAGCCAGATGCTCGAACGCGTTTACGCCGACGGTTGGCTCGCCGACAAGTGGGAGATCCCCGGCTACCGGGTCGCCGCGAAGACCGGTACCGCGCAGGTCGCGGGCCCTGACGGGAAGTACCTCACGGGCTATCTCGTCTCCGTCGCGGGCTTCGCTCCGGCCGACGATCCCGAGTTCGTCGTTTCGGTGAGCTTCCAGAATGCCGTTAAGATGAACTCGTCCGCCGCATCCGCTCCCGTCTTCCAAGACGTGATGAGCTACGTGCTGAAGAAGTATCGGACCGTTCCATCCGGCGCCCCGGCGCCCGATCTGCCAGCTACCTGGTGAGAAAGTTGGGTTCGTGACCGGATCGCCTCCCACGGCCCTCCGGCCGCAGCACCCGAGCCCCCGATCGCTCCGCAGCCTCGCCGAGGAGTTCGGGTTCGACGTGCGCGGCGAGCTCGGCGACCTCGAGGTCACCGGCGCGGGCCTCGCCTCGGGCGCCGTGCGCCCCGGTGACCTCTACGTCGGCGTGCCGGGGCGGAACGCCCACGGTGCCCAGTACGCGGCCGCCGCACGTGATGCGGGTGCCGTCGCCGTGCTGACCGACGAGGCCGGTGCCGGCCTCGCCGCCGAGTCGGGCCTCCCCATCCTCGTCACCCCCGACGCGCGCGCCGCGCTCGGTGCGGTCGCCGCGTGGATCCACCGCACCGCCGAGAACCCGGCGACCACCTTCGCGGTGACCGGCACGAACGGCAAGACGAGCGTCGTCTACCTGCTCTACGGGATTCTCCGGCAGCTCGGCGTCACCGCCGGGCTCACGTCGACCGCCGAGCGCCGCATCGGCGACGAGGCCGTCACGAGTTCGCTCACGACCCCCGAGGCGAGCGAACTGCACGCACTGCTCGCACGCATGCGCGAGGTCGAGGTGCGCGCCGTCGGCATCGAGGTCTCCGCGCAGGCGCTCTCGCGCCACCGCGTCGACGGCCTCGTGTTCGACATCGCGGGGTTCACGAACCTCACGCACGATCACCTCGACGACTACACGGACATGGCCGAGTACTTCGAGGCGAAGCGCGAGCTCTTCCAGCCCGAGCGCGCGCGTCGCGGCGTCGTCACCGTCGACTCCGAGTGGGGTCGTCGCCTCGTCGCCGAGTCGCGCATCCCGGTCACGACCCTCACGAGCGATCCCGAGGTCGCCGCCGACTGGCGACTCACCGTCCTCGACGAGACCGCCGCATCGACCGGCTTCGCGCTCGAAGGCCCCGACGGGCGCCGTATCGAGACCCGCGTGCCGCTGCTCGGTTGGTACATGGCCGCGAACGCCGCGCTCGCGATCGTCATGCTCACCGAGGCCGGCTACGACCTCGACCGCATCGCCTCGGCGCTCGAGCGCGACGGCGGCATCGACGCGTACATCCCGGGTCGCGCAGAGCGCATCTCGGGCGACCGCGGCCCGACCGTCTACATCGACTACGGGCACAGCCCCGACGCGTTCCTCCAGACGCTCGGCGCGATCCGTCGCGCGACGACGGGCCGCGTGATCATGGTGTTCGGCGCCGACGGCGACCGCGACACGACGAAGCGGGCCGAGATGGGCGCCATCGCCGCCCGCGGCGCGGACGTCGTGGTCATCACCGACTTCCACCCCCGTTTCGAAGACCCCGCGGCGATCCGCGCCGCGCTCATCGCCGGGGCGCTCGACGCCGTCCCCGAACGGGAGATCCACGAGATCGCCGACCCGAAGGCCGCGTTCCGCGCGGCGCTCGCCCTCGCGGGCGAGGGCGATGCCATCCTCTACGCCGGCCCCGGCCACGAGGACTACCACGAGGTGAAAGGCGTGAAGATCCCCTACTCAGCACGCGAAGACTCCAAGCAGGCGCTGCGCGAAGCGGGGTGGCTCGCATGATCGCGATGACCCTCGCCGAGATCGCGGCGGCTGCAGGCGGCACCCTCGACCTCGAGCGCACCGACGCGTCGGCTGAGACCGTCGTCACCGGCGCCGTCACCACCGACTCCCGCGAGATCGGTTCCGGCGGCGTCTTCGTCGCCAAGCGCGGCGAGTTCGACGACGGCCACCGCTTCGCTCCGTCGGCCGTCGAGCGGGGCGCAGCCGTCCTCATCGTCGAGCACGCGCTCGAACTGCCCGTGGCGCAGATCGTCGTGCCCGATTCGGTCGATGCGCTCGGCGCTCTCGCGACCGAGGCCGTGCGCCGCGTGCGCGAGCACGGCAAGTTGCGCATCGTCGGCGTCACGGGGTCGAACGGCAAGACCACCACGAAGAACCTGCTCCGCGCCGTGCTCGAGAAGGTCGGCCCGACGGTCGCCGCCCGCGCCTCGTACAACAACGAGGTCGGCGCCCCCGTCACGATGCTCGAGCTCGCGGAGGACACCGAGTTCCTCGTCGCCGAGATGGGTGCGTCGGGTGTCGGCGAGATCGCGCGTCTCGTGCGCATGGCCCGCCCCGACGTCGGCATCGTGCTCAAGGTCGGGCTCGCCCACGCGGGCGAGTTCGGCGGCATCGAGAAGACCGTGCAGGCGAAGTCCGAGATGGTCACCGACCTCCTCGAGGGCGATGTCGCGGTGCTCAACGCCGACGACCCCCGCGTCGTGCCGATGGCGGGCCTCACGAACGCCCGCGTCGTCTGGTTCGGCCTCGGCGACACCGCCGAGGTTCGCGCGACCGAGCTCCGCGCCCACCCGCGCGGCACCGACTTCACGGTGACGATCCCGGGCGGCGAGCAGGCGCGCGTCCGCTTCGGGGTGCTCGGCGAGCATCACGTCATGAACGCCCTCGCGGCGGTCGCGGCATCCGTCGAACTCGGCGTGCCGCTGTCCGACGTCGTCGCCGCGCTCGAGCAGGTGACCCTCGCCGAGCGCTGGCGCATGCAGCTCATGGGCGGCCGCGACGGCATCACGATCATCAACGACGCGTACAACGCGAGCCCCGACTCGATGTCGGCCGCGCTCAAGACCCTCGCGCAGGTGAAGGAGCCGGGCACGCGCACCATCGCCGTGCTCGGCGAGATGAGCGAACTCGGCGAGTTCTCCGGGGAGGAGCACGACCGGATCGGGCTGCTCGCGGTGCGACTCGGCATCTCGCAGCTCGTCGTCGTCGGCCAGGCCGCGCGGCGGCTGCACATCTCCGCGATCAACGAAGGATCGTGGGACGGCGAGTCCGCATTCGTCGAGACGGCCGACGAGGCCTTCGAGCTCGTCACCGCGGGCGCCCGCCCCGGTGACACGATATTGGTGAAATCGTCCAATTCGGCGGGTCTCCGCCTCCTTGGCGATCGACTGGGAGAATGGTTCGCGTGAGCGCAGTGCATCATCACGGCGAGGCTGGGCCGGCGAACCGCCTGCCCGGTGACCGAGCGGGAGTGTGGTTCGCGTGAGAGCACTGCTGACCGCCGGAGCGTTGTCGCTCGCCTTCACGCTGTTCCTGACGCCGCTGTTCATCCGCCTGTTCACGCGGATCGGCTGGGGCCAGTTCATCCGTGACGACGGGCCGCAGAGCCATCACGTCAAGCGCGGCACGCCCACGATGGGCGGCATCATCTTCATCCTCGGCACGCTGTTCGGGTACTTCGTGGCGACGCTGCTCGTCTCGAACGAGAGGCCGACCGCCTCGGGCCTGCTCGTGCTGTTCATGATGGTCGGTCTCGGCCTCGTCGGATTCCTCGACGACTTCCTGAAGACCCGCAAGAAGCAGAGCCTCGGCCTCGGCGGCTGGGCGAAGGTGGCCGGCCAGGTGATCGTGGCTGCGTTGTTCGCCCTGCTGGCGCTGCAGTTCCCGAACGACCAGGGCTTGACCCCCGCGAACACGAAGATCTCGTTCATCCGCGATCTGCCGCTCGACTTCATGGTGTTCGGCTCGATCGTCGGCATCATCCTGTACGTCGTCTGGATCTGCCTCATCGCGGCCGGGACGTCGAACGGCGTCAACGTGACCGACGGTCTCGACGGCCTCGCGGGCGGCGCCTCGATCCTCGCGATCGGCTCGTTCGTCTTCATCGGGTTCTGGCAGTTCAACCAGGCCTGCGCCGCGATCGGCCTGAACGAGAACGACGAGTACCGCTGCTACAACGTGCGCGACCCGCTCGACATCGCGATCGTCTCGGCCGCGATCGTCGGCGGTCTCATCGGGTTCCTGTGGTGGAACACGAACCCCGCGAAGATCTACATGGGCGACACCGGTTCGCTCGGCCTCGGCGGCGCGCTCGCGGCGCTCGCGGTCGTGAGCCACACCGAGCTCCTCGTCATCATCATCGGCGGCCTCTTCGTCATCGAGACCGGGTCGGTCATCCTGCAGCGCGCCTACTTCAAGGTGACGCACGGCAAACGCATCTTCCTGATGAGTCCGATCCACCACCACTTCGAGCTGAAGGGGTGGGCGGAGGTCACGATCGTCGTGCGCTTCTGGATCATCGCGGGCCTGTTCGTCGCCGCCGGTGTGGGCGCGTTCTACTTCGAATGGCTGCAGAGCTGATGACGGATGCCACGGGGCCCGCCTCGAACCGTCTCGACACCCTGACGAGCTGGAACGCGGACTGGCGCGGTCTCAAGGTCGCCGTCCTCGGGGTCGGCGTCACGGGCTTCGCCGTGGCCGACACGTTGACCGAGCTCGGGGCCGAGGTGCTCGTCGTCGCGCCGCAGGTCGACGACGATCGCGCCCGCATCCTCGAGGTCATCGGCGCGACGCTCGTGCGGCATCCGCTCGACACGGTGCCGGCCGAGCTCGAGGCGTTCGCGCCCGAGGTCGTCGTCGTGTCGCCGGGGTTCCACCCCGATCACCCCGTGCTCGACTGGGCGGGCCGCGAGGGCATCGCCGTCTGGGGCGACATCGAGCTCGCCTGGCGCGTCCGCGACAAGGTGAGCACCGCCGAGTGGATCCTCGTGACGGGCACGAACGGCAAGACCACGACCGTGCAGATGACCGCGACCTTCCTCGCGGCGAACGGGCTGCGGGCGGCGCCGTGCGGCAACATCGGCGTGCCGGTGCTCGACGCGGTGCGCGACCCCGGCGGCTTCGACGTGCTCGTCGTGGAGCTCTCGAGCTACCAGCTGCACCACCTCCCGACGTCCGGCCCGGGCGCGCTGCACCCGTGGTCGAGCGTCGTGCTCAACATCGCCGACGACCACCTCGACTGGCACGGCTCCTTCGAGGCGTACCGGGCGGCGAAGGGCAAGGTGTACGAGAACACGAAGGTCGCGTGCGTGTACAACCGCGCCGACGAGGCGACCCGGCTCATGGTCGAGGGCGCCGAGGTCGAGGAGGGGGCCCGTGCCATCGGCTTCGGGCTCGACGTGCCCGGCCCGAGCGATTTCGGCGTCGTGGAGGAGATCCTCGTGGATCGCGCCTTCCTCGATGAACGGCACACGGCGGCGCTCGAGATCACGACGCTCGACGAGCTCGCTCCCCGCGGGCTCGACGCCCCGCACGTCGTCGCGAACATCCTCGCGGCGTCCGCGCTCGCGCGATCCTTCGGGGTGCCGGTCGGCATCGTGCACGACGCGCTCAACGATTTCCGTCTCGATTCGCATCGCATCGAGACGGTTGCGATCGCGGGCGGCGTCCGCTGGATCGACGACTCGAAGGCGACGAACCCGCACGCCGCGCAGGCGTCGCTCGCCGCCTTCGGCCGGGTGGTCTGGATCGTCGGGGGCCTCCTCAAGGGCGTCGATGCAGACTCGCTCGTCGCCGCGCACGTCGGCCGCCTGCGTGCGGCGATCGTGATCGGCGTCGACCGCGAGCCGCTGCTCGCCGCGTTCCGCCGACACGCGCCCGAGCTGCCCCTGTTCGAGGTCGTCGCCGACGACACTGAACAGGTGATGCCCGACGCGGTCGCGCTGGCAGCGGCGGTCGCCGAGGACGGCGACACCGTGCTCCTCGCGCCCGCGGCGGCGTCGATGGACCAGTTCGCCGACTACGGCGATCGCGGCAGGCGATTCAACGACGCGGTCAGAACGATGCTGGGAGGTGAGGCGGATGGCGACTCCGCCCCGCTCGACCCGTCGACCGAAGTCTGAGCGCCCGACGGCTGAGGCCGACGGCGTCTCGGCTGCGCGCATCCGCCTGGGGCGGGTCTTCCGCGTCGAGTCCGCCGACTACTTCCTGCTGCTCGGCACGACGCTGTTCCTCGTCGTGCTCGGCCTCGTCATGGTGCTCTCGGCGTCGCTCGTCGAGTCGTACCTCGAAGACGGGGGCCTCCTCGACCAGGCTATCCGCCAGGGCGTCTTCGCGATCATCGGGATCCCGGCGATGCTCATCGCGAGCCGGATGCCGGAGCAGTTCTGGATGCGGATCGCCTGGCCAGCGCTCATCATCACGTGCATCCCGCAGCTGCTCGTCGTCGCGACCGATCTCGGCATCGAGGACGGCGGCAACACGAACTGGCTGCGCATCGGCCCCGTCCAGTTCCAGCCTTCGGAGTTCATCAAGGTCGCGCTCGTCATCTGGCTCGGCCTGATCGTCACGAAGAAGCAGGACAAGCTCGGCGACTTCACCCACGGGATCCTGCCGATCCTGCTCGTCGGCGGCGGCGCGATCGGGCTGGTGCTGCTCGGCGGCGACCTCGGCACGGTCATGATCATGGGTGCGATGCTGCTCGGGGCGCTGTTCCTCATCGGGGTTCGGCTGCGCCTGCTGCTGCTGCCGATCCTCGTCGCGGTGGTCGGTTTCGTGATCGTCGCGTTCTCGAGCGAGAACCGGATGCGCCGCATCATGTCGTTCGTCGACTCGAACTGCGAGTCGAGCTCCGCCGACTCCCTCAACTCGTGCTGGCAGGTCATGCACGGCACCTACGCGCTCGCGAACGGGGGAGTCTTCGGCGTCGGGCTCGGCAACTCCGCGGCGAAGTGGTCGTGGCTTCCCGCCGCCGACAACGACTTCATCTTCGCGATCATCGGCGAAGAGCTCGGGCTCATCGGTGCGATCGTGGTCATCGGCCTGTTCGTGCTGCTCGCGGTCGCCTTCGCCCGGGTGCTGCGCAGCGCCCGCACGATGTTCGCGAAGACCGTCACCTCGGCGGTCATGGTGTGGGTCATCGGCCAGGCCTGTGTCAATATCGGTGTCGTGCTCGGAGTCTTCCCCGTCCTCGGTGTCCCGTTGCCGCTCGTCTCGGCCGGTGGCACCGCCCTCCTGACGACGCTCGTCGCGATCGGCGTCGTGCTGTCGGTCGCGCGCGATCCCGAGGCCCCTGCGCGGGCCGCCGCGCGAGCGGCCGCCCGCAAGGCGCGTGCATCGGTGCGTGCGGCGCGATGACGGTCTACCTGCTCGCCGGCGGCGGCACCGCCGGCCACGTGAACCCGCTGCTCGCCGTCGCCGACCGTCTGCGCGAGCGCGAGCCCGACGCCGAGGTGCTCGTGCTCGGCACCGCGGAGGGCCTCGAGGCCCGGCTCGTCCCGGCGCGCGGCTACGAGCTGCTGACGATCGCGAAGGTGCCGTTCCCGCGTCGCCCGAATCGGGCGGCGATCGCATTCCCCTCGCGTTTCAGCCGGTCGGTCGGCGACGTCGCGAACATCATCTCCGAGCGCGGTGTCGACGTCGTCGTCGGATTCGGCGGGTACGTCTCGACCCCCGCGTATCTCGCGGCCCGGCGCGCAGGCGTCCCCGTCGCGATCCACGAGGCGAACGCGAAGCCGGGGCTCGCCAACCGGCTCGGGGCCCGCTGGGCCGCGGGCGTCGGCGTCGCCTTCGAGGGAACCCCGCTGCCCGGCTCGGAGGTGGTCGGCATGCCGCTCCGGCGCGAGATCGAGACGCTCGATCGCGCCGCGATGCACGAGCAGGGCGCCCGGTTCTTCGGGCTCGACCCCGATCGTCCGGTGCTGCTCGCGACGGGCGGTTCGCTCGGCGCGCGCCGGATCAACCGGACGATGGTCGACAGCGCGCGCGCGATCACCGAGGCCGGGTGGCAGGTGCTGCACATCACGGGCGCGAACTCCGAGGTCGACGACCCCGGTGTGGCCGACTACCGGATGGTCGAGTACGCCGACCGCATGGACCTCGCCCTCGCGGCCGCCGACGTCGCCGTCTCGCGCGCCGGTGCGGCGACCGTGAGCGAGCTCGCCGCCCTCGGGCTGCCGGCCGTGTACGTGCCGTACCCCGTCGGCAACGGCGAGCAGCGGTTCAACGCGGCCGGCGTGATCGAAGCGGGCGGCGGCATCCTCGTCGACGACGCGCAGTTCCTGCCCGAGTGGGTCGCCGCCGAGCTCGTGCCGCTCCTCGCCGACGCCGATCGCGTCGCCGCGATGGCCGCGGCGGCGTCGACCGCGGGCGTCCGCGACGGCACCGCCCGCATGGTCGCGCTCATCGACGCCGCCCGCGGCGGGGCAGCCCCGCACCCGGCCTGAGGCGCGTAACGTTGAGGGTGGCCGATGCCGCGGCATCCGCCCTTCGAACCACCCGCGCGACGCCGCGCGAGCACCGCCCGCCGGATCCGTCCTGATCCGCACCGCACCGAGGAAGAGCACCCGAACGTGACCATCAAGCCCGATCTCTCGATCCAGATCCCCGCCGAGCTCGGCGCAGTGCATTTCGTCGGCATCGGCGGCTCGGGCATGAGCGGGATCGCACGCCTCTTCCTCGGCGCCGGCCACCGCGTGACCGGTTCCGACGTGCGCGACTCGGCGAACATCGCCGCCCTCCGCGAACTCGGCGCCGAGATCGCGATCGGCCACGCAGCCGAGAACGTCGGCGACGCAGAGGCGCTCGTCGTGACCGGTGCGCTCTGGCAGGACAACCCCGAGTACCGGCTCGCGCTCGAACGCGGCCTGCCGGTGCTGCACCGTTCGCAGGCGCTCGCCTGGCTCATCTCGGGCCAGCGCCTCGTGTCGATCGCGGGTGCGCACGGCAAGACGACGTCGACCGGCATGGTCGTCACGGGTCTGCTCGCGCAGGGCGCCGACCCGAGCTTCGTCAACGGCGGCGTGATCGAGGGCCTCGGCGTCTCCTCCGGTGCGGGCGACGACGACCTCTTCGTCGTCGAGGCCGACGAGTCCGACGGCTCGTTCCTGCTCTACGACACGGCGATCGCGCTCATCACGAACGTCGACCCCGACCACCTCGACCACTACGGCTCGCGCGACGCCTTCGAGCAGGCCTTCGTCGACTTCGGCGACGGGGCGAGCGAGCTCGTCGTCGTCTCCTCCGACGACGCGGGCGCGAAGCGGGTCACCGAGCGCCTGTCGCACCGGCACGTCGTCACCTTCGGCGAGGCGGCGGATGCCACGGTGCGGGTGCACTCCATCGTGACCGAGGGCCCCGTGGCCTTCACCATCGCCTACGACGGCGTCGACCACCGGGCGCAGCTGCTCGTGCCCGGCAAGCACAACGCGATCAACGCGGCGGGCGCGTTCGCGGTGCTCGTCGGCCTCGGCTTCGACCCCGCGGCATCCCTCGCCGGCATCGCCCGCTTCGCCGGAACCGGCCGTCGCTTCGAACTGCACGGCACCGTCGGCGGCGTGAGCGTCTACGACGACTACGCGCACCACCCGACCGAGGTCGCCGCCGCCCTCGCCGCGGCGCGCACCGTCGTGGGCGAAGGCCGCATCATCGCGGTGCACCAGCCGCACACGTACAGCCGCACGCAGGCCTTCGCCAAGGAGTTCGCCGAGGTGCTCGAGCAGTACGCCGACGAGACCGTCGTGCTCGACGTGTACGGCGCCCGCGAGGACCCGGTGCCGGGCGTCACGGGTGCGCTCGTCAGCGAGCGCTTCGCCGACGCCTCGCACGTCGCCTTCGTGCCCGACTGGCAGGAGGCGGCCGACCACACCGCACGCATCGCCCGCGAGGGCGACTTCGTGATCACGCTCGGCTGCGGTGACGTGTACCGCATCGTGCCGCAGTTGCTCGGTTCGCTCGAGCGGGAGCGCGGATGACCCAGGGCCGCCCGTGAAGCGGCCGCAGGGATTCGAGCCGAGGCCGCCTCGGCGACCGCCGGCCGCCGAGGAGCGCGGGCGCACGGACCAGGTTTCGCCGTCCGCGCCGCCGACGCCGGTCGCGCCGCTTCGCGCCGGGGCGGGGACGGGCGGTGCTCACGACGCCGCCGACCGGGTGACGACCGAACCGATCGTCGTGGTGAGTGCGCCGGTCGTCGAGCGGGTGAGCGTGTCGCAGGACCGCCGCGCGGCGACGCCGCGAGACCTCCAGGAGACGGTGCCGCTCGACGACCTCCGCGACGGGCTCGCGGGAGCTCCGGACGGCGCGGAGCGCGGGGCATCCGGCGCGGCGGAGTCGGGCGCGAAGACCGACCCGAAGACCGACGAGAAGGCCGCTCGCCGGGCGCTCGCGGCCGCGGAGCGCGACCGACGTCGCTACGAGAAGCAGGAGGTGCGCCGCTTCACGAAGCGCTCGCGCCGCCGCCGGCTGGTCTGGTCGATCGCCGGGGGAGCGGTGGCGCTGCTCGTCGTCGTCGTGGTGGGCGGCGCGTACTCGCCGCTCATGGCGCTCCGCGAGGTGCGGGTCGAGGGTGCGTCGCGCATCCCGGCCGAGCAGATCGTCGCGGCCTTCGACGAGCAGCTCGGCACCCCGCTGCCGCTCGTGACGCGCGACGAGGTACACGCCGCCCTCGCGGACTTCAGGCTGATCGAGACCTACTCGACCGAGACCATCCCGCCGGGCACGCTCGTCGTGCGGATCGTGGAGCGCACACCGGTCGGCGTCATCGAGACGGCGCGCGGCCTCGAGCTGGTCGATGCGGCGGGCGTCGTGCTCGATCGCCCGGAGCAGCGGCCCGACGGGCAGCCGCTCATCGAGACGCCCGGCGGCACGTCGTCCGACGGCTTCCGAGCGGTCGCCGCAGTCGTGCGGAGCCTCCCGATCGAGGTGCGCGGGCAGCTCGTGGGCGCGTCGGCAGCGACCGCCGACGACGTGCGGCTCGAGCTCGTCGGGGGAGTGCCCGTCGTATGGGGCTCCGCCGGTAACTCGGGCACGAAGGCCGCGGTGCTCTCGCGGCTCATGGGCGTGGCGCCGCCCGACTCCGTGGCGGGCTACGATGTGTCGTCGCCCGAGAGCGCGGTCACGTACTGATCGGGCTCCGCTGGGCGCTCTCGGAGGCTCCGCGGGCGCGCTCGGGGCTTTCTCGGCGGTCGGATCGCGACACGCCGAGCCCGCATTGCGCGGGGCGAACGGTGCGCCTCGTACCGTCAATCACAGGAATTGCATACTCAGCAAAACTTTAACCTTCGACTAGAGGTTCAGGGTTCAGAGTTCGCACGGAAGGCCGGACATGTCGACAAACCAGAACTACCTCGCCGTCATCAAGGTGGTCGGTATCGGCGGCGGCGGTGTCAACGCCGTCAACCGCATGATCGAACTCGGCCTCCGCGGAGTCGAATTCATCGCCATCAACACCGATGCGCAGGCGCTGCTCATGAGCGACGCCGACGTCAAGCTCGACGTCGGCCGCGACCTCACCCGAGGGCTCGGCGCGGGCGCCGACCCCGAGGTCGGTCGTCGCGCCGCCGAAGACCACGCCGAGGAGATCGAGGAGGCGCTGGCCGGCGCCGACATGGTCTTCGTCACCGCCGGCGAAGGCGGCGGCACCGGCACCGGCGGCGCGCCCGTCGTGGCCCGCATCGCCAAGTCGATCGGCGCCCTCACCATCGGTGTCGTCACGAAGCCGTTCGGCTTCGAGGGCAAGCGTCGCCAGACGCAGGCCGAGCAGGGCGTCGCCCGCCTGAAGGAAGAGGTCGACACCCTCATCGTCGTGCCGAACGACCGCCTGCTCGAGATCAGCGACCGCGGCATCTCGATGCTCGAGGCCTTCGCGACCGCCGACCAGGTGCTCCTCGCCGGTGTCCAGGGCATCACCGACCTCATCACGACCCCCGGCCTCATCAACCTCGACTTCGCCGACGTCAAGTCGGTCATGCAGGGTGCGGGCTCGGCGCTCATGGGCATCGGCTCCTCCCGGGGGGCCGACCGCGCCATCAAGGCTGCGGAGCTCGCCGTCGCGAGCCCGCTGCTCGAGGCTTCGATCGACGGTGCGCACGGCGTGCTGCTCTCGATCCAGGGCGGGTCGAACCTCGGCATCTTCGAGATCAACGACGCCGCCAGGCTCGTGCAGGAGGCCGTGCACCCCGAGGCGAACATCATCTTCGGCGCCGTCATCGACGACACGCTCGGCGACGAGGTGCGCGTCACGGTCATCGCCGCAGGCTTCGACGGGGGAGAGCCGAACGCGAAGCCCGTCGAGGCGCGCCGCACGAACTTCATCCCCGCGGCGGCCGCCGCGGTCGGTGCGGGCGTCGGCGGCACCGGTTCGCTCGGCGACGCGCTCAGCGGCGACGTCGCCGAGGTCATCGCCGAGATCGACATCGACGAACTCGTCGAGACGGCGAACTGGGGCGAGGCGCAGTCCTCGAGCGCCGACCAGATCGTCACCGACCCGGCCTTCGACGACAGCGACGACGACCTCGACATCCCCGACTTCCTGAAGTGAGTGGGCTCGGCTTCCGCCTCGCGGCCGTGCAGGCGGGCATCGCGGATGCCGCGCGCGACGCCGGCCGCGAGGCATCCGAGATCACGACCATCGTCGTCACGAAGTTCCACCCGGCGCAGCTCGTCCGCGAGCTGGCCGCGCTGGGCGTGCGCGACGTCGGGGAGAACCGGCATCAGGAGGCGCAGGCGAAGGCGGCCGAGCTCGCCGAGCTCGGGCTGAACTGGCACTTCATCGGGCAGCTGCAGAGCAAGAAGGCGAAGCAGGTGCGTGCGTACGCCACGGCGATCCACTCGGTGGACCGGCTGGCGCTCGTCGACGCGCTGCGCAGCGACGTGGCATCCATCGACTGCTTCGTGCAGGTGAACCTCACCGACGATCCCGGCCGCGGCGGCGTCGCACCCGACGAGCTCGAGGCGCTCGTCGAGCGGGTGCTCGCAACGCCCGGGCTCACGCTCAGGGGGCTCATGGCCGTGGCTCCGCTCGACGAGCCCGCACGGCCCGCGTTCGCGCGGGTGCGCGAGCTCTCGGAGCGGGTCGTGCGTCTCGCACCCGAGGCGCGCGAACTGTCCATGGGGATGAGCCACGATTTTCGCGACGCGATTCTGGAGGGTGCGACACACCTGCGGATCGGCAGCGCAATCACCGGGAATCGGCCGGCCGCCGGTTAACCTCGAAGAGACGGAACACAGACGGAGGCATCGATGTCGAACCCGCTCAAGAAGACCATGGTCTACCTCGGACTCGCCGATGAGGAGCTCGAGACCGACGCTCCCCACGCGCAGCCCCAGGCAGCAGCGGCGCCCGCCCCGGTCGTGCACGCCGCCCCGGCGCCCGCGCCGAAGACCGGCGCAGCGGTGACTCCGCTGCGCAAGCACCACGTCCAACCGAGCACCCCGCAGGCGGAGATGAACGAGATCCTGACCGTCCACCCGCGTCAGTACCGTGACGCACAGGTGATTGCCGAGTCCTTCCGCGAGGGCGTGCCGGTGATCATCAACCTCTCGCAGATGTCGGACGGCGACGCCCGTCGACTGATCGACTTCGCCAGCGGGCTCTCGCAGGGCCTCTACGGCAAGATCGAGCGCGTCACGAGCAAGGTCTTCCTGCTCTCGCCGGCGCACGTGGTCGTCTCGGGGGAGACGGGCGACGCGGAGGGCGACGTCGATGCGTCGTTCTTCACGCACGCGTAGCCGCCCGTGGGCGCGCTGACCGTCGTCTGGAACCTCCTGTACGCACTCCTCCTCATCTACTTCTTCGTGATGTGGGGGCGTTTCGTCCTCGATCTCGTACGGACGTTCAACCGTTCGTGGCGGCCGAAGGGCTTCTGGCTCGTCGTCGTCGAGATCGTGTACAGCATCACCGATCCGCCGGTGAAGTTCTTCCGGCGGCTCGTCCCGCCGATCCGGCTCGGGCAGGTGGCACTCGACCTCGGGTGGAGCCTCGCGATGCTGGTCGTCATCATCGCCATGACCGTCGTGTCAGGGTTGGCCGCGGTGTCCGCCGCAGCCTGAGCAACTCCTGAGACCGTGACAAGCCGAGACGAACGGCGCTCACCGGTCCCGTGTGGTGTTTGCTACCGTTAGCAGAACGTGATCGAACCGATCGAACAGATTTGAGGGTGGAAAGCCATGGCGCTAACTCCGGAAGATGTGGTCAACAAGCGCTTCCAGGCGACGAAGTTCCGGGAGGGCTACGACCAGGACGAAGTCGATGACTTCCTCGACGAGGTCGTCGTCGAGCTTCGGCGTCTGAACCAGGAGAACGACGAGCTGCGCCAGCGTGTCGCCGCGGCCGAGGCCCGTGCCGCGGAGGCCGCTCAGGCGCCTGCCGCCGCTGCGCCGGCACCCGCCGCCGTCTACACCGAGCCGGCGGCTCCGCCGCCCACCGTCGCCGTGCCGACGCAGGCGCCGGTCGTGCAGTCCGAGCTCGACGAGCAGACGTCCACGACGAACCTCCTGCAGCTCGCCCGCCGCCTCCACGAGGAGCACGTGCGCGAGGGCATCGAGAAGCGCGACGCGCTCATCGCCGAGGGCCACGCCACCGCGGCGCGCGTCGTCGCCGAGGCCGAGGCCAAGCAGCGCCAGCAGATGGGCATCCTCGACCAGGAGCGCGTTGCGCTCGAGAAGCGCGTCGACGAGCTCCGCACCTTCGAGCGCGACTACCGCGCCAAGTTGAAGAGCTACATCGAGGGTCAGCTGCGCGACCTCGACACCGCTGCGCCGGTGCAGGTTTCGGGCAACCAGGGCTTCTCGGCTCCCGTCGAGCAGCCGGCACCGACCTTCCAGGGCTTTGGCGGCTGAGCCGGCCGGGAAGGTCGGCACCACCACCGCACTGCTGGTCCTGGCCGGCGCCGCGATCGCGGCGTACGGCCTCGACCAGCTGACCAAGTTCCTCGTCGTCTCGAACCTCACCGAGGGTGAGATCGTGCCGGTGCTGGGCTCGGTGCTCCAGTGGCAGTTCGTCCGCAACCCGGGTGCGGCGTTCTCGCTCGCGAGCGGCATGACGTGGATCTTCACGATCCTCGCCGCCGGCGTGATCACCTTCATCATCTGGTTCGCCCGCCGCATCCGGTCGATCGCGTGGGCGCTCGTCTTCGGGCTCCTGCTCGGCGGTGTGCTCGGCAACCTGACCGACCGGCTCTTCCGCGAGCCGAGCTTCGGGCTCGGGCACGTGATCGACTTCATCTCGACCCCGTGGATGCTGCCGGCGATCTACAACATCGCCGACATCGCGATCGTGTCGAGCATGGTGCTCTTCATGATCCTGACGATCCGCGGCGTCGGCCTCGACGGCTCGCGCGAGGTGCACTCCTCGAAGCAGGCGTCGGATGACACGGCGTCGCCCTCGACCGTCGATGACGCCCCGGAGGCGCCGCGGCCGCCCGCCGCCGACTCGCTGCGCGCGCACGAAGCCTGATGGAGCACCGTTCCCTTCCCGTGCCCGACGGGCTCGAGGGCTCGCGCGTCGACGCGGGCCTCGCGAAGCTCCTCGGCTTCTCGCGCACCCTCGCCGCCGAGATCGCCTCGTCGGGCGGCGTGCTGCTCGACGGCACGGTCGTCGACAAGTCCGACCGGCTGCGCGCCGGCAGCTGGCTCGAGGTGAGCTGGGAGGCGCCGCGCACCCTCGCGGTCGAACCGATCGCGGTGCCCGAACTCGGCATCGTGCACGACGACGACGACCTCGTGGTCGTCGACAAGCCCGCCGGCGTCGCCGCGCACCCCTCGCTCGGGTGGACGGGGCCGACCGTGGTCGGCGCCCTCGCCGCGGCCGGGTTCCGCATCTCGACCTCGGGGGCGCCCGAGCGCCAGGGCGTCGTGCACCGGCTCGACGCGGGCACGAGCGGGCTCATGGTCGTCGCGAAGTCCGAGCGCGCGTACACCGAGCTGAAGCGGCAGTTCCACGACCGAGAGGTCGAGAAGATCTACCACACGGTCGTGCAGGGGCATCCCGACCCGTTCTCGGGCACGATCGACGCGCCCGTCGGGCGGCACCCCCGCTCCGAGTGGAAGTTCGCGGTCACGGCCGACGGCAAGCACGCGGTCACGCACTACGAGACGCTCGAGGCGTTCCCCTACGCCTCGCTCCTCGAGGTGCACCTCGAGACGGGCCGAACGCACCAGATCCGCGTGCACATGGCCGCGCAGCGGCACCCGTGCGCGGGCGACGCGATGTACGGCGCCGACCCGACGCTGTCGGCGAGGCTCGGCCTCACCCGTCAGTGGCTGCACGCGCACGAGCTCTCGCTCACGCACCCCGGCACCGGGCAGTGGACGACGTTCCGCTCCGAGTACCCCGACGACCTCGCACGCGCGCTCGAACTGCTGCGCGGCGACTGAGCCGGTCGTCCGGTCGGGCCCCGTCGTGGGTGGCTCGACGTAGACTCGATCCGACCCCCGAGATCCACCCCGCAGCATCCGAAGAGGAGCCCAGTGGCCGCCGATTCATTCGTCCATCTGCACGTGCACTCCGAGTACTCGATGCTCGACGGTGCGGCCCGGGTCGGCGAACTGCTCGACGCGGCGAAGGCGGAGGGGATGCCGGCGGTCGCCGTCACCGACCACGGCAACGTATTCGGCGCCTACGACTTCTGGAAGCAGGCGACCGACCGCGGGATCAAGCCGATCATCGGCACCGAGGCGTACCTCACGCCGGGCACCCATCGCAGCGACAAGACGCGCATCCGCTGGGGCAACGGCGGCGGCGACGACGTCTCGGGTTCGGGCGCCTACACACACATGACGCTGCTCTCCGAGACGACGGAGGGCATGCACAACCTCTTCCGGCTCTCGAGCCGCGCCTCCACCGAGGGGTACTACTTCAAGCCCCGTATGGACCGCGAGCTCCTCGAGACGTACTCGAAGGGGCTCATCGCGACGACGGGCTGCCCGTCGGGCGAGGTGCAGACGCGCCTGCGGCTCGGCCAGTACGACGAAGCGGTGAAGGCGGCCGCCGACTTCCGCGACATCTTCGGGGCCGAGAACTTCTTCTGCGAGATCATGGACCACGGTCTCGGCATCGAGAAGCGGATCATGACCGATCTGCTGCGGCTCGCGAAAGACCTGAACCTGCCGCTCGTCGCGACGAACGACCTGCACTACACGCACGCGCACGACGCGAAGAGCCATGCGGCGCTGCTCTGCGTGCAGTCGGGGTCGACGCTCGACGACCCGAACCGCTTCAAGTTCGACGCCGACGACTTCTACCTGAAGACCGCGGCCGAGATGCGCGACGTGTTCCGTGACCACCCAGAGGCCTGCGACAACACCCTCCTGATCGCCGAGCGCTGCGACGTGCAGTTCAACACGAGCGCCAACTACATGCCGCGGTTCCCGGTTCCCGACGGTGAGAACGAGGAGAGCTGGTTCGTGAAGGAGGTCGAGCGCGGCCTCCACGTCCGGTACCCGAACGGCATCCCCGACGACGTGCGCAAGCAGGCCGACTACGAGGTCGGCGTCATCAGCCAGATGGGCTTCCCTGGCTACTTCCTCGTCGTCGCCGACTTCATCAACTGGTCCAAGGAGAACGGCATCCGGGTCGGCCCGGGCCGTGGCTCGGGTGCGGGCTCGATGGCCGCCTACGCGATGCGCATCACCGACCTCGACCCGCTGCAGCACGGCCTCATCTTCGAGCGGTTCCTGAACCCCGACCGCGTCTCGATGCCCGACTTCGACGTCGACTTCGACGAGCGTCGCCGCGGTGAGGTCATCAGGTACGTGACCGACAAGTACGGCGAGGAGCGCGTCGCGCAGATCGTCACCTACGGCACGATCAAGGCGAAGCAGGCCCTCAAAGACTCCGGGCGCGTGCTCGGCTTCCCGTTCTCGATGGGGGAGAAGCTCACCAAGGCGATGCCGCCCGCGGTGATGGGCAAGGACATCCCGCTCACCGGCATCTTCGACAAGAACCACCCCCGCTACAAAGAGGCCGGCGACATCCGGGCGATCGTCGAGACCGACCCCGAGGCGAAGACCGTCTTCGACACTGCGCTCGGGCTCGAGAACCTGAAGCGCCAGTGGGGTGTGCACGCGGCCGGCGTGATCATGTCGTCCGACCCGCTGATCGACATCATCCCGATCATGAAGCGGGAGCAGGACGGCCAGATCGTCACCCAGTTCGACTACCCGGCCTGCGAGTCGCTCGGCCTCATCAAGATGGACTTCCTGGGGCTCCGCAACCTCACGATCATCGACGACGCGCTCGACAACATCGAGGCGAACCGCGGGTTCCGGCCCGTCCTCGAGGATCTGGCGCTCGACGACGCGGGCGCCTACGAGTTGCTCGGCAAGGGCGACACGCTCGGTGTGTTCCAGCTCGACGGCGGCCCGATGCGCGCCCTGCTGCGCCTCATGAAGCCCGACAACTTCGAAGACATCTCGGCCGTCATCGCGCTGTACCGCCCGGGCCCGATGGGCGCGAACTCGCACACGAACTACGCGCTCCGCAAGAACAACCTGCAGGAGATCACGCCGATCCACCCCGAGTTCGAGGAGTCGCTGAAGGACATCCTCGACACGAGCTACGGCCTCATCATCTACCAGGAGCAGGTCATGGCGATCGCCCAGCGCGTCGCCGGGTTCTCGCTCGGTCAGGCCGACATCCTGCGTCGCGCGATGGGCAAGAAGAAGAAGTCCGAGCTCGACAAGCAGTACGAGGGCTTCTCGAACGGCATGAAGGCGAACGGCTACTCGGAGGAGGCGATCGGCAAGCTCTGGGAGATCCTGCTGCCGTTCTCCGACTACGCGTTCAACAAAGCGCACTCGGCCGCCTACGGCGTGCTGAGCTACTGGACCGCGTACCTCAAGGCCCACTTCCCGGCCGAGTACATGGCCGCACTGCTCACGAGCGTCGGCGATGCGCGCGACAAGCTCGCGCTCTACCTCAACGAGTGCCGGCGCATGGGCATCAAGGTGCTGCCGCCCGACGTGAACGAGTCGATCGGCTTCTTCGCCGCCGTCGGCGACGACATCCGCTTCGGTCTCGGTGCGGTGCGCAACGTCGGTTTCAACGTGGTCGACGCGATCCGCGCGGCGCGCGACGAGAAGGGCCGCTTCGAGTCGTTCCACGACTTCTTGAAGAAGTCGCCCCTGCCGGTCGCGAACAAGCGCACCGTCGAGTCGCTCATCAAGGCGGGCGCCTTCGACTCGCTCGGTGCCACCCGGCGCGCGCTCGTCGAGATCCACGAGAGCGCCGTCGAGTCGGCCGTCGGCGAGAAGCGCGTCGAGGCGACGGGGCAGGCGGGCTTCGACTTCGACTCGCTGCTCGCCGATCACGACGAGACGCCGGTCTCGCTCGTGCCCGACCGCCCCGAGTGGGCGAAGAAGCAGAAGCTCGCCTTCGAACGAGACATGCTCGGGCTCTACGTCTCCGACCACCCGCTCGCGGGGCTCGAGGTGCCGCTCGCGAAGCACGCCTCCACGACCATCACCGACCTCATGGGCTCCGATTCCACGCAGGACGGCGACACCGTCACGATCGCCGGCCTCGTCACGAGCGTGCAGCACCGCATCGCGAAGGCCTCGGGCAACCAGTACGGCATGATCCAGGTCGAGGACTTCTCGGGCGAGATCACCGTCATGTTCATGGGCAAGGCCTACCAGGAGTTCGCGCCGGGACTGCAGGCCGACTCGATCGCCGTCGTGCGCGGTCGCGTCAGCATGCGCGACGACGGCATGAATCTGCACGCCTACAGCGTGTTCAGCCCCGAGCTCGGGCAGGGCGACGACGAGGCGCTCGTGAAGCTGTCGATCCCCGACCAGCGGGCGACGCACGAGACGATCGAGGCGCTGCGCGAGGTGCTCGCCCGTCATCGCGGCGAGACCGAGGTGCAGCTCACGCTCACGAAGGGGCGCATCGGTCGGGTCTTCGAGATCCCGCTCTACCCGGTGAAGGTGTCGGCCGACTTCTACGGCGAGCTCAAGAGCCTGCTCGGTCCGGGCTGTCTTCTGTGACGCCGTGCGCCCGGGTCCGGGCGCACGGTCGCTACGCTGGATGATCATGCTGCGCACCATCGACCTCCGTGGATCACGCCCGACTCCCGCCGAACTGCTGGCCCTCGTGCCGCGCGCCGAGACCGACGTCACGGCGGCGCTCGCGCCCGCGGGGCGCATCATCGACGAGGTGCGCGAACACGGCGGGCGGGCGCTGCTCGACCAGGCCGAACGCTTCGACGGGGTGCGCCCCGCCGCGGTGCGCGTACCCGCCGAGGAGCTGCGCGACGCGCTGGCGGCGCTCGAGCCCGAGGTTCGGTCGGCGATCGAGTCGACGATCGAGCGGGTGCGGGCCGCGAGCGCGGCCCAGGTGCCTGCGCCCGTCACGACGGAGCTCGCACCCGGCGCCGTGATCGAGCAGCGCTGGCAGCCGGTCGAGCGGGTCGGGCTCTACGTGCCCGGCGGCAAGGCCGTCTATCCGTCGAGCGTCGTGATGAACGTCGTCCCCGCGCAGGCCGCCGGAGTGCGGTCGATCGCCCTCGCCTCGCCCGCGCAGGCCGAGCACGGCGGTCGCATCCACCCCACGATCGCCGGGGTCGCAGCGCTCCTCGGCGTCGACGAGGTGTACGCGATGGGCGGTGCGGGGGCCATCGGCGCCTTCGCCTACGGCGTCCCCGACCTCGGGCTGCTGCCCGTGCAGCGGGTGACCGGACCGGGCAACGTGTTCGTCGCGGCCGCCAAGCGCCTCGTCGCGGGCGTGACCGGCATCGACGCCGAGGCGGGTCCCACCGACATCCTCGTCATCGCCGATGCGAGCGCCGACGCCGACTTCGTCGCCGCCGACCTCGTGAGCCAGGCCGAGCACGACGAGCTCGCCGCCTCGGTGCTCGTCACCGATTCGCCCGAGTTCGCCGAGGCGGTGCGCGCCCGCCTCGAGGCCCGGGTCGCCGCGACGAAGCACACGGCTCGCGTGCGCGCGGCCGTGGAGGGCCGGCAGTCGGCCGTCGTGCTCGTCGACGACCTCGAGCAGGCCGCCGCGTTCGCGAACGCGTTCGGCGCCGAGCACCTCGAGATCCAGGTCGCCGACGTCGACGCGACGCTCGCCAGCATCGAGAACGCCGGCGCCATCTTCATCGGCCCGTACTCGCCGGTGAGTCTCGGCGACTACGCGGCGGGCTCGAACCACGTGCTGCCCACCGGGGGCACGGCGCGTCACGTCTCGGGGCTGTCGGCGGCGACGTTCCTGCGGCCGCAGCAGGTCGTGCGGTACGACGAGGCGGCGCTGCGCGAGGTCGCCCCGGTGATCGCGGCGCTGTCCGCCGAAGAGGACCTCCCGGCCCACGGCGAGGCCGTCACGGCGCGGTTCGAGCGGGCGTGATCCCGGTGCGCGTCGCCGGGCACCTGCCGCCTCGCCACTAGGCTGGGGAGCACCATGTACTGCCCGTTCTGCCGCCACCCCGATTCGCGCGTCATCGACTCCCGCACGAGCGACGACGGGCTCTCGATCCGTCGTCGTCGCCAGTGCCCCGAATGCGGCAGGCGCTTCTCCACGACCGAGACGGCCAGCCTCGTCGTGATCAAGCGCAGCGGCGTCGTCGAACCGTTCAGCCGCGAGAAGGTCGTGCTCGGCGTGAAGAAGGCGTGCCAGGGCCGCCCCGTCACCGACTCCGATCTCGCGGTCCTCGCCCAGAAGGTCGAGGAGACGATCCGTTCGACGGGCGCTTCGCAGATCGAGGCGAACGACATCGGCCTCGCGATCCTGCCGCCGCTGCGCGAGCTCGACGAGGTCGCCTACCTCCGTTTCGCGAGCGTCTACCAGGCGTTCGACTCGCTCGACGACTTCGAGTCGGCGATCGAGCTGCTCCGCGAGGAGCACGGGCGTCTGCCCGCCCGACCGGTCGAGTGACGCGCCGGGGTGCCGCGACCGGTACCCTGAATCCGGCATGTATCGACTTCTCTTCTCCGCGTTCCTTTCCAAGCTCGACCCCGAAGACGCGCACCACCTCGCGTTCCGGGTGATCAAGGCGCTCCCGACGCTCGGCGTCGGTCGCGTGGTCGAGCGCTTCACCGGGCCCGGCGACGCGCTCGCGGTCGAGGCGCTCGGGCTCCGCTTCCCGTCGCCGTTCGGCGTCGCGGCGGGCTTCGACAAAGACGGCTTCGCGGTGCTCGGCCTCGGCAACCTGGGCTTCGGCCACGTCGAGGTCGGCACGATCACGGCGATCGCGCAGCCGGGCAACGAGCGGCCGCGACTGTTCCGCCTGGTGAAGGATCGCGCGCTCATCAACCGCATGGGCTTCAACAACGGCGGTGCGGATGCCGCGGCCGGGCGTCTCTCGCGGCTCTCGCGTCGCACGCACCGGCCCGTGCTCGGCATCAACATCGGCAAGAGCCGGGTGACGGCCGTGGAGGACGCGGTCGGCGACTACGAGCGCAGCGCGAAGCTGCTTGCCCCGTACGCCGACTACCTCGTGGTGAATGTCAGCTCGCCGAACACCCCCGGTCTTCGCGGACTGCAGGAGCTCGACGCGCTCGCGCCGCTGCTCGAGGCGGTGCGCGCGGCGAGCGGCACGACGCCGCTCCTCGTGAAGATCGCCCCCGACCTCGAGGACGCCGAGGTGGTGCGCATCTGCGAGCTCGCCGTGCGTCTCGGCCTCGACGGGCTCATCGCCACGAACACGACGATCTCCCGCGACGGGCTCAGCACCGAGGCATCCGCCGTCGAGGCGATCGGCGCAGGCGGCCTCTCGGGTGCGCCGCTCGCCGAGCGCTCGCTCGAGGTGCTGAAGCTCGTGCGCCGGCACGTCCCCGCCGAGCTCTGCGTGATCTCGGTGGGCGGCGTCGAGACGGCGGCTGACGTGCAGGACCGCCTCGACGCGGGCGCCACGCTCGTGCAGGGCTACTCGGCGTTCATCTACCGGGGTCCGCTGTGGGCCCGGCAGATCAACCGCGGGCTCGCCTCGATCCGTCGCGGGCGCGCGGTCGCAGTCACCTCGAAGTAGGCGGCGAACCGCCCGCTTCGAGTCGACGGCCGATCAGACGACGCCGACCTCGGCGAGCTGGTCGGCGATCGTCGAGCCGTCGCTCGCCGATACCCAGGGCACCTCGGTGCCGTGCTCCTCGGCCTTCGTACGACCGCCGGCGAGCACCGCCTCGCCGGTCGAGAGACGGCGGATGGCGATCGCCTCGACCCGGTCGGGGTACTCGGCGGCGAACTGGGCGTAGAGCTCCTCGTCGTGCTGGCCGTCATCGCCGATGAGGAGCCACCGCACGTTCGGGAACTCCTCGGCGAGGCGCCGCAGGTTCTCGTGCTTGTGCTCGCGGCCGCTGCGGAACCACCGGTCGTGCGTCGGGCCCCAGTCGGTGAGGAGCAGCGGGCCGGCGGGGTAGAGGTTGCGCGAGAGGAACCGGGTGAGGGTCGGCGCCACGTTCCATGCGCCCGTCGAGAGGTAGATGACGGGGGAGCCGGGGTGCGAGCGGGCGAGCCGTTCGAACAGCACGGCCATGCCGGGGGTCGGGATGCGGGCGTGCTCGTCGAGCACGAAGGTGTTCCACGCGGCGACGAGCGGGCGGGGGAGCGCCGTCACCATGACGGTGTCGTCGACGTCCGAGATGATGCCGAACTCGACATCGGGGCCGACGATGCGGATGGGCGCCTCGACGGGGTTCGCGCCCTCGGTGGTGAGCGTGGCGCGGTGCCAGCCGGGTTCGAGTGCGACCGGCACGGTCGTGTCGACCACGCCGCCGCGGTCGGCGAGCACCTCGATGCGTTCGCCGCCGATCTCGATGACGACGGGCACGTCGCCGACCGGCACGCTCGTGAAGCTGCGCCAGCCGCGGATGCCCTGCTCGCCGCGCTTGCGGCGGCGCTTCGACGGTTCGTCGGAGGCGACGGGCTTCGAGAGGAGGACGCGGCAGAACACGCGGACCCACTCCGTCGAGCCGTAGCCGGTGTAGGGGATCACCGTCGGGATGTGTCCGCGACGACGCGCCCAACGGGAGCGGATGTCGTGGATCCGATCTTCGATGCGCGCGGCACGATGCCGGACCTGGCGCTCTCGGGATCCGGCCGGGGTGGGGGAGCTCGCCGGCATCCACTCAGTCTGTCATGCGGGCAGCCCTGCTCGCGAAACGGGCCGCCGGATCGGTCGGGCGGGCCGTTCGACGCCCGGTAGAGTGGTGCGAGCAACTGAGGAGGTTCCGTGCCGAACATCGACCTGATCCTCGGGGCCGATCCGAGCCGGAGGCGCTCGGTCCGCACCGAGCCGACCCAGCGTCGCTCGAGTCAGCGTCTCGACGCGCTGCTCGACGCCGCCGCCGAGATCGTCGACGAGTCGGGGTTCGAGCGGCTGACGACCCAGATGGTCGCCGAGCGGGCCGGGGCTTCGATCGGCACGGTGTACCGCTACTTCCCCGACCGCGTCGCGGTGCTGTACGCGCTGCGCGAGCGCTCGGTCCGCCGGTATCGCGAGCGCGTCGCCGACGAGATGGAGCGCGTCGAGCTCGAGTCCTGGTGGACGGTGCTCGACGTCGCCATCGAAGGCTGCGCCGCGATGTACCGCGATGAGCCCGGCTTCACCGTCGTGCACGCCGCACAGCGCGAGCTCGCCGAGGGCGGCATCGAGCCCGAGTTCGCCCACCGCATGGCGCTCCTCATCGAGGCCGAGTTCGGTGGCGACACCGACCAGGACGAACTGCGGTTCCGTCTCGGCATCGCGATGGAGATCGGCGATGCGCTCATCTGCCGCGCCTTCGAGCGCAGCGCGGAGGGCGACGAGCGTTACCTCTTCGAGGCGAAGCGACTCGTGCACGACTACCTCGCCGAGCACCTCGGCGAAGCGATCCCCGCGTTCGACGCCGCCTGACGCGCGCGTCGCGACGCGCGGCGCCGGGCGTTGTCTCCCGGCGTGATCGGTGCTTGTCTGGAGTCTGCAGTCCGAGCGAACGCCGACGACGGGGATGAAGCTAGCATGATCGAGTTCCGCGGTGTCTCCAAGCGCTTCCCCGACGGCACCCTCGCCGTCTCGGGCGTCGACATCGTCATCCCGCCGCGCAAGACGACGGTGTTCGTCGGCTCCTCGGGCTCGGGCAAGACGACGCTCCTGCGCATGATCAATCGCATGGTCGATCCGACCGGCGGCCAGGTGCTCATCGACGGCGAGGACGTCTCGACGCGCGATCCCGTCGAACTCCGTCGCAGCATCGGCTACGTGATGCAGAACTCGGGGCTGCTGCCGCACCGCCGGGTGATCGACAACGTGGCGACGGTGCCGCTCCTGCGCGGCGTCCGCAAGCGCGAGGCCCACGCCCGGGCGCTCGAGCTGCTCGACACCGTCGGGCTCGACCGTTCGCTCGCCGACAAGTACCCCCGACAGCTCTCGGGCGGGCAGCAGCAGCGTGTGGGCGTCGCGCGCGGGCTCGCGGTCGACCCGAACATCCTCCTCATGGACGAGCCGTTCGGCGCGGTCGACCCGATCGTCCGCTCCGAGCTGCAGCAGGAGCTGCTGCGCCTGCAGGGCGAGCTCGGGAAGACGGTCGTCTTCGTCACACACGACATCGACGAGGCCTTCCTGCTCGGCGACCAGGTCGTCATCATGCAGCAGGGCGGCAGGATCTCGCAGGCGGCATCGCCGGCCGAGATCCTCGCGCGCCCGGCGGACGCGTTCGTCGCGGACTTCGTCGGTGCCGAGCGCGGCAAGCGGGTGCTGCACCTCACCGAGGTCGACGGACGGCAGCTCGTCGTGGACGGCGACGGACGGCCGGCCGGGGTGCTCGCTCCGTGAACTGGCTCTGGTCGAACCTCGACCTGGTCGGTGAGCTGACGCTCGTCCACCTGGGATTGTCGGTGCCCGCGATCATACTGAGCTTCGTGATCTCCGTTCCGATCGGCTGGGTCGCGCACCGCTTCCGGTGGTCGCGCGGGGTGCTGCTCGCCGTGTGCGGGCTGCTGTACGCGATCCCGTCGCTCGCGCTGCTGATCGCGCTGCCCGTGATCACGGGGTTCGGGGCCCGTTCGCCCGTCAACCTCGTCATCGCGCTGACGCTCTACGGCATCGCCGTGATCGTGCGCACCGCCGCCGACGCCTTCGACGCGGTCGACCGCGACGTGGAGCAGTCGGCGACCGCCGTGGGGTACTCGGCATTCGGCCGGTTCTGGGCGGTCGAGCTGCCGCTCGCTGGGCCGGTGCTGCTCTCTGGCCTCCGCGTCGTCATCGTGAGCACGGTGAGCCTTGCGACGATCGGTGCCGTGATCGGCGTACCGAGCCTCGGCAGCCTCTTCACCGACGGGTTCCAGCGGGGCATCCAGATCGAGATCCTCACCGGCATCGTCATGACGATCGTGCTCGCCCTCGTGCTCGATCAGCTCGCCGTCCTGGCAGGCCGCCTGCTCATGCCGTGGGCGGCGCGCGGCGGGCCCCGCGGCGGTGACGGCGCGCGCGCGGCCGTGCTCCGCGGCCCCGAGGGCGAGGCGCTCTCGTGAACCTCGTCGCCGAGGCCGTCGCCTGGATCCTCGACCCCGCCAACTGGCAGGGTCCGGGCAGCATCCCGCAGCGCCTCGGCGAGCATCTGCTCGTCTCGCTCGTCGTGCTCGTCATCGCGATGCTCATCGCCCTGCCCGCAGGCGGGGCGATCGGCCACACGGGGCGCGGCAAGCAGTTCGTCGTGGTCACCTCCGGCGGGCTCCGCGCGCTGCCGACGCTCGGCGTGCTGACGCTCTTCGGCCTGTGGCTCGGCATCGGGCTCGCGGCACCCGTACTCGCCCTCGTGATCCTCGCGATCCCGCCGCTCCTCGCGGGCGCCTACGCTGGCTTCGAGTCGGTCGACCGACGCACGGTCGACGCGGCCCGCTCGATGGGCATGCGCGAGCGCGAGATCGTCACCGGGGTCGAGCTGCCGCTCGGCCTGCCGATCATCGTCGGCGGCATCCGCTCGGCGGCCCTGCAGATCATCGCGACCGCGACGCTCGCCGCGTACATCGCCGATGCAGGGCTCGGCCGATTCATCTTCGCGGGCCTGAAGACGCGCGACTACGCCGAGATGCTCGGCGGCTCGATCCTCGTCATCGTGCTCGCGCTCGTCGTCGACGGCGCCTTCGCGATCGCGCAGCGGCTCGTGGTGCCCGCGGGCGTCCGGGCGACGCGCACCAGAGAACCCCGTACGCGGCCGGTCCGGTCGCGCGCGGCAGTGGGGTGACCCATTCGAGCAGTGGGAAGACCCGTCCGAGAAAGGGAACGGCAATGATCACAGCAGGAAGAGGCCGGCTCGTCGCGCTCGCGGCGGTCGCGGTCGGGGCGACAGTGGCCCTGGCAGGGTGCGCGTCGGGCGATCCGCTCGACAGCGGATCGGGAGCGAGCGACGCGGGTGGCGACACCCTCGTCGTCGGCTCGCAGGACTACTACTCGAACGAGATCATCGCGGAGATCTACGCGCAGGCGCTCGAGGCGAACGGCTTCACGGTCGAGCGCGACTTCCGCATCGGTCAGCGCGAGGTCTACATCCCCGAGATCGAGGGCGGTGAGATCGACGTCTTCCCCGAGTACACGGGCAACCTGCTGCAGTTCTACGTGCCTGACACGACGGCGACGACCGCCGACGACGTGTACGCCGAACTCGAGGGCGCGCTGCCCGAGGGGCTGCGGGTGCTCGACCAGTCCGACGCGACCGACCAGGACTCCTACAACGTCACGAAGGAGTTCTCGGAGACGAACGGCGTGACGAGCCTCGCCGACCTCGCGAAGGTGACGACGCCGTTGACGCTCGGCGGCAACTCCGAGCTCGAGACGCGCCCGTACGGGCCCGAGGGGCTGAAGTCGGTGTACGGCGTCGAGGTCGGGTTCACGCCGATCGAAGACAGCGGCGGGCCGCTCACCATCAAGGCCCTGCAGGACGGCTCGGTGCAGCTCGTCAACATCTACAGCGCGAACCCGGCGATCGCGACGAGCGAGCTCGTGACGCTCGCCGACCCCGAGGGCCTGTTCCTCGCGTCGAACGTCGTGCCGGTCGTGAGCGAGAAGGTCGACGACGCGGCCGCCGAGGTGCTGAACACCGTGAGCGCGGCGCTCACCGCCGCCGACCTCGTCGCCCTCAACGCGTTGAGCGTCGACGAGCAGCAGTCGGCCGAGCAGATCGCGAGCGACTGGCTCGCAGAGCAGGGGCTGTTCTGATCGAGGCGGAGGCCGAGCCGGATCGCGCCTAGCGGTCGGCGTCGAGTTCGGAGGGGTCGGGTGCCGTGGCATCCGGCCCCTTCGCCGCCTCCATGTGCTTCGCCTCCGAGCGCACGATGAGCTTCTTGACGCCCCAGACCGCGATGAGGAACAGCGCGATCACGGCGACGAAGAGGTAGCCGGCCCAGTGCAGTTCGCGACTCAGCTCGCGGTAGCCCTCGGCGGCGACCGAGCCGACCGTCACGTACGCGAACGCCCAGATCACGCACGCGGGCACCGTCCAGGCGATGAACTTGCGGTACCGCATGGTGCTCATGCCGACCGTGAGCGGGATGAGCGAGTGCAGCACCGGGAGGAAGCGGGAGATGAAGATCGCGGGCCCGCCGCGGCGATCGAGGTAGCGCTGGGCGCGGTGCCAGTTGTCTTCGCCGAGCTTGCGGCCGAGCCGGGAGTGCAGGATGTGCGGGCCGAACCATCGGCCGAGGGCGAAGCCGATGCTCTCGCCGATGAGCGCGCCGGTGATGACGGCGATGACGAGGGCGAAGTACTCGACGGGGCCCTCGACGGCGGTCGCGGCGACGAGCACGATGGTGTCGCCCGGCACCACCAGGCCGATGAGCACGCTCGTCTCGAGCATGATGCCGAGCCCGGCGAGGAGGGTTCGGGCGACGGGGTCGACCGCCTGCACGGTGCTCAGGATCCAGTCGAGGATCTCGTTCATCGTTCGAGCGTAACCGCGGCGGGCGCGTCGCGCGTCACCCTGCGGAGTGATCCGCGAGCGCGGCCGCGTAGGCCGCCAGTGGGACGCACAGCAGAAGGGCGCACGCGGCGATCACGAGGGCGCGGGTCGTCGTGGGGGCGAGCGTCGGCGTCGCGGATGCCTCCGGGCCGTCGCCGAGCCGGGCGAGCCGGGCCTCGAGCATGTCGGCGTCGGCGATGACGGTGTCGTCGCCGTACCCGCCTGGCCCTCCCTCGCCGACGACGAGGAGCGCGCCGCGGAGTGCATCGTCGCCTGCGACGCGGCGGGCGCGGTCGTCGGCGAGCATCTCGGCGAGGAGGATGACGGAGCGTTCGGCGCGGTTCGCGATCGGGAACCACGGCAGCGCGCTGTGCCACGCACGGAAGGCGAGGAGGACGAGGTGGTGGAGCTGGTCGAGGTGCGCCCGCTCGTGGGCGATGACGGCCGCGAGCTCGTCGGGCGAGAGCGCGTCGATGAGGCCGTCGGTGAGCACCGTCGCGGTGCGGATGCCCGGCACGCAGTAGGCGAGCGGAGCGGGGTGAGCGAGCACCCGGGTGTGGGGCTGCCCGGGCATGGGGTCGCCGAGGACGGCGATGAGCTGGTGCTGGCGGCGTCGTTCGCGTTCGGCGCGCACCGCGGTGAGGGCGAGGTTCAGGGCGAGGTGGATCGTGAGCCCCGCGGCGAGGGTGAGTGCGGCGAGGTGCACGACGCCGAAGTGCGCGGGGATCGGCCCGGTGAAGAGTGCGGGCATGAGGGCCCGCCAGGCGCCGAGCAGCGAACCGGCCGGGGAGGCGCCGAAGACGAGCAGGCCGCCGATCATGGAGAGCCCGCCGGCGACGGCGATGGCCTGCCAGAGCGCGAGGGCGACCGCGGGGGAGCGGGCGGGCCAGGCCGCGCGCGAGAGCACGAGCGGGATCGGCCAGGCCAGCGTCAGCGCGAGCGCGCCGAGCCCTACGGCGACGGCGACCACCTCAGCGGCGGGCGAGATCGTCGAGCAGTCGGCGCAGGGTGGCCGCTTCGCCGTCGCTCACGGTGCCGACGAAGCGGGCGAGGGCCGCGTCGCGGTCGCTCGAGCGGTCGAGCACCTCGTGCATGAGTTCGGCGGTGTGCTCTTCACGCGAGAGCAGCGCCTGATAGCGGTGCGGTCGGTGCTCGCGGGTGCGGCTCACGAAGCCCTTGCGCTCGAGGCGCGAGAGCACTGTGAGCACCGTCGTCGTCGCGGGGGTGCGCCCGCTTTCACCGTCGCGCAACGCGAGCGCGTCGCGCAGCTCGTTCGCCGAGAGCGCGGCGTCGCTCGACCAGAGCACCTCCATCACGGAGCGCTCGAGATCTCCGAGACTCGCCATACGACCAGACTACCGCCGTTCTCGAATTTGTTCTACGCTGCGTAGAAGAACGTCGAGGCGACGTTCCTCACGTCTGAAAGAGGCATCCATGAATGAGTTGCTCGACCCGCTGCTGCTCGCTCGATGGCAATTCGGTCTGACGACCGTCTACCACTTCCTGTTCGTCCCGATCACGATCGGTCTCGCGACCACCGTCGCGATCTTCCAGACCGCGTGGTTCCGCACCGACAAGCTCGAGTACCTGCGCATCACGCGTTTCTTCGGCAACCTCTTCCTCATCAACTTCGCCATGGGCGTCGTCACCGGCATCGTGCAGGAGTTCCAGTTCGGCATGAACTGGTCGGAGTACTCCCGTTTCGTCGGCGACGTCTTCGGCGCCCCGCTCGCCCTCGAGGGCCTGCTCGCCTTCTTCTTCGAGGCGACCTTCATCGGCCTCTGGATCTTCGGCTGGGACAAGCTGCCGCGCGGCATCCACCTCGCGACCATCTGGTGCACCGCCATCGGCACGATCGTCTCGGCGTACTTCATCCTCGCGGCGAACGCGTTCATGCAGAACCCCGTCGGCTACGAGATGAACGCGGAGAAGGGCCGCGCCGAACTCGTCGACATCGGCGCGCTGCTCACGAACCCGGTCGCCCTCGCCGCGTTCCCGCACACGATCGCCGCGAGCTTCATGGTGACCGCCGGCCTCATCATCTCGGCCGCCGCCTGGCACCTCTCGCGCAACCAGCACCTCGACACGATGCGCCCCGCCCTCAAGTTCGGCCTCTGGACGATGGTGGGCGCCGGCATCCTCACGACCCTCTTCGGCGACCAGCTGAGCCTCGCGATGGTCGCGACGCAGCCCATGAAGATGGCCGCGGCCGAGGCGACCTACGACACCGTCTGCGGCGCGGATGCCTCGTTCTCGCTGTTCACCCTCGGCACCCCCGACGGCACGAGCGAGCTCTTCTCGATCCGCGTCCCCTATCTGCTCTCGCTGCTGTCGACGCACTCCTTCGACGGATGCGTCGAGGGCATCAACGACCTGCAGGCGCAGTACACCGAGCTGTACGGTCCCGGCGACTACGCCCCGACCATCTGGGTCACCTACTGGGCCTTCCGCTGGATGATCGGCCTCGGCATGCTGCACGTCCTCGTCGCGGTCGTCGGCCTCTGGCTCACCCGCAAGGGCCGGATGCCGAAGCAGCGCTGGATCTGGAAGGTCGCGATCTGGAGCTTCCCGCTCTCGCTCGCCGCGATGAGCGTCGGCTGGGTCTTCACCGAGATGGGCCGCCAGCCCTGGATCGTGTTCAGCCTGCTGCCCACAGAGTCGGCCGTCTCGCCGAACGTCACCGGGCTCGACGTGCTCATCTCGCTCGTCGCCTTCACCCTCGTCTACGGCGCCCTCGCGGTCGTCGAGGTGCGGCTCATCATCCGGGCCATCAAGAAGGGCCCACCCGAGCTCGGCGAACCCGACCCCGAGTCGGGCCGCATCGAACCCGCCACCACGGTCTACTGAACGGAGCAGCACCCATGGATCTCCCCACGCTCTGGTTCTGGATCGTCGCGTTCCTCTTCGTCGGCTACTTCGTGCTCGACGGCTTCGACTTCGGCGTCGGCATGTCGCTGCCGTTCCTCGGCAAGGACGACACCGACCGCCGGGTCCTCATCAACACCATCGGCCCCGTGTGGGACCTCAACGAGACCTGGGTGATCGTCGCGGGCGCCGCGCTGTTCGCGGCGTTCCCCGAGTGGTACGCGACGCTCTTCTCGGGCTTCTACCTCGCGCTGCTGCTCATCCTGCTCGCGCTCATCGGTCGCGGGGTCTCGTTCGAGTACCGGCATCAGCGGCCCGAGTCGCAGTGGAAGGGCCGATTCGACCTGCTGATCATCATCGGCTCCGCCGTGCCGGCGTTGCTCTGGGGTGTCGCGTTCGCGAACATCGTGCAGGGCGTGCCGCTCGACGCCGATCACAACTACATCGGCACGCTGTTCGACCTGCTGAACCCGTACGCCCTGCTCGGCGGTCTGACGACGCTCCTCCTCTTCTTCACGCACGGCGTCGTGTTCGTGTCGCTGAAGACCGAGGGCGAGCTGCGCGAGCGCGCCCGGCGGCTCGCGGTGCGGGCCGGGTTCGTGACGGTCCTCGTCGCCGCGTCGTTCCTGCTGTGGACGGGGCTCGCCCACGGGACGCTCTGGTTCTGGATCCTCGCCGCGGTCGCCGCCGTCGCCCTCATCGGCAGCTGGATCGCGAACCTGCGGGGCGCAGAGGGCGTCGCGTTCTCGCTCATGGCGGTCACGATCGCCGCGGCGGTGTTCGCGCTCTTCGCGGCGCTGTTCCCCGACGTCATGCCCGCGTCGAACGATCCGGCGAACAGCCTCACGATCGAGAACGCCTCGTCGACGCCGTACACGCTCACCTTCATGAGCTGGGTGGCGCTGATCTTCCTGCCGCTCATCCTCGCGTACCAGGGGTGGACCTACTGGGTCTTCCGCAAGCGCGTCAGCCGGGCGCACATCGAATCCGCCGCGCACTGAGCAGGATCGCGTGAAACCTCTCGACCCCCGGCTCGTTCGCCGGTCGCGCGCCGCCCGCGGCTTCCTCGTCGCGGGCGGTGCGCTGGCCGTCGTGCAGGCGGCCGCGATCATCGCGGTGGCGTGGTCGATCTCGACCCTCGTCGTCGTCCTCATCGAGGGCGCGGCGATGGCCGAGGTCGCGCCCGCGCTCGTGGTGCTCGTGGCCGCGGCGTGCGTTCGCGCCCTCTCGAGCTGGGGGTGGGAGCTCGTCGGCTCGACGGGCGCGCAGCGCGTCAAGGGCGAGCTGCGGGCCGAGCTCCTCGCAGCGATCGAGCGTCGGCCCGGTGGCATCCCCGGGTTCGGGGCGGCGCGGATCGCGACCCTCCTGGGCCCCGGTCTCGACGCGCTCGACGAGTACTTCGGCAAGTACCTGCCGCAGCTCGTGCTCACCGTCGTCGCGACCCCCGCGTGCGTCGCGGCCGCGTGGATCGCCGACCCGCTCTCGGGGCTCGTGCTCGTGATCGTGCTGCCGCTCATCCCGGTGTTCATGGCGCTCATCGGCATGGCGACCGAGGCCGTGCAGCGCCGCCAGTGGGAGAGCCTGTCACAGCTCTCGCGCGGGTTCCTCGAGGTCGTCGGCGGGCTGTCGACGCTCATCCTGTACGGGCGCGCCGAGCGGCAGGCGAAGCGCATCCGCGAGGTCACCGACGGGTATCGCAAGCGCACGATGAAGGTGCTGCGCATCACCTTCCTGTCGGGCTTCACGCTCGAGTTCGGCGCGAGCCTGTCGGTCGCGCTCGTGGCGGTGTCGATCGGTCTGCGGCTCGTCTCGGGCGACATGTCGCTCGCGCCGGGCCTGTTCGTGCTGGTGCTCGCACCCGAGGTGTTCCTGCCGCTGCGGAACGTGGGCGCGGCGTTCCACGCCTCGGCGGCCGGCGTGACCGCCGCCGATGACGCGTTCGAGCTGCTCGATGCGGCAGGGGTGCCAGAGCCCTCCGAGGCGGGCGTCCGCCCCGCGGATGCCACGGCGCCCGCGCCGGGCACCGGCCTCGTCGTCCGCGGTCTCGGGGTGCACCGCGGCGACCGCGCCGTGATCGACGGCCTCGACGCGCACGTCGCGCCGGGTTCGCTCGTCGCCGTCGCCGGCCCGAGCGGCAGCGGCAAGTCGACGTTCTTCGCTGCGCTGCTCGGTTTCGCGCCGGTGTCGGCCGGCACGGTCGCATGGGACGGCCGCCCGCTCGGCGACCGTGGACGCGAACTGGTCGCGTGGGCGGGGCAGTCGCCGACGCTCCTCGCGGGCAGCGTCGCCGACAACGTGCGCCTCGGCGACGAGGGCGCCGATCCGGCGATCCTCGACCGGGCCGTCGCGATCGCGGGCGTCGACGTTCCCGTCGAACTCGCGCTCGGCCCGGGCGGGCGGGGCGTGTCGGGCGGTCAGGCGCAACGCATCGCGATCGCCAGGGCCGTGCACCGGTTGCTCGCCCGGCGCCTGCCGCTGCTCCTCCTCGACGAGCCGACCTCCGCGCAGGACGCCGCGCGCGAGGCGGCCCTCGTGGAGCGCCTCCGCGAGCTGTGCGAGGAGGGCGTCGCGGTGCTCGTCGCGACGCACCGCCCGGCGCTCCTCGAGGCGGCCGACGGCATCGTCGAACCGGCGGTGGCCCATGTCTGAGCGTCGCGACCCGCGCACCGCGGCGGGCACCCGCGCGGTGCTCCGCTCGAGCATCCCGTCGTTCTCGCGACTCCTGCCCTCGGTGCTGTTCGGCATCCTGTCGGGCGGTTCGGCCGTCGTGCTCCTCGCCTGCTCGGCGTGGCTCATCGCGCGGGCGGCCGAGCAGCCGCCGGTGCTCTACCTGTCGCTCGCGATCGTGGGGGTGCGCGCGTTCGCGCTCGGGCGTGCGGTGTTCCGCTACCTCGAGCGGTTGAGCGGCCATGATGCCGCGTTCCGGCAGTTGGCGGCGATCCGCACCGGCATCTTCGAGCGGATGCTGCCCGTCGCGCCCGACGGCATCGCCTCGCTCCGCCGTGGCGAACTGCTCGCCCGCTTCGTCGGCGATGTCGACGAGCTGCAGAACGTGCCGCTGCGGGCGGTGCAGCCGGTCGTGAGCGCGCTCGTCGTGCTCGCGGGCGCGGTCGTCGGCGTCGCGCTCCTCGCGCCGGGCTCGGCGTTCGCCCTGCTCGGATGCCTCGTGCTCGGCGTCGGCGCGACGCTGCTCGTGCAGCGCGCGGTCGCCGCCCGCGCCGAGGCGCGGCTCGCCCCGTTGCGCGGCGAACTGCAGGCCGCGGTCGTCGAGCAGGTGCAGTCGCTCGAGATGCTCGTCGCCTTCGGCGCGGCCGAGGCGGGGCGTGCGCGCATCGCGGCGCTCGGCGACCGGCTCGCCCGGTCGACGCGGGCGAGCGCGTCGGCCGCGGGAGCCGCGGCGGCGATCATGTCGGCCATCGGCGGCATCGCCGTCGCCCTCGCGGTCGTCACCGCCGAGCCGCTGCTCGCGTCGGGGGGCATCGACGGCCCGACGTTCGCGGTGCTCTGCCTCGTGCCGCTCGCGATCGCCGAGGTCGCTGCGGCGATCCCGCCCGCGGCGAGCGCGTGGCGTACGGGCCGTGTGAGCGCCGCCCGCGTTGCGAGTGCGGTGCCCGAGCGGGCGCCCGCCGAGATCCCGGTCGCGCCGACGAGCCCGGCCACTCCGCCTGCGGCGCACCCCGCTCCCGCGATCTCGCTGCGCGACGTCACCGCGAGCTGGCCAGGGGCCGCGGCCCCGGTGCTCGACGGGCTCGATCTCGACCTCGCCCCGGGCGAGCGGGTGCTCGTCCGCGGTGAATCGGGGTCGGGCAAGTCGACGCTCGCGCACGTGCTCGTCCGGTTCCTCGAGGTGGGCGGCTCGTACCGCATCGGGGGAGTCGAGGCATCCGAGCTCGAACCCGGCGACGTGCGCCGCCTCGTCGGGTTCGTCGAGCAGCGACCGTGGCTCTTCGACGAGGACGTGCGGCAGAACCTGGTCTTCGCGCGCGACACCGCGAGCGACGACGAACTGCTCGAGGTGCTCGACCGCGTCGGGCTGCGCGACTGGGTGCAGGAGCGCGGCGGCCTCGGCGCACGGGTCGGCGAGCGCGGCTCGCTCGTCTCCGGCGGGCAGGCGCAGCGCCTGGCGCTCGCGCGGGCGATGCTCGCCGGATTCCCGGTGCTGGTGCTCGACGAACCGACGGCGAACGTCGACCGCGACCGTGCCGACGCGCTGCTGCGCGACCTCCTCGGCGCCGCGGAGAGCGACGGCCGCACGGTCGTGGTGATCTCGCACGTGCCCGTCGACCCCGGACTCGTCGACCGGGTCGTCGCGATCGAGGGCGGCCGCGCGGTCGAGCAGGCGGTGCGCGCGGCGCCCTAGGCTTGGGGGATGCCCCGCAGAATCCGGTCTCGCGTGCTGCCCTGCTGGCGCGACCCCGCCGCGGTGTTCGAGCGGTGGTTCGCCGGCGCCGAGCACGTCGTCTGGCTCGACGGCGGCGACGACGCGAGCGGTGTCAGCGTGCTCGGCCGGGCGCACCCCGGGAGCGAGTTCGTCGTCGCCCGGCTCGCGGGCGATGCGGGCACTGCGGGCCGTGTCGAGGTCTCGCGCCCCGGTGCGGATGCCGCGCCCACGACCGTGCGCGAGGGCGAGGTGTTCCCGCTGCTCGCCGAGGCGCTCGCGATGCCCGTGGTCGAGCTCGAGCCCGGTGCGCCGTCGCCGGGGCCGCTCGGCTGGTTCGGCTGGTTCGGCTACGAGCTCGGGGCGGCCGCCGACGGGGTCGCGGTCGCGCACGCCGAGACGCCCGATGCCGCGTTCCTGTTCCTCGACCGGGTCATCGTGTTCGATCACGCGGCGCGGGTGGTGCGGCTCGTCTGGCTCGACTCCGACGACGACGACTCCAATGACGACTCCGGGGGCGCCGACGCCTGGGCCGACGAACAGCAGGCAGCGCTCGGCGACGGCTTCTCCGGCGAGGCGGCGACGCGCGACGCGCCGGCCGCCGACGGGACGCCCGCCACGGAGCATCCGCCCGTCGCCCGATGGCGGCACGACGCCGCGCGCTACGCCGAGCTCATCGACGCCTGCCAGGCGGCGATCGTGCGCGGCGACGCCTACCAGCTCTGCCTCACCAACCGGGTCGACCTCGACGTGCACCCCGACCCGGCGGGCACGTACCTCGCGCTCCGCGCATCGAGCCCGAGCCATCACGGCGGCTACGTGCGCTTCGGCGAGTTCTCCCTGCTCAGCGCCTCACCCGAGCTGTTCCTGCACATCGAGCCGACGGGCCTCGTCTCCACGAAGCCGATGAAGGGCACCCGCCCGCGCGACGCCGACCCCGCCCGCGACGCGGCCCTCAGGGCCGAGCTCCTCGCGAGCGACAAGGAGCGCGCCGAGAACCTCATGATCGTCGACCTCATGCGCAACGACCTCGGGCGCATCGCCGAACTCGGCAGCGTCGGGGTCGACGGCCTCCTCGAGGTCGAGGAGTACCCGCACGTGCACCAGCTCGTCTCGACCGTGCGGGCGCGCATCGCGCCGCAGCTGACCGCGGTCGACGTGGTGCGGGCCGCGTTCCCGGCCGGGTCGATGACGGGGGCGCCGAAGCACAGCGCGATGTCGATCCTGCACGGCCTCGAGGAGGGCCCGCGCGGCGTGTACTCGGGCGCATTCGGGTACCTCGGCGTCGACGGCGGCGCCGATCTCGCGATGGTGATCCGCTCGATCGTGCTCGCCCCCTCGGGCGCGAGCATCGGCACGGGTGGCGGCATCACGGCGCTCTCGATCGCCGCGGAGGAGATCGAGGAGACGCGGGTGAAGGCCCGCGCCCTCCTCGCGGTGCTCGGCGCGGCATCCACCCGGCCGGAGTGACTAGGCTGGATACCCGAGTGCGCGCTGCGATGCGGCGCGCCCCGAGGACCCGCGGGCCTCGCCCGCCGAGCGACACACACGATTGAGAGTCACGTGGCACACGATCACGACCCTGCACACGCCGAGGCCGGCGCGTACGACTTCGCCGAGATCCAGTCGAAGTGGCTTCCCGTGTGGGACGAACTGCAGCCGTTCCGCGCCGGGCAGCCTGGCGACACGCGCCCCCGCAAGTACGTGCTTGACATGTTCCCGTACCCTTCGGGCGACCTGCACATGGGCCACGCCGAGGCGTTCGGCTTCGGCGACATCGCCGCGCGCTACTGGCGTCACCAGGGCTTCGACGTGCTGCACCCCATCGGCTGGGACTCCTTCGGGCTGCCCGCCGAGAACGCCGCCATCAAGCGCGGCGCCGACCCCCGCGAGTGGACCTACGCGAACATCGCGCAGCAGAAGACCTCGTTCCGCCAGTACGCGCCGAGCTTCGACTGGTCGCGCGAGCTCCACACGAGCGACCCCGAGTACTACAAGTGGAACCAGTGGCTGTTCCTGAAGCTCTACGAGAAGGGCATCGCCTACCGCAAGGCGGGCCAGGTCAACTGGTGCCCCAACGACCAGACCGTGCTCGCGAACGAGCAGGTCGTCGACGGCCACTGCGAGCGCTGCGGCGCCGTCGTCACGAAGAAGGCGCTGACGCAGTGGTACTTCCGCGTCACCGACTACGCCGACCGCCTGCTCGACGACCTCAACCAGCTCGAGGGCACCTGGCCGTCGAAGGTCGTCTCGATGCAGCGCAACTGGATCGGCCGTTCGGCCGGCGCCGACGTCGAGTTCGAGATCGAGGGCCGCGAGGGCCGCGTGCCCGTGTTCACGACGCGCCCCGACACGCTGTACGGCGCGACGTTCATGGTCGTCGCCGTCGACTCCGAGCTCGCCGCCGAGCTCGCGGACGGCGCCTCCGCCGAGGTGCAGCAGCGCTTCGGCGACTACCTCGACTCGGTGCGCGCCGAGAGCGACATCGAGCGTCTCGCGACCGACCGCCCCAAGACGGGCGTCTTCCTCGAGCGGTACGCGATCAACCCGCTGAACGGCGAGCGCCTCCCGGTCTGGGCGAGCGACTACGTGCTGGCCGACTACGGCCATGGCGCGATCATGGCCGTGCCCGCGCACGACCAGCGCGACCTCGACTTCGCGCGCGCCTTCAACCTGCCGGTGCGGGTCGTGGTCGACACGAACGCGCCCGTCACCGGGGTGATCCCCGTCATCCCGCTCGACGAGAACGGCGTGCCGTACCTCCCCGAGGACCTCGAGCCGCTCGACCCCGCCGGCACCGGCATCGCGCTGACCGGCGAGGGCCGTCTCATCAACTCGGGCCCCCTCGACGGCCTCTCGAAGTCGAACGCGATCCGTCGCGCGATCGAGATCCTCGATGAGCGCGGCACCGGGCACGCGGCGAAGAACTACCGCCTGCGCGACTGGCTGATCTCGCGCCAGCGCTACTGGGGCACGCCCATCCCGATCATCCACTGCGCCGACTGCGGCGAGGTGCCCGTGCCCGAGAGCGAGCTGCCCGTGCGGCTGCCCGACGTCGCCGGCCTCGACCTCACCCCGAAGGGCACGAGCCCGCTCGGCGGCGCCGAGGACTGGGTGAACGTGGCCTGCCCGAACTGCGGCGGTGCGGCGAAGCGGGACTCCGACACGATGGACACCTTCGTCGACAGCTCCTGGTACTACCTGCGGTACCTCAATGCGAACGACGACACGAAGGCGTTCGACCCGGCCGAGGCCGAGAAGTGGGCGCCCGTCGACCAGTACGTCGGCGGCGTCGAGCACGCGATCCTGCACCTGCTGTACTCGCGCTTCATCACGAAGGTGCTGTTCGACCTCGGCTACCTCGGCTTCACCGAGCCGTTCACCTCGCTGCTGAACCAGGGCATGGTGCTCATGGACGGCTCGAAGATGTCGAAGTCGAAGGGCAACCTCGTCGAGTTCGCGTCCGAGCTCGCCGCGCACGGCACCGACGCGCTGCGCGTGACGCTCGCGTTCGCCGGCCCGCCTGAAGACGACATCGACTGGGCGGACGTCTCGCCCGTGGGCTCGGCGAAGTTCCTCGCGCGCGCCTGGCGCATCGCCGGCGAGGTCGCCTCCTCGCCCGAGGTCGACTGGTCGACGGGCGATCGCGCGCTGCGCAGGGTCACCCACCGACTGCTCGCGGATGCCCCGGGGCTCGCCGAGGCGTACAAGTTCAACGTGATCGTGGCGCGCCTCATGGAGCTCGTCAACGCGACCCGCAAGGCGATCGACTCGGGAGCCGGGGCATCCGATGCCGCGGTGCGCGAGGCGGCCGAAGTGACCGCGATGATCCTCGACCTGTTCGCGCCGTTCACCGCCGAAGACATGTGGCAGCGACTCGGCTACGAGCCGACGGTCGCGCTCGTGCCGTGGCGCAAGGCCGACCCGGCGCTCCTCATCGACGAGCAGGTCACCGCCGTCGTGCAGGTCGACGGCAAGGTGCGCGACCGCCTCGAGGTCTCGCCGAAGATCTCGGGCGACGAGCTCGAGCAGCTCGCCCGCGCCTCCGAAGCGGTGATCCGCTCGGTCGGCGACCGCGAGATCGTGAACGTCATCGTGCGCGCCCCGCGCCTCGTGAACATCGCGACGCGCGGCTGACACCTCCGAGCTCGCGTGCTCGAGCGGCGGTCGACCTCCGGGTCGGCCGCCGCTGCCGTCTGCACACAGACTCTGCAAAGGCTGTCGCAATAGCGTCGAAGCATGTTCGATCGTGATGGGGGAGCGACCGTACGAGTCAGGATGCCCCGGGGCCGCCACTTCGCGGTGACCTGGTCGATCCCCGGCGGCTACGGCGGGATGACGGCGGCGATGCTCGCGCGTTCATCGTCGTTCGCGCGGCTCGGCGGCGTCCCGGTGCAGGTGCTGACCTTCGACGCGTGCCCCGACACGCCGGCGCTCGAGGACCGGCTGCGCGAACGCGGTGCGATCGCCGACGGGGTGCGCATCGTGAACCTCGTCGAGTGGTTGCGCGCGAATCCGTTGCCGGGCGGGCGGCTGCGGCTCGACGAGGGGGAGTTCACGCCGCTCGCCGAGGCGGAGGCCGACGAGGTGCTCCGTCGCGAGGACGGCCGGGTCATTGCGAGGGTGCGTCACGGCGACGAGGGCCGTGTGCTGCAGATCGACCACCTGCGCGACGACGGCAGCCTCGTGCTGAGCGACCGGCGCGACCGGCGCGAGCGCGGGGTGCTGGGCGGGCGCTCGCTCGTGCTGTGCGACGAGACCGGCGCACCCGTGCGGTCGTGGCGCCGCGCCTGGCCGCTCTACACGGCCTGGCTCGACGCGCTCACCATGGGGCATCCGGCGTTCATGATCGTCGACAGCAAGACCATCGCGCCGTTCATGCTCGACTACCGGCGCGCGAACGTCGTGACCGCGCACGTCGTGCACGCCTCGCATCGTGCCGCACCGGGTGCGGAGCATCCGATCCGCGCCTCGCGTCGCGAGGTCTTCGAGCGCCTCGACGACTTCGACCTCGTCGCCCTGCTCTCGCGGCGGCAGGCCGACGAGGTGGCCGCGATCGTCGGGCCGCATGAGCACGTCGCCGTCATCTCGAACGCGAAGCCGCCCGAGTCGTCGACCGGGACGGGGTCTTCGACCGCGTGGGGGTCTTCGCCTGCGGGCGCGTCGACGCCTGCCCGCCCGCTCGGCGCCGGGATCATGCTCGCGTCGCTCACGGCCCGCAAACGGGTGTCGCACGCGATCCGGGCGGTCGCGAGCGCTTCACCTGCTGCGCCCGACGGGCTCTCCCTCGATGTCTACGGCGACGGCGAGGAGCGCGCGCAGCTCGAGCAGCTCGCCGCAGACGTGCCTGGCTTGCGACTGCACGGATTCGTGCCCGATGCCCGGCAGCACCTCGCACAGGCGTCGTTCCTGCTGCTCACCTCGCGCTCCGAGGGCTTTCCGCTCGTGCTCGTCGAGGCGATGGCGGCGGGATGCATCCCGATCGCGTACGACCTCCGCTACGGCCCCGCCGACCTCATCCGCGACGGACGCAACGGCTTCCTCGTGAAGCCGGGCGACGTCGACGCCCTCGCCGCCGCGATCGCGTCGCTGCAGCGCATGCCGCCGCGCCGCGTCGCCGCGATGCGACGCGCCGCAGTGCGGAGCGCCCGCGCCTTCGACGAGCGGCGCGTCGTCGCGACCTGGGCGCGCGAGCTGTCGTGGGCGCAGGCCCGCCGCGAACTGCGTCGCTCGCACCGCGTGCCGCGACTCCGGGCTGCGCTGCACCGCGTGCCGTTCGGGGCGGGGGCCCGGCGCGCCGCCGTGCGGGCCCAGGCGGTCGTCGGTCGATTCGGCCGCGCCCGGCGCGACTGATCGCGCTCGCACTCGCGCTCCGTTTCCGCGGACGCTGCCGTTGTTCGGCTCGTCCACCCCTGCTGACGCCGAGCACTCGCTTTGCTCGCCTCGGCTGCATTGGGTCGATCGCCCCGCGCCTGCGAACGGAGGCCGACATGGCCCAGCCCATCTACGGCATGCTCACCTCGCTCGACGGCTATGTCGAGGCGTCCGACGGCGACGGGATCGGCACCGGCGCCCCCGCTCCCGGCAAGGCGAGAAACGGCTGAGACCGGCCCTCGCGGACCCCGGCTCAGGCTTCGCGCGGCCGCCGCGGTTCTCACCTCTCGCCACTGTCCGGGGCTCGACGTCAGCTGATGAAGCTCTGGCCGGTCCACCCGACCGCAGGTCGAAGTGCGGCTTGCGAGCCGTTCCGCGCCAGTGTTGCAAATGATAATCATTCTCTATAAAGTGACACAGACATCCGACCACTCCTCATCAAAAGGACCCGCCGTGCGTGGAACTCATCGCCTCTCCGCCCTTTCAGCCGCCGTGCTACTCGCCCTGACGCTCAGCTCCTGCGCCCCTGCCGCAGGGCCCTCGCAGCCGTCTTCGGACGTGCTGCATGTCGCAGCCCCGGCCATCGCCAAGAGCATCGACCCGGCCGCAGAGCTCACGGCTTCGTATCTTCGAGCCCACGGTGCGGCGGAAGCGCTGATGCGCATCACGCCCGAGGGTCGGGTCGTTCCTGAGCTGGCCGAGTCGATGCAGCCGATCAGCCCGACCGAGTGGACGGTGAAACTCCGAGAAGGCGCGAAGTTCTGGAGCGGTGAGACGGTCGATTCGGCCGCCGTCGTCGCATCCCTGGAACGATCGAAGCGACTGAACGCCCTCGCCTTGGGCCAGTTGAAGGACGTCACCGCGGAGGTCGCCGGGACGTACGAGGTGCGGCTGACCACCACCTCGCCGCAACCGGAGCTCCCGCTCGCCCTCGCGCACTACCAGACCGTGATCTACAACGCCTCGCGGCTCGCGCCCGACACCGCGGGCGGCACGGATCCGGCACTCTGCGACCTGACCGGACCGTACCGCGTGAGCGAGTTCAGCACCGAGCGCAGCATGACGCTCGAGGCCAGCGAATCCTGGTGGGGCGGTGTGCCGAAGCTCGAGAGGATCGAAGTCCAGCAGGTGACCGACAATCAGGCACGCGCACAGCTCGCACTCTCCGGGCAGGCGGACATCGTCCAGGACGTGCCGAGTGAACGAGCGCGAGAGCTGCAGCAGTCAGAAACGGCGCGCCTTGTCAGCACTTCGGCCGCCAACACCGTCGCCGTCTACCTGAACCCGGCGTCGACGGCGGCCCCCGCCCTGGCCGACGTGCGCGTGCGGCAGGCGCTCGGATGGGGCGCAGACCGCGAGGAACTCGTCGACCTGGCCACCAACGGCCTGGCGACGCCGACCTCCAGCTGGCTGGCGTCGAACCCCGCCTACCCCGACGCGGACACCACGGGTTTCACGGCCCTCGACAGCGACAAGGCCGCGCAGCTGCTGGATGACGCAGGCTGGGTGCTGGTCGACGGAAAGCGGATGAAGGACGGCGCACCGCTCACCCTGCGGCTGCTCACCTTCGGGGCGGAGGCCGCCACGGGTGAAGTGCTGCAGTCGCAGTGGGGACGGCTGGGCATCGACGTTCAGGTCAACAACGTGGAGAGCACGCTGATCACGCAGGCGATCGCGAACGGGGACTGGGATGCCGCCACGCAGGCCTGGACCACGGTGGGATCGACCTCCACGCTGATCGCCGGCCAGATCGCGCCCGACGGCGCCGGAAACCATGCGAAGCTCGTCATCCCCGGCATCGCCGACCTGCTCACGACCGCCGCCACCGCGCAGGACGCGACGCTCCGGCAGACGGCGCTGCTCGAGGTGAACGAGCTGATGGTGAACGAGGTGCCCGCGATTCCGCTCCACACTCGGGTGGTCGCGACCGCCGTCGGCGACAACGTGACCGGCTTCACCGCTCATCCCCTGCAGTACGAACAGTTGATCACCGGCGCGGTCGGAATCAGTGACTAGGCGGCTCGTCGTCGCACTCCCTGTGGCGCGCGTTGTGGGTGTAGGCACCCTCTCGGCTCTCGCGATCGCCGCGGTGGCGTCGATTCTGGTGTTCGGCTTGGTTCGCTCGGCTCCTGGAGACCCCGTCGATCTCGAGTTCAGCGCCTCAGGCGCCTCGGCCTACTTGAACCCGGAAGAGGACGCCGAGCTGCGGCAGGCGCGTCGGGCTGAGCTCGGCCTGGACAAGTCGGTGCTCGAGCAGTATGTCCTGTGGGTGGGACGGATCGCATCGGGCGACTTCGGCGTGTCCTTTCGTTCCGGCGAACCGGTGCTCGAGACGATCGCCACGCGCTTGCCGGCCAGCATGAGCCTGGGCGCCTGCGCCATGGTGCTGCTGGTGCTGATGTCGGTCGCGACGGCGTGGCTCGCGGTGCGGTGGGCGGACGGCTGGATCGACCAGGCACTGCGTGTCCTGAGCATCGCGGCCGCGACCGTTCCCACCTTCCTGACCGCCACGTTGGCTTTGAGGTGGGCGGCGGAGGCGCTCGGCTATCCAGTTGCTGGTGAAGCGGATCCGACGCGGATCTGGTTGCCTGCGTTCGTCATGGCACTGTCCGGAGTGCCGACGATGGCCCGTGTGCTGCGTGCGTCGCTGCTGGAGGAGAGCAGTCGACCCTTCGCCGTCGCCGCCCGGGCACGCGGTGCCCGGGCGCGGACTGTGCTGATGCGCCATACGCTCCGGCCTGCGCTCGCACCGGTCGTCGCCTTGACGGGTCTCAGTGCGGCAGCGCTGATGGGGGGCGCCGTCATCACGGAAGTCGCGTTCTCCTGGCCCGGTGTCGGCGCGCTCGCTATCGATGCCATCGCCGCCCAGGACTATCCCGTGGTCCAGGCCTACGTCATCGTCATGGTCCTGCTGGCGATCCTCGCCAACCGCTCCGTGGATGTCGCGCAGAGACTCCTCGATCCCCGGACGCGACGGACGGCGGCATGACGGATGCGACGGGGTCCGATCCCGCATCCCGCACGCACGAGGGTAGGAGCCGTGGGCGTCATCTGATCGTCATCGGCGCGGTGCTTTGCGGCGGCATGGTGATCCTCGCGATGCTCTCGCCCTGGCTCGGGTTGCAGGATCCCTCGCTTCAACTGGCCGGAGCTGCGCTCGAGGCCCCGTCGGGCGAGCACTTGCTGGGGACCGACAAGTACGGTCGGGATGTCTTCTCGCGGGTTCTTCACGGGGGACGGCTGACGCTGCTGTTCACCGGTATCGCCTTGCTCGGTGTCGTTGCGGCGGGGACCGTCATCGGCGCGATCGCCGCCAGCGCACCTCGGGTGATCGACACGGCGGCCACAAGTGTCTTCGACCTGCTCGTCTCCTTCCCCGCGGTGATCGTGGCACTGGCCCTCGCGGGAACCTTCGGTCCCTCGATGGTCATCGTCCTGGGTGGTGTGATGCTGGTGATGTGGGCTCCGTTCGCGAGGCTGTCGCGCGCCCTGGTTCGCCAGGCGATGGCATCGCGCTCGGCCCAGACGGCGCGTGCGCTGGGGTCCGGCCCAGGCATCCTGCTGGTGCGGGAGATCTGGCCGCGCCTTCGTGGGCCGGTCGTGGTCCTGGCCGCGGTGGAGGCAGGTCAGCTCATCACCATCGTCGCCGGTTTGAGCTTTCTCGGGTTGGGGGCTCAGCCGCCCAGTCCGGAGTGGGGGGCGATGCTGCAGGAGGGCCGTGCCACGCTGTGGTCCGCACCCCACGTGCTCCTGGGCCCCGGCCTCGCCGTCCTCGCCACCGTACTGGGACTCACGTGTCTGGGTGAGGGGATGCGCGACTACTTGGACGCACCGACATGAACCGCTCGCGACCGGTTCTCGTCCTCGCCGGACTGAACATCACCATCGACGGTGCCCGGATCCTCGAAGACGTCGGAATCACGCTGCATTCGGGTCGGATACATGTCGTGCTGGGGGCGAGCGGCTCAGGAAAGTCGACGCTGCTGCGAACGCTCATGGGCCTGCACCGTCCCGGGGTCATCGTACAGAGCAGCGCGTTCCGTCTCAGCGTGCGCGACGGACTCGAGATCGTTCGCGACTGGGACCTCGGCGACGCCGACGAACGCGTCTGGGCGGGCATCAGAGGAAGCCGGATCGGCATGGTCTTCCAGGACTCGGCCGACACGTTGACCCCGCTTCGGCGGGTCGGCTCGCTGCTCGCAGAAGCCTCCCGCGGTATCCCGCAGCCGTGCCGGACTGCGACCGGGAACCGCCTTCACGAGGCCGGAATCGATGAACACGCCGGAGTCGAGCGGAACTACTGCTTCGAGCTCAGCGGGGGAATGGCGCAGCGCGTGGGGTTCGCCCTGGCCGTCGCTGGAGAGCCTGCCGTGCTGCTTGCCGACGAACCCAGCACGGCGCTGGACGGGGTCGCCCGACGGGCCCTGGCGGATGCGCTGAGACGACGCGCCGAGGGGGGAGCGTCAGTGCTGCTCGTCACTCACGATCGCGCCCTTGCTTCGGCATTGGCCGACGACGTCACCGTTCTTCACGCGGGACGGTGTCAGCAGACGGGGCCGGCCGAGGAGGTACTGGCCGCACTGCCACAGCGAGGCGGGGGCCGAACCTCGGATGCGGGCGTCCACGTGGCTGATTCTGCGAACCGCGCCATCGTTCCGAGCGGGGGCGTCACGAGGTCGTCAGCGGTGCGCATACGCGGCCTGCACCACGGCTATTCGGCCGCAGGCCGTGACGTCCTGCGAGGCGTCGACCTCGACCTGGGTGAGGGCGAGTCGCTCGGCCTGCTCGGCCGAAGCGGGTCCGGCAAGAGCACGCTGATCAAGTGCCTCGTCGGCCTCGAACGACCGCGCGCCGGCACCATCGAGGTTGCCGGTCTCGCAGCCTGGAACCACCCGTGGAAGCGACTCCGACGCGAGATCCAACTCATCCCACAGGATCCACGGGCGGCGCTGAACCCATGGCGGACGGCATTGCAGCAGATCATGGATCCCCTGGACTTCCACCGCATCGGAACGCGCCGTGGACGGCTCGACCGCGCCACCGAGCTCCTGGACCTGGTCGGCCTGACCCGGCTGGGGGATCGCCGTCCCGACCAGCTGAGCACCGGACAGTGCCAGCGGGTGAGCATCGCCAGAGCCATGGCAGTCGCCCCGTCGGTCCTGGTGGCCGACGAACCCGTGACCGCCCTCGATGGTGCCGCACGGACCGTGATGCTGGGACTTCTCCGCACGCTGTGCCGGTCATCCGGCGCCGCCATGCTCGTGGTGTCGCACGACATCGAGGCGCTCGAGGAACTGTGCCCGCGCATCGCGGTGCTCCACGATGGTGCGATCGTCGAGGAACTCGTCGCGGGCCGGCTGGAGCAGGCGGTCAGCGACCCAGCCCGAAGCATCATCGATGCCTACTTCTCACTGGCATCACGCAGATTCCCGAACGACGAACGAAAGGGGACGCAGTGACGACATACCGAATCGTTCCGGCCGAGCATGCCCGGCATCTCCGAGGAGCACGCCACGTCGTCCTTGAGGTGGCCAGACGCGACTTGGGATACGGCTACGTCCCGGAATGGCATTGGGATCTCGACGACATGGCGGAGATCTATGTGCGACATCCCCGACAGGCCATGTTCGTCGCGCTGCTGGAGGACTCCGTCGTCGGCACCTGTGCGATCAGGCTCGGGGGGCCGTCATCGCCTCCGCACCCTGCCTGGATCGCGGCACGATACGCGGACTCCGACACGGTCGCCCAGCTGCTTCGCCTCGCCGTTCTGCCCGGCCACCGAAGAAGGGGCCTGGCAGGGAGGCTGGTGGCTGCCGCCTGGGATTTCGTGCGCGCCGATGCCCGCATCGAACACCTCTGCCTGCATACGAACGCACGTGTTCGAGGGGCAGAGCAGTTCTGGCGCTCCACTGCCGCCCGGGAGATCCTCGATGCACGCACAGGGCAGGAGTGCGCCGACCCCCGCTTCGAGACGATCCACTTCGAGCTCCCCCTCCACTGAGCAGTCCGCTGAGGCTTCGCCGACGGATGTCGTGGACCACGTCGGCCCGGCGAGCATCGCGGGCGGCGATCGTCTTGCGGGATTGCGCTGTCTGACGACATGGCGAGCAGGGGCCGGGCCGTCGTCGCGACCCGGCCCCTTCGTCATCCGTCGATCAGCTCAGCGGCTTGCGACGCCGGACAAATACGAGCTCTTCGCGCGTGGCCGGCACCGTTCGGGACTGGTGTCCGCAGTGATCAGCCGCACCAGTCCGTCGAGCCGCCGTTCTGCGTGCGGACGACCTCGCCGGTCTCCGCGTCGATGATCGTCGTGAACCGGTCGACGATGGAGGGCGCGTTCGGGTACCCGTCGGACTCCCCGCCCTGCTGCGCCGTCTCGACGGCGAGCAGCCGGCCGTTCGGTGAAAGACACGAGGCGAGCAGCTTGCTTCCGTCGGCTGTGGCGTACAGGAGGGTGGTCCTGCCAGCGGCGACGCGGGCGATGGTCGAGTGGACCTCGTGGCCGCCCTCCCGGTTCGAGACGAGCAGCACCTCCATGAGGTACGCGCCGTCGCGGTCGAGTTGCAGTACTCGTCCCGGGTAGGCGTCGTGCGGCAGGTCCGCTGGAGGCAGGTCGTTCGCCCGCGCCTTGCCGGTCGTCAGGTCGAGCAGGGTGCCTCGATCGGGGTCGGCGACGATGAGATCGGTCGACCCGGGCAGAATGCCACGCAGCTCCTCGTGCGCTCCGAGCGGCGCCGGCGGCTGCAATCCGAGGGCATCGACGACGAAGAGCGAATCGTCGACGGTGCGGACGACGAGCGAGGTGGTTCCCGGCACGAATCGCCAGTCCGCCACTTCGAGCGGATCGCCGTTCGCACCGAGCACCGGCCGGGGTGCCGCCGCGAGGCCCGAGACATCGAGCACGAACAACGCGTTCCTGATGGCCGGAACGCCTCCGTCGGGGCGGGGGAGACCGGTGAGTCGGTATGCGATGAGCGGATGCGTCGTCGACCCGCCGATGTCCCGCACGACGCCCGGCTCTGCCAGGCCGAGCGTCTGCACCTCGTCACCGATGCCCGCGACGCGAAGGGTGTTGCTGCCGTCCTCCTCGATCGCGACGGCGACGACGGCCTCGCCCGCGTGCGCGAAGGCCTGGAGTCGGGGCGCTTCGATGACATCGACGGGAGCGTCACCCGCGACCGTGGTGCGGCGCACCACGTCGGCGCGGCCGTTGACGCTGCGTCGATCGAGCGTATAGACCGCTTCATCGGCGGTCGTGAACCGATAGGCGAGATCGGCTGCGCCGGGCAGGGCGGTGCCGACCACATCGGCCACCTCGACCAGGATCTCCTCGTCGTAGGGGAGCGGCCGTTCGAAGACGATCACGAGGCGATCGCCGTCGACCGTCAGGTCGGCCGGTTCGGATGGGGTGATCCTCAGATCGCCGACCTCGCTCACGGGCTGGTTGAGCTGCAGCACGAGCCTCGTGCCGGCGAGGCGAGTCACCCGTTCGGCGTCGACGGTGCCCTCGACGAGCTTCGGGCCCTGCCAGATGCCCGCGACTGCGAGAACGATGGACGCCGCCGCGAGCACTCCGACGGTCGACGCGAGCCTCTTGCGGAAACGGCGCGAGCCGTCAGAAGACATACGGCTGCTCCGGCTGCACGGTCGGCACGATCTCGTCTGGCAGGAGCACGAGTTCCTCGCCGCTGCCCGGATGCACGGCGAACCCACCGGCCGTATCGACCCAGTCGTCGGCCGAGAACTGCTCCTTCCATCCGTCGAGGTACACCGGAACCCCGACCGGCTGTGCATCCACGGCGCAGCACGTGATGGAGAAGCGTGCGACGTAGAACAGGTCATCGGGATTCCCCGGCGCCGGCGTGATGAAGCCAGTCAGCGACGCGACCTGCCCTTCGAACGCGGAAGGGTCGTCATTTTGCGCGAGCAGCAGCGCCCAGTCCTTGACGGTGAAGGTCGAGGGATCCGCTCCGGTGAGGCTTGGTGCGTCGCCCGAGAGGTCGGCGGCCGTACGGTCGATGTCGCGTTGCACGGCGGTCTGCGCGGTGAGCGTCGCAGGCGGGAAGGCGAGCATGGCCACGGCGGCGGCCACGATCGTCACGACGGAGATCACCGCATCGAGGGTGCGACGGCCGACCGGCGTCCCGCCCGCGGCATCCGGCCCTCGATGCTCGGGGTGATCGTGGCCGCCTTCATCGTCACGACCCCGCGGCGCTGCGGGCCGCGCGAGCGCGAGGGCCGCCACGGCGAACAGGCCGCCGACGACGGCCATGACGATGGTGAAGGCGAAGTACCGCGGGTGGATGTAGAGGCCGAGTTGCCCGCTGAGCGCGAGCCCCACTGTGGCGACGACCCCGACGAGCGTGAGTGCGACGCCCCTCCAGTGTTCGACGGGCCTAGGCAACGAGGTTCACCGCCAGCCCGAGGGCGGCGCTCGCGAGGGCGGCGATCGCGGTGAGCCGAAGGAGGGTGCGCGACGTGAAGGTCGTCCGCATGAGCGCGAGCATCTTGATGTCGACCATCGGGCCGAAGACGAGGAACGCCGCGATCGCGCCCGGCATGAACGTGGACCCGAACGAGAGCACGAAGAACGCGTCGACGTTCGAGCAGATCGCGATCACAAACGCGAGCAGCATGAGCGCGAAGACGCTCAGCACCGGGTTCTGGCCCAGCGTGATGAGTAACTCGCGTGACAACGCCACCTGGATCAGCCCGGCGACGGCCGAGCCGATGAACAGTGCAGGCAGCATCGCCGACGTCTCGTCGGCGAACATCCGTGCAGCTTGGCGCCGTCGGGTCGACCGACCGGCGCCCTCATGCTCGCAAGCCGCCCGGAATGCGGGGGAGAGCAATGACATGGGGTTCGGATGCCGACTGAACACCCACCCGACGAGGTTGGCGATGACGAAGCCGCCCAAGATGCGCGACACGAGGATTCCGTCGTCCCACCCGAAGGCCTGGTATGTCGTGATGATCGTGATCGGGTTGAGGATCGGGGCGGCGAGCAGGAAGGTCATCGACTCGCTGGCGGTCAGCCCCCGCTGGATGAGCCCGCGCGCGAGCGGCACGTTGCCGCATTCGCACACCGGCAGCAACACACCGAGGAGCGAGATCGCGGCGCGGCGCGCGAACGGGCTGCGTGGCAGCCTGCGCATCAGGCAGTCCGCCGGCAGCCACAGCTGCACGGCGACCGAGAGCAAGATGCCGAGGAACACGAACGGCAAGCTCTCGATCACGACGCTGATCGAGAGCGTCAGGAAGTCCTGCACGCCGTCGGAGAGCGAGCCGCCCAGCTCCGGAGGGGCGAGCGTACGCAGCGCGACGAGAGCAAGAAGCCCTCCGGCACCGACGACGAGGAGCGGCGAGGACGGCCGACGGTCGGGCTCGGACTGTGGCACGTGGAGACCCGTGTGCGGTGCGTCGGGGGAGGGCATCGTCGATCATGCTACGCGAGAGTGGGAATCATTCTCAATATGGAGAGTGAGCTCACCCGTGCTTCCCGCGAAGCACGTGAATCCGGGACGGGAGACGGGAGACTGGATCGGTGTGAGGCTGTCGATGGGTCATTGTGCGGACGTCAACCAGAAGCCGTCGCGGCCGTAGAGTGAGTTCGTGACCGACTCGAACGAGGGCATCCACGAGCGAGGCCGGCGACGGTCTCGACGACCGATCCGCCGATGTGAAGCAGTGGGTACCCCGTCGTGAGCGAGGCCGCGCCGGTTGGAGAGGCACGGGTCCTCGTCGTCGACGATGAGCCGGGCATCCGCGACCTGCTCGCGACCGTGCTTGCCGGGCAGGGATGGGAGGTCCGCACCGCCGGCACCGGACGGGCCGCCGTCGACGAGGCGCTCGCGTTCCGGCCGGAGCTCGTGGTGCTCGACATCGTGCTGCCGGACTTCGACGGTCTGCGGGTGCTCGAACGCATCCGAGCTGCGGTGCCGACCGTGCGGGTGCTGTTCCTGACGGCCAATGACGCCGTCGAGGACCGAATCGCGGGAATCACGGCCGGCGGCGATGACTACGTGACGAAGCCGTTCAGTGTGGACGAGGTCGTCGCCCGCCTGCACGGCCTGCTCCGACGGGTCGGCTGGGAGGTGATCGCCGAGGAGGAAGTGCTCCGGGTCGGCGCCCTCGAACTGATCCCCGACCGCCACCTGGTCCGGCGCGACGGCGACGAGATCCACCTCACCGCCCGGGAGTTCGACCTGCTCCGCTATCTCATGCGCAACGCCGATCGCGTGCTGTCGAAGGAGCAGATCCTGGAGCGCGTCTGGGAGTACGACTTCGGGCGGGAGTCGAACCTCGTCGAGCTCTACATCTCGTACCTCCGGCGGAAGATCGACGCCGGTCGACCGCCGATGATCCACACCATCCGCCGTGTCGGCTATGTGCTGCGCGCGCCCGCACCCGAGTCGAGCGGCTGAGCACGATGACTGCGCGCCGACCTGGCCGCCCGCTTCGCGTCCGCCTGGTGGCCGTGATCGCGGGGCTCCTCCTCATCGCCACGACGATCGTGGTCTCCGTGTCGACGGTCATCCTTTCGGCGAACCTCAACCGCCAGCTCGACGACAGCGTCGCGCTCGCGCTGAACAGCGGCTTCACGTCCATCGAAGCCGACGTGGACGATGCCGCGGCATTCGCCGACTTCAGCGTCGACAACATCTACCCCGCGTCCGCGGGGAGCTTCCAGGCGATCGTCGTCGGAGACGAGGTGACGTCGTCGGCCTTGCTCGACCAGGACTACGACTACCGTTCGCTGAGCGGCCCGGAGCAACAGCGACTGCTCGATTCGCTGCAACCGGACGCCGGCTACTTCGTGGTCGAGTTCGGCGCCGACCGCTACCGTTCGCTGGCCGCCTACTACGCCTACGACGACGACGGCAACGGCGTCGGGGGCATCTTCGTCACGGGGATTCAGGAGAACCCGATCGACTCGACGATCGCGGTGTTCCTCGTGTCGGCGATCGCAACGGCGCTGCTCGTCACGATTGGTGCGGCGCTGCTCGCCTACCGCATCGTCCGGCGCGCGATGCTCCCGCTGGACCGGGTCGTGGAGGTCTCCGACCAGGTGGCCGGGATGCCATTGTCGGAGGGAGCGATCGTGCTCGATCGGCGAGTGCCCGGCGTCGACCTCGACGAGGGGACGGAGGCCGGTCGCGTCGGCCTCGCGCTCAACCGCCTGCTGGACAACGTGGAGACCTCGCTCGACGCCCGCCACCGCGCCGAGGAAGCGATGCGTCGCTTCGTCGCCGAAGCCAGCCACGAACTGCGCAATCCGCTGGCCTCCATTCGTGGATACGCCGAGCACTTCGCCGCGTCCGACGGAGTCCCCGACGATGCCCGAACGGGTTTCGTGCGCGTCGCGGCGGAATCGGCGCGACTCGGGGCACTCGCCGACGAGCTCCTCACACTCGCCAAGCTCGACGCCGGCCGGGTCCTCCACCGCGACACCGTCGACCTCTCGCTCCTGGTGCTCGAGACCGTCGCCGATGCGCGCATGGCCGCCCCCGAGCACGAGTGGCGGATCGCCCTTCCTGACCGTCCGGTCTTGGCGATCGCGGACGAGGCCGCGCTCCGCCAGGTCCTCGTCAACCTCTGCGCCAATGCCGCGGGGCACACTCCGGCGGGCACGACCGTCACCGTCTCCGCGAGGGATGACGGCGGGTTCGCGGTGCTCGAAGTCGCCGACACCGGCCCCGGCATCCCGCCGTCCACGCTGCCGGTGATCTTCGACCGCTTCAGTCAGGGCGAGACGACGGCGGCCATCCGGTCGCGCAAGACGGGATCGGCCGGGCTCGGGCTCGCGATCGTCGCGGCGATCGCGAAGGCATCCGACGGGCGCATCGACGTGACAAGTATTCCCGGTGAGACGGTATTCCGGTTCACGGTTCCCGCCGAGGATGCTTAACTGAGCCTTAGGTTCATCTCGTACGGTCTCGCGCATGAGCAAGAAGACCTGGATGATCATCAGCGCCGTCGTCGTCGCGGTCGCGATTGCCGGTGGTGCGGTGTTCGCGTTCGCGAACCCGTTCGCAGCGCAGCCCACGCCGCCGGCCGCCACCGCGACCGTCGAGAAAGGCACCGTCTCCGCCGCGGTCAGCGGCAAGGGCGCGATCGGCGCGGCGACCACGTCGAACGCGTCGTTCGCGAAGGGCGGCACGATCACCGCGATCTCCGTCACCGTCGGTCAGACCGTCGCGGCCGGGCAGGAGCTCGCCACCGTCGACCCCGCTGACGCCGACCGCGAACTCGAGAAGGTGCGGGGCGGGCTCAGGGCGGCCGAGACCGCGCTCGCGAACACGCGCGAGGCCTTGCAGACGGCGAAGAATGCGCTCGGCAACTCCCGTGCGCTCCTCGCGGCTGCACCGGGCGACGCGCCCGATTACGCGAGTCTCGTCGCGGCGGTGCGCGAGCAGGAGGGTGCGCTGCCGTCGCGCGACACCGACGTCGTCAACGCGGTGAAGGCGCGCGACGATGCCGCGCGCGAGGTCGAGGCGGCGCAGGCCGCGCGCGACCAGACGGTGTTGAAGGCGCCGATGGCCGGCGTGGTGACTGCGATCAACGGCACGGTCGGTTCCATCGCTTCCGGTGGCGGAACCTCCAGCGACAGCGGCTCCAGCTCGAGCAGCTCCGGATCGGGCAGCAGCACACCGAGCGGCCTGATCACCATCTCCGATGTCAGTTCGCTGCGAGTGGTCGCGTCGATCCCCGAAGCCGACATCGCCAGGGTCGCGCTGGAGCAGACCGCCGTGGTCACGCTCGCCGGGAGGGACGGCGTATCGATCAATGGACTCGTCACGTCGGTGGAGCCGACGCCGCAGACGAGTACCGAAGGCGTCGTCAGCTACGCGGTCAGGATTCAGCTCGTCGATCCGCCGGCGTCCGTCAAGCTCGGCCAGACCGGCTTCGTCAGCATCACGACGGCCGCCGCGAGCGATGTGCTGATGCTGCCGACCGCGGCCGTCACGCTCACCGCGCCGGGCGAGGGGACCGTGCAGCTGGTGAGGAAGAAGGGCGCGCCGGCCAAGGTCGTCCCGGTCAAGACGGGGCTGTCCGGCGGGGGATTCACCGAGATCACCGAGGGGTTGGACGTCGGCGACATCGTCGAACTGACCGTCACGCCGAGCGGCGGAGCGGGCGAGGCCGAGTCGGAGGAGGTCCTCGGATGACCACCGCCATCGAACTCTGTGACGTCCGCCGTAGCTACGGCAGCGGGGCGGGCGTCGTGCACGCCCTCGACGGCGTGGACCTGGTCGTGCCCGACGGCGAGTTCCTCGCCATCGTTGGGCGATCGGGGGCGGGCAAGTCGAGCCTGCTCAACATCCTCGGATGCCTCGACCGGCCGAGCTCCGGCTCGCTGGCGATCGCGGGGCACCTCGTCTCCGCGCTTCCGGAGCGAGAGGTCGCGCGCATCCGGAACACCGAGATCGGCTTCGTCTTCCAGTCGTTCAACCTCATCCCGGCGCTCACCGCCGTCGGCAACGTCGAACTGCCGATGGCCTACGCGGGCGTCGGACGGGCCGAGCGTCGCGAGCGCGCGCTCGATGCGCTCGCGCGGGTGGGACTGGAAGGACGGGAACACCACCGGCCGAATCAGCTCTCGGGCGGTCAGCAGCAGCGAGTCGCCGTCGCCCGATCGATCGTCAACCGCCCCGCGTTCATCCTCGCGGATGAACCGACCGGGAACCTCGACTCACGAGCGACGGAAGACGTACTCGCGATCTTCGACGAGCTGCACCGCGACGGTGCCACCGTCGTCATCATCACCCACGAAGACGATGTCGCGGCGCGTGCAGAGCGCGTCATTGAAATGCGCGACGGCCGCATCGAACGCAGCTACTTCAACGAATCGGCGGCAGCATGAATATCATCGAGCTCCTGACCGTCTCCGCGCGAGGCGTTCTCGGTAACCTGACACGCTCGATCCTCACGGTGCTCATGGTGGTCATCGGCGTCGGGTCGGTGATCACGCTCGTCGCGGTCGGCAACGGGACCACGAAACAAGTGAACGACCAGATCGCCTCGCTCGGTGCCAGTGCCGTCGACGTGTATCCGGCATTCGACGAGCAGAGTGGGCTCGCAGCCCCATTGACGCAGGCGGATGCCGACGCGCTCTCGACGAGTCCGCTCGCACCGGACATCGACCTCGTCGCTCCGCAGTCGATGGGCTACCCGAACATCGTCGCGGGTGCCAAGTCCACTTCGGCGACGGTCACGGGCACGACGCCGGACTACTTCACGATCAAGAACTCGAAGGTCGTCGAGGGCCGCACCTTCACAGCGTCGGACGTCTTCGGTGATGCCGCCGTCGCCGTCATCGACGTGCCCCTGCGTGACGCCCTCTTCACGGACGGCTCGTCCGCCGTGGGGCAGACGGTGCTCGTCGCGGGCAGCCCGATGCAGGTCATCGGCGTGCTCGCGCCCACTGCCGTGGACAAGAAGTTCGGGAAAGGCTCCGGTGGGATGTTGCTCGCACCGATCGATCGGGTGCGCGCGACCGTCAGCGGATTCGGTTCCCTCTCGGGGATCACGTTCAGCGCGACCTCGCCCGCAGCGGTCGAGGCGGCGAAGCACCAGGCCACATCGATCCTCGTGGCCCGTGGCGTCGGCGAACCGAGCTATTACTCCTCGGATCAGCTTCGCGAGACCCTGGGCGGAGCGCAGGAGAGTCTGAACGGCATGCTGTCGAGCGTGGCGGCCATCAGCCTCCTCGTGGGCGGCATCGGCGTGACGAACGTCATGCTGCTGACCGTGCGGGAGCGGACGCGTGAGATCGGGATCCGCAAGGCGCTCGGGGCGCAGCCCGGCTCGATCGCGGGGCAGTTCGTGATGGAGGCGACGGTGCTCAGCGTGCTCGGCGGGGCATTCGGCGTGCTGCTCGCGCTGGTCGTGACGATGTTTCCGATCAACGGCGTCCGACCGATCGTCGACGGCTTCACCGTGCTCCTGGCGGCCGGGATCTCCGTCGCGGTCGGCGTCTTCTTCGGGACGTACCCGGCGCTGCGGGCGGCTCGGATGAACCCGGTCGAAGCGCTGCGAGTCGGCACGTGAGGGCTGGGATCGGAACGGGGTCGACCGCGGGTTCTCGGAGTGAAGAGGCGGGGGTGACGGGGTGACGACGGCACGGGCAGGAAGGCGGCTCATGCGCGCGGGAGGCGCAGTGACGATGCTCGGCATCGTCGGCATGGTGATCGGTGCAGCCTTGCTCGCGTTCTCGTCGGCCTTCGGTCTCGATCATCAGCGCGAGCCGGCGCTCCTGGTCGCGGCCGTCGGTGCGTCGGCGGCCATCGCGGGGGTGAGTCTCGTCTGCATCGCGTTGGTGCTGAGGTCGCGTCGGACCACCCTCCGACCGGCATCGCGGGGCGAGCGGCGCCACGTGCCGGCCGTGCACCGCGCGACGGTTGTGCGTCCGGTCGAGCGGGACCGTCCGGCGCTCACCGGCGAACAGCCGATGATCGCGAGCTGAGCCGGGTCCTCCGCGAGCGGAACGGGAGCAGCTCGCGACATCGGCCGACCCGTCCTCGACAGGCGCGGCGGGCGGCGATTCGACCGCGGATCCCGCTGTGCGGTGATCGGGCGAACCAGCCGCCCATAGATTGCGGGCATGTCGCGCTCAGATCCGCCCGATCCACTCGCTGCGCTCGACCCCTCGGCGCGGCGCGCGTCGGCGCGGGTACGGCTCGGGGTCGGGGCGGCGGTCGCGTTGTTCATCGCCGCGGTCGCGGTGGCGGCGCTGCTGTCGTTCACCGCGTCGGGCGGGGGAGCGCAGTCGTCGGTGTCGTTCGGTGCGGGCGGCTCGGGTTCGTCGTCGGGCGGCGCGGATGCTTCGGGCGGCGGTGGAACGGTCGCCGTCGCGTCGCCCGTGGTGCTCGTGCACGTGCTCGGAGCGGTCGTCGAGCCCGGGCTCGTCGAGCTCGACGAGGGGTCTCGGGTCGTCGACGCGATCGCCGCGGCGGGCGGGCTCACCGCCGACGCCGACCCGGCCGGGGTGAACCTCGCCCGTGCGGTCGCCGACGGCGAGCAGCTCGTCGTGCCGATCGTCGGGGCAGTACCTCCGGCGGGTCCGGTTGCGGGCGGTGCGGCGGCCGGCGCGGGCGGTGCTCCTGCCGACGGCAAGGTGCACCTGAACACCGCCGACGTCGCCGAGCTCGACACGCTGCCCCGCATCGGCCCGGCGCTGGCGCAGCGCATCATCGACTGGCGCGAGGCGAACGGCCCATTCACGAGCACCGAGCAGCTCCTCGACGTAGCCGGCATCGGCGACGCGGTCTACTCGGGGCTCGCCGACCTCGTGGCGCCCTGAATGGGCACGGCGAGGCTCGCCGTGCCTGCGGTCGTCGCATGGGCGGCGGCGTGGGCGGTCGTCGCGGCGCCCGATGCGGGTGTTCCGGTTGCGCCCGTGGTGATCGGGTTGTGGGTGGCGGCCGCGGCAGCACTCGCCGTCGCGATCGTGGAGCGGCAGCGATCGCGTGCGCGTGGGGCCGCGGCTCGTAGCGCCGGAGCGGCGCCGGGGCGGCTACGACGCGTCGTACGGGGGAGCGCGGCCGGCGTCGCGCTCGCACTGACCGCGGCGGCGCTGGTCGCGAGCTCTGCGGCGATCGCGCTCGAGGGCCGCGCCGCATCGCCGCTGGCGGAGCACGCCGAGCAGCGCACGACGGTCGGGGTCATGGTCGAGCTCACCGCCGCGCCTCGCGTGATGGTCTCGCGGCAGCCCGACTGGGCGCTCGGCACCGCGGCAGATGCTCCCGAGCAGAACGCCCCTGCGACCGAATCCATGCGCATCGAGGGTCGACTGATCGCCGTCGACGGCACTTCGGTCGCACCGATCCCGGTGAGCGCCGTCGTCGAGGCCGACCCCCGCCTGCTGCAGCTCGGCGCCCGGCTCGCCTTCGACGCGCGAGCCTCACCTGAGGAGTCCGCGGAGTCGGCCGCGTATCGTCTTCGCGCGCAATCGGCGCCAGAGGTCGCGTCGCCACCGGCCTGGCTCGCGTGGAGCGGCGGCCTCCGCACCGGGTTCGCCGACGCCGCCGCGCGGCTCGACGGCGACGGCGGCGCGCTCGTGCCGGGGCTCGCGATCGGCGACACGAGCGCCGTCTCCGTCGAGCTGGATGCCGCGATGAAGGCCAGCTCGCTCAGCCACCTCACGGCGGTGTCTGGCGCGAACTGCGCCATCATCACGGCTGCGGCGTTCGCCCTCGCTGCGGCGATGGGGCTGCGCCGTGGCATCCGCGTCGTGTTCGCCCTCGTCGCCCTCGCCGGATTCGTCGCGCTGGTGACGCCCGAGTCGAGCGTCGTGCGCGCCGCGGTGATGGCCGTCGTCGTGCTCGTCGCGATCGCGGCAGGCCGGCCCGGCGGCGGGCTCGCCGCACTCGCCCTCGCGGTGGTCGTACTGCTCGTCGTCGATCCCTGGTATGCGCGCGACTACGGCTTCGCACTGTCCGTGTGCGCGACCGCCGGGCTGCTGCTGCTCGCGGCGCCGCTCTCACGGGCGCTCGCGCGGGTGATGCCGGTGCCCCTCGCGGTCATGCTCGGCGTGCCGCTCGCAGCGCAGCTCGCCTGCCAGCCGGTGCTCGTGCTGCTCGATCCGGCGATCGCCTCGTACGGGGTGCCAGCGAACCTCCTCGCCGCACCGGCGGCCCCGGTCGGCACGGTCGCCGGGCTCGTCGGCTGCCTGCTGCTGCCCGTACTGCCCTCGATCGGCTTCGCCGCCCTGCAGCTCGCGTGGCTGCCTGCGCAGTGGATCGCGGTCGTCGCGCACACGACGTCGGCGCTGCCGGGCGGTCGGGTTCCCTGGCTGCCGGATGCCCCGGGCGCGCTGCTGCTCGCCGCGTGCACCGCGCTCGTGCTTCGTCTCGTGCTCGGCCCGCCGCTCGCGCCACGCGTGCGAGCGGCCGTGGTCGCGCTGCTCGTGGCGGCGGTCGCCGTGCAGCTCGGGGTCGTCGCCGGCGGGCAATGGATCACCCGTGCCACGCGCCCCGGCGACTGGGAGGTCGCGGCGTGCGACGTCGGGCAGGGCGACGCGGTGCTGCTGCGGTCGGGGGACGAGGTCGCACTCATCGACGTCGGGCCCGACCCCGCGGCGATGTCGCGCTGCCTCGACCTGCTCGGCGTCGACCGCATCGACCTGCTCGTGCTCACCCACTGGGACGCCGACCACGTCGCGGGCGTCGACGCCGTCGTCGGGCGAGTCGACACCGTGCTGCACGGTCCGATCGACGGCGCACGCTCGTCGCGGGCGCTCGACCCGCTCGTCGAGGGCGGTGCCGACACCGTGCCGGTCACGGCCGGCGCGCACGGCTTGCTCGGGTCGACGCGCTGGCGGGTGCTCTGGCCAGTGCCCGACGTCGACCCGGGCAACGACGCGAGCGTCGTGCTCGAGGTCGTGTCGCCGAGCTACCACGGGGTCTTCCTCGGCGACCTCGGCGAAGACGCGCAACGCCGCATGATGACCGACTCCCGCATCGGATGGGTCGACCTCGTGAAAGTCGCCCACCACGGCTCGGCCGACCAGCGCGACGCGCTTTACGAACGCCTCGACGCGCGCGTCGGGCTCATCGGCGTCGGCGCCGACAACGGCTACGGGCACCCCACCGACCGGCTGCTCGAACTCCTCGAACGCACCGGCACCACGGTGCTGCGCACCGACCGCTCGGGCACGATCGCCCTCTCGCCCGTCGACGGAGGCATGCGCGTGTGGAGCGAGCGGGGCGGCGGCGACCGCGCGAGCCCGACGCCGCCGGACGCGGAACGTGTCGGAGCGACGCGAGGCTAGGCTGACAGCCGTGGATGCCAGCGAGTACCGAATCGCCCTGCGCACCGTGCTCGACGCCTCGTCGGCGACGGTCGCCCGACAGCTCGCAACGATCGGAGGCGCGGTCAACGGAGAGACCGACCGCGTGATCATCGACGTGTTCGTCGACCAGGACGGCGAGGGGCCGTTCGATGTCCGGGCTCGGTTCGACGGTCCCGACGCGTTCGCGCTCGATCGGCGCTTCGAAGAAGAGCGGGCGCTGTTCGGCGTCCTCTGGGGCGAGGAGGGATGGGAACCCGACGTTCCGGCCCGGCCCGCCGGATGGTCGCGGGATGAGCTGGAGGAGGGCGTCGCTCACGTCGTCGCCGAGTGGCTCCACGGACTCATCCCGGCCGAGGCATCCGATCTCGAGTGGCTGCTCGCCAGTCATGACGGCGCGTTCGAGGCCATCGCGCTCGGACCATCGGCCCGCGACTGAGACCGACCGGCGAGGTGAGTGCCGAGGTGGCACGGCTCCCGCAGTCGTGCGTCGGCGGTCGACCGTAGACTTGAGGGCGACACAGGAGGCACGAGTGGCAGCACGCGCAGCGGGCGGTACAGCACGCGCGAAGGTCGCGATCCCGCAGTTGGCGTGGCACGCCGTGCGACCGGCACCCGTCGTCCTCGTCTCGGGCGCCGAAGACGTGCTCGCCGAGCGGGCGATCGGCATGCTGCGCGACTTCCTGCGCGCTGAAGACTCGGCGCTCGAGGTCAGCGACCTCGAGGCCGACGCCTACCGTCGGGGCGAACTGCTGACGCTCGCGAGCCCGTCGCTCTTCGGTGAGCCGCGACTCATCCGGGTGAGCGGGGTCGAGAAGTCGAGTGACGACTTCCTGCTCGACGCGCTCGAGTACCTCGAGCAGCCCGCCGACGCCACCACCCTCGTGCTGCGGCACCGGAGCGGCGTGCGCGGCAAGAAGCTGCTCGACGCGATCCGCGCCGGTGGCGGCGAGGCGATCGAGATCGTCTGCGCCGAGCTCAAGAAGGACGCCGAGAAGCAAGACTTCGTCGTCGCCGAGTTCCGAGCTGCCGGCCGCAAGATCGCACCCGCGGCGCTGCGCGCGCTCGTCGGCGCGTTCAGCGACGACCTGCGCGAACTCGCGGCCGCCTGTCGGCAGCTGCTCGCCGACACCCCCGGCGATGTGACCGAGGCGGTCGTCGCGAAGTACTACGGCGGCCGTGTCGAGACGAACGCCTTCGCCGTCGCCGACGCGGCGATCGCCGGCCGGCACGGCGAAGCCCTCATCGCACTGCGCCACGCCCTCGACAGCGGGGCCGACCCCGTGCCGATGGTCGCGGCATTCGCGATGAAGCTCCGCACCATGGCGAAGGTCTCGGGCTCGCGTGGCAGCGGCGGGCAGCTCGCCGCCTCGCTCGGCATGGCGCCCTGGCAGGTCGACCGTGCGCGCCGCGACCTCGCCGGTTGGACGGACGCCGGCCTCGGCGTCGCGATCGAGACCCTCGCGCAGACCGACGCGGCCGTCAAGGGCGCCGAGCGCGACCCCGTCTTCGCGCTCGAGCGGCTCGTCGGCGTCATCGCCGCCCGCGGCCGCCGCTGAGTCGCCCCCGCACGGCTGAGTCGCCCCCGCAAGGGTGGGCCCGTGGCATCCGCCCGGGTACGACGAAGGCCCCGCCGGAGCGGGGCCTTCAGACGTGCTGCAGTGCGTCGCGACTCAGAGCGCGGCAGCCTGCTTCGCGATCGCCGACTTACGGTTCGCGGCCTGGTTCTTGTGGATGACGCCCTTCGACACAGCCTTGTCGAGCTTGCGCGTGGCGACGCGCACGGCGGCGACGGCCTTGTCCTTGTCGCCGGAGGCGATGGCCTCGCGAGCGGCGCGGACGACGGTCTTGACCTCGCTCTTCACGGCCTTGTTGCGCTCTTCGGCCTTGCGGTTCGTCTTGATGCGCTTGATCTGCGACTTGATGTTTGCCACGTGTGGTTCGTCTTTCGTTCTCGTGTGGGTACAGGATGTGCCGTCACGAGGTAGAGGGGCTCGTGCCCGGCGATCGTGCGGGGTGGGACCCACACGGCAAGCCAACAGACAACGATACCAGCTACGCGCGGGCGGCACCAATGCGCCGCGGTTCGGCCGTGGCCCGGCGTCGAGCCGCCGCCCGCCGGTCGAGCTCGGCGACGGCTCCGAGCACGATCGCCGTGAAGTCGTCGGGGCGCGTGAGGCTCACGAGGTGGGTCGCACCCGGCACGATGACCAGTCGGGCGTCCGACGCCGCCTGCAGAAGCGTGCGCTCCTGCAGGCGGAAGTGGTCGAGCCGCCCGTTCACGAACCAGATCGGCACCTGCACGCGGGCGAGGGCGCCGCGCGGGTCGAGTTCGCCGACGGCGGTGAGCGCGGGATCCATCACGTCGAGGGCGACGCCGCCCGCGATGATGTCGGCCGCCGACTCGCGCCCGAGGAATGTCTCGGCGATGGTGTCGTTGAGCCACCGCCCGCGGTCGGGGAGCCGCGCGATCGCGGCGGCGATCGTCCGGTAGGCGTCGAGCGCCGGGCCGCGGGGGAGCGTGCCGCAGGAGGCGGCGACGAGCCCGTCGAGCCGGTCGGGATGCCGCGCCGCGAACTCGATCGCGAGGTAGCCGCCGAGGCTGAGCCCCACGAGCAGCCGCGGCGTCGCCGTGTGCTCCGTCGGAGCATCCGTGGGGTTCAGCGCCTCGTCGATGATCGTCATCGCCTCGTCGACCGAGAACGCGCCGCCGATGCGTGCCCCGTGCCCGGGGAGATCGACGGCGACGACGTCGAGACCGTGCGCGCCGAGCGCGGCGAGCTGCCGCCGCCACATCGTCGCCGAGGTGCGGATGCCGTGCACGAGCACGATCCGCGCGCGAGGTGCCGCGCGGGATCCCGTCGGTCGGTTCACGGCTCAGCCCGCCCTGATCGCCCCGAGTTCGCGGGCCCGTGCGACGGCCGCGGTACGCGAGCCGACGCCGAGCTTGGTGAAGATGTGCACGAGGTGCGACTTGACCGTCGCCTCACTGAGGAAGAGCGTCTTGCCGATCTCGCGGTTCGTGCGGCCCTCGGCGACGAGCGAGAGCACCTCGGCCTCGCGGACGGTGAGCCGTTCGCCCGCGGCGAGGGAGGCGTCGAGCCGTGACGAGAGTCCGGGGGCGAGTGCCTGCTCGCCGACGGCGGCGGCGCGCACCGCGGCGAGCAGGGTGTCTGGCGGGGCGTCCTTCAGGAGGTAGCCGCTCGCGCCCGCCTCGATCGCGCCGAGGATGTCGGCGTCGGTGTCGTAGTTCGTGAGCACGAGCACACGGGGTGCGCCGGGGATGCCGCGGATGCGGCGGGTCGCCTCTGCACCTTGCATGGTGCCGGGGAACTGGAGGTCCATGAGGACGAGGTCGACGCTGTCGGGTCGGGCGAGCCGCACCGCGTCCTCGGCGGTCGCGGCTTCGGCGATGACCACGAGGTCGCCCTCGGATTCGAGCATCGCGCGGATGCCGGCGCGGACGACGGGGTGGTCGTCGGCGAGGAGGAGGCGGATCGGGGCGGCGCCGTCGGGGGTCATCACGCCACCACCGGGATGCGGATTGAGAGGGCGGTGCCCTCGCCGGGCGCGGTCTCGAGGTCGACGGTGCCGCCGAGCTCCTCGGCGCGGCGACGGATCGCCCGCAGCCCGAACTCGCCCGGGTCGGCCCGGCGGGCGACCGCCTCGGCGTCGAAGCCGCGGCCGTCGTCGACGACGTCGAGGGCGATCTCGTCGCCGAGGTAGCTGAGGGTCAGCGAGCAGGACTTCGCGTCGGCGTGGCGCAGCACATTGGCGAGCGAACCCTGAGCGATGCGGAGGAGCGCCGCGTCGAGCGTCATGGGCAGGAGCACCGGGTCGCCGCTCGTCGTGAACTCGACGCGGGTGTCGGCACCGGCCTGGCCGGCCTGCTCGTTGACCGCTTCGGTGAGCCGGCGGAGCGCCGCGGGCAGGGTCTGCTCGTCGAGCGAGGGCGGGGTGAGTTCGCGGATGAATCGGCGCGCCTCGCCGAGGTTCTCGGCGGCGGTCTCACGGGCGAGTCGCAGCTTCTCGCTCACCCGCTCGTCGTCGACGTCGCGTTCGGCGGCGTGCAGCAGCATCTGGATGCTCGAGAGCCCCTGTGCGACGGTGTCGTGGATCTCGCGGGCGAGCCGCTCGCGCTCGGCGAGGGTGCCGGCCTCGCGGCTCGCCGCGGCGAGCTCTTCGCGGGTGGCGATGAGGTCGAGGATGAGCGACTGCCGCTCCTGCGTCTCCTGCGCCATGGCCCGGTAGCCGAGGCCGATGACGATCGCGACGCCCGCGCTGATGAGCGGCCCGAGGATCGAGCCGACCTCGAAGCCGAGGTGGGTGGCGGTGCCCCACACCGAGAGCCCGAAGGTGATGACGACGAGCGGCACCGAGATGGGGGCGGCGAGCACGTGGAGCTCGAGGAAGAAGAGGGGGAACGCGAGGAACGCCGCGTCGGGGGTGAGCGCCGACATGCCGACCCAGAGGGCGAGGAGCGCGGCGAGCCAGAGGACGCGGGCGAAGGTCGGCACGTGCCGGTGCGCCGCCGCGACGCCCGCGCCGTAGCAGGCGAGGAACGAGACGGCGAGGATCGTGATCGGCACCTCGGCCGGGTCGTCGGCGAGGAGCGCCCGCACGATGACGAAGAGCGTGAGCCCCACGACGAGCAGGTGCAGGCCGAGCCGCAGCGCGACGAACACCGGGCGCAGCGCCGAACCGGCGACGCGATCGTCGCCGGGGATGCTCGGCAGGGTCGGAATCGGGGTGCTCATCGTGCTTCGAGCGTAGTCTCGGGGCCTGCCGCGAGGCATCCGTCGAAAGTCTGAAGGGACGTCGCAGGGGAACGCAGGAGAAGTCGCAGGAGAAGTCATGGGAGAATCGTCGGGATGTCTCCGAGAGCTCTGACCCCGCCGGTGCCTGCGGCCACCGACCCCGCGCTGATCCGCAATTTCTGCATCATCGCGCACATCGACCACGGCAAGTCGACCCTCGCCGACCGCATGCTCCAGATCACGGGCATCGTCAGCGACCGCGACATGCGCGCCCAATACCTCGACCGGATGGACATCGAGCGCGAGCGCGGCATCACGATCAAGAGCCAGGCGGTGCGCATGCCCTGGCAGCAGGGCGACCGCGCGTACGCACTGAACATGATCGACACGCCCGGTCACGTCGACTTCTCCTACGAGGTCTCGCGTTCGCTCGCGGCGTGCGAGGGCGCGATCCTCCTCGTCGACGCGGCGCAGGGCATCGAGGCCCAGACGCTCGCGAACCTGTACCTCGCGCTCGAGAACGACCTCGAGATCATCCCGGTGCTGAACAAGATCGACCTGCCGGCCGCCGACCCCGAGAAGTACGCGCGCGAGCTCGCCGACCTCATCGGCGGTTCGCCCGACGACGTGCTGCGCGTCTCGGGCAAGACCGGCGTCGGCGTCGAAGAGCTGCTCGACCGCGTCGTCGACCGCATCCCGGCCCCCGTCGGCAACGCCGATGCACCGCCGCGCGCGATGATCTTCGACTCGGTCTACGACAGCTACCGCGGCGTCGTCACCTACGTGCGAATGATCGACGGCAAGCTGAACCCGCGCGAGCGCATCCAGATGATGTCGACGAAGGCGACCCACGAGATCCTCGAGATCGGTGTGAGCGCGCCCGAGCCGCAGCCCACGAAGGGGCTCGGCGTCGGCGAGGTCGGCTACCTCATCACCGGCGTGAAGGACGTGCGTCAGTCGAAGGTCGGCGACACCGTGACGACCGCGGTGAAGCCCGCGACCGAGGCGCTGCCCGGCTACACCGAGCCGCTGCCGATGGTGTTCTCGGGGCTCTACCCGATCGACGGCAGCGACTACCCCGAACTGCGCGAGGCGCTCGACAAGCTGAAGCTCTCCGACGCGGCGCTCGTGTACGAGCCCGAGACCTCGGTGGCGCTCGGCTTCGGGTTCCGCTGCGGGTTCCTGGGGCTCCTGCACCTCGAGATCGTCAACGAACGCCTCCGTCGCGAGTTCGGCCTCGACATCATCACGACCGCGCCGAGCGTGGTCTACGAGGTCACGACCGAAGACAAGAAGACGGTCACGGTCACGAACCCGAGCGAGTTCCCGACCGGGGCCAAGATCTCCGAGGTGCGCGAGCCGGTCGTCAAGGCCGCGATCCTCGCGCCGAAGGACTATGTGGGCACCATCATGGAGCTCTGCCAGTCGCGCCGCGGCACCCTGCTCGGCATGGAGTACCTCGGCGAGGACCGGGTCGAGATCCGATACAACATGCCGCTCGGCGAGATCGTGTTCGACTTCTTCGACCAGTTGAAGTCGAAGACGGCCGGCTACGCGAGCCTCGACTACGAGCCGACCGGCGACCAGGCGGCCGACCTCGTGAAGGTCGACATCCTGCTGCAGGGCGAGCAGGTCGACGCGTTCAGCGCGATCGTGCACCGTGAGAAGGCGTACGCGTACGGCGTGCTCATGACGGGGCGCCTCCGCGAGCTCATCCCGCGTCAGCAGTTCGAAGTGCCCATCCAGGCGGCGATCGGTGCGCGCATCATCGCGCGCGAGTCGATCCGCGCCATGCGCAAGGACGTTCTTGCCAAGTGCTACGGCGGTGACATCAGCCGCAAGCGCAAGCTCCTCGAGAAGCAGAAGGAGGGCAAGAAGCGCATGAAGATGGTGGGCCGCGTCGAGGTGCCCCAGGAGGCGTTCATCGCGGCGCTGAGCGGCGACACCGAGACGAAGAAGGACGCGAAGAAGTAGCGCGGATGTCTCGGAGAAGCACCTTCACGGATCAGTCGGTCACCTACGGGGCGATCGGCGCGACCCTCGACCCCGATTTCCTGCGCTACCCGCCGGCGGGTCTCCGGCCCGCGGAGGACGCGGTCCGACTCGGCTCGGGGCGTGATCGCTTCGACCGTTCGGCCGAGGCGCTCATGACGTGGGGCGTGCAGCGCGGTGCCGGATTCACCGTGAGCGACGTCTCGGCGGGCACCGGCGCGCAGTACCCGGGCATCGTCTTCGATCAGGGTGGCGCGCCGCTCTCAGACCAGCCGGCCCCGCGCACCGAAGACCGTTTCGGTGCCGACGGCACCCCGTACATCGCGCCCGGCATGACGGCGACGCTCGTGCGACGCGGCCGGTTCGGTGCCGTGAAGACCCCGGTGCTGGTGGTCTACGTCATCGACGAGCCGAACCGGATCGGCTTCGCCTACGGCACGACGGGCCACGGCCCCGAGACGGGCGAGGAGTCGTTCATCCTCGAGCATCGCGACGACGACACGGTGTGGCTCACGATCCGTTCGATCTTCGCGACGGCGGGCGGCGCGCGCAGCGTGCTCGCGCCGTTGACGCGCAAGCAGCGCCGCGAGCTCACCCGCGACGAGCTCCGGGCGCTGCACCCCGCGAGCGGCGCGTAGCCGTGGGCGCCGCGCTGCCGCTCGGCGACCCCGCACCCGCCGACGGGCTGCTGCCGCCCACAGCGGCCGAGGGCGCAGGCGAGCGCGCCTTCGGCGTGTACGTGCACGTGCCGTTCTGCCGGGTGCGCTGCGGCTACTGCGACTTCAACACCTATACCTCCGACGAGCTGCGGGGCGCGAAGCAGAGCGACTACGCCTCGCAGGCGATCGGCGAGATCCGGATGTCACGGGGTGTGCTCGAGGCATCCGGGCTGCCCGCCCGGGAAGCGCAGACGGTCTTCTTCGGCGGCGGCACCCCGACGCTGCTGCCCGCCGACGACCTCGTGGCGATGCTCGGCGCGGTCCGCGACGAGTTCGGCCTCGCGCCGGGCGCCGAGGTCACGACCGAGGCGAATCCCGACTCCGTCGGGCCCGACGACCTCGTTCGGCTCGCCGAGGGCGGCTTCACCCGGGTGTCGTTCGGCATGCAGTCGGCGGTCCCGCACGTGCTCGCCGCGCTCGATCGTACGCACGACCCGGCGAGGGTGCCCCTCGTCGTGGGCTGGGCGCGCGACGCGGGGCTCGCGGTGAGCCTCGACCTCATCTACGGCACGCCGGGGGAGTCGCTCGACGACTGGCGCACGAGCGTCGAGCACGTCATCGCGCAGCGCCCCGACCACGTGAGCGCCTACGCGCTCATCGTCGAGGAGGGCACGAAGCTCGCCAGGCAGATCCGCCGAGGCGAGCTCGCCGAGCCCTCCGACGACCTCGAGGCCGACATGTACGAGTTCGTCGACGAGCAGCTCGCGGCGGCCGGGTACGAGTGGTACGAGGTGAGCAACTGGGCTTCGAGCCCGGCGCAGCGCTCCCGCCACAACCTCGGCTACTGGCGGGGCGACGACTGGTGGGGCGTCGGCCCCGGCGCGCACAGCCACGTCGGCGGGGTGCGCTGGTGGAACGCGAAGCATCCCTCGGCCTACGCCGACCGCATCGCCGCTGGGGTCTCGCCCGCGGTGGGGCGCGAGGTGCTCGACGGGCCGACCCGCGAGACCGAGCGGGTGCTGCTCCGCGCCCGCATCCGCGAGGGACTCGAGATCTCCTCGCTGCAGACCGGCGGCCGGCACGCCGTCGCGGCCCTCATCGCCGACGAACTGGTGGACGCGAAAGCCGCCCTCTCGGGAGTGCTGACACTCACCAGGAGAGGGCGGCTTCTGGCCGACGCGGTCGTCAGGCAGCTGCTCGAAAGCTGATCAGCTCACGAACTTGATCGCGAGCGGGTACGTGTACGGCTCGCCCTTGTTCGCGGCGATCGCGGCGATGATGCAGAAGACGATGTTCAGCACCCACACGGCGGGGTAGAGCAGGAAGCCGATGAAGACGAACATCAGCAGGCCGCTCACGACGTACGCGATGAGGACCGTCAGCTGGAAGTTCAGCGCCGTCGCGGAATGGCCGCGGATGAAGGGGCCCTTGTCCTTCAGGACGAGGTAGCCGATGAGCGCGGGCAGGAAGTTGAAGATCGCCCCGCCGATGTGGATGAGCGTGGCCCAGAGCTTCTCGTCGGAGGGGCTCAGCGGCTGGCTCTGCTGGTAGGGGTTCGCCGGCGGGGGAGGCGGGGTGGCGTCGGACATTGAGGTCTCCTTGCTCGGTCGCCCGAAGGCGAGGCTCGTTCAACTGTTCATGCTGGCACAGCAGAGCGCGCCGCGGGAAGAGCCCCGCGGCGCGCTCGGAAGCCGAAGCCTCGGCGATCAGCTACTTGATGAGGCGGATCGCGAAGGGGTAGCGGTAGTGGTTGCCGTCCTTCGCCTTGAGGAAGCCCTGGATCGAGAAGACGATCACGATGACCCAGAGGGCGAGCGGGAGGATCCACCCGATGAGCGCCCAGAAGCCGAAGGTGACGGCGGTGAGGACGGAGTTGACGATGAGGATCGCGACGTAGGCGATCGCGGCGGTGATCTGGAAGTTCACGGCCTCCTTCGCCTCGACGTCGGTGAGGCGGCCGCGCTCCTTGAACACGAGCCAGATGATGAGGGAGGGCAGGAAGCCGAGGATGCCGCCGAGGTGGGCGAAGGAGGCCCACTGGTTGTCCTGCTCCTGGGTGAGTGCGGCGCCGGCGGGCTGCTGCGGCTGGGCGTTCGGGTCGGGGTACTGAGCGTTGGGCTCGGTCATGTCGGGCCTTTCGGGCTTCGTGTTCGGGGCAGGGGCGGGTCGCCGTCGGGTTCGACGCGCGGAACATCCATACGGTAGCGAAGCGAACCGCCCGCGGCAACGGCTCGGTCGCAGGATGTCGCGATATGATTAGCAGTCAGTCAGATCGAGTGCTAAGTCGTCGGGAAAGGAGCGGGGCATGGCCTCAGAACGCAGTCTCGCGGTGCTTCGGGCGATCGTGCAGGACTACGTGGCGTCGCGCGAACCCGTCGGCTCCAAGACGATCGTCGAACGGCACGCCTTCGGCGTCTCCGCCGCGACGATCCGCAACGACATGGCCCTGCTCGAAGAAGAAGAGCTGATCGCGGCTCCGCACACCTCCTCGGGGCGCATCCCGACCGACAAGGGGTACCGCGTCTTCGTCGACCAGCTGACCGAGGTGCGTCCCCTGAGCTCGGCGCAGCGCCAGGCGATCGAGACCTTCCTCGGCGAGTCGAGCGATCTCGACGAACTCCTCGCGCGCACCGTCCGGCTCATCTCGCAGCTGACGAAGCAGCTCGCCGTGGTCCAGTATCCGAGCTTCGCCGGCGCCCGCGTGCGCCACGTCGAGCTCGTCTCGCTCGCGCCGAACCGGGTGCTGTGCATCCTCATCGCCGATTCTGGCCAGGTCGAGCAGCGGCTCGCCGAGCTCGAACAGCCGGTCGACGAGTCGACGCTCGCCGAGCTGCGGCAGCGATTGAACGAGCTCGTCGCCGGCGCCACCATGACGGAGGCCACGGGGCGGCTCTCGGGCGAGATCGACGCCGTCGATCCGCGGCACGCCGCGGTGCTGCACACGCTCGCCGCGACCCTCGCCGAGCAGGCACGGGTGCAGCGCAGCGATCGGCTCGTCGTCGCGGGCGCGGCGAATCTCGTGCGTACCGAGCAGGACTTCGCCGGCTCCATCCTCGGCGTGATCGAGGCCATCGAAGAGCAGGTCGTGCTGCTGAAGCTGTTCGGCGAGATGTCGGGCGACGAGCACGCCGTCGCGGTGCGCATCGGCCGAGAGAACGCCTCGTTCGGGCTCGGCGAGACCTCGATCGTCACGAGCGCCTTCGAGATCCCCGGTCGCGACGTCTCGCGTCTCGGCATCGTCGGGCCCACCCGTATGGACTACTCCAACAGCATGGCCGCGGTCCGCGCGGTCGCCCGCTACCTCTCCCGCACGCTCGGCGAGAGCTGACCTTCCGCCCGCCGTCCGACGGGCATCCGCAATCGAAAGGACAAGCCCTCCGTGGCCGACCACTACGAGGTCCTCGGTGTCTCGCGCGAAGCGACGCCCGACGAGATCAAGAAGGCGTACCGTCGCCTCGCTCGCGAACTCCACCCCGACGTGAACCCCGGTGCGGAGGCATCCGAGCGATTCAAAGAGGTGACGCACGCGTACGACGTGCTCTCCGACCCGAAGCAGCGTCAGCAGTACGACCTCGGCGGTCAGGGAGGCGGCTTCGGCGGCCAGAACTTCGGGGGCTTCGGCGACATCTTCGAGACCTTCTTCGGCGCCGGCCAGCAGAGCCGGGGGCCGCGGTCGCGCCGCGAGCGCGGACAGGACGCGCTGATCCGCGTCGAGGTCGGCCTCGACGAGGTGATCTTCGGCACCCACCGCGACATCGAGGTCGACACGGCTGTCCGCTGCGAGACCTGTCAGGGTTCGTGCTGCGCGCCCGGCACCTCGCCGGTCACCTGCGACATCTGCCACGGCAGCGGGCAGATCCAGCGCCAGGTGCGTTCGCTGCTCGGCAACGTGATGACCTCGAGCCCGTGCGGCACCTGCCGCGGCTACGGCACGATCATCGCGACGCCGTGCGTCACCTGCCAGGGGCAGGGGCGCGTCCGCGCGCGTCGCACGGTGCCCGTCGACATCCCCGCGGGCGTCGACACCGGGGTGCGTCTGCAGATGCCCGGCTCCGGCGAGGCCGGCCCCGCGGGCGGCCCGAACGGCGATCTCTACCTCGAGATGAAGGTCAAGAACCACGACGTCTTCAGTCGCAACGGCGACGACCTGCTCGCGACTCTCGAGGTCGCGATGGCCGACGCGATCCTCGGCACGACCGCCACGATCCCCGCGCTCGACGGCGACGTCGAGGTCGAGGTGAAGGCGGGCGTGCAGAGCGGCGAGATCCTCACCGTCCGCGACCGCGGCGTGACGCGCCTGCGCGGCAACGGCCGCGGCGATCTCAAGATCGGCGTGCAGGTCGTCACCCCGACGAAGCTCTCGTCGAAGGAGCGCGACCTCATCTCGCAGTTCGCCGCATCGAAGAAGTCGCCTGCGCCCGAACTGAGCCACTTCCAGCAGGGGCTGTTCGCGCGACTCCGCGACCGGTTCCTCGGCTGAGCCGGAGGCCACGGTGAGCAGCCTCTACCTCGACGAGTCGCTCGACCTCGGGACCCTCGCGCCGGGCGCCGAACTCCGGCTCGCGGGCGATGAGGCGCGTCACGCGGTGACGGTGGCCCGGGTGCGCCCGGGCGAGCGGATCTCCATCGGCGACGGACGCGGCGTCGTGGTGCGCGGGCAGGTCGTCGCGACCGAGCCGCGCGCCCTCACCCTGCTCGCCGACGAGGTGCTCGTCGAGGAGCGGCCCGAGGTGTCGCTCATCCTCGTGCAGGCGCTCGCGAAGGGCGACCGCGACGAGCTCGCCGTGCAGGCGGCGACCGAACTCGGAGTCGACGCGGTGATCCCGTGGGCGGCCGCGCGGTCGGTCTCCCGCTGGGAGGGCCCGAAGGCCGAGAAGGGCCGGGCACGCTGGGCGACCATCGTGCGCGAAGCCGTCAAGCAGTCGATCCGCTCGTGGCTGCCCGAGGTCGCGCCCGTCGCGACGACGGCGCAGCTCCCCGCGCGCCTCGACGGTGCGCGCGTGCTGCTGCTCGAGCCGAGCGCGACGACCCCGCTCTCCGAGCTCCGCCCCGACGGGCGCGACCTCGCGCTCGTCGTCGGCCCCGAGGGCGGCATCGCCCCCGAAGAGCTCGCGAAGCTCGAGGCGGCCGGCGCCGAGCGCGTGCGCCTCGGTGCCTCGGTGCTGCGCACCTCGACCGCAGGTCCCGCCGCGATCGCCGTGCTGAACGCGGCGCTCGGGCGGTGGTAGCCGATCGCTCGCTACGATGGACAGATGACCGACTCGCCCGCTGAACCGACCGTCTTCGAACGCATCGTCGCGCGCGAGATCCCCGCCCGCATCGTCGCCGAGACCGACCGGGTCATCGCGTTCCACGACATCGCGCCGAAGGCTCCCGTGCACGTCGTCGTCACGACGAAGACGGCCGGCTACCGCGACGTCGTCGAGCTCGCCGCGGGCGACCCGGCGCTGCTCGCCGAGCTCGTCGCGGTCGCGCAGGGCATCGCGGCCGAGCTGGCCGACGGCGAGTTCCGGCTCGTGTTCAACACCGGGGCATCCGCCGGTCAGACCGTCTTCCACGTGCACGCGCACGTCCTGGCCGGCGGCCTCGAGGAGGGCACGCTTGCCGGAGCCTGAACCGATCGACGCCGATGCGCCCGAGACGGGCGCCGACGAAGAGCGCCTCCGCATCGACGGGGTGGCGATGGTGCGACTGCTCGGCCCGCAGGACCGACTGCTCACGACCATCCAGCGCGAGTACCCCGGGGTCGAGGTGCACGTGCGCGGCAACGAGATCTCGATCCGCGGCGAGGCCGAGGCGCGCCGCACGGTGCGCCGCCTCATCGAGGAGCTGCTCGAACTCGTCCGCAACGACCAGGACCCGACCCCGACCGAAGTGAGGAGCTCAGCCCGCATGCTCGACGCCGATCCCGACGCGAAGCCGTCCGAACTGCTCGGCCAGGTCATCGTCTCCAGCCGCGGCAAGACGATCCGGCCGAAGACCGAGGGCCAGCGCGCCTACGTCGACGCGATCGACGAGCACACCATCGTCTTCGGCATCGGCCCCGCCGGCACCGGAAAGACGTATCTCGCCATGGCGAAGGCCGTGCAGGCGCTGCAGCGCAAAGAGGTCAGCCGCATCATCCTCACCCGCCCCGCCGTCGAGGCGGGGGAGCGGCTCGGGTTCCTGCCCGGCACCCTGACCGACAAGATCGACCCGTACCTGCGCCCGCTCTACGACGCGCTCAACGAGATGATGGACCCGGAATTGGTGCCGAAGCTCCTCGCAGCCGGCACGGTCGAGGTCGCCCCGCTCGCGTACATGCGCGGCCGCACGCTCAACGACTCGTTCGTCGTGCTCGACGAGGCGCAGAACACGACGCCCGAGCAGATGAAGATGTTCCTGACCCGCCTCGGGTTCGGCTCGAAGATGGTCGTCACCGGCGACGTCACCCAGGTCGACCTGCCTGGCGGGGCGTCGGGCCTGCGGCTCGTGACCCGCATCCTCGACCGCATCGACGACATCCACTTCGCCCGGCTCACGAGCGACGACGTCGTCCGCCACACCCTCGTCGGCCGCATCGTCGACGCCTACACCGAGTTCGACCAGCGGCAGCAGGCCCAGCGCTTCGAGCGCGCCGAGGCCCGCGAGTTCGCGAACCGCGCCGAGCGGCGCGGACACGCCGGTCCCCGCGACCACCTGCCGAGAAGGGGCACGTCTTGAGCATCGAGATCAACAACGAATCCGCGATCGAGGTCGACGAGGCCGCGATCCAGCGGCTCGCGGTCTACGCGCTCGACGCGATGCACGTGCACCGCGACGCCGAACTCGCGATCGTGCTCGTCGATGAGGGCGCGATGGAGCAGCTCCACGTCCAGTGGATGGACGAGCCCGGCCCGACCGACGTGCTGAGCTTCCCGATGGACGAACTGCGGCCCGGCACCGAAGAGACGCCGACCCCGCCGGGGCTCCTCGGCGACATCGTGCTCTGCCCGCAGGTCGCCGAGTCGCAGGCCCGCACCGCGGGCCACGGGCTCGTCGACGAACTGCTCCTCCTCACCACCCACGGCATCCTGCACCTGCTCGGCTTCGACCACGCCGAACCCGATGAAGAGAAAGAGATGTTCGGCATCCAGCGCGACATCCTCGTCGGCTTCGCCATGCAGGAGCGCCGCCGCTGACCATGCTGCCCTGGCTCTTCCTCGGCGCCGCGTTCCTCCTCGTCGCGTTCGGCGGTCTCATGGCCGCCGTCGACGCGGCGGTCGGGGTGAGTTCGCGCGCCGACCTCGTCGACCTCGCCGTCGGCTCGCGTGCTCGCCGCTCCATCCTCGCGATGGCCGACGACAGCGGCGCCCACGTCAACACCGTCAACTTCGTGCGCATCGTCGCCGAGACGACCGCGGCGGTGCTCGTGACGCTCGCGTTCACGTTCTTCACCGACAACGTCTGGCTCGTGCTGCTGTGCTCGGCGCTCATCATGACGGCCGCGTCGTTCGTGCTCGTCGGCGCGAGCCCTCGCAGCGTGGGTCGTGCGCACGCGCCGATGGTGCTGCGCCTGACGGCGCCGCTCGTGCACTTCCTCCGCGTGCTCATCGGGCCGCTCGCGGGCGCGCTCGTCTCGCTCGGCAACCGGGTGACGCCCGGGCGGCTCCGCTTCGCGGGCGTCTCGAGCGAGGAGCAGCTGCTCAGCATGGTCGACGAGGCCGCCGAGCTCGACGTGCTCGAAGAGGGCGACCGCGAACTCATCCACTCGATCTTCGAGTTCAACGACACGGTCGTGCGCGAGGTCATGGTGCCGCGCACCGACATGGTGACGATCGACGCCTCCGCCCACCTCCCGCACGCGATGGCGGTGTTCCTCAAAGCCGGGTACTCCCGGATCCCGGTGATCGCGCACGACGCCGACGACATCACGGGCATCCTCTACCTCCGCGACCTCGCGCGGCTCGGCTTCGAGCGACCGCTCGACGCCGAGGGGCTCACTGTCGGCGAGCTCGCGCGCCCGGCCGTGTTCGTGCCCGACTCGATGAAGGCCGATGCGCTGCTCCGGCAGATGCAGCTCGCGTCGAACCACCTCGCGATGGTCGTCGACGAGTACGGCGGCATCGCCGGGCTCGTGACCCTCGAAGACCTCATCGAAGAGCTCGTGGGCGATATCTCCGACGAGTACGACCGCGAGGCGGCCCAGGTCGAGGACCTCGGCGAGGGCCGGTTCCGGGTGAACGCGCGCCTCCCGATCGACGAGCTCGGCGAACTGTTCGGGCTCGACCTCGAGGACGAGGACGTCGACTCCGCGGGGGGGCTCCTCGCGAAGGAGCTCGGACGCCTCCCGCAGCCGGGCGAGCAGGCGATGGTGTCGGGCCTCAGGCTCGAGGCCGAACGCACCGAAGGCCGCCGCAAACGCATCTCGACGATCCTCGTCGAGGCAGACCAGGCCCTCATCGACGCGCACGCCGCGTTCGATGCGGGCGATGCAGTCGAGAGGAACCATCGTGACTGACTACCGTGCCGGATTCGTCTCATTCGTCGGGCGCCCGAACGTCGGCAAGTCGACGCTCACGAACGCGCTCGTCGGCGAGAAGGTCGCCATCACGAGCTCGAAGCCGCAGACGACGCGGCGGGCGATCCGCGGCATCGTGCACCGCGAGCACGGGCAGCTGATCCTCGTCGACACGCCGGGTCTGCACCGCCCGCGCACCCTGCTCGGCGAGCGTCTCAACACGCTCGTGCAGTCGACCCTCGGCGACGTCGATGTGATCGCGTTCTGCGTGCCGGCGAACGAGCCCATCGGCCCGGGCGACCGCTTCATCAACGAGCAGCTCGACCAGTACCCGCGCGCCACGAAGGTGGCCATCGTCACCAAGACCGATGCGACGTCGAAGTCGAAGGTCGCCGAGCAGCTGCTCGCCGTCTCCGAGCTCCGCGACTGGGCCGCCATCATCCCGGTGTCGGCGCCGCGCGGCGAGCAGCTCGACGTGCTTGTCGCCGAGCTCCTCGCGCTCGTCCCCGAGTCCGAGCAGCCGCTGTACCCGGCCGAGGCGCTCACCGACGAGGACGTCGAGGACCGCATCGCCGAGTTCATCCGCGAGGCCGCGCTCGAGGGCGTCTCCGACGAGCTGCCGCACTCGATCGCGGTCGTCGTCGACGACATGGTCGAGCGCGAAGACAAGGACCTCCTCGAGATCTACGCGAACCTCTACGTCGAGCGCGACAGCCAGAAGGGCATCATCATCGGCAAGGGCGGTGCCCGCCTCCGAGAGGTCGGCACCACGGCGCGGGCGCAGATCGAGGGGCTGCTCGGTCGCAAGGTGCACCTCGCGCTGCACGTGAAGGTCGCGAAGGAGTGGCAGCGGGATCCGAAACTGCTGGGGCGCCTCGGGTTCTGAGCGTACGACTTCAGGATGATTCCGGCCGTGAACGGCGATTCGTGAGCAGGCCAGCGCGTACGGTGGATCGGTGACCACCAGGATCAGCCGCGCGAAACTCACGACCGACATCGTGCTCGCCGGCGTGTTCGCGCTGGTCTGTCTGCCGTTCGCGCTGCTCGGCGGTGGCTTCGACGTCCTCATCCTCGGCGTGTTCGCGGGGGCGCTCGCGATCCGTCGATGGGATGCCGGGTGGTCGCTCGGCGTCGCCTGGGTCGGGGCGCTCCTGCAGATGCTGCTCCTGCGCGACCTGCAGCTCTACGACGTGGCCGTGTTCGGCGTCCTCTACTCGACGGCGGCGCACGGCGGACGGCTCGTGAAATGGCTGGGGCTCGCTTCGGCGGGCGTCGGCGCGGTGCTCGCGACCCTCTACCTCGCCGTCGTGAAGCCGCTCGTCGGCGGCGCCGCGGCGATGGGCGGCGACCCGATCGGCATGCTGGTGATCACCGGCATGCTCTTCGTCGCGTCGATCGCCGTGCTGGTGCTCGCCTGGACGGCGGGGCTCCTCGTGCGCGCGGTGCGCGACAACCGCGAGGTGGCCCGCCGTGAGAGCGTGGCGAACCGCGAGCGCGAGCTCGCGCAGTACCGCTACGTCGTCGAGCAGGAGCGCAACCGCATCGCCCGCGACATGCACGACGTCGTCGCGCACTCCCTCGCGGTCGTGATCGCGCAGGCCGACGGGGCGCGCTTCGCGGCCCGCACCCGGCCCGAGTCCGCGGTCGACGCGCTGGGCACGATCGCGGGGGTCGCCCGCGGTGCGCTGGGCGACGTGCGGCTGCTGCTCGCCGAGCTGCGGCACCACGAGAGCGCCTCGCCCCAGCCGGTGCTCGACGACCTCGGGGCGCTGCTCGAGCAGGTTCGCGCCGCGGGCCTCGAGGTGCGGTTCAGCGAGCGGGGCGAGCGCCCCGAGCTCGGCACGGGCCACCAGATCGCGGTGTACCGCATCGTGCAGGAGGGGCTCACGAACGCACTGCGGCACGGCGACACGACGCAGCCGGTCGCGCTCGACCTCGACTGGGACGAAGGCGGCGTCGAGCTCCGCCTCGTGAATGCGAGACGGGCGGATGCCCCGGGCCCGGAGCCGCACGCGTTCAAGCACGGCATCCCGGGCATGCGCGAGCGTGCGCAGCTCGCCGGCGGCACCCTGAACGCCGAGGCCGGCGACGACGGCCTCTTCCATCTCACCGCCCGCATCCCCGCACAACCCAGGAGCACCGCATGACGATCCGCGTCGCACTGGTCGACGACCAGGCCCTCTTCCGTGCGGGCGTCCGCATGCTCGTCGAGTCGCAGCCCGACCTCGAGGTGGTCGGCGAGGCCGGCGACGGGGTGGCCGCGGTGGCCCTCGCCGCGAGCGAGCGACCCGACGTCATCCTGATGGACGTGCGGATGCCGCTCGCCGACGGCATCGCCGCGACCGAGCGCATCGTCGCCGACGCCGACCGGGAGGGGCGCGCGGCGCCGCGGGTGCTCGTGCTGACGACGTTCGACCTCGACGAGAACGCGGCCCGCGCGATCCGTGCGGGCGCGAGCGGGTTCGTGCTGAAGGACGCCGACCCCGAGTTCCTGCTCGCCGCGATCCGCACGGTGCACCAGGGCAACCAGGTGATCGCAGCCTCCGCGACGCGGGCGCTGTTCGCGCACGTCGGTGCGGGCGCAGCCGCGCGCCCGGCGCCGGCCGCCTGGGGCGAGCTCACTCCGCGCGAGCGCGAGATCTTCGCCCTCGCCGCTCGAGGGCTCTCGAACAGCGAGATCGCGGCGTCTGAGTTCCTCTCGGAGGCGACAGTGAAGACGCACGTGAGCCGGATCCTCGCGAAGCTCGGCCTCCGCGACCGGGTGCAGCTCGTGGTCTTCGCCTACGAGCACGACCTCGCGCAGCCGCCTGCAGAGTGACGGCAAGGTCATCCGAGAGGATGACCCGGGCACGACCTGCGCCCGATGACCGGGCCTCGTGGCATCCGTAGCGTCGAAGACATGCAGATCCAACCCTCCGACCTCGGACTCATCGCCCGCGTCGCGGGCCTCGCCAAGCACTACGGCCGCGGGGCCGGCACGGTCACCGCCCTCGACGACGTCTCGCTCGGCCTCCGCCGCGGCGAGTTCACCGCGATCATGGGCCCCTCGGGCTCGGGCAAGTCGACCCTCATGCACATCATGGCCGGGCTCGATTCCCCGACGAGCGGGCAGGTGTGGCTCGGTGACACCGACATCACCGAGCTCGGCGATGCGGCCCTCACCGTGCTGCGGCGACGTCGCATCGGCTTCATCTTCCAGTCGTTCAACCTCGTGCCGACGCTCGACGTGCGGGGCAACGTGCTGCTGCCGTTCGAGCTCGACGGCCGCAGGCCCACGCTCGACGAGCAGGCGTGGATCGACGAGCTGTTCGAGACGCTCGGCCTCGGCGGCCGCCTCGAGCACCGGCCCCACGAACTGTCGGGCGGGCAGCAGCAGCGCGTCGCCATCGCCCGCGCGCTCGCGACCCGGCCCGACCTCGTCTTCGCCGACGAGCCCACCGGCAACCTCGACTCCCGCACGGGGCGCGAGGTGCTCGGTCTCCTCGCCGCCGCGAGCGCGCGCTACGGGCAGTCGATCGCGATGGTGACCCACGACCCGATCGCGGCCAGCCACGCCGACCGCATCCTCTTCCTCGCCGACGGCAGGATCGTCCGCGACGCGGGCCGTTCGACGCCCGAGGAGATCTCGGCGTTCATGCTCTCGATGGAGTTGGCGGCCTGATGCGCACCCGGTTGAAAGACCAGTGGCCGACCCTGCTGGTAGCGGCCCTCGCGGGCACCTTCGGGGTGCTGCTGCTGCACGTGACCGGACTCCTCGCCGCGGCGATCCGCGCCGACGACGTCACCGGTGAGAGCGACACGGTCGCGCTCATGCTCGGCTTCGTCGCGACGGTGTTCGTCGTGATCGCCGTCTATGTCAGCGCGATCGTCACCTCGAACACGGTCGCGACCGTCGTCGCCGGCCGCACCCGCACGATCGCGCTGCTGAGGCTCATCGGCTCGAGCGCCCGCACGCAGCGCGCCCAGATCGCGAAGGAGGGGCTCGTCGTCGGGCTCGCGGGCGCCGCGATCGGCGTGCTCGCCGGCACCGGTGCGGCGTTCGGCGTCGAGCAGCTCGCCGTCGCGAACCGGATGCTGCCCGAGACCGAGTACGACTACCTCAACGTCGGCGTCGTGCTGCCCGCGATCGCCGTGGTGCTCACCACGTGGCTCGCCTCCTGGGTCGGCTCGCGGCGTGTGCTGCGCGTGCGCCCCGTCGAGGCGATCTCGAACGCCACCGCACAGGACCGTGAGGAGCTCGGCCGGCGCCGCGGGCGCAACATCGCCGCGATCGTGCTCGTGGTGATCGGCGTCGGCCTCCTCATCACCGGTGTGGTCGTCGGCCTCACCGACCCCTCGGGCGTGCTCATCGGTCTCGCCGGAGGCATCCTCTCGTTCACCGGCGTCGTGCTCGGCGCCGATGTCGTGATGCCGCCGGTGCTGCGACTCGTCGGCCGCCTGTTCGGCCGCTCGCCGGCCGCCCGCCTCGCCGCGGAGAACGCGGTGCGCAACCCCGAACGCAGCTCGCGCATGACCATCGGCCTCGTCATCGGGGTGACGCTCGTCACGACGTTCTCGGTCACGATGGAGTCGTACCGTGCGATCCTCCTCGCCGCGCAGGCGGCGCAGCCCGAGGTGTACGCGGGCATCGAGGAGATGCTGAACGCGACGATCGCGGTCTTCACGGTGCTCATCGGCTTCAGCGCGCTCATCGCCGCCATCGGCATGGTCAACACGCTCTCGCTGAGCGTGATGCAGCGCACCCGCGAACTCGGTCTGCTGCGGGCGCTCGGCTTCGACCGCCGGCAGCTGCGCCGCATGATCTTCGTCGAGAGCGCCGCGCTCACGGTCGCCGCGACGGCGACCGGGCTCGTGCTCGGGTTCGGTTACGGGTGGGCGGGCGCGCAGGCGCTTCTCGGCGGCGCGCAGGGCGAACCCGTGTTCGTGCTGCCCGGCGTGCCGTGGGCCATGATCGGGCTCCTCATCGTCGCGGCGGGCGTGCTGACGCTCGTCGCCTCCATCGCCCCGGCCAGGCGCGCGATGCGCGTTTCGCCGGTGGTCGCCCTCGCGGTCGAGTAGGGCCGCCGCGAGCGGTTCGGGAAGGGCGGGCGGATGCTTCGGGGGAGGCGTCCGCCCGCTTCCGCATGCCCGTCCTGGGCGGGCGGGCGACACATGCGTGCGCGTGCGCAGCGCGGATGTTAGCCTTGTGCCGTGCTTCACGGTCTGCTTCTCCTTAGCTGCCGCAGCGAGTCCTAGTTCGAAGGCCTCCCTCGCTGCGGAGTTCGTCGTCGGCTGAATCCATCCGAAAAGCGAGAAGAGCACCCCATGCAGAACACCCAGCAGCCGTCGGCGATGCCCGTCCACCGGTACCGCCCGTTCCACGAGCAGATCTCGGTCGAACTGCCCGACCGCACGTGGCCGTCCAAGCGCATCGAGCAGGCGCCGCGCTGGTGCGCCGTCGACCTGCGCGACGGCAACCAGGCCCTCATCGACCCGATGAGCCCCGAGCGCAAGCGCATCATGTTCGACCTCCTGGTCAAGATGGGCTACAAGGAGATCGAGGTCGGGTTCCCGAGCGCGAGCCAGACCGACTTCGACTTCGTGCGCAGCCTCATCGACGAGAACGCCATCCCCGACGACGTCACGATCCAGGTCCTCACGCAGGCGCGCGACCACCTGATCGAGCGCACCTACGAGTCGATCGCCGGCGCCAAGCAGGCGATCGTGCACCTCTACAACTCGACGAGCATCCTGCAGCGCGAGGTCGTGTTCCGCACCGACCGGCAGGGCATCATCGACATCGCCCTGCACGGTGCGCGCAAGTGCCGTGAGCAGGAGCAGACGATCCCGGGCACGACGGTGTACTACGAGTACTCGCCCGAGAGCTACACGGGCACCGAGCTCGAGTTCGCCGTCGACGTGTGCAACCAGGTGATCGAGATCCTCGAGCCCACGCCCGAGCGCAAGGTCATCATCAACCTGCCCGCGACCGTCGAGATGGCGACGCCGAATGTCTACGCCGACTCGATCGAGTGGATGAGCCGCCACCTCGCGCACCGCGAGAACGTCATCCTGTCGCTGCACCCCCACAACGACCGCGGCACCGCCGTCGCCGCCGCCGAGCTCGGCTACCTGGCCGGCGCCGACCGCATCGAGGGATGCCTCTTCGGCAACGGCGAGCGCACCGGCAACGTCGACCTCGTCGCGCTCGGCATCAACCTGTTCACGCAGGGCATCGACCCGCAGATCGACTTCAGCGACGTCGACGAGGTCAAGCGCACCGTCGAGTACTGCAACCAGCTGCCCGTGCCCGAGCGGCACCCGTGGGCGGGCGACCTCGTCTATACGGCGTTCTCGGGGTCGCATCAGGACGCGATCAAGAAGGGCTTCGAGGCGATGGCCGCCGAAGCCGAGCGCCGCGGGGTCTCGGTCGACGAGCTCGAGTGGGCGGTGCCGTACCTGCCCGTCGACCCGCGCGACCTGGGCCGCAGCTACGAGGCCGTGATCCGCGTGAACTCGCAGTCGGGCAAGGGCGGTGTCGCCTACCTGCTGAAGACCGACCACTCGCTCGACCTGCCTCGTCGTCTGCAGATCGAGTTCTCGGGCGTCGTGCAGGCGAAGACCGACGCGGAGGGCGGCGAGGTCTCGAGCGACGAGATCTGGCGTGTCTTCAACGACGAGTACCTCCCCGCACCGCAGGAGCGCCCCGACGAGAAGTGGGGCCGCTTCGAACTGCTGAGCCTCCGCACCGAGAGCGCCCTCGACGGGGTCGTGAACATCCGGGCCGGCCTCCGCGACGGGGCCGAGCGCATCGAGGCCGACGCGAGCGGCAACGGTCCGATCTCCGCGTTCCTCAACGTGCTCGGCGCCGAGGGCGTCGCGGTGAAGCTCCGCGACTACGTCGAGCACACGCTCTCGGCGAGCGGCGACTCGCAGGCGGCCGCCTACGTCGAGCTCGAGGTCGACGGCACCGTGCTGTGGGGCGTCGGCATCGACGCCGACATCTCGACGGCGTCGCTGAAGGCCGTCGTCTCGGCGGTCAACCGCGCGCTGCGGGTGCGCAGCGCCGAGCCCGTGCTCGAGGCCGCAGGGGTCTGAACCGCGTTCGCCTCGCGCGGCGCCCGGGTCGTCCCCGGGCGCCGCGCCCGGCTCAGCGGCGGATGACCGGCAGCACGCCGGTCTCGGTCGCGACCTTGCGACGGTAGAGCATGCGCTGCTCGGGCAGCGAGAGGTCGAAGATCACCGCGAGCCAGCGGATGAGGCTCGTCACGATGATGCAGACGAGCCCCGCGATGAGCAGCGGCACGCCGAAGGCGTCGAGGCCGACGAGCACGAGGCATCCGGCCGCCGCGGCGACCGCGTAGAGCGAGCCGACGTGCATGATCGCGACCGGCAGGCTCATGAGCATGTCGCGCAGGATGCCGCCGCCGACGGCGGCCGCGACGCCCACGAACACGGCGGGGAGGATCGGCAGGCCGAGGTCGAGCGCCTTCGTCGTGCCGAACGCGCCGAACATGCCGATGACGACCGCGTCGAGGCCGACGATGACCCCGTTGAGTCGCTGCAGGGGGGCCGCGAGCAGCATGCCGACGAGCGCCGCGAGGATCGCGGTCACGAGGTACCAGTTGCTCTGCAGCGCGCCGATCGGCTGGTTCAGGAGCAGGTCGCGGATGACGCCGCCGCCGAAGCCCATCACGATGCCGACGATCGCGACGCCGAGGAGGTCGAGGCGGCGTTCGCCGCGGAACCCGGACGCGAACAGCGCGCCCTGCACGCCGCCGAGACCGACGGCGGTGAGGTCGAGCCAGAGAGGGATCGTGAACTCTGCGGTTTCCACGATCACAGTGAATCACGGATGCCACGCGCCGCAGTGATGGGAGAATCGACGTGTGCCCGTGTACCGAGATGAAGCCGTCGTGCTGCGCACCCACAAGCTGGGTGAGGCCGACCGCATCCTCACCCTCCTCACGCGCGAGCACGGCAAGGTGCGGGCCGTCGCGAAGGGCGTACGGCGCACCGGTTCGAAGTTCGGCGCCCGGCTCGAGCCGTTCATGGTCGCCGATCTGCAGCTCTACGAGGGCCGGAGTCTCGACGTCGTGAACCAGGCCGAGTCGCTCGGCTCGTACGGCGCCCAGATCACGCAGGACTACGCGGCGTACACCGCGGCGAACGCCATGGTCGAGGCCGCCGACAAGCTCACCGAGTCCGAGGGGTCGCTGCAGCAGTACCTCCTCCTCGTCGGCGCGCTCCGCTCCCTCGCCCGCGGCGAGCACGGCGCGAGCCTCACCCTCGACTCGTACCTGCTGCGTGCGCTCGCCCTCGCCGGGTGGGCGCCGAGCTTCGGCGACTGCGCCCGCTGCGGGCGCCCCGGCGAGCACACCGCGGTCGTCGTGCAGCTCGGCGGCGTCGTCTGCGACGACGAGTGCGCGCCGCCCGGCACCCCGCGCATCCAGCGTTCGACGGTGGCCCTGCTCGGTGCGCTGCTCTCCGGCGACTGGGCGTTCGCCGAAGCGGCCTCCGAACGCGACCGCAACCAGGCGAGCGGCATCGTCGCCGCCTACACCCAATGGCACCTCGAACGAGGACTCCGTTCGTTGCCGCACGTCAGCCGCGAGGCATCCGCCCCGCACCCCGCCCCCTGAGGAACCCCGTGACCCCGAAGCCCTACACCCACCGCGACGCCGTGCCCTACAAGCCGCTCGACTGGACGGGCGTGTACCCGCCCGCCTTCCCGAAGGGGTCGGTGCCCGAGCACGTCGCGATCGTGATGGACGGCAACGGGCGATGGGCGAACCAGCGAGGGCTCACCCGCATCGAGGGGCACAAGGCCGGTGAGGCGGCCCTGCTCGACGTCGTCGCGGGCGCCATACAGGCTGGGGTGAAGCACCTCTCGGTCTACGCGTTCTCGACCGAGAACTGGAAGCGTTCGCCCGAGGAGGTGCGCTTCCTGATGGGCTACAACCGCGACGTGCTGCACCGCCGGCGCGACCAGCTCAACGAATGGGGCGTGCGCATCCGCTGGGCCGGGCGTCGGCCCCGCCTCTGGGCATCGGTGATCAACGAGCTGCAGTTCGCCGAGAAGCTCACCGCCGGCAACGACGTGCTCACGCTCACGATGTGCGTCAACTACGGGGGGCGCAACGAGCTCACCGACGCCGTGCGATCGATCGCCGACGATGTCGCCGCGGGGCGGCTGCGGCCCTCGGCGGTGAGCGAGAAGCTCATCCAGAAGCGGCTCTACGTGCCCGAGATGCCCGACGTCGACCTGTTCGTGCGTTCCTCGGGCGAACAGCGCACCTCGAACTTCCTGCTGTGGCAGTCGGCGTACGCCGAGATGGTGTTCCTCGACACGTTGTGGCCCGACTTCTCGCGCACCGAGCTCTGGGAGGCGATCGAGATCTACGCCCGCCGCAACCGCCGCTTCGGCGGGGCGGTCGACGCGCCGACGGCGGGCTGAGCCGGGGCCCCGCCCGCCGCTCGCACTGCGGCGTCAGCCGAGACCGAGCTCGGCCACGAGGGCCCGTGCTTTGGTGAGCGCCGCGTTCGACCCCTTGCGCGCCGCGAGCTCGACGAGACCCGGCCAGGCGGCGTGCTCGGCCGGAATACGGCCGGCTGTCGCAGCGGCGCGCAGCACCGGTGCCCGCAGCAGCGCGACGTCGAGCACGCGGTTGAGCCACGACGGCGGTTTCGGCTGTGCGGCCGCGTACGCGACCGACTCGGTGAGGATCGGCCACAGCACCGGGAGTGCGCGCAGTTCGCGCTCGATCGCCCCCATCATGCGTGCGGGGGAGATGTCGGGAAGCGGCAGCAGCCGCTGTGCGGCGAGGCGCACGGACTCGGCGGAGAACTTCCGCGAGGCGACCATCGCGTCGACGCTGTAGCGCGACTCGACGTCGGAGCACAGCGAGGCGAGCACGACCGCCACCATGAGCACGGTCAGCGGCGGCACGTCGTCGCGGCTCGCCGGGCCGTCCTTGCCGGTGCCGCGGTCGCGGAACTCGGAGGGCACGATGCGCCCCTCGGCCTCGCTCCACTGGAGCCAGCGGCGTTCGTCGCCGACGATGGTGTCGGCGTCGAGCTGCCCTTCGTGCGAGAGCGCGTAGGACCAGCTCATGAGGGCGCGGTACCGCACCTCGGGGTCGGCCGGCAGCGCGAACTCGAGCGGCACGAACCGTTTCGACCCGCGCTGGTGCGACGAGGACGAGAGCTCGATGCCGTCGTCGACCGCCGGGCCGTCACCGTCTCCGACCGGCCAGACGGCATCGAGGTCGATGGCAGGGTCGGGCGTCGCGGCGGCCGGGGCGGGTGGCGAGGCGCTCGGTCGGGGGAGTCGGGCCACGACGGCCTTCGCGGCCGTCACGGCGCGCGACGAGCCGGGGCGGGCGGCGAGGGCGCGGGTGTGCGGGAGATCGAGCGTCGCCGGATCGGTGATGCCCGCGGTGACGGCGGCTTCCGCGCCGGGGAGCAGCACGCCGATCGCCTCCACGATCTCCGCGGTGCCCGCCATCATGCGGACGGCACCCAGGGACGCCCCCACGTAGTCGTCGAGGAGCGGCCAGACGAGCGAACCGAGTCCGGCCTCGCTCAGCTCCTCGGCGAGACGCGCGAACGGCACGGCGCCGCTCGGGCCGCCCCGATCGAGCATGCCGAGATCGGCGACCCCTGGTCGCAGCAGACCGCGCTCCCACGCCTCCATCACCGCTTCGAACATGTCGGTCGCCGCCTTCGGATGCGGCGAGCGGAGTCCGCCGAGCATGCGTGCGGCCAGACGGGGGCCGAGCGGGGCGCCTCGGCGGGCGAGCTGCCGCCAGGCCGCGCCGCTGCCGGCCTCGAGTCCGTCGCCTGCGAACGTGCCGTCGCCCCAGTTCGGCAGCTCGTCGGGCGCTCCCCAGCCGTAGCGCGACGTGTCGAGGCGCGGCGGGAACGGGGCCAGCGATTCCGGCAGCACGGTCGCCGCTCGCACCCAGTCGCCGTCCTCGTCGCACACGAGGGCCGGCTCGCGCAGCGGATCGAGCACGTACGCGTGCGCTGCCGGGCCCGCGGTGATCGGCATGAGCTCGCCCGACTGCAGCACGACGGGCACCTCGAGGCCGACGAGGGCGTCGAGATGCTGCCGCTCGACCAGGGACGTGTCGAGGCGGAACAGTGCGAGGAGGAGATCCGCCTCGCTCGCGACGGCGCCCGCGCCGCGGTAGGCCTGCAGCCGCTCGACGAGATCGGCGGGGTCGATGCGCAGATCGTCCCACGAGGGGATCGACAGCAGGGTCGGCACCTCGCCGAGTCGTTGCACGATGGAAGCTTCGCGGGCGCGGAGCGGCGGGTAGACGACGTCCTGGCGCCAGTCGGGGGCGTCGCGCTGCACCAGGCGGTCGAGCAGGCGGATGCGATCGCCGGCCACCCAGTCGGCGGCGGCGCTCACGCCCGAGCGCCAGTTCGGCTTCAGCCCGCGCAGCGCCGATCGCGCGGTGTCGGCATCGGTGCGGGCGACGGCGTTCGCGAGCTCCAGGAAACGGTCGATCTCGAGGTCGTCTGCGCCCTCGGGGCGCGACGCGAGCACTCGGGCGGCCTCGGTGAGTGCGGCCGGCGAGACCGCCGGAAGCCGGAAGCGCGGAACGGTCCACAGCTCGGGCGTCGGCTGCCACGCGACCATGGCGGCAGGCACGGCCGGGGCGGGCTCGGCCGTCGCCCCCCATCGATCCAGCAGCGCGCGCGCTGCGTCCGCCGCAGCCGCGTCGCGGCCGGTCGCGATGGGCGTCAGTGCGAGCGCCGCGTTCTCGGCCGCCTCGCCGGTGAGCAGTCGCGCCCGGCGAAGCGCCGCGTCGAGCACGAGCTTGCGGGCGGCCTTGGCCTTGACCATGAGCGCGAGCGAGAGCACGTCGGCGGCCTGGTGCTCGTCTCCGTGCTCGATGATGGCCGGCGCGAGGGCCGTGACGACGGGAGCCTCGGCATGGCTGAGCGCGCCGAGCAGCGCGTCGGCGTTCGCGACGATCTCGACGTCGGTGAGTGCGAGATCGTCGGTGAGCGCCATGGCCCAGACCTTGCGGTCGCCCGGGCGCTGCGCGGCGTCGAGTGCCGCGAGCACGAGCGACACCGCTTCATCTCGATCGATCCAGCCCTGAGCGGCGCCGGCGACGACGACGCCGCCGAACGGTCCGGTCGCCGGTGCCCCGGCGGCGATGCCGGCGCGCACGTGGTCGACGAACCGGGGGCGGATCACCTCGGCATCGATCGCGCCGCGGTCGGACGGGAACAGTTCGGCCTCCAGGCCGAGCGCAACGGCTGCGTAGACGGCCCAGTCCTTCAGGTACTCGACGCTGTCCGGCACCTCCATCGCGTGTCCGTGCACCAGCCGCACGGCGCGGCCGGCGTGCACCGAGGTGGAGTGCTCCCATGGGCGGCGGTTCGAACGGCAGGCGCGCGAGACGAAGGCGGCGGCGAACTCGGGGCCGCGCGCCGCGAGCACCTCGGCCGCGAGCTCGTCGGCGACCGAGCCCGCCCCTCCGAGCACCGCCTCGGCGCGGCGTGCGTCGGCGCCGACCCGGATCGCGAACAGTGCGAGCATTCCGTGATCGGCGTCGCCGACGACCGACTCGCTGTAGGCCCGGTTGCCCTCGGACACCCACCGTCGCCACTCGCCGCGCTTCAAGCCCGCATGCGCCTCGCGCCGCTGCGCCTCGTCGCCGAGCGGCAGCCGGGGGGCCTCGGCGTGCTCGGCGTCGGCCCAGCCGAGGTCGCGGAACAGCTCGAGCGATCGGGCGAGGGCGTCGGTCATCGAGTCTCCTTCTGGTGGATCTGCACGGCGAGCGCGTGCTTGCACGGGCCGCGGTCGTCGCCGCCCGTGAGTTGCCAGGTGCAGGTGCAGCGCAGCGTGCCGTCGACCTCGCGGACGGTGTGGTCCGCCGGTTCGGACGGGGTGCCGGCACGCACGCGCCATTCGCCCGGCTCGCCGCCCTGCGCGACGAGCCCCTGGCCGACGAGTCGGCGAGCTGCGCCCACGCGCGGATTGTCGCGGGTGACGCGCTCGGGGTCGTCGGGCAGTTCGCGGTGGAAGTAGGTGCCGGCGTTGACGTCCCAGCCGACCCTGCCCGACGCGGCGAGCACGGCGATGCCCGAGCCGACCTCCGTCGTCGTCAGACCCGACTCGCGGCGCAGCCGCTCCACATCGATCGCCGGTTCGAACGAGAGGAGCGCCGAGACGAGGGCGGCGGACGCGGTGACCTCGGGATCGGCCAGCGCGCTGAGCAGCGACCCCTCGCCGGAGAAGCCGCGCCAGGACTCGGCGGTGAGTCCGAGCAGCAGGCGGGCGTGCGGGAGTTCGACCTCGAAGGCGGTCGCGCCGGGCTCGCCGTCGGCCGGTCCGTACACGGTGAGCCCGTTCACGTGCGGGAGCAGGCGCTTCAACGCACTCAGCCGGTGCAGTCCCTGCACATGGACGGCACCGACGGTGCGTCGCGGGGCAATGCGGATGCCGCCACCAGCGGGTGCGAGCCAGCCGGTCGATGCCGCGCCGGTGGCGGCGGGGATCGAGACGAGGAACGCGCGCGCCGAGGCCCGGTCGAGCGTGAGCATCGGGCGGAGCCCACGGTGCAGCTCGGCCACGTTGCCGAACGCGGGGATCCAGCGCGCGGGCATCTCGACCGGACGCTCGGTCACCGCCACCTCGGGCGTGGCGACGGCGAGCCCGCGGCGACCCACGTCGAGATGGAGCAGCTCGTTCCTGCCGATCGCGGCGAGGGCGTGCCGCGTCGCCATCCCGATGTCGACGTTGGTGGTGCCGTGCGCCACCTCGCCGCCGTCCATGCCGGTGGCGAGGAGGTCGAGTCGGGCGTAGACGCTGTTGCAGGCGGAGAACACCTCGGCGCGCAGCCGGTCGCCGTGGGCGGTGAGGACCGGGTCGCGCTGCGTCGTCGGGGTGTACTTGAAGTACCGGGTGGCCGTGATGTCGGCGAGCGACAGCAGGCCCCGGGCCAGCACCTGCGGTTCGGTGACGAAGCCGTGGAAGAAGCTCGGATCATCGACCGGGCCCCGCGGTGTCAGCGCCGGCGCGAGCGCCAGTTCGAGTCCCTCCGCGGTCGCCGCCGACGCCGTCGTGAACCCGCGAACACCCATGCCGCTCACGCTAGCGGAGACGGCGGACACGCCGGTTCGGCGCACGGCCAGGGCACGCGCCGCGAGCGCCGCCCCTAGGCTGGGCGGGTGACCGTCGACACCGCGCCCCAGCGACTCTCCGCCCCGGCCCGCACCGGATTCTCGATCGCGTGGGCGGTGCTCCGCATCGCGATGGCCGTGGCGATCATCGCCGCGACCGTCGTGACGTACCAGGGTTCCGCCGGCTCGTGGCAGGAGGAGGGCTACACCGACCTCGCCACGCTCAACGTCAACTTCTTCAGCTACTTCACCATCGAGTCGAACCTGCTGGCGGCGGCCGTGCTGCTCACCGGCGCCGGACTCGCGTTCGCAGGGCGCCTGCCCGACCCGATGTGGTTCGCGATCGTGCGGGCGTGCGCCGTCACCTACATGGCCATCACGGGGCTCGTCTACAACCTGCTGCTGCGCGGCCTGCCGGTGACGGGGGCCGGCGAGGACTCGCACCCGTGGACCAACGAGGTGATGCACGTGATCGGCCCGCTCTTCCTCGTCGTCGACTGGCTGGTCGCGCCGGGTCGCCCCCGGCTCGACTGGCGCCGCGTCTGGCTCGTCCTCGCGTTCCCGATCGCGTGGGTCGTCTACACCCTCGTGCGCGGTCCGCTGGTCTTCGACCAGGTCCGGGCGGTCGAGACCTGGTACCCGTACCCCTTCCTCAACCCGGCGCGACAGGAGAACGGCTACCTCGGCGTCTCGTTCTGGGTGGTCGTCATCGCCCTCGCGTTCGCGGTCGTCGCAGTGCTCGTCGTCTGGGTGTCGCGCAGGTGGCCGCAGGCCGTGGACACCGATCCCGCAGCGGCGGGGTCGAGCCGCTAGCGTCGTCCGCGGCGCATCCGCCCGACGACCCCGGCGAACAGCGCGTGCAGGAGCGGCAGCGCCGAGGCGATCATGAGCGTCGTGCCGAGCGCGGGGTTCGGGGCGAGCAGCAGCGCGCCGCCGATGAGGAGCGCCGCGAACAGGACGCCAGAGAGGATCCGGCGCGCGACGCCTTCGAGCCGGTCCAGGCGCCGTTCGAGTCGCGAGGTGTCGAACGACATGCGCCCCTGGTCGGCTTTCGTGATGAGCGCGTCGACGCGTTTCGGCATGCCCCAGAGCAGCCCGGCGTTGTTCGCCGCCTGCCCGAGGAGGTCCTGCACGAGGTCGCCGCGCTCCTCGTTCAGCAGCTGGGTGGCGTACGGTTCGACGGCGTCCCACACGTTGAACTCGGGGTCGAGCCCGCTGCACATGCCCGAGGTGAGCGCCATCGCGCGGATGAGCAGCAGCAGGTGCTCGGGCAGTTGCAGGGGCAGTGAGCGCACGACGTCGCCGAACTCGACGCCGAAGTCGCGGAACTCCCGCGGGTCGACGTCCTTCAGCTGTGCGAAGCCCATCCCGCCGAAGCGTTCGAACAGCGCGGTGAGCGCGCGCTCGAGCTCGGCGGTGTCGGCCGAGGGCATGAGCACCCCGATCTCGCGGGCGGCGTCGATCATGCCGTGTCCGTCGCGGGAGGCGACGGCGATGACGAGCGCCCGCAGCCCCGAGCGCAGCGCGGCCGGCACCTCGGCCATCATGCCGAAATCGACGAAGGTCAGGCGCCACGGGATGCCGCGTGCCGGGTCGAGTGGCGTGACGAAGATGTTGCCCGGGTGCGGGTCGGCGTGCACGAAGGCGTGGGTGAACACCTGGTCGAACATGATCTCGGCGAAGACGCGTGCGACGTCGGCGGGGTCGATGCCGGCGGCGCGCAGCGCGTCGGTGTCGTTGATCTTGATCGCGGTGACGTCTTCGAGGGTGAGCACCCGGCGGGTGGTGCGCTCCCACACGACGGCGGGGGCGTCGACGCGCGGTTCGTGGGCGAACGAGGCGGCGAAGCGCTCGGCGTTCTGCGCTTCGTGCAGGTAGTCGATCTCCTCGTGGCTGGTCTGCGCGAACTCCTCGACGAGGGCGGGGGCGTCGACGTGGTCGGCGACGACTCGCACGCGCCGCAGCCACCCGGCGACCCGGCGGAGCGCGGCGAGGTCGACGGCGACGATCTGGTCGATGCCGGGACGTTGCACCTTGACGACGACGTCGTCGAGGCCGGTGGCGGCCGCGTCGGCGGGGGAGAGGCTGGCGCGGTGCGCCTGCCCGAGCGAGGCGGCGGCGACGGGCGTCTCGTCGAAGCGCGCGAAGACCCGCTCGAGGGGCGCGCCGAGTTCGGCTTCGGCGAGCGCGCGGATCTCGGGGAAGGGGACGGCGGGCACTTCGTCCTGGAGGCCGGCGAGTTCGGCGGTGATCTCGGGCGGCAGCACGTCGAGGCGCGAGGAGAGGAACTGTCCGACCTTGATCATGAGCCCGCCGAGTTCGACGGCGAGGGTGCGGAACTGTTCAGCGAGCCGGCGCATGCGGCGTTCGCGCGTGCGGTCGGCGATGCCGCCGAGGGCGAGCTTGGGCAGCACGAGCTCGTACCACCAGAGCTGCGCGAGATGGCGCGCAGCGAACCCCAGGATGCGGCGCGAGCGCGCCCGGTGGGCACCGTCGGTCATGCCGCCATCATCTCGCGTCGCGGCCTCCGCGTGGTCGGATGCGACGGGCGCGGCACCCCGTCAGCCCTCGGCGAGGATCGTGTAGAGCTTGCGTCGGGCGTCGTCGAGCACGTCGACCGCCTGCTGCAGTTGTTCGGGTGTTCCGCTGCGGCTGAGCTGGGCTGCCGCGGCGGCGAGGTCGACGCCCGCTTTCGAGAGGGCCCGGTGCGCGCCGCCGCCCACGGTGGGCGACGCCCACGGGGCGGGACGTTCGGCCGCGGCGGCGGCCTCGTCGCGGCCCGCCTCGGTGAGCGAGTAGGTCTTGCGGCCCTGCAGTTCGTCGGCGACGATGACGCCCTCGTCGGCGAGGAGCTGCAGCGTCGGGTAGACGGAGCCCGCGCTCGGCTTCCACGAGCCGCCGCTGCGCTCCTCGATCTCCTGGATGATCTGATAGCCGTGCATCGGCTGTTCGGCGAGCAGCGCGAGCACGGCGGCGCGCACGTCGCCGCGGGCCATGCGCCGGGTGCCGGGCCGCTGCTGTTCGAACGAGGAGCGCAACTGCTCCATCGCCTCCCAGAGCGCCGCGCCGGGGTTGCCCCCGGTGAAGCCGGGGCCGCCGAAGCCGCCGTTCGGTCGAGTGCTGTTCATGAGAACCTCCCGCGAGTCGCGAACGATACTCAACGATATATCGTTAGGCGCCCGTTTGGAAGGGTGCGGGGAACGTCCGGCTCAACCATTCCTCGGTCGCGCGGGGGTGCCGCAGCCGCACGACCTCGAGGCCGGGGTTGGCGGCCGCGGCGTCGGCGACCAGGGCCGCTCGGGTGCCGTGCGTGCGCCACGCCCAGCGCACGATGTGCTCGGGATCGCTGAAGATCGTGTGGAACGGCGGCTCGATGTTGCCGTTCCAGAGCTCTTCGCGGCGCAGCCGACGACGCACGGTTCGCGCGATCACCTGCCGCATCACCCGCGCACGCGAGTAGTCGAGGAACACGAGCAGCTGTGCGCGCTCGGCGAGTCGGTCACGCACCGGTTCGTACTGCCACTCGGTCACCCAGCCGGGCTGCGCCGTGAAGGCGTCGACCTCGTCGACGAAGCTCGGCCGCGGCGTCCAGTCGGGGCCGTGGTAGAGGGCGTCGATCTCCTGGTACGGCAGCCCGGTGGCGTCGGCGATGCGGCGTGCGAGCGTCGTCTTGCCCGCGCCGCTCGCCCCGGCGACGAGGATGCGGCACGGCTCGGCAGCGGCGGCGGGGGAGTCGGGCACCCGCACACCCTACTGCCTGCTACTCGGCCGAGAGCCCCGGCACGAAGCAGACGTCGCCCTCGCAGACCATGGCCCCGGCGTCGCCGGGCAGCATGGTGAACGGCGAGCCGGATGCCACGGGCTGCGCGCCGTTCGACGGCGGCGCCTCGAACGGGGTCGTGCCCGTGGCATCCGCCTCGATCTCGACGCTCACGCGACCGCCTCGCCGCGTTCGCCCGCGACCTGGCCGAGCACCTGGCCGAACACCTCGGCGGGCTGCGCCCCCGAGACGCCGTACTTGCCGTCGAAGACGAAGAACGGCACGCCGTTGATGCCGTAGGCGCCCGCCTGCGCGATGTCGGCCTGCACGTCGGCGGCGTACCGCCCCGATTCGAGCGCCTCGCGAGCGGCGTCGGCGTCGAGGCCGACGCCGGCGGCGAGCTCGACGAGTTCGTCGATGCGGCCGACGTGGCGTCCCTCGGTGAAGTACGCCTTGAACAGGCGCTCGGAGAGCTCGAGCTGACGGCCCTGCGACTTCGCGAAGTGCAGCAGCTCGTGCGCCTTCAGCGTCTTGGTGTGCTGGAGGGCGCCGAAGTCGTAGTCGAGACCCGCGTTCGCGGCGACCCCGGTGACGTGCTGCAGCATCTGCTGGACGCGCTCGGCGGGCAGGCCCTTGTGCTTCGCGAGGAAGTCGACCTCGCTGCCCTCGAAGTCGACGGGGGTGTCGGGGGCGAGCTCGAAGGAGTGGTACTCGATCTCGACGTCGGGTGCGTCGTCGCCGAGGCCGGCGAGGCCCTCCTCGAAGTGGCGCTTGCCGATGTAGCACCACGGGCACGCGATGTCGGACCAGATGTCGATCTTGATGGGGGAAGTCACGACGAATGCGAACGCATCGGACGGCGGGGGTATTCCCGCGGCCTACTCGGGGTCGCTGAGGTCGGCGACGGTCGCGTCGAGCGCGGCGATGAGGGCGTCGGCGTCGACGAAGAGGCTGCGACCGTGCTCGCCCGCGCCCATCGACACCCGGCGGCCGACGACGGCCTCGTCGATGTAGACGGGCCACGGCGTCGTCGAGCCGAGCGGCGTGATCGTGCCGCGTTCGTACCCGGTCGCGGCGAGCGCGAGCGAGGCGTCGGGCAGTTGCAGCTTGTTGACGCCCACGAGGGCGCGGAGCTTCGGCCAGCTGATCTTGCGGCCGCCCGGCACGAGCGCGAAGAGGTAGGTGTCGTCGCTGCGCTTGACCACGAGGGACTTCACGATGTCGCCGGGGGAGATGCCGAGGAGCTCGGCGGCCTCCTCGAGGCTGCGGGCGGCCGGCCGTTCGATGATGTCGACCTCGAGGCCCCGCGCTGCGGCGTCCGCCCGTACCCGATCCGCTCCGCTGAGCTCCGTCATCTCGTCCTCCCCAGGCTTGCGTGTACCCGAATCCTAGGCTCGCACCGCTTGTACGGGCGACGCGCGGCAGAACTCTGGGAGAATCGACGGTGATGTCCACTACTTCAACGCTTCCCGCGGGGCCGCTCACGATCGGCGGTCTCGAACTCGACGTGCCCGTCGTGCTCGCGCCCATGGCCGGCATCACGAACACGGCCTTCCGCAGGCTCTGCCGCGAGTTCGGCGCCGGCCTCTACGTCAGCGAGATGATCACGAGCCGCGCGCTCGTCGAGCGCACGCCAGAGTCGATGCGGCTGATCACGCACCACGAGTCAGAGACGCCGCGGTCGATCCAGCTCTACGGCGTCGACCCGAAGACGGTCGCCGAGGCGGTCACGATGCTCGTCGCCGAAGACCGGGCGGACCACATCGACCTCAACTTCGGATGCCCCGTGCCGAAGGTGACCCGCAAGGGCGGCGGCTCCGCCCTCCCGTGGAAGACCGGGTTGTTCCGCGACATCGTCGAGGGCGCGGTCAAGGCCGCGGGTGACATCCCGCTCACGGTGAAGATGCGCAAGGGCATCGACGCCGACCACCTCACCTACCTCGAGGCGGGCCGCATCGCCGAGGGCGCGGGCGTCGCCTCGGTCGCGCTGCACGCGCGCACGGCGGCCGAGTTCTACTCGGGCCAGGCCGACTGGTCGGCCATCGCGAAGCTGAAAGAGACGGTCACGAGCGTGCCGGTGCTCGGCAACGGCGACATCTGGTCGGCCGCCGACGCGCTCCGCATGGTCGACGAGACCGGTTGCGACGGCGTCGTCGTCGGCCGCGGGTGCCTCGGGCGTCCGTGGCTCTTCGGCGACCTCGCGGCGGCGTTCCGCGGCGAGCTCACCGCCGGCGACGACGCCGCGCTGTTCCGTCCGTCGCTCGGGCAGGTCGCGCAGACGTTCCGGCGGCACGCCGAACTCCTCACCGAGTTCTTCGACAGCGAAGAGCGCGGGTGCCGTGACATCCGCAAGCACGTCGCCTGGTACTTCAAGGGCTATCCGGTGGGCGGCGACCTGCGGGCGCGCCTCGCGACCGTCGAGTCGCTCGCGATGCTCGACGACCTCCTCGGCACGCTCGACTGGTCGATGCCCTACCCGGGCGAGGGCGCCGAGGGGCCGCGCGGTCGCGCCGGCACCCCGAAGAACCCGACGCTGCCCGAGGGCTGGCTCGACTCGCAAGAGCTGGTCGGCCACGAGCGCGTCACGCTCAACGACGCCGAACTCGACACGAGCGGCGGGTAAGCGGTGGTCGATCGACTCTTCGGCGGCTACGAGGCCGTCGACTCCGAACGGCTGCTGCCTGAAGAGCACTCCTCGCGGCGCAGCGACTTCGCGCGCGACCGCGCCCGCCTCCTGCACTCGAGCGCGCTGCGGCGGCTCGCGGCGAAGACGCAGGTGCTGAGCCCGACCTCGGGGCTCGACTTCGCGCGCAACCGGCTCACCCACTCGCTCGAGGTCGCGCAGATCGGCCGCGAGCTCGCCGCGAACCTCGCCCTCGACCCCGACGTCGTCGACACGGCGTGCCTCGCGCACGACCTCGGTCACCCGCCGTTCGGCCACAACGGCGAGAAGGCGCTCAACGACTGGGCCGCTGAGATCGGCGGCTTCGAGGGCAACGCGCAGACCCTGCGGCTGCTCACCCGGCTCGAGCCGAAGGTGTTCGGGCCCGACGGCCGCGGCTACGGGCTCAACCTCACGCGGGCGAGCCTCGATGCGAGCTGCAAGTACCCGTGGCCCGAGGCCTCGGCCGTGGCCGACCCCTCGGGGCGGCAGAAGTTCGGCTTCTACCACGACGACGTCGCCGTGTTCGAGTGGCTGCGGGCCGGGGCGCCCGAGCGGCGACTCTGCATCGAGGCCCAGGTGATGGACCTCTCCGACGACATCGCCTACTCGGTGCACGACTTCGAGGACGCGATCGTCGGCGGCTACATCGACGTCGCCGCGCTCGGCGCGCGTGCCGATCACGACGAGCTCGTCTCCTCGATGCACGAGTGGGTCGGCGGGGCCGTGTCGCACGACGAGCTCGTCGCGGCGTTCGACCGGCTCGACTCTCTCGACGGCTGGCTCGACACGTGGACGGGCAGCCGTCGCGACCAGGCGCAGCTGAAGAACCTCACGAGCCAGCTCATCGGGCGGTTCGCGCATGCGGCGACGGATGCCACGCGCTCCGCGTTCCCCCTCGCGAGCCTCATCCGCTTCGATGCCGACGTCGTCGTGCCGCGCGAGATCCAGGCCGAGATCGCCGTGCTGAAGGGCATCGTCGCCGCGTTCGTGATGTCGCGCAACACGCGGCAGCCGATCTACCGGCAGCAGCGGCAGGTGCTCACCTCGCTCGCCGACGGGCTCTACGCCGCGGGCGACGAGCACCTCGACACCGGCTTCGCCGAAGACTGGGCCGCGGCCGCCGACGATCAGGCGCGCAAGCGCGTCGTCGTCGACCAGGTCGCGAGCCTCACCGACCAGTCGGCCCTCAGCTGGTACGAACGACTCGTGCAGCGCTGACGTGCCGCCCTTCGGCGGCGCATGTCGCCCGCCGAACCGCCCTCCGACCAGTTGACCGAGATTAGGATGTGAGCATGGCGGGCCGAATTCGACAGAGCGATGTCGATGAGGTGAAAGCCCGCACGAACATCGCCGACATCATCGGCGATCACGTCAGCCTGAAGTCGGCGGGCGTCGGTTCGCTGAAGGGGCTCTGCCCCTTCCACGACGAACGCAGCCCGAGCTTCAACGTTCGGCCGGGCGTCGGCTACTACCACTGCTTCGGCTGCGGCGAGTCGGGCGACGTCTACACCTTCCTGCAGCGCATGGACCACGTCTCGTTCACCGAGGCCGTCGAACGTCTCGCGGGGCGCATCGGATTCGAGCTCCACTACGAGGACGGCGGGCAGGCACCCGATCACGGCAATCGTGCGCGGCTGCTCGCGGCGAACCAGGCCGCGGCCGAGTTCTTCATCGCCCAGCTCGGTTCGCCCGAGGCCGAGATCGGCCGCCGGTTCCTCGGCGAGCGCGGCTTCGACGCCGAGGCGGCCCGCCGGTTCGGCGTCGGCTTCGCGCCGAAGAGCTGGGACGCGTTGACGAACCACCTGAAGTCGAAGGGCTACTCGGTCGAAGAGCTGAGCGCGGCCGGGCTCGTCTCCCAGGGCGACCGCGGGGTCTACGACCGGTTCCGCGGCCGGCTCGTCTGGCCCATCAGGGATGTCACGGGGCAGACCGTCGGCTTCGGCGCCCGGCGACTGCTCGACGACGACAAGGGCCCGAAGTACCTCAACACCCCCGAGACGGCGGTGTACCACAAGTCGCAGGTGCTCTACGGGCTCGACCTCGCCAAGCGCGACATCTCCAAGTCGCACCGCGTCGTCGTCGTCGAGGGCTACACCGACGTGATGGCCTGCCACCTCGCCGGGGTGACGACGGCGATCGCGACGTGCGGCACGGCGTTCGGCGTCGACCACATCAAGGTGCTGCGCCGCGTGCTCGGCGACTCCTCGGGCGTCGGCGAGGTGGTCTTCACCTTCGACGGCGACGCCGCCGGCCAGCAGGCCGCGATGCGCGCCTTCGCCGAGGAGCAGCGCTTCGCCGCACAGACCTTCGTCGCCGTCGCGCCCGACGGGCTCGATCCGTGCGACCTCCGGCTCGCGCGCGGTGACGGTGCGGTGCGAACCCTCGTCGACACGAAGGTGCCGATGTTCGAGTTCGTCATCAGGCACACGCTCGGCCGCTACGACCTCGAGACGGTCGAGGGGCGGGTCGGGGCGCTCCGGGCGGCGGCGCCGATGGTCGCCGAGATCCGCGACACGTCGCTGCGCCCCGGCTACACGCGCGAACTCGCGCGCATGCTCGGCATGGAGCTCGCCGAGGTGACCCGTGCCGTGCGCGGCGCCGGCGGGGGAGGGCGCGCCCGCACGGCGGCGCCTGCGGGGAACGCGCGCGCCGAGGCATCCGCACCGACGAACTGGAACGCGAACCAGAACCCGTACTCGACGGCGAGCGCGGGCGCGGAGGAGGCGCCTGAGCGCCCGTTCTCGATCGCGCAACTCCCGCGCGACCCATCGACGCGGCTCGAGCGCGACGCGCTGCAGGCGATGCTGCAGTACCCCGAGCGGGTGGGTGACGAACTGCTGCGCCACGCGGTCGACTCGCGCTTCGGCGACGCGACGCTGTCGGTGGTCCGCGACGGCATCGCCGCGGTGCTCGGCTCGACCGACCCGCGCGTGCGCATCGACCGGGTGATCGCCGAGGTGCCCGCGCCGTTCGCCGGGGTCGTGCAGCAGCTCGTCGTGCTGCCGGTGCCGCAGCGCGACGGCGCCGAGCTGGACGCGTGGGTGCGCGGGGTCGTGAGTTCGCTCATCGATCGCGAGCTCCTCCGTCAGAAGTCCGAGCTGCTCGGCCGTCTGCAGCGCCTCTCGAGCGACGACCAGGCGACGTTCTCGGCGCTGCAGCGCGCCCTCGTCGAGCTCGAGCAGGAGCGTCGGGCGCTGCGCGCCGACTGACGGAAATCGTCGCCCGATGTCGCCGTGCGACGATCCGTTGCGCGCAAGGTTGCAGAACGGTAAACATTGCGACGTTCGAGGCCCCCTCTCCGCTCGGTCGATGCTCCGTGTGCTACCTCTGTTTGTTACGAGAACGCGCCGTGGACGCCGCGGTGCGCTTCAGTCCTGACAGGAAGAGGTAGACGGATATGACATCCGCAACCAAGAACGGCCGCCGCGCCCTCATCGCGGCAGCCGGACTCTCGGCGGCCGCGCTCGTGCTCGCCGGCTGCTCGGCCGGAAGCAACGGCGACGACGCCGCCTCGGGCGGTTCGATCACGGTCGGCACGACTGACAAGGTCACCACGCTCGACCCGGCCGGTTCGTACGACAACGGCTCGCTCGCCGTGCAGACGCAGGTCTTCCCGTACCTGCTCAACACCGACTACAACAGCACCGACGTCGTGCCCGACCTCGCCGAGTCGGCCGAGTTCACCGCGCCGACCGAGTACACGGTCACCCTGCCCGCCGGCCTCAAGTGGGCGAACGGCAACGACCTCACCTCGGCCGACGTGAAGTTCTCGTTCGACCGTCAGCTGAAGATCGCCGACCCGAACGGCGCATCGAGCCTGCTGTACAACCTCGAGAGCGTCGACGCTCCCGACGACACGACCGTCGTGTTCCACCTCATCGCCGAGAACGACCAGGTCTTCCCGCTCATCCTCACGAGCTTCCCGGGCGCCATCGTCGACGACGAGGTCTTCTCGGCCGACGAGCTCACGAGCGACGACGACATCGTTGCGGCGAAGGCCTTCGGCGGCCCGTACCAGATCGCGAGCTACGACTTCAACAACCTGATCTCGTTCAAGAAGAACCCCGAGTACAAGGGTCTGCTCGCCGACGCATCGACCGACACGGTCAACCTGAAGTACTACGCCGAGTCGTCGAACATGAAGCTCGACGTGCAGGAGGGCAACATCGACGTCGCGTACCGCAGCCTGTCTGCGACCGACATCGACGATCTGAAGGGCAACGACAAGGTCAAGGTCGTCGACGGTCCCGGCGGCGAGATCCGCTACATCGTCTTCAACTTCGACACGCAGCCCTACGGCGCGAAGACCCCCGAGGCCGACCCGGCCAAGGCCCTCGCCGTCCGTCAGGCCGTCGCCGACCTCATCGACCGCGAGGAGCTCGGGGAGCAGGTCTACAAGGGCACCTACACGCCGCTGTACTCCTACATCCCCGCCGGCCTGGCCGGTGCGGTCGAGCCCCTGAAGGAGCTCTACGGCGACGGCGCCGGTGCGCCCGACGCCGCGAAGGCCAAGGCGGCGCTCGAGGCTGCCGGCGTCACCACGCCGGTCGAGCTGAACCTCCAGTACTCGAACGACCACTACGGCCCCTCGTCGGCCGACGAGTACGCGCTCATCAAGGACCAGCTCGAGGCCGACGGCCTGTTCACGGTGAACCTGCAGACCACCGAGTGGGTGCAGTACTCCGAGGACCGCGTCGCCGACGTCTACCCGGCCTACCAGCTCGGTTGGTTCCCCGACTACTCGGACGCCGACAACTACCTGACGCCGTTCTTCCTCAAGGAGAACTTCCTCAGCAACCACTACGACAACCCCGAGGTCAACGACCTCATCCTCGAGCAGGCCGTGACGACCGACGTCGCCGCGCGCACCGCGATCATCGAGGAGATCCAGGAGAAGGTGGCGGCCGACCTGTCGACCGTGCCGTACCTCCAGGGTGCCCAGGTCGCCGTCACCGGCACCGACATCGACGGTGCCGTCCTCGACGGTTCGTTCAAGTTCCGATTCGCCTCGCTCACCAAGGGCTGAGCGAACCGAGCGACTAGAGTCGCTTTGATACCGGAACGGGTGGCCCGCTCTTCTGAGCGGGCCACCCGCATTCGAGCCACACCCCTGATTGGCGAACATTGACCTCAACGACGACGGCCGCCACCGGCGCTGATCCCGCCCGAAAGCGATCCAAGAGATCCTCGGGCGGCAGCCTCGGCCGCTACATCATCATCCGCGCACTCCTCATCATCCCCACGGTGTTCATCCTGGTGAGCGTGGTGTTCCTCATCATGCGCACGACCGGTGACCCGATCACCGCGGCGCTCGGCGGCCAGTTGCCGCCCGACCAGCTCGCGGAGCGCATCCACGCCGCGGGCTTCGACCGTCCGCTCATCGTCCAGTACCTCGAGTACATGGGCGGCGTCTTCACCGGCGACTTCGGCATGACGATCAGTGACAACCGGCCGGTCACCGAGGTGCTGTTCACCTACGGCAGCGCCACCTTCGAGCTCGCCTTCTATGCACTCATCGTCGCGTTCGTCGTCGGCATCCCCTTCGGGCTCATCGCGGCCTACTTCCGCGACAAGGGTCAGGACGCGTTCCTCCGCGTCTTCGCGATCCTCTGCTACGCGACGCCGGTGTTCTTCTCCGGCCTTCTGCTGAAGCTCGTCTTCGCGGTCTGGCTGAAGTGGCTGCCGGTCGCAGGCCGCGCCTCGACCGGGGCGACGATCGAGATGGAGTTCCTGCCGAACAAGACGGGCTTCTACACGATCGACGCGATCATGACCGGCGACCCCGCGGTGCTCGGCGACGTGCTCGCCCACGCGGTGCTCCCGGCGATCGCGCTCGGCCTGCTCACCGCCGGCGTGTTCCTCCGCCTCGTACGCACGAACGTCATCGGCACCCTCGGCACCGACTACGTCGACGCGGCCCGCTCGCGCGGCGTCGCCGAGTCGCGTCTGCTGCGCAAGCACGCCTACCGTCCGGCACTCATCCCGATCATCACGGTCATCGGCCTGCAGATCGCGGTCCTCCTCGGTGGCGCCGTGCTCACCGAGACCACGTTCGAGTGGAAGGGCCTCGGCTTCCAGCTGGTCGAGTACATCCAGGCGCGCGACTTCGTCGCCGTGCAGGGCATCGTCGCCCTGCTCGCCGTCATCGTGGCCCTCACGAACTTCATCGTCGACATCATCGCGGCGCTCATCGACCCGAGGGTGAGGTACTGACATGTCGACCACCGCATCGAACGCCGTCCCGGTGCCCGCGCAGAAGCGCAAGCTCCGCGACCGCATCCCCGTCGTGCACCAGGTCCGCCAGAGTGTGGGCCTCCAGCGCGGCATGCTCGTCACCGGCCTCGTGATCACCGCGATCTTCATCCTGACCGCGGTCTTCGCGCCGCTCCTCGCGCCGTACGGATTCGCGCAGCTTCGCGACGCCGACGGCCCGTTCGGCAGCCAGCAGCCGCCGTCGGCGGAGCACCCGTTCGGCACCACGGTCGGCGGGTACGACGTGCTCTCCCGCACGATCTGGGGCGCGCAGACCGCGATCCTCGTGATCATCATCGCGGTGATCCTGTCGATCTTCGCCGGCGTGCTGCTCGGCCTCGTGTCGGGGTACTTCGGCGGCTGGCTCGACCGGGTGCTCGTCGTCGTGTGCGACGCGATCTACGCGTTCCCCTCGCTGCTGCTCGCGATGGTCATGGCGATCGCGATCTCGGGCGGCCAGTCGAACCTGTGGGGCGGCGTGCTCGCGGCGGCCTTGTCGATCACGGTCGTGTTCATCCCGCAGTACTTCCGGGTGATCCGTGCCGAGACGGTGCGCATCAAGGGCGAAGCCTTCGTCGAATCCGCCAAGGTGCTCGGCGCGTCGAACAGCCGGATCATGTTCCGCCACGTGCTGCGCAACGCGACCCGCACGCTGCCGCTCATCTTCACGCTGAACTCCTCGGAGGCGATCCTCACGCTCGCGGGCCTCGGCTTCCTCGGCTTCGGCATCGAGCCGACCGCCGCGGCCGAGTGGGGCTACGACCTCAACAAGGCGCTCTCCGACGTCACGAGCGGCATCTGGTGGACCTCGCTCTACCCGGGTCTCGCGATCGTGCTCGTGGTGCTCGGCATCACGCTCGTCGGTGAGAGCCTCAACGACCTGGCCGACCCGCGCCTGCGCGGTCGCCGCCGGGTCGCCCAGTCGGCCGGCGTCGTCGCCGAGACCTCGGTCGTGCCCGGCGGCACGCTGACGGCGGGCCCCGGGGGCCTTGCCGGACTGGAAGACGAAGCGACATTCGACGAACACGGGATCGAGGTCAAGCCATGAGCACGGTGGTGAGCATCGAAGGGCTCGGCGTCTCGTTCTCGACCGACGCCGGCGCGGTGAAGGCGGTCGACGGCGTCTCGCTGTCGGTGGAGCGCGGCGAGGTGCTCGCGATCGTCGGCGAGTCGGGCAGCGGCAAGACCGTGACCGCGAAGACGATCCTCGGGCTCCTCCCCGAGACGGCGACGGCGAGCGGGGCGGTGATCCTGTCGAACAAGGCGGGCACCGCCGAGCACGACATTGTGTCGATCTCCAAGCGCACGCTGCGCTCGATCCGCGGTACCGATGTCGCGATGGTGTTCCAGGAGCCGTCGACGGCGCTCAACCCGGTCTACACCGTCGGGTGGCAGATCATCGAGGGGCTCCAGGCGCACTCCGATCTCTCGAAGAAGGAGGCCCGCGCGAAGGCGATCGACGTGCTGCGTCGCGTCGGCATCCCCGAGCCCGAGGTGCGCATCGACCACTACCCGCACGAGTTCTCGGGCGGTCAGAAGCAGCGCATCGTCATCGCGATGGCGCTCGTGCTCGACCCGGGGCTCATCGTCGCCGATGAGCCGACGACGGCGCTCGACGTCACCGTGCAGGCCGAGATCCTCGACCTGCTGCGTCGTTGCCGTGACGAGTTCGGCATGGGCATCGTGCTCATCACCCACAACATGGGGGTCGTCGCCGATCTCGCCGACCGCGTCGCGGTCATGTACCAGGGCAAGGTCGTCGAGGAGGCCGACGCGAAGACGCTCTTCGCTGCGCCTGAGGCCGACTACACGAAGGCGCTGCTCGCCGCGGTGCCCTACGTCGGCACCGGCTCGGCGAAGGCCGAGGAGCGCGCCGCCGGCCGCCCAGTGGGGTGGGCCGAGCAGGCATCGGTCGTCGCCGCACGCGGGCTCGAGATCGTCTATCCCGGCCGCTTCGGCCGTCCCGGGTTCCGCGCGGTCGACGGTGTCGACCTCGTGATCCGCCCGGGCGAGGTGCTCGGCCTCGTGGGCGAGTCGGGTTCGGGCAAGACGACGATCGGGCGTGCGATCGCCGGCCTCACGAAGGTCACCGGTGGTTCGCTGCAGGTGCTCGGGCACGAGATGAACGAGTTCCGCGAGCGCGAGTTCCGCCCGCTGCGCAGCCGTATCGGGTTCGTCTTCCAGGATCCGGCGTCGAGCTTCAACCCGCTGCTGACGATCGCCGAGTGCGTCGCCGAGCCGCTCATCATCCACGGCCGGGCCGGCGACGCCACCGCGGCGCGCCCGCGCGTCGACGAGCTCCTCGAGGCGGTGCAGCTGCCGAAGGCGTACGGCGACCGCTACCCGCACGAGCTCTCGGGCGGTCAGCGGCAGCGCGCGAGCCTCGCGCGTTCGCTCGCGCTCGAGCCCGAGCTGCTCATCGCCGACGAGCCCACGAGCGCGCTGGATGTCTCGGTGCAGGCCCGCGTGCTCGAGCTCTTCGCGGAGCTGCAGCGCGAGTTCGGCTTCGCGTCGCTGTTCATCAGCCACGACCTCGCGGTCGTCGACCTGCTGGCCGACCGCATCGCGGTGCTGTACCACGGTCGACTCGTCGAGGAGGGCACGGGCGCCGAAGTCCTCGGTGCGCCGCGCGATCCGTACACGCAGCGGCTCCTCGCGTCGCTGCCCGTACCCGACCCGGTGGCGCAGGCCGAACGCCGAGAAGAACTCAGAAGGCTCCGGGAGGCGAACTGATGCGCGGCGCGGCACACGGGTATCCGATCGTTCTCAGCGATCTGTCGCTCGAGTACCCGCCGCGCGGTGCGAGCCCGGCGCACGTCGCCCTGCACGGCCTGACCCTGCAGGTCGCGCCGGGCGAGGTGCTGGGGGTGCTCGGCAGCGCCGGGAGCGGCAAGTCGACGCTCGCCAAGGTGCTCTCGGGTGCGGCCTTCGAGGCTCGGTCGGGCGAGGGGCGGCCGATGATCACCGGCGGTCAGGCGACGGTTCTCGGACAGGAGCTGCGCGGTCTGCCGAAGCGGAAGCTCGCCGAGTACCGCTTCCACGTCGGGTATCTCCCGCAGGATGCCGCGTCGACGTTGCCGCCCGATCGCAGCGTCGCCGAGATCATCGGCGAGCCGATCCTCGAGCGCGACCGCCGTTACAACGCGAAGGCGCTCGCGACCCGCGTCGCGACGATGCTCGACGGCGTTCGGTTGCCGCTCGGCATGCTCGAGAAGTACCCGTACGAGCTGAGCGGCGGCCAGCGTCAGCGGGTCGCCCTCGCACGGGCGCTCGTGCTCGGGCCGTCGGTGCTCATCGCCGACGAGCCGACGGCGGGCATCGATCTCACCGTGCGCGATGCGGTGGCGCAGCTGATCGCCGAGCTCGGCGAGCGGCACGCGTTCTCGGCGGTGCTCATCAGCCACGATCTCCCGGTGCTGCGCAGCGTCGCCGATCGCATCGCGGTGCTCGACCGCGGCGAGCTCGCCGCCATCGGCACGATGGACGACGTGTTCCGCGATCCGCATCACCCGTACGTGCAGGCGCTCGCGAGTGCACTCGACGGCGGTCACGCGGTCATCGACGATCTGGCCGAGCCGCTGGCATGACGGATGCCACGGCCGCGCGCCGTACCTCGGGCGCGGCCGTCGGCGTCGCCGGTGCAGGCGACGCAACGGCGATCGCCGTCCTGCCCGAGGCCTCGCCCGAACTCGTGGCCGCCGTCGAGCGGGCCGGGGGAGTCGTCGGCCCGCTCGATGACCGCACGCGCGGACTCGTGTGGAGCGGTTCGTCGGGCGCGGATGCGCTCGTCGCTGCGCTCGAACGGGCGCCGGGCATCGAGTGGGTGCAGTTGCCGTGGGCGGGCATCGATCCGTTCGCGGGCGTGCTGCCCCGGTTCCGCGGCGACGGGCGCGTGTGGACGAGCGGCAAGGGCGTCTACTCGGCGCCCGTGGCCGAGCACGCCCTCGCGCTGACGCTCGCCGCGATGCGGCGTCTGCCCCGCCGGGCGCGGGCGACGGAGTGGCGACGCGACGGCTCGGCGCGCACCCTGTACGCCGCCGACGTCGTCGTCCTGGGGGCCGGTGGCATCGCGAGCGAGCTCCTGCATCTCCTCGCGCCGTTCGGCGTCCGCGCGACCGTCGTACGCCGCAGTGATGTCCCGCTCGCCGGTGCCGAACGCACCGTGACGCTCGACCGACTCGGCGAGGCGGCGGCCGGGGCCGACGTGCTCGTCGTCGCGGCGGCCCTCACGGAGGAGACCCGCGGCGTCGTCGACGCCTCGGTGCTCGCTGCGCTCGCACCCGGCGCCGTCGTGGTGAACGTCGGCCGCGGCCCCATCATCGACACCGATGCGCTGCTCGCCGCGCTCGAGGCAGGCCATCTGGGTGGGGCGGGCCTCGACGTCACCGATCCCGAGCCGCTTCCAGCGGGGCATCCGCTCTGGCGCTCGCCCGACTGCGTCATCACCCCGCACGTCGCCGATGCGCTCGAGACCACGCCCGCGCTCCTCGCAGCGCGGGTCGAGCGCAATGTGCGCGCCTTCCTCGGCGACGGGGAGTACCTCGGCCTGGTCGATCTCGATGCCGGGTACTGAGAGCCTGCGCATCACAGTGTGCGTCTCGCGGGAAAGCGAGGCCGCCTCGAATTGGGAGTCGGGGCATCCCTTTGCTACAGTATCTCTGCACGCAAGAGGCGCCGTGAGGCCCGAAAGCGCGTGATCCTCCATAGCTCAATTGGCAGAGCAATCGGCTGTTAACCGATAGGTTCTTGGTTCGAGTCCAAGTGGGGGAGCAGACAAGCCCCGCATTCATATGGAATGCGGGGCTTTTGCGTTGAACGAGTTCGAGGGCGGTCTGCGGCATCCGCTGCGTTCGTCGAACTCTTGACGAGGCAGTGCGTTGGGTCGAGAGTTGCTCATAGGGGAGACCTGGGCGACACGGAACGTCTCTCCCGCGCACCGACCGCTGGTCGGTGCGTTCCGACGGTTGGGGGAGCTCATGACCGACACCGCTTCGACGCGGCAACGCCTCACCGACGAGCAACTGCAGGAGCTGCTGCCACTGCTCGTCGAGTCCGACAGCATCGAGCTCAAACTCACGGTGCCCGACTCCGCCCTGCGCTCGACGGTGACGGCGCTCGGCATCGACCCGCTCGACGCGCAGATCCGGCTCGTCACGTTCTTCGACACCCCCGATCTCGCGCTCGACCGCGCCGGCGTCGTCGTTCGTGCGCGCCGGATCCAGGGGAAGGGCAACGACTCGGTGATCAAACTCCGCCCGCTCGTGCCGTCGTCGCTGTCGGCGGAGCTTCGGAGCTCCGCGTCGTTCAACGTCGAAGTCGACGCGCTCCCCGGTGGTTTCGTCTGCTCGGGCTCGATGAAGGGCGAGCTGGGCCCGACCGACGTGCAGGCGGCGCTCGAGGGAGAACGGCCGCTGCGGAAGCTCTTCTCGAAGGAGCAGCGGGAGTTCTTCAGCGCGCACGCGCCCGATGGGATCACGCTCGACGACCTCTCGATCCTGGGCCCGATCTTCGTGCTCAAGGATCGGTTCACCCCCGAAGGGCTGGGGCGTCGCATGGTCGCCGAGGTCTGGCTCTACCCCGACGGAGGCCGCATCGTCGAGCTCTCCACCCGCTGTCGAACGAACGAGGCGTTCCAAGTCGCGGCGGAGGCACGTGCCTTCCTCGCCGGCCGGGGCATCGACCTCACCGCCGAGCAGCAGACGAAGACGCGGAAGGCGCTCGAGTACTTCGCCGCGGCGCTGCAGGACAACGCATGACGATCACCCCGCGCTGGGAGTGGCGCACCTTCGGCGACACCTTCGGGGTCGCCGAGGAGCGCTTCGCCGCGCTGACACCGGCGAGGGTCGAGGAGAGCGACGAGACCTACCTGCTTTCGGTGAACAGCGACGCCTCGGTCAAGGTGCGTGGCGGGCTCATGGATGTCAAGCACCTCGAGGCGGTCGACGACGACGGCCTCGAGCAATGGCTCCCCATCCTGAAGGCTGAGTTCCCGCTGCCCGTCGCCGACGTCGTCACCGTGCTCGATGCGCTCGGGATGCCTCGACAGCAGCTCGACCGTCAGGAGTACACACTCGACGAGCTGGTCGCAGAGGTCGTGAGCCCTCGCCCCGAGCTCCGAGCGGTCGGCGTGCACAAGCGGCGGGCGAGGTACACGGTCGGCGGAGCCATGGCCGAGCTCTCGGAGCTGACGGCGGCAGGCCGTTCGACGCGCACGATCGCGGTCGAGATGGAGGATCCCGCCGTCGTGATCGCCGCGGTCGCCGACCTCGGGCTGGCCGACCGGCCGAACACCTGCATGGCTCGTGTGCTCAAGGCGATCGCGGGTGTGACGTGAGCAGCCGCAGGTTCGCCGTCATCGATGTCGGGACGAACTCGGTCAAGCTGCACATCGCCGAGCGCGCTCCCGACGGAACCTGGCGGACGATCGCCGATCGCGCAGAGGTCACGAGACTCGGCGAGGGCCTCGATGAGACGGGACGTCTGAGGCCCGAGCCGATCGCACGGACCGTCGACGCGATCGGGGCCATGGCGGACGAGGCCGCAGGCCTCGGCGTCGAGGCGATCGCCGCCGTCGGCACCGCGGGGATGCGGGTGGCCCCGAACGCCGGCGAACTCATCGCTGCGGTCCGTACCCGGCTCGGTGTCGAGATCGAGGTGATTCCCGGCGAGGACGAGGCCCGGCTCGCCTACCTCGCGGCGACGTCGGCGCTCGGGATCGCTGGAGATGTCGTCGTGTTCGACACCGGAGGGGGCAGTTCGCAGTTCACGTTCGGGTCGCCCGGACTGATCGCGGAGCAGTTCAGCGTGAACGTCGGCGCCGCACGCTTCACCGAGCGGTTCGGTCTCGACGGGGCCGTGCCGCAGGAGACCGTCACCGCGGCACGTGACGCGATCGGCATGGAGCTCTCCCGACTCGACGGGCGCCCTGCTCCCGAACTGGTCGTCGGGATGGGCGGGGGGATCACCAACATGGCGGCGGTCAGCCTCGGGCTCGAGCGGTACGACCCCGTGGCGATCCAGGGCGCGCGGCTCGACGCAGCCGAGATCGAGCGCCAGGCCGAGCTCTACCGCACGCGGTCAGCGGATCAGCGTCGTGAGCTGACGGGGCTGCAGCCGAAGCGTGCCGAGGTGATCCTCGCCGGCGCGTGCATCGTGCGGACGGTGCTCGAGAAGCTCGGCGCCGACTCGCTCGTGGTCAGCGACCGCGGCCTTCGGCACGGGGTGCTCGTCGAACGCTTCGGAACGTGACGGCGGCCGCGGGATCGGCGAGTCGCTCCTGGGAGCGGCATCGAGCCGGTGCGGCGCAACGCTTCGGACGTGCCCGTCGTCGATGCCCGACCCGAGTGCGAAACGCCCCCTCCCACTGCGGTGGGAGGGGGCGTTTCCGACGCTGAAACCGGCGTCTACGCCGCCGACCGGGCCCGCACGCGGGCGATCGTGATGGCGGCGGCCGCAGCGACGAGCAGCGAGATCGCCGCCCAGGTGAGCGGACCGGTGAAGCCCGCGCCCGTGTCGGCGAGGCCGGCCGACGAGACGTTCGCCGTCGCGGCAGCCGTGAGCGTGACGGGCGTGGAAGCCACGGTCACTCCGTCGATCGTCACTGCGATGGTGTGCGCACCCGCCGGGATCGCCGCCGGGATGGTCGCGCTGAACGTGAACGCACCGTCGGCGTCGGTGCTCACCGTGCCGAGCGTCTGCGGCGTCGAGCGGATCTCGACCGTGAACCCGCCGGTGCCTTCGGCGAGACCGCTGCCCGTGACGGTGACCTTGCCGCCGGGCCGGAGGTCGCCCGTCACGGCGACGGATCCGAGCACCTCGGACGGCTTCTGGCCAGGGGTCGGAGGCGTGGTCGCGGGCGGAGTCGTCGGCGGGGTGGTCGGCTCGGGAGTGGTGCCCTCGCCGATCGCGCCGAAGAAGGTGTCGAGCGCCGTGATCGCCTCGTCGGCGAACGCGAGCTGTGCGGCCAGGCCCGCGGGGTCGGGCCGCGACTCGTAGCGACCGGGCTTGTCGATGACGTACCACCACTCGGTCATGTACTCCTTGTAGGTGCCGTCGCCGTTGTCGTGGATCCACTGGCGCACGACGGGCGCGGCCTTGCCGTCGACGACGCGGCCGCGCTCGATCTCGAGCAGGTAGGGAACCTGGAGCTTCTTCGCGGTCGCGAGCGGCTGGCTGCGGTCGCCGCCGGGGAAGAAGTCGACCTGACCCGAGACGCCCGGCACGTACTGGGTGACGAGGTTCGGCAGGTACGTCGTGACGAGGTCCCCGTAGAAGTCGGCGAACTCCGAGTTCGTGTCGCGGATGTGCAGGTCGTTCGACGAGGCGCCGTCGAGACGGAGGTCGAAGAAGTAGACCTTCTCGACGTCGTTCTCGACCGCCTCCTCGTTGACGTGCTTGAGCACGGCGCGGGTGTTGTGGCACCACGTGCCGCCGAAGAGGAGCACGAAGTCGCCGTCGCTCTCGAGCAGGTGCACCAGTTCGGGGTACGTGACCGTTTGCACGCGCCAGTCGGCGTCCTCGTCGGAGAGGATGGTCGCGCCGCCGTAGGCGTCGGCGCCCTTGTAGTCCCGGAGGTGCTTGGCGTTCACCGCGTCCGAGGTGAAGGCGAACTGGCTGCTCGTGGTGAGTTCGCCCGCCGTGGCGAAGACGGCCGCGACCTCGGCCCGATATGTCTCGAGCGCGGCAGGCTCCGCGAGCTGCGCGCTCGTGACCGGGGCGGTCAGCGCGCTCACGATGCGGTCCTCGACGCCGCCCTCGGTGTGCGACACGTCGTAGACGAAGAAGTACGGGTCGTCGGTGCCGTCGAACGGCGTCTGCGTGTCCTTCGAGAGCGCATTCGTCACGAGCCGCGGCCACAGCGGCGCGACGTCGGGGTTCGTCGTCGTTCGGATGTCGAGGCTCTCGCCGTCGAGCTTCGGATCGAAGACGAACACCTGCTCGACGCCGGCCTTCTTCGCCTCCGCGTCGATCGTGGCGATCGTCGCCTCGGTGCGCTCGTCGAGGGCGCCGCCGATGAGGAACGCGAATCGGCCCTGCTGGCCGAGCAGCCATTCGAAGCGCTCGAAGGTGACGGTCTCGATCACGCTGTCGTCGACGCCGTAGGTGTCGGCCACGTAGTCGACGGTGTCGATCGTCGCTCCGCTCGGTGCGGCGACCGCCGGTGCGGCGGCGGCTGCGCCGAGGAGGGCTGTGCCGCCGAGGGTGAGGGCGGTGGCGATCGCCACCACGCGGTTGCGGCGTCCCGGCGGGTGTCGCAGGTCGGACATGGGGTTCCTTTCGTGGAGGGTGCTGGTGGTCAGGGTGCGACGTCGGTCGGGGTGTCCGTCGGCGCGGCGTCGGCCGTGCGGCGACGGAACAGGCGCTGCCCGAGCAGTGCGAGCGCGCCGACGGCGACGAGGGCGATGAGGATGCCGGAGCCCGCGAGCCAACTCGGTGCGCCGGCGTCGGCCACGACGGCCGTGCGCTCGGCCGCCTCGGCGGTGGGTGCCGTGGTCGGGTTCGCCACCTTCACTGCGGCCGAGGCGGCGGATGCCACGCCGTCGCCGAGCGCGTTCGTCGCGACGACCGTGGCGGTGTAGGAGCCTGCGCCGAGCTTCGGGAACGTGTAGGTGGTGGCGCCGGCCGCGAGCTCGATCGGGGTTCCCTTGTTGAGCGAGAGCTTGTAACCGGTGACCGGCGACCCGCCGTCGGCCGGCACCGCCCAGGTGACCGTCAGCGACGCGCCCTTCGCGACGAGCTTCGGCGCGGTGGGCGCCGAAGGCGCCGTCTGCACGACGGCTGCCGGCTGGCCGGCGGTGGTCGCGGCATCCGTCGTGGCGCTCGAGGAGCTGGACGCACCCGAGGATGCGCTGCCGCCCGAGTTGCCGGTGCTCGGCGCAGGGGCCGCCGGAGCAGGAGCGGCGGGTGCCGGGGCAGCGGGTGCCGGCGCGGGTGCCGGGGCGGTCGTGCCGCCGCTGATCGCGGGCGGCGGCGGCTCCTGGGTGCTGTCGTACGGGTAGCCGCCGAGATCTTCGCACGCGCCGAGGTCGAAGTTGATCGAGCACAGGTCGCAGACATCGCCTGCCGCGTGCGCCGGTTCGCTCCAGACGAGCAGGAAGGTGGGCACGGTGATCGCGAGGGCGAGGGTCGCGGCGAGGGTGCGCAGTCTGGATCGCACGGTCGTGGTCATGGGCAGTCCTTCGGTTCGACCGGTCACAGGACCGGGGTGGGGCGAATGGTGGAAGCAGCGGTGGGTGCGGTCTCGTCGTCGTCGTCGGGCGCGTGGCGGCGCCCGGCGAAGATCTCGTCGTCGAGGACCCCGGCGCGGCGGGCGACGATCGTGGCGCTCGTCGCGGCGGCCGTCACGTTCGCCATCGTGCTGGCCGTGCCCGCGATCGCACTGATCGGAATGAGCAGCACGAGGACCTCGACCGGCAGGCCCACGGCGGTGAGCACCGCGGTGGCGGTGATGATGGCCGTCCCGGGGACGCCGGCCGTGCCGAGGCTCACGAGCAGGCCGAGCACGACGAGCACGACGTAGTCGAGCGCCGTGTACTCGATCCCGAGCGCGTTGACCGTGAACACCGCGACGAGCGTGGGCCAGATTCCGGCGCAGCCCGGCATGCCGATCGTGGTGCCGATCGGTGCGGTGAAGCCGGCGACCTCTTCGCTCACGCCCACCTTGCGCACGAGAGTCGAGATGGTGAGCGGAAGGGTGCCGATGCTCGACTGGGTCGTGAAGGCGGTGTACTGGGGCGGGGTGATGAGCCTGAAGAAGCGCAGCGGCGGCAGATCGGCGAACACCTTCACGAGCACGCCGTTCACGAGGTACGCGTCGACGAAGCAGGCGACGAGGGCGATGACGAGCACGCCGAGCAGCGACAGGGCGGTCTCGAGCCTCGCGACCGCGGTCGACGTGGTCGAGGCGACGAGGGCGAGGACCGCGTAGGGGGTCAGCGCGATGATGAAGCCGACGGCCTTGAAGAACACCCGCTTCGTGGCATCCACGACGTCTTTGAATGCACGCACCTTCTCGGGCTTGCGATCGGCGACCAGCAGGTAGGAGACCGCGATCAGCAGGGTGAAGAGGATGATGCCGATGATGTTGTTCGACGAGATGTCGCCGACGACGTTCGACGGGAAGAGGCCGACGATGACCTCGTCGAGCGGTCGGAGCAGCCCGGTCAGCGTCGAGCCGTCGACGCCGTCGAGCTCGAGCTGCGCGCCCTTCCCGATGCCGGTGGCGAGCGCGAGGCCGAGGGTCAGCAGGATCGCGATAAGGTTGGTGAGCAGCAGCCAGAACACCGAGCTCAGGCCGATGGTGCGCAGCTTCGCGAGGCTGCCGAGCGAGGTGATGCTCGCGAGCACCGAGACGATGATGAGCGGCGCCACGATGGCCGTGATGACGTTCACGTACACGGTGCCGATCACGTCGACGTAGTCGAGGTGGCCCTGGAAGAGCAGGCCGACGCCGATGCCGACCACCAGGGCGATGACCGTGAGCAGGGTGAACGAGGCGCCGGCGCGCCGGAGCGCGTACACCCCGACGAAGAGCACGGCGGTCGCGGCGAGCGCGGCCAGCGAGAGCCAGTCGAGGTCAACCATGAGTCGGGTTCTGCGCGGATCGGAGCGCGGTGGTAGGAGGCATGACGCGAACATAATGAAGCTGCGCACCGCATCACGAGACCGTTTCGCGGTGTGAATGGCGGTGACGGCATGCGTCGCGGAACCCCGCCGAATGCGGCTATCGGGTGACCTCGTGCGTCGCCGCATTGCCCGGTGTGACGGGTCGCCGATGACGCCGCGTGACGCGCTGTGCGGGGAGGTCCGCGGTGATGGATCGGCGCGGCGACTGTGCAGGATGCCGGGGGCCGGTGCGGCGATTCGCGCTCGGTCGAGATACTGTCGCTTCGACGAAAAGGAGTGAGATGTCCGAGCGGCGCGACGAGGTGCTCCCCGACGACGATCGCACCGATCGCGACGCCATCGAGCTGCTCGCCGCCCGGCGCGCAGCACGTCGCGACGGATTCGCGGTCGGGTTGGCGACCGCGGTGTACGGCATCTCGTTCGGGGCGCTCGCGGTCGCGGCGGGGCTCGATGTCTGGCAGACCTGCTTCCTCAGCCTCGTGATGTTCACGGGCGGGTCGCAGTTCGCCCTCGTCGGCGTGCTCGCCTCCGGCGGGGTCGCTGCAGGCGGTTCGGCGATCGCGACGGCCGCGATGCTCGGCATCCGCAACGTCGTCTACGGCATGCGCATGAAGCCCCTGGTCGACGAGCCCCGCCCCGACGGTCGGCCTGCGAGCGTGTGGCGGCGCGTCGCCGCCGCGTGGGTCACGATCGACGAGTCCACGGCCGTCGCCCTCGCGCAGAGCGACGACCGGGCGGCGCGCACCGGGTTCTGGGTCACGGGCATCGTCATCTTCATCGGCTGGAACCTCACGACCCTCGCGGGCGCCCTCATCGGCGACGCGATCGGCGACACCCGGGCCTGGGGGCTCGACGCGGCCGCCGCCGCGGCATTCCTCGGGCTCCTGTGGCCGCGGTTGAAGAAGTTCCAGGCGGGCGCCGTCGCGGTCGGCGCCGCCGTCGTCGCGACGATCACGACGCCCGTGCTCATGCCGGGCCTGCCGGTGCTCGTCGCGGCGGTCGTCGCGGTCGTGGTCGGGTGGTTCGACCTGTTCTCCAGGAGGCGGTCCGCATGACGACCTGGCACATCATCCTCATCGCGTCCGCGGCGACCCTCGCGCTGAAGCTCGCCGGACACCTCGTGCCCGCCGGGTTCCTCGAACGCGAACGCCCCGCGCGCATCGCCGATCTGCTGACGGTCGCGCTCCTCGCGGCGCTCATCGCCGTGCAGACGCTCGGCGTCGGGCAGCAGATCGTCGTCGACGCGCGCGTTCCGGCGGTGATCGTCGCGGCCGCGCTCTACGCGCTCCGCGTGCCCTTCGTCGTGGTCGTCATCGTCGCCGCGGCCGTCGCAGCCGGCATCAGGGCCTTCACATAGACGGATGCCACGTGCCCGCCGCCGCACGATCGCGCGGCGCGGAGCACGTGGCATCCGGAGCTTCGAACTCAGCCCTCGAGGTCGTCGACCCCGGGCATCCACTGTTGACCGGGGCGCCCCCAACCGAGCTTGCGGCTGATCTTCGCGACGATCTTCTGGTCGCGCTCACCGAGTCGGTCGGTGTAGAGCGTGCCGTCGAGGTGGTCGAACTCGTGCTGGAAGATGCGGGCGAGCCACCCGTGCGCCTCGATCTCGAACGGCTTGCCCTCGAGGTCGGTCGCGCGCAGGATCGCGTGCTCGGCGCGACGCAGCCCGAACCGTTCGCCCGGGAACGAGAGGCAGCCCTCCTCCTCGTCGATGTCGGGCTCGCCGGCGGGCGGCGGCGTGATCCACAGTTCGGGGTTGATGGCGACCCCGCGCCACTTCGTTCCCTCCTCGTCGACCCAGCCGTAGGTGAAGACGCGGAGGCCCACGCCGACCTGGGGGGCGGCGAGGCCGACGCCGGGCGCGGCATCCATCGTCTCGAAGAGGTCGTCGACGAGGGTGCGCAGTTCGTCGTCGATGGTCTCGACGGGCAGGGCGGGGGAGTGGAGCACCGGATCACCGGAGATTCGAATGGGGAGCACGGCCATTCGGCAAGGATAACGGGCGACGAGCGGGTAGGGTCATTGCGTGGATCCGGACCTCACTGACCTCGTCGAGCAGATTCCGCTCGACCCGCAGACGTTCATCGGCATCCCGCTCGCGCTCATCGGCGCGGTCTTCCTCTCCCTGGGTGCGCAGTTCCAGCACCGCGGGGTCGTCAAGGTCGAATCGCACACCGCCGACACGCTCGGCAAGGGCCTCAACCTCAAGCAGCTCGCGCTGCTGCTCGCGCGCCCCTCGTGGGTGATCGGCACGCTCATGCTCGGGCTCGCCGTCGTGTTCCAGCTGTCGAGCCTCTACTTCGCGCCCCTCATCGTGGTGCAGCCGCTCGGCGCGATCGCGCTCGTCGTCACCTCGATCGTGAACTCGCGCGTGAACCACGTGCAGCTGAACCGCAAGTCGATCATCGCGATCATCATGTGCGTCGGCGGCGTCTTCCTCTTCGTGGGTGTCGCCGCGTTCACCGCGGTCGACAAGCCCGTCACCGACCGGCAGCTCATCGTCATCCTCGTCATCCTGGCGATCGTGCTCGCCGTCGCCGGGATCACCTTCGTGCTGTTCCGATCGAAGATCCGCGCCATCTACTACGTGATCATGGCCGGCGTCGTCTACGGCTTCGTCGCCACACTCGCCAAGGTCGTGCTCGGCAAGATCGAGCAGGGCGAGTTCGGGTGGCTCACGATCCTCTGCATCGCCGGGCTCCTCACCGCCGCCGCCATCGGCGGCTACTTCGTGCAGAACGCCTACGCCTCGGGCCCGCCCGACCTCGTCATCGCCGGGCTCACCGTCGTCGACCCGCTCGTCGCCGTCGTCATCGGCATCGCCGTCCTCGGCGAGGCGTCCCAGGCGCCTCCGTGGGCGATCATGGTCTACGTCATCTCCGGTGCGATCGCTGTGTGGGGCGTCTTCCAACTCGCGAAGAACCACCCGCAGACGAGGCTCTGAGCCCACGTCGCGCGTGGCGCTGAACGCATTCCGAGCAACAGAAGTGCGGAGCTTCCGACATGCGCGCACGGCACCCGTTCGGCTGCGCTGCGTAGACTAGGGTCGGATTCAGTCCGCCGCGCCCATCGTGCGCGCCGCGGACTCGACGGGACCGACCGTCCCGCCCCCAGAACTGTGAGGAAACACGACCCGTGTCTGACACCCCCGGTGCGAGTACGCCCGCCGGCGCCGCGCCCGATCGCCCCCTCAAGATCCTGATCGGCGCCGACACCTTCGCCCCCGACGTCAACGGTGCCGCCCGCTTCGCCGAACGACTCGCCGCAGGCCTCGTCGAGCGAGGCCACGACGTCCACATCATGGCCCCCGCCGCGAGCCGCAAGCACGGCACGTGGAAGGAGGTGCACGAAGGGCAGGAGCTCACCGCGCACCGCCTGCGCAGCTGGCGCTGGTACCCGCACGACTGGCTGCGCTTCGCGCTGCCCTGGCGCATCAAGCAGAACAGCGCGCGCGTCATCGACGAGGTGAAGCCCGATGTCGTGCACTTCCAGTCGCACATCATCACCGGTCGCGGTCTCTCGATCGAGGCCCAGAAGCGCGGCATCCGCATCATCGGCACGAACCACGTCATGCCCGAGAACATCCTCGAGTTCTCGATGCTGCCGAAGGCCTGGGAGGACTGGGCCGTCGGTCTCGCATGGAAGGCCGCCGGCCGCACCTTCGGCCGCGCCGAAGCCGTCACCACGCCGACGCGTCGCGCCGCCGACTTCCTCGAGAAGCACACGGGCCTCCGCAACGTGCACGCGATCTCCTGCGGCATCGATGCGCACAAGTACTCGCCCAACTGGGAGCCCCGCACCGAGAATCGCATCCTCTTCGTCGGTCGCGTCACCGGCGAGAAGCAGATCGACGTGCTCATCCGGGCACTGAAGCTCCTGCCCGCCTCGCTCGACGCGAAGGTCGAGATCGTCGGCGGCGGCGACCAGAAGCGCAACCTCGAACACCTCGCCGTCGAACTGGGGGTCGCCGATCGCGTGACCTTCACCGGCTACGTCACCGATGAGGAACTGCGCGAGGCCTACCACCGGGCATCCGTGCTCGCCATGCCCTCGATCGCCGAACTGCAGTCGATCGTGACGATGGAGGCCATGGCCTCGGCGCTGCCCGTCGTCGCCGCCAACGCGATGGCGCTGCCGCACCTCGTGCACGACGGCGAGAACGGCTACCTCTTCGAACCGTCGAACCCCGAAGACCTCGCCGCGAAGCTCCGCACCGTGCTCGAGGCCTCGCCCGACGACTACAACGCCCTCAAGGCGGGGTCGCTCAAGCAGATCAAGGCGCACGACATCACCCGCACCCTCGACACCTTCGAGAGTCTGTATCGTGGTGAAAGCGTGACCGATCCGGTCACCGAGTCGATCCCGGTCATCCTGCCCGACTGAGGTCGCTCACGGGGCGGTAGCTCAGCCGGTTAGAGCAGTGGACTCATAATCCATCGGTCACGGGTTCAAGTCCCGTCCGCCCTACTCTGTAATTGCTGATCAGCCGACAGATTCGTGGGTGTTCGGAGCGCGGCGACCGATGCTAATCGATGGTCGTCGCGGCGATTCAACCCTCTCTATTCGGCCGGGTTCGAGTCAGTTGGATTTGGCTGGTTTCTGCCAAGAGCGCACCAGCTACGGCGCATTCGCGCTGGGCCGAGGGCGCTATTGACAACTGGTTCGCGCCCGCTGCTTGCTAATCACGGTCACTGACCCTCATTCGGGGGGCGTGCGCCGAATGGCTGGGGGCATGTAGGTTGTCGCGATAGTCACGTGTCTTCGACCCGAACCCCTAAGGTTGCCCTACCCGACTGGTTGCACGACGCAGCGCGTGGATGCTGGCATGCGTCGTTTTGACGCGCAATGGTGTGCGTTCGAAAGGCGTGTTGGTTGAGGTCGTGGATCTTGGTGCGGTGGCGCCTGCGTGCTCTTGCTGGGTTGGTCGTTCTTGGCTTGATCGTGGCGACGGTCGTCGCTTTCGTGATCCGCGACACGGCGAGTGAGTCTGCTGTCGAGGTGTTCGATTGCTCCCGGCTTGAGGAGGCGTCGTTCGATGATGCGGGGCCGAAAGCGCGTGGCTGTGACGTTGAGGTCGAGGTCACGAGCGAGCGTTCGTCGTTGCAGACGGTGTGGGCTACTCCGCAGGGGACGACGCGCTTGGAGGTCGCCAGCGTGCCTGTGCGTACTGATGTCTCGGGGGAGTGGGCGGACATCGACACAGCGGTCGAGGGAACACCAGGTGAAAGTGTGCTCAACGTTGCATCCCCGGTGTATCCCATTGAATTGAATGCAGGCGGTCAAGCGGGCGATGGGCAGCCGCTCGGGTCGATCACGCGGGAGGATCAGCGACTCGACGTGTGGTTCCCGGCCGAGCTCCCGGTTCCCGAACTGATGGGTTCGCGAGTGAGCTACGACCTCGCGGACGGAGTTCGTCTTGTGGTGTCGGTCAATGCGCAAGCAAACGGATTCCTGCCGGTCGTCGAGCTTGCCGATGCGCAGGGCCTTGAGCGGTTCCGAGCGCTGCTCGATGCCCGCCCTGTGGCTGGGGCATCGGCTGAATCCGGCGATCTCGTCTTCACCACCAGATTGTCCGCCGGACTTCGGATGGCCTTGGACAAGCAGGGATCCGTTCGAATGCTCGATGAGGCCGATGAGGTTGCTTTCACCGCACCGGCCCCGCTGATGTGGGACTCAGCGGGCGGGGGGCTGGGTTCGACGCCGAGTGGTGAGGAGCGTGGCAGCCTTGATCGACTGACCGGGCCCGCGCTGGGCGATGCGGTCGAGCTGATGGGTACCGCGGTTCGTGGTCCTCACATTGTCGTGACGCCGGATTCGGCGATGCTGACGAGTCCTGACACGGTCTGGCCTGTCTACATCGATCCTGGATTCACGGCGAACCTCGCTGCGGAGAGGGTCGCGGTGCGTACCGGCGGGTACACCGGCACGCTTCACAACTGGGACACGGTCGGAGGTGAGGGTGCCGGATACTGCACCGGTGACCCGACCTGCAACACCACGTTCAGGCAGCGGTTGGTCTGGGAGTACTCGGATCTCTCGGGGATCACCGCGCTCACTGGCAACGACATCATCAGCGCAGGCTTCACCGTGTATGGAACGCATTCGGCGACTTGCACAGCAACCACAACCGACCTGCACATGCTTGGCGATATCTCTGCCGCGACGACGTGGGGATCGCTTGAGTGGGCCGACTGGAACCGGGTTGACGCTCGCACCGAGTATCACAGTATGGCCTGCGGAAACACGGGTTGGCGGACGTACAACGTGACCTCGGCGGCACGCCAATTCGCGGACAACGACAGCTGGGCGACGCTATCGCTCGGTTTGAAGGCGCGCGATGAGTCGACGATGACGGGTTGGAAGCGATTCGGTCACGACGCAAAGCTGTCTGTGGAGTTCAATCGCGCACCGAACGTGCCGTCCGGCATGATGATGACCTCGCCGGTGGCTCAATGCGGTGCCTGGGTGAATTCGCTCACGCCTCAGCTCTCGGCAGTGATGTCCGATCCAGACGGCGGAAACGTGAACCCGCAATTCATTGTCGTGACCGGCGGCAACGGGAATGACATTCGCTGGGATAGCGGCTGGATGCCAGTGATCGGGGCGTCGCAATCGCGGTTCACCGCGACGGTACCCTCAGGTGTTCTTATTGACGGGAACTCGTATGCATTTGCTGCCCGCGGCGGTGATGGTGCGCGCGGCGGGGATTGGTCGGCGTGGTGCGGTTTCGCCGTGGATGTCACCAAACCGGTCGCACCTGAAGTTGCAGCAGGTGTCCTTGGCGTCCAGGCCGTGTATGTGCCAGACCGCGAACGCGGTGGCGTAGGGCTGACTGGCGCGTTTGCGTTCGATAGAGGGAGCTCGTCGGATACCGAGTCGTTCAGCTACGGGTTCAATGACCCCTCGATGCCGTCCTCAATCAACGTGACGGGCAATGGCACGGCCTCCGTGTCATTCACTCCGACCCAAGCAGGGCCCGTGACGTTGACAGTGGTCTCCGTGGATCGTGCGGGCAATCGATCCTCACCGCGTGAATACCGGTTCGATGTGGCATCTCCGGTTGAGGATGTGATTTGGAAGTTGGATGAGAACGCGGGGGCGAGCGCGGCCGGCTCGGGGCCGAAGGCGGCCGGGCCGTTGACGGTTGCGGGTGCGGGGTGGGTCGCTGGTCCGCATCAGGTCTTCGGGTCGCGTGGCGATGACTGGGCACTGAGTTTCGATGGCGTCAATGATGCAGCCACAGCCGCGGGCCCGGTGGTGAATACGTCCAAGTCGTTCACCGTGTCCGCGCATGTGATGCTGAGCAGGTCACAGCTCGGCCTGGGTGATTACACGGCGTTGTCGCAGGACGGGTTGACGCAGTCCGCGTTCCAGTTGGGGTATCGGTCCAACTGTGGTGACGGGGGTGATTGTTGGTCGTTCGGGATGCCGGATGCGAGTGCCGGGGCGGCGGTCGTGTCGGCGACATCAGCAGCGGTGACGTCGGACGAGTGGGTGCATCTGGTCGGCGAACACGATGCGACGAACAAGACCGTGCGGTTGTGGGTCTGCGAGGTCGGAACGCCTGACCGGGTCGCGACGGGAGAGCCGGTCGGTGGTGCGCCAGTGGTGCGTGGCGGCGTCGCCTGGCAGTCACCCGGCGCGTTCGCGCTCGGTCGCGGTCAAGTCGCTGGCGTTGGTGCGGGGTGGTGGCCCGGCCGGATCGACAACGTGCGGATCTTCTCGGGTCAGATCACGGATGCACCCAAGCTGCGCCGGCTGTGTCAGGGCGCAGAGGCAGAGGACTTCGGGCAGGGTGTCGACGGGTTCAACGCGGTCGACCCGACCGTGAGCGAGCAGTAGATGAATATCGACTCACGAACGGGCCCCACACCGGTGACCCACATGCGGTCGCGTCAGCGACCGTGGCCTGAAGGCCCAGGACCTTCGCGTATGACGACGCCGGACACCGCACGATCGTCATGGTAGGAACGGATACACCGACCGGCTAACTGTCGGATGCTGAGGGTGAACTCCCTGCGGTCCCGTCACACGTCGAACGTCTACCACGCCGACGGAAACCGCATCATCCGCACCGACGCGAACGGCAGCACCGTGTACGACGCCGGGTCGTTCTCCAGTGGGGCCGTTGCAGTCGAGCGCTACCGAACAACTCTTGGGTCGTTACCGATTCGATGCCTACGGCGGAAGGCGAGCATCTTTCAGTCGGCTGTCATAGTCGCAGGTCAGAGCGAATTCTGTCCCTCGCGATGATGCCCCTTCGTGGTCACTACCCCCGTTTGGGGGACATTGCACTTCGGGTTCTGGACTGTATGTTCGTCGCACTAGTCACGCTTCTTCGACCCGAACCCTTCACGGTGGCCCTACCGCCGAGTTCATGACGCTGCGCGTGGTTGCGTTTTCGCGTCGTGTCGACGCTGGTGTCTTCGGAGGTTGGTGTGGGGTCGTGGCTGGTTGCACGGTGGCGTGTCGTGGTTCTGGTATCGGCGGTGGTTATCCTCGGGCTGGTCGCGACAATTGCGGTCGTGGTGCCGGCGCTGAACTCCTCAGATGAAGCCGGCGCCGAGGGATTCGATTGCTCGCAGCTGGAGGAGTCTTCGTTCGATGCGGCGGCACCGAAGGCGATGGCGTGCGAGGTCGACGTTGAGGTAACTGGTGAGCGGACGCCGTGGTCGACGACCTGGGCGACTTCGGAGGGTCCCATACGTCTTGAGCAGTCCGTGTCTCCGAGCCGGACCTCGGTGACTGGCGAATGGACCGACATCGATACCACGCTTGAGGTCGATGCCGAGACGGGCGTCGTGTCACCGATAGCGCCCGTGTTCGAGATTGAGCTGAACGGCGGAACCGGGCGGCCACTCGGAGCGATCACGCGTGAGGGGAAACGGATTGAGGTCGGCTCCCCGGTTCGGTTGCCGGTGCCGGACATCGTCGATGGGCGGGCCACCTATCGGATCGCGGACGGTGTGCGGTTGATCGTGACGGTGAACGAGGACGGCACGGGCTTTTTCCCCGTGTTCGAGCTTGCGACGCCCGAGGCAGCCGGGACGCTGAGTTCGCTGCTCTCGGCGCAGAGGGCTGCTGCTGGTGGCTTGCCTGCTGGGGGGAACAACGCGCTGCAGTTGGTGTTTCCTGTATCGATGCCGTCCGGTCTTCACCTCGAGGCCGATGGCAATGCGGCGAACGTGGTCGACGAGCTGGGTGAGACCCATTTCGTGGTGCCGCCCCCGGTGATGTGGGACTCGGCTGCAGCCGAGCGGCGCGGCCCCGAGCTGCTTGAAGTTAGGGCGGCGACGGGGGCGATCGGTGCGGTCGATGACCGTCTTGCGGCGCCGTTGCCTGGCGATCGGGTCTCGCAGATGGCTCTTCACGTGGAATCCGCCTCGGTTGCCGTTGACCCGGATGAGGCGATGTTGACGGCCCCGGAGACGGTGTGGCCGGTGTATCTCGACCCCGGGTTCAACGGGAAGCCTGCGGCGGATTGGATTGCGGTTCGCACGGGCGGGTACACGGGGTCGTTGTACAACTGGGGGGACATCAGCTCGACGATGCGGGGTGAGGGCGCCGGGTATTGCAGCAGCACCGCTTCGTGCAACACCCAGTTCACGCAGCGACTGATCTGGGAGTTCGACGGGCTGGACGCGGTGCGCGGCATGGTCGGCTCGGACGTCATTAGCGCCTCGTTCACCGTCAATGGTGAGCATTCGTATTCATGCGCGGCCACGACGACCGACATGCACGTGCTGCTGGAAGGCGTCTCGGCAGGACAGACCTGGGGTTCGCACAATTGGCACCAGTGGACGCTGTACAGCTCGCGCACCGAGGCTCATAGCGCGAGTTGCGGGAATCAGGGGTACCGGTCGTTCGATGCCACGTCGGCGGTGAAGCATCTCGCGGAGTATGACTGGTCGACACTTCCTCTTGGGTTGAAGGCACGGGACGAGTCGACGATGACGGGGTGGAAGCGGTTTCGACATGACGCGACCTTGTCAGTGTCGTACAACCGGCCGCCGAACGCGCCGTCGTCGTTGAAGATCACGAATCCTGATTCGCCGTCGTGTGTGACTGGTGGCGGACGGCCGTTCATCAACTCGACGACGCCGACGTTGTCCGCGATCGTGTCCGATCCTGACGGGCAGATCGTCAACTCGAGGTTCAAGCTGGTGTCGACGGCTGCGCCGTCGACCCTGTTGTGGGACGAGGCCGCGGCGGAGTGGGAAGCAGCGTCTGGGACCCGGTTCCATTCGACGCTGCGGTCGGGCGTCTTGTCGCACGGTGGGACGTATGCCTGGCGGGTGCAGGCGGGGGATTGGGCGCTGTTGTCGCCGTTCTCAGCTTGGTGCGAGTTCACGGTCGACACGGAGAAACCGAACCCACCGACGGTGACTGCGGTCACGTCGGGCCCGAATATCCAAGCCGTTTACGAGCCGAATCGAGAGCGGGGCGGAAAGGGATTGAAGGGCAAGTTCAGGATCGGCCCGAATGGGTCGAGCGATGTTGTCGCGTTCCGCGTGTCGTTCGGCGACCCGAACGCGTTGACCTCGACCACGGTCGCGGCTGGCGCTTCCTTTGATGTTGAGCACATCCCGGCTCGGTCGGGTCCGATGACCTTGTACGTGGAGTCCGTGGACCGGGCCGGCAACGTCTCGCCGACTCGGACGACGTACCAGTTCGAGGTGGCATCCCCGGTCGAAGATGTGATCTGGAAACTTGATGAGGGCAGTGGATCGAGCTCCGCAGACCGCGGCCCGAAAGGCGCGGACCCGCTGACCATCGCGGGCGCGGGCTGGGTTGCTGGACCGCATCAACTGTTCGGTTCTCGCACGGACGATATGGCGCTGAAGTTCGATGGGGTGAATGATGCCGCCCTCGGGGGTGGTCCGGTGGTGGACACGTCGAAGTCGTTCACGGTGTCGGCGCATGTCCGGTTGGCGGACTCGAAACTCGGGCTGGGGAACTACACGGTGCTCTCTCAGGACGGGGTGACCCAGTCCGGGTTCCGGCTCGGGTACCGGGCGAACTGTGGCGGAGGGACGGGTTGCTGGTCGTTCGGAATGCCCGACACGAGCTCGGGCGCGAGCATCACTGCAGCGAGCTCGAGCGGTGAGGTGACGGCTGGCGAGTGGGTGCATCTGGTGGGTGTGCATGACGCGACTGCGAAGACGGTGCGGCTGTGGGTGTGCGAGGTCGGCACTCCGGACGCATCGGCGACAGGTGAACCGGTGGCAACGGCCCCGGTGACACGCGCTGGTACGGCCTGGCAAGCGTCGGGCGTATTCGCGGTCGGTCGAGGCCAGAACGCTGATGCGGGCGGGGACTGGTGGCCGGGTGAGATCGACAACGTGCGGGTATTCTCCGGGCAGGTTGCCGATGACTCGAAGCTGCGTCGGCTGTGTCAGGGCGCCGAGGTGGAGAACTTCGGGCAGGGTGCTGCCGCATTCGATGCGGTCGATCCGACAGTGCGCGAACAATGATCCGGGTCGAACGAAGCGGCGGGCTTCGCAGGAGTGGATGGATGAACACGAACGGGGTCCGAGTGCGCGAGCGGCTGATGTTGACGATGGCCGGCGGTCTGGTCGTGCTTTTGGGCATGGACACGGGCCTGCTCGGTGCGGCGTGGTCATCAGCAGCGCAGGCCGCCTCGTCTGGGGTGATCGACGAGACACGTGCCGAAAATCTCGCCGTGGCCGGTGCGGCGCTCGGACTGGAGGGAGCGGCATCGTCGGTCCCGCTCTTGGGCGACGGAGCGGATCCGGACCAGCCGGCGGTTCCGCTGGCGTTGCCGACGGATCTGCCGGCCGCAGCGGAGGCAACCGTGGACCTGAGTGCGACGCAGGCGATGGGGGCCGGAGTCCCAGTTGAGCTTGGTGGGATGGTGGTCACGGTTGCGCCGGTCGAGGGTACGTCGTCGCCGGAGCGGGTGGCGCTGAAGCTCCTCGATCAAGCAGCCGCCGAGCAGGTGGGCGTGACCGGGGTGCTGCTCGAGGTGTCTGACGTTTCCGAGGCGCCTGCGACCGGTGAGCAGGCGGTCGAGCTGTCGGTCGCGTACGACGGGTTCGCCGGGATCGGTGGCGGGGACTGGGCGTCCCGGCTGCAGGCGGTGTGGGTACCGGACTGCGAGACCACGGCGGCGGCCACCCCGGATTGTCGCCCGACGCCGTTGCAGAGTTCGCACGACGAGGCCGCGCAAACGGTGACCGTCACCGTCCCCGTGGACCCGGCCGCATCCGGCGGGGGCGCGGCGCCGGCGATGCTGCGTACCACGACGACCTCCACGGGTTCGTCTGGTGGGGCGGTCGGGATCACGTCCGGCGTTGCCGGGCCGCTCGGTGACTGGTCGGCAACACCGCTGGCGTTGTCCTCGACGTGGGGCACTTCGGGTGCTACAGGGTCGTTCACGTGGGCGTATCCGATGCGGGTACCGCAGGTGCCGGCCGGGCCATCCCCGGAGCTGTCGTTGTCGTACTCGTCCGCGGTTTCGGACGGGCGGATCGCGTCGACGAATAACCAGTCCGGGCCGATCGGCGAGGGTTTTGACATCGGCGCGAGCTTCATCGAACGCAGCTACAAGTCCTGCGCCGACGATGAGACCGGCGGAGCGAACAACGTGGACATGTCCGCACCCGACCTTTGTTGGGGCCCCGAGAACGCCACTCTCTCGCTGAGCGGCAGCGGGACCGAGCTGGTCAAGGACCAGGCCGCCGGCATCTGGTACCCGAAGCGGGACGACGGTACTCGGATCGAGCACCTCACCAGTGGTGGTGCGAAGGGTGAGTACTGGAAGGTCACCACAACCGATGGCACCCAGTACTTCTTCGGTAGGGACACCGACGCGTCCTCGGCATGGACGGTGCCGGTCTACGGCAACCACCCGGGTGAACCCGGCCACGCGGCCGGATTCAAGGAATCCTCCAGCGAGCAGGTGTGGCGGTGGAACCTCGACCACGTGGTCGACCCGTCCGGCAACACGGCGTCGTACTTCTACACGAAGGAATCCAACCAGTACCGGCCGTTCTACGGTGATGCGGCCGTCTCCTATGTTGCGGGCGGGTACCTGAACCGGGTCGAGTACGGTACCCACACGGACGACGGGGTCGCCCAGGCGCCGGCGAAGGTGGAGTTCACGCACACCCCGCGCTGCATCACAGATCTGGCGGTGCCGAACTCGTGGTGCACGGCCGGGCAGGCCGCGACCACGGCGAACCATTGGCCGGACACGCCGGTCGACCTGATCTGCGAGACCACCGCGGGGTGCGAGACGTTCGCGCCGACCTTCTTCAACCGCACCCGGCTGGCGAAGATCACCACCCACGCGAGTGACGGGTCCGGATACCAGCCGGTGGACTCGTGGGTGCTGTCGCAGCGGTTTGTACCGCAGGGCGACGGCATCGGGCTGACGTTCGCGACCGGGATCATGCTGCGCCTCGAGGCGGTCACCCACACCGGAAACGGCGGGCCCAAGCAGGATGTGACGTTGCCTGCGGTGACGTTCGACTACACCGCGTTGAAGAACCGGGTCGAAGTCGCGGACACCGGCGCAGACGCGCTCTACCGGCACCGGGTCACGTCCGTGCGGACCGAGTCCGGCGGGCGGATCAGCGTGAACTACGCGACCCGGTGCGTGGACGGGCTGGCCGCGGACCCGGCCGTGAATACTGACCTGTGTTTCCCGGTGAGATGGCACCAGCCGGGCGAGCCGAATCCACGAACGGACTACTTCTACAAGTACGTTGTCAGCACGGTTGTCGAAGGTCACACCAGCTTGGAGCCCTCCGGGCCGGAGCTGATCACCGGGTCGGTCGCGGTGACCACCCGGTACGACTACGGTCAGGCGGCATGGAAGTGGGTGAAAGCCGATTCCCCGTTGATCGATGACGCCGACAAGACGTTCTCCGAGTTCCGCGGCGCGAAGCAGATCACCACGACCACGGGCGACCCGAGCACCGGGCAGACCAAGACGGTCACCAGTTACTACCGCGGCACCGGCGAAACATTGACAAGCACGATCGCAAGTATCGGCACGGTGGTTGACCGTGATCGTCTCGCGGGCGAGGTGTTCACTTCCATCCAGTACAACGGTGACGTCAAGGTGTCCGAGGCAGTGACCCGGTTCGGTGACCCGGTCATTGTCGCGACCAGTGCACTGGATGCGGCGTTCACCGCGACCCGGATTCCGTCGCGGACCGTCGACGCAGTCACTTACAACGCGGCCGGGACCTCGGCCGCGCATGCCACCAAGACCACGACAACGTTCAACGCGTTCAGCCAGCCGACCGCCGTCGATGACCGCGGCGACACCAGTACCGCGGCGGACAACCTGTGCACGACCACCACGTACGCACACGAAACCGATACGACCCTCACCGGCAAACACCTGATCGCACTCCCCGCCGTGGTCGAGACGGTCGCGAAGGCGTGCGACCAGCAGCCGGACCGGCCGACCGATGTGGTGTCCGCGTCGAAGATCACCTACGACGCGGCCGGTCGACCGACCAAGACCGAGACCCTGGACCCGCAGGACGGCGACGGGTACATCCAGACCTCGACTGTGAACTACGACACCCGCGGCCGGGTCACCGAAACCCGGGACGCCGCCGGGCAGGCGACCGTCACCGGGTACACCCACTCCGCCGGTGGCCTGGTTACCGAGACGACCACGACGAACCCGCTCGGGCATGCCACGACGACCCGCATCGACCCGATCCTCGGCGTCCCGGTCGCGTCCATGGACGCGAACGGACGCACCACCACCGGCGTCCACGACGCGCTCGGCCGGCTCACGAAGGTCACCTACCCGCAGCACAAGGACGCCCAGTTCCCGTCCGTGGAGTACGAGTACACCGTCCAGCCGAACGGGCTGAATGCCGTCGTCACGAAGACGATCTCGGCAAATGGGAAGCGCCAACACTCAAGCGCGATGCTGTACGACGCACTGATGCGCCCGTTCCAGACCCAGCAGGAAGGACGCGGCACCGGAAACCAAGGTGCCGGGCAGGGGCGGATGGTGGCGCACACCATCTACGACTCCGCCGGGCGGGTCGTGAAGCAGACCGAGCCCTGGTGGGTGCAAGGTACCGTGTCCGCGATCCCGGAAACGCCGCCGGCGGACACGTCCGGGCACACCACGTTCGAGTACGACGGTGCGGGCCGGCAGACCGCGCAGGTCTTCTGGGTCGGCACCGACTCCAACCCCGCCCACGAGAAGTGGCGCACCACCACGCACTACGACGGGGCGACCACACTGCAGATCCCGCCGATGGGTGGCATCCCGACCGCGACCACGGTCGACGCCCGCGGCCACACCACCACGCTGACGCAGTACCCGCGCGACCCCGACACCGATAGCGCGGCGGTCACCGCCGCACTGGTGCTCGCGCTGCCGAACCCCACTACCACGACCTACACGTACGACCCCGCCGGGCGGCTGACCGGCATGACCGACCCCGCAGCGAATGAGTGGTCGTACCGATACGACTGGGCCGGACGGCAGATCACCGCATCCGACCCCGACGCAGGCGACTCGAGCACGAGCTTCGACCTCCTCGGCCGCGTCCAAACCCGCACGAACGGGAACGGTCAGACCCTCGGTTACACCTACGACGCTCTCGGCCGCACCACCAGCGTCCGTGACGGTTCCCCGACCGGGACCGTCCGCGCCGCCTGGGAGTACGACACCGTGCTGAAGGGCGTCCTTACCAAGGCCACCCGTATCGTCGACGGCCAGTCGTATGTCACCCGCACGGACGGCTGGGACCTCGCATACCGGCCCGTCCAGACCTCCCTCGAGTTGCCGAACACGGGCGCGTTCACAAACCTGCAGACCCGCACGCTCAGCACCCGCTACGAATACGCCGTCGACGGGCAAACCACGAAACTCACGCACCCCGCCGTGGTCGACTCGGACGGGAAGACGATCCTCGGCGCTGAGGCCGTGACCACGGTGTATGACCCAGCGTCATCGATGCCGTCATGGATGAGTGGCGGGTTCGGGTGGGGCACCTACGTTGCCGCGTCCCGGTTCGCCGCCGACAGCCGCCCCCTGCTCACCGACCTTGGCAACACCTATGGGGCGGTCGTGTCCTACCGGTACGAGGACGGCACGAAACGGCTGTCCGGGATCAGCCTGGACCGGGAACGCATCAACGGCACCGAGCTGCACCTCGCCTACGCCTACGACCCGGCCGGGAACGTCACCAGCATCACGGATGCCCCGACCAACGCCCCACTGTCGGGCGCCGCGTTCCAGGACAACCAGTGCTTCAACTACGACGGCCTCGCACGCCTGCAGACCGCATGGACCGCCGGTAACGGCGACTGCACCCAAACCCCCTCCGCAGGCGCGATGGGCGGGGCAGCACCGTACTGGACGAACTACACCTACGACATCCTCGGCAACCGCACCAAACAAACCACCACCAATGCAAGCGGCACCGCGACGACCACCACGTACGCGCATGGTGCGGGCGCGGCGGGACCGCACGCAGTCACGACCGCGACCACGGCAGGCACGCCCACAACGTACGAGTACGACGCGGCCGGCAACCGCACCAGCGTCGCTGCCGGCGGCGTGACCACCGGCAGCACATGGGATGCCGAGGGTGAACTCACCACCGTAGGCGACACGTCGAGCGTGTACGACGCCGACGGGAACCGCATCGTCCGTGCCGACGCGAACGGCACCACAGTGTATGCCGGCGGGCAAGAGATCCACATAGCGACCGACGGCACAGTTAAGGCCACCCGGTACTACTCGTTCGCGGGCAAGACCGTCGCGGTCCGCACCGACCGGGGCCTCGGCAACGGCGTCACCTCGCTCATCGCCGATCACCACGGAACTCCGATTGCGGCGATCCCGAACGGCGGCCACCCTGCCAAGACCGCAATCAACCGCCTCTACACCAACCCCTTCGGCGCCACCCGCGGCCAATCCGACGCTGCAACCATTCCGGGGGACGCCCAGTTCCTCGGTAAGACACGCGATGCAACCACCGGGCTCACACAGGTCGGTGCTCGCTACTACGACGAGGCGGCCGGTGGATTTGTAAGCGTCGATCCGCTGCTTGACCTAGCCGATCCACAACAGAGGAACGCGTATGCGTACGCGAACGGCAACCCGGTGAGCCGAGCAGATCCCAGTGGTTTGCGTGTCAGCGACGTGAATAGCAATTCCCGGACGTCCTGGATCACGAATGCGCATCAGGCGGAGGCGGTCGCCGCGGACCAGGCCCGAGTCACCAACGCATACAAGGCGGCCCGGAGCCTCAAGACGGACATCGTGCCATACGTAACGCCATCGAATCCATGCGTCGCAACCGACACCTGCTACGCCCCGGACCTGAGCAATCTCAGGGAAATGGCCCACGGGTCGTTGGACGTCATCGGCCTGATTCCCGGAGTTGGTGAATTCGCCGACGGAGCGAACGCGCTGTGGTGCCTATCTGAGGGGGACTACTTCTGCGCAAGTCTCAGCGCAGCCGCCATGATTCCGTTCGCCGGTTGGGGCGCCACCGCTGGCAAGGGAGCAAAGGCTGTCAACGAGATATCGTCGGCCGCGGAGGCAGGGACGCCCTTGTATCGAGGTCTTGCGGAAGGTCATCATGCTTTTGACGACGCATTGAAAGGCGAAGCCTGGCCGGGTGACATCATTGGGCATTCTGACGGCACTATGCATGCTCGCGGCTGGACCGAGGACAGCGCTCTCACAAGCTGGACAACGGACCGTTCGATTGCGGAAGGCTTTGCGCGCAGCGGCCCGACAGGCAGTGGGGTAATTCTTCGAACTAACCTAGAAGAACAGATGCATCGAGTGATACCAGGTCCAGATGATCTTGGAGAGTCGGAAGTCCTACTCCGAGGCCTCGTGCGTTGCGCAGTGGAGCGATGCTGATGACAATGGGAGAAATTGAGGTCGCGCATCTGGTCGGACTTCTCGAGGCACGGCATGACGCTGCGAGCCTGCGTGCCGTTGAGCTTGCGCGGCGACTGCCGTCCGACCGGCGTATCGTGGTCGCGATCCAACCAGCGGATTCCACGAGGGACACTTTCGAATTCAAATATCGAATGGCGGCGGAGCGTGGTGCAAAAGTCGATGGCCTTACGGACGTGTCGGCCGCATTGGAGGCTTTGGGTCCGGTACCTGTTGCAGGTTGCGTGTTGCAGGGCAAAGCGGACTTCGTGCTCGTCTTCCTGAGCCAGAGTCTCAACACCATCATCGGATCGATTGGGGTGGATCCGCGGCCCATCAAGTCGCACGATCGCTGACAATGGTTCCCGTACCACTTGAACGGGACCGCTGAATGCCGGGTTGCCATTTGATAAGTTGTGCGGCGCTCTGTGATTGTGCAACCTGACAAGGGTGCGAGTGTCGACGGAGAAGGCTTGTTCTTCGGGCTCAAGTTTCGGGTCGATTTGGGAGCGAGTCATGAGGCTAGATCGGCTCGACGGCATCGGGTCAGCGCAGTATGTCGAGCTGCACCAGCTCAGCGAGCTCAACCGGCATCCGTGGAGCGTCTGGCCATGACGATTCGAACAGGAAGGATCCGATTTCTTTCGCCTGCTGCGGGTGGGCGCGCTTTTGGTCCCCCCTAGGGCGTGTTGCTAAAGGTGATGGAGTGCCAGTGCACGTCTGGCGGCGATCGAGCGCTCGATACTGTGCTTGTGCATGACTACACCGAGTTGCCGGCCTTGACGCACTTCGTGCTCGAGGAGAGTTGGGTGCGGGAGGTGCAGGCCTCGCCGGGCATTCTCGTATTCAAGCTCGACCTGACGTTCGCGGCGAGTCATCCTGAGCTGCAGCCGCCGCCGGCAGGCGAGATGCATTACGGCCGCGAAGGCGAGATCCGCTTCACCGGAGTGAGCACACTGAACTGGATGGGGCAGGGCGCCAAGCCTGCAATCGACGCGAACAATGAAACCGACTGGGGGGCGATCGACACGTTCACCTGGAATGGCACGACCTACCACCTTTCGGGTGACTTCGGTGACATTCGTGTGGACGCCGCGGCACTTGAAGTGGCGCTGACAGGCGACGCTTAGGGCGTGTTACCAAACCGGTTTCGGCGGCTCGTGGGTGAGTCTTGAACGCGTGTCTCGTGATCTGATCTCTGACGAGGTGTGGGCCAAGATCGGCCCGTTGTTCCCGTCGCCGAAGGCGACGGGGCGGCCGCCAGTCGATGCCCGCACCGTTATCGAGGCCGCTGCGTGGCGATTCCGCACCGGCGCGCCGTGGCGGGACATCCCGGAGCGATTCGGGAACTGGAACACGCTGTACAGGAACTTCAACCGGTGGTCGCACGCCGGGGTCTGGGCGAGCGTGCTCGAGTGTGTGCAGGCCGACGCGCACCAATCCGGCGAACTGGACTGGGTGACCTCGATCGACTCGACAATCGTGCGCGTGCATCAGCACGGCGCGACCCTCACCCGGGCCACAGGGGGCGGGATCGAACTACAAGAAGTTCGGTCCGGAGCCGCCTGATCACGCGATCGGCCGCTCCCGCGGCGGCCTGACGACGAAGAACCACCTGGTCTGCGACGGCAAGGGCCGGGCTCTGGCGTTCGTGCTCACCGGCGGTCAGGTCGCCGACACCAGCTTGCTGATCGAGACGCTCTCGCAGATCCGCGTGCCCGGCGCCGAAGGCCAGCCGCGGACCCGCCCGGACCGGGTGATCGCGGACAAGGGCTACCCGTCCAAGGCGAACCGGGCCTGGCTCCGCGCGCACCGCATCGCGGCCACGATCCCCGAGCGCGACGATCAGATCGCGCACCGTCGGAAGAGGCCCGGCCGGCCGATCGACTTCGGTGACGAGCAACGCGCCCGCTACCGAGGTCGGAACGTCGTCGAACGCTGCTTCAACGAGCTCAAGAAGTGGCGCGGCATCGCGATGCGCTCAGACAAGACCGCCCGGAGCTACCACTCCGCACTCTGCCTCGCCGCGACTCTCGCATGGCTCAAGGCACGGTTTAGCAACACTGCCTAGGGCCTACCTACGTCACAACCGCGGTCCTAGTTCCAGCGGGCACGGCTGAACCGGACGGATGGCCTTGGACGGGCGGGCAGTTCAGCGTGGTGATTGGACTTGGAGCGCGGCTCACCGACGGGTGGGCCGAAGCCTCGATCCATGAGCTCATTGCTGATGCACCGGGCTCGGAAGTGCTGGAAACTGCCGCTGAGCTCGTAATTCTTGAGGGGCCGCGAGAAGTGGCCAGGCTCGTGCTGGATCCAGAGGTGCGCTGAGCTGAGGTGGGCTGGAGATCGAATCGCACTTGATGCGTGCACGTTTATTGGTTGTTTATCGATTCGATCCCGATCGAGGCGAGTCGAGTCGAGTCGAGGCTACTTCGATAGACTGATCGCAGGTTCGACGGGAAGAACCTGATCAGCTCAAGATCATTCGAGGTAGTGCGAGGTGTTCTACCGGGGGAGTGGCACCGGGTCTAGGCCATCGGTCACGGGTTCAAGTCCCGTCCGCCCTACTCTGTAATTGCTGATCAGCCGACAGATTCGTGGGTGTTCGGAGCGCGGCGACCGATGCTAATCGATGGTCGTCGCGGCGATTCAACCCTCTCCGAGCTAACGCCTATACGGGTGCCTTTACGACAAATCACGCAGGAGGTTAGCTGGGTTGAGCGCATCGATTTCTAGTCGCCAGGCGCGGAGGACCCGTACCCTCTCCGAGAACCATTGGTATCAGGATGAGTGAAGGTCTTCGCCGCCGTAGGGCCAGCCAGACACGCGCTATCGTCGTTGCGATTCTGGTGCTGTGCGGGGTCATAGTGGTGGTCGGCCTAGTAGCGCTTCGCGCAGACGGGCCAGTTCAAACTGCGCAGGTAGTTGGAGTGTGGAAAAGCGACGAGAACGACGGGTTCATTGCTCTTCAGAAGGATGGGAGTGCTGAACTAACGGGCGTAGTCCTTCGGCATCGGCCGTTCGCGACAGATGAAGTCCGCACAGTGTCGATCGACGACGGCGAGGGCACCTGGTACATCGGTGGCACAATGATGGATCAGGTCACCGTGCTGCTTGACTCTGAGTATGAAGGTGTGAGCAGTATCACGCTGTTCGCCCGTCGCCCGTTCTTCGGGGATCTGTACATGGAATCAATCGGAAACATTGATGCATCAGGCACTGAGCAGATCTTTCGAAGGTAGAGGCCCGCGGTCCAGGTGTCCCGAGCGGTATTGAGGTCGCGGTATCAGCGTTTGCGAGAATTCCCCGGTCATTTCGGGATCGATCAAGCAAGACCTGCGTCCGGGCGACGGGGGAGGAGTGCTGGACTTGGGGTGAGTCGCGGGTGCTTGGATCCTTTCGCGTTTGTCGAGCGTTTACTCGATCTGCGATTACGGTGCGCGCCGCGGAGGCATCCCCTTCAACGGACAGGGACGCTCTTGATTGCGGCCTTCAAGTCGGGGTACTCGAAGGTGTAGCCGGCCTCGACGAGAGCGGCCGGCAGCACCCACCGGCTCTTGAGAACGAGTTCCGGTTCGGTCCGGAGTGCCCACATCGCTGGCTCGAGCATCCACCTCCAGGCTGGGAGCCCGACGGGCGCGCCGACGCTTTCGCGGAGGGCCCGCATCAGCGTCCGGTTGTCGCTCGGGTTCGGGCTCGCGAGGTTCACGGGTCCTGAGAGGTCATCGTGGTCGCGGATGAACCTGATGGCGCTGATGACGTCGTCGAGGTGGATCCAGCTGAACTTCTGCCGCCCCCGGGTGCGATGCCATTCCGCCCGGCCCGCACCGGTCGGCGATGGCCCGATGCCCCGGTAACGCCTGTGCGGGAACCACGGGCTGTCGATCTGCGGACCGCCGAGTCCGAGGCGGGCGAGCGTCACCAGCGACCGCGTCGCCGGGCCGTCACCCAGCACGATGGCCATGCGGAGCGCGACACGGCGGGTGCGGGGCAGCTCACCGGCGAAGAACTCCTGCTCCCAGTTGCGCGCCACGTCAACGGAGAATCCCTCCCCGATCTCGCCGTCGGCTTCGGTGTTCGGGCGGTCCATGCTGTGCCGGTAGATCGTCGCGGTAGAAGCGTTCAGCCACAGCGCCGGTGGCGCCTCAGCACTTCGAACCGCTTCCCGGAGTGCGCCGGTGGTGTCCACCCTGGACCGGAGAATCTCGTTTCGATTCACGTCGGTATAGCGGCAGTTCACTGACTTGCCGGCCATGTTCACGAGCACCGACGACCCCTCGACAGTATCGGCGATCGCGGCGGAATCGCTCCACGTGACTTCGCCGGTTCGTCCGATCCGCCGCACGACGTACCCGTCGTCGACGAGAGATCGAACGAGCTCAGCCCCGATGAACCCGCTCGCTCCCGCGACCACGGCAACCGGCGTCTGTGACATATGACTCCCATTCGCTCCAGCGACCTCGCCAGCGTACTGAATCGACTGGGGGACTCGCCGAACGGTGCAACCGGTCCAGGCCGCCCGGACACCACCTGTTCCGGGTCGAGCGCACGCATGTGTGCCACAGTTGCCACGGCGGTCTGTTCATCGGTCGGTTGCTCGTCATGCAGGCTGTGGAGATCGCCGCGTGCCGCGACGCCCGCGGTAGCATTGCGGACTCGAAGGAACTCGGTGACGAAGACCAGCACGGCAAGAGGGATCCAGGTCGACGGCGGATGGAGCGTCGACTCCAATGCGTTCATCGACGAGCACTTCAACGCTCAGGACGTGCCGTTCGATGACACCGTGCTGTTCTCCGCGGTGAACGGCATCACCGGCGTCACGGTCTCCATCTCGTACGAGAACGCGGCCATCGGCTACGCGCTCGAGCAGATTCTGCTGTCGAGAGTGTCAGGCACCTGGGTCTACGACGAGACAACGAGCATCCACACGACGATCGCAACAGGCCACGACATCGAGGCGATCTTCGGGATGCTTCCCGGGTACCTCAATCCGCTCGGCAAGGACCTGATCCCTCTCCGGATCTCGAGCTGGACCGTCGTGGTCAACAATCTGAGCGAAGCAGAGGCTGAGCACCGCGACGTGGAGCTGATCTTCTCGGCGACGCGAGGCAAGCTCTTCGTGGACGTCACCTATACCCGGGACCAGGCTCTGCCGTACTGCGTCTACATGGGGATGTCGAAGCATCCGTACACCGAGCTCAGCTACGCGCTCGACAAGCCGACGACCACGCAGAAGGTGATCCACCTGAAGGAGGTGGATGCCGTCGCTGCGCTGATCGACGATCTGCTGACGGGACTCGAGCCCTTCTACGCCGGCATCGGCGCCGCGTCGGTCAGGCGCGGGTGAACTCCATGATCCAGTTGCACTCCCAGGTCTCGCCGCCGTCGCGCGAGAACTCCTGCTGCCACGTCGCCGAAACTGGCGTGATGTCCGACCAGGTGAAGTGCGCCGTGATGGGTTCGCCCTCGTGGGTGTCCTCGCCGAAGAAGTCGCCGCGCCCCTCGCTGAACCGTCCGACGACGGGCGGGAAGAGTCGGCCAGTGCTGCTGTTCGCCCAATAGATCGACCACTCGCCGCTCTCCTGGTCTTGGAACCGGATGCTCGCGCCCGACCAACCCTGCGTCGGGCAGTGCATCTCGTCGACATTGCCGACGCCGTCGAGCAGTGGCCGTGCCCACGACGTCGCGGGGAACTCCTCCCACTCGTCGCTGCCCACGAACAGGTGCCGCAGACGACGATTGGCGATGGTCCATTCGCCGTACAGGAAGTCGAAGTCGCTCATGGTGCGATCATCGGGCCAGCCACCGACATCCGACCGTCGTCGTATGCGCAATCGCTACGTATGAACTCGACACGACGAGAACCTCGTGATCAGTCCAGATCGCTCATCGCTCATCGTGTCGCGTTCAACGACGAACCCGATAGCGCAGGTGAAGCACCCGGCGGCCCTGAACCACCACATCGGGATCCTCCAGCAGGTGCTGCGCGTCGACCGACCCGAAGTAGCGCTTGCCGGAGCCGAGCACGACGGGTGCGACGTCCATGCGCACCTCGTCGATGAACCCCGCGGCGAGCATCTGGCCGCCGACGTCGCCGGCGGCGACCTCGACCGTGCGGTCACCCGCGAGCTCCTTCGCCGTGGCGACGGCATCCTCGATCCCGTCGACGAAGTGAAACGCCGTGTTGGACTCCCAACCCTCGGGCGCCGGCCGGTGCGTCACGACGACCACGTGGTCGATTCCGCTCGGAGGCGTTCCGTCCCAGCCGTCGGTGAGGTCGAAGACGTGGCGGCCGGCGATCGTCACCCCGATCTCGTCCCAGTACGGGCGGATGTGGTCGTAGGACGCCTGCGACACGTTCAGCACCCCGCTGTCGTCCAGCGGCACGTCGCCGCTGACCAGCCATTCGAACAGCGGACCGGGATCGTCGTTCTCCGCCGCGATGAAGCCGTCCACCGAGACCGACGCATTCATGACCACGTTCCTCATGACTTCCTCCTCCGTCCGATTCCCAAGTCTCCTCTTCCGTGAGCCGTCGTGGTTGTCAGAAATCGACCGCCCGAGGAGCGTACTGACGCGGCTACCGGCCGTCGGCCATGAGGGCGTCGATGAGTTCCGGTGCGTCGGAGGTCGTATCCGCCTCACCGGACTCCTGCTCCTTCGCGGCGCGGCGGGCCCGACGGCGTTCGGCGCGGCGTTCCATCAGCGAGTACAGCACGGGCACCAGCAGCAGGGTGAGCAGCGTCGACGAGACGAGTCCGCCGATCACGACGATCGCGAGCGACTTCGAGATGAAGACGCCGCCGCCGGTGAGGCCGATCGACATCGGAAGGAGCGCGAACACGGTGGCGCATGCCGTCATGATGATCGGTCGCAGGCGGAGCCTCGCCCCGTGCACGACCGCGTCGTGGATGCTGTCGCCGCGTGCGCGGTACGAGTTGATGAGGTCGATGAGCACGATCGCGTTCGTCACCACGATGCCGATGAGCATGAGCAGGCCGATCATCGCGGGGATGCCGAGCGGGGTTCCGGTGATGAGGAGCCCGGCGACTGCGCCGGTCGCCGCGAACGGCACCGAGATGAGCAGGATGAGCGGCTGCATGAGGCTGCGGAAGGTCGCGACCATCACGATGTACACGAGCGCGATCGCGATGAGCATCGCGATCCCGAGCTGCGTGAACGACTCCTCCTGCGCCTGGGCGACGCCGCCGACGGTCGCCGTGACCCCGTTCGGCAGTTCGAGGCCGTCGAGCCCGTCGCGTACCGCGAGGGTGATCGCGCTCAGATCGTCGCCCGTCGGCACTGCGGAGACCGTCACGGTGCGCACGCCGTCGACGCGCGTGATCGTCGCAGGTGCGGCTTGGTTCGCCACACTGGCGACGTCGGAGACCTTGATCGGCGCCGCGGTCGTGTTGGCGAGGTTCTCCTGCGCGAGGGCGAAGGCGTCGGCCTCGGCGCGCTGCGAGTCGGCCTCGGCGCGCGCCGTCGCCATGGCGTCGAGCTGCTCGTCGATTCCCGAGATCGCGGAGCGGGCCTGGGACACGGCGCCGTCGAGGGCGGCGAGCTGTTCTGCCCGCTCCTGGTAGGCCCGGGCGAGCGCCTCCTCCTCGGGCGTGGTGGGAACGACCGGCGGCACCTCCACCGGGGCAGCGGTGAGTGCCGCGAGTTGAGCCGTGAGGCCCGCGAGCTGGCTGTTGGCATCGGCTCGTGCCGACCGCAGCTCGGACTCCTGCTTCGCGGCGTCCGCTCGACCGCCCGCTTCGGCGCGTTCCGCGGCAGCCTTCTGGTCGGCCTCGAGCCGGTCGGCCGCGGCCTTCTGCGCCGCGGCCTGTTGGAGGCCGCTCACGGGAAGTTCGAGTGCGGCGATCTCGGCCGGAGTGGCGCCCACTCGTTGCGCCCGCACGATGACGTCGCGCGATGAGCCCTCGAGCACGATCGAGCCGAGCGATGCGCCGCGTACCGCATCCGAGATCGCCGAGCCGACCTGGGCCTGCGTGAAGCCGTACCTGGCGGCCGCGGCGCGGTCGACATCAACCTTGAGGATCGACTGCTCATCGGCGAGATCGCTCGTGACCTCGTCGAGTCCGGGCACCTCGGCCAGCATCTTCTGCACCGCAGCTGCGCCGGCGGCGATCTCCGTGGCATCCTCACCGCGGAGGGCGACCTGGACGCCGCCGGCCGAGAAGCCGGCGTCGCTCGCGCCGAGGGAGACGGTGCCGACGTCGCTCAGCCCGTCGACCTCCTTCATGATCGCGGCCCCGACCGCCTGGCTCGAGGCGCTCTCGTCGAGGGTGACGGTGATCGAGGCGGTGTTCGAGGAGGAGCCGTCGCCGATCGTCGTGAGGAACGACTCGACCCCGCGGGTCTCGGCGAGCACGGCTTCCACCTTCTCCGCGGCCGTGCTCGTCACATCGAGGCTGGTGCCGGTCGGCAGCTCCTGCGTGAGGTTCAGGCTGTGTTCCTCGCCGAGACTGCCGAGGTAGTCCATCTTGAGGAACCCGCCGGCGACGATCGTGCCGGCGAAGATGCCGGTCGCCACGAGCAGCGAGACCACCGGGTGCCGCAGCGCCGCGGTGAGCACCGGAACGTAGCCGCGCTGCAGTCGGGTGTACGCCTCCGCCCGCTCGGACTCGACCTCTGCGGTCGCAGCGGTCAGGCCGGCGACGACGGGACCGGGCGTGCCCGAACCGACGTCCGCGCCCGCCTCGGAGCCGGCCGTCGCCGAACGTCCGCCCATGAACCAGTAGGCGAGCACGGGAACGATCGTGAGGGAGACGAGCAGCGACGCCAGCAGCGCGAGCGTCACGGTCACGGCGAACGGACGGAACAGTTCGCCGATCGTTCCCCCCACGAAGGCGACGGGCAGGAACACTGCAACGGTGGTGATCGTCGACGCGGTCACGGCTCCGGCGACCTCGCGAACGGCGGCGAGCGCCGAGGCGGAGGTCATGGGAACCCCGGTGTGCCGGCGCTTGAGGTTCTCGATGACGACGATCGAGTCGTCCACGACTCGGCCGACCGCGACGGTCAGTGCGGCGAGGGTGAAGATGTTGAGCGAGTAGTCGCCGACCCACAGCCCGATCATCGCGATGAGCAACGACAGCGGGATCGAGACCGCGGTGATGATCGTCGACCGGAGCGAGAGCAGGAAGACGAGGATCACGAGCACGGCGAACAGCAGCCCGAGACCGCCTTCGACCGAGAGGTCGTGGATCGACTGCTCCACCATCGGCGACTGGTCGTAGACGACGGTGAACGCTGCGCCCCGGCCGAGTTCGCGCTCGAGCTCGGGCAGGGTGGCCCTGATCGCATGGGCGATCTCGACGGCGTTGGCGTCGGGGCTCTTCAGTACGGAGATGCTGAGCGACGGAAGTCCGTCGGCGCGAGCGATGGAGGTCATGGGCGCCGGCACGAGTTCGACGTCGGCCACCGCCGACAGGGGGAACGGGCCGTCCTGGTGCTGGATCGGCAGCGCTCTCAGGTCTTCGAGCGACGCGACCGCACTGCCGACCTCGATCGCGAGTGCGACACCGTCGCTCACGCTCGTCCCCGCGGCCACCACCACCCCGCTCGCGGTGATCGCAGCGGTGACCTCCTCCCGTGAGACCTTCTTCGCCGCGAGATCGGCGGGGCGCATCGTGATGACGAGCTGGGTCTCGTTCTGGCCGCTGAGCTGCACTTCGCGGACGCCGTCGATCTCGCGAAGCGCAGGGAGCACGGTCGACTCGACCTGTCCGGCGAAATCGGACGGGTCGGCCTCCGAGGCGATCGCGAGCGCCATCACCGGGATGTCGTCGGTGCTGCCCGCGTAGACCTCGGTCGTCGCATCCGAGGGGAGTGCGCTGCGCGCCCCGTCGATGGCCGAGCGGAGATCGGCGATGATCTTCTCAGAATCCAGTCCGAAGGCCCACTGAACCTGGATGCTCGCGTTGCCGTTCATCGTGCTCGACGTGACCTGGTCGACGCCCTTCACACTGCGAACGGCACGTTCGACGGGTTCGGTGACCTCGCGTTCGACCGAGCTCGGCGAAGCCCCGGGGTACGTCGCGACCACGACGGCGCCGGGCTCCTGGACAGAGGGGAGCAGCTCCTGCTTGAGGGAAGTGGTGGCGAAGAGTCCGAAACCGACGATCACGATCGTCACGAGCCCGACGATCGCTCGATTCGCGAGGCTCAGCTTGGTCAGGAAGGTCATGCGCAGCGCAGCCTCTCGTCGGGGCGGTCGATCGGGAATGAGGCGGAATCGCCCGGTTCTCACGCTACGAAGCCCGGACGGTCGCGCACATCGCCCGACTGGCTGAGGTCGTCGGCACGACGGGTACGCCACAGGGATGACCCTTCGTGGTACCTGAGTACCAGGCGGGCGTCGGCGTGCGTGGAGCGCCCGGGCGCGCCCGTTGCAGCGGCGCTGCTCTTCCGGCGAGCGCATCATCGGAGTAGCGTGCGCGGCAACGACCGGCCGCACCGGTCACCGAGCTCGGTGTGCGGATGCTCTGCGCGAGGGAATACGTCTGGGAGGTGCGAGATGACTGACAGGAACGCCAACACGGGATGCTTCGCCGGCGGCGGCGCCATCTACGGACTCGGCGTCATCGGCGCCTGGGTGTTCTTCTTCCAGCGAGCCGACGAGTTCTGGCTGTTCGTCTGGGCGTTCTTCCAGGGGATCTTCTGGCCGGCGTTCATGGTCTACGAGCTCTTCACGCAGCTCGTGGACTGACCGCGGCAGCGAACCCGACGCCGACCGTCACGGCCGGCCGCGCCCGGCGAGCCGATACCGTTCGAACACGACCCGCCCGGCGAAGACCCGCGTCTCGAGCAGCTCGAGGTCGATCTGCTCGGCGACGGCCGGCAGCAGGGGAGTGCCGCCGCCGACGATGACGGGGTTGCGGAAGACGCGGAACTCGTCGACGAGTCCGAGTTCGATCGCCTGGCCCGCGAGGCCTGCGCCGCCGACCTCGACGTGCCGATCGGTCGCGGAGGCCGCGACCAGAGCGTCGGCGATCTCGTCGGCGAGGGGCCTCGTCGCGAGCCGCGCGTTGCCCTCGACGCGGTCGAGCGTGCGACTGAAGACCACTTTGGGAACCGGGTTCCACAGTTCGGCGAACTCGGCACCGAGTTCATCATCGCGCAGCGACGGGTCGGTCTCCCAAGGGAGCATCGCCTCGTAGAGCCCGCGCCCGCAGACGACGGCGCCGATCGAGCGCGCCTCGTCGAGGTGGAAGCGGAACTGCTCCTCGCTCGGCACCGACCAGTCGAAGCGACCATCGCGATCGACGATGAATCCGTCGAGCGAGGCGCTCATCGAGTAGATCAGCATGGATGTCCCTTCACCGATGCGTGCCCTCATCATGCTCCGGCTTCGTGGTCGCCGCCATCGGGGACAGGATGCTCAGTGCGGTCGCTTCACCATGCGCAGTCGATTCACGCTCATACCGCCGCCTGCGACGGCCCGGCGACGGCGAGGGCGTCGACCGCCGCATCGCCGCGCAGCCGTCGCATCATCGCCACCACCTCGTCGACGACCTCGACGGTCAGCGCCCGGCAGACGATGCTCGTCGGGCTGATCGCCTCGAGCCCGCCGGCGCGGATGCGGATCACGTCCCACCCGACCTCGTGAAGTGCCTCGTCCTTCTCGAGATCGGACGCGGCCTTCAGCCCGGCGTGCGCCCGCCGCGACCGGCCCGGGTCGTCGTACTCGACGGCGATGCGCAACTGGGGAACGAGGATGTCGGGCCAGACCTCCTGGCGGCCGTAGAAGGTGCGGGCGATGTGGACCGCGTTCACCCGGTGATGCAGGCGGATGCGTTCGCCGAGCAGGATGCGCAGCCGCTGCTCGGTCGCGGAGGTGCGCGTGCGCAGACCGTGATGCATGTACGCGAGCCCCGCCTCACGGGCGGCGCTCGGGCCGGCGGCGTTGCGACGGCACTTCGGGCAGCCCGGGCTCGTGAGGGCTTCTCGCACGGTCGCCGTGTATCGGTCGTGGCCGCGCTCGCACCGCCAGTCGTACTCGGCGCCGATGCGCGTCTCGAGCGTGAGCCGAGCGCGCTGGGCGGGGACGACGCGGCGCAGCAGCTCGCTTCGTGAGCGCTGCGTCTCGTCGATCAGCATGCACACCGGGCACGCGCGCGCGATCGTCACTGCGCCGTCGCCCGGTTCGGCACCGTGCCCGCAGCGGAACCTCACCGCGACCATCCGCTGCCTCCTGTGCTCGTCATGACGTCGATACTGCCTGCTGCCACCGACACGGGCTCCGCCGTGGCATCCGAGGGCGCTGCGCTGTGCACGGCGATGTCGGTGCCGAGCACGAGAATGGTGGGATGCGGATCGCGATCGGAACGGCGCCGCGCGGCCGGGTCGCGCTCGTCGATCTCGACGATCCGTCGGCGCCGCTCGCGGTGCTCGACCCCGCCGGGCTGCCGGGGGCGATCGCCGAGCTCGAGCCGCGTCGTCCGCGCTGGGTGTGGAGCGACGTGCGACGGTGGTACCCCGCCCTGCTCGCCGCGGGCGTGCGCGTCGAGCGCTGTCACGACCTGCTGCTCTGCGGGGCGATCATCGAAGGCTCGGCCGACACCGTCGCCGCCCGCGCCGCGGATGATGCGCCGCGGCCGCGTTGGCTCTCGGCTGCGCCGAATCTCGCGAGCGGCGACGAGGTCGTCGGCACCGATGGCGCAGCGATCGCGCCCGCCGGCGGCAGCGCCGCACGGTTCACCGCGCTGTTCGAGTTCGACGAGCTCATCGACGACGACGGCACGAGTGACGACGGTGCGGCTCAGGGCGATGTCGACGACCCGGCCGCGGCCGGCCCCTCGCGCGCCGCGCGGCGCGCCGCCGAGGCATCCGACCCCCGACCCGGCGAGGCCTCGGTCGAGGCCGTCGTCGCCGAGTACCTGCGGCAGACCCGCCTCGTCGAGGCGAGTGCCCGCCCGCGGGCGCTGCATCTGCTGCTCGCCGCCGAGTCGGCCGGCGCGCTGATCGGCGCCGAACTGCAGGCGGCGGGCCTCCCGTGGGACCGCGGCGTGCACGAGGGCGTGCTCGAACGCGAACTCGGCGCGAAGCCGAAGCCCGGGTGGAAGCCCGCGAAGATGGAGGCCCTCGCGCACGAGGTGCGGGCCGCCCTCGAGCAGCCGACCGTGAACCTCGACTCGCAGGTCGACCTGCTGCGGGCGTTGCGGCGGGCGGGCATCCAGACCGCCTCGACCGGCAAGTGGGAGCTCCGCGAGCACGACCACCCCGCGATCGAACCGCTCCTCGCATACAAGCGGCTCGCCCGCCTCCTCAGCGCGAACGGGTGGTCGTGGCTCGACGAGTGGATCGCCGACGGGCGGTTCCGTCCCGACTACGTGCCCGGCGGCACGGCGACCGGGCGGTGGGCGACCTCGGGCGGCGGGGCCTTGCAGCTGCCGAAGAACGTGCGCGCCGCGGTCGTCGCCGACCCCGGGTGGAAGCTCGTGGTCGCCGACGCGGCCCAGCTCGAGCCCCGGGTGCTCGCGGGGCTCGCGCGTGACACCGCGCTGGCCGGCGCCGCCTACGGCACCGACCTCTACCGCGGCATCGTCGATGCGGGCGTCGTCGAGACCCGTGACCAGGCGAAGATCGCCATCCTCGGCGCGATGTACGGTGCGACCACCGGCGACAGCGGCCGTCTGGTTCCGCGGCTCGCCCGGGCGTACCCGCGGGCCATGGCACTCGTCGACCGCGCAGCCGCGGTGGGGGAGCGCGGCGGCCAGGTGACGACCAACCTCGGGCGCTCATCGCCCCTGCCGCCCGCGAGCTGGCGTGAGACGCAGGCGCGCGCGAGCGATCCCGACGCGACCGCCGTCGACGAGCGGCGCGCGCGAACCGTCGCACGCGACTGGGGTCGATTCACCCGCAACTTCGTCGTCCAGGGCAGCGCCGCAGAATGGGCGCTCTGCTGGATGGCGGCGCTCCGCACCCGGCTCGCCGCGCTCGAACCCTCAGGCGTGCATGCCGAACGCTCGGGCCCGGCGTTCGCCACGGTGCCGCACCTCGTCTACTACCTGCACGACGAGATCATCGTGCACACGCCCGCCGACCGTGCCGACGCGGTCGCCGAGGCCGTCGCCGAGTGCGCCGCGTCGGCCGGGCGGCTGCTGTTCGGCGACTTCCCGGTCGACTTCCCGCTCGACCTCGCGGTCGTCGACAGCTACGCGATGGCCGAGGGCTGAGTCTCGGCGTCGGGCTTCGGCGCCGCGGGGCGTCGGCCCCGACGCGGGCGCTCGGTGCTCGGCACCAGTTCGAGCGCAGTGCCGGATGCCACGGCCGACGCCACTCCCTCGAGCCAGTCGATCGCCGCCCGAGCCCGCGCGGCGTCGGCGGCGCGGGCGAGCCGCACGAGTGCCGCCGCCGCGTCGTCGGTTCCGGCCACGCCCAGCGGGTCGGGATCGGCCCCGGGCTCTGCCGCCGACAGCCGCTCGCGCCAGCGTGCGGTCTCGGCCGTCACGATCGGCGCGACGTCGACCCCGGGCAGCGACGCCGCGACGAGCACTCGATCGACGGTTTCGTCCCACGGGTCGGCGCCCGAGGCATCCGCACCGCCCAACCAGGCGTCGGCCGCGGCGCGCCCCGCCGCGGTGAGCCGGTGCAGCGGCAGTCCGTCGTCGGTGGCGCCGGCGGGCTCGACGAGCTTCGCCTTCGTGGCGCGCTCGAGCGTGGCGTAGCTCTGGCCGACGTTCACCTGGCGGCGTCCGCCGGTGCGGGTCGTGAGCGCGCCGTGCAGTTGGAACCCGTAGCCCGGCCCCGGGATGAGCAGGGCGAGCAGTGCTTCGCGAACGGCCAACGCGACTCCTTCTCGGTCGAGCGATCGTCGAACTCTCGTCGACTTCTCGTCGAATCAATACCTCACCGAGCATAGTGTTCAGGGCGACGCGCGGTGCGGCGACGCCCGAAACGCTTGTGAACCGCGACATTCCGGGGCATAATCGGCGAAGCGGCACTGTCGCACACAATCGAACATCCGGCCACCCGCCGTTCCGAGGTCGTAGGGGAAGACGCACCTCAGCAGAACGGAGAAGGAGATGGCAGAGACGGTCGTGCGGGCCGCAAGCGCCGCGCGAGGCGTGCTGTTCGTGCATTCCTCGCTTCGGGCGCTGTGTCCCCATGTCGAGTGGGCCGCAGGTCGCGCCCTCGGTGTGCCCGTGAACTTCGACTGGCAGGAGCAGCCGGTGCTGCGTGGCGCCATGCGCGCCGAGTTCTTCTGGGAGGGCGAACCCGGCACGGGCGCGAAGATCGCCTCGGCGCTGCGCGGCTGGGAACAGCTGCGCTTCGAGGTGAGCGAGGACCCGACGCCCGGCAACGACGGCGCCCGGTGGATGCACACGCCCGAGCTCGGCGTCTACTTCGCGCAGACCGACGCCGCCGGCAACACCGTCATCCCCGAAGACCGGGTGCGGTACGCACTCGAGGTCGGCGGGCTCGACGCGCTCGAGGTGCACCGCGAACTGCGGCTCGCCCTCGGGCAGGCGTGGGACGACGAGCTCGAACCGTTCCGGCACGCCAGCGACTTCGCACCCGTCGTCTGGTTGCACCAGGTGGGGTGAGCGCAGGCTACGGGTCGTCTGCGGCGCGACGCGGAGGTCGGAAGGGGGATTCCCGGCAGTCGTACGAGTGAAGCAGACGACCCGAAGAGGGGGAAACGGCTCGGGCCGGTGGCATGGTCGCCACCGGCCCGAGCCGTGTGCGCGTCGCGGGCGGCCGACCGAGGTCGACCGCACGCGACGCGCGGATGCTACGCCGAACGGAACGCGACGACCGAGTTGTGGCCGCCGAAACCGAACGAGTTCGAGATCGCGAGCTGGTCGCCGCTGCCGAGCTGCTGCCCCTCGCCCGAGACGCGGAACGGCACAGCAGGGTCCTGTTCGGTGATGTTGATCGTCGGGGGAGCGACCCGGTCGCGGAGCGCCAGCACCGTGAAGATCGCCTCGAGGGCGCCGGTGCCGCCGAGCAGGTGCCCGGTCGACGCCTTCGTCGCCGACACGGGGATGTCGTCGATGCGGTCGCCGAAGACCGACTTCAGCGCCTGGTACTCGTTCGGGTCGCCGACGGGCGTCGACGTCGCGTGGGCGTTGATGTGGGTGACCTCGTCGGGCGAAGCGCCGGCCTCGTCGAGTGCGAGCTTCACCGCACGCGCCGCGCCGCGACCCTCGGGGTCGTTCGCCGTGATGTGGTACGAGTCGGCGGTGACGCCGCCGCCCACGAGGTAGCCGTAGATCTTCGCACCGCGGGCCTTCGCGTGCTCCTCGGTCTCGAGGATGAGGACGCCGGCGCCTTCGCCCATGACGAATCCGTCACGGTCGATGCTCGTCGGACGCGACGCGGTCGCCGGGTCGTCGTTGCGCTTCGAGAGCGCCTGCATCGAGGCGAAGGACGCGATCGTGATCGGGTGGATGGCCGACTCGGTGCCGCCGGCGATCACGACGTCGGCGAGACCCTCGCGGAGGTGCTTCGCCGCGTTCGCGAGCGACTCGGTGCTCGAGGCGCAGGCACTCGCGACGGTCGTCGCGAAGGCGCGGGCGCCGAAGTGGAGCGAGAGGTTGCCCGACGCCGAGTTCGGCATGAGCATGGGCACGGTCATCGGGAGCACCCGGCGCGGGCCCTTCTCGCGGAGCGTGTCCCACGCGTCGAGCAGGGTCCACACACCGCCGATACCGGTCGCGAACTCGACGCCGAGCCGCTCGGGGTCGACTTCGGGGCTGCCGGCGTCGGCCCACGCCTCGGTGGCCGCGACGAGCGCGAGCTGCGACGAGGGGTCGAGGCGCTTGGCGACCGGACGTTCGAGGATCGTGTCGGGGCGGACGAGCGCCTCGGCGGCGAAGGTGACGGGCAGCGAGTACTCCTCGACCCAGTCGTGCTCGAGCGTGCGAGCGCCGGAGGCGCCGCCGAGCAGGGCGTTCCAGCTGTCAGGGGCGGTGCCGCCGATGGGCGAGGTCGCACCGATACCCGTGACGACGATGTTCTTGGTCATGACGAAAACACTCCGGGGAGGAAGACGAACGGAGACGGATCGAGCGGGCCGGGCGATGCCGCGGCCCGCTCGGAGCTCGCGACTAGGCCTGGGCCTTGACGATGAAGCTGACGGCGTCGCCGACGGTCTTGAGGTTCTTGACCTCTTCGTCGGGGATCTTGACGTCGAACTTCTCTTCGGCGTTGACGACGATGGTCATCATCGAGATCGAGTCGATGTCGAGGTCGTCGGTGAACGACTTGTCCAGCTCAACCGTGTCGGTCGCGATGCCGGTCTCGTCGTTGATCAGCTCGGCCAGGCCGGCAAGCACTTCTTCGGTGGACAATGCCATGGTTCTTCTCCTTGAGGGTGTCTCGTTTGACCGAGAGTCAGTCTAGATGGACAGGGGTCGGCGGTTCAGGGCAGAACCACCACTTGGGCGCCGAACACGAGGCCGGCGCCGAAGCCGATCTGGAGGGCGAGGCCCCCAGAGAGCTCGGGGTGCTCTTCGAGCAGTCGGTGGGTGGCGAGCGGGATGGACGCGGCCGAGGTGTTGCCGGTCGTCGCGATGTCGCGGGCGATCACGACCGATTCGGGCAGCTTCAGCTGCTTCGCGAACTCGTCGATGATGCGCATGTTCGCCTGGTGGGGGATGAAGGCGGCGAGGTCGTCGGCCGTGATGCCCGCGGCATCCAGCGCCTGCTTCGCGACCTTGGCCATGTCCCACACCGCCCAGCGGAAGACCGTCTGACCCTCCTGGCGGAGCGTCGGCCATTCGGCTGCGCCGTCGCGGAACTCGACGAGCGTGCCGTTCATGCCGACTGCGCCCGCCTTCGAGCCGTCCGAGCCCCACACGGTGCGCGCGATCCCGGGCGTGTCGCTCGGGCCGATCACGGCGGCGCCCGCGCCGTCGCCGAGGAGGAACGAGATCGAACGGTCCGTCGGGTCGACGACGTCCGAGAGCTTCTCGGCGCCGATCACGAGCGCGTAGTTCGCCGCACCGGTGCGGATGAGGGCATCGGCCTGCGCGACCGCGTACGCGTAGCCCGCGCAGGCTGCGTTGGTGTCGTACGCCGCGGCCGGGTTCGCCCCGACGCGGTCGGCGACGACGGCCGCCATCGACGGGGTCTGCTGGACGTTCGAGATCGTCGCGACGATCACGAGGTCGATGAGTTCGGGTGCGACACCCGAACGCTCGATCGCCTCCGTCGCGGCGTCGGTCGCGAGGTCGAGCGCCGAGACGTCGGCCCCGGCGCGGGTGCGGGTGATGATGCCGGTGCGCTGCTGGATCCACTCGTCAGAGGAATCGATCGGGCCGACGAGGTCGTCGTTCGGCACCGCGTTGGCGCCGCGTGCGGCACCCAGGGCGTAGATGCGCGTGAACGCCGGTCCGTGTGACTGCTGGAGCGTCGGTTTCGTCATGCTCGGCTTTCTCGTGATGCTGGGGATCGGGCGGGCCGGAGAGGCTCAGGCCGCCTGGTCGATGAGGTCGATGGCGGCGGACAGGTCGTCGGGGCTCTTCACCGCGACGGTCGGCACGCCCTTGAGGCCCCGCTTCGCGAGGCCCACGAGCGCACCGGCGGGCGCCAGTTCGATGATGCCGGTCACGCCGGCGTCGGCGAACGACTCCATGCAGCGGTCCCAGCGCACCGGCGAGGAGACCTGGCCGACGAGCAGTTCGAGGAACTCGGCGCCGGATGCCACGCGCGAGCCGTCGCGGTTCGTCCAGAGGGGGAGGGCGGGGTCGGCCGGTGCGAGCGTGCCGGCGAACGCGGCGAGGCGTTCGACCGCGGGCCGCATGTAGCGCGTGTGGAACGCGCCGGCGACCTGCAGCGGGATGACCCGGGCGCCGGCCGGTGGCTCCGCCTTCAGCTGTTCGAGCGCATCGAGCGCGCCCGCGACGACGATCTGCCCGCCGCCGTTGAAGTTCGCGGGTTCGAGACCCAGTTCGGCGAGGCGTGCGAGGAGTTCGGCCTCGTCGCCGCCGAGGACGGCGCTCATGCCCGTCGCGGCCTGCCCGGCGGCATCCGCCATGGCACGACCGCGCTCGGCGACGAACGCGATCGCGTCGGTGTCGCTGAGGATGCCTGCGCCTGCGGCGGCCGTGATCTCGCCGACGGAGTGGCCGGCGATGCCGCCCACGCGCGCCGCGCGGCCGTCGGCGAGCAGGCCCTCGAGGGTGAGGATGCCGGCCGCGACGATGAGCGGCTGCGCCACCGCGGTGTCGCGGATCGTGTCGGCGTCGCTCACCGTGCCATGGGCGGCGAGGTCGACCCCGGCCGCAGCCGAGAGTTCGTCGAGGCGCTCGGCGTAGCCGGGCACTTCGAGCCAGGGGGAGAGGAATCCGGGGGTCTGAGAGCCCTGTCCCGGGCAGACGACGACGATCACCACCCCAGTCTGCCAATCAGAAGCACCGAAGTGGTGTGCACACGCTACAAGCTCTTCGAAGAACCCTTGTGCCGACGGTACAGCCGTCAGCGACGAGACGTGCTCTGCTCGTGATCGCTCATCGAACCGATGATGAGCGCCGACTGCAGGATGAGCGCCTCGCGTGCGCCCGTGGCATCCCACCCGATGACGTCCGAGACCCGCTTCAGGCGGTACCGGACCGTGTTGGGGTGCACGAACAGCTCACGGGCCGTCGCCTCGAGCGAACGCCCGTTGTCGAGGTAGCTCCAGAGCGTCGTGAGCAGCTCGGTCGAGTGCGCCCGCAGGGGACGGTAGATCCGGTGCACGAGCGTCGCCCGGGCGAGCGGGTCGCCCGCGAGCGCCCGCTCGGGCAGCAGGTCGTCGGCGTGCACCGGCCGCGGCGCATGCCGCCACGAACGCGCCACGGCGAAGCCCGCGAGCGCCGCCTTCGCGCTCTTCGAGGCATCGACGAGGTTCGGCACCGCGTGCCCGAGCACGAGGTGGCCCGGGCCGAAGTGCGGTTCGAGCTGTGCCGCGATCTCCATGAAAGTGAGCGCGGGAGCAGTGCCGATCGCCTCCTCCGCCTCGCGGGCGAGCGGATCGGCGCGGCCGATCACGAGCACCAGACGGTTGCCCTGCACTCCGATGAGGACATCGGCGTGCATGTGACGGGCCGCGCGGCGCACGTGGTCGACGTCGAGCTGCTTCGGCGCGGTGCCGACGAGCACCGCGACCTCGCCGTGCCCGTGCCAGCCGAGCGCCGCGATGCGGCTCGGCAGCTCGTCGTCGGCCTCGCCCGAGAGGATCGAGTCGACGACGAGCGCCTCGAGACGGGCGTCCCAGAGGCCGCGGGCCTCTGCGGCGCGCGCGTACACGTCGGCCGCGGCGAACGCGATCTCGCGCGAGTAGAGGAGGATCGCCTCGCGGAGCGGCTCGCCGCCGTCCTTCACGCGGTCCTCGACGACCTCGACCGTCACCCTGATGAGCTGCAGCGTCTGCTGCAGGCTCACCGATCGCAGCAGCTCACGGGGAGCCGCGCCGAACACGTCGGCGGCGATCCAGGGCGTCGATCGAGGGTCGTCGAACCACGCGATGAACGAGGAGATGCCGGCTTGGGCGACGAGGCCGACGGCGGAGCGGCGGCTCGGAGGCATGTCGCCGTACCACGGCAACGTGTCTTCGAGGCGCTTGAGCGTCGCGGTCGCGAGCTCACCCGCGATCGTGCGCAACCACGCAAGCGTCTCTGCTCTGGTCTTCGGCTTCGTCGCCACCTCGTCGCCTGCTAGCTCTCGCCGCCGGCCGATCCGGTCGTACCGGCGTTCACGTCGTGCAGACGGTACTTCTCGATCGCCTGGGCGGGCAGCGAACGGTCGACCTCGCCGCGTTCGGCGAGCAGTTCGAGCGTGCGCACGACGACCGAGGGGCCGTCGATCTTGAAGTAGCGACGTGCTGCCGGACGCGTGTCGGAGAAGCCGAAGTCATCGGCACCGAGGGTCGCGTACTGGCCGGGAACGAAGGCACGGATCTGGTCGGGCACGGCGTGCATGTAGTCGGACACGCCGACGAACGGGCCGCGAGCCCCGGCGAGCTTCTGCGTCAGGTACGAAACACGACGCTCGGCGTCGGGGTTGAGGAAGTTGTGCTCCTCTGCCGCGAGGCCGTCGCGGCGAAGCTCCGACCAGCTGGTCACCGACCACACGTCGGCCGAGACGCCCCAGTCCTCCTCGAGGAGCTGCTGCGCCTCGATGATCCACGGCACGGCCACGCCCGAGGCGAGGAGCTGGGCCTTCGGCCCGGCGACGCCCGACTCGGAGAGGCGGTGGATGCCGCGGAGCAGGCCGTCGACGTCGACCCCGTCGGGCTCGGCGGGCTGCACGATCGGCTCGTTGTACACCGTGACGTAGTACATCACGTTCGGGTCGGCGTGGTTGCCGCCGTACATGCGCTCGAGGCCGGCACGCATGATGTGCCCGATCTCGTAGCCGTACGCCGGGTCGTACGAGATGACCGCGGGGTTCGTCGATGCGAGCAGCGGCGAGTGGCCGTCGGCGTGCTGGAGGCCCTCACCCGTGAGGGTGGTGCGGCCCGCGGTCGCGCCGATGATGAAGCCGCGCGCCATCTGGTCGCCCGCCGCCCACATGGCGTCGCCCGTGCGCTGGAACCCGAACATCGAGTAGAAGACGTACACGGGGATCAGGGGCTCGCCCTGCGTCGCGTACGAGGTGCCGATGTTCGTGAACGCCGCGAACGCGCCCGCCTCGTTGATGCCGACGTGGACGATCTGACCCTGGGGGCTCTCCTTGTAGGCGAGCAGCAGTTCGCGGTCGACCGAGGTGTAGTGCTGGCCGTTCGGGTTGTAGATCTTCGCCGTCGGGAAGAACGCGTCGATGCCGAAGGTGCGGGCCTCGTCGGGGATGATCGGCACGATGCGGTGGCCGAAGTCCTTCGAGCGGATCAGGTCCTTCAGGAGACGCACGAACGCCATGGTCGTGGCGATCTCCTGCGTGCCCGAGCCCTTCTTCGCGATCGCGTAGGCCGAGTCGTCGGGCAGGTTCAGCGCGACGTGCTTCGAGCGGCGCTCGGGCGTGTAGCCGCCGAGCTCGCGGCGGCGCTCCTGCAGGTACTGGATCGCCTCGTCGTCCTGGCCGGGGTGGTAGTACGGCGGCAGGTAGGGGTTCTCCTCGAGCTGCGCGTCGGAGATCGGGATGCGCATCTCGTCGCGGAAGGTCTTGAGGTTGTCGAGCGTCATCTTCTTCATCTGGTGGGTCGCGTTGCGGCCCTCGAAGCTCTTGCCGAGGCCGTAGCCCTTGATGGTCTTCGCCAGGATGACGGTGGGCTGGCCCTTGTGCTCGGTCGCCGCCTTGAACGCCGCGTAGATCTTGCGGTAGTCGTGGCCGCCGCGCTTGAGGCCCCACACCTCGTCGTCGCTGAGGTGCGAGACGAGCTCGAGGGCGCGCGGGTCGCGACCGAAGAAGTTCTCGCGCACGTAGGCGCCCGACTCGGTCTTGTACGTCTGGTAGTCGCCGTCGGGCGTGACGTTCATGAGGTTGCGGAGCGCGCCGTCGTGGTCGCGGGCGAGCAGGTCGTCCCACTCGCGGCCCCAGACGACCTTGATGACGTTCCAGCCGGCGCCGCGGAAGAAGCTCTCGAGCTCCTGGATGATCTTGCCGTTGCCGCGGACGGGGCCGTCGAGGCGCTGCAGGTTGCAGTTGATCACGAAGTTGAGGTTGTCGAGGCCCTCGTTCGCGGCGACCTGGAGCTGACCGCGGCTCTCGACCTCGTCCATCTCGCCGTCGCCGAGGAACGCCCAGACCTGCTGGTCGCTGGCGTCCTTGATGCCGCGGTTGGTGAGGTACTTGTTGAGCTGCGCCTGGTAGATCGCGTTGATCGGGCCGAGCCCCATCGACACGGTCGGGAACTGCCAGAACTCGGGCATGAGGCGCGGGTGCGGGTAGCTCGAGAGGCCGTGCGGCGCGCGCGACTTCTCCTGGCGGAAGCCGTCGAGGTCGGTGTCGCTCAGGCGGCCCTCGAGGAAGGCGCGGGCGTACATGCCGGGGGAGGCGTGGCCCTGGAAGAAGATCTGGTCGCCGCCGCCGGGGTGGTCCTGGCCGCGGAAGAAGTGGTTGAGTCCGACCTCGTAGAGCGACGCGGCGCCCGCGTAGGTGGAGATGTGGCCGCCGACGGCGATGCCGGGGCGCTGCGCACGGTGCACGAGGATGGCGGCGTTCCAGCGGAGCCAGGCGCGGTAGCGGCGCTCGATGGCCTCGTCGCCGGGGAACGCGGGCTCGTTCTCGGGTGCGATGGTGTTCAGGTAGTCCGTGGTCGGCACCATCGGCACACCGAGGTGGAGCTCCTTCGAACGCTTGAGCAGGCTGAGCATGATCTCACGCCCGCGCTGGTGGCCCTTCTCGGCGACCAGCGCGTCAAGGGATTCGGCCCACTCGCTCGTCTCATCGGGATCGGCGTCCATCGCCTCGACGGAGTAAGGGTCCTGGTCGTTGACAGTCACACTCGACCTTTCTCTACGGCAGATCGTGCCGCGCGCGGGGTGCTGCGCGCACGACGAACGGCCGGGTTTCGACCGATCACACTTGGCCATACTAGTGACATTCGCACAACGTTTCGGCCCGGTATGCTGTGCCTTCGCTCAGTCTTCCGACAAACCTGGCTGCGAAGGGCCGGAGTCGAAGCAGATCACGAGAGAAGAGATCGGATGCCGCTGCCCCCCGGTGCCCTCGCGCCCGACTTCTCGCTCCTCGACCAGTTCGGCCGCACCGTTCGGCTGTCCGAGATCCGTGCCGCGCAGCCGGTGGTGCTGGTCTTCTTCCCGCTCGCCTTCTCGCGCACGTGCGAGGGAGAGTTGGGCGCACTGCGCGACGAGCTCCCGCTCTTCGCGGACGCGGGCGTGCAGCTCGTCGGCATCTCGGTCGACTCGAAGTTCGCCCTGCGCGCCTGGGCGGAGGAGCAGGGGTTCGACTTCCCGCTGCTCGCCGACTTCTGGCCGCACGGCGAGGTGGCGCGCGCCTACGACGCGTTCATCGACGAGCGCGGCTTCGCCGCCCGCGCCACGTTCGTCATCGACGGCGACGGCGTCATCCGCGCCGCGTTCGCGACCGAGCCCGGTGAGCCGCGCCGCCTCGAGCAGTACCGCGAGGCGCTGGCGGCGCTCCGGTAGCCGGTAGCATTGCCGGTGCGTCGTCTCGCGCGACGGGCCTTTAGCTCAGTTGGTAGAGCGCCACGTTTACACCGTGGAGCGCGGCGAGTCGCTGCCGAGAGATGCCCACCCTCCTGCGGGACCGCCCTGCGTGAAGAGCTCGCCGACGCCGACGCCGAAGAAGC
>NZ_JBHVUA010000005.1:0-367100 GCF_042884375.1 Agromyces sp. NPDC058136 | reverse complement strand
AACGCCCGGACACATTCCGAACCCGGAAGCTAAGACTCGCAGCGCCGATGGTACTGCAGGGGGGACCCTGTGGGAGAGTAGGACACCGCCGGACATTCATTCGAGAGAAGCCGCCAGCAGAGATGCTGGCGGCTTCACTTGTTTAACCACCCAACACAACCCCCACCGCACAACACCACCGATGTGCGTCAGGGCACGTACGCTGAAGACATGGGCACTCGTCTCGCGGACGCCGTGAGCCCCTACCTGCGGGCGCACGCCGGGAACCCCGTCGACTGGTTCCCATGGGGAGAGGCCGCCTTCGCGGAGGCCCGCCGGCGTGACGTTCCCGTGATGATCTCCATCGGCTACGCGACCTGCCACTGGTGCCACGTGATGGCGCGCGAGAGCTTCGAGGACGAGCTCACCGCACAGGAACTCAACGACCGCTTCATCGCGATCAAGGTCGATCGCGAGGAGCATCCGGATGTCGACGCCAGCTATCTCGCCGCTGCTTCCGCCTTCACCCGCGAGCTCGGCTGGCCGCTGACGGTCTTCGCGACCCCAGAAGGGCGCGCCTTCTACGCCGGCACGTACTTCCCTCCTCGCCCCCAACGCGGGATGCCGTCCTTCCGGCAGGTGCTCGGCGCCGTCGGGGAGGCCTGGCGCGAGCGGCGCGTGCAGCTCGAGGCGACCGCCGCGGCGGTCACGTCAGCGCTCAGCGAGGTGGCACTCTCGCACATGGGGGCGCCGCTCCCCGATTCCTCAGGTCTGCGCGAAGCGGTCGGGCGGCTCGAAGCCGAGGAGGATCGCGTCCACGGCGGGTTCGGCGGGGCGCCGAAGTTCCCGATCGCGCCCGTGCTCGGCTTCCTGGTCTCCGTCGGCGGCGAGGGACGTGCGCTGGCGCGCCGAACCCTCCTCTCGATGGCCGCTTCGCGGTTGCGCGACCTCGACGGCGGCTTCTTCCGCTATGCCACTCGGGCCGACTGGGGCGAGCCGCACTACGAGCGGATGCTGACCGACAACGCCCTGCTCCTCGACGTCGCCACCGAGCTCGCACGTGTCGCGCCCGACGACGTCGATCTGGCAGGGGTCGCCTCGGGGGTGGTCGACTTCCTGCTCGACACCATGCAGTTGCCCGCCGGGGGATTCGCTGCGGCGCAGGACTCGGAGAGCACGGTCGACGGCGTCCGCACCGAGGGCGGGTACGCCACCGCCGACGCCGAACGGCGGCTCGCCCTCGAGCCGCCGCCGCTCGACGAGAAGCTGCTCACGGGGTGGAACGGACTCGCGATCGGCGCTCTCGCTCGTGCATCGACCGCGCTCGAGCTCCCTGCAGCGCTCGACGCCGCGCAGCGGGCGGCCGCATTCGTGCTCGAGCGGCACCTGCGGCCCGACGGGGTCTTGCGGCGCGCATCGCGCGACGGGGTCGTCTCGGAGGCGCACGCGGCGCTCGAGGACGTCGGCATGCTCGCCGGCGGGCTCATCGAGCTCGGGCTCGCGTCCGGCGACGCCGCGGCGCTGCGGACGGCGCGGACGCTGATCGATGCGTCGCTCGCGGCCGCGGATGCCGCGGAGGCCGCGGATCCAGCGGCGGCTGATGGGCGCGAAGCGCCCGTGTTCGGAGTGCCCGGCGGCGCGGATCCGGTGCTCGAGGGCCACGGGCTCGCCCTGCCGACCGACCCCGCCGAGGGGGCTGCCCCATCGGGCATCACGGCGTGCGCAATCGCGGCCTGGCGGCTCTGGCTGCTCGGCGCCGGCGACCGGTATCGAGCGGCGGCCGAGCGGGCCATGCAGCAGCTCGCCGGCGCGGCGCTCGCCCGTCCCATCGCGTTCGGCGCCGCGCTCGAGCTCATGGCCCGCATCGCCGCGCCCGTGGTGCAGCTCGCCGTCGTCGTACCCCGACGAGCCGCACCGGGTGAGCCGCGCAGCGGCGACGAGCTCGTCCGGGCGGCGGTGGCGGCGGAGGCATCCATCACCGTGATCGTGACCGAGGCGGAGGCGGCCGCCCTCGCCGAGGCCGGATTCGAGTTGTTCGTCGGGCGGCACCTCATCGGCGGTGCCGCTGCGGCCTACCGGTGCCAGGAGTTCGTGTGCGCGCTGCCCGTCACCGATGCGACAGCGCTGCGTGCGCTCGGAGCCTGACCCGTCTCGATCCGGTTACATTCGAATGCGAGTTCGAACAGGTGTGGAAACTCCTGTGGATAACCCTCAGGCGCCGGTGACGCGACGGGCGCGCCACTCGCTGCGCAGCAGCCCGTAGAGCTCGCTCGACTGCCAGCCGTCGTCCCAGACGTCTTCGAGCTGCGTGCCCTCGAGGCGCATGCCGAGACGGCGGCAGAGCGCCCCCGATGCGGTGTTGCGCACATCGACGTGCGCGTTCAGGCGATGCGGACGGAGCTCCTCGAACGCCCACCGCACGACCTCGGCGATCGCCTCGGTCGCGAGGCCCCGGTTCTGGAACGCCGGGTGCAGCACCCAGCCGAGCTCGAGCTGGGCGTGCGGCGCGTTCGTGACGCGCAGCATCACATCGCCGACGACGCGATCGCGCGAGCGGGATGCCTCGTCGAGCCCAGTCGACGGTTCACCGCGCAGCGCCATCGCGAAGTGGAAGGCGTCGCCCGTCTCGGCGAGCCGGCGCATGCCCGCCCGCTTCAGGGTGTGCACGTGCGCCTCCTCGCGGCTTCGCACCGGCCACGGGATGTAGCGCAGCACCTCGGGCAGGCGCTGGTACTCCCAGATGTCGTCGCTGTCCTCGGGGGTGATCGGCCGCAACGTCAGGCGCTCGGTGCGCAGGGGGCCCGCGAGCGAATCGGCGTCGAACGGGAGTGCCATGGCTGGCGCGTCGTCGGGCGTGGGGGCGTCGGTCATCCTCCGACGCTAGCGGGTCAGCCGGCGAAGCGGGCCGTGCTGGCGCGGGTGATGAGGGTCGCGGCGACCTCGGTCGAGGCCGGCGGGGTGCTCGGGTCGTCGATGCGGCGGAGCAGGTGCTCGACGGCCAGCGCTGCGATCTCGCCGAACGGCTGGGCCACGGTCGTGAGCGCCGGGCTGCAGTACGCCGCGAGAGCGATGTCGTCGACGCCGACGACCGAGACGTCCTCGGGCACGCGGCGGCCGAGCTCGTGCAACGCGCGGATCGCGCCGAACGCCATCTCGTCGCTCGCGACGAACACGGCGGACGCCTCGGGGATGCGGCCGAGCAGGAGGCCCGCCTGGTAGCCCGACTCGGGGGACCAGTCGCCGTGCAGGAGCGGCGGGATCTCACGGCCGGCCGCGTCGAGTGCTGCGCGCCACCCGGCGGCCCGGCCGGTGGAGTCGAGCCACTCATCGGGGCCGGCGAGATGCCAGACCGTCGGGTGCCCGAGCTCGAGCAGGTGCTCGGTCGCGATGCGGCCCACCTCGAACTGGTCGATCGCGACGACCTCGCTCGAATCGGTGCGAGAGCCGTCGATCGTGACGGTGGGGATGCGCTTCGCGATGGTCTCGACGGCGTCGGTGCCCGTCGGAACCGGGACGACGAGGACGATGCCCTCGACCGACTGCTCCTCGAGGCGGGTCATCGCCGCGGCGATCGCCGCGGGGTCGAGCGAGCTCGCCGTCGAGATGCTGACGGCGTAGCCGGCACGGCGCGCGGCCGACTCGACGCCGTGGGTGACGGCCGAGCCCGAGTAGTCGGCGGTCGGCAGCACGACGACGCCGATGGTGCGGGTGCGGCCCGACGACAGCGCGCGCGCGGCGCTGTTCATGCGGTAGCCGAGGGCGTCGACCGAGCGGAGCACGCGTTCGCGTGTGGCCGACTGCACGTTGGGGTGGTCGCTCAGCACCCGGGAGACGGTCTGCGCCGAGACGCCCGCGTGATTCGCGACGTCGGCCATGCTCGGCGCGCGCGTGCGACCGCTCGCATCGAGCCGGCGGGTGCTGGTCATCGGGCCTCCAGGGTTGGTAGCGAAAACATGCTATCGCCCTTTCGCATCGGAATAGAAGGATACTTGCACGAAACCCAGACTTGTTATCGATAACAACATGTGGCACCATCGGAACACGCCCCGCGGACCCCGACCCCCGAGACCCGCGGCGGCCCGGAACGATTGCACGACGCATTCCGAGCTCAAAGGAGAGGCAGCAGTGAAGAAGACAGTCATGCGCACGGTAGGCATCACCGGCGCGTTGGGCCTCGGCCTGGCGCTCGCGGGATGCTCCGGAGCGACCGAGCCCGCCGCGTCGGGCCCCGCCGAAGTCACCTTCTGGGGCTGGGCGCCCGGCTACGCCGACGCCGTCGACGCGTTCAACGCCTCGCAGGACGACGTGGTCGTCACCTACGAAGAGGTCGCCCCCGGCGCCAAGGGCGGCTACGACAAGATGCTCAACGCCGTCACCGCGGGCAACGCCCCCTGCCTCGCGCAGGTCGGCTACGAGACCCTCACCAGCTTCGCCGCACAGGGCGCGCTCGAGGACGTCTCGGAGTTCGCGAACGAGAACCAGGACGAGTTCACCCCGGCCAGCTGGTCGTCGGTGAGCATCGGCGACGCCGTCTACGGCGCCCCCGTCGACCAGGGCCCGATGGCCCTCTTCTACAACAAGCAGGTCTTCGACGAGCTCGGCCTCGCCGTGCCCACCACGTGGGCCGAGTACCAGGCCGTGGGCGAGCAGCTCAAGGCCGCGGGCAAGTCGCTCTCGGCGAGCTACCTCAACTACGACTACGCCGGCTTCAACTGGCAGGCCGAGGCCCCGTGGTTCTCGGTCGACGGCGACAGCTGGAACGTCTCGATCGACTCGCCCGAGGGCCAGAAGGTCGCCGACTACTGGCAGGGCCTCACCGACGCCGGCCTCATCAGCCAGGCGCCCATGTGGGACCAGTCCTGGTACACCGGCCTCGGCGACGGCTCGATCGCGACCCACGTCGGCGCCGTCTGGATCGCAGGCGTCCTCAAGGGCAGCGCCCCCGACGGTGAAGGCAAGTGGGCCGTCGCGCCCATGCCGCAGTGGGAGGCCGGCGACGACAAGGTCGGCAACGTCGGCGGCTCGGCCACGGCTGTGCTGAAGGGCTGCGAGACGCCCGAGGCCGCCTGGGCGTTCGCGCACTTCATGAGCACCGACCCCGACACCTTCTCGGGTCTCGTCGAGGCGGCGGCGCTCTACCCCGCGGCGACCGATCTGCTCGACCTCCCCGCCCTCACCGAGCCCGACCCGTACTTCGGCGACCAGGTCATCTTCGACGTGTTCGCCGAGGCGTCGCCGCACGTCACCACCGGCTGGACCTGGGGCCCGAACATGCCCGAGACCGTCGGGTTCCTCGACGACGGACTCGGCAAGGCCTGGTCGGCGCAGGGCACCTTCGCCGACGCGCTGAGCGGCACCCAGCAGCAGACCGTCGACGCGCTCGAGGCCCAGGGCCTCTCCGTCACGGAGTAGCCGCCGGGTACGCGGGTCGGGGCGGCGCGAGCCGCCGCCCCGACCCCGCCCCGAGGCATCCGCACTCGAACCCCAAGCCCCGACGCACCATCGCAACGACGCAGGACGACATGGAAACCTCATCGACTCGGGCGGTCACGACCGCCGACACCGGACCCCGCGGCCTCGGCCGACGCGGCGCCGGTGACCCGGCACCGGGCGGCACGGCCCGCGCCCGATCGGGCGGCCGCTGGCGCACGCCGCTGCTGTTCCTCGCCCCGTTCGGCGTGCTGTTCGTCGCGATGTACCTCGTGCCGATCGTCTACGCATTCGTGCAGAGCCTCTTCACCCTGCAGCGCTCGGGCCTCGGGCTCGAGGCGCCGACCCTCGAGTTCACGCCGCTCGCGAACTACGCCCGCCTGCTCGGCGACACCGAGTTCATCGCCTCGCTCGGTCGGGTCGCGCTCTTCGGCCTCGTGCAGGTGCCCGTCATGCTCGGCCTCGCGCTGCTGCTCGCGCTCCTCCTCGACTCTCGCTCGGCCCGGGGCAAGAGCTTCTTCCGCCTCGCCGCGTTCCTGCCCTACGCCGTGCCCGGCGTCATCGCGGCCGTCATGTGGTCGTTCCTCTACTCGCCCGTGACGAGCCCGATCAACACGCTCCTCGAGCGGGTCGTCGGCACCGGCATTCCCTTCTTCGCCCCCGAGATCGTGCTGTGGGCCGTCGCGAACATCGTGACATGGGGGTGGACGGGCTACAACATGCTCATCATCTACTCCTCGCTGCAGACGATCCCCGCCGAGACGATCGAGGCCGCCCGCCTCGACGGCGCCGGCCCGATGCGCATCGCCTGGAGCATCAAGATCCCGATGGTGCGCCCCGCGCTCGTCCTCACCGCCGTCTTCTCGATCATCGGCTCGGCCCAGCTCTACAACGAGCCCAAGGTGCTGCAGACCATCTCGGGCGGCGCGATCAGCAACACCTTCACGCCGCTCATGGCCGCGCAGGCCCAGGTCACCGCGCAGAACTACCCCTACGCCGCGGCGCAGTCGGTCGTGCTCGCCCTCCTCGTCGGCGTGCTCTCGTTCGCCTTCTTCAAGCTCACGAATCGAGGCGAACGATGACCGCCCCCACCCTGGCGTCGGCCACGCGCACGCCGCGATCGGACCGGCCGGATGCCTCGCGCCCCCGCCGTTCGAACCGTGACGCGAACCTCGCGAGCCGCCTCGGCGTCTTCGCCCTCCTCGGCATCTCGGCGTTCTACTTCATCATGCCCATCTGGTGGCTCGTCGTCGCGTCGACGAAGCCCGCCGGGCACCAGTTCTCGGAGCCCGGCCTCTGGTTCGACGGCTTCGGGCTCTTCGAGAACATCGCGCTCGTCTTCGCCGAGAACGACGGCATCTTCGGGCGGTGGATGCTGAACAGCGTCTTCTACGCGGGCGTCTCGGCCGTCATCGGCACGCTGCTCTCGGCGATGGCCGGCTACGCCCTCGCGAAGTACGAGTTCCGCGGTCGCGGGATCGTCTTCGGGGCGATCCTCGCCGCCGTGCTCATCCCGAAGGTGATGTTCACGCTCCCGCTCTTCCTCCTGTTCAACCAGGTCGGCCTCCTCAACAACCCGCTCGCCGTGCTGCTGCCGAGCATCGTGAGCCCGTTCGGCGTGTACCTCGCGCGCGTGTTCGCGGCCCAGTCGGTGCCCGACGAGCTCATCGAGGCCGGGCGGATCGACGGTGCGGGGGAGTTCCGCATCTTCTTCTCGATCGGCGTGCGCATCATGTCGCCGGCGCTCGTCACGATCTTCCTCTTCCAGTTCGTCGAGGTGTGGAACAACTTCCTCCTGCCGCTCATGGTGCTGAACGACAGCGCCCTGCAGCCGGTCACGGTCGGCCTCGTCGGCTGGGCGGGCAGCAACGGGCAGGTGCCCGCGGGCACCGTCGTGGTCGCAGCGCTCCTCTCGGTGGTGCCGCTGATCATCGCGTTCCTCGGCCTCCAGCGCTTCTGGCGTGCCGGCCTCACGGCGGGGGCGGTCAAGTGAGCGCGATCCACGGTGCGCCCCTCACCGCGGTGGGTACGGTGCTGTCCTTCGCCGACGGCGCGTTCCTCCGCGACGGCCGACCGCACCGGGTGCTCTCGGGCTCGCTGCACTACTTCCGCGTGCACCCCGAGCAGTGGCGCGATCGCCTCGAACGACTCGTCGCCCTCGGCCTCAACACGGTCGACACGTACATCGCATGGAACTTCCACGAGCGTCGCCGCGGCGAGATCGACTGGGCGGGCTGGCGGGACCTCGAAGGCTTCATCGCGCTCGCCGGAGAGCTCGGGCTCGATGTCATCGTCCGCCCCGGCCCGTACATCTGCGCCGAGTGGGACAACGGCGGGTTCCCCGCGTGGCTCTCGGGCACCCCGGGGATGCGCCTGCGGTCGAGTCATCCGGCCTATCTCGACGCGGTCGACCGCTGGTTCGACGAGCTGCTGCCCCGCCTCGCGCCGCTGCAGGCGGCCCATGGCGGACCGATCGTCGCCGTGCAGCTCGAGAACGAGTACGGCAGCTACGGCGACGACGCCGACTACCTGGCGTGGCTGCACGACCGGCTCCTCGCCGGCGGCATCACCGAGTTGATCTACACGGCCGACGGTCCGACCGAGCTCATGCAGGACGGCGGCAGCGTGCCCGGCGTGCTCGCGACCGCGACCTTCGGCTCGCGCGCCTCGCAGGCCGCGGAGATGCTGCGCGAGCGTCGGGACGGCGAACCGTTCATGTGCGCGGAACTGTGGAACGGCTGGTTCGACCACTGGGGCGACCCGCACCACGTGCGCACCCCAGCCGGGGCCGCCGGGGTCGTCGCCGACATCCTCGCCGAGGGCGGATCGCTGAGCCTCTACATGGCGCACGGCGGCACGAACTTCGGCCTCTGGTCGGGCGCCAACCACGACGGCGAACGCCTGCAGCCGACGCAGACGAGCTACGACTCGCACGCGCCCATCGCCGAGAACGGCGAGATCACCGAGAAGTTCCGGCTCATGCGCGAGCTGCTGGCGGATGTCACGGGGCAGGTGCCGCCCGTGGCATCCGCGACGCCGCCCGTGCTGCCGGCGGGGACGCTGCCGCTGCGCCCGATCGCCGGTCTCCTCGAGACGCTGCGCACCGCCGGCGAGGAGGTGCGCACCGCGATGCCGCCGAGCTTCGAAGAGCTCGGCCTCGACGCGGGGCTGGCGCTCTACCGCGCCGAGCCGATCGTGCCGCGGGGCGGCGCGCTGCTCACCGTGCGCGGGCTCCGCGACCGGGCCGTGGTGTTCGTCGACGGCGTCCGCGTGGCGGTGCTCGACGCCGAGCAGGCGGCCGCAGGGGTGCGGATCGGCGACGGCGGCGACGGCGACCGCGCTGGCGACCGCGCTGGCGACCGCGGTCGGGCGGTCGTGCTCGAGCTGCTCGTCGAGAACCAGGGCCGCATCAACTACGGGCCGCTGCTCGGCGAGGGCAAGGGGATCCTCGGGGGTGTGCAGCTCGACCGCCGGCTCGTGCAGCGGTGGACGACGCGGGCGCTGCCGCTCGACGAGTGGGGCGCGGAGACCCTCGCCGAACTGCACGGTGCCGGGACGGCGCTCGCGACTCAGGACGGGTTCGCCACCGCGGTGCTGCACCTCGAGGAGCCGGCCGATGCGTTCCTCGCGTTCCCGGGGTCGGGCAAGGGCTTCGTGTGGGTGAACGGGTTCCTGCTCGGCCGCTACTGGGAGATCGGCCCGCAGCTGACGTACTACGTGCCGGCGCCGCTCCTGCGCGCGGGCGAGAACCTCATCACCGTGCTCGAGCTCGAGCGCCTCGGCGACACCGTCGAGCTGCGCGAACGAGCCGAGCTCGGACCCGAACAGGAGTACATCGAGACCTTCGACTGAACTGCGCCGTCGGCGCAGGTCGATATGGACGCGTCGACTCGACGCGGAATGGAGACGAAGATGCCTTCATCACGCCCACCGGGCCGCCTCTGGCGCCTCGGACTCGCGTGCGCGGTTGCGAGCGGAGTCGTCGTGCCGCTCGCGGCGACGCCCGCGATGGCCGCCGAGAGCACGACCACCGCGCGCGCCGCCGAGTTCACCGCACCGGTGCCCGGCGCGTCGTTCGGGTTGCGCAGCGATGCGCTCGCGGTCGTCGCGGACGCCGCGTTCCCGCAGGTCGTCAGCTACACCGACCGCCGCACCGGAGCCGTGCTGCACGGCAACGGCACCACGATCGGGACGGTCACGATCAACGGCGCGAACCAGCCGGTGACCGTCGTCTCGCGCGCCGACGGTCGCACGGCCGTCGAGTACGTGCTGACGCCGAGCGCGCTCGCCGGGGTCTCGATCGAGGCGCGCCTGTCGGTGAAGCGCAACGTCGTCACGATCGAGGTCACGAAGATCGTCGACCCCGACCGCGTCGTGCAGACGCTGCAGATCCCCGATCACCGGCTCGTCACCGTCTCGTCGGCCGAGACGGGCACGGCGATCGCCGCGGCGAACCTGTCGGTCGACCGCAACGCCTCGGGCGACGTGTTCCTGCCCGTCACCGCGTCGACGCCGCTCGACGCGTCGCCCCAGGGTTCGAACACGATCATCGCGAACACCGGCGAGCTCGCCGCCGCATTCGCGACGAACGCGCTCTACGACACCTCGTCGGGCGCGAGCAACAAGGACTCGGGCAACTTCTGGCGTCAGGCCGTCGCCGCTGGCGACGGGGTCGAGGTCGGCATCGCGAGCGGCCCGTGGCTGTACCGTCCGAAGGGGCAGGATGCCACGGCGGAGCTCCCGTGGGTCAAGGTCGCCGTCACCCCCGACGCCAACGGCGACCAGGTGGTCGACTGGCAGGACGGGGCGATCGCGATGCGCGACATCCGGATCGCCCCCGCCAAGGGCGAGCAGACGCCCGAGAACGTGATCACCCACATCCCCTTCAACTTCGCCTCGCAGGCGACGCACCCGTTCCTGCGGACGCTCGACGACGTGAAGCGGATCGCCCTGAACACCGACGGACTCGGCCAGGTGGCGATGCTCAAGGGCTTCACGAGCGAGGGCCACGACTCGGCGAACACCGACTACGGCGACAACTTCAACGAGCGCGCCGGCGGACTCGCCGAGCTCAACGCCGCCGTCGAGGCCGGGAAGAAGTGGAACGCCTCCTTCGGCGTGCACCTCAACGCGACCGAGATCTACCCCGAGGCGAACTCCTTCAGCGACGAGATCGCGGACGAGAACGCCAAGGGATGGAACTGGCTCGACCAGTCGTACTACATCGACCAGCGCTACGACCGCGCCTCGGGCGAACTCGACCGCCGCATCGGCGAACTCGCCGAAGCGACCCATGACAACCTCGACTTCGCCTACATCGACGTCTACTACGAGCACGGCTGGCTCGCCCAGTCGCTGCAGGACTCGCTCGTGAAGCACGGGTTCCGCGTCGGCTCGGAGTGGGCGGACAAGCTCGCCGAGAACAACACCTGGTCGCACTGGGCGAACGACGAGAACTACGGCGGCTCGTCGAACAAGGGCGTCAACTCGCAGATCCTGCGCTTCGTGAACAACACCGAGGCCGACGTGTGGAACCCGCACCCGCTGCTCGGCACGAGCCACATCGTCGAGTTCGAGGGGTGGACGGGGCAGAACGACTTCAACGCGTTCCTCGGCAACGTGTGGACCGCGAACGTGCCCGCGAAGTTCCTGCAGCACCACGAGATCGAACGCTGGACGGCCGATCGCATCGACCTGGCCGACGGCGTGAGCGTCACCGGCACGAGCGCGGCCGACCGCGTCATCACGGTCGACGGCGCCGAGGTGCTGCGCGGCGACAGCTACCTGCTGCCGTGGTCGTCGAAGGCGGGCAAGGACGCCGACAAGCTCTACCACTACGCCCCGGCGGGCGGTCAGAGCACATGGCAGCTCACCGGCGACTTCGCGGATGCCGCGTCGCTGCAGCTCTTCGCCCTCGGCGACACCGGACGCACCAAGGTCGCCGACCTGCCCGTCGTCGACGGTGCGGTGACGATCGACGCCGAGGCGGGCCGACCGTACGTGCTCGTCGCGGGCACCAAGGCGACCGCCGCATCGAAGCTGCCGAAGAAGGCCGCGTTCGGCCAGGGCACCCAGGTGAAGGACCCCGGGTTCAACGCCGGAGCCCTCGACGACTGGAACCCGAGCGGCGCAGCGAGCATCGAGCGCGACGCGCTCGGTCGACGCGCCGCCGTGCTCGGCGCGGGCGCATCCTCGATCAGCCAGAAGCTCGGCGAGCTCGAACCCGGCACCTACGCGGTCTCGGCCGACGTCGGCATCGCGGCGGGCCAGACGCGTGAGACGACCCTCTCGGTCGACGTGCGCGGCGACGACGGCGAGGACGCCTCGACGAGCGTCGACTCCTCGGGCGCGGTCAACTACGTGGCCGCCGACGAATGGCACGGCACGAACGTGCAGCGCCTCCGGACCTTCGTCACGGTGACCGCCGACACCCGACCGACGCTCACCATCGCGGCCGGCGACGGCGAGGCGCTCGTGCACGTCGACAACGTGCGCGTCGTCGCGACCGACGACCCGGTGCCCGGCGGCGAGGTGCTCGTCGACGAGGACTTCGAGGTCGTCGACCAGGGCTGGGGCCCCTTCTTCAAGGGCGACTCGGGCGGCTCGACCGACCCGCGCACCCACATCGCGAAGCGCAACGAACCGTTCACCCAGCAGGGCTGGAACGGCCGCGCCTTCGACATGGTGCTCGACGGCGACTTCTCGCTCATGGCGCACGAGGAGAACCGCGGGCTCGTCTACCGCACCTCCGAGTACTCGGTGCCGTTCGAGGCGGGCCACCGCTACCGGGTGTCGTTCGACTACCAGAGCGGCGTCGCGGGGGCGTACTCCTTCGTGACGGGCGTCGACCAGCTCGTCGACGGCACGGCGACGACGCTCGACCTCACCACGACGGACTTCGGCCAGGTGCTCGAGACCACCCGTTTCGAGCACGAGTTCGACGCGCCGGCGTGCGGCGACCCGTTCGTCGGGCTCCGACGCAACGCCGTCGGCGGCACGGGCTCCGACCTCATCCTCGACAACCTCCGCATCGAGGACCTCGGCGAGAGCGAGACCCCGGCGGCCTGCGCGAAGCTCACCGTCGCAGGGCCCGTCAGCGGGCTCGTGCCCGGAGAGGCGAACACCGTCACCACCTCGTTCACCAATCACGAGGCCGAGGCGGCGACCGCCGTCACGACCGAGCTCGTGGTGCCCGAGGGCTGGACGGTGACGCCGACCGCGCCCGTCACGACCGCGACCGTCGCACCGGGTGCGACGGTACGGACGAACTGGCAGGTCTCTGCGCCGGCCGACCTCGAGCAGGGCGACCACGACATCACGGCCCGCACCGAGTACACGGTGACCGGCGGCACGCGCGCCGTCGAGGCATCCGCGTCGTTCCGCACCCTGCCCGCCGGGCTCATCCCGCAGTCGCGACTCAGCGTCGCGGGGGTCAGCGACGCCGAACCGGGCACCGGCGACGGCAGCCCCGGCGCGGCGATCGACGGCAACCCGGCCACGATGTGGCACTCGGCGTGGTCGCAGGTCAACCCCGACACCCCCTACCCGCACTGGATCTCGCTCGACCTCGGCGACCAGTACCGGGTCGACGGGTTCGACTACCAGGTGCGCCGGGGCAACGGGTCGATCAAGGCCTACGAGCTCTACGTGAGCAGTGACGGCAGCAACTGGGGCACGCCCGTCGCGAGCGGGGACTTCGCGAGCACGGCCGCCGTGCAGCACCTCTCGTTCGCGCCCGTCGACGCGCGCTTCGTGAAGCTCGTCGGGCTCAGCTCGATCAACGGCGCCGCCTTCGCCGGGGCGAACGAGCTCAACGTGTGGGGCGTGCGCGAAGCCGCGCCGATCCCGCTGCCGAAGGACGCCATGACCGTCGTCGACGTCGACTCGGAGGAGACGGTGGGCGAGAACGGCGCTGCCGCCAACCTCCTCGACGGTTCGGCCTCGACGATCTGGCACACGCAGTGGCTCGGCGGCTCGCCCGCCTTCCCGCACCACGTCACCGTGGACCTGGCGTCGTCGACCGAACTGCGCGGGATCTCGATCCAGCAGCGCTCGGGCACGGAGCCGAACGGCCGGGTCAAGGAGTACGAGGTGTACGTCAGCGACGACGGCGAGACCTGGGGCGCCCCGGCGGCCTCGGGCGCACTGGCCGCGACCGGGACGCAGAACGTGATGTTCACGGCGCCCGCGACCGGACGGTACGTCAAGGTCGTCGCACTGAGCTCTCACAACGGGTTGCCTTGGGCGGCACTCGCCGAAGTCGAGTTCTTCGGCACCGAGTGAGCGACGTGACGCCGGCCTGATTCGGGTCGGCCGGCGCCACGGCGCGAGCGCCCCCGCGATCCTCACCGCGGGGGCGTTCGTGCGTCCGGGATCGGCCGTTCGCTCAGAGCCCGTCCCGGTCGTGCCAGTGCTCCTGCCATCGCCAGTCGATCGGTTCGGAGGCGCGCTGATACCGGATGTCGGTCGAGAGGCGCATGCGGCCTCCGGTGTCGACGTTGTCGAGCCCCGCGTGCACGATGTGGGCGGAGTGCACCATCACGTCGCCGGCGGCGTAGTCGGTCACGAGCCATCGCGCGTCGTGCCGCTCGGCGAGGCCGGGCAGGTCGGCGGTGATCGACGCCGCCGGATGCGGCAGGCCGCCGGCCGCCTCCTCGGCCATGACCCGGTGGTGGCTGCCCTCGAGATAGGCGAGGCCGCCCCGGTCGAGCGGGACGTCGCCGAGGGGGATCCACATCGACAGCACGCGATCGCTGCCCTCGCGCAGGTACACGAGGTCGTAGTGGGCCTGCGTCGCGGTGCCGATGCCGCGCTCGCCGGGTTTCGTGTGCCGGATGATCTTGCGCCGGTGCAGGTGCACCTCGTCGTCGAGGAACCAGGCGAACCAGTCGGCGACGCGCGGCGCGGCGCAGAGGGCCAGGTACTCGTCGCCGGGGACGATCTCGTCGAAGAGGATGCGTCGATACGAGCCCCGGTCGAGGTCGCGATCGGCCGCGATGCCGTCCTCGGGGTCGCTGCCGTCCGCGATGAGCCCCGTCGGTTCGAGCGCCGCGAAGTAGTGGCGGCGGAAGGCGAGCACCTCCGCGGGATCGAGGTGGCCGGTCAGGTAGAGGTAGCCGTCGCGGCGGAGCCGTGACCAGAGCGCCTCGCGATCGCCGCGCTCGGCCGCGGGCACGGGCTCGAGGCGCCCGAGGCGGTCGGGGCGGTCATCGAGGACATAGCCGTTCGAGGTGAGCATGAGGCAATGCTCGCCCGTCGCGGTCGGACACTCCATGGACTCGTGCAATGAACCACTTGGACTATCGTTGCGACGACTATCGTTGCGACATGGTGACGAACTGGGCGCGCTACGTCGCGACCTCACCGCTGCTCCGTGACCACGGGCTCGTCTGCCTCGGCGCAGGCGAGCAGAGCGAAGCACGCACCGGATTCTCCGGCCGTCGCATCGAGAGCCACGCGCTCGTCTTCGTGAGCGAGGGCGCCGGGGCCTACCAGGATCATCGACACGGACGGATCGAGTTCGCGTCGCCGGCGGTGATCCGCGTCCCGCCCGGGCGCGTGCACGGCTATGGACCGGGACCCGACGGGTGGACGGAGCACTGGCTGCTCCTCGAGGGCGTGACGGTGCCTGCGCTCGTCGAGCTCGGTGCGTTCGAGACGGCACGTCCGGTCACACGCCTCGCCCGCACGCCCGCCGAGCTCCCCGCGCTGTTCGCCGAGCTGCGCGACCTGCTCGACTCGCCCCGCCGCTCTGCGCGGCTCGAGACATCCGCGATCTGCCTCCGCCTCGCCGCGCTCGCCGCCGACGTCGAGATCCGGCCCGACGGCGCCGAGCGCACGGCGGCTCGCGTCCTCGCCGCTCTCCGGGAGACGGCCGCCGATCGGGTTGACGTCGCCGAACGGGCCAGGCGACTCGGGCTCTCGCCCGCTGCGTTGCGCGCGGTCGTGCAGCAGGCCGCCGGGCAGTCGCCCCACGAGTTCATCGTGACGACTCGGATCGAGCGGGCGCAGGCCCTGCTCGCCGGCACGGCATTGCCCGTGCGCGTCATCGGGGCGGCCGTCGGCTATGACGATCCCGCGTTCTTCTCACGGCTCTTCGCCCGGAAGGCGGGCGCCCCGCCGACCGAGTTCCGCGCGGCGCACGCGCGGCGGTCGCCGGGTTCCTGACGCAACCTTGCACTTTCGTGCGCGGCGGTGGCCATCGCAGCCACCGGATGCCCCGGGGCTAGTGCAGCTCGTCGGCGCGCACGCCGAAGACGGCCTCGAGGCCGTCGATCCAGGCGCGCTGCTCGCCCGAGCGGGCGTACTCGCGGGAGCGCACCATCGGGGTGTGCAGCAGCACGCCGGCCATGTGGCGCAGCGCCGCCTCGACCCGTTCGTCGACGACCGCGTCGCCGGTGCCGCGCGAACGGGCGCGGGAGATCTCCGCGTCGAGCACGCCCTGCACGTGCGAACGCAGTGCGACGACGGAGGGCGCGAGGTCGAGCTCCTCGCCGACGGCGCCGAAGTTGCGGGCGGCACGGTCGACGATGACCCGGGCGTCGTCGGTCGCGCCGAGCTCTTCGAGCGGTGCGTGACGGCGGATGGTCTCGAGGTCGAGCAGCTCGACCCCGTCGACCTCGACGACATCGGTCGCGACGTTGCGCGGCATGCCGAGGTCGATGACGAGCTGGCGGGCGTCGTGCGCGGCCTCGGGCACGGGGCACCAGGCGCGGAACTCGGCAAGCACCGCCGACGCGGAGGGGTCGGGCGCCGTGTGGGAGGCGGAGAGCGTCGCGCGACCGCCTTCGAGCAGCACCCGGTCGACGACGTGGTGGTCGGCGGTCGTGCAGGTGATGATCACGTCGGCCGCGGCTGCCGCGACGGCGTAGCCCGAGTGCGAGACGGCGGTGATGTCGTGATTGCGGGCGAACTTCGCGGCCCGACCCGAGGGCGAGTAGACGCGCACGTCGTTCGCGCCGCGGTCGCGGAGGGCCGCGAGCGTCGCGCCCGCGTACTGGCCGGTGCCGACGAGCAGCACGCGCGCGGCGGACCAGTCGGAGACGCGGCTCGACGCGAGTTCGAGGGCGAGGCGCACGAGCGAGCGGCCGGCGCCGCCGACGCCCGTCTGGTTCTTCACCCGGCGCGAGGTCTGCGAGGCGCGCTGGAAGAGGCGCTCGAGCTCGGGGGTCGTCGTGCCCTCGGCGCGGGCGCGCTCGAGCGAGCGGCGCACCTGCCCGGCGATCTCGCCTTCGCCGACGACGACCGATTCGAGGCCGGATGCCACGGAGAAGAGGTGTCCTGCGACGGCATTGCCGTGCACGAAGCCGAAGGTCGCGCGCAGCTCGTCGGGCTCGAGTCCGGCGACGTCGCTCACGGCGCGGATGGCCTCGTGGACCGCGGGCACGGGGGAGTCGCCCTCGGGCGTGTCGAGGTCGAGGTAGGCCTCGAAGCGGTTGCAGGTCGCGACGACGATCGCACCCTGGAGCGTGTCATGACGGTCGAGGATGCGCGGGGCGGCGGTCTCCGCGTGCGCCGACAGACGCTCGAGTGTGTCGAACCCGGCATTCTTGTGGCTCGCGGTCAGGCAGATGAGCACTCAAGGATTCTACCCGCCGTCGAAGCCGAGGATGACTCACGGGGTCACGGGTGCGCCGGGCCTCGCCGAGTGCGTCGGTGTCAGCGCGCCGCGGCGAGCATCTCGCGGGTGATCACCGGGATCGGCGCGGTCAGCGGCGGCAGCTCGAGCCCCTCGCGCTCGAGGGCGGAGCGGTGCAGCGCCTTCCACGAGCGGACGATGGCGTAGAACGGGGCGTCGGTCACCGCGAAGGCACCGGGGCGTTCGGCGGCCAGGATGATCGGCAGCGCGATGCTCGCACCGTCGCGACGCACGCGGACGACCACGATCGGCACCGGGCGGCTGCCGGCGATCATCTCGTCGGCGCGGATGTTGCGCACCTCGCGCCACGCGAACTGCGCGGTGCGACGGGGCCTCCGGCCACCGCTCCAGAGGGAGAGGCCCTCGTCGTCGGCGACGATCGAGAAACGGTTCGAGAGCGGAACGCGGCGGCCGAGGAGCTCGCCGAGCGTCGCGTCGAGCTCGCGATGGCGGAGGCCGCACTCGACGCTGCCCGCGAAGCTGTGCTCGAGCGCGCGGCGGCGGGCACGGCACCTGGCGAGCGAGCCGAGGCGCACAACCAGCGCGACGACGACGAGCGCGGCGACGGCGGCGAGGAACATCGGCGTGGCCGCCCGCCCCGACACCTCGGGGAGGCGCGGCACGAGCCGCTCGACCTGCGGCGCCGCGGCGACGAGGCCGCCCACGACGAGCACGGTGAGCACGGCGACGAGCCAGGTCAGCGGCAGGCGGTGCTCGGCGGTATTCATCGGGGTGCGCCGCTCGCCGGGTTCGCGCCGTTCGTGGGTCGGGCGGAACCGGGCGGGGTGCACCCGCAGCCGCAGAGGCAGGTGGGCGTCGCAGCGGGTGCGAGGGGCATCGTGACGATTCGGGACACGTCGCTTCTCTCCGTGGGGGCGGAGGCGTGTCGACGTCGACGTCGACACGTCGTCGTGCCGTCGGGACGGGGCACAACGCCCCCGACTCTAGCGCGAACAGCGATCGAAGGTAAGGGTTCTTCAGTTCGATGTGGGGGCCGCGATCGCACCGGCTACGCTCGAACACGGGGGAATCGCACAGCATCCGGTCGCGTCCGGGTGCTGTTCGGCGTTCGCGGCGATTCCCCGGTGACGCACATGGGGGAGATGTGAACGTGAATACCAGCCAGCCGACCGTCTACCTGCGATCGAGCACGGAGGCCGAGGTCCATGTCGACGGCGACGTCGAGCAGGTGATCGCCGCGAGTCGCGATGCCCTGAACGAGCGGATCGTGGAGGCCGTCCGGTTGCGCGCCGCCTCCGCCGGGACTCCGTTGACGGCGCACCTCGTCGACGGGGCGAGGACCTGGTCGCTCGTCATCCACCCCGACGGCGCGGTGACGATGCCCGAGGCCGCGCCGGGACATCCCCAGCACGAGGCGGCCGCGCCGAACCCGACGGCGCCGCTCCCCGTCCCGGCGGCCGCCGCGAGCACGGCACTGCCGGCGAGCCCGCTGCCCGCGACGCCGACGCGCGCCGCGGCGGTCGACACCGGCAAGCCCACGGTCGACGACCTGCTGAACAGCCGCAGCCGCCCGCGTCGCGATCGGGCGACGACCGGCTGGCGCGGCGCGGTGCGCAAGGTGACGCGAGGCGCGATCTCGCCCGCGCCCAGCCGCGCCGAGCAGTCGCGCCTCGAGCGCGAGCGCGCGGTGCAGCGACGCCTCGGCGGGCCGCGCACGATCGTCATCCTGAACCCCAAGGGCGGCGCCCACAAGACGACGAGCACGCTGCTGCTCGCGGCGACCTTCGGAACGCTCCGCGGCGGCTCGACCCTCGCCTGGGACAACAACGAGACGCGCGGGACGCTCGGGTGGCGTGCTCAGCACGCGCCGCACCATCGCACGGCGGTCGACCTGCTCGGCGACCTGCCGAGCTTCACCGATGCGGACGCCTCGAGCCTCGCCCGCCTCGACGCCTACGTCCGCACGCAGGTCGACGCCCGCTTCGACGTGCTCGCCTCCGACGAGGACGCCACCGCGTCCTCCACGATCGACGCGGCCGCGTTCGACCGGCTCCACGAGGTGCTCGCCAAGTACTACCGGATCATCCTCATCGACACGGGGAACAACATGCGGGCGTCGAACTGGATCGCCGCGGTGGCCGCGGCCGACCAGCTCGTCATCGTGTCGACGGTGCGCGAGGACACGGCGGCGAGTGCCGCGTGGCTCCTCGACGGGCTCCGCGAGAAGGGCTTCGGGCAGAAGGTCGACGAGGCCGTGACCATCCTGGCCGCGCCGTCGGCGCGCCCCGACCCCGCGCTCGTCGACCGGCTCGAATCGCACTTCTCGCAGGTCACCTCCGCGGTCACCCGGGTGCCGTTCGATCCAGCCCTCGTGGACGGCGGCCCGATCGACTTCGAGGCGCTCTCGGACGGCACCCGTGACGCGTGGCTGTCTGCGGCCGCGGTGATCGCGGAGCGGTTGTAGGCGCCGGGTCTGCACGAGGCAGGCGTGCGGTCGGCACGAGCCGGAGCGTGTCGAGGCCCTCCCAGCCCGATGCGAGACAATGTCGGGCGTGATCCTCTCCCCGCAGCATCCCCTCTCCGCCGGCCTCACCAGCGACTCGCGCCTCGTGCGCGCCTACCGCGGTGAACGCGCCGACACGACTCCGGTGTGGTTCATGCGGCAGGCCGGCCGCTCGCTGCCCGAGTACCGCGACCTCCGCGTCGGCACGCGCATGCTCGATGCGTGCCTCGACCCCGTGATGGCGAGCGAGATCACCCTGCAGCCCGTGCGGCGCCACAAGGTCGACGCGGGCATCTTCTTCAGCGACATCGTCGTGCCGCTGAAGCTCGTCGGCGTCGACGTCGAGATCCAGCCGGGCCGCGGCCCGGTGTTCGGCAAGGGCTACGCGGATGCTGCTGCGGTCGCCGAGCTGACGGCGATCGACCCCGCACGCCTCGACGAGGCATCCGGCCCGATCACCGAGGCGGTGGCGCAGACGATCGCCGAACTCGCGACGACCGACAACGGCTCGGGCACCGCGACGCCCCTCATCGGCTTCGCGGGTGCGCCGTTCACGCTCGCCGCCTACCTCACCGAGGGCGGCCCCTCGAAGGATCACCTCGCCGCCCGCACCCTCATGCACGCCGACCCCGGCGCGTGGCGCGCGCTCATGGAGTGGATGGCCGAGCTCACGGGCCGGTTCCTGCGCACGCAGGTGCTCGCCGGCGCTTCGGCCGCGCAGCTCTTCGACTCGTGGGCCGGCGCGCTCTCGCTCGCCGACTACGAGACCCACGTCGCCCCCGCCTCGGCGAAGGCGCTCGCGCACGTGCACGACCTCGCCTACGAGGTGACGGATGCCGCGGGGCAGGCGCAGCCCGCCCGCCCGGTGCCGGTCGTGCACTTCGGCGTCGGCACCGGCGAACTGCTCGGCGCGATGAAGGAGGTCGGCGTCGACGTCGTCGGCGTCGACTACCGGGTGCCGCTCGACGTCGCCGCCGAGCGCATCGGCGCGGGCGTGCCGCTGCAGGGCAACCTCGACCCCGCGCTGCTCGCGGCGCCGTGGCCGGTGCTCGAGGCCGCCGTGCGCGACGTGCTGCGCCGCGCCGAGGTCGCGCCCGCCCACGTCTTCAACCTCGGCCACGGCGTGCCGCCCGAGACCGACCCGACCGTGCTCACCCGCGTCGTCGAGCTCGTGCACGAGGCGGGCGCCGCGTGAGCGACGGGGGTCTCGAGACGAGCGCCCCTCGATCGTCGGGGTCCGACGTCGTCGTGATCGGCGGCGGCGTCGCCGGCATGGTCGCCGCGCTCGAGTGCGCGAAGATCGGCCTCGCCGTCACGATCGTCGAGCGACGCGGTGAACTCGGCGGTTGCGTCGGCCGCATCGAGCTCGACGGACTCACGCTCGACTCGGGCGCCGAGTCGTTCGCGACCCGTGGCGGCGGCGTCGCCGAGCTCCTCTCGTCGCTCGGGCTCGACGACGAGATCGTCGACCCGAACCGCGCGGGCGCATGGCTCGTCTGGGGCGACGGCGGCGCACTCGACGCCGCGCCGCTGCCGAAGACCGGCGTCCTCGGGATCCCCGCGAACCCGCTCGGCGACGACGTGCGCCGCATCATCGGCTGGAGCGGCGCGACGCGCGCGTATGCCGACCGGCTCATGCCGATCCTCCGCATCGGCCGCGCGCACAGCCTCGGCAAGCTCGTGCGTTCGCGCATGGGGCAGGCGGTGCTCGACCGGCTCGTCACCCCGATCTCCTCCGGCGTGTACTCGGCCGACCCCGACCTGCTCGACCTCGACCTCGTCGCGCCCGGGCTCAACGAGGCGATGACGCGCACGGGCTCGCTCTCGGGCGGCGTCGGCCAGATGGTCGAACAGCGCAAGGCAGGCGGCGCGGTGCGCGGTCTCCGCGGCGGGATGCACACGCTCGTCGACGCGCTCGCCCGCGAACTCGACCGCTTCGACGTGACGGTGCTCACCGGCGTCGAGGTCGCGGCGCTCGAGCGCGACGGCGACGGGTGGGTGGTGCGCGGGGAGCGTGGTCTCGATACGGTCGCTCCGCTCCCTGCTCGACCGACGGAGGAGGCCGATCGATCGACCGAGCCGGTCGAGCTCTTCGCGCCCGACGTCGTGCTCGCCGCGGCCTCGCACACCTCGCTCGGGCTCCTCGAGCAGGCCGTCGAGGGGTGGGAGTCGACGAGCGACTGGCCGCAGGGGGCATCCATCGAACTCGTGACGCTCGTGCTCGACGCGCCCGCACTCGACGACGCCCCCCGCGGCACCGGCGTGCTCGTCGCCGCCGACGCCCCGGGCGTCGCCGCGAAGGCGCTCACCCACTCGTCCGCGAAGTGGGCGTGGCTCGCCGAACAGGCCGGAGGCCGTCACGTCGTGCGCCTCTCCTACGGCCGCGCGGGTCAGGCGAATCCCCTCGAAGGGCTCGGCGACGACGAGGTCTCGGCGCTCGCGCTCGCCGACGCGAGCGCGGTGCTCGGCGTGCCGCTCGACGCCGGGATGCTCCGGGCCGCGGGCCGCACCGAATGGCGCGACGCCGTGTCGCACGCCGCCATTGGCCAGCTCGAGCGTGTGCGTTCGCTCGAGGAGACGATCGCCGCGGAACCGGGCATCGAGGTCACCGGCTCCTGGGTGTCGGGCACCGGGCTCGCCTCGGTGGTGCCGCACGCACGCGAGGCCGCTGCACGCATCCGCCACCGCCGCGTCGCACCGCCCGCGAGTGCATAGCCGAAACGGAATATTTCGTCTCAACCCCCTTGCGTCGCTCGGCGCGGGGTCTACGCTTGAGAGGTCGCTGCAGCGCAACAGCGCAGGAAGTCGGGGGTGCACATGAAGGGCAAGATCCTCTTCGTCGTCGGACTCGGAGTGGGGTACGTGCTCGGCACGCGCGCCGGCCGCGAACGCTACGAGCAGATCAAGCGCGCCGCAGAGGGCGTGTGGAACACCCCCGCCGTGCAGCAGGGCGTCGACTCGGTCAAGGGCTTCGCCGCCGACAAGGTGGGCGACCTCTCCGACAGCGTGCTCGACGGCGTCAAGTCGTTCATCGGCAACGCGACCCGCGGCTCGGGCGCCACGAAGCACGACGTCGCCGACGTGGCGAGCAAGGCGAAGCAGGGCGTCGCCGACGGCGCCCGTGCGACGAAGTCCGCGGTCGACAACGTGGCCGACACGCTGAGCGAGGCAATCGACTCCGCGGCCGACACGGCCGCGAGCGCCGCGAAGCCGGCGAAGCCGAAGGCCACTGCGAAGCGCACCACGACGCCGCGCGGCGGCAAGCCCGCGGCATCCGACTCATAGAGAACCGAGGTGATCGCGCGATGGCCGCACCGACGAACGACGAACGTTCGCTCTTCACACTGATCGGCGAACTGCCCGACACGATCTCGAACCTCGTGAAGGCCGAGATCGATCAGATCAAGGCGGAGGTCACCTACAAGGTCAAGCACTTCGGCATCGGCTCGGGGTTCTTCGTCGTGGCGCTCGTGGTGCTGCCGTTCCTGATCTTCACGCTGCTCGCCGCCGCGATCTTCGCGCTCGCGCTCGTCATGCCGGCCTGGGCGGCCGCCCTCGTCGTGTCGGGTGTGCTGCTCCTCATCATCGCCGTCCTCGTCTGGATCGGCATCGTGAACTTCCAGCGCGGGGCCGAACCGCTCGAATCGGTCGAGAGCCTCAAAGCCGACCTCGACGCCCTGAAGGGAACGGGTGACTATGACCGCCGCTACTGACGCCCCGCGCCCCTCGAAGCGCGAGGTCGCCGAGCGCGAACGCAACCTCACGCGGGTCGAGGCGCGCGCCGCCTCCGCCCAGGCGCGGGCCGAGTTCGCCGGCACCCTCAACGCCCTCGAAGACAAGCTCAACGTGCCGAAGCAGGTGGGCCTCCGCGTCGACCGGGCGAAGGCGTCGATGAAGTCGTTCTACGACGAGCAGCCGGGCGCCGCGATCGCGGCGGCCGTCGGCGTCGCCGCAGCGGTCGGCGGGCTCGTCTGGCTCATCGTGCGATCGAAGCTCCGCGACTGACCGAATCGACACGAGGGGATGCCACGTGCCGCCGCTCTCCGCTGACACCGTCGTCGAACGGGTGCACGAGGCGCTGCGCGCCGAGATCCTGAGCGGCACGGTCGCCCTCGGATCGCCGCTGCGCGAGGAGGCCGCCGCCGAGCGCTTCGGGGTGTCGCGGCACACCGTGCGGGCGGCGTTCCAGCTGCTCGTCGCCGAACGGCTCGCCGTCGCCGAGGCGTACCGAGGGGTGCGGGTCGTGAGTTTCGACCCCGACGAGATCGACGCCCTGCAGCAGCTGCGGGCGGCCCTCGAGGGCGAGGCGGTGCGCGTCGCGGGCGAGCGGTACGGCGACGCATGGCCCGAGGAGGTGCTCGCGCCCGCCGTCGCCGTGCTCGAACGGCTCGCGGAGATCGCCGCGGAAGCGGGGGCGGGGGCGCGCGAGGTCGCCGGCTCCGATGAGGGCATCGACTGGCTCGAGGTGGAGCGGCTGCACGCCGACCTCCACCGGGCGATCGTCGCCGCCTCGTCGAGCCCACGGATCGTCGAGGCGCACGAGGCGCTCGGCAGCGAGCTGCTGCTGTTCCTGCTGCACGTGCGACCCCACTACACGCTCGACGGGCTCGTCGCCGAGCACCGCGAGCTCCTCGACGCCGTGCAGCGCCGCGGCGCCGACGCGATGCGCGAACACCTCGCGCACTCGACCGAGCTGCTGCGCAGGAGCGGGCCGGCCGCGACGAACGCGCCGGTCGTACCGGTCGTACCGCTCACCCCGTGAGCGCCGCGTACCAGATGAGCAGCATGGTGACGAGGAACCCCACGACGTAGTTGATCGCGAGGAACCGCCGCCAGCCGTCGTTCGCACGACCCGAGTCGGCATCGCGCACGTTCGCGAAGGGCGCCGCAGCGGCGATGTAGGGGATCACGAGGATCGCGGCGAGCGGGCCGGGCCATGCGGTCGCGATCATCAGGAGACCGGCGACCGTCCACGCGGCGATCGCGAACCGCACGGTGCGCGCGGCGCCGAGCACGGTCGCGATCGAGGCGATGCCGCCGGCCCGGTCGGGCACGACGTCCTGCACGGCGCCGAAGGCGTGGCTCGCGACGCCCCAGGCGAAGAACGCCCCGAGCAGTGCCACGAGCTGCGGGGTGAGCGCGGCGCCCGCGAGCACGAGCCCGTACACGGCCGGGCTCACGAAGTGGATGCTCGAGGTGACCGAATCGAGGAACGGCACCTCCTTGAAGCGGAGACCGGGCACCGAGTACGCGGCGACCGCGAAGAGGCTGATCGCGAGCACGAGCCATGACCACGGGCCGCCGAGCAGAACGAGCACGACCACGGACGGCGCGCAGAGCGCGATCGCCGCGACGATCGTGAGCCGGTGCCGCCCCGGCTCGAGCAGGGCCCCCTCGACGCCGCCCTTGCGCGGGTTCGCCGCGTCGGAGGCGTAGTCGAAGACGTCGTTGATGCCGTACATCGCGAGGTTGTACGGCCCGAGGAAGAAGAGCGTGCCGACGACGAGCGCGACGTCGATCTCACGGGTGGTCAGCAGGTAGGCGGCGGCGAAGGGGAACGCCGTGTTGATCCAGCTCAGCGGGCGGGAGGCGGTGACGAGCTCGGCGACGACGCCGCGGCGACGGGTCTCAGTCGGCATGCGTGCGCTCCCTCGGGCCGAGCAGGTTCCACAGGCCGCTGAGCAGCAGCACCGCGGCGATCGGGTACGCGAAGTCCTCGACGGGGGCGAGGCCGATGCGCACGCCCCAGATGTGCTCGTCGCGGTAGTCGAAGAGGCCGACCGCGATCATGACCGTGTCGAAGACCGCGGTGAGCACGACGAGCGCGGCCGCCGCGGCGAGCACCGCACGGCCGTGCCCGCGGGGCGCGCGCCGCCACCCGGCCGCCGCGACGGCGGCCGCCGCCGCGAGGAACACGGCCGAGAGCAGGAGATAGGTCACGGACGCGCCTCCCGCCGGGATCCAGCGGAGGCGGCGTGCGCAGCGGGAGCACCGGGAGCACCGCGGGCGGTCCGCCGCGCGACCACCCGCAGCGCCCCCGTGTAGAGCACGAGCGTCAGGTAGCAGAGGAAGCCCAGGAAGACGAGCTCCTCGAGCGGGAGCTCGGGCGCGAGCAGCACCCCCGTGCTCACGGTGTTCTCGGCCCGGTGGAAGATGCCGAGCGCGATGCCCGCGAGATCCCACGCGAGGAAGAACGCGAGCCCGATCGCGAGCACGAGCGCTGCCCGCGCGCCGCGCCCGGACGCGGCGAGCACGAGCCGGAAGCGCACGTCGAGGAGGCCCATGCAGACGAGGCCGCACACGAGGATCGCGAGGTACCCGATGCTCACGCCGGCACGCTCCGCACGCGGGGCTCGGGCAGCGGGCCCGTCCCGCGCTCGCCGCGGACGGCCTTCAGCACGAGTTCGGCGCTGATGAGGCACATCGGCAGGCCGATGCCGGGCACGGTCGTCGCACCCGCGAAGTACAGCCCGGCGACGGTCGGCGAGGCGGTGCGGCCGCGGAAGAAGGCGCTCTGCCGCAGCACGTGCGCCGGCCCGAGCACCCCGCCGCGCCACGAGTTGAAGTCGTCGGCGAAGTCGGCGGGGCCGACGGTGCGGCGCACGACGATGCGATCGGCGAGGTCGCGCTCACCCGTCCAGGCGGCGATCTGCGCGATCGCGGCGTCCGCGACCCGTTCGACCGTCGCATCGCCCCCGCCGTCGACGCCGCCGTGGCCGAGACCGGGATCGGCGGGAACCGGCACGAGCACGAAGAGGTTCTCGTGGCCTTCGGGCGCGACCGTCGGGTCGCTCGCGCTCGGCATGCAGACGTAGAGGGAGGCCGGGTCGGGTACCCGCGGCGACCGCCCGAAGACGGCGTCGAAGTTGGCCGTCCAGTCGTCGGTGAAGAGGAGGTTGTGGTGCGTCAGCCGGGGGAGCCGGCCGCGCACCCCGAGCATCACGAGCACCGCGCCGGGCCCCGGGTCGGCGCGCCGCCACGAGGCCTCCGATCGGCTGCGCAGCTCGGGCGGCAGCAGCGCGTGCTCGGTGTGGTGCAGATCTGCGGCCGAGACCACGAGGTCGGCCTCCGCCACATGCTCGGCACCGTTCGCATCGACATAGCGGATGCCACGCGCCGCCCCCGATTCGACGACGATGCCCGTCACCCGGGCGTTGAGGACGAACCGGGCACCGGCGCGACCAGCGAGCCCCGCCACACGATCGATGAGCTCGCGGAACCCGCCGAGCGGATACCGGACCCCGTCGTCGAGGTCGAAGTGGCTCATCAGGTGGTACATGCTCGGCGCAGCCTGCGGGGAGGTGCCGAGGAACACCGCCGGGTAGCCGAGCACCTGCCGCAGCCGCTCGTCGCGGAAGCCCGCGGCGACGAAGCGGTCGAGCGGTTGCAGCAGCAGGCGCGCGAGCCGCCCGAGCCGTCGCAGCACGGGAGCCGAGAGCAGCGCGACCGGCGACGAGAAGTCGGTGTACAGGAAGCGGTCGACCGCGAGCCGCGCCGTCTCGCCCGCCGAGTCGAGGTGACGTTCGAGCGCTGCGCCGGCACCCGGCTCGATCGACTCGAAGGCGGCGACCGAGCGGGCGCGGTCGGCACCGAGGTCGAGCGGCCCCGGCCGCCCCTCGAAGAACACGCGGTAGCCAGGGTCGAGGCGCACGAGCTCGAGCTCGGCGGCGGTCGTCGTGCCCATGAGCCGGAAGAAGTGCTCGAACACCTCCGGCATGAGGTACCAGGAGGGCCCGGTGTCGAAGCGGAACCCCGAGGCATCCCACCGCCCGGCGCGACCGCCGAGCTCGCCGTGCTGCTCGACGACGACGACCTCGTGGCCGTCGCGCGCGAGCAGGGCCGCGGACGCGAGCCCGGCGATGCCCGCGCCGATGACGGCGACGCGGCTCACGCCGTCGCCCCGATCGATCGAGTCGCGGGACGGCGATGCGGGTGCGGGCGCGAGGCCGCAGCGCGAACGAGCAGCACGAGCTTGCGCGAGGTCGGCACGCTCACCCGCGTCGACAGGAGCTCGGCCGCCGGGGTGCGCCGCAGGCGCACGGCGAGGGCGGAGAACAGTGCATGCGCCGCGGCGACGGCGCGGCGGCCTCCGCCGGGGAGCTCGCCGACCACCTCGCCGGCGATCGCGAGATCGCGATCGATGTCGTCGAGCAGGCGATGCTTCTCGGCCTCGCCGAACGAGTGCGGATCGAGACCCGGGAAGTAGTTGCGGCCGAGCGCGTCGACGTCGTCGGCGAGATCGCGCAGGAAGTTGATCTTCTGGAACGCCGCTCCGAGGTGCCGAGCGCCCCGCTGCCAGCGGGCATCGCGGGTCTCGTCGCTCGGGAGCCCCTGGCTGAAGGCGCGCAGGCACATCAGCCCGACGACCTCGGCCGAACCGTGGATGTACTCGCGGAGCTCGGCCTCGTCGAACCGCACCGGGTCGAGATCGCGCCGCATCGACGCGAAGAACGGCCGGGTGAGCTCTGCGCCGAACCCCGTCGCCCGCGCCGTCTGCGCGAAGGCGTGCACGACGAGGTTCGAACTGTAGCCGCGCGCCGTCGCGATCTCGGTCTCCGCCTCGAGCGCATCGAGCAGTTCGCGCCGCTGCGCGGGCCCGAGGCCCGCCTCCTCCGCCGGGCCGTCGACGATCTCGTCGGCGATGCGCACGAGCGCGTAGATGTCGGCGAGATGCGTGCGGACCGTGGGGGAGCAGAGCCGGCTCGCGAGGCCGAACGAGGTCGAGTAGCGGGAGATCACCTGCGCCGAACTGCGTTCGGCGGTGCGGTCGTAGAGCGCGAGGCCCGTCGCGGTCGCGGTCATCGTGCCCGCTCCACGCAGGCGTGCGCGGTCGTCGTGAGTGCGGCGACGAGTGCGGGCGGCAGGGCCGCGCGCTCGATCGCCGCGATCGCGTCGGCGCATCGCTCGTCGATCATCCGCTCGACGCGGGCGCGCGCGCCGCTCGCTTCGATGGCGCCGCGCAGGCGGGCGGCCCCCGCCTCGTCGAGCTCGGCGCAGCCGAAGTCGGCGGCCACGCCGTCCCAGCCGACGTGCTCGCGGGCGTAGGCGATCAGCAGCGTCTCCTTGCCCTCGCGCAGGTCGCCCACGACGGACTTGCCGGTGGCGCGCGCGGAGCCGAACACCCCGAGCACGTCGTCGCGCAACTGGAAGGCGACGCCGAGGTGGCGGCCGATCGAACCGAGCTCGAGCACCGCACGCGTCGGCGCTCCGCCGAGCACCGCCCCCGCCTGGAGCGGCGCGCTGAACGAGTACGAGGCGGTCTTGTGCTCGATCATCGCGAGGATGTCGCCCTCGCCCGGGGCGCCGCCCGCCTGGCGGACGTCGGCGTGCTCGCCCGCCGCGGCGAGGAAGACGCACTCGTCGAGGATCGCGAGCAGGAGCTCGCGCACCTCGACGGGGGCGTCGAGCCCGGCGACCACCCGGTGCGCACCGCTCAGCAGCAGGTCGCCCGCGAGGATCGCGGAGGCCTCGCCGAGCTCGTTCGCGCGGGCGCTCGACAGGCCACGGGCCAGGCCTTCGATCGCGAAACGCCCCGCGACGTTCGGCGCACCGCGGCGCACGAGGTCGTGGTCGATGACGTCGTCGTGCATGAGGAACGCCGTGTGCAGCAGCTCGAACGCCGAGGCGAGCCGCACTGCCTCGTGGGACCGCGCCCCGGCGAAGGCGGCGTGCGCCTCGAGCACGAGCGCGGGGCGGATGCGCTTGCCGCCGGCGGCGCCGTCGCGGGCGGTCCGCCAGAGGAGCACGTAGTCGTCGCCGTGGCTCGCGGCCCGATCGAGCCGTTCGGTGAACCAGCCGTCGAGGAAGGCGTCGACGGCCGCGGCCCCGTCGACCGGGCGATCGAGAAGCGTGCCGATCATGAGGCGATCGCCTCCCGCTCGGCGCGCGAGCCGTTCAGCGAACGGCTCGGCGAACCGCTCGGCGAACCCTCGAGCGATCCGCCGAGGAACGGCAGCAGCCGCGCCTGCAGCACGAACCACGGACTGAACGCCCACGGGGCGTGCTCGATCGCGACGGCGAGCCGGCGGACTTCGACCCAGCGGTATTCGGCGACCTCGCCGGGGTGCGGTTCGGGGATCGAGGAGCTTCGGGCGGTGTAGACGGGGCAGAGCTCGTTCTCGACGATGCCCGAGGCGTCGGTCGCGCGGTAGTGGAACGTCGGGAGCACGGGCTGGATGTCGTCGAGGGCGAGGCCGAGCTCGAACTCGCCGCGGCGCCGGATCGCATGCACGAGCGTCTCCGCCGGGGCGGGGTGCCCGCAGAACGAGTTCGTCCACACGCCGGGCCAGGCCTGCTTCGCGAGGGCGCGGCGGGTGACGAGCAGTTCACCCCGGGCGTTGAAGACGTGGCACGAGAAGGCGAGGTGCCGAGCGGTGTCGGCGCCGTGCACGCTCGCCTTCGGTGCGCGGCCGATCGGGCGGTCGTCGGCGTCGAGGAGCACGACTTCCTCGATGGCGGTGAGGGGCATCGTGTCTCCATCCGTCGGGGCGGCAATGCGTCGATGAATCTGCTTCGGCTAATTACTAGCTTAGCTAGAAACATGCTGCATTCGCTAGAATCTCTCCATGGCAGTCGACGGGGGACCGGGGCACGACATCCGCGGGGCGATGCACGACCCACGCGTGTTCGACGCGGCCGGCGAGCTCGTCGATCGCACGGGCCTCGACGACGACGACGTCGACCAGGTCGTGCGGCTCATGCAGAGCCTGCGCGGCTGGCACGACGCCGCACGGCGCATGAGCGAGGCATCCAGCCGTTACATGAAGCTCAACGAGACCGACATGCGCGCCCTCCGGTTCCTGATCGCCGCCCGCAACCAGGGCGAGATCGCCACGCCCGGCGCGCTCAGCGACTACCTCGGCATCTCCAGCGCCTCGACCACGAAACTCCTCGACCGGCTCGAACGCGGCGGCCACATCGTGCGGGCGCCGCACCCGAGCGACCGGCGCGCCCTCGCCATCACCGTCACCGACGAGACCCGCGCTGTCGCCCGCGAATCGGTCGGGCGCCTGCACGCCCGCCGCTTCGCCGTCGCCGCGGCGCTCTCGCCCGAGGAGCGCGAGGTGGTCATCCGCTTCCTCGACGCGCTCAGTGCGACCGAGGGCGACGGCGGGCACGAGGCCGCGCACGAGGCCGCGAACGACTGAACGCCCGCTGCTGCCGCGTCGGCGCCGCCGTCGGTCTCACTCGCCGGGTCGGGCCCGCTCCCACGACGCGACCTCGCCCGGCACCACCGCGAACAACGGGTGCGACTCGGGCAGCTCGACCTCGGCCCACCGCAGCGCGAGCTCGGGCGAGCGCGCCTCGAGCTTCGCCACGAGGTGCCGCCACTCGAGCGCCAGCTGACCGCGCGTGACCTCGATCGAGACCGGCGAGGCGCTCCGTCGATGCACCTTCGCCGCGTCGAAGCGGTACCCGCGCTCGCCGGCCTCTGCGGCCACGGCAGCGAGGTAGTCGCCGATCGCACCGAGCGGGTCGGGCACCGCGCGGAAGCGCTCGAGCTGCGGGTGGTTCGTGTAGCCGCGCGTCGCCCCCTCGAGCACCGCCTGCGCGAGCAGCGTCTCGCGCCAGCAGGCCGTGAGCCCTTGGCGATCGAGATACCGGGGGTGCACCGACCAGATCCGCATGGCAGGCAGCCTAAGCGCAGCGGGACCGCGCAGTCCGACCCCGGCACGGACGCGCCTGACGGACGGCGACGGCGCGCGGCATCCGAACCGCTTTTGGCCGTTCACCCGGAAAGGGGGAGACTGGAGGCATGTCTTCCCCCGCTGCCGAAGCGGCAGCCGACGCGTTCCAGAACAATTCCGATGCTGCAGGGGCCGACGGCCAGCAGTCGCCCGAGGGCTACACGGTCTTCGCGGTGCTCCGTCGCGACCCCGCCCGCCCCGACGACTTCGACGGCCACGACGTGCGCCGCGTCGTCGAGGAGCTCGACGGCGTGATCTCGCTCGTCGAGAACGAGGGCGTGACCCTCCGCGGCATCTACGACGTCTCAGGCCTCCGCGCCGACGCCGACGTCATGCTGTGGCTGCACGGCCCGAGCGCGGAGGGCCTCCAGTGGGCGCTCCGCGAACTGCGCCGGGCGCGCCTCCTCAAGGCGCTCCTGCCGACGTGGAACGCCATGGGCGTGCACCGCGACGCCGAGTTCAACAAGGCGCACGTGCCCGGGTTCCTCCGCGGGCTCGAGCCCAAGGCGTGGATGACGGTCTACCCCTTCGTCCGCAGCTACGACTGGTACCTGCTCGACCCCGCCGAGCGCAGCCGCATGCTCGCCGAGCACGGCCGCAAGGGCGCCTCGTTCCGCGGCGCGATCGCGAACACGGTCAGCGCCTTCGCCCTCGGCGACTACGAGTGGCTGCTGCCGATCGAGTCCGACGAACTCACCGAACTCGTCGACATGATGCGCGAACTCCGCGCCACCGATGCGCGCATGCACGTGCGCGAAGAGGTGCCGTTCTACACCGGTCGCCGGATCACGACCGCCGAACTTGTGGAGGTCCTCCAGTAATGACGCACTACGACGCGATCCTGCTGTCGTCGTTCGGCGGCCCCGAGGGCCAGGACGACGTGATCCCCTTCCTGCGCAACGTCACCGCCGGCCGCGGCATCCCCGACGAGCGCCTCGAAGAGGTCGCCCACCACTACCGCCACTTCGGCGGTGTGAGCCCCATCAACGAGCAGAACCGGCAGCTGAAGGCCGCGCTCGAGGCCGAGCTCGCCGCACGCGGCATCGAACTGCCCGTGTACTGGGGCAACCGCAACTGGGCGCCCTACTTCGGCGACGTCGTCGCCGAGGCATCGGCGGCGGGCCACACCCGCCTCCTCGGGCTCGTCACGAGCGCCTACACGAGCTACTCGGGCGTCGGCCAGTACCGCGAGGACTTCGAGAAGTCGACGGCCGGCACCGACGTCGCGATCGACCGGGTGCGCGAGTACTTCGACCACCCCGGCTTCGTGCAGCCCTTCGTCGAGGGCGTCGCGGAGGCCACGGCCGAGCTTCGCGCCGAGGGCGTCGCGCCCGAGCGCACCCACATCATGTACGTCACGCACTCGATCCCGAACACCGCGGCGAAGGCCTCGGGCGTCGGCTTCGAAGACCGGGTCGGCACCGACGAGGGCGGCGCGTACGTCGCCCAGCACCTCGCCGTCGCCGCCGTCATCAGCGAGCAGGCGGCACCCGACTCGCCGCGATCGCTCGTCTACCAGTCGCGTTCGGGCGACCCGCGCACCCCGTGGCTCGAGCCCGACATCAACGACGCGATCGAGGAGCTCGCCGCGGCGGGCGGGACCGACGCGATCGTCATCGTGCCCTTCGGCTTCGTCTCGGACCACATGGAGGTCATGTGGGACCTCGACAACGAGGCGCTCGAGACCGCCGGCGAGCACGGGCTCAAGGCCCGCCGCGTGCCGACGCCCGGGGTGCACCCGGCCTACGTCGCCGGCCTCGTCGACCTCGTCCTCGAGCGGGTGAACGACGTGCCCGACGCCGAGCGCCCGCACCTCACCGCGCTCGGCCCCTGGCCCGACCACGCCCGCATCGCGGGCGGCGCCGTCGTCGACGCGCAGGAGGCGACCGCCTGATGGCCGGCGTCATCCGGGTCGGCACCCGCGGCAGCGCACTCGCGATGGCGCAGACGCGACAGATCTCCGAGCGCATCGCGAAGGCCGCCAAGGCCGAGATCGAGCTCGTGCCGATCACGACCCAGGGCGACACCTCGCGCGCCTCGCTCTCGTCCATCGGCGGCACCGGCGTGTTCGCCGCGGCGCTGCGCGAGGCGCTCCTCGCCGACGAGTGCGACCTCGTCGTGCACTCGCTGAAGGACCTGCCGACGGCCGAGCACGAGGGGCTGCGCCTCGGCGCCGTGCCGAAGCGCGTCGACGCCCGCGACGTGCTGTGCGCCCGTGACGGGCTCACCCTCGAGACGCTGCCCGAGGGCGCCCGCGTCGGCACCGGTTCGCCGCGACGCATCGCGCAGCTCGGCGCCGCCCGCCCCGACGTCGTCGCCGTCGACCTGCGCGGCAACATCGACACCCGCCTCGGCAAGGTCGAGTCGGGCGAGTTCGACGCGGTGCTGCTCGCCGCCGCCGGGCTCGGTCGCCTCGGGCGACTGGATGCCGCGACCGACCACCTCTCGTTGAGCGACTGGCCGACCGCCCCCGGGCAGGGCGCCCTCGCCATCGAGGTGCGGCGCGAACGCGGCGACCGCGACCTCGAACGCGCGCTCGAGGCGATCGACCACGCCGTCACCCGGGCCACCGTGCTCGCCGAGCGGCTCGTGCTCGCCGGACTCGAAGCCGGGTGCGCAGCACCGGTCGGGGCGACCGCCTTCATCGAGGACGAACTTCTGTTCCTGACGGCGAGCGTGTACAGTGCCGACGGGACGCGGCGACTCACCAGCTCGCACGCGGCCACCCCCGAAAGCCGCTCGGCCGCCGATCTGGCGGATGCGGCACGCGACGTCGCAGACCGCGTCGTCGACGAACTCCTCGGCAACGGCGCCGCAGACCTCGTTCCCCCTGAGGAGCAGCCGTGACTGAATTCGAACCGATGACGGGCGCCATCAACCTGCCCGCGTCGGGCGACGGCGCCAAGCCGCTCGCCGGCTGGCGCGTGCTCGTGCCCCGTGGCGGGCCCTGGGGCGACGGCGTCGCCGCCGCACTGCGTTCGCGCGGGGCATCCCCCATCGTGGCCCCCCTCATCAACTTCGCACCCGCCGACGACCAGCCCGCCCTCGAGGCGGCGCTCGCGAAGCTCGCCGCAGGCGGCTTCGACTGGTTGACGGTGACGAGTGCGACCACCGTCGACGTGCTCTCCTCGTACGGCGCGGTCATCCCCGAGACGACGAAGGTCGCAGCGGTCGGCGAGACGACCGCTGCCGCGCTCGTCGCCGCGGGCTACCACGCCGACATCGTGCCCGCCGAAGACAACTCGGCCCGCGGCATGCTCGAGGAGTGGGAGGCCGCGACCGAGGGCGCCAGCGGGCTGAGCGTGCTCGCCCTGCGCTCGGCGATCGCGAAGCAGGTGCTCTCGATCGGGCTCGAACGCATGGGCCACCACGTCGAGGCGGTCGTCGCGTACCGCACCGTCGGGGTCCCCGTCACCGAGAAGGTCCTCGCCGATGTGCGCGCCGGCCTCGTGAACGCCGTGCTCGTCACCTCGGGCAGCGTCGCCGAACAGGTGCAGGAGCAGCTCGGCCCGTTGCCCGAGTCGACGCTCGTCGCGGCCATCGGCCCGCAGACCAAGCGCGACGCGGCTGCCGTGGGGCTCCGTGTCGACGTCGTCGCGCGCGAGCGCTCGGCCGAGTCGCTCATCGACGCGGTCGTCGACGCGGCGACGGCGCTCGCCTAGCGAGCCGGTTCGGTCATCCGAGCTCGTCGACCGTCTCGACGAGCCAGCGCCGCACCGCTCGGTCGTGTTCCTCGAACCAGGCGCCCGAGTACCCGCGGGGCGCCGCCTCGACCGTCATGACGAGCGCGAGGTAGGCGGTCCACAGCCGCGTGCGCGTCCGGGCCGCCGCCCCGGGCATCGGCTCGATCCCGCTCGCGTCCGTGTACGCCCTGCGGAACTCCTCGTCGGCGTCGACCGCCGCCGGCACCGCTCGCATGAGGTAGCGCGACGGCAGGTCGGCGGTCGGGTCGGCCCACATGGCGCGCTCGTGGTCGATGACCCCGGTGATCCGACCGTCGCGGGCGAGCAGGTTGCCGTCCCACAGATCGAAGTGCACGAGCGTCGGCGTCACCACCTCGTCGAAGGCCGCGGATGCCTCGTGCAGGAGTTCGCGCAGCACTCGCGCGTCGACGGGGAGTCCGACGCCGAAGCGGCGTGCGTCGGCGAGCACGGCGTCGAGCTGCGCGAGGTAGGCGGCACGGGCGGTCGGCGCCTGCAGCTCGGTGCGGAAGGGGTAGCCGAACACCGCCGGGTTCCCGACGGCGCCGCTGCCGGTACCCGCGCGATGCAGCGCGGCGAGCAGCCGACCGAGCTCCGCCGGGTCGATCCCGTCGCTCGGGGGTGCTCCGTCCAGCTCGGAGAGCACGATCGCCTCGCAGCCCTCGAGCTCGACTGTGCCGAGCAGCTCGGGCTGCGGGGCGTCGGCCCCGGCCAGCGCCGTGAGCGCGAAGGCCTCGGTGCGCAGGAGCTCGCGCTCGTGCGTCAGGCCCGCGACGGGCGGGGGAGCGAGCTTCACGACGGCGGTGCGCCCGTCGTCGAGCGTCACCCGGGCGACCGTGTTCGCGAACCCGCCCGAGAGCGGCTCGACGAGCCGGACGGTGCACCCGCACCTCGCGGCCCAACGTGCGGCGACCCGATCGAGGAGCGGGCGGGGGTCGGTCATCCGCACACCATATCGACCCCGCACGGCCGAGTCGCGCATCGACGCGGTCGTCGACGCGGCGACGGCACTCGCGCAGCGGGTCTCGAGACGCGTGCTTCGCGCGCTCCTCGACCACCGGGGAACGCGGGCGACGCTCAGGCTGGCGCGCGTAGGCTGGTTCGGTGAGTTCCACGCCGCTGCCCCGCGTCCGTCCGCGCCGACTCCGTGAGACCCCGGCCCTGCGCCGCCTCGTCTCCGAGACCCGTCTCGACCCCGCCGACCTCGTCCTGCCGATCTTCGTGCGCGAGGGCGCTTCGGCGCCGCTGCCGATCGCGTCGATGCCGGGCGTCGTGCAGCACTCGCTCGAGAGCCTGCCGCAGGCGATCGAGGAGGCCGTCGCCGTCGGCGTCGGCGGGGTGATGCTCTTCGGCGTCCCCGCGGTGCGCGATGCGCGCGGCTCGGGGGCCACCGACCCCGACGGCATCCTCAACGTCGCGACCGGCGTCGCGCGCGAGGCATCCGCCGGTCGTCTCGTGGTGCAGACCGACCTGTGCCTCGACGAGTTCACCGACCACGGCCACTGCGGCGTGCTCGACGAGCGCGGCCGGGTCGACAACGACGCGACCCTCGAACGCTACGTGGCGATGGCGCTCGCGCAGGTGCGTGCGGGCTCCGAACTGCTCGGCCTCAGCGGCATGATGGACGGCCAGGTCGCCGCGGTGCGCGTGGCGCTCGACGATGCCGGCCACGAGGACGTCGCCCTCCTCGCCTATTCGGCCAAGTACGCGAGCGCGTTCTACGGGCCGTTCCGCGACGCGGTCGAGTCGACCCTCGAGGGCGACCGCCGCACCTACCAGCTCGACCCGGGCAACCGGCGCGAGGGACTGCGCGAGGCGATGATCGACATCGACGAGGGCGCCGACGTCGTGATGGTGAAGCCCGCCGGCAGCTACCTCGACGTGCTCGCCGACGTCGCCGCCGCGAGCGAGGTGCCCGTCTGGGCCTACCAGGTGTCGGGCGAGTACGCGATGATCGAGGCCGCCGCCGCACACGGCTGGATCGACCGCAAGCGCGCCGTCATCGAGTCGGTGCGCTCGATCAAGCGGGCCGGCGCCGACGTCGTGCTCACCTACTGGGCGGTCGAGCTGGCCGAATGGATCCGCAACGGAGAGACCGCATGAACGCCACGAACGCCGAACTCTTCGCCCGCGCGCAGGCCGCGATCCCCGGTGGGGTGAACTCGCCGGTGCGCGCCTTCCGCTCGGTCGGCGGCACGCCGCGCTTCCTCGTCTCCGCGAAGGGCGCGGTCGTCACCGACGCCGAGGGGCGCGAGTACGTCGACCTCGTCGCCGGGTGGGGGCCCGCGATCCTGGGTCACGCCGACGAGCGGGTCATCCAGGCGGTGCAGGATGCCGCGGGCCGAGGCCTCTCGTTCGGCTCGTCGACGCCCGCGGAGACCGAACTGGCCGAGCTCGTCGAGGGCCGCGTCGCCCCGGTCGAGCAGCTGCGTCTCGTGTCGACCGGCACCGAGGCGACGATGAGCGCCATCCGCCTCGCGCGCGGATTCACCGGGCGAGACCTGCTCGTGAAGTTCGCCGGCCACTACCACGGCCACTCCGACGGGCTGCTCGCCGAGGCCGGCTCGGGGCTCGCGACGTTCGCCCTGCCGGGCTCGGCGGGGGTGCCGGCCGAGATCGCCGCGCTCACGCTCGTGGTGCCCTACAACGACCTCGACGCGCTGCGCGCCGTGTTCGCCGAGCACGGCGACCGCATCGCCGCCGTCATCGTCGAGGCCGCGGCGGCGAACATGGGCGTCGTGCCGCCCGCGCCCGGGTTCAACCGCGCGCTCGTCGAGCTGGCCCACGAGAACGGCTCGCTCGTCATCAGCGACGAGGTGCTCACCGGGTTCCGCGTCTCCTCGGCGGGCTGGTGGGGCGTCGAGGCCCGCGACGCGGCATCCGCGTACACCCCCGACCTGATGACCTTCGGCAAGGTCATCGGCGGCGGCATGCCCGTCGCCGCGCTCGGCGGCCGCGCCGAGATCATGCAGCGGCTCGCGCCGCTCGGCCCCGTGTACCAGGCGGGCACCCTCTCGGGGAACCCCGTCGCGGTCGCCGCGGGCATCGCGACGCTGCGTGCGGCCGACGCCGACGTGTACCGGAAGCTCGACGTCGCCGCCGAGGCGATCAGCGAGGCGACCTCCGCCGCGCTCGCCGCGGAGGGCGTCGCGCACCGGGTGCAGCGTGCGGGCAACCTGTTCAGCTTCGTGTTCGGCGAGGTCGCGGGCACCGAGGTGCGCGACTACGCGACGGTGCTGCGGCAGGAGTCGTGGCGCTACGCGCCGTTCTTCCACGCGATGCTCGACCAAGGCGTCTCGCTGCCGCCGTCGGTGTTCGAGGCCTGGTTCGTCACGGCCGCGCACGACGACGCCGTGATCTCGCGCATCGTCGACGCGCTGCCCGCGGCGGCGAAGGCCGCCGCTGCCGCGACCCCGCCCGTGGGCTGAGTCTCCTCGACCGGGGGTCTCGGCGGTCGAGGGCGCCGACGCGCAGCGGCGACGCGTCTCGAAACCCGGTGCGCCGGTGTCGAGTCCGGGTTGCGGGGTTTCGAGACGCGTGGCTCCTTCGTCGCTCGCTCCTCAACCGGCGGGGCCGGATATCGGGCAGGATGGGAACATGGCGAAGCTTCGAGTGCACAGCGACCGGGTCGAGGTCCACCTCACCGCGGCCGAGAAGTCGCTCTCGCTCCGCGCTGACGACCTCGTGGTGCAGCGCGACGACATCCGATCGGCGACGATCACCGACGACCCCTGGATCTGGATCCGCGGCATCCGGCGTCGCGGCACCGAGATCCCGCTCGTCGTCGCCGTCGGCGTGTGGAAGTACCACGGCGGAAGCGACTTCGTCATCGTCAAGGGCAAGCGGCAGGCCGTCGTGCTCGAGCTGGCCGACGGGGAGTTCGCCCGCATCATCCTGAGCACGAACCACGCGGCCGAACTGATCGACCGACTGCGGCTGACGCCGCTCGACGAGCCGGGCGGCCCCGCCGCCTCGTAGCGCCCGACGCCGCATTCCGTCTCCGATTCGGCGGTGGCATCCGGCTCGCCTAGGATGTCCCCCGGACGCCGCGGCATCGCCGCGCCGCCGCCGGGGGCCCTGCAATTCCCGACGGTGTCGGCAAGGGGCGTTCTCTCGATCCGACACCAGTCCGGCGCGCCCGCGACCCCGAACCTCGGCAGGAGGCCACCCGCTCGTGGCGAAGCGCCTGCCCTCCCCGCCGCCGGTCCTCTCGGGGTACAGCTACGTCCGTCCGCTGGGCACCGGCGGCTTCGCCGATGTGTTCCTCTACGAACAGGACCTTCCACGGCGCGTCACGGCCGTGAAGGTGCTGCTCGTCGACGTGGTCGACGCCGAGGCGCGTCGCGCGTTCACCGCCGAGGCCGACGCGATGGCAAGGCTCAGCGGGCACCCGTCGATCGTGACGATCCACCAGGCCTCGATCTCGGCCGACGGCCGCCCCTACCTCGTCATGGAGTACTGCCCCGAGTCGCTCGGCGCGCGCGCGAAGCGCGGCCCGGTGCCGGTCGGCGAGGTGCTCGACATCGGCGTGCGCATGGCGGCCGCCCTCGAGACGGCGCACCGCTCGGGGCTGCTGCACCGCGACATCAAGCCCTCGAACCTGCTCGTCAACTCGCTCGGTGCGCCGGTGCTCGCCGACTTCGGCATCGCCGGGACGATCGGCGACGGCGAAGGCGACACCTTCGCGATGTCGATCCCGTGGAGTGCGCCCGAGGTGCTCGGCGAACGCACCACCGGCACCGTCGCGACCGAGGTGTGGGGGCTGGGCGCGACCCTCTACACGTTGCTCGCCGGGCACAGCCCGTTCGAGCTCGCCGACCGCAGCCGCAACAGCGTCGACCAGCTGTCGCGCCGCGTGCTCGGCGCGAAGTACACGCCGCTCGCGCCGCGCGGCGTGCCCGCGCGCCTCGACACCGTGCTCTCGACGGCGATGCAGCGCGACCCCGCGCGGCGCTACGCCTCGATGCACGAGTTCGGCGAGGCGCTGCGCTGGGCGCAGTACGAACTCGGCATCGCCCCGACCGCGCTCGAGGTCGCGTCGCCCGAGTGGGCGGCGGCTGCGCCGCTCGGCTTCGCGGATGCCACGGCCCGCGGCCCGGTCGTGACCACCGTGAACCCCGACTCGCGACGGGCCGACCGTGCGGCGGCCGTCGCCGCGGCGCGGCCCTCGGGTCCCGTGGTCGACGACGGCGGGCTCGCGCCCGCCCGGGCGCGCGGCGGGTGGCTGAAGCCCGTGCTCATCGGCGTCGGCGCGGCCGTCGCCGTGCTCGCGGCCGGAGCGATCGGGCTCGTCGTGGCTGGAGTGATCTGATGGCCGGACGGGGGGCGCGCGCATCGAAGGGTGCACGCACGGCAGGCGCGCGAGGGCGCGGCGGAGCCGGGCGACGGGGAACGATCATCGCCGCCGTCGCGGGCGTCGCCGCGGTCGCGACCGTCGTCACCCTCGCGGTGACCGCGAACGGGTACGAGGCGCAGGAGGTGCCCCGGCTCGAGACCTCGGTGTGGGTGACGCGCGACGCCGGGCAGTACGCCCGCGTCAACACCGACCTCGCCGAGATCGACCTCGTGCGCGACGTCGAGGACCCGAGCGGGGTGGCGCAGGCCGGCTCCGAGGTGTCCCTCTACAGCCAGGGCTTCCGGCAGCGCTGGGCCATCGACGCCGCCGACCCGGTCGACCTCGTCGCCGAGGACGGCGGAGGCTCGGTGCCGACCCCGGTCGGCACGCGCGACGTCGTCTCGGCCGGCGACTGGCTCGTCTACCGCACCGACACCGGCACGGTGCACGCGGGCCGGGTCGAGGGCGACGAGGCGTTCCCCGTCGACCCGTACGCCGAGGAGCGCACGGAGGACGACGAGGAGAAGACCTACGCGGCCGCCGCCGTCGGCGTCTCGCCCGACGGGCTCATCGCGATGTACTCCGCCCGCGAGGAGGCGGTACGGCTCTACGACGCCGCCGACGGCGAGTTCGTCGGCCGTGCCGCGACCATCGCGGAGCCGCCCGCACCCGACGCCCGTCTCGAGCTCACGGTGATCGGCGAACGTTGGATCATGCTCGACGCGGCCGAGGGCCGGGCCTGGATCTCAGGTCGCGACGGTGCGGTGCCCGTCGAGGTGGAGCCCGACGCCCGCCTGCAGCAGGGTTCGAGGGCCGCGGCATCCGTGCTCATCGCCGACTCGGCCGGACTCGTGGAGCTGCCCCTCGACGGCGACGGCGAACGCATCGTCGACGCGAGCGGCACGCCCGCCGCGCCGATCGTCGTGGGCGGCGAGCTCGCGGCCGCGTGGCTCACCGTCGACGGCGGCGCCGCATGGACGAGCGACAGCGGCGAGACGGTCGCCCTCGAGACGCCCGACGGCGCGCAGGAGACCGAGGGGCCGCAGGCGATCACCCCGGTGCTCCGCGGCAACGGCGATCGCGCCGTGCTCAACGAGACTTCGTCGGGGCTCGTCTGGACGGTGCCCGACGGCCGGCTCGTGCCGATCGAGCAGTGGTCGCTCGACGACGAGGTGGAGGACCGCGTCGGCACCCGCGAGGTCGAGGACCTGGCGCGCCAGGAGCCGCCCGTCGCGGTCGCCGACAGCTTCGGCGTGCGCGCAGGCCAGCAGGTCGAGCTCCCCGTGCTCCTCAACGACCACGACCCGAACGCGAAGGACGTGCTCACCGTCGACCCCGCGTCGATCTCGGGCGGCCTCGCCGACGCCGGCTTCGGCGAACTCGTGCTCACCTCGAACGACCAGACGCCCGCGGTGCGCGTGCGCGCGAGCTCCGGGTCGACGACGTTCAGCTACGCCGTGACCGACGGCGCCGCGAGTTCGGCGCCCGTGACGGTCACCCTCAACGTCGTGCCCGACGAGGTCAACAGCGCGCCCGTCTGGTGCGGTGTCGCCGACTGCGCGCAGCGCTGGCCCGAGCCGCAGCTCATGCCGGGCGGCACGGCCCTCGTCTCGGTGCTGACCGGCTGGGTCGACCCCGAGGGCGACGCCTTCGTGCTTGCCGACGCGCAGCCCGTCGACCCCGCGTCGCCCGTCTCGGTCGTGCCGATGGCCGACGGCCGGGTCGCGATCCGGCACACCGACCCGAACGCGGCCGGCGAGAAGGTGCAGGTGCGGGTCACCGTCGCCGATGTGCACGGCGCCGAGGCCGAGGCGACGCTCGACCTCAGGGTGACGTCGAGCGCCTCGCTCGCGGTCACCCCGGTCGCGGTCACCGCCGGTGCAGGCGAGACGGCGATCGTCGAGATCGTCGAGCACGTGAGCGGCGGCTCGGGCTCGGTGCGGCTGCTGGACGCGGTGCCGACGGCGGCGGCCGCGAGCGGCGGCCTCACCGTGGTGCCGAACGCGGCCGCGGGCGAGGTCGAGCTGTCGGCGGCGACGCCGGGCGCCTACCTCGCGACCTTCACCGTGCAGGACGTCGTCACGAGGGCCGAGCAGACCGCGACGATCCGCGTGACGGTCGCCGCCCCCGGCGCGCCGCTCGCACTGGCCCCGATGACGGCGTTCGTGCGGGTCGGCGAGGACGCCATGATCGACGTGCTCGGCGCCGCGCAGAACACGAGCGGCCGCGTGCTCGTCGTCACCGACGCCGTCGCCATGACGCCCGAGCTCGGCGTCGCCGTGGTCGCACAGTCGCAGGTGCGCGCGACGGGCGTCACCCGTGACGGTCGGCCCGGCCTGGTCGGCCGCGCGAAGGTGACCGTCGCCGACGGCGCGGGAGCGACCGCGGTCGGCGACCTCAACGTCTTCCTCGTGGCGCCCTCGGCGGGTCTCAGCCCCATCGCGATGCCCGACACCGTCACCATGCGGGCCGGCGAGCTCATGTCGATCCCGGTGACGGCCAACGACGTCAGCCCTCGCGCCGAGCGGCTCGTGGTCCACCCCGAGGTCACGTCCTCGGGTGCGGCGGGCGAGCTCGCCTTCGCCGCCGGCGACGAGGTGCGCTACCTCGCGCCCACCACGCCCGGAACCTACGAGCTCGGCTACGCCGTCGGCCTCGAGCAGGCGCCCGAACGCCTCGACCACTCGACCGTCACCGTGACCGTGCTCCCCGAGGGCGCGAACCGCGCACCCGAGCCGCACCCGCTCGTCGCCCGCGTGCTCAGCGGCCAGAGCGTGCGCATCCCTGTCGACGCCACCGGCATGGACCCCGACGGCGACCGCACCGTGCTCGCCTCGGTCACCCAGCCGAATGCCGGTCTCGGCATCGCGACGATTTCGGCCGAGGGCGATGCGATCGTCTACACCGCGCCCGAGAGCGCCTCGGGCGAGACGCAGCCCGCGTTCGAGTACACCGTCCGCGACGCCTCGGGCTCCGAGGGCACCGCGCAGGTGCGCATCGGCGTGCTCGCTGCGGCGATCTCCGATGCGGCGCCCATCACCTTCAGCGACTACGTGCGGGTGCAGCGTTCGGGCGACTCGCCCGTCACGGTCGAGCCCGCGGGCAACGACCTCGACCCCGCGCAGGGCGAGCTCGAACTCGTGAGACTCGTGCCGAACGCCCCCGAGGGCAGCACCGAGTACGCGCGTCTCGAGGCGCTCGTCGACGCGTCGACCTCGCTCGAGGAGGGGCGCGTCGTGCTTCGCCCGGGCGACGTCGTCGGTGCGAACTCGTACCGCTACACGGTGAAGTCGCTGCGCAGTTCGAGCACCGCCGAAGGACTCGTGGTGGTGAACGTCATCGAGGGCGAGTCGCCCGACGCGCCGCTCGTCACCGACACCGTCGTCACGGCCCGTTCGCGTGCCGAACTCCCGACGAAGGGCCTCGACGTCGTCGCCGGCCACGTCGTCTGGGCCTCGGGCGAGCCGTCCGAGCTCGAGCTCGAGCTCTGGGGGGCCGCGGCCGACGCGGGCGCCTACCGCGTCGAGGGCCATCGCATCACGGGGCCGCTGCCCGACGGCGGCGCGCTCGTGCCGTTCCGTCTGCACGGTGAGGACCGCGCCGGCCGCGAGGCGGAGGCGTTCGGGTTCCTGATCGTGCCCGCCGCCGACGACCTCCGCGTGCAGCTGCGCGCCGATGCCGAACAGCTCGAGGTGAAAGAGGAGACACAGCTCGAGTTCGAGGTGCGCGAACTCCTCGACCTGCCGAAGGGCGACGCGATCGAGGTCGGCGCCGACGGCGCGTACGCCGTGCAGCGTGCGACGGCGAGCTGCACGCCCGCGTCGGGCGGGCGCGCGCTGTATTCGGCCGGCGCGGATGCCCCGTGGAGCGACCGCTGCCTCATCCCGGTGCGGCTCGAGGGGCAGAAGACCTGGTCGTGGGTCGGCGTGCCGATCGCGATCGTCCCGAAGGACCCGCAGGCGATCCTCTCGGCCGTGAGCCGGACGGTCGCGCCCGGCGCGACCGAGTCCGTGAAGCTCTACGAGGAGATGACGACCTGGGAGGGCGGACGCGAGGGCGACCGTTCGAAGCTCGACTACTCGGTCGCGTACTCGGGCACCGCGTTCACCGTCGTCCAGTCGGGCGGCTCGGTGAGCTTCGAGGCGCGGGCCGACGCCCGGCCAGGCACCCGCGAGACCGCGACCGTCAGCGTGAGCGCGTTCGGCGGCGTCTCCTCGGCGATCACGCTCGTCGTCGGCCAGGCTCCGGCCGATTCGCCGCGCGGTGCCGTGTTCACCCAGCAGTGCTCCGTCGGCAGCGGCTCGTCGTGCACGATCGCCGTGATCGGGGTCGCGGGGGAGTACGACCCGTTCGCCGGGAAGACCGGTGCGGGCCTCAAGCTCGAGGGCCTCGGTGCTGGGGCGAACAGCTGCCAGGTCGCCACCATGCGCGCCGCCGACGACCGTTCGATCGTCGTCACCTGGCCGAGCGGGCAGAACGCGTTCGGCGGCGAGTGCGTCGTGCCGTACACCGTCGTCGACGCCCAGGGGCGCCCGGGCGAGGGGCGCCTGACGGTCGACCTGCTCGGACTCCCGCAGCCGCCCTCCTCGATCTCGACCGCCGACTACACCGGCAGCAGCGTGACCCTCGAGGTCTCGCTCGGCGAGGCGCTGCGCGCCCACCCCGCGGTGACCGGCGTCGAGATCCTCGAGGGCGGACGCAATGTGGGCGCGAGCTGCACGCCCGGAGCCCCAGGCGTGTGGTGGTGCGTCGTCAGCGGGCTCATCCCCGGTGAGCGCCACGACTACGCGGCCCGCGTCGTGAACAGCGTCGGAGCGTCCTCGCCGACGAACTCGGTCACGACCTGGGCGTACCAGGCGCCGAGCGTCGCGGCGCTCGACGTCGCCCCCGTCTACCGCCAGGGCACGACCTCGCCGTCGGTCGGCGTCGTCGAGGTGGTCATCACCGCGAACCCCGATGCGCGGGCGTTCCGGATCGCCGAGACGGGCCAGATGATCGACCGTCAGGGTCAGCAGACCCGGGTCGACCTCGCGCTCACGCCCGGCGCGCAGTACGTCACGGTTGTGCCGATCAGTATCTTCGAACCGCCGACCGGTCGCGGCGGCAACGAGGGCGGGGCCGCGTCGAAGCAGGTCACCGTGGCCGGTGCCCCGTACTTCGACCCGAACAACATCTCCGCGACGGCGCTCACGAACTCCTCGATCCTCATCAGCGGCGTCCGACCCGAGGCGAATCACAGTCAGCTCGGCGGCCAGCTCGTGTACTTCGCCTGGCGCGACGGCGGCGAACCCCAGTGCTGGGCCGACGGCTCGGGTGCGCTCGCGTACGACGCACGCGGGGCGGTCGTGAGCTCCGAGTCGACGATCGGCGGACTCAGCGAGCGAAAGCGCTACTACGTCAAGGCCTGCGCCTCGAACGGCTACGGCGTCGCCGTCTCGTGGGTGAACGAGGTGCGCGTGTACACCGATGTGAACGCCCCGACCGGGAGCGCCACGTACACCGTCGCGACCGCGCCGGCGGGCGGCGGCGACTCGTTCAGCTACGACCTCGCGCAGGCGCCGACGATGCAGGCAGCGGAGGACTTCCACATCGAGTACTGGCTGTACGGGCAGTGGCGCCAGGACTTCCAGCTCTCCTCCGATTCGCCGCCGTCGGGCGTCACGGCGCGTCAGTGCCACGACTTCTGGGGCAGCTCGTACTGCTCGAACGAGATCCCGGTGACCGCGACCACCGTGCCGACCACGGTGACGGTCGACTTCGCGGAGAGCTGCATCGTCACGCCGAAGCCCGGCGACGGCCCCTTCGAGCGCGGCGTGACGGTCTCTCCGGCCGCCGCCGGGTCGTTCGTCCTCTCCGCCGTGACCGCCCCCGATGCCACCACCGGCAAGGTCTCGTTCACACTCACCTTCAACGGCTCGTACGCCAAGCTCGCCCCGATCACCAGGACCGGGGACCCCTGCGCTCCCGGCAACGGAAACGGCAACGGCAACCCCACCGGCCCCTGACGCCGCCCGCACTTCCGCCCCGTGACATCCAGCCCCATTCGAGAGGAACCGCCCCGTGACGATCGCCCCTGAGCAATCAGCCTGGTTCGCCGAGACGTTCTCGCTCATCGCCGACAACGTCGAGCAGGCCATGCTCGGCAAGCGCCACGTCGTCGAGCTCGTCCTCGCGACGGCGATCTCGGGCGGCCACGTCCTGCTCGAGGACGCGCCCGGCACGGGCAAGACTGCGCTCGCGCGTGCGATCGCGCAGACGATCCACGGCACGAGCTCGCGCATCCAGTTCACGCCCGACCTGCTGCCGGGCGACGTCACCGGCATCACGGTGTACGACCAGAAGGCGGGGCAGTTCGAGTTCCACGCGGGCCCCGTGTTCGCGAACATCGTGCTCGCCGACGAGATCAACCGCGCGAGCCCGAAGACGCAGTCGGCGCTCCTCGAGGTGATGGAGGAGGGCAACGTCACGACCGACGGGGTCACCCGCCCCGTCGGCAACCCGTTCATGGTCATCGCGACCCAGAACCCCATCGAGCAGGGCGGCACGTACCGTCTGCCCGAGGCGCAGCTCGACCGCTTCTCGGTGAAGACCTCGATCGGCTACCCCGACGAGGCCTCGACCATGCGGATCCTGCAGGCAGTGGGCGCTCCGAAGCCGAACCTCGACGGCATCGTCGGCACCGACACGATCGTCGCGATGACCGAGCTGTCGCGCGGCGTCTACGTCAACCCGCTCGTCTCCGACTACATCATGCGCCTCGTCGACGCGACGCGCCGTGCGACCGAGGTGCGCCTCGGCGTCAGCGTGCGCGGCGCGATCGCGCTCTCGCGCCTCGCGATGACGTGGGCGGCCGCCGCCGGCCGCACCTATGCGACGCCCGACGACGTGCGCGAGCTGGCCGTGGCGGCCCTCGCGCATCGCCTCGTGCTCGAACCCGAGGCCGAGTTCGACGGGGTCACCGCGATCGCGGTCATCAACCAGATCCTGCTCGACGTGGCCGCGCCCCGGGAGAACGGGGTGGCGTGACCGGACCGACCGACCTCCTTCGCAAGCCCGCGACCACCGACACGGTCACCTCCTCGACCCGTGGCGCCACGGTCACGCGGCTTGCGCGCACGCGCCGCGGCCGGGTGGCCGAGGGTGCGGCGCGGCTGCGCCGCACCACCCGCTCGGTGGGCGGTGCGTTCGCGCGCGCGGGCGCATGGGTGCGGGAGACGGTCTCGCCGGCCGGGATGCTGCTCGTCGGCCTCGTCGTGGCCGGCATCGCCGCCGGCTGGGCGTTCGGCTGGTTCGAGGGATGGGTGGTCGCCGCGATGGCCGCGACGCTGCTCCTCGTGTGCGTGCCGTTCCTGCTCGGCGCCCACGACTACCGGGTGCAGCTCGTGCTCGATCGCGATCGCGTGATCGCCGGGTCGGAGATCCGCGGCACGCTCGACCTCGTGAACAGCGGCAGCCGCCCCGCACTGCCCGGCGTCGTCGACATCCCCGTCGGCGACGGGCTCGTCGAGGCGCACGTGCCGATGCTCCGCGGCGGCGGACACCACCGCGAGCAGCTCGTGATCGCGGCGCAGCGTCGCGGCATCATCGACGTCGGCCCGATGACCATCTCGCGCGGCGACCCGCTGCGGGTGCTGCGCCGCGAGATGAGCTGGCCCGAGGTGCAGCGGGTGCACGTGCACCCCGTCACGGTCGCGCTGCCGCCGTCGAGCGCCGGCCTCATCCGCGACCTCGAGGGCGCGCCGTCGAACCAGCTCGTCGACGCCGATCTGTCCTTCCACGCGGTGCGCCAGTACGTCGTCGGCGACTCGCAGCGCCACGTGCACTGGAAGTCGACCGCACGCACCGGCAAGCTCATGGTGCGCCAGTACGAGGAGTCCCGCCACGCGCGCATCGCGGTGCTGCTCGACCTCGACCTCGACGGCTATGCGAGCGACGACGAGTTCGAGCAGGCGGTGAGCGCGGCCGCCTCCCTCGGCGTGCAGGGCGTCCGCGAGGGTCGTGACGTGCTGGTGGGCGTGAGCGCCGAGCTCGACTCGGCCGACCGCGGCGCCGTGCAGTCGATGCGGGCGCTGCCCACGGTGACGCCCCGGGTGCTCCTCGACGGCGTCGCCGGTCTCGACGGCGCCTCCGCGTCGGGGGCGGGCGCCGGCGTGATCCGCCTCGAGCAGCTCGCCGGCCTCGTCGCCCAGTCGTTCGGCGACCTCTCCATCGCGTTCCTCGTGACGGGATCGCTCGTGCCGCTGCAGCGTCTGCGCCGTGCGGCGATCACGCTGCCGCCGGGCATCGCCGTCGTCGCGGTGCGCAGCGAGCCCGGCGCCGAGCCGGGCGCGCGCCGGTCGAAGGAGATCACCGTGCTCACGCTCGGCGAGCTCGGCGACCTCGGGCAGCTGCTCGCGAGAGGAGCCCTGCGATGAGCGCACCCGCACCCGCACCCGTCGGCGCGCCCACGGCCGGCGGCGGCCGCCGCGGCGACGCACCGGGCCCGCTCGGGCTCGATCCCGTTCGCACGGTGCTCGGCGTCGGCTACGTCCTCGTCGCCGCGGCGCTCGCGACGATCGCCGCATGGCCCGTCTACGAGGCGCCGCGCATGATCGTGGTCGCCGTCGTCGGCGTCATCGCGGGCCTCGGAATCGCGGCGCTCACCCGCCTGCTGCGCCTGCGGGGAGCGCTCGCCGCCCTGTTCGTCATCGGTGCGACCGTCGTCGCCTACGCCGTGCTCGTCGTGCCCGTCGCGATCCCGGGCGCGGTCGGCGATGCGCCCATGTGGCTGCGCGGCATCCGCGACGGCTTCGTCGGCGTGGTCGTCGGCTGGAAGCAGCTGCTCACCCTCTCGCTCCCGCTCGGCGAGTACCAGGCGGTGCTCGTGCCGTTCTTCCTCGTGATGCTCGTCGGCACGCTCGTCGCGACGCTGCTCGTCGTGCCCGATCGCCGATCCTCGCCGATCGCGGTCGTCGTCGGATTCGCGATGTCGGGCTTCGGCCTCGCGTTCGGCTCGAGCTCGCTGAGCGACCCGCTCGTGATCGGCGCCCTCGTGGTGCCCGCTCCGCGGGAGCTCGCGGTCGGCATCGGCGGGCTCGCGGCCGCGCTCGTGTGGCTGCTGCTGCGCTCGCGTTCGATCCGCTCGGTCGCGCTCCGTCGGGCGACCGCCGGGACGGTGCTGCGCTCGGGTCTCTCGGGGTGGCCGGCGCTGCGCCGCCGTGCACTCGCCGCGGTGCTCATCGCGCTCGCCCTCGTCGTCGGCGCGGTCGTCACCCCGGCCGCCGCCCAGTTCGCCGACCGTTCGGCCCTGCGCGATCAGGTCGAGCCGGCCGTCGTGCTGCGGCAGACGGCGACGCCGCTCGCGAGCTACCGTGCGGCGTTCGGCGCCGACCGCATCGACGAGCCGTGGCTCGCCATCGAGGGCGGCACTGGCGGTGTCGAGCGGCTCCGGCTCGCGACGCTCGACGCGTACGACGGCGAGACGTTCCACGTCGCGGCCTCCCGCGGCGACGAGGACGCGGCTCGGTTCAGCCGGCTGCCGCGCGCCGCCGCGAAGCTGCCCGGCGAAGTCGAGTTCTCGCTCGCCGTCGACGACGGCTACGCGGGCATCTGGGTGCCCGCGCCGCTCGGGCTCCGCGCAGCGCCCGCCTTCGACGGCCCCCGGCGGGCGACGCTCTCCGACGGCTTCCACCGATCGGCCGACGGTGCGACGGCGATCGACATCGCGACGGTGCCGGATGCCACGGCGCTGGCCGCCGGCCCCGACCACGGCCTGCTTCCGGGCGACGCCTATTCGATCATCTCGGCGCCCGATGCGCAGACGAAGCTCGGCGCCCCGGCCTCGTCGCCCCGCATCGACCTCGACGAGTACCCGGCGCTCGCCGAATGGCTCGAGCTGCAGGCGCAGCCCGCCACGGCGGGGGGTCTCGCCGAACTCGTCGAACGGCTTCGCGCCCGCGGCTACCTCAGCCACTCCGCCGTCGACGGCCCCGACGCGGCCGAGTGGATCGGCCGCCTCGACGCCGGCTACACCTTCCTGCCGAGCTACTCGGGGCATTCGGCCGCGCGCATCGAAGCCCTCTTCACGCAGCTCGTCGACCAGCAGCGCCTGGCCGGCCCCGAGGCATCCGACGCCGCCCTCGTCGCCGGCGTCGGCGACGACGAGCAGTTCGCGACCGCGGTCGCCCTGCTCGCGCGTGCCCTCGGCTACGACTCGCGGGTCGTGCTCGGCTTCCGTCTGGCGGGTGCCGAGGACGTTCCCGGCGCGACCGCCTGCACCGAGGTCTGCACGGGCGGTTCCCTCAGCGTGTGGACCGAGGTCGCCGGGGACGACGGCGCGTGGGCGCCCATCGACGTCACCCCGCAGCACGAGGTCGCCCCGAGCCTCATCAAGGAGGGCGAGCAGCTCCCCGAGCACCCGACCACGCCCGACCGTACCGACACGGCGACGGTCGACCCGCCGGCCGCGCAGAGCGAGTCGAGCGATTCGGCCGCGGCCCCGCCCGACGACGTCGACCTCGGCGCAGCATCGCTGCTCACCATCCTCAAGTGGACGGCGCTCGGTCTCGCGACGGTGCTCCTGCCGCTGCTCCCGCTCATCGTGCTCCTCGCGGCGAAGGGCGCCCGTTCGCGCCGTCGCCGGCACGACCCGGTGCCCGAGGTGCGTATCGTCGGTGCATGGGACGAACTCGTCGACCTGTACGTCGATCACGGCGTGCTCGCCGGGGTGAGCGCCGATCGCGCCGCCACCGCGCTGGCCTCGGGTCGTCGTGCCGCCGTGGAGCTCGCCTCGAGGGTCGACGGCGCCGTGTTCGCCGGTGACCCGCCGACCGCCGCCGACGCAGCAGCGGCCTGGGCGATCGTCGACGCCGAACGCGCCGAGCTCCGTGCCGGCGCCCGGGCCCGACGTCGCCTCGCCGCTCGTCTCTCCTTCGCATCCCTGATCCGCCCCATCCGCCCCGCTCGCGCACTCGAGGAGCCCGCACGATGACCCCAGTCGACTCCCAGCAGCTCGTCGCCGCCTCGCTCATGTCGGTCGGCTTCTCCCTCCTCATCGGGATCGGGCTCTACGTCTGGTACGCGGCCATGCTCTCGAAGGTCTTCGTGCGCTTCGGACAGCCGGGCTGGTCGGCGTGGGTTCCGGTCTACAACGAGATGCAGCTCTTCAAGATCGGCGGACAGCAGCCCTGGCTCGCCCTGCTGCTCTACGTGCCGCTCGCGCAGATCGTCGGCATCGTGTTCAAGGTGTTCGCGCTGCACCGCATCAGCCAGCAGAGCTGGCGGGGTGTCGGCACCACCGTGCTCGGCGTGCTGGTGCCGCCCGTCTGGGCGACGGTGCTCGCGACCGGGCCCTCGCCCGACCCCGAGATCGGCCGCATGCCGATGCGGGGGGCCACCGGCACCGGAGAGATCCCGCCGATGGCGCCCGGCGTTCCCGGTGGGCCGCTCGGCGGTGCAGCCGTGCCCGGCGCGCCGATGCCCGTTGCCGCACCTGCTCCGGCCGCTGCTCCCGCTTTCGCACCTGCGCCCTCGGCCGCTCCGGGTCCGGTTGCCGCACCCGCCGCTCAGTCGCAGTTCTCCGCGCATCCGCAGTTCGCCGCCCCGGCAGCGCCTCCCGTTGCCCAGGCAGCGCCTCCCGCCGCCCAGGCAGCGCCTCCCGTCGCACCGATCGCGGCCCCGCCCGTCGGGATCCCGGCCGCACCCGCACCCGCTGCGCCAGCGCACATGTCGGCGGCCGCCCAGGCGTGGGCGTCGCCGCTGAACGACGCATCGATCCCCGAGCCGCCCGTCGCGCCCGGCTTCGCAGCGCCGGCTGCCCCGCCCGCTCCTGCCGCCCCGCCGGCTCCCGCGGCGCCGCCCGCTCCCGCCGCCCCGCCCGCCTCGGTCGATTCGCTCTTCGCCCCGCCGAGTGCCCCGCCAACCGCCCCGGCACCGGCGGGCACCGACCACGGCGTCGACGCACCGCGCATCCCCGGCCGGATCGATCCGCTGCCCCCGCTCCCGCCCGTCACCGCGCCGGCCGAGGTGCCGATCCAGGCCGCCGCCCCGGCAGCGCCCGCTCCCGCGGCGCCGCCCACGGCCCCCGCAGCCCTGCCGCAGCAGCCGCTGACCGGTGCGGCCGCCGCGTACGCGACGCTCGCCGCGCCGCTCGGGGCGTCGGCAGCGGCCCCGACCGCTCCGCCGCCCGTCGCCGAGCCGTTCGACGGCTTCGAGCCGGCCGATGCTCCCACGATCGTGACCGGCGACCTCGACGACGACCTCTTCGACCGCACGGTCGTCGTGGCCCGCCGTCCGATCGTCCGCTGGCGACTCGTCCTCGGCGACGGCACCGCCCTCGAGCTCGATGCCCCGGTCGTCGTGTTGGGTCGCAACCCGCGCGCAGCGCTCACGGGCGAGCAGCGACTCGTCGTCCCCGACACGAGCCGCACGCTCTCCAAGACGCACGCGGTGCTGCGCCAGGACGGCGAGCAGTGGACGGTCACCGATCTCGACTCGACGAACGGCGTCATGGTTCCCGACGCGTCGGGCACCGACCAGCTGATCGACCCGGGCGTTCCGACGCCGGTCGGGGGGCGTCTGGTGCTCGGTACGCTCGCCGTCGCGCTCGAGCGCGAGGGAAGCGAGGCGCCGCGCTGATGCCGAGCCACCGCGTGAAGCTCGCCGCCGCCGCTGCAAGCGACGTCGGGCTCGTTCGCCGCGCCAACGAGGACTCCGCGCTCGCCGAGTGGCCGATCTACCTCGTGGCCGACGGCATGGGCGGGTACGAGGCGGGCGATCGCGCGAGCGCGGCCGTCGTCGAGGCGTTCCGCGCGCACGTCGTCGGGCGACCGCTCGCGACGGTCGTCGAGGTGCGCGAGGCGCTCGCGGCCGCCTCGGCGGGGGTCGCGAAGGTCGCCGCAGGTACCGCCCGAGGCGCGGGCAGCACCGTCGCGGGGGTCGCCCTCGTCGACGACGAGGGGGCGCCGGCCTGGCTCGTCTTCAACGTGGGCGACTCGCGCGTCTACCGGCACCACGGCACCGAGCTCGAACAGCTCACGGTCGACCACTCGCTCGGCCAGGAACTCGTCGACAGCGGATCGATGCGCCCCGACGAGCTCGCGACCTTCGATCGGCGCAACGTGATCACCCGTGCGATCGGTGCCCCGGACAGCACCGCCGACAGCTGGTTGCTGCCGGTGGTGAACGGCGAGCGACTGTTGATCTGCAGCGACGGTCTCACCGGCGAGGTGAGCGATGAGGGCATCCGCGCGATCCTCACGATGAGCGGCCGCCCCGAGTCCGCGGCCGCGGCGCTCGTGCAGCGGGCCCGCCAGGCCGGTGGTCGCGACAACATCACGGTGGTCGTCATCGACGTCATCGCGGGCGGCTCCGATGAGCACGCGGATGCCACGACGGGCGTGCCGCGCCGTTCGCCCGCCGGTGCGCAGCCCGACGTCGACGACGAGACGACGATCCCCGTGCGGAGGAAGTCATGACCGAGGAGAACCCGGTGGTGCTCGACGAGATCGAGTACGACGACCTGCACGACCATGCGACCGTCGTCGTGGCTCGCGCCGACGACGCGACGGTGGTGGTCGATCGCGGCGACGACGCGACGGTCGTGGTGAACCGCTCAGCCGCATCCGTCGACGACGAGGGCTCGGACGACGCGACCGTGGTCGTCTCCCGCGGCGCCGACGCGGCCGCCGAGGCGGACGTCGCCGATGCCGACGTGCCCACGGTCGTCGTCGACCGCAGCGCGTCGAAGCCCCGGCTCGCGCACGAGGCCGCAGCGGTCATGCGTGCGCCGACGCGGCGCGACCGGCGCCGCCCGGCGCCCGCGCCCGTCTCCGAGGCGGTGCTGCGCACGGTCGAGCCCGGCGCGGGCCCCGGAGTGCTCGACCGCTACGAGGCGCGTGAGCCCGAGGCATCCCGGCTGCCCGAGCCGCCGCGGTTCGAGCCCGGCGCGCCGCCGACCCGTGACACGACCGTGGCGCTGCCGTCGGTCGAACGGCGCACCCGGCGCACTGCGATCGTGTCCATGGCCGTGTTCGCGGGGACGTGCCTCCTCAGCCTCGGCGGGCTCGTCGCGATCGTCGCGACCGTGTTCGGCGAACTGCTCGGCTGAGCCGCCGCCGCCGGGCGTTCCTCCGCTGGACGCCGATCAGGCCGGCGCGACCGGCTCGATCTCGACCTCCGACGGCATCCCGAGGAACTCGGCGACCTCGTCGAGGCGTTCGTCGAGCGAGCGTCGCTCAGCACGGGCGAACGCCCGCCACGGCACGACCCTGAGCGTCGCACGTCGACCCTGCACGACGGGCGCCCAGCGCCCGATCATGGTGCCGCCGGCGAGCATCGCGTGCAGCGGGAACTCGGGGATGATCGGCGCCGCGATGCCCGGCGGCTGCAGGTAGGCGCGCGGCATCGCGTGGCCCATGACGTACTCGTCGTAGCCCTGCAGCAGGTCGATGCGTGCGGGGTCGTCGTCGGCGGTCGCGTCCGTCGCATCGCGTGCGCTCCACGCCGCGGCGACGGCCGCGTCGTGCCAGAGCTCGGTCTCGTCGGGGTCGTCGATCCGCTCGATGCGGCCGCCGGTGCGATCGGATGCCTCGACGAGCGCGGCACGGACGTCGCGGAGCGTGAACCCCGACCAGCTCGCGAGATCGCGCACCGTGGCGGGGCCGCGCGTCAGCACTGCCCGCTCGACGAGTTCGGCCAGCGCCTCCTCGCGCGGGCGGGGCGGGCCGGCGGGCACGCGCTCGTCGAAGGCGGCGTAGCTGCGCTGCGCGCCGACGTTCGCGCCCGAGATCGCCACGAGTTCGAGTTCGGCGATGAGCAGCACGAACAGGAGCCCGTCCTTCGGGAGGCCGGCCTGCACGAGCGCCTCGGCGATCTCGCCGCGCGTGCGGTGACCGCCCGCGACCTCGCGCGCGACGACCTCGACGGCACGGCTGCCCGCCTCGCCGTCCCACCCGGCCTTGCGGATCGTGCCCGCCATCTGCTGCCGCACGCGCGGTGCCGAGAGTTCGAGCAGCCAGCGCGCGTCGGCCGGCACGACGAAGTGCCACGTCGGCCGCAGCACGTGCGTGCGGAGGATCGCCCCCTCGTCGATGCGGCCGCCGACGGCCGCCGCATCGGGTCGCATCGACCGTGGCAGACGCTGCGCGAGGCCCCACTGCGCGGGCAGGTACTCCTGTGCCTGCACCGCGAGGGCCCGGGCCACGACCCCCTCGGGCGTCGTGGGCGGCGGCGACGCCGTGGCATCCGCCCTGCTTGAGCGCACACCGCCGGAGCGCTCGGCGCCGACGACCGGGCCGCGCAACCCCTGCGCGAACAGGCGTCGCGAGCGCAGCTCGGCGGGTTCCACCTACGACACGTCCCTCCGCCAGGTCGTCGCGCCGCCGATCACGGTGGTCACGACGGCGATGCCGAAGAGGACGAGCCCGCCCTGCCACCACTCGAGCGTCTCGGCGCCGCCGAAGGAGGCGACGGTGTAGAAGGACGCGCCGACGAGGGCGTCGCTCGCGGCGCCGGGCAGGAACCGCCCGATCGACGCGGTCACGTCGCTGAGCGATGCCGCGAACCGGAGGATCGGCTCCACGAACTGGGTGAACGCGATCACGATCACGACCGCGGCCACCTGGTTCGTGACGAGTACGCCGACACCGACGCCGATCGCGCCCCACAGGGCCATCGCGAGGATGCCGCGGCCGATGAGCGCCCACGTGTCGCTCGAGTCGAGTCCGGTGTCGAGACCGAAGGCCGAGAGCGCCGCCGCCGCCGACCCGACCGAGACGGCGTAGCCGATCGCGCCGAGCACGGCGCCCGCGAGCAGCTGCGAGACGAACTTCGCCGAGAGCACGACCTGCCGGTGCGGTGCGGCGAGGAACGTCGGGGTCAGCGTCTTGTGCCGGAACTCGCTCGTCACCGCGAGGGCGCCGAGGAGCAGCGGGAACACGTAGCCGATGCTCGACGCGAAACTGTAGAGCAGCGGCGCGAGCTCGACGTCGCTCGGCAGCCCCGTGCCGCCCGACGCGGCAGCCGCCTCGGGGTCGGTCGTGAGCGAGCTGAAGAGGGCGCCGAGCCCGCCCGCCATGAAGGCGACGTACACGGCGAGGAGGATGGCGAGCAGCCACCACATGCGGGTGGTGACGAGCTTCTGGAACTCGGCGGCGAGGGCGCGGAAGAAGCTCATCGCGCACCTCCTTCGTCGGTGCCCGGTTCATCGGCGGACGTGGCCTCAGGCGGTGCGCCGGGCGCTTCGGCCGGCGGTGCGCCCGGGGGTGCGGCGTCGTCGGGTTGCCCCTCCTCGCCCACGAGGGAGAGGAACGACTCCTCCAGCCCCGACTTCAGCCGGTGCAGTGCGCTGAGCTCGACGCCGCCGACGAACGCCGCGTGCCCCACCCTCCCCGGGTCGGGTTCGGCGACGATGAAGCCGCTGCGGCCCGAGTCGTACTCGAGGCCCGCCGCGTCGAGCGCGGTCGCGAGCGCCTCGCGGTCGGGCGAGTCGACGATCGTGCGCGGCGCCGAGTCGAGTTCGAGGCTCGCGAGCGTGCCGCGCTTCACGAGCCGCCCGCGCGAGATGATGACGACCTCGTCGACCGACTGCTGCACCTCGCTGAGCAGGTGCGAGGAGACGAGCACCGTGCGGCCCTCGCGGGCGAGCGACTGGAGGAACACGCGGATCCACCGGATGCCCTCGGGGTCGAGGCCGTTGATCGGCTCGTCGAGCACGAACACCCCCGGGTCGCCGAGCAGCGTGTACGCGAGCGCCAGTCGCTGCCGCATGCCGAGCGAGTAGCCGCCGACCCGCCGATCGGCGAACTCGGTGAGCCCGACCTGCTCGAGCACGACGGGCACGCGGGCGGATGCGAGCCCCGCCGAGGTCGCGTACACGCGCAGGTGGTTGCGTGCGGTGCGCCCCGGGTGGAAGTTCGCGTCGAGCGCCGCGCCGACCGTCTCGAGCGGACGCGGCAGCGCCCGGTACGGAGTGCCGCCGAAGGTCGCGGTGCCCGAGCTCGGGCGGACGAGCCCGAGCAGCATGCGCAGCGTCGTCGTCTTGCCCGCGCCGTTCGGTCCGAGGAACCCCGTGACCCTTCCGGGTTCGACCGTGAAACTGAGGTCGTCGACGGCGGTGACCGCGCCGAAGTGCTTGCTGAGCCCCGTGATCTCGATGGGGATGCCGTCGGCCATGCGCGCTCCTCACGTCGGGGGCCGTCGTGAGCCGCAGGTGGGCCGCGCCCCCGCACGACCCATGTCCGGGCCGAGGCCCGGACATGCTCACCCTAGCGAGATCGGACGGCGCGAGGCATCCGTCTCGTGGGGGATTCGCAGATCAGGCGGGGGAACTCGTCGCCGATCAGTTCAGCGGGCGGATGCCGTCGGGCAGCACGCCGCCCGCGTAGAGCTCGACCGCCAGGTCCTGCAGGGCGCCGAGCGCGACGCGCTGCGTCGTGGGGCCGTACGAGAGGCGGGCCACCCCGAGCGCTTCGAGCCGCGCAGGCGCCGGGATGCCGGGCAGCCCGATGAGCGCGAGCTTCTGCTCGCCGATGCCGGCGACGAGTTCCTCGATCTCGGCCTCGCCGAGCACACCGGGCACGAACACGCTCGTCGCGCCGGCGTCGAGGAAGGCCCGGCCGCGCTCGACGACGTCGGCGATCCACACCTCGCGCGGGCGGTCGTGGCCGCGGAGCCAGGCGTCGGTGCGGGCGTTGAGCGCGAACGGCACGCCCTCGGCCTCGGCCGCGGCGACGGCCGCCTCGACCACGGCCACCGACTCGGCGAGCGGCTTCAGGCGGTCTTCGATGTTCGCCCCGACGATGCCCTCGCCGATCGCACGACGCACGGTCTCGCCGGCGTCGCCGTAGCCGTCGTCGAGGTCGGCGCTCACGGGCACGTCGACGGCGCGCGCGATGCGCCCCGCCATCTCGAGCATGAGGTCGACCGGGATCTCGCCGTCGGGGTAGCCGAACGACGCGGCGATCGAGTGGCCGGCCGTGGCGAGGGCGCGGGTCTCGGGGAGGGCGGCGACGGCGCGGGCGCTCACGACGTCCCACACGTTGACGACCTGGAGGAGCTCGGGGGCGGCGTGCAGGCGGCGGAGTTCGGCGGCGGTCTCGATGAGGGTCATGCCATCACCTTACGGGCGCAGCGGATCTGAGGGGCCGCCGACCGTCATCTGAGGAGTCGATCCGGATGCCGCCGCCGCGATCGCCCGGCACGCTCGGAGCGAGCGGAAGGAAAACGCATGGATCGCATCATCGTCGCGGCCGTCATCGTCGCCGGGTTCGTCGCCCTCGGATTCGCCGGCCCCGACGGGCCGGCCGCCGACGAGGCCGGCATGCGCGAGCGCGTCAGCACCTCGGTCGAGGCGGGGGCGTCATCGGGTGCGCCCGTCACGGCGGTCACCGCGGACGCCGCCGAGCGCTGGGCGCTGAGCGGCTCGCGGTAGCGCAGGCCCGGAAGCGGCGCGCTCGTCAGGCGAGCGCAGCCGAGATCCCGTCGAGCAGCCGCTCGACATCGTCTTCGTCGTTGTAGGGGGCGAGCCCGACCCGCAACCCGCCGGCGTCGCCGAGGCCGAGGCGTCGCGAAGCTTCGAGTGCGTAGAAGTTGCTGCTGGGTGCGAGCACGCGCTGTGCGGCCAGACGCTTCGACACCTCGGCTGCCTCGTGGTGCTCGAAGGTCATCAGCAGGGTCGGCGTGCGGCGCGCAGCACGCGATCGGACGGTCACTCCGGAGAGCTCGGCGAGGCCGGCTTCGATGCGGGTACGGAGCCGTGCCTCGTGCTCGTGCAGGGCCGCGTACGAGGCGACGAGGCGGGCGCGCCGCGAGCTCGCGGCGTCCGGGTCGTCCGACAGGCCCGCGAGCGCGTCGACCGCCGCAGTGCCGCCTGCAAGCAGCTCGTAGGGCAGCGTGCCGAACTCGAATCGTTCGGGCACGACGTCGGTCGATGGCTCGAGCTTGTCGGGCGAGATCGTCTCGAGCAGCTCGGGCGCCGCCACCAGCACGCCGAAGTGCGGGCCGAGGAACTTGTAGGGCGAGCAGGTGAAGAAGTCGGCTCCGAGCGCGCCGATGTCGGGGAGCTCGTGCGCCGTGTAGTGAACGCCGTCGACGTAGACGAGCGCGCGCGTCGCGTGGGCTGCGGCCGCGATCGCCGGGATGTCGGGCATCGTGCCGATCAGGTTCGACGCCGCCGTGATCGCAACGAGCCGGGTGCGCTCACCGAGCACCGAGGTGACGGCCTCGACGGGCAGTTCGCCCGTCTCGGGGTCGAAGTCCGCCCACCGCACGGTCGCGCCGGCTCGCTCGGCCGCCTGCACCCAGGGGCGGACGTTCGAGTCGTGGTCGAGCCGCGTCACGACGACCTCGTCGCCCGGCGCCCACTCCTTCGCGAGGTGCCGCGAGAAGTCGTAGGCGAGCTGGGTCGCGCTGCGCCCATGCACGATCCCGCGCGGGTGGCCGTTCACGAGATCGGCCATCGCGAGTCGGAACCCGTGCACCGCCTCCTCTGCGAGTCGCTCCGAGACGCCGAGGGAGCCGCGGTTCGAGAGCGGGCCGGTGAGCACGGATGCCACGGCCTCGCCCACCGACCGCGGCGTCTGCGTGCCACCCGGGCCGTCGAACTGGGCCCACCCGCTCTCGAGAGAAGGGAACTCGGAACGGATCCGCGCGACGTCGTAAGCCATGGAGCGAGGATAGCGAGGGAGAGGATCCAGGGGGAGGGGTCCGCCACGCGCCGGTCGCGCGCCGGCTGCTCGTCGACGCCGAGTGGTGAGCGACGTCAGTGCGGCGCGTGGTACTCGGCATCGCCACGGCGCCAATAGCCCTTGACGACCGCGCGCTCGGGGTCGACGCCCCAGCGCGCGAGCAGCGCGCGCCCCGGCTTCACGACCGCCTGCTCTGCGGCGACGAACACGAACACGTCGCCGGTGGGTCGGTCGTCGGCGCCGAGCGCGTCGAGGCGTGCGATGAGCGCCGCCGAGGCGCCCGCACCGGCGGCCGCGCGCGGCAGCCACTCGACGCGTACGCCCTCGGGGGTCTCGAGCGCGTACTCCTCGCCCGCCCCGCTCGCCTCGAGCACGACGAGGCCGCGCGCGCCACGGGGCATCCCGCCGAGGAGACGGCGGATCGCGGGGAGCGCGGTCTCGTCGCCCGCGAGGAACCACGCCTCGGGCTCGCCCTCGACGGCCATCGACCCGCGGGGGCCGCCGACGCCGACCGAGGCGCCGATCGGGGCGTCGGCCGCCCAGCGGCCGGCGACGCCCTCGTCGCCGTGCACGAGGAACTCGAGCTCGAGCACGCCCGCGCCGTCCCAGGACAGGGGGGTGTACTCGCGGCTCGGCGCGGCGCGCAACTCGTCGACGGTGAGCGCCGCGGCGTCGGCGTCGGGGAAGAACACGCGGATGTGGTCGTCGGCGCCGGGGGAGTCGAAGCCCTCGAGGGCTTCGCCTTCGAGTCGCAGGCGCACGTAGTCGTCGGCGAGGAAGGTGCGCGACACCAGTCGCGCCGGGCGGAAGACGAGCTCGTTCGAGCGGCGGGCGAGGGTGAAGGTCATGGCGACTCCAATGGGTTCTGGTTCAGGGGGTTACGAGATGGGGTGACGGCTTGTAGTAGACCGCGAGGCGCTGCCCCGCATGCTCGACGACGTCGACGGGGGTGTCGAACACGCGCGACAGCACCTCGGCGCGCATGATCTCCTCGGGCGTGCCCGACGCGACGATCTCGCCGCCCGAGAGGGCGATGATGCGATCGGCGTAGACCGAGGCGAAGTTCACGTCGTGCACGACGAGCACGATCGTCTTGCCGAGCACGTCGGCCGCGTCGCGCAACTGCTGCATCATGGATGCCGCGTGCCGCATGTCGAGGTTCGACAGGGGCTCGTCGAGCAGCACCACGTCGGTGTCCTGGGCGAGCACCATCGCGACGAAGGCGCGCTGTCGCTGCCCGCCCGAGAGCTCGTCGAGGAAGCGGTCGTCGAGGTGCTCGAGGTCGAGGAACGCGATCGCCTCGTCGATCGCCGCATGATCGGCGGCCGTCAGCCGCCCCTGCGAGTGCGGGAACCGGCCGAACGCCACGAGCTGCCGCACCGTGAGCCGGGCGACGAAGTGGTTCTCCTGCTTGAGCATCGACACGACTCTCGCGAGCTCGCGCGGCTTCGCCGTCGCGACGTCGAGCCCGCCGACGCGCACCGTGCCCGCGTCGGCCCCGAGGAGGCGCCCCGCGATCGTGAGCAGCGTCGACTTGCCCGCGCCGTTCGGGCCGACGAGCGCGGTGATGCCGCCCCGTGCGATCTCGAGATCGACGGGCCCGAGCGCGCGGGTCCGCCCGTAGCCCTTCGCGATGCCGTCGAGGGTGATCATGGCGGCCGAAGCCGTGGCCGAGACATCCAGGTTGGTCATCTGAGCCCCTTTCGCAGGATGACGACGAGGAAGGCGATGCCGCCGACGAACTCGATGACGACGGTCACGAGCCCCGCTGCATAGAACACGTGCTGCATGACGAAGTACGCGCCCGTGAGCGCGGCGAGCCCGACGAGGATCGCGAGCGGCAGCACCTCGCCGTGCCGGTCGGTGCGCACGAACTGGTACGTCAGCGTCGCCACGAGGAACCCGAAGAACGTCATCGGCCCGATCATCGTCGTCGAGATCGCGATGAGCGCCGCGACGATCACGAGCAGCGCCACCACCTCGCGCCGGTAGCCGAGGCCCAGGTTCAGCGAGGCGTCGCGGCCGAGCGCGAGCACGTCGAGCCGATGCCGCCGCGACCATACGAACACGGCGAGCCCGGCGACGATGAGCGCCGCCCACGGCAGCACATCGGGGTTGGCGTTGCCGATCGAACCGTGCAGTCGCGAGGCGAGCACGTCGAACTCGCTCGGCGTGAGCATGCGCTGCATGAACGTCGACACCGAGCCGAAGCCGACGCCGAGCACGACGCCGACGAGCAGCAGCACGTGCAGGTTCTGCCGCCTGCCCGAGAACAACCAGCCGTACAGGAGGGTCGCGAACGCCATCATCGCGAGGCTCTGCACGACGATCTTGAGGGGGCCCTCGACCTGCGTCGCCGTCATGCCGAACACGAACACGAGCGATGTCTGCATGAGCGTGTACAGCGCGTCGAATCCGAGGATCGACGGCGTCAGGATCCGGTTGCCCGTCGCCGTGTGGAACAGCACCGTCGCCATCGCCTGGCACACCGCGACGAGCGCGATCGTCGCCACGGCGACCGAGCGCGACTCGACGATGATCCAGAAGCCCGGCTGCCCGTAGGGCACGGGGTTGTCCCACACGAGGATGCCGACGGAGAAGACGAGCGCCGCGGCCCCCGCGATGATGATCGCGAGACGGCGGGGATGCCTCGTGCGGGTCGCCGCGCGTGGAATCCGCCCCTGTTCCGCGGGCGCAGCCGCGCGCAGCTCAACCACGGGGCCTCCGCAGCAGCAGGGCGATGAAGACGACGCTGCCGACGATGCCGAGCACCATCGACACGGGGATCTCGAACGGCATCCGGATCGTGCGGCCGATGAGATCGCACACGGTGACGAGGGCGACGCCGCCGACGCACACCCACGGCAGGTTGCCGCGCAGGTCGTCGCCGCGGATCATCGACACGATGTTCGGCACGACGAGCCCGAGGAACGGGAGGAAGCCGACGACGACGGTCGTGACACCCGTCGCGACCGCGACGAGCGAGGTGCCGAGGACGAGGACGGCCTCGTAGCGCACGCCGACGGTGGTCGCGACGTCCTTGCCGAGGCCGGCGACGGTGAGGCGGTCGGCGACGAGGAAGATCAGGAAGGTCACGATCGCGACCACCCACAGCACCTCGTAGCGGCCGCGCACGACGCTCGTGAAACTGCCCATGAACCAGGTGCCGAGCATCTGCAACGAGTTCGTCGAGGCGGCGAGGTAGGTCGTGAAGGCGCTCACGACCGCTCCGAGCATGATGCCGATGAGCGGCACCACGAGGGTCGTGCGAATCGCGACGCGGCGGAGGATGCCGAGGAAGACGAGGGTGCCGACGAACGCGGCGAGGCTCGCGACGACCATCTGCGCCTCGAGGCTCGCGCCCGGCACGAGCAGCACCGTGAGCAGCAGGCCGAGCGCCGCCCACTCGGTGGTGCCGGCGGTCGTCGCGTCGACGAAGCGGTTCTGCGTGAGCATCTGCATCACGAGTCCGCTGACCGCGATCGCACAGCCCGCGAGCATGAGCGCGACGGTGCGCGGCACGCGGGTGATGAAGAACATCTCGCCGCCGCCCTCGGCGCCGACGACGTCGTAGACGCCGACGAAGAGCGACACGGTGAGGAGGCCGAGCGTGGCGAGGATCGCGAGGGGGAGCGCAGCGCGGCCTGCGCTGCGGCGCGCGCGCCCGAGGCGCGCACCGGTCTCGGTACGCGCCTCGGGGGTGGTGGCGGATGCCACGGGCTGGGGTGACACGTCAGGCGTCACGCCGCGTCGGCGAAGGCCTTCGCGAGCTGCTCGTAGAGCGCCGTGTACGACTGGATGTCCTCGGTCAGGTAGAACGCCGGGTCGACGTAGACGACCTGGCCCTTCGTGACGGCGGTGACGTTCGCGAGCGCCTCGGAGCCCTCGATGAGCTGCTTCGCGGGCACGTAGCCCTCGGCGTCGGTCATCGCGCCTTCGCGGTCCATGACGATGATCCAGTCGGGGTTCGCCGCGGCGATCGCCTCGACGCTGATGTCGTCGCCGTGCGAGGTGTCCTCCGCGGCCTGTTCGATCGCGGGGGTGAGGCCAGCGGTCGGGTACAGCACGCCGAGGCTGCGGCCCGTGACCGGGGCGATGTACGAGATCTCGCCGCCCGAGGTGAGCAGGGTCGCGACGGTCGAGGTGCCGTCGGCGGTGCCGGCGTACGCGTCGGCGGCTGCAGCGGTCGCGTCGTCGAAGGCGGCGATGAGTTCGGCGGCCTCGTCTTCGCAGTCGAAGATCTGACCGAGGATCTCGATCTCGCGGGCGAGTTCGGCGTTCGGGTCCTCGCCCTCGCGCGGCGCGATCTCGATGACGGCCGCGTCGGGGTTCTGCTTCACGATCTGGTCGTACGACTCGGCGAAGCGGTAGCCGCCGATGACGAGGTCGGGCTGCGCCGCGACGATCGACTCGAGGTTCGGCTCGAAGTGGGCGCCCACGTCGAGCACCTCCTCGTCGCCGGTGTACTCGGGCCAGATCTCGGTTCCCATGATCTGCTTCGGGGCGGCGACGAGCGGGATGTCCCAGGCGGAGAGCGTCTCGAAGACGTGGTTGTCGAGGGCGACGACGCGCTCGGGGTTCACCGGAACCTCGACCTCACCGTGGTTGTCGACGATCGTGACGGTGCCGCTCGCGGCGGCGGCCTCGGGTTCGGCCTCGGCGGTGCTCGCGCAACCGGCGAGTCCGAGGGCGGCGACGGCGAGGAGGCCGGCGGAGACGGTCAGCGCCGAACGGCGTCTGGGCATGGTGAACTCTCGCTTTCCGTGGTGGGGAGGAGGCGCCGCGACTGCGCGACTACTGAGGTAACCCTAAGCAAGGTAAGGCTAACCTTAAGAGCACGCAAGGGGCCAACTGAGGGTTTCTCGCTCGGGTGGGAATCCTTGAGATGAGGATTGCTCATCGTTGGAGTACGATCCGATCATGCCCGCACTGCGCGCTGCGCGGCGCGGCACCGCGTACCTCGGGGCCGTGCTCGTCGCGCTCTTCCTCGCCGGGTGCGTCGAGGCCGACGGAACCCAGGGCGAGAGCGCGCTTTCGACGGGCGCAGGAGCCGCCGCCGAGATCCGCCGCGGATCGGGCGACGAGCACCTCGTCGCCGAAATCGGGTCGACGTTCGCCGAGGAGTACCAGCGAGCGGCCGTCGCGATCGTCGAGGGCGACGAGGTGCGCACCGCGTACGTCGACGCCGACGAGTCGACCGCCTGGGAGATCGGCTCGATCACGAAGGTGCTCACGGGCGAACTTCTCGCCATCGCGATCGAGCGCGGCGAGGTGGCGCTCGACGACACGCTCGGCGAGTACCTCGATCTCGGCGGGTCGCCGTCGGCAGCGGTCACGCTCCGCGGGCTCGCCACACACACCTCGGGGCTTCCTGTGCTGCCGGACGACCCCGTCTGGCGCGCCGAGTACGAGGAACGGTACTTCGCCCGAGAGGATCCCTGGGGCGGTGACCTGGCGACGCTGCTCGCCCTCGCGCGCACAACTGGGGTCGCACCCGAAGCCGGGTTCGAGTACAGCAACCTGGGCGCCGCGCTGCTCGGGCAGGCGCTCGCGTCGGCAGCGGGGACGGAGTACTCCCGCCTGCTGCAGGAGCGCGTGCTCGAACCGCTCGGCATGGAGCACGCCGTGCTCGTCGAGACCGACGCGCAGGTTCCCGAAACGCATGCCGGCGGGACCACCGCAGCAGGGCAGTCGGTGGCGCCGATCTCGTGGGGTGCCTTCGCCCCGGCGGGCGGCGTCGATGCGACGCTGGGCGATCTCGTGGCACTCGCCAAAGCGGTGCTCGACGGCCGGCTGCAGCACAGTGCGGCGCTCGAGCCGATCACGGAGATCGAACCGGGCACCTCGATCGGGTACTTCTGGTGGATCGATGAGGTCCCAGCGCGCACGATCACCTGGCACCCGGGTCGAACCAGCGGATTCGGCTCCGCGCTGCTCATCGATCGCGACGCCGGGGTCGCGACGATCGTCCTGAGCAATGCCGACCTCCCGGCCGAAACGATCGCGCGCCGTCTGCTCGTCGACGCCGAGCAGTGACGCCCGCTGCCCTCTCCGGTGGTCGAGGAGCGCGCGACGAAGGAGCACGCGTCTCGAGACCCCGCAGCCCCGCGGACGTTGGGTAGCATTCCGACATGGGGGAGACGTCGAGCGGAGCATCCTCGAACCGGCGTGAACGCCGCTTCTCGGCCAACGCCCTGCTCGACGGATTCTTCTTCGTCTACGCCGGCCTCGCGGCGATCTGGCTCGCCTGGCTCATCCTCGAGCAGAGCTTCGACTGGGGATGGTTCGGGCTCGCGTTCTTCGTCGCGTTCTGGTTGCTGCTCGCGTACCTCGTGCTGCCGCGACTGCACCGCATCCTCACCACGATCTACGTGCCCGACTACTTCATCGGCCGCGCCCGGACGAGCGACGGGCTGCTCGGCGACCCCGTGAACCTCGCCGTCGACGGCGACGAGGCGCAGTTGCACGCCGCGATGCGCGCCGCCGGGTGGACGCGCGCCGACGACATCACCGGCGGGTCGAGCTGGCGCATCATCACGTCGACCGTCACCCGCAAGAGCTACGACGAAGCCCCGGTCAGCCCGCTCTTCCTCTTCGGTCGTCAGCAGGACTTCGCCTACCAGCAGGAGGTCGAGGGCAACCCGGCCAAGCGTCACCACGTGCGGTTCTGGCGCACCCCCGACGACTGGCTCCTGCCAGGCGGACGCCGGGTCGGTTGGCTCGCCGCCGGCACCTTCGACCGGGCCGTGGGGTTCTCGCTCTTCACCTTGCAGATCACCCACAAGATCGACGCCGACATCGACGTCGAGCGCGATCACATCGTCGCAACCGTGCTCGGCGCGAACCCGCGGGCGACGGTCGACGTGCTCGCCGACTTCTCGACCGGCTACCACTCGCGCAACGGCGGCGGCGACTCGATCAGCACCGACGGCGGACTTCCCGTGCTCGACGTGCGGGAGGTGCCGCTCGCGGCGATCGAGCCCGCGCACCCGGAGGGCACCCCGTGAGCGGCGGCAAGCGCCGCGCCTACGAGTCGCCCGGCGACCTCGCCCGCCCACTCGACCGCGGATCCGCTTCGATGCGCCGCCCGGCGGCGACCGCCTTCGGCGCCGTCCTCGTCGTGCTGCGCGTGATCGCCGGCGTGGTGTGGCTCATCGCGCTCGCCCTGCAGTGGCGCCACCTGCTCGAGAGCGACTTCGGCATCGTGATCGACGGCGACGTGACGGCGCAGGAGGTGTCGGACGTCGGGCTCGCCGTGATCCTCGTCGGCGGCGGTGTCGTGCTCGCCGTCGAGCTCGTGTTCGCGGTGCTCGTCTACCGCGGCAGCAACTGGGCGCGCATCACCGTCATGATCGTGGCGACGATCAGCATCACCTGGTCGGCGATCGACTACTTCGGCGGCGACGCCGAGATCACGCTGCGCACGACCCTCATCACCCTCGCCCTCGACATCCTCGTGCTGCTCGCCCTGTCGAGCCGGAACGCGCGCGCGTACGCCCGGCGTCGCCGCTGAACCACGCCGCCGCGTGCGCCGAGCGCTCACACCTCGGCGTGCGCGCGCACGTTCGACGGCCGGAAGGTCGGCAGCGCGAGCTCAGGCGTCCCCGCAGCGAACATGCGCCGCATGATCGGCAGGAACGGCTTCGACAGCATGACCCGGGTCGTCGCCCTCGCCATCGCCGCCGCGAATCGGCTCCGCGGCACCATGCGCTCGAGCCCGCCGAACGGGATCGCCTTGCCCGCCTCCGTGAACGGCGCGATGTCGGACGAGTAGCGCGCGAGCGCGGCGGGCAGGTCGCCGGGCTGCGCGGCGATGCGCTCGCCGAGCAGGTACGCGCCGATGAGGGCGGTCGCCGTGCCCATGCCGGTTAGCGGCGAGCCGCACGAGGCGGCGTCGCCGAGCAGCACCACGCGTCCGTTCACGGGGTCGTCGAGGTCGATGCGCACCAGTTCGTCGAAGTAGAAGTCGGATGCCTCGGCCATCGCCGCGACGATCGTGTCGGCGTGCCATCCGGCCCCCTCGAGCGCGCGGCGCACGAGCGCCTCCTGCGCGGCCCGGTCGCCGCGCAGCGCGGGGTCGCGCGGAACCCTGAGCGTCAGGATCGCCTTCGAGGTCGCGGGGTCGCGATCGGGCCGGAGCCCGAACGCGATGCCCGGAACGAAGCGGAGCGCGAACCAGCCGGGCTCGAGGTCGGCGGGCGTCGGGAGGGTGAAGAACGCGGCGTAGCCGCCGAGGGGTGTCGCGTACCGTTCCTCGGGCCCGAAGGCGAGGCGGCGGGTCGCCGAGTGCACGCCGTCGGCGCCGACGACGAGGTCGAACTCGGCCGGTGCGGCGTGCTCGAACCGGGCGGCGACCCGGTCGTCGTGCTGTTCGAGTGCGATGATCCGGTCGCCGTAGCGCACCTCGACGAGGCCCGGCGCGGCGACCGTCGCTTCATCGAGGGCCTCCTGCAGCGCGGCGGCGAGATCGCCGCGGGCGATCTCGATCTCGGCGACGGCGCCCTCGCCGTCGAAGTCCGCCATCGACATGCGGCCGAAGACGCGGCCTCGGCCGTCGACGTACGACATGCCGATCTCGTGCACGCGGCGCGGGTCGATCCCCGGCATGAGCCCCATGCGCTCGGCGACCTCGCGGCTCGCGCCGCGGAGGTCGACGGCCTGGCCGCCGGGCCGCGGTGCGTCGGCGCGCTCGACGACGGTCGCGCGTATGCCGTTGCGGACGAGCTGGAGCGCGAGGGCCAGGCCGGCGATGCCGGCGCCGGAGATCAGGACGTGCGGTGCGGGGGTCGTGCTCATCGTCGTGCTCCTTCATCGATTGAGACATCTGTCTGATACAGATGTTCTACACCCGATTCAGACGTTTGTCTAATACAAATGTCTGAATCGTTCGCTACGATGGCGGCATGGGCAATCGTGAAGACCTCCTCGCCGGGGCGCGGAAGGTGATCCTCGAGCGCGGCGTCGCCAAGGCCACAGCACGCGACATCGCTGCGGAGGCCGGCGTCAGCCTCGCGGCGATCGGCTACCACTTCGGGTCGAAGGAGCAGCTCATCACCGAGGCCCTCACCGAGTCGCTCGGCTCGGGCATCGGCGACCGCATGGAGGCGGTGATCCGCGAGACGACGGCGCTTCCGCGGCTCGAGGGGTTCGCGGCGCTCTTCAACCGCATGCCCGAGGTGTTCGCCGACAACCGCGAAGCACTGCTCGCGAGCCTCGAGAACACCGTGCGTGTGCTGCGCGGCCCCGGCGGGGCGCACGATCTCGCCGCGGCGACGAACGAGGCCGGCCGCGGCATCGCCGAGCACCTTCGCGCCGCCCGCCCCGAGCTCGACGACGCGCAGGTCGAGGCGATCGCGAAGCTCGACTTCGCGCTCGTGCAGAGCCTCGGCATCCTGTGGCTCGTCGACCCCGGGCTCGTGCCGACCGGCGACGAGCTCGCCCTCGCGGTCGCGGCGATCGCGGGGGAGTCGCGCTCGGCGGTCGAGTAGCGACGAGGGAACGTATCGAGACCAGGCGACCCGCCGCGAAAGGCGGTTCACTAGGCCTCTTCGCGAGCTACTCGACCGGCATCGCTGCGTGCGCGGGGCACCTCGCCGTGTCGCACGACGCGCAGAGCACGAACTCGACGTCGCACGAGGCATCCGTGCAGTTGGCGGTGCGATTCGTCGCACCGCCGCAGCGTGCGCACTCGCCGATGACGGCGGCGTGGCCCGAGAAGTCGATCGAGCCTCGCCCGTCGAACACGTACAGCGATCCCTGCCAGAGGCCGTCGTCGCCGAAGCGCTCGCCGTACCGCACGATGCCGCCGTCGAGCTGGTACACCTCGCCGAACCCTCGGCTGACCATGAGGCTCGACAGCACCTCGCAGCGGATGCCGCCCGTGCAGTACGTCACGACGGGTCGCCCCTTGAGGTCGTCGTACTCGCCAGAGTCGAGCAGCTCCACGAAGTCGCGCGTCGTCTCGACGTCGGGCACGACGGCGCCCGCGAATCGGCCGATCGCAGCCTCGAGGGCGTTGCGGCCGTCGAAGAAGGCGACCTCGTCGCCGCGCTCGGCCACGAGCTCGTGCAGCGCCTCGGGGCTGAGCTTCGTGCCGCCGCCGATGACGCCGTCGGCGCCGACGGCGAGTTCGTGCGGTGCGCCGAACGAGACGATCTCGTCGCGCACCTTGACGCTGAGCTTCGGGAAGTCGAGGCTCGCCCTCGACTCATCGAGCCCCGTGCCTCCGCTCCACTTGAAGTCGATGTCCTTGAACGCGGGGTAGTCGCGCGTCGCGCGCACGTAGCGCTTGAGGGCGCGCATCTCGCCGCCGAGGGTGCCGTTCAGTCCGTCCTTCGACACGAGGATGCGCCCGCGCAGGCCGAGCGAGGCGGCGAGGTCGCGCTGCCACAGCCGGATCGCGTCGGGGTCGGCGAGCGGGGTGAAGGCGTAGTAGAGGAGGATCTTGGCGATCGGCACCACGAGAGTCTACGAGCGGATGCTCCGTGCTCGCCGTGTGCGCCCGGCCTAGGCTGGAGGCATCCGTCGAGAGGAACGCCGATGTTCGATCACGACCCGTACGCCGCATTGCAGGCGTTGAAGCCGATGGCCTCGTTCACGCTCGAGAGCGCCGACTTCGTCGACGGCGCCGCGCTGCCGCTGCCGTTGCGCGCCGCAGGGCAGGGCGCCGGCGACCGTTCGCCCCAGCTGTCGTGGTCGGGGTTCCCGCCCGAGACGCGCAGCTTCGCGCTGACCTGCCTCGACCCCGATGCGCCGACCGGATCGGGCTGGTGGCACTGGGCGGTCGCGAACCTGCCGGTCGCGACCACGAGCCTCGACGCCGACGCCGGCGAACCGGGCGCGCTGAAGCTGCCCGCCGGCGCGCTCGTGCTGCCCAACGAGGACGGCGAGCGGCGATACGCCGGCTCGGCGCCGCCGCCCGGCACCGGCGTGCACCGGTACATGTTCGTCGTGCACGCCCTCGACGTGCCGCGGCTGTCGATCGACCCAGAGGCGACGCCCTCGAACCTGGCGATCCAGTGTTTCTTCCACGGCATCGGGCGCGCGGTGCTCACGGGTACGGCGGTGAACCCGGCCGACGCGTAGTGTCCCGGGCTGGGTGCGGCCCATCGGGTAGCGTGTGACATCATGCGCCCAATGCCGCTCGAGCCCAATCCGCGCCGCGTCGCGATCGGTTCGCGCCTGCGCGCGGCGCGGCAGGCGCAGAGCCTCACGATCGAGGAGGTCGCGACGATCACGGGCCTCACGAAGGGGTTCCTCTCGCGGGTCGAGCGCGACATCACCTCGCCGAGCGTGGCGTCGCTGATCACCCTGTGCGCGGTGCTGTCGATCTCGGTGGGGTCGCTGTTCGAGGAGCCCGACGTGCAGCTCGTCCGCGCGGGCACCGGCCCGCGCGTGAACCTCGGCGGCGTCGACACCGAGGAGCGCCTGCTCTCCCCGCGATCCGAGTCGCGCGTGCAGGTGATCCGCTCGGTGATCGAGCCAGGCGGCCACGGCGGCCAGGAGCTCTACGCGGTTGCGGCCGACGTCGACGTGCTGCACGTGCTGCGCGGCGAGGTCGTGGTGCGCTTCTCCGATCGAGACTGGGAGCTCGGCCCGGGCGACAGCCTCACCTTCAACGGGCAGGAGCCGCACAGCTGGCGGGTCGCCGGCGACGGCTCGGCCGAGGTCATCTGGGTGCTCGTGCCCGCGCTCTGGAGCGCGTGATCGTTCGCTGAGCTGAGCTGAGCTGAGCTGAGCTGAGCCCGCCCTCCGGGTGGTGGCGGTCGCGCGCCCGGCACCCCGGCGCCGTCCGACCGTCGGGCGGGTTCGTCGCGCCGTTCGTCCCTGACGCCGATCCTAGGTCTTGACGCTTCCTCGCATCACGGCTATGTTGTCCCAAGCCAGATGCCTGACAAGCAACAAAAGATTCACACCACGCAACAAGGAGGTTGTGACATGACGCAGCCGATCGGTCCCGTCGACAGCTCGAAGACCCCGCGATTCGCCGGCCCCGCGAACTTCGCCCGCCTGCCCCGCCTCGACCAGGTCGAGCACGCCGACATCGTCGTCGCCGGCGTGCCCTTCGACGCCGGCGTCTCGTACCGCTCGGGCGCGCGCTTCGGCCCGGCCCACGTGCGCGAGGCCTCGCGCCTCCTCCGCCCGTACAACCCGGCCCTCGACGTCTCGCCCTTCGAGCTCGCCCAGGTCGCCGACGCGGGCGACATCGTCGCGAACCCCTTCAACATCGGCGAGGCCATCGAGGCGATCGAGGATGCCGCGACCGAGCTCACCCGCGAGGGCACCCGGCTCGTGACCATCGGCGGCGACCACACCATCGCCCTCCCGCTGCTGCGCGCCGCCGCGAAGCAGCACGGCCCGGTCGCACTGCTCCACTTCGACGCGCACCTCGACACGTGGGACACCTACTTCGGCGCCGAGTACACGCATGGCACGCCGTTCCGCCGCGCCTTCGAAGAGGGCATCATCGACACCGAGGCGCTGAGCCACGTCGGCACGCGCGGGCCGCTGTACGGCAAGAAGGACCTCGAGGACGACCGCCGCTTCGGCTTCGGCATCGTGACGAGCTCCGACGTGTACCGCCAGGGCGCCGACGAGGTCGCCGCGAAGCTCCGCGACCGCATCGGCGACCGGCCCCTCTACATCTCGATCGACATCGACGTGCTCGACCCGGCGCACGCGCCCGGCACCGGCACCCCCGAGGCCGGTGGCATGACGAGCCGCGAACTGCTCGAGATCCTGCGCGGCTTCCGCGGGATGAACCTCATCGGCGCCGACGTCGTCGAGGTCGCCCCCGCCTACGACCACGCCGAGATCACGGGCGTCGCCGCATCGCACGTGGCCTACGACCTCGTGTCGCTGCTCGCCGACCGGCACGCCTCGAACCCCGCCCGCGCCGCGGTCGGCGCCGGCGCCGAGGCATCCGCCCATGGCTGAGCCGCAGCCGCGCAACGGCGGCGACGTCGTCGTCGAGACCCTCGAGACGCTCGGCGTGACGCACGTCTTCGGCATCCCCGGGCAGCACGCGCTCGGCCTGTTCGACGCGATCCGGCGCAGCGACCTCGAGTTCGTGAGCTCCCGCGTCGAGAACAACTCGGCCTTCGGTGCCGACGGCTACGCCCGCGCGACGGGCGAGGTCGGCGTGCTGTTCCTCTCGACCGGCCCCGGTGCCCTGACCGCGCTCGGCGCCCTGCAGGAGGCCTACGCGACCGGCGTGCCGCTCCTCGTCATCACGAGCCAGGTGCCGCGCCGCGGACTCGGCGGCACCCGCAAAGGCCTGCTGCACCAGCTCGACGACCAGCAGCAGAGCGCGCGCAACGTGACGAAGTCGACCGCGGTGATCCGCGAGGCCTCCCAGATCCCGTCGGCGCTCTCCGACGCCTGGTCGCTCGCGCAGGCCGTGCCCGCCGGCCCGACCTGGGTCGAGATCCCCGAGGACGTCCTGCTCGAGGCCACGCGGGTGCCGCCGGTGCGCTCGGTCGTCACCGCGATCCCCGAGCGGATGCCCCGACCCGACCTCGTCGACGAGGCGGCCGGGCTGCTCGCCACGGCGCAGCATCCCGTGATCCTCGCCGGCGGCGGCGTCCGCCGCTCGCCCGGCGGCCGGGCCGCGCTGCGCCGTCTGGCGGAGGCCCTCGACGCCCCGGTCGTCTCGACGGTCGGCGGCAAGGGCGCGATCGCGTTCGACCACCCGCTCTCCGCGGCCTCCTGGATCGAGGACCGGCACACCACCGAGCTCCTGGAGCAGGCCGACGTGCTGCTCGCGGTCGGCACCGCGATCGGCGAGGTCACGAGCAACTACTTCACCTTCGCGCCGCAGGGCCGGCTCATCCAGGTCGACGCCGAGGCCCGCGTGCTCGAGTCGAACTACGAGGCGCTCGGCATCCATGCCGATGCCGCCCTCGCGCTCTCGGCGATCGCCGACCGGTTGCCGGCGCGACCCGACGACGCGCCCGCGCGCGGCGCCGAGCTCGCCGCCCGCCTCCGCGCCGACGTCGAGGCGAGGCTCGCCGCCCAGGACCTCGCACCCGAGCTCGGGCTGATGGCGAGCCTCCGCGCCGCGGTGCCCTCCGACGCGCACACCTTCTGGGACATGACGATCGCGGGGTATTGGGCCTGGTCGGCGTGGGACCCGCAGCAGGGCGAGTTCCACTCGGCGCAGGGCTCGGGCGGCCTCGGCTTCGCGTTCGCCGCCGCGCTGGCGGCGGCGATCGGATCGGGTCGCCGCACGCTCGCCGTCTCGGGCGACGGCGGAGCGATGTACTCCATCGCCGAGCTCGCCACCGCCCGCCAGCACGACGCCGACGTGACCTGGCTCATCATCGACGACGGAGGCTACGGCATCCTCCGCGAGTACATGACGGACGCGTTCGGACAGGCCACCGCCACCGAGCTCGCCCGCCCCGACTTCGCGGCCCTGGCGCGCTCATTCGGCGTGCCGGCCCACGAGTCGACCCTCGAAGACGTGGGCGAGACCATCGCCCGCACCTTCGCCGAGTCCGGCCCCGCCGTCGTGGTCGTGCCCGCAGTGCTGCGCATGTTCGCGCCGACGCACCTGGGATGACGCGGCCCGCCCGCGGCAGCCGAACCACCCGTCCGTAACCCGACTGACCTCCGACGCAAAGGATCCAACGATGGATATCGCGATCATCATCATCTACCTGGGAGCGATGCTGCTCTTCGGCTGGTGGGGCAAGAGCCGCACCAAGAACTCCGCCGACTTCCTCGTCGCCGGCCGCCGGCTCGGCCCCGGCCTCTACACCGGCACCATGGCGGCCGTCGTGCTCGGCGGCGCCTCGACCGTCGGCGGAGTCGGCCTCGGCTACAAGTACGGCATCTCGGGCATGTGGCTCGTCGTGTCGATCGCCGTCGGCCTCTTCCTCCTCAGCATCCTGTTCGCCTCGCGCATCCAGAAGCTCAAGGTGTACACGGTCGCCCAGATGCTGAAGCTCCGGTACGGCGTGAACGCCACGAGTGCCTCGGGCATCGTGATGATGGCGTACACGCTCATGCTCTCGGTGACGTCGACCATCGCCTACGCGACGATCTTCAACGTGCTGTTCGGCACCGACCGCACGATCTCGGTGATCATCGGCGGCGGCATCGTCATGCTGTACTCCTCGATCGGCGGCATGTGGTCGATCACGCTCACCGACATGGTGCAGTTCGTGCTCAAGACGATCGGCGTGTTCTTCCTGCTGCTGCCCTTCGCCTGGTTCAACGCCGGCGGCTACGAGGGCATCGTCGAACGCCTCGGCACCGCCGCCTTCGACCTCGGGGCGATCGGCGTCGACACGATCATCACCTTCTTCGTCATCTACACGTTCGGCATGCTCATCGGCCAGGACATCTGGCAGCGCGTGTTCACCGCGCGCTCGCCGAAGGTCGCGAAGTGGGGCGGCACGGCCGCTGCGGTCTACTGCCTCCTCTACGGCGTCGCCGGAGCCGTCATCGGCATGTCGGCTGCGGCGTTCCTGCCGGGCATCGAGGCGAGCGACGACGTATACGCCGCGATCACCCAGCAGATCCTGCCGGTCGGCCTCAGCGGCATCGTGCTCGCCGCGGCCGTCGCCGCGATGATGTCGACGGCGTCGGGCGCGCTCATCGCGACCGCGACCGTCGCCCGCGCGGACGTGATGCCGTTGCTGAAGCGCCTCGTCGGCCGCAGCAGGGAGGAGGCCGCCGCGGCGTCGAACCCCGAGCACGACGTGCGCTCCAACCGTCTCTACGTGGTCGTCCTCGGCGTCGTGGTCATCATCGTCGCGGCACTGCTCAACGACGTCGTCGCGGCGCTGACCGTCGCCTACGACATCCTCGTCGGCGGCCTGCTCGTGGCGATCCTCGGCGGTTTCGTGTGGAAGCGCGCGACCGGAGCCGGCGCGCTCTGGTCGATGGCCGTCGGCACGATCGTGACGCTCGGCACGATGGTCGTCGTGGGCGACGTGCTCGCGAACGAGCCGATCTACTTCGGCCTCGGCGCGAGCCTCCTGGTCTACGTCGTCGTGAGCCTCCTCACCCCGAGGACGCCCGCGTCGGTGCTCAAGATCTGGAACGACCGGCTCGCGAGCCGCGACGGCGACGAGGGCGCGACCTCCGAGTCGTCCGCCGCCCCCGCGGGCGCCGACGCCGGGGAGCAGACCGTGACCGCGGTTCCTGCCGCGCCCGGCGCTCCCGCAGCCGCGCCCGCGACGGAGTAGCGGCCTCCCGGACCGGTGGGTGCGTCGCTTGGGGGGCGACGCACCCACCGCCGCGTGGAGGGACCCGGCGGGCGGGAGCCTCAGTGCTTGTTGCCGCTGAGCGCGAGCACCCCGCCCAGGCCGATCATCATGACGCCGCCGGTGGCCGAGAGGTGTTCGATGCGCCTCGGCGAGCGGGCGAACCAGTCGCGGGCCGCGCTCGCGGCGAGGGCCCACACCGAGTCGCAGGCGAGGGCGAGCACGATGAACACGAGGCCGAGCTCGAAGAGCTGCAGGGGGATGGCCCCGGTCTCGAACGACACGAACTGCGGCAGCACCGCCACGAAGAACGCGATCGTCTTCGGGTTCGTGACCCCGACGACGAAACCCTCGGCGAGCTGCCGCCAGTGCGAGCGCGGGGCGACGTCGCCGTTCGCCGCGCGGGCGGCCTCCTTGCGGTGCCGGATCGCCTGGACCCCGAGGTAGACGAGGTACGCGGCGCCCGCGAACTTGATGATCGTGAACAGCACGACCGACTGCGCGACGATCGCGCCGACGCCGAGGGCGACCGCGATCACCAGGGGCACCATGCCGAGGGCGTTGCCGACCACGCTGAGGATGCCGCCGAGGCGGCCGAGTGCGAGCGAGCGGCCGATGACGAAGAGCACGCTCGGGCCGGGGATGACGATGAGCACGACCGAGGCGAGCACGAATGCCCAGAGGTTCTCGACGGGGACCATTGACGAATCGTAGCCCCGCTCGGCGGTTCGGGCGATACGGTGGCAGGCGTGAGCGACCACATCTCAGCGAGCGTCGCCGACGGGGTCGGCCACGTCACGCTCGATCGACCGCAGGCCATCAACGCCCTCTCGTACGAGATGATCGTCGCGCTCGCCGCGGTGCTCGAGGCGTGGCGGCACGACTCGGAGGTCGGCGTCGTCGTGCTCGACGGCGCGGGCGACCGCGGCTTCTGCGCGGGCGGCGACATCCGCGAACTGCACCGGTACGCGACGAACGACGACCACGCCGAGGCGCGCGAGTTCTTCCGCACCGAGTATCGGCTCGACGCCGCCATCGCCCGTTACCCGAAACCGGTCGTCGCGATCATGGACGGCATCACCATGGGCGGCGGCATCGGCCTCGCCGGGCACGCCGCCGTGCGCATCGTCACCGAGCGCTCCCGCATCGCGATGCCCGAGACGCGCATCGGGTTCACGCCCGACGTCGGCGGCTCGTGGCTGCTCGCGAACGCGCCGGGCGAGCTCGGCGTGCACCTCGCCCTGAACTCCCGCACGATGGACGCCGCCGACGCCCTGCACGCCGGCTTCGCCGACTCGTACGTGCCCGCAGAGCGCATTCCGCACGTGCTGCAGGCCCTCGCCGAACGCGCGGATCCGGGCAGCCCGGCCGAGATCGTCATGCTCTTCGACGAGACCCCCGGCCCCTCCTCCCTCGCGCTCACGCGCGACTGGGTCGACGCGTGCTACTCGGCGCCCACCGTCGCCGAGATCATCGCGCGCCTCCGCGAACACGGCCACCCCGACGCCGCGGCCGCCGCCGACGAACTCGGCGCGCTCTCGCCGACCGCGCTCACCGTCACCCTCGAGTCGGTGCGCCGGGCTCGCATCCTGCCGAACCTCGAGGCGGCGCTCGAGCAGGAGTTCCGCGCGGTGACGTGGTTCATCGAGCAGCACGACCTGCGCGAAGGCATTCGCGCGCAGGTCATCGACAAAGACCGGATGCCCCGGTGGAACCCCGCCACGCTCGACGAACTGCCGGCGGGGCTCGCCGCGCGGGTGCTCGACGAGGCGCGCTTCGGCACCGTCTTCGGCTGACCTCCGCTGGTCGAGGCGCGCCGGCTCCCGCTGGTCGAGGAGCGCCCGACGCAGTCGGACGCGTCTCGAGACCCGGTGACCCCGTCTCGAGACCGGCGCACCAGGTCTCGAGACGCGTGCTCCTTCGTCGCGCGCTCCTCGACCACCGGTGGGTGACGCGTGCTCCTTCGTCGCGCGCTCCTCGACCACCGGGCGTGTTACGCGGCCGGCGCAGCCTTCGCGAGGGCCGCTTCGAGCGCGACCCATGAGAGCATCGCGCACTTCACGCGCATGACGTACTTCGAGACGCCGTGGAACGCGATCGCGTCGCCGAGCAGCTCCTCGTCGGGCTCGCCCGCCCCCTGTGATCGCAGCATGGCCCGGAAGCCCTCGATGAGCTCGTGCACCTCGTCGACCGGCCGGCCCGTCGCGAGTTCGGCGAGCGTCGAGGCCGACGCCATCGAGATGCTGCACCCGTCGCCCTGCCAGGCGAGCTCGGCGAGGCGGGAGCCGCCGCCTTCGGCGTCGGACGCGAGCTTCACCCGCACCGTGATCTCGTCGCCGCAGGTCGGGTTGAACTCGTGGTGCTCGGCGTCGGCGCCTTCGAGCGGTCCGTCGCCGTTCCGGCGCTTCGCCTGGTCGAGGATGATCTGCTGGTAGAGCCCTTCGAGCCCGCTCATGCGATCACCGCCGCCGTCGTGTCGGCGCTCGCGACGCCGAAGAAGCTGCGCACCTCGCCGAGGGTCGCGACGAAGCGGTCCATCTCGTCGGCGCTCGTGTAGACGTGTGCGCTTGCCCTGGTCGTCGCGGTGATGCCGAGCGCCCGATGCAGGGGTTGCGCGCAGTGGTGGCCGACGCGCACGATGACGCCCGCGTCGTCGAGGAACTGGCCGACGTCGTGCGCGTGCACCCCGTCGACGGCGACCGAGACGAGCCCGGCGCGAGGCGACCCGACCTGCGGCCCGACGAGGCGCACGCCCGGCACCTCGGCGAGCTGCGCCGCGACACGGCCGGCGAGGCGCTGCTCGTGCTCGGCGATGGCGCCCATGCCGACGAACTCGAGGTAGCGCACCGCCTCGGCCAGGGCGACGACCTGCGACACGGGCTGCGTGCCCGCCTCGAAGCGGTGCGGCGACGGCAGGAACTCGGCCCGGTCGATCATGACGCGCGTGATCGTCGACCCGCCGGTGCGCGCGGGCGGCAGTGCGTCGAGCAGTTCGGCGCGGCCGTAGAGCACGCCGATGCCGTTCGGCCCGAGCATCTTGTGCCCCGAGAACGCGGCGAAGTCGACGCCCGACGCGGCGAAGTCGGTGGGTCGGTGCGGCACCGACTGGCAGGCGTCGAGCACGACGAGCGCCTGCGGCGAGTGCTCGCGCACGAGGGCGACGACCTCGGCCACGGGGGCGAGGTACCCGGTGACGTTCGAGACCTCGGCGAACGCGACGACGCGTGTGCGTGCGGAGAGCTCGGCGGCGAGGGCGTCGAGCGACCACAGGCCGTGCTCGTCGACGGGCACGGCACGCAGGCGCGCACCCGTGCGGGCTGCGAGCCGCTGCCACGGGATGAGGTTCGCATGGTGCTCGGCCTCGGTCACGACGATCTCGTCGTCGGCACCGAGCACGAATCGGGATGCCTCGGGGCCGCCGAGCCCGGCCGAGGCATCCGCCATGCCGAGCGCGACGATGTTGAGCGCATCGGTGGCGTTCTCGGCCCAGACGATCTCTCGCTCGCCGGCGCCGACGAACCGCGCGACCGTGGCGCGCGCGTCTTCGAAGAGGGTCGTCGAACGGCCGACGGCGGCGCTCGCGCCGCGGTGCACGGGCGCGAGGTGCTGCACGAGGTAGTCGCGTTCGGCGTCGAGCACGGCGGCGGGGCGCTGCGCGGTGGCGGCCGAGTCGAGGTACGCGACCGGCGCGCCGCCGTCGGGCCGGGCGCCGTAGGCGGCGCCGTCGGCGAAGGCGGGGAAGTCGCGGCGGAGGTCGGTGACCGTGCGCGGCCCGATGGTGTCGAGATCGCTGATGCTCATCCCTTCAATCGTCCCACGTCGAACCGGGGGAGCGCCCGGAATCGGGAGATGCTCAGCTGCCACGCTCCGGGCACCGCGATCCGCCTTTATGTATACGTTCTGTGAATCGAGGGCAGATATTGCGGCTCAACCGATGCCGAGTGTATACATGGATGCGAGGAGGTCGCCGTGCGAGCCAGTGAACGCGCCTACCGCGCATTGCGCGAGGAGATCCTCGACGGCGCCCTCGAACCCGGCACCGCGCTCGCCGAGGTCGAGCAGGCCACGAGGCTCGGCGTCTCCCGTACCCCCGTGCGCGAAGCGCTCGCCCGGCTCGAGGCCGACGGCCTCGCCACCGCCGCCTCGGCTCGGGTGCTCCAGGTCTCCGCGCTCGACGCCGCGAGCATCGTCGCGCTCTACGAACTGCGCGAGGCGCTCGAGGGCAAGGCCGCCGCGCTCGCCGCGGCGCGCCGCGACCCCGCACGGTTCACCGCCCTGCGCGATCGCATCGCCGCAGCCCCCGCGCTCCTCGACACCGGCGACGAGGGCCTCCGCGCCTACTACGACGCCGTCGACGCGCTCGACGACGAGATCGAGGCCGCGGCCGCGAACCCCATGCTCGGGGCGGCGCTCCGCAGCGTGCGCCTGCACTCGGCCCGGGTGCGGCGGCTCGCACGCCACCATCCCGAGCGGCTCCGCTCCGCGGCATCCGAGCACCTGCTCATCGTCGAGGCGATCATGGGCGGCGACACCGCCCTCGCCGCCCATGCCACCCACGTCCACCTGCACCAGAGCCTCCGCCACGCGCTCGCCTCGATCGAGGCTCGTCACCCCGACGGCCACCGCGTAGCCTGACCGTTGGAACACTTCAGAAAGGTCCACTCCATGCATCTCCACCACGTGCGCACGCACCGCAGCGACGAGAACCTCGCCCGCGAGGGCCAGCTCGCCTGGAAGCTCGCGGGCGTCGCGACCGACCCGGTCGAGCTCGACGACGACGTCGTCGACATGGTGGTGAACCGCGTCATCGACAACGCCTCGGTCGCGGCGGCCGCGATCGCCCGCCGCCCCGTCGTCTCGGCGCGCAGCCAGGCCCTCTCGCACCCCGTCTCGATCGGCGGCGACGGCGCCACCGTGTTCGGCGCCGACGCGGGCCGCCGCACGAGCCCCGAGTGGGCGGCATGGGCGAACGGCGTCGCCGTGCGCGAGCTCGACTACCACGACACCTTCCTCGCCGCCGAGTACTCGCACCCCGGCGACAACATCCCCCCGATCGTCGCGGTCGCCCAGCACCTCGCGCAGAGCCGCGGCCTCACCGGGCGCGACGTGGTGCGCGGTCTCGCCACGGGCTACGAGATCCAGATCGACCTCGTGAAGGCGATCTCGCTGCACAAGCACAAGATCGACCACGTCGCCCACCTCGGCCCCTCGGCGGCCGCGGGCATCGGCACCCTGCTCGGCCTCGACCAGGAGACGATCTTCCAGGCCATCGGCCAGGCGCTGCACACGACCACTGCGACCCGCCAGTCGCGCAAGGGCGAGATCTCGACGTGGAAGGCGCACGCCCCCGCCTTCGCCGGCAAGATGTCGATCGAGGCCGTCGACCGCGCGATGCGCGGCGAGACGAGCCCGGTGCCCATCTACGAGGGCGAAGACGGCGTCATCGCGTGGCTGCTCGACGGGCCGGATGCCTCGTACGACGTGCCCCTGCCCGACGTGGGCGAGGCGAAGCGGGCCATCCTCGACTCGTACACGAAGGAGCACTCGGCCGAGTACCAGGCGCAGGCGTGGATCGACCTCGCCCGCAAGCTGCACGACGAGTACCCGCTCATCCTCGACGCCGAGCACATCGAGTCGATCACGCTGCACACCTCGCACCACACGCACTACGTGATCGGCTCGGGCGCGAACGATCCGCAGAAGTACGATCCCGACGCCTCGCGCGAGACGCTCGACCACTCGATCCCGTACATCTTCACCGTCGCGCTGCAGGACGGCGCGTGGGACCACGAGACCTCCTACTCGCCCGAGCGCGCCCACCGCGCCGACACGGTCGAGCTGTGGCGCAAGGTCTCCACCGTGGAGGACGCCGAGTGGACGCGCCGCTACCACTCGCTCGACATCGCCGAGAAGGCCTTCGGCGGCCGCGTCGTCATCAAGCTCGCCGACGGCGGCGAGATCGTCGACGAGATCGCGGTGGCCGACGCGCACCCGCTCGGCGCCCGGCCGTTCGCCCGCGAGCAGTACGTCAACAAGTTCCGCACCCTCGCCGAGTGGGCCGTGGCCCCCGACGAGATCGAGCGGTTCCTCGACCTCGCGCAGCGTCTGCCCGAGCTCTCGCCCGACGAGCTCGGCGGGCTCACCTTCACCGTCGCGCCGGGTGCGCTGACGGGCGTGGAGATCCCCGAGGGGCTGTTCTGATGCTGTACTCGTCCACCCCCGCGTCCGAGAAGCGCCGCCTCTTCCGCGAGCGGCTCGCGACGGGTGAGATCATGCGGTTCCCGGGGGCGTTCAACCCGCTCTCGGCGAAGCTGATCGGCGAACGCGGCTTCGAGGGCGTCTACATCTCGGGCGCGGTGCTGTCGGCCGACCTCGGCCTGCCCGACATCGGCCTCACGACGCTCACCGAGGTCGCCGGGCGCGGCAAGCAGATCGCCCGCATGACCGAGCTGCCCGCGATCATCGACGCCGACACCGGCTTCGGCGAGCCGATGAACGTCGCCCGCACGGTGCAGGAGATGGAGGACGCCGGCCTCGCCGGCCTCCACATCGAGGACCAGATCAACCCGAAGCGCTGCGGCCACCTCGACGGAAAGCAGGTCGTCGACGACGAGACGGCGCTCCGCCGCATCCGTGCTGCCGTCGATGCGCGCCGCGACCCGAACTTCCTCATCATGGCGCGCACCGACATCGCCGCCGTCGACGGGCTGCAGGCCGCGGTCGACCGGGCGAAGGCCCTCGTCGACGCCGGCGCCGACGCGATCTTCCCCGAGGCGATGCGCTCCCTCGAGGAGTTCGCGGCGATCCGGGCGGCGGTCGACGTGCCGCTCCTCGCGAACATGACCGAGTTCGGCAAGAGCGAGCTCTTCACCGTGCAGCAGCTCGCCGACGTCGGCATGAACATCGTCATCTGGCCGGTGTCGCTGCTCCGGCTCGCCATGGGGTCGGCGATGCGCGGGCTCGACGAGCTCGAGGCATCCGGTTCGCTCACCGCGCAGCTCGACGAGATGCAGCACCGCTCGGAGCTCTACGAACTCATCGACTACGAGGGCTACAACCACTTCGACACCTCGATCTTCAACTTCACCGTGGGCGACACCCCGACGGTCGAGTAGCGAAGCGTCTCGAGACCCCCGAACCCGCACGACTGATGCAAAGGAGCACGAATGCTTGAGCAGGAGATCTACAAGGGCCTGGCCGGCGTGCCGGTCGATTACACGGCGATCTCGAAGGTCAACCCCGAGTCGAACTCGCTGCTCTACCGCGGGTACCCCGTGCAGGAGCTCGCGGCATCGTGCACCTTCGAAGAGGTCGCGTACCTGCTCTGGTACGGCGAACTCCCCGACGACGCGCAGCTCGCCGCATTCGAGGACCGCGAGCGTTCGCTCCGCGGGCTCGACCACGAGGTGAAGCGCATCATCGACGAGCTGCCGCTCACCGCCCACCCGATGGACGTCGTGCGCACCGCCGTGAGCGTCATCGGCGCGAGCGACCCGGCGACGCCCGACGACTCGCCCGAGGCGAACCTCGACAAGGCGATCCGCCTCTTCGCGAAGCTGCCCTCGATCGTCGCGTACGACCAGCGTCGCCGCCACGAGCTCGAGTTCGTCGAGCCCCGCGACGACCTCGGCTACTCGGCGAACTTCCTCTGGCAGGCGTTCGGCGAGGCGCCCGAGCTCGAGGTCGCCACGGCCTTCGACGTGTCGATGATCCTCTACGCCGAGCATTCGTTCAACGCGTCGACGTTCACGGCGCGGGTCATCACCTCGACCCTCTCCGACCTGTACTCGGCCGTCACCGGGGCGATCGGCGCGCTCAAGGGCGCGCTGCACGGCGGCGCCAACGAGGCCGTCATGCACGCCTTCGACGAGATCGGCGCGGGCCCCGGCGGAGCGGATCGCGCGGTCGCCTGGCTCGACGAGGCCCTCGCGTCGAAGCGCAAGATCATGGGCTTCGGGCACCGCGTCTACAAGAACGGCGACTCGCGCGTGCCCACCATGCGCGACTCGATGGAGCGCATGGTCGAGCACTACGACCGCCCCGACCTGCTCGAACTGTACCTCGCCCTCGAGCAGGCCATGGGGGAGCGCAAGGGCATCAAGCCGAACCTCGACTACCCGGCCGGCCCCGCCTACCACCTGATGGGCTTCGACACCCTGACGTTCACGCCGCTGTTCGTGGCGTCGCGCGTCACCGGGTGGACGGCGCACATCATGGAGCAGGCTGCATCGAACGCCCTGATCCGCCCGCTGTCGGTGTACAACGGCGTCGACGAGCGGCACGTGCCCGTGAAGGGCTGAACCATGGCGCACGTCGTCCTCGAGATGTCGATGACGCTCGACGGCGTCATCGCCACTCCGGGCGTCAGCGTCGGGTATCCGCTCGGCGTCGACGACCACGTCGTGCACGAGTGGACCCGCCCGCAGCTCTTCGACGGCGCAGTGCCGCGCGACGACCGCGACGGCATCGTCGACACCGAGCCCGCGCGCATCGATCGCGAGGCTGCGGAGCGCATGTTCGAGGCGACCGGGGCGTTCGTGGTCGGCCGCCGAACGTTCGACCTCGGCGAGGCGCGCTGGGGCGACGATCCGATCCTGCAGGGCCGGCCGTGCTTCGTCGTGACCAGCCGTGAGCGCGAGCCCGTCGTACGGGGCGGCTCGCGGTTCGAGTTCGTCACCGGCGGGGTGGCCGAGGCGGTGGCGCTCGCGAGCAAGACCGCGAGCGCGGCCGCGGTCTGCATCCTGGGCGGCGCAGAGGTCGCACGTCAGGCGCTCGCCGAAGGCCTCGTCGACGAGGCACGGCTGCACCTCGTACCGGTGCTGCTCGGCGGCGGGTCGAGGCTCTTCCCCGACACGGCGGAGCGCCGGGTCGAACTCGAGGTGCTCAGCGTCGCGCAGGGCGCGCGTGCGACGCACCTGCAGTATCGGGTGCTGCGCGGCACTCCGTTGGAGTGACGACGAACGAGTGGATCGAGATCGTGTCCGTCGGTCTCGGTGCATCCACCGCGAGCCGATTCGACCGCCTTCTCGGCTAGACGACGACCAGCTCGGTCGGCGAGGTGTTCATGAGCACCGCGCCGTCGTCGCCGACCACGACGATGTCCTCGATGCGCACGCCGAACCGCCCCGGCAGGTAGACCCCGGGCTCGATCGAGAACGCCATGCTGGGTTCGAGCGGGCGGGTGTTGCCGGCGACGATGTAGGGGTGCTCGTGCACCTCGAGCCCGATGCCGTGGCCGGTGCGGGTGATGAAGTACTCGCCGTAGCCGGCCCGCTCGATCACGTCGCGGGCGGCCCGGTCGATCGACTCGGCCGTCGCCCCGGGCCGCACGGCGTCGACGGCCGCGCGCTGCGCCGTGCGCACGAGCTCGTGCACGCGCGCGAACTCGGGGTCGGGTTCGCCGCCCGCGACGAGATAGGTGCGGGTGCTGTCGGAGTTGTAGCCGGCCGGGTTCGGTCCGCCGATGTCGACGACGACCGGGTCGCCCGCCTCGATGACCCGGTCGGATGCCTCGTGGTGCGGTGAGGCGCCGTTCGGCCCGGAGGCGACGATGACGAAGTCGGCCGTGCGATGGCCCTCTTCGACGAGGGCGCCGGCGATGTCGGCGGCGACCTCGTTCTCGGTGCGACCGGCTCGCAGCCACTCGCCGATTCGGCGGTGCACGCGATCGATCGCCGCACCGACCGAGGCGAGCTCGTCGACCTCGAACGGCTCCTTGCGCATGCGCAGCTCGGCGATGAGCTCGCCGGCGGGCCGCATCCGCAGCTCGGGTCGCGCCTGCTGCAGCCGGAACGCATGAAGGTACGGCAGGTGGTCGTCGACCGCCGCGGCGCCGAGCTCGGTGCCGCCGCCGAGCTCGCCGAGGATGGTCGCGTACGGGTCATCGCCGTCGAGCCAGGTGACGAAGCGGATGCCGGCCGCCTCCGCCGTGCTGCCCTCCCAACCGCCGCGCTCGAGGGCAGGCAGCACCATCACCGCATCGTCGGGCGCGGCTGCGGGCACCGCCAGCAGCGTGAGCCGCTCGTGCGACGGCACCGAGTGACCGAGCAGATAGGCGAGGTCGGGCCCGGGGGCGATCAGCACCACGTCGATGCCGGCCTCGCGGGCTGTGTCGGCGAGGCGGCGGAGGCGGTCGGCGATGACGGCGGTCGGCATGGCTGGGAGTCTACGGCGGCGACTCGCTGCCCGTTCGGCACAACTTCAGCGCGAGGCATCCGCCCGCTCGTTGTCGGGAATGACGGATTATCGAAACCCACCGCGATCTCGTCATACAGTCGTTGATCATGCACATGTTCTTCCGCACGATGCTGCATTTCGTGCTCGCCCGCTTCCGGTCGAAGCTCGGCCACGGCGACGTCGCCCGCACGAACTTCATCACCCTGCCGACCGACCTCGACATCATCAACCACATGAACAACGGGGTCTACTTCTCGATCATGGATGTCGCGCGGTTCGAGATGCTCGTGCGCAACGGCGTGTGGCAGCTCATGCGGGACCGCGGCTGGTACCCGGTCGTCGCGAGCGAGACCATCACCTTCCGCAAGTCGCTGAACCCCTGGATGCGCTTCACGATCGAGTCGCGCATCGTCGGCCACGACGACAAGGCGGTCTACATGGAGCAGCGCTTCGTGCGGCCGGATGCCACGGGCACGCCCGAGATCTACGCGACCGGGTACATCCGGGCGCGGTTCCTGCGCAAGGCGGGCGGGGTCGTGCCCATGCCCGAACTCGTCGAGGCGTTCGGCGTCGAGGGCTTCGACGGGATCCCCGAGTGGATGGAGCGGTGGGGCGCCGACGTCGCGCTGCCGCCGATGCGCGCAGCTGCGCCGTCGATCTGGGAGTAGCGGGAGGCCGGCCGCGAGCTAGCTGCGCGCCTGCTTCGGGACGACGACCTCGCGGATGATGAGCAGGATGCCCGCCGAGATCGGGATCGCGACGAGCGCGCCGAGGAGGCCGAGCAGGGTGCCGCCGGCGAGGGCCGAGATGAGCACGATGGTGCCGGGCACCTGCACCGCCTTGCCCATGACCTTCGGGGTGAAGATGTACGCCTCGACCTGCATGTAGACGAGCATCGCGATGAGCACCACGATGCCGGCGACCGGGGAGACGAGCAGGGCGATCACGGTCATGATCACGGTCGTGATGACCGTACCGATGAGGGGGATCAGGGTGATGAAGAACGCCATCGCACCGATGAACAGGGCGTACGGCACGCCGACCGCGATGAGCAGCAGCGTCGAGAACACCGCGTTCATGAAGGCCAGCACGACCATGCCGCTGAGGTAACGGCCGATCGACTGCATGATGCGCTCGGCGTAGCTCTCGACCTGGGGGCGGTGGCTCGCCGAGACGAGCGTGTAGCAGGCGCGCTTGGTGGTGTCGAGGGTCGCGATGAAGTAGATCGAGAGCACCACGACGAACACGCCCGTCGAGATGCCGTCGAGCACGGCGGCGCTGAACTGCAGCGCGCCGCCGCCGACCGCCGCCCAGAAGTCGGGATCGGCGATGATGCCGCTGACCCACGCGACCACGGACTCGAGCATGCCGTTCGTCGCCTCGTTGACGCGGTCGAACCAGCCCGAGGAGTAGAGGTCCTTGAGTTCGGCGGGAAGCGCCTTCGCGAACGAGACGGCCTGCCCGATGACGGGCGGCACGACGAGCCAGATGATGCCGACGATGACGCCGACGAAGAGCAGGATCACGGTGACGATCGCGACGCCCCGGCGCATGCCGCGACGCTGGAACCAGCGGATGAGCGGGTCGAGGCCGAGGGCGACGAACGCCGCGATGAACACCGACAGCACGACGCTCGAGAGGTTGACGACCGCCATCGCGAGCCCCAGCGCGAGCAGGACGCCGAGCGTGACGATGAAGCCCCAGCGCAGCGGGTGGTTCGCGAAGAGGCTGCCGCGCTCCTCGGCTTCGGAGGCTCGCGTGGAGTTGCGTTGCCGGAGTCGGTCTGCCGTGTTCACGGCGTCAGTTTAGGGGCGGGCGGCACTCGGCACGGTGAGCCCACGGTAGTGGGGCGCGAACTCGGGGTAGTAGGTCTCCCAGACGGGCAGCTCGGCGCCCGAACGCGAGGCGGTGAGCCGGTCGAGGTAGAAGTCCCAGCCGGGCCCGATGCTCGCGGCGTCGGCCGCGTCCTTCACCCGCTGGCCGAGCGTGAGGGTCGTCATGCCGCCGCCCTCGACGAGGTGGCAGAACACCCGCACCCCGGTCGGGCCCGAACCCGAGTCGGCGGTGAAGCTGTGCGGCGCGCGGCACTCGAGGATGGACACGTTCATCCAGTCGGCGCCCTCTTCGGTCATCTGGAAGCGCACGCCGCCCGTCGACGGACTGCCCGTGTAGGTGCCGATCCACCCCTTCATCGCGTTGGGGTTCGTCAGGCTGTACCAGACGTCCTCGATGGGGGCGTGGTACAGGCGGTCGAACTGCAGGTACAGGCCGTCGGCCTTCAGCACGTAGTGTCCGGTCGGTTTCGCGGTCATCATCGCCCCCACTCGCTCGTGACTTTCAGGCTAATCCGGGCGGGTGCGAATCACTAGAGCCGCGCTCTCGAACCACTAGAGTCGGAGCCATGAGCTCCAAGGGGTCGCAGCGCGTCGCGCACGAAGAAGCAATGGACATCACCGAGGGCAAGTCGGGGCTATGGGGCGCGCTCGCCGGGCTGGTCGTGTTCGCGCTCATCGCGGTGCCGCTCTCGGCATCGTTCGCGTTCGCGACGCACCCCCACTCGCAGCAGCTCTTCGCGAATCGGCTCTCCGACGCCACGGCAGGCGGGTACCAGGCCTTCTGGTGGGTCGTGACGATCTTCCTCTTCGCGCTGCCGTTCCTCGTCGGCTACCTCGTCGCGAAGCTCTCGGTGAAGTCGCTGGTGGTCGTTGGCGCCATCTTCGCGCTGTTCGTCATCGCGATCATGATCCTCGGCCAGATGTTCGTCTTCTGACCCGTCATCGATCGGGCGCGAGGCGGCTAGCCCGCTGAGCGCGCCTCGAGCACGGCCATCGCGGCGTTGTGCCCGCCGAGTCCGCTGACGGCGCCGCCGCGCACCGCGCCCGATCCGCAGATGAGCACCGCCGGATGCCGCGTGGCGACGCCCCACCGTTCGGCGGGCGTCGTGCGCGGTGCGCCCGGCTCCGCCCACGGCCACGACAACGGCCCGTGGAAGATGTTGCCCCCCGGCATTCGCAGCGCCGCCTCGAGGTCGAGCGTCGTCTTCGTCTCGATGCAGGGGCGGCCCGTGGCATCCCGCATGATGACGTGCTCGATCGGTTCGGCGAGCACCGAGTCGAGGGAGTCGAGTACGGCCTGCTGCAGCAGCTCGCGCAGTTCGTCGTTGGGGTGGCGCTCGAGCAGGCGGTGCGGCACGTGCAGCCCGAAGACGGTGAGCGTGTGCGCTCCGTTGGCGGCGAGCTCGGGCGAGAGGATCGACGGGTCGCTGAGGGTGTGGCAGTAGATCTCGCACGGCAGCGGCGAGGGGATGCCGCCGCGCGCCGCCGTCGCGAACGCCGCGTCGAGCTGCGTGGCGAGCTCGTTGATGTGGAAGGTGCCGGCGAACGCCTGCTCGGGGGCGACCTCGGCGTCGCGGAGGCGGGGGAGCCGCGTGAGCAGCAGGTTCACCTTGACCTGCGCGCCCTCTGGAGCGTGCAGCGCGCGCAGGCGTTCGCGGACGGTCGGCGGCACCGCCGTGGCATCCGGTTCGCCTGATTCGACGAGCCGATCGAGCACCGCGGGGGCGACGTTCGCGAGGACCGTGCCGGCGGTGGCGGTGAGCGTCTCGCCTGCGAGCTGATAGCTCACCCGGCCCGATGGGTCGACGGCGGTGACCTCGGCGCCCGTCACGAGTCGGGCGCCCGCCTCGCGCGCCGCGCGCGCGAGCTCGCCGCTGACCGCGCCCATGCCGCCGACGGGCACGTCCCAGTCGCCGGTGCCGCCGCCGATCACGTGGTACAGGAAGCAGCGGTTCGCGTCGAGCGACGGGTCGTCGAGGGCGGTGAACGTGCCGATGAGCCCGTCGGTCGCGACGACGCCGCGGACGAGATCGTTCGCGAAGCGGGTGTCGACGGTCTCGCCGAGGGGGCGCTCGACGAACGCGGTCCAGGCCTGGTCGCCGATGAGGGCGCGCATCTCGTCGCGGGTCGGCAGCGGCTCGGTGAGGGTCGGGAAGACCCGCGCGGCGAGCCGGGCGGTCTCGGCATAGAACGCCTCCCAGGCGTCGGCGTCGCCGGCCGCGCCCACGCGGTCGAAAGCGGCGCGGGATGCCACGGCGTCGGCCTCATTGTCGACGAGCAGCCCCCGCTCGGGGTTCGCCGGGTCGGGCGTGTACGAGGAGAAGCGCCGCCGCACGAGGGAGAGGTCGAGTCCGAGGTCGTCGATGATGCGCTGCGGCAGCAGGCTCACGAGGTACGAGTAGCGGCTGAGGCGGGCGTCGACGCCCTCGAAGGCCTGCGCCGACACGGCGGCGCCGCCGAGGTGGTCGTCGCGCTCGAGGAGGAGCACGTCGAGCCCGGCCCGGGCGAGGTACGCGGCGGCGGTGAGGCCGTTGTGGCCGCCGCCGACGATCACGACGTCGTGGGCGGAGTTCGCTGGCGGCTCGGGCTGGGCGAGTGACATGCATCGAGCGTAGGCGGTCGCCCGGGCGGGTGGTGCCCGCGCAGCGTTACGTCACTGATACGTGAGCGGTATCAGTGACGTAACGCGTGAGGGGAGGTGCCCCGGGCGCGCTCAGCTCGCTCGGCGCATCGCCCGCACCCCCACGAACACGCCGATCGCGCAGGTCACGACCGCGGCGATCGCGCCGCCGATCACGGCCGGGTCGCCGAAGTCGCCCGCGAGGAGTGCCCGCTCGGCGCCGACGAGGTAGCTCAGCGGGTTCACCGCGGCGGCGACCTTCATCCAGCCGGGGCCGTCGTCGAGCGGCAGCAGCATGCCCGAGAGGATCATGAGCGGGAACAGCAGCGTCTGGTGCACCATCCAGAACATCCAGTCGCGGTTGCGGCACGAGAGCGCGAGCGTGTAGCTCAGTGCGCCGAAGCCGATGCCGAAGACGGCCAGGATCGCGAGCCCGGCGGCGAGCCCCGCGACATCCATCGAGAAGCCGAACGGCACGGCGACGAGCACGACGATCGTGCCTTGGATGACGAGCGGCACGACCTCCTTCAGTGCGCGACCGACGAGCAGCGCGCTTCGCGAGAGCGGGGCCACGAGGGTGCGTTCGTGCGATCCGGTCTGCATCTCGAAGAGCAGGTTGGCGCCGGTCGACGCGGTGCCGAAGAGCGCGACCATCACGAGGATGCCCGGGACGAACCACTGCAGCGTGCCGGCGACGTCGCCGCCGGCCGCGCCGATGAGGAGCGGGCCGAACAGGCCGAGGAACACGAGCGGCTGCACGAGCGAGAACATCACGCTGAACGGGTCGCGCACGAGCGGCTTCGACTCGCGGACGAACACGGTGGCGGTGTCGCGGACGAAGCCCGTCGGGCGGGCGGGGGAATCGATGGTGGTCATGAGTTGCTCCTTCGTTTCGTCGGTCGGTCGGGGAGATCAGGCGAGGGCGGGCTCGGGTGCCTCGGCGTGCGCGGCCTCGTCGCGGAGGCTGCGGCCGGTGAGCGCGAGGAACACGTCGTCGAGGGTCGGCTGGCGGTGCGTCGCGGCGACCACCTCGAGCCCCGCCTCCCCGAGCTCGCGGATGTACCGGGGCAGCGCCCGGTCGCCGCCGGGGGCCGTGACGGTCACGACCCGGGCGGCGTCGCCGTCGGCCCCGCCCGTCTCGCCGCCGATGCGTGCGGCGGCGGTCGTGGCATCCGATGCGCTCTCGAAGGTCAGCGCGACCCGGTCGCCCGCGAGCGACGACTTGAGCGCCCATGCCGTGTCGTCGGCGATGACCCGGCCGTGATCCATCACCATCACTCGTTCGGCGAGCTGGTCGGCCTCGTCGAGGTAGTGGGTCGTGAGGAAGATGGTCGTGCCCGTCGCGCGGCGCAGCTCGACGATGTGCTGCCAGAGGTTCGCCCGGCTGTGCGGGTCGAGCCCGGTCGACGGCTCGTCGAGGAAGAGCAGCTCGGGCCGGTGGATCAGCCCGAGGGCGATGTCGAGCCGGCGCTTCTGCCCGCCCGAGAGCGACTGCACCGTGCGGTTCGCGACCTGGTCGAGCTCGAGCGACTCGATGAGCTCGGCCGCCCGGGCGCGCGTCTCGCGACGGCCGAGCCCGTAGAACGCGCCCTGGGCGTGCAGCTCGTCGCGCACGCGCTGGGTGTGCCCGCCCGAATTTCCCTGGCCGACGTAGCCGATGCGGCGGCGCACGCCCGCGGGGTCGCGGCGGATGTCGGATCCCGCGACGACCGCCTCGCCGCTCGTCGCGGGCAGCAGGGTCGTGAGCATGCGGAGGGTCGTCGACTTGCCCGCGCCGTTCGGCCCGAGGAACGCGACGAGTTCGCCCTCGCCGACGGCGAGGTCGAGTGAGCGGACGGCCTCGACGTTCTGCCCCTTCGAGCGGAACGTCTTCGTGAGGCCCTGTGCAGTGATCATCTGGTTCGTCATGAGACCAGCATCTCGAGGCATCCGGTCACTTTCTGACCGGATTCGCGAGAGAATCGGAACATGGCCGCAACCACCTCGAGAACCCTCGAACTGCTCTCGCTCCTGCAGAGCCATCGGCACTGGGGCGCGCGCGAGCTCACCGATCGACTCGGCGTGAGCGAGCGCACCCTGCGGCGCGACGTCGAGCGTCTTCGCGAGCTCGGGTACGGCATCGAGTCGCTGCGCGGCAGCGCCGGCGGCTACCGGCTCGAGGCGGGCACCGGCCTGCCGCCGCTGCTGCTGAGCGACGACGAGGGCGTCGCGATCGCGCTCGGGCTCCGCTCGCAGGCGACCGCGGGGCTCCGCGGAGCCGAGCACACGACGATCTCGGCGCTCGCGAAGATCGAGCAGGTGCTGCCGCCCGCGCTGCGCCGCCGCATCGAGGCGCTGCAGTCGCACGCCGCCGTCGGCGCGGGCGGATCCTGGAACCGGTCCGGCCGCCCCGCCCCCGAGGTCGACACCGAGCTCCTCGCCGTCCTCGCGCTCGCCTGCCGAGACAGCGAACGTCTCCGCTTCAAGTACACGGATGCCACGGGCGCGCCCTCGGCCCGCATCGTCGAGCCGTATCGGCTCGTGCCCGTCGCACGCCGCTGGTACCTTCTCGCGTGGGACCGCGAGCGACTCGACTGGCGCACCTTCCGGCTCGACCGCATCAGCGAGGTGTTCTCGACGCGGGTGCGTTTCGACCCGCAGGAGCTGAGCGACGAGGACGCGCGCGAGCGGGTCGAGCGCGCGGTGCGGTACCGGCGCCGCAGCATCCGCGCCCGCATCGTCGTCGAGCTGCCGCAGGCCGAGCTCGTCGAGCACCTCGGCTGGTACGGCCGCGAGGTCGAACCGGTCGACGCGACCCGCTGCGCATGGCCGATCGAGGCCGAATCGGTCGAGGCGCTCGGCATGGCGCTCATGTGGCTGCCCGCGGGCGTCGCCTATCGCGTCGAGGGCTCGCCCGAGCTGCGGGAGTTCCTCGCGGCGCAAGCCGAACGGTTCTCGGCGGCCGCCCGGGCTTAGGCGCCTGCGCCGCTGCCTGCGCCGAACGCCGCGAAGAAGACGTCGAGGGCGCTGTCGACCTGCGCCTCGATCTCGTCGGGCGTCGGGATCGCGTCGTCGCCGAGCAGCATCGCCCGGTTGACCGGCTCGCCCATGACCAGCCAGTTCAGCTGCGCGGCGGCTCGCTCGGGGTCGTCGACCCGCACCGCGCCCGCGTCGCGGAGCTCGGCGATGAGCGTCGCGAGCTTGTCGATGCCGCGTTTGGGGCCCTGCTCGTAGAGCGCCTCCGCGAGTTCGGGGGAGCGGGTCAGCTCGCCGATCACGAGGCGGCGGAGTCCGAGCACGGTCGGCGTCATGACGGCGTCGAGCTGTGCGATGAGCAGCGATCGCAGCATCGGGCGGGGGTCGGCCGCCGGGTCGAATGCGGGCGGCGCAGGCACTGCCCGTCGCGCTGCGACCGTCTTCGTCGTGACGAGCTCGAGGAAGAGCGCACGCTTGCTGCCGAAGTGGCTGTACAGCGTCTGCTTGGCGACGCCGCACTCCTTCGCGATGGAGTCCATCGTCACGGACTCGTACCCCGTCGACAGGAACTGCCGCTCGGCGGCGAGGAGGGCGGCCTCGCGCTTCTGCAGTGAACTCGGGCGCATCTGAAGACCTCCTTGCAACATCATACCGATGAGTCTATATTCGAAATAAGACTATGAGGTCTAGAAACTGGGTGGAATCATGTCGCAGACCACAGCACTCGAGATCGGGGCCGCACTCGTGACGGCCGCGGGCGACCGCGTCGTGTTCGACCGCCACGGTGCGGCAGGCGCACCCGCGGCGCTGTTCATCGCCGGGGCCGGGCCGACGCGCGCCGACGACCCGGTGACCACCGCAACGGCTCGGCTGCTCGCCGAGCGGGGGTTCCAGGCGCTCGTGCACGACCGGGTCGGCCGCGGTGAATCGGTCGCGGCCGGGCCGATCCCGCTCGAGCGCGAACTCGACGCGATCGCCGCGCTCGCCGAAACGGCGGGCGGCCCGGTCGTGCTCGTCGGGCACTCCTCGGGGTGCGCCATCGCCATGCTCGCAGCCTCGCGCGTCGAGCGGCTCGCGGGCCTCACGCTCTGGGAGGCGCCGCTCGGCCAGTTCGCCGACGGCGCCCCCGCCTGGTGGGCCGAGGTCGAACGGCACCTCGAGGCCGGAGAGCTCGAGCAGGCCGTCGCCGCCTACATGGTCGACATGCCGCCCGAGTGGCTCGAGCAGCTCGCGCAGTCGCCCGACTATCCCGGGCTCGTGCAGAGCTGGGTCCCCGACGGCACCGCGCTCGCCGAAGTCGAAGCCGAGGGCGCCGCCGCCTCACTCGGCGCGCTGGAGGTGCCCGTGCTCGCCGTGGTCGGCACCGAGACGTTCCCCGGCATGGCCTCGGCCGCCGACGCGATCGCCGCCGCGGCCCCGCGCGGAGCCAGCGAGGAGCTCGCGGGCGCGTGGCACAGCTGGGAGCCCGTGGCGATGGCCGCGAGGCTCGCCGCCATGCTCGAGGCGTGACGCGGCGCGGCCGCCGCTGACCGTCGGCGATTCAGCCGGTACGGGGCAGCGTGCCGATCACGACGTCGTCGTCGCCGAGCACCGTCATCGTGTCGCCGTCGATCATCGCCTCGTCGAGGGCCGAGAGCCAGGTGTCGACGCCCGCGCACGCCATGCGGGTGGATGCCACGTCGTCGAATTCGATGCGGCCGCCGCCCTCGTCCTCCCACCGGCCCGTGAGGCGGTTGCAGCCGTCGGTGCCGGCGAGGGTGCCGTCGCCGGCGAGCGAGAGCGACGGCGAGGTCGTGTCGTTCGTGTCGCCCCACGTGCCGACGGCCACGGGCGAGACGGGCAGCGGCGACGGAGTCGTCGCGGGAACGCTCGCCGGGGGAGTGGCCGAGGGGCCGGGGCTCGCGCAGGCCGCGGCAAGCACGAGCATCGCGGCGGTGAACGAACCCGCACCCACCGCTCGCAGCGCCCGCCTGCCCCGCGGAGACCCGGTCGTGCCGCGAGTGCTGGCCCGTTCGCTCACTCGTCGTCGCCGGTCTCGACGCTGTCCGTCGACTCGAGCGTGCCGATCTCGACGCCGTCCGAACCGAGCACGGTCATGGTGTGGTCGGCGATCGTGGCCTGGTCGAGCCCCGACAGCCAGGTGTCGACGCCGTCGCACGCCTTGAGCGTCATCGCCGCGTCGTCGAAGTGGATGTGGTCGGACTCGTCGACCGTCCACGTGCCGGTCAGCTGGTTGCAGCCGTCGGTGCCGCTGAAGCTGCCGTCGTCCTCGAGCGTGAGCGACGGGGCTTCACTGTCGTCGGCGTCGCCCCACGTGCCGGTCGGATCGATCGAGCCGCCCTGGACGGAACCTTCTTCGCCGAGGCAGCCGGTCAGCGCGAGCAGCAGCGCCGCAGCGCTCGCCGCAGCACCGGCGCCACGTGCGACCTTCCCCCGAATGGTCATGTTCGCGAGACTACTGCGATGCGGCGCGCGACGCCATGCCCCGAACAGGGCGAGGCTCAAGATGCCGCCGCCGACGAGGGCGTCGCCGTCGCCCGCGCCGCGCGGGCGAGCGCGTCGCGGCAGGCGACGACGGCGGGCCGGGTCGCGGCGGCCTGCCTCGTCGAGGTGAACACCTCGCGCTCGGGATGCCCCGGTAGGTCGACGAGCCGGACGCTCGGCGCCTCGCCCGCCCACACCAGGTCGGGCAGCAGCCCGACCGCGTTGCCCGAGCGGATGAGCCGGATGTGCGCCATGAGGTCGGCGGTCTCGAAGCGCACATCGGGTTCGAAGCCCGCTTCGCGGCACAGCTGCTCGGCCCACTCCCGCGAGGCGGTGCCCTCGGGTTCGAGCACCCACGGCAGTCCGGCCGCCTGCGCGAGGTTCGTCGGGCGCGAGACCGGGTGCGGCGGCAGCGCGAGGCGGATCGCGTCGGCGGCGAGGTGCACCCGGTCGAGCTCCTCGCGGTGCGATCTGGTGTGGCCGGGGTACTGCTCGGCGACGACGAGGTCGAAGTCGCGGGCGGCGACCTCGAAGAGGCCGACCTCGGGCTCGCGTTCGGTGACCTCGACCCGCAGGGCGGGGTGCTCGGCGCGCAGCAGGGTGAGCGCCTGCGGCACGACGGCGTGCGCCGCCGACTGGAACACGGCGATGCGCACGGTTCCGCCGACCGCGGTGAGGGAGCGCGCGACCTCGGCCTCCGCCTCTTCGAGCCGGTCGAGGATCGCCCGGCCGTGCTCGACGAGCACGAGCGCCTGCGGGGTGAGCTGCACCCGCCGACCGACCTGCACGAGCAGCGGCACGCCGGCTTCGCGCTCGAGGAGGGCGAGCTGCTGCGACACCGAGGAGGGGCTGTACGAGAGCGCCTCGGCGACCGCCGTGAGCGTGCCGCGACGGCTCAGCTCGACGAGCAGCCGCAGGCGTCTGACGTCGAGCATTGGGGGCCTCCGTGGCATCCGCTTCACCGATCGCGAAAACGTTCGGTTTCCCTGAACAGTATTCATCAGAATCATTCGCTGTACCGAATGGATGCCTCGGGCGCACACTTGATCCGACGCGCGCGAACCCCCGGCGCGCTCGAAGAGAAGGACACTACCCTCGTGACCATGTCGAACGCCGCCACCGATGCCCGGCCGGATACCGATCACGTCGTCGCCCTCGTGCGCCGCTGGCTCGAAGAGAGCGCGAAATACCCGGTCGAGCCCGCCGCCGAGCGCCTCGCCGGCGTGCTGAAGGACCCGAACGGACTCGCGTTCACCGTCGGCTTCGTCGACGGCGTCATGCGCCCCGAAGACCTCGGCGTCGCCGGCCGCAACCTCGAGCAGGTCGCGAAGCTCACCCCGAAGTTCCTGCCCTGGTACCTGAAGGCCGCGATCCGCGTCGGCGGTGTCGTCGCGCCCGTGCTGCCCTGGGTCGTCATCCCGATCGCGCGCCGGGTGCTGCGCGCCATGGTCGGCCACCTCGTGCTCGACGCGACGCCCGAGAAGCTCGGCCCGGCGATCGCGAAGCTCCGCGAGTCGGGCAACCGCCTGAACCTCAACCTCCTCGGTGAGGCCGTGCTCGGCGAGCAGGAGGCCGACCGCCGCCTCTCGGGCACCTTCGAGTTCCTCGCCCGCGACGACGTCGACTACGTCTCCATCAAGGTGTCGTCGGTCGTCAGCCAGCTCTCGATGTGGTCGTTCGACGAGGCCGTCGCGAAGGTCGTCGCGAAGCTCACCCCCCTCTACGAGCTCGCTGCGGCGAGCGAGGCGCGCGGCAAGTCGAAGTTCATCAACCTCGACATGGAGGAGTACCGCGACCTCGACCTCACCATCGCGGTGTTCACGACCCTCCTCGACCAGCCGCAGCTGCGCGGGCTCGAGGCGGGCATCGTGCTGCAGACCTACCTGCCCGACGCGCTCGGCGCGATGCAGGAGCTCACCACCTGGGCGACCGCGCGTCGCGCGGGCGGCGGCGCCCCGATCAAGGTGCGCGTCGTGAAGGGCGCGAACCTCGCCATGGAGCACGTCGACGCCGCCGTGCACGGCTGGCCCGTCGCGACCTACTCGACCAAGCAGGACAGCGACACGAACTACAAGCGCGTGCTCGACTGGTCGATGACCCCCGAGCGCACGCACGCCGTGAAGCTCGGCGTCGCCGGCCACAACCTCTTCGACGTCGCCCACGCCTGGCTCACCGCACGCGAGCGCGGCGTCGAGCGCCAGGTCGAGTTCGAGATGCTGCTCGGCATGGCGACCGGTCAGGCCGAGGCCGTGCGCGGCGACGTCGGCAACCTCCTCCTCTACACGCCCGTCGTGAACCCCACCGAGTTCGACGTCGCGATCGCCTACCTGATCCGCCGCCTGGAGGAGAACGCCAGCCAGGACAACTTCATGTCGGCCGTGTTCGAGCTCGCCGCGAACGAGGCCCTGTTCGAGCGCGAGCGCGCACGCTACGAGCGTTCGCTCAAGGCGCTGCTGGGCGAGCCGGATGCCACGGTGCCGGCGCCGAACCGCACGCAGAACCGCCGCACCGAGTGGGACGGCGACGCGCTCGCCGCCGCAGCGGGCGCCGTGTCGGCCGCCCCGGCGCCCGGCGCAGAGCACGGCGAGGACGCCTCGCTCACGAGCGTCGTGCTCGGCATCACGCGCGGCTCGTCGGGAACCCAGCTGAGCGACGACGTGGCATCCGAGTTCGCCGAGACGGCCGACGCCGTCCCGCCGGCCGCGCCCGCGGGGCCCGGCGTCACGCCCGGCTTCAGCAACGAACCCGACACCGACCCGGCGCTCGCGGCGAACCGCGAGTGGGGTCGCCGCATCCTCGCCCGGGTGCCCGACACGCAGCTCGGCTTCGACACGATCGCCGCCGCCCGCGTCGACGACCTCGGCACCCTCGAGCGCATCATCGAGACCGCCGCCGCCCGCGGCAAGGTGTGGGGCGAACTGCCCGGCGCCGAGCGCGCCGCCGTGCTGCACCGTGCGGGCCTCGCGCTCGCCGCGAACCGCGACCGCCTCATCGAGGTGATGGCGGCCGAGACCGGCAAGACCATCGCCGAGGCCGACCCCGAGATCAGCGAGGCCATCGACTTCGCCCACTACTACGCCGAGCGCGCCCGCGAGCTCGACCACGTGCAGGGCGCGACGTTCGTGCCGTCGAAGCTGACCGTCGTGACCCCGCCGTGGAACTTCCCCGTCGCGATCCCCGCCGGCGGTGTGCTCGCCGCGCTCGCAGCCGGGTCGGGCGTCGTCATCAAGCCCGCGAAGCTCGCGCAGCGTTCGGGTGCCGTCATGGTCGAGGCGCTGTGGGAGGCGGGCATCCCGCGCGACCTCCTCGCCCTCGTCGACATCGGCGAACGCGAGCTCGGCAAGCAGCTCGTCTCGCACCCCGCGGTCGACCGCGTCATCCTCACCGGCGCCTACGAGACGGCCGAGCTGTTCCGCTCGTTCCGCGAAGACCTGCCCCTGCTCGCCGAGACGAGCGGCAAGAACGCGATCATCGTGACGCCGTCGGCCGACCTCGACCTCGCCGCCTCCGACGTCGTGAAGAGCGCCTTCGGGCACGCGGGCCAGAAGTGCTCGGCAGCCTCGCTCGTGATCCTCGTCGGCTCCGTCGCGAAGTCCGAGCGGTTCCACCGCCAGCTCGTCGACGCGGCCACCTCGCTGCGGGTCGGCTACCCGGCCGACGCGCAGAGCCAGATGGGCCCGATCATCGAGCCCGCGAACGGCAAGCTGCTGCACGCCCTCACCCAGCTCGGCATCGGCGAGGAGTGGCTCGTCGAGCCCAAGCCGCTCGACGGCAGCGGCAAGCTGTGGTCGCCCGGCGTGCGCGCGGGCGTCGCACCAGGCTCGTACTTCCACCTCACCGAGTTCTTCGGCCCCGTGCTCGGCATCATGCACGCGAAGGATCTCGACGAGGCGATCCGCCTGCAGAACGCCGTCGACTACGGCCTCACCGCGGGTCTGCACTCGCTCGACGCCGAGGAGCTCGCGACCTGGCTCGACAAGGTCGAGGCGGGCAACCTCTACGTCAACCGCGGTATCACCGGCGCGATCGTCGAACGCCAGCCCTTCGGCGGGTGGAAGCGCTCCGCCGTCGGCGCGGGCGCCAAGGCCGGCGGCCCGAACTACCTGTTCGGCCTCGGCGACTGGGTGCCGTCGAGCGGCACCTCGTCGAGCTCGCTGCACCTGCGCGGACTCGAGCGACGCGTCAGCGACCTCATCGAGGCGTCGCAGTCGGCGCTCGACTACGAGTCGTTCGACGTGCTGCGCCGTTCGGCGCTCAGCGACGAGGTCGCCTGGGCCGAGGAGTACGGCACCGTGAAGGACGTCTCGGGCGTCGGCGTCGAGCGCAACCTCTTCCGCTACCGTTCGCTGCCGGTGGCCGTGCGCATCGGCGAGCAGGCGACGCTCGCCGAGGGGCTCCGCGTCATCGCCGCGGGTCTCCTCGCGAAGTCGGCGTTCACCGTCTCGTCGGCCGTCGAACTGCCGAAGGGCGTGCGCACGCTGCTCGCCGCCCGCGACATCCGGGTCGCCCGCGAGGGCGACGCGGCGTGGCTCGAGCGGGTGCGCGCGGGCCGTGCGGTCGCGCTCGGCGGCGCGAGCCGCGTGCGCCTCGTCGGCGGGGATGCCTCGGCGCTCGCCTCGGCACTCGGCGGCACGCCCGACGTGGCGGTGTGGTCGCACGCCGTGACGCCGTCGGGTCGGGTCGAGCTGCTGCCGTTCCTGCACGAGCAGGCGATCTCGATCACGAACCACCGCTTCGGCAACCCGACGACCCTGTCGGACGGGGTGATCTGAGCCCAGTCCGTCGGTCGAGGAGGCCGCGACGGAGGAGCAGCCGTCTCGAGACCGCTGTTTGCTCGGTGCGAATCACGTGATCAGGATGAGCCGGTCGGCACGCCCGCAGCCGCGGGTGCCGGCCGGCTCATCCTGTTGAGCGCTACGCCGCCGGCTCTGCCGACGGCGTCGTGGCGCGGCGGAACGTCAGCACCTCGTCGCGCTTGGACCGGTCGAGCTCGAACCCGAGGTCGACGAGCCGCCCGCGCACGCGCCTCGGCAGCTCGGGCAGTTCGGAGGTGAATCCCGGCCTGCTCTTCGAGATGCCCGTGATGAGCGAGAGGTCGAGGTTCGCGCCGCGCAGCTCGATGCGGGCGTAGTCGCTGCGGCAGCGCCAGACGAGCTCGTCGAGCTGGTCGAACTTCACGACGGTCGCCGACGGCTCGGTCGCCGTCGCGGCGCCCGAGCTCGTACGCAGCCACAGCCGGTCGTCGCCGAACCCGATCGTGCAGTCGAGCGTGCGCCGCTGCACGATCGCCATGTAGATGACGTACGCGGGCAGCGCGAGCACGACGCCGACGACGAAGATCGCGAAGCGCGGACCGAGCTGCATGATGTAGTCGTCGAGGGCGATGAGTGCGACGACGGCGATGGCGCCCACCACCGCGACGATCAGCACGATCGCGGTCGTGAGGGCGCGCATCGTCATCGGCACCGCCGTGAAGCGCACCTCCGAGCCGCGACCGGTCTCGGCGCGCACCCATTCAGGAGTGACCCGTGCGGGCCGCTTCTTCGAGGGGCGCCCGACCGCCCAGGTGATGCGATGGATGAGGCCGAGCCAGATCCACCCGGCGGCGGGGATGGTGGCGAACTGCGCGATGATGAACGCGATCTTGATCGGCTCGGGTGCGGTCTCGAGCAGCGGCTGACCGACGTCGACCATCAACCAGACGAGCGCCCCCGCCACGACCGCGCCGATCACATGCACGATCACCCCGTTGCGCTCGGGCGTCATGCGGAACGTCAGGTTCACGAACGAGAACCCGCACAGCCACCCGCCGACGAGCATCAGCACGTACGGCACGAACTCCATGCCCTGCCCGGTGACGAACCACGGCACGGTCAGCGCGAAGCACAGCGCCGCCCACACGAGCGGGCTGCGCAGCATCCGCCCGACGACGCCGAGTCGCCGAGAAGTGCTCTTCAGCGGCGAGGTTGCAGCGCTTTCTGGCGACTCGCGTGAGTCGAGGGGGCGCACCCGGCTACTCGCGCCCGCGATTGCGACGGCGGATGCCACGGGGCGCGCGCCCGCCGACGAACGACTGGGCCGAGTCGACGACGAACCCCTGCCGCAGGGCCTCGCGGCCGATGAGCATGCGGAACCCCATCTCGTCGCGGTTCGTCAGCGTGACCTCGGCGGTCACGGTGCGCTCCTGCAGCACGAGGTCGAGGAGCACGACGATGCGCTCCTCGGTGTGGCCCGACGACGACCGCACCTGGCGCCGGTCGTGCACGGGCAGTTCGACGACGACTGCGTCGTCGTCGCTCTCCTGCCAGGGGCGGATGCCGAAACGCACGCGGCCGAGCGACGACCCGCCCGAGGCATCCGACGGGCCGGGCAGTTCTTCGACGTCGAAGGCGTGCAGCGACGAGGTGCGCGCACCCGTGTCGAGCTTCGCCTTGATCCAGGGGACGCCGGCATTCGGCAGGCTCACCCATTCGCGCCACCCGGCGATGGTGCTTGAATGGGATTCCGCGTTCACTCGACCATCTTGGCAGGGCTCCACCGATGAAACTCGCGATCCTCTCGCGCGCGCCGCAGGCGTACTCGACTCAGCGACTGCGCGCCGCCGCGCTCCAGCGCGGTCATCAGGTGAAGGTGCTCAACACCCTGCGCTTCGCGATCGACCTCTCGGGGCCCGAGCCCGACCTGCAGTTCCGCGGGCGTCCGCTCTCCGACTACGACGCGATCCTGCCGCGCATCGGCAACTCGATCACCTACTTCGGCACGGCCGTGGTGCGCCAGTTCGAGCAGATGGACGTGTACACGCCGAACACGGCGAACGGCATCTCGAACGCGCGCGACAAGCTGCGCGCGAACCAGATCCTTTCGCGCCACAACATCGCGCTGCCGCCGACGGCGTTCGTGCGCAACCGCGCCGACGTGCGGCCCGCGATCGAGCAGGTCGGCGGGGCGCCCGTCGTCATCAAGCTGCTCGAGGGCACGCAGGGCATCGGCGTCATCCTCGCCCCGCAGGTGAAGGTCGCCGAGGCGATCATCGAGACGCTGCACTCGACGAAGCAGAACGTGCTCATCCAGAAGTTCATCGCCGAGAGCCGCGGTCGTGACATCCGTGCCCTCGTCGTCGGCGACCGCGTCGTCGCCGCGATGCGCCGCGTTGCGAACGGCGACGAGTTCCGCTCGAACGTGCACCGCGGCGGCAGCGTCGAGCCGGTCGAGCTCACCCCCGAGTACGAGCTCGCGGCCGTGCGCTCGGCGCAGATCATGGGCCTCAAGGTCGCGGGCGTCGACATGCTCGAGGGCAACGACGGCCCGCTGGTGATGGAGGTCAACTCCTCGCCGGGCCTGCAGGGCATCGAGACGGCCACGAACCTGGATGTCGCGGGCGCCATCATCGACTACATGGCGAACCAGGTCGCGTTCCCCGAGATCGACGTGCGCCAGCGGCTCACGGTCTCGACCGGGTACGGCGTCGCCGAGCTGCTCGTGCACGGCAACGCCGACCTCGTCGGCAAGACCCTCGGCGAGTCGGGGCTGTGGGAGCGCGACATCACGGTGCTCACCCTGCACCGCGGCACGACCGTCATCCCGAACCCGCGCAAGGGCGTCGTGCTCGAGGCCGACGACCGCCTGCTGTGCTTCGGCAAGCTGGAGGAGATGCGCTCGATGATCCCCGAGCGCCGGCGTCGCCGGGCGAAGGTGCGGAAGCTCCCGAAGCAGCCGATCCCGGTCGCCGAGTAGGGCAGGCGCCTCGACGCCGCCGGGCGATCGAGTCGAGTCAGTCGGCGTCGAGGGCCGCGTTCACGATCGCGCGGGCGGCGGATGCCTCGACCCCGAGCCTGCGGGAGAGCGCCGCGTAGTCGGCCGCGGCCTGCTGCAGCCGCCGCTCGCCCGGGTCGCCGTGCTCGGCGACGAACGTGCCGTTGCGCCCGCGCCCCTCGAGGACGCCGTCGGCCTCGAGTGCCTTGTACGCCTTCGCGACGGTGTTCACCGCGAGCCCGAGTTCGTCGGCGAGGCCGCGCACGGTCGGGAGCTTGGAGCCGGGGGCGAGCCGGCCGTCGGCGACCGCGGCGATGACGGCGCCGCGCAGCTGCTCGAAGGGCGGGACGGCCGAGGCCGGGTCGATCGAGAGGCCGAAGCCCGTGGCATCCATGCGAACGCTCAGTCGCGGTGCCGGTTGACGAGGCGCGACAGCACGATCGCGCTGCGCGTGTGGTCGACGTTGGGCGCGATGCGGACGCGTTCGAGGGCGTCTTCGAGCGAGGCGATGTCGCGGGCGCGGATCTGCACGATCGCGTCGGCGCTGCCGGTCACGGTGCCGGCGTAGACGACCTCGGGCACGTCCTGCAGGATGCGCTTGAGCTCGTCGGGGGCGACGGTGCCGCGGCAGAACAGTTCGACGTACGCCTCGGTCGACATGCCGTCGACGGTGGGGTCGACCTGGATCGTGAAGGAGCGGATGACGCCGTCGGCGACGAGCCGGTCGACGCGTCGCTTCACCGCGGAGGCGCTGAGCCCGACGGACGAACCGATGTCGCCGTACCCGGCCCGGGAATTCTGCCGGAGCAGGTCGAGAATGGCGCGATCGAGGTTGTCCATTCTGGGAGTGTATGCGGGTTCTTTGCGCTGTTACACCCTTGCGCGCGGGATTCGTGCGGCGTGCTGCGTGCGGAGGCCGTCGAGGAGGGCTCGGATGCCGAGTTCGAAGGCGGCCGTCGCGTTCGTCGAGGCGGTGAAGCGGGGGTCGAGGGCGGCGTGCAAGGTCGTGAGCTCGGCGGGCACCGTGGCCTGGTCGAGGAGGTCGCCTGGGGCCTCGATGTCGAGCGCCGAGCCGAGCACGTGCGCTTCGACGGTGCGCATGACGGCGACCGCGTCGCGCAGCGGCCACCCGGCTTCGACGAGGGCGCCGATGACGCGGTCGTAGAACGCGAGGGTCGAGCGGTCGCGGATGGGGGTCGTCGCGAGGAGGCGGATGACGTTCGGGTGGGCGGCGAACGCGGTGAGGTAGGAGCGCGCCCACGCCTCGAGCGCGACGTCCCACGGTTCGTCGGCGAAGGCGGAGGCGTCGATGCCGGCGACGATGCGGGCGCGCACGTGCTCGATGAGCTCGTCGCGGCTGCCGACGTGGTTGTAGAGCGAGGAGACCTGTCGGTCCACGCGGGCGGCGAGTGTGCGCATGGTGAGGGCGTCGCTGCCCTGCTCGTCGATGATCGCGAGGGCGGCGGTGACGAGCTGTTCGCGATTGATCGTCGCCATCGGATCCTCCCCGCCTCTTCCGTCAGCCCTGCCGAGAGTGTAGCCTCACACCACTCGGTACGAACAGTGTTCGTACGAACATTGTTCGCAACGTCGCGGTCATTCGACCCGGCGGTCCACGAAGGCAACGAAGCATGACGACGACCCATTTCTCCGGCGGAACGATCTGGCGCGGCGAGGGCGCGCCCACGGCGCACACCCTGTTCGTGCAGGACGGCGCGATCGTCGCGTTCGACGACGAGGCGGATGCCGCGGCCGACGCCGCACTCCAGAACGGCCCCGTCGAGGCGGTCGACCTCGACGGCGGGTTCCTCATGCCCTCGTTCGGCGACGGGCACGCCCACCCGCTCTTCGGCGGCCTCGAGGCCGAAGGCCCCGCCGTGCGCGACTGCCGCACCGTCGACGAGATCGTCGCCGCGGTCGCCGACTACGCCGCGACCCACCCCGACCACGAGTGGATCATCGGCGCCTCCTACGACCCGAGCCTCGTCGAGGAGGGGCTCTTCGACGCGCGCTGGCTCGACGCCGCCGTCGCCGACCGCCCCGTCGTGCTGCGCGCCTACGACTACCACACGGTGTGGGTGAACTCGCGGGCCCTCGAGCTCGCCGGCATCGACGCCGACACCCCCGAGCCCGTGCTCGGCGAGATCACCCGCCGCGCCGACGGCAGCCCGCTCGGCACCCTGCGCGAGTGGGGCGCCGTCGACCTCATCCTCGACGCCGCCGGCGTGCGGCCCGCCGAGGAGCGCCTGCGCGCCCTCCAGCGTGCGGGGGAGTACTACCTCGCGCAGGGCGTCACCTGGGTGCAGGACGCCTGGGTGGAACCGGGCGACGTCGACAGCTACGTCGACGCGGCGGCGCGTGGCATCCTGCCCGTGCGATTCAACCTCGCGCTCTACGCCGACCCGCGCCGCTTCGCCGCGCAGCTGCCCGTCATGCGCGCGTCGCGCCGCCGCGTCGAGGAGCTGGGCTCGCCGATGCTCACCGCCAACACCGTGAAGTTCTTCGCCGACGGGGTCATCGAGTCCGAGACGGGCGCGCTGCTCGAGCCCTACTGCACCGGCCTCCACGACCACGGCGACCGCAAGCTCGGCATGACCGTGTGGCCGGGCGACGACCTCGCCGAAGCCGTGCGGGCGGTCGACGCGGCCGGGTTCCAGGTGCACATCCACGCGATCGGCGACGCCGCCGTCCGGCAGGCCCTCGACGCGATCGAACGCGCGATGGACGTGAACGGCCCCCGCGACCGGCGCCCCGTCATCGCGCACGCCCAGCTCGTCGACGACGCCGACCTCGCCCGCTTCGCCGAACTCGGCGTCATCGCCTGCATGCAGCCGCTGTGGGCGCAGCTCGACGGGCTCATGACCGTGCTCACCGTGCCCCGCCTCGGGCAGGAGCGCGCCGACCGGCAGTACCGCATGCGCACCCTCGACGACTCGGGCGCCGTGCTCTCCTTCGGCTCCGACTGGCCCGTGAGCTCCGGCGCGCCGCTCGACGGCCTCGCGATCGCCGTGTCGCGGCAGACCGCGGAGGGCGTGCCCGCCGGCGGGTGGACTCCCGGCGAGATCCTGCCGGTCGCCCGCGCCCTCGACGCGTACTCGACCTCCGTCGCCCACCAGGCGTTCGCCGACGAGGCATCCACCCCATGGGGTCGCATCGAACCCGGTGCGAGCGCCGACCTCGTGCACCTCGCGCGCGACCCGCGCGAGGTGCAGGCCGGCGAGCTCGCCGGCCTCCCCGTCATCGCCACCTATCTCGCAGGAAGTCCCCGATACCGCGCCGCAATGTAGCCGCGCACCACGAAAGGATCCCCCCGTCCATGTCCCGTCCCAGAACCCCCGAACCGCTGATCACCCCGACCGAGGCCACCGCGCAGGTGACCCAGGGCCGCTTCAAGCGGGTGCTCGGCACCCCCTCGCTCGTGCTGTTCGGGCTCGTCTACATGGTGCCGCTCACCGTGTTCACGACCTACGGCATCGTCACCCAGCTCACCGGCGGGCGCGTGCCCCTCGCGTACCTCATCACGCTCGTCGCGATGGTGTTCACCGCCCGCTCGTACGCGCGCATGTCGGTCGCCTACCCGTACGCAGGTTCTGCGTACGTGTACACGCAGCGCAGCTTCGGCGGGGCCGTCGGGTTCCTGTCGGGCTGGGCTCTGCTGCTCGACTACCTGTTCCTGCCGATGATCAACTACCTCGTGCTCGGCATCTACCTGTCGGCGTCGTTCCCCGGCATCCCCGCGTGGGTGTTCGTCGTCGCGGCGATCGCCCTCGTGACGGTGCTCAACGTCGTCGGCATCGTCTCGGTGAACCGCACGAACCTCGTCATCATCGCCGTGCAGACGATCTTCATCGTCGTGTTCCTCGCGCTCGCATTCTCGACGGCCGCCGGCAACGCGGTCGACCCGCTGCTGCCGTTCACGGGCGACGGCACCGTCGAGGGCTTCGGCGCGCTGTTCGCCGGAGCCGCGATCCTCTGCCTCTCGTTCCTCGGCTTCGACTCGGTCTCCACGCTCGCCGAGGAAGCGAAGGACGCGAAGCGCAGCGTGCCGCGCGCGATCATGATCACGACGCTCACGGCCGGGGCGATCTTCATCGTCATCTCGTACGCCGCGCAGCTCGTGTTCCCGTCGAACGCGTTCACCGACGTCGACTCGGCGGGCCTCGATGTCGTGGCCGCCGCGGGAGGCGAATGGCTGTCGACGCTGTTCATCGCGGGCTACGTCGCCGGTGCGACCGGCTCGGCGCTCACCTCGCAGGCCTCGGTCGCCCGCATCCTCTTCGCGATGGGGCGCGACGGCGTGCTGCCGCGCTCGGTGTTCGGCCGCCTCAGCAAGCGCTTCGGAACGCCCGTCATCGCGGTGCTCATCGTCTCGGCGATCTCGATGCTCGCGCTCGTGTTCGACCTCATGCTGCTCAGCGAGATGATCAGCTTCGGCGCGCTCATCGCGTTCTCGGTCGTGAACCTCTCGGTGATCAAGCACTACTTCATCGACGGCCGCGAGCGCTCGGGCCTCGCGGTGCTCAACAACCTCGTGCTGCCGCTCATCGGCTTCGCGCTGACGGTGTGGCTGTGGACGAGTCTCTCGGGCCGCACGTTCATCATCGGCCTCTCGTGGCTCGCTGTCGGCGTGATCATCCTCGCGATCGTGACGCGCGGCTTCCGCCGCCCGACGCCGATGCTCGACCTCAAGGAGTGAGCCGGCCGGTCGAGTAGCGCGAAGCGCGTATCGAGGCCATGGTCCTCATTGTCTCGATACGCTCCGCTACTCGACCGACCCGCTGCCAGCCATAGGCTGTCCGCATGCCCTACGACGACCGCGTGCGCCTCGGCGTGCAGTTGCAGCCCGAGCATGCCGAGTACGGCGCGATCCGCGACGCCGTGCTGCGGCTCGAAGAGCTCGGGGCCGACCTCGTCTTCAACTGGGACCACTTCTTCCCGCTCCACGGCGACCGCGAGGGCCGGCACTTCGAGGCGTGGACGATGCTCGGCGCCTGGGCCGAGCAGACCGAGCGCATCGAGTTCGGCACGCTCGTGAACTGCAACTCGTACCGCAACGCCGACCTGCAGGCCGACATGGCCCGTACCCTCGACCACATCTCGGCGAAGGGCACGGGCGTGGGGCGCTTCGTGTTCGGCACGGGCGCCGGCTGGTTCGAGCGCGACTACGCGGAGTACGGCTACGAGTTCGGCACCCGCGGGTCGCGGCTCGACGCGCTCGCCGAGGCGCTGCCCCGCATCGAGGCCCGCTGGGGGAAGCTCAACCCGGCGCCGACCCGGCCCATCCCCGTCATGATCGGCGGCAAGGGCGAGCAGAAGACCCTGCGGATCGTCGCGAAGCACGCCGACATCTGGCACTCCTTCGTCGCGCCCGAGGAGATCGCGCACAAGCTCGACGTGCTGCGTCGCTGGGGCGACGAGGTCGGGCGGGATGTCACGGAGATCACGATCTCGAACGAGCTCGACCGCCACGGGCTCGACGTCGAGCACGCCGATGCCCTCTTCGACGCGGGCGTGCGGCTCTTCACGATCGGCGTCGACGGGCCCGACTACGACCTCGGGCCGGTGAAGCGCTGGCTCGCCTGGCGCGACGCCCGCAACGGCTGAGCGCTCAGTCGCCCGAACCGCCCGTCGCCCGCCCGACGCGGATCGACCCGTTCGAGGTCGAGAGGTCGAGCACGAACTCCCCGTCGGCGAGGTCGTCGATGTCGACGTCGACCGAGCCGTTCGACGTGTCGGTCTCGACCCGGTAGCCGCCCTCTGCGTTCGGCACGGCGAGGTCGATCGAGCCGTTCGAGGTGTGCGCCTCGACGCGCTGCGGCACCGACAGTCGCAGCTCGATGCCGCCGTTCGAGGTCTCGGCCGAGATGCCGTCGCCCGCGAGACCGCGGCCTTCGATGCGCCCGTTCGAGGTGCTCGCCTCGACGGAGCCCGTGACGTCGTCGAGCTCGATGCGCCCGTTCGACGTCTCGACCTCGACGTCGCCGACACCGGTGAGGGTGATCGCGCCGTTCGAGGTCGCCCCGCGTACCTCGACACCCGCGGGCACTTCGACGGTGTAGTCGACCGAGCAGTTGCGGCCGCAGCCGCCGAGCACGAGCGTCTCGCCCTGCATCTCGAACGTCTCGTCGATCTCGCGCTCGCCGCGGTACGACACGGTTCGCGAGACGGAGACGCCCGTGGTGCCGGCGCTGCCGGTGATCGTGATGCTGCCCTCGGGGTGCTCGATCTCGATCGCCTGCACCTGCGCGTCGAGAGCCGTGTCGTCGCTGAACTGTTCGAGCGGGGCGAGCCAGGCGCATCCGCCCATCGCCAGCGCCGCCGTCGTCGCGACCGCGACGATCGCGCCCGCCCGTGCTGTGCGCTTCATCCGAGACATCGTCTTCCCCATTCGCCGGTGGGCGGAAACCGCCGCCCACGAGCGATGCTAGCCATGCCGCCGCGCGGGCGAACGGGGGCTGGCCCCCGTTTCTCGCGGGGGGAGTGGGCGCGCGCCGCCCGACGAACGAACGGCCCCGCGGCCGCCCGGACTCGAGAGTCCGAGCGGCCGCAGGGCCGTCCCGTCGGGCGCAGCGGTGATCAGCGCACGTCGTACGCCCGGACCACGGTCTGCGTCACCGAGTTGCCGTTGCTGTCGGTGATCGTCACGCGAACGCTCACCGGCCGGCCGGATGCACCGGAGTGGTCGACGACGGCGACCCACTCGCCGTCCTTCTCGGCGGTCGGGGCGTCGACCCAGGTCACCCCGTCGGTGGAGGTGGCGAGGTTCGCGCTCGTGATCGTGCCGGGCGTGTAGCCCGCGTGACCGGTGACGCTCAGCTGCAGTTCCTGCCCGGCCTTCGCCGCGAGCGTCTTCATCCCGTCCTCGGGGAGGTCGACGCGGGGGAACATGACCGCCAGGCCCTGCGAGTGGACGTTCTCGTCGAGCTGGGAGCGGAACTTCCAGACCGTCGTCACCTCGGTGGAGCGCTGCCAGGTCGCCAGCTGGCCGCCGATCTTCTGGGTGTACAGCTCCAGCTCGTACTCCGCGTCGTCGGCGGGGACCTCGAACACGTCGGAGGTGTAGATCGATCGCCCGATCTCCTCGCCGTTCCGACGCAGCTTGAGGTTGCCGATGTCGCCGAACGAACCCTGGCCGGCCCAATGACCGGAACCGTCGGCCCACATGCCGCTCGCGAAGCCGATCAGGTTGCCCTGTCGCTCGGCGGCCAGCATCACCTCGCCCGTGTACGACTCCATGGCGGAGGGGCTGACGACCCCGTCGTACCAGCTGTCGGAGCGCACGCTGCCCGGTTCGTACCCGCGCAGTTCATCGAGCATCACCTCGCCGAACGGGAAGTACCCGAGCACGGCCGACTGCCACCGGACGCCACCGGCGGCCGTGTAGAGCTCGGTGCGGGTCGAAGGCGCCTGCACCGGCTGGAACGAACCCACCGAGACGCCGTAGCCGGCGGCGTCGACCGCGGAGGCCATGTCGAGACGCTCGACCGCCGCGCCCATCGCCTGGTAGGTGGCCTCGGTTCGCCCGAGCTTCTTGTCGCGTACGACGAACTGCTTGGCATCGGTGAACGGGGTGTCCTGGCTGAACGCGAGGTTGTAGACGAACGGGCTCGACGCGGTGAAGTCCCACTGCAGCTCGACCGGGCCGGCAGCGAGCCGGGCCTGCAGCGCAGCGGCCTCTTCGGACGGAATCGCGTACGCCGGCAGCTGGGCGCCCGCGCCGGTCTTGGGCTGCCAGCGCCCGGTCGCGGCGTGGAAGGCCAGCACGGCCTTCGCTCCCGCCGCGTGCGCTGCGGACACCGCGGCCTGGACCGAAGTGGCGCCGTCGGCGATGCGCACGAGTGCGATCTTCCCGGCGACGTCGGCAGTCGCGAGTTCGGCGGCGGTGCCGTTGCCCGCGTCGGCGACGGGCAGTCGTCCCGTTCCCGAGAGGTTGTTCGCGGAGTAGCTCGCCGGAGTCGGGTGCAGCTCGTCGCCGCCGACCACCGACAGATCGTCGATGAGCGGTGCGGCGTTGCGCCAGAAGTGCCGGAACTCGAACTCGCCGTCGCGCGCCCTGCCCTGCACGTCGGCGTAGACCGCGTTCACGGTGGAGGTCGCGGTGAGCGTGCCCGAGTGGCGCCACGTGTCGTCCCAGCTGCGCACGAAGGCGAGGCTCATGGCCCGGGTCTCACTGGGACGATCGGTCTTCACGGTGATGCGCTCGGCGTCGCGGGCGTCGAGCACGACGGTCGTGTCCTCCGAGATCTTGAGCTCGGGCCGTGCCAGGTAGCTGACCGAGTCGACGAGCTTCGTGGTGCCCTCGGCATCGGGGGTGGCGACGAAGCTCGAGACGAAGTAGCGCCCGGGGCGGACCTCGACGACGTGTTCCCCTGCGCCGCCGTTGGCCCGGCGACTGCCGCTGCTCGTGTCGATGTTGACGATGTCGAGCGACGACGCGCCGCTCGCGGGGTTGCCGTTGCGGTCGATGACCTTGACGGTCACGCGCACGGTCTCGGGCTGCACGTACAGCGAGAACGGCGTCGAGACGTCGGCGTCGCCGGTGGCGACGATCCGGCCGGTGACGTCGCCGTACTGTTCGGCGGCCAGCTTCGCCGCCGGGTTCACCCGCAGCGGCACGGTCGCCGTCGCGCCCGGTTCGATCGTCACGGTGTCCTGCTCGAGCGTCGCGAGCTTGCCCTTCACGGGCGACCCGTCGTTGCCGGTGACCCCCTCGACCTCGAGCCGCAGCGTCACCGCAGCGTCCGAGAGGTTCGTGTACGGCACGTCGATCGTGACGGCCTCGTCGTTCGCGTGCGGCCAGTCGAAGGTGCCCGCCTGCAGCGCTGGTGCACCGGTCACCGTCTCGTTCACCGCCGCGATCACGTCGAGGCGGCCGCCGCCGGTCTCGCGGACGTCGCCGGGGATGTCGGTCTCGGCCGACGACACGAGGGCGGCCTTGAGCTGCTCGCCGTCCCACTCGGGGTGGCGCTGCTTCAGGATCGCGGCCGCTCCCGAGACGTGCGGCGTCGCCATGGACGTGCCGGACATGGACTGGTACGCGTACTGGCCGCGTCCGCCGCTCGCCGCGGCGGAGATGCCGACGCCGGGCGCCGTGATCTCGGGCTTCAGCACGTGGGTGCCCTCGATCGGCCCGCGGCTGGAGAACACCGCGGTGCTGTCGTCGCGGTCGACCGCGCCGACCGTCAGCACCGACGGCGCGCAACCGGGGGAGGAGATCGTGTTGTTGCCGGGGCCGACGTTGCCGGCCGCGACGACGAAGAGGCTGTCGCTGCTCGCCGAGAGGGACTCGGCGGCCATCGCCATCGGGTCGACGCAGCCGTCGGCCGGGCCGGAGTTGCCGAGGCTCATCGACACGATGTCGGCGCCCTGTGCGACGGCCCACTCCATGCCCGCGATGATGCCGGACGTCGAGCCGGAGCCGGCGTCGGAGAGGACCTTGCCGACGAACAGCTCGGCCTGCGGTGCGACGCCGCGCTTCGCTCCGTCGCTGGCCGCGCCGGTGCCGCCGACGGTCGAGGCGACATGGGTGCCGTGCCCGTTGCCGTCGTTCCACGACCCCGAGTCGGTGAAGTCAGCGCCCGCGACGATGCGGCCCTGGAGGTCGGGGTGCTCGGCGTCGGCGCCGGTGTCGAGGACGGCGACGGTCGAGCCCGCACCTTCGAGCCCGGCCGCCCAGGCTGCCGGCGCATTGACCTGCGCGGTCGACTGGTCGAGCGTCGCTTCGACCTTGCGGTCGAGCCAGAGCTTCTCGATCGAGCCGGCTGAGCGGCTCTCGGGGGCGGTGAGGTCGGCCCAGAAGTCCGTGGCGGTCGCCTTGTCCGCGCTGAGCGCGGCGCTGCCGATCGAGGCGAGCACGACGCCGGTCTCGGCGCCGCGGGGCGTCACCGTCGCCGCAGCGGGATCGGCGTACTGCGCGATGAGCGGCAGCGAGTCGCTGTGAGCGTCGTCGTAGCCCTGCCGCACCAGGCCGGTGACGTTGAAGAGCTCCTCGTCGAGCTTGCCGGCGGCCAGCGCCTCGACCACGTCGGCCGGATAGACGTAGACGTCGTCGCCGACCTGGCGGGTCTCCACGAGCGGCTGCGAGCCGTCTTCGCGGGGGAGGACCGCGACGGTGCTGCCGTTGGTTACGACGACCCGGTCGCCGTTGACCAGGGTGACCGTGACGGGCGGCTCGGCCTTCTTGCCGAGCCAGGCGGCGCTGCCGACGATCGGGGGCTGCTCGTCGGCTCCGTTCGGTTCGACGGCATGGGACGGGCTTGCGGTGGTTGCGACCAGCACGGCGGCAGTGGCCGCGGTGATGGTGCTACGCCAGATGGGGCGCATCGGTTTCCTTCCTTCTGGGGAGCCCACGACGACGGCCGGATCGGCTTGCGTCTGCTGGGCTTGGCCGTCAGGCTCGCAGAATCGGCGGCCCGAACGGGAGAATGGGGCAGGCGGGAGTACGCCGTGGCCGCTACCCGCCACCCTGAGACATCCGCGGCCGAGGAGTGTTCGCATGCTGTCAGCCATCGGGCTCGACGATGGCGAGGAAGCCGTCTACCGACTGCTGCTCGCGCTCGGCGCAGCCGACGTCGGCCACCTGCATCGGCGACTCGGCATGGGCGAGGGCGAGGTCGGGCGGCGGCTGCGGGCGCTGGAGCAGAGCGGACTGGCCACGCAGTCCTCGGTCGAGTCCGGTGGGCGCTGGGTGGCGGCGCCCCCGGGGGTGGCACTGCGTCCGCTCCTCATCCAGCAGCGGATCGAGCTCGAGCAGGCCGAGCTGACCGCGGTCGCGCTCGCCGAGGAGTACCTCGCCGAGGCCGCCGAGTCGGACGCCCGTGATCTCGTCGAGGTGGTCGTCGGCGCCGCGGCCGTGTCGCAGCGGTTCCTGCAATTGCACCTGGGCGCCGCGCGCGAGGTCATGTCGTTCGTGACCGAGCACTCGGTGGCGGTGTCGGGCCCCGACAACGAAGCCGAAGGCGTGGCCGTCTCGCGCGGCGTCTCGTACCGGGTCGTGGTCGAACGCGCCGTGCTCGATTCGCCGGCGGACTTCGCGGAGGTCTCGGCCGCGCTCGGACCCGACGTCGTCGTCCGGGTGGTCGATCGCGTGCCGTCGAAGCTCATGATCGCCGACCGGAACCTCGCGATGGTGCCCCTGAACGGCAGCGGCAACGACTCCGAGCCGGCCGCCCTCGTGATCCACGCCAGCGGGCTGGTCGACTCGCTGTCGGGTCTGTTCGAGTCGGTCTGGCGGGATGCCACGCCCCTCGTGCTCGGCGGTCCGGGCTCCGATGAGGTGGTCGAGGGCGAGAGCGGTCTCGACGCGCTGGACCTCCAGATCATGTCGCTCCTCCTCGGCGGATTCACCGATGCGAGCATCGCGAAGCACCTCGACATGGGGCTGCGCACCGTGCAGCGGCGCGTCGGCGGGCTCATGCAGCTCGCCGGGGTGTCGAGTCGGCTGCAGCTCGGGTGGCATGCCTCCGAGCGCGGCTGGATCGTTCGCGACTGACGATCCGGGAGTCGCCGCCGGAGGGGGCTCCGGTAGGCTTGACCGACATGGGCAGTGTCACAGAACCGGCCCCGGGGGAGTACGGCCCGCCTGAGCCAGGCGTGGCCGACGGCGGAGAGCGCGACACCCGGGGAGACCACGGCTTCCTGGGGCAGCCTCGACCGCTCGTCCACATCTTCGGGGTGGAGATGTGGGAGCGGTTCAGCTTCTACGGCATGCAGGGCATCCTGCTGCTGTACCTGTACTACTCGGCCGCCGAGGGCGGCCTCGGCATGGACAAGGCCGTCGCGGCGGGCATCGTCGGCGCGTACGGCGGAGCCGTGTACCTCTCGACCGTGCTGGGGGCGTGGATCGCCGACCGCCTGCTCGGCTCCGAGAAGGTGCTGTTCGCGAGCGCCATCGTCATCATGGCCGGGCACATCGCCCTCGCCCTGCTGCCCGGCTTCTGGGGCGTCGGCGTCGGCCTCGTGCTCGTCGCATTCGGCTCGGGCGGGCTGAAGGCCAACGCGACGACCGTCGTCGGCACGCTGTACTCGGCGAAGGACTCCCGTCGTGACGCGGGCTTCTCGATCTTCTACCTCGGCATCAACCTCGGCGCGTTCTTCGGGCCGATCCTCACGGGGTTGCTGCAGAACACCTTCACCGCCGAGAACGGCTACCCGCCGGCGCTCGGGTTCCACCTGGGCTTCGGGCTCGCGGCGGTCGGCATGGGCTTCGGCCTGCTGCAGTACTCGTTCGGTCGCAAGGGCCTCCCGCCTGAGGCATCCGTCGTGCCGCACCCGCTGCCGCGCTCGAAGTTCGGCCTCGCGATCGCGATCGCCGTGGCCGCCGTCATCGCGATCGCGGTGCTCGTGCTCACCGGGCTCATCACCGCCGAGAACCTCGTGACCTGGGTCATCGGGGGCACCGTCGTCGCGGCGGTCTCGATGTTCGCGGTGATCCTGTCGAGCAAGCACATCGAGCACGTCGAACGCCGCCGGGTCTACGGCTTCATCCCGCTGTTCATCGCGAGCGTGGCGTTCTGGTCGCTGTACCAGCAGCAGTTCACGGTGCTGACGATCTACTCCGACGAGCAGTTGGACCGCACGATCTTCGGATGGACGATGCCCGTCTCGTGGGTGCAGTCGATCAACCCGATCTTCATCATCGTCCTCTCGGGCGTGTTCGCCGCGATCTGGACGAAGCTCGGCGACCGGCAGCCCTCGACGCCGATCAAGTTCGCCCTCGGCACGGCGATCATGGGTGTAGCGTTCCTGCTGTTCCTGCCGTTCGCCGACGGCGGTGCGAACTCGACGCCGCTGCTCTGGATGGTGCTCATCCTCTTCGTGTTCACGATCGCCGAACTGCTGCTCTCGCCCGTCGGGCTCTCGGTCACGACGAAGCTCGCGCCGTCGATCTTCCACGCGCAGATGGTCGCCCTGTTCTTCCTGTCGGTCGCGCTCGGCACCGCGATCGCGGGCCAGCTGGGTGCGTTCTACACGCTCGTGAACGAGGCGACCTACTTCGGCGTGCTCGGGGCGATCGCGATCGTGCTGGGCCTCGCGCTCGCCGTCGGCAGCCGCGGCGTGCTGAAGCTCATGTCGGGGGTGCGCTGAGTCGGCGCGCGCGACCGGCGTGAGCGGTTACGATTCGAGGGATGTCCCGACCGCTCGTGGTGATCCCCACGTACAACGAACGTGAGAACCTCGCCACCATCGTGGGCCGGGTGCGCACGGCGGTTCCGGATGCCTCGGTGCTCGTCGTCGACGACGCCTCGCCCGATGGCACCGGGGTGCTCGCCGACGAGCTCGCCGCCGCCGACAGCGCCGTCAACGTGCTGCACCGGGCAGGCAAGGAGGGGCTGGGTGCGGCGTACCTCGCCGCCTTCGACTGGGCACTCTCGCACGGCTACGACCCGATCGTGCAGATGGACGCCGACGGTTCGCACCAGCCCGAGCAGCTGCCCGCGATGCTCGCCGCTCTCTCGGGCGTCGACCCCGCCGGCGAGCCCGTCGACCTCGTGATCGGCTCGCGCTGGGTCGCGGGCGGCGCGATCGAGAACTGGCCGAGGCGTCGTCAGCTGCTCTCGCGCGGCGGCAGCGCCTACGCCCGCTGGGTGCTGCGGCTGCCGACGCGCGACGTGACCGCCGGGTACCGGGTGTTCCGCGCCGACGCACTGCGCCGGGTTCCGCTCGAGGATGTGCACACCCGCGGCTACGGGTTCCAGGTCGACATGCTCTGGCACGCTCGCGAGGCGGGCCTCACGATCACCGAGGTGCCGGTGACCTTCGTCGAACGCGAGCACGGCCGCTCGAAGATGAGCCTCGGCATCGTCGTCGAGGCGATGCTCCATGTCACCGCATGGGGGATCGCGAGTCGTTTCGGGCGCGAGCGCCGAGCCGCTCAGCCGGCCAGCAGCGACGGCTCGGCCACGAGGCGCTCGCGCGCCTGACGACGTGCGCCGGCGAACGCCGCCCACGGCCCGAGCCGTGCGGGCGCCAGGGTCGGGATCGCCTCGAGCGCCCCGCCGCCGATGGACGGACGGTTCGCGCGGAACGCGGCCTCGATGTCGTCGATCAGCACCCCCCAGTACCCGCCGACGATGACGGCCGACGGGTCGAGCGTCGGCACGACGAGCTGCAGCGCGCGACCCACCCAGTGCGCGGCGTCGAGCCACGACCAGCGGGCGCGGTCGTCGGCGGCCTCGACCCGGGCGATGAGCTCGGCGAGGGCGGCGGCGCGTCCGTTCGTCGCGGCGAACTCGGCGAGCCCGGCGCGTTCGAGCACGAGCTCGGGGGAGGCGACGGTGGCGAGGCAGCCCAGCTGTCCGCAGCGGCATCGCGCCCCGCCGGGAACGACCGGGAGGTGCGCGAACGTCGCGGCGAGGCCGTGCGCGCCCGCGAGCGGTCGCCCGCCCGAGATCGCGGCGGCCGTCACGGCGTCGTCGCCCGCGAGGTACAGGAGCTCGTCGATGCCCGGCAGCTCGGCGTGCTCGGCGTACGCGGCGGCCGCCGCGGCCGGCTGCATCGTGATCGGCAGGGACAGGCGCGGCTCGAGTTCGGCGAGGCTCGGCGCGAGCAGGCGAAGGGCGCCGAGCACATCGACCGGTTCGGCGCCCAGTCGCGCGTCGGTCACGACGACGGCCGGGCGCCCGACGACGGCGCCGTCGACGAGCACGGTCAGTTCGGCGATCGGATGCCCCGCGCGCTGCGCCTTGGCCACGGCGCGGGTGATGACGATCGCGAGGAGCTCGAGCGGGTCGGCCGCGCCGCCGTCGGGCACGGTCAACGGTTCGACGAAGCGCGCGATCTCGTGCCCGCTCAGGGTGGCGACGGTCGCGATCGCCTCGTCGGGCGCGAGCATCGCGGTGACGAGCACCCGGTCGGCGGCGGTGAGGGCGAGCGGCGCGGCCCGGCCGTCGCCCGACGCCGCGGCGTCGCCGGGGCGGAGCACCCCGGCGTCGAGGAGGCGCGAGGTGAGCCCAGCGATCGTGCCGCGACCGAGCCCCGTCGCCGACGCGAGCTCGGAGCGGGTGGCCGGCCCGTGCACGACGAGATGGTCGAGCAGTCTGGCCGACTGCTCGCGGTGCACCGCGTCGAGCGGGCCGGTGCTCGTCGAGACGCCTGAGGTGCTGGGAGCCGAGGTGTCGCCGGACGCCGTCATGTCGCCAGCATGCTGCGCAGAGCCGTCCGGGCCGTATCCCCCGTTCGGGGGGTAGCCGGCCCGGACGGAGGGGTCAGAGCAGCGGACGCACGCTCGCGTAGCCGTCGGTGACCACGTGCGAGGGGGTGTCGTAGACCCGCGTCGCACGCGTGGCATCCGACCAACGAGGCCACTCGGCGCCCGGTTCGCCTGTCGCGACGAACGCGACCGCGGCGGCGTGCACCTCGTCGGCGAGGGTCTGCGGCGGGTTGGGGCCGGCGAGGGGCTCCATCGCGGGGCCGTCGAGGCAGTCGAAGAAGAACGGCACGTCGAGGCAGTGCTCGGCGAAGCCGAAGTGCCCCGACGGCCACGAGAAGCGGTAGAGCCAGGTGCCGGCCGCCGCGCCGGTCTCGCGGGCGGCGACGAGCTTCAGCATCGCAGAACGGAACATCCGGTCGGTGATGAGACGGCCGAGCAGGCGCGTGTTGCCGAGCTTCGCGACGTCGCCGTTCGCGGCGAGGTATTCGCGCGCGACCGGCTTCGTGAGCCCCGACCTCTTCAGCAGCATCGACTTCGGCACGAAGCGCAGCACCTTCGGCGCGTCGAGCAGCGCCATCGAGAACTCGTCGTCGGTCGCACCGAGCACGAGCGGCTTCTCGGCGCCGACGCCCGCGGCGAGCGAGTCGATCGTCGGGCGGTGCAGCAGCTCGCCGTCGATGGTCGGGCCGAGGCCGAGACCCTCCTTCAGCATCTCCTCGAGCTCCTCGGGCCCGCTGAACGCCGTGGCCGCCTTCTGCACCTCGAGCAGGCGCTCCTCGCCGACCGAGCGGAAGCCCTCGAGGGTCGGCGGGACGCCGAGCGAGCCGGCGATCTTGCGGGCGAGCGCGTCGGCGCGCTCGGGCGTGACGTCGGCCGTCGCGCCCGAGATCGCGTAGACGCCGTGGAAGAGGTGCTGTGCGACCTCCATGCCGAGCAGGGTGAGCACGGCGCCGCCGCCCGCCGACTGGCCGGCGATCGTCACCCGCGACGGGTCGCCGCCGAACACCGCGATGTTCTGCTGCACCCACTCGAGGGCGAGCAGCCAGTCGCGGATGCCGCGGTTCGAGGGGGCGCCCTCGATCGCGCCGAAGCCGTCGAAACCGAGGCGGTACGAGAGCGTCACGGTGACGACGCCGTCGCGGTTGAAGTTGCGGCCGTCGTACCAGGGGCTCGCGGGGGAGCCGGCGAAGTAGCCGCCGCCGTGGATCCAGACGAGCACGGGGAGGCCCTGCTCGCCGTCGGCGGGGCGCTCGGGCGAGGGGGTGAACACGTTGACGTTGAGGGTCGACTCGCCCGGGACCGACGGCTCGGGGATGAGCGTCACGCCGGGGTCGCCGCGCTGCGCGGTCGGCGCGAACTCGAGGGCGTCGCGCACCCCCTCCCACGGCGCCTTCGGCACCGGTGCGAGGAATCGCAGCTCGCCGACGGGCGCCTCGGCGAAGGGGATGCCGAGGAACGCGGCGGATGCCTCGGCGCCTGCGCCGCCCGTGGCGTCACCCGCGTGGCGCACGGTCGGGCGCCATGCGCCGCGCACGCGGCCCGCGAGCGTGTCGACCTCGACGAACGGGGTCGGCGCCGTGGCATCCGTCTGGATGCCGGTGGCCTGCTGGGAGGGGGAGGGGGTGTGCGACATGTGGAACTCCTAACGCACGCTCTTGATGGGGGCGACCGCGATCGCGGCGATCACGACGAAGACCATCGCGAAGACGAACAGCATCGGGTACCCGCCGAGCGAGCTGATGATGACGCCGGCGACGGCCGCGCTCATGGCCTGGGGGATGTTGGTGGCGATGTTCAGGATGCCGAGGTCCTTGCCTGCGTCGGTGCCGCCGCCGGGCAGCACCTCGGTCATGAGCGCGGTGTCGACCGACATGTAGAACCCGAATCCGAAGCCGATGATGATGTTCATGACGAGCATGCCCGTCATGTTCGGCATGAGCAACGGCATCGCGAGGCTCGCGACCATGATCGCCGACGAGACGTAGATGAACACCTTGCGGCGGCCGATCCTGTCGCTCCACCAGCCCGAGACGGCGACGGCGACGAGGGTGGGCACGAGACCGGCGAGCGTCAGCTGGACCTGCGCGCCGGCCGCCTCGGTGAGCCCCATGCCGATGTAGTCGGTGAGGATGTAGAGCCCGTAGGCCGCGATGACGAAGTAGCCGAGCATGAACAGGAAGCGGGCCGAGAACGCCCACGCGAAGTCGGGGTGCTGCTTCGGGTTGATCCAGAAGCCGCTGAAGAACTGCTTCCAGCTCCACGGCGCGACGGTCGCCTCCTTCGACGACCAGTCGCGGTCGATGACGACGTAGGCGATCGTCATGACGATCACGATGACGCCGAACACCGAGTAGCCGATGCCGAAGTTCTCGGCGAACTGGCCCGCGAGGACGATGCCGATGGTCGCGCCGATCTGCATGCCGAGCCCCATCATGGCGCTCGCGATGCCGCGCTTGTCGCGCGGGAATCGGTCGGGCGTGATCGCCGAGAGCGGCCCCTGGAGGGCGTTGAGCGACACCTGGATGAGCACCCAGAAGATCGTGAGCCACAGGATCGAGTCGAGGTAGCCCATGCCGAACAGCAGCACGCCGCCGATGAGTGCTCCGCCGACCATCCATGGGGCGCGTCGGCCGAAGCGCGAGCGGGTGCGGTCGCTGATCGCGCCGACGATGGGCTGGGCGAAGAGGGTGAACACGAAGGACGTCGTGACGATGATCGCGAGGTTCGCGACCTTGTTCTGCTCATCGATGAGGGCGACCTGGATGGGCAGCAGGATCGCGATGAGGCCCGCGTAGGTGGCGAAGAGCGCGAGCGAGACGAGCAGCAGGCCGGGCAGCGTGCGCTTCGTCGGGGGCGGGCTCGCGGGCGGGTCGCCGGGCAGGGGCTCGGTGGCCGAGATGGCGCCGGTCGGCGCGATTTCGGTGGCGGGATCGCTGGGGGGCTGAACGGACAACGGGGGCTCCTCTTCGTTGAGACGGCCGGGCGGTCTTCTGGGGAACGTGAAGCTTGAATACCGAGCGGTATTCGGAATCAGTGTGACGCGTGCAGCTTGAAAATTCAAGTCATGAATTATGTGCGGATGCCGCGGGCGAGGCCGCTCGGGCGCGGTCGCTCAGCCGAGGTCGCTCAGCCGAGGTTGCTCAGCCGCGGGCGAGCGCCGCCGGGTCGGCGAGCAGGCGCGAGACGGCCGCCTGTTCCGCTCCGACGAGGGCGGCATCGCGCCCGAGCGCGCTGCCGACGACCGGCGGCGCGGCGAGGAAGGCACCGTCGGCGCCGGGCTGGATCTTCGCGAGTCGATCGCCGAGATCGTCGGCGAGGGCGGCGAGATACCCGCCGACCACGATGACCGACGGGTCGACGGTGAGCGACACGATCTGCAGGGTGCGTACGAGCTCGGCGGCGCCCGCGTCCCACGCGGCGACCGCGGCGGCTTCGCCCTCGCGAATGCGGTGGACGAAGGCGTCGAGCGCCGCGGTGAGGCCCTCCTCGCGAGCCGACTCGGCGAGGCCGGCCCGCTCGAGCAGCACGTCGGGGCCGGCGACGGTCACGAGACATCCGTGCTGGCCGCACTCGCAGCGCACCCCGTTCGGCACGACCGGGAGGTGCCCGAGCGCCGCGGCGAGATGGCGCCCGCCCTCGATCGGCGCGCCGTCGACGACGATCGCCCCGCCGATGCCCGAGTCGCTCTTCAGGTAGACGAGTTCGCTCGGGCGCCCCGTCGCCGCGTACTCGGCCAACGCGGCCACATCGGTGTCGGCGACGAGCCGCACGCGCCCCGCCGCCGCGAGCTCGGCGAACCGCGGCGAGCGTTCGGCGAGCAGCGCCACCGCATCCACCCGGCCCCAGCCGAGATCGGTGTCGGCGAGCACGACGGCGGGCTCCCCGCCCACGGGTGCCCACACCACGACCGTGGCCTCGGCGACCTCTCGCCCGGCGAGCTCGGCGAGGGCGGCGTCGACCGTCGCCGCCGCGACGTCGAGCACCCGCCCCGGATCGCCCATGGGGCGGCCGTGCCGCCGTTCGGCGCGGACGAGGCGCTCGCCGCCGAGCGTCGAGGCGACGGCGCTGACGTGGTCGGCGTCGATGAGGATCGTGAGGATCGCGAGGTGGTCGCCCGAGAGCTCGAGCAGTGTGCGGGGGCGCCCCTTGCCCGAGGCGGCGACGAGTTCGGTCTCGCGGACGAGTTCGGCGGCTTCGAGCTGTCGCACGAGCGCGGTCACCGAGCCGCGGGCGAGCCCCGTGGCATCCGCCAGATCGCTGCGCGAGGCCGAGCCGAGCTCGGCGAGGCGAGTCGCGACGAGCGAGAGGTTGTGTCGGCGGACGTCGGCGCTCGCGAGCGAGCTCATGAGGCGGTCGGTCGGCGGAGGATGTCGATGAAGCCCGAGATGTGCGCGGCCATGTCGATCGACGGGTCCATCAGCCACTGGGTCTGCAGGCCGTCGGCCAGGGCGAGCAGCATGGTCGCCACCTGTTCGGGGTCGAGGTCGCCGGGCAGGTCGCCGTCGCGCTGGGCGTCGCGGATGCCCTCGGCCGCCATCTCGCGGAACGCGCGGAAGCGCTCGTCGAAGAACGGGCGGGCGGCGTGCTCGGAGTCGGTCGCCTCGGCGGAGAGGCGGACGTAGAGCTGCACGAGCCCCGGGACGTCGACGTTGTGGCGCACCACCCCGACGAAGCCGTCGAGCATGCTGAGCTCGTGGTCGGCGTCGGCCGCGGCGATCGTCTCGCGGTCGACCTCGTCGCGCTTGCGCAGCACCTCGGCGAACAGCTCCTCCTTCGAGGAGAAGTAGTGCAGGAGGCCGGCCTGGCTGAGGCCGACGGCGTCGGCGAGCTCGCGGACCGAGGCGCGACCGTAGCCGCCTCGGGCGATCACCTCGAGCGCCGCGGTGAGAATCTCCTCCCGCTTCGCGATCCCCTTCGCGTACGAACCCCTGCGTGCCATACCTGAATGGTAGTCGCTTGCACTCTAAAACCGAGTGTCGTATGGTTTTCGCACTCGGTCTCATCGGCGAGGCCGCATCGAGAAGGAACCCCCATGACGACGGCGTCCACCCCTGAACGCGCCACCGGCCAGCTCCTCGACGACCCCGACGACGCGGTCGACTTCATCGACGGCGCAGGCAACGAAGACCCGCCCGCCCCGAGAACGGGCGTCCGCCGCCTCCTCGGCTGGATCATCCCGGCGAACCTCGGCATCTTCCTGATCTGGGGAGCCGTGCCGGGCATCCTGCTGCCCGCCCAGGTCGCCGCGCAGTTCGGCGAGGCCGACAAGATCGGCAACCTCGCGATCGTCATGACGATCGGCGCCTTCTTCTCCATGATCGCCCAGCCGATCGCCGGCCAGATCTCCGACCGCACGCGTTCGCGCTTCGGCCGTCGCGCACCGTGGATCTTCATCGGCTCGCTCGCCGGCGGCCTCGCCCTCGTCGGCCTCGCCTTCGCGAACAGTCTCGTCGGCGTGGTCATCGCCTGGACGCTCGTGCAGATCACGTACAACTTCGCACAGGGCCCGCTCAGCGCCGTCATGCCCGACCGGGTGCCCGTCAAGCGCCGTGGCACCTTCGCCACGCTCTCGGGCATCGGCCTCATGGTCGGCGCGCTCGGCGGCCAGATCGTCGGTTCGATCTTCTACGGCAGCATCGCCGCCGGGTACGTGACGTTCGCCGCGTTCTCGCTCGTCATGCTCACGCTGTTCATCGTCTTCAACCCCGACTACTCCTCGAAGGACCTCGAGCCCGAGCCCTTCAAGTTCGGCGACTTCCTGCGCACGTTCTGGGTCAGCCCGATCAAGCACCCCGACTTCTTCTGGGCGTTCACCGGCCGACTCCTCCTCTACACGGGCTACTTCGCCGTCACCGGGTACCAGCTCTATCTCCTCACCGACTACTTCGGTGTCGAGCGGCCGCAGGACGTGATCCCCATGCTCGGGCTCATCAGCCTCGCCGGCATCCTGATCGCGACGATCATCTCCGGGCCGCTCTCCGACAAGCTCGGTCGCCGCAAGATCTTCGTCTTCGTGTCGTCCGCCGTGACCGGATTGGCATTCCTCCTGCCGTGGGTCTGGCCCGACCTCACCGCCTGGATGATCATGACCTTCATCGCCGGCCTCGGCTTCGGCATGTTCCAGGCCGTCGACACCGCGCTCATGAGCGAGGTGCTGCCGTCGGCCAAGTCCTTCGCGAAGGACCTCGGCGTCGTGAACATCGCGGCCACCCTGCCGCAGACCCTCGCACCCGGCGTCGCCGGCGCGATCGTCATCGCATTCGGGTTCGAAGGCCTCTTCCCCGTCGCGATTGTGCTCTCGATCCTCGGCGCGTTCGCCGTCTGGCCGATCAAGGCGGTGAAGTGATGTCGGATGCCACGAGCTCCACGGTCTCCTCGTCGCCCGAGCGGCTCGGGGCCGATGCCGGCGAGGCATCCGCCCGACCGAAGCGGCCGCGCGCGCTGCTCGTCACCGGCCTCGTAGGGCTGGCCGCCTTCATCGCCTTCGGGTTCGCGGTCGCGCAGAACGTCGAGGCGCCGTTCACCCAGCCCGTCGACGACGCCTGGCGTGCCCTCGTGGGCCTCGCACCCGGCACGGGCGGTGAGAGCTGGGCGCTGCCGATGCTCTTCCAGCACCTCGGCCAGATCCCCGGTGCCGTGCTCACCATGCTCCTCATCCCGGCGTGGCTGTTCGTCATCCGCCGCTGGCGCTCGGCGCTGTTCTTCCTCACGGCCGAACTCGTCGGCAACTTCGGCGTCTCGCAGCTCACGAAGAACCTCGTCGACCGGCCGCGTCCGGCCGACGACGCGGCCGCGGGGCTCTTCGGCCCGCTGTTCCAGGTCGACCACGGATCGTTCCCCTCGGGGCACGCGGTGAGCACCGGCATCCTCGTCGTGGCGGTCGCCGCGCTGCTGCCGCCGGCGAAGCGGCTCGTCTGGTGGATCGTCGGCGCGCTGCTCGTGGTCGGCATGATCTGGCAGCGCACCCTCATCAACGCGCACTGGCTCTCGGACGCCCTGTTCGGCATCATCGGCGGGGCCTCCGCGACGCTCGTCATCTGGTGGGCGTTCGCGACCCTGCTGCAGAAGGACTACGGAAAACCACTCTTCCGGCGCGGGATCGCAGCGTCGGTGAACGAAGGAGCATCATGACCGACACCCTCGAACCGACCGCCCTCGACGACAGCACGGGCTTCGCCGCGCGCAACGCGGCCGAGCTCGTCGCCGAGCTCACCCTCGAGGAGAAGGCCTCGCTCACGAGCGGAGCGAGCTTCTGGACGACGAAGGCCGTCGAACGCGTCGGCATCCCGTCGATCGTGCTCACCGACGGTCCCCACGGCGTGCGCCTCCAGCGCGGCAGCGCCGACCACCTCGGCATCGGCGACAGCGTGCCGGCGACCTGCTTCCCGCCCGCGGTCGCGCTCGGCTCGACCTTCGACCCCGAGCTGCTCGAGCGCGTCGGCCGCGCGCTCGGCGAGGAGGCGCGCGCCGAAGGCGTCGGCGTGCTGCTCGGCCCGGGCATCAACATCAAGCGCTCGCCGCTCTGCGGACGCAACTTCGAGTACCTCTCCGAGGATCCGCTCGTCTCGGGCGTGCTCGGTGCGGCACTCGTCACCGGTCTGCAGTCGCAGGGCGTCGGCGCCTCGCTCAAGCACTTCGCCGCAAACAACCAGGAGCACGACCGCATGCGCGCGTCGAGCGACGTCGACCCGCGGCCGCTCCGCGAGATCTACCTGCGCGGCTTCCAGCGGGTCGTCGAGGACGCGCAGCCGTGGACGGTCATGTGCTCGTACAACCGCCTCAACGGGGTCTACACGAGCGAGGACCCATGGCTGCTCACGAGCGTGCTGCGCGACGAATGGGGCTTCGAGGGCCTCGTCGTCAGCGACTGGGGTGCGGTGAACGACCGCGTCGAGGGCCTGCCCGCCGGGCTCGACCTCGAGATGCCCGCCTCCGACGGTCGCACCGACGCGCAGCTCGTCGCCGCCGTGCGCGACGGCCGGCTCGACGAGGCCGCGCTCGACCTCGCGGTGCGCCGTGCCGTCGAGCTCGCGCAGAAGGCCGTCGCCGGTGCCTCGGCCGACGCGGGCTACGATGTCGACGCCCACCACGCCCTCGCCCGCGAGGCGGCCGCGCGCGGCGCCGTGCTGCTGCGCAACGAGGGCGGCCTGCTGCCGCTCGCGCCCGCGCAGAACATCGCCGTGATCGGCGAGTTCGCGCGCACGCCGCGCTACCAGGGCGCCGGATCGTCGCTCATCAACCCGACCCGCCTCGACACCGCGCTCGCAGCGATCGAGGAGCAGGCCGAGGCCGGGGTCGTCTTCGCACCGGGCTTCACGATCGCCGGGAACGGCGGCGACGCCGAGGCATCCGCCCTCATCGAGGAGGCGGTGGCCGCAGCCGCCGCGGCGGACGTCGCCGTGCTCTTCCTGGGCCTCCCGGCCGCGGCCGAGTCGGAGGGCTTCGACCGCGAGCACCTGCGGCTGCCCTCGGGCCAGCTCGCACTCGTCGAGGCCGTGCTCGCCGCGAACCCGAACACCGTCGTCGTGCTCGCCAACGGCGGCGTCGTCGAGCTGCCGTTCGCCGGCGACGTGCCCGCGATCGTCGAGGGCTGGCTCGGCGGCCAGGCCGGCGGCAGCGGCATCGCCGACGTGCTCTACGGCGTCGTGAACCCCTCGGGGCGGCTCGCCGAGACGATCCCGCTGCGGCTCGAGGACACCCCGGCCTTCCTCGACTTCCCGGGCGAGTTCGGACACGTCCGCTACGGCGAGGGCCTCTTCGTCGGCTTCCGCTGGTACGACGCGCGCGACGCGGCCGTGCGCTACCCCTTCGGCCACGGCCTCTCGTACACGACGTTCGCGTACTCGGGGCTCTCGGTCTCATCGGATGCCTCGGGGCTGGCCGTGCGCGTGACGGTCGAGAACACGGGGTCGCGTGACGGGCGCGAGGTCGTGCAGGTCTACACCGGCCACGCCGACTCGGCGGTGCAGCGCGCACCCCGCGTGCTCGCCGGCTTCGCCTCGGTCGAGCTCGCCGCAGGCGAATCGCGCGAGGTCGAGGTGCGGGTGCGCCGCGAGGACCTCGCGTACTGGGACGTCCGCGTCGATCGCTGGGTCGTCGAGGGCGGCGAGCTCTCGGTCGAGGTCGGGGCGTCGAGCCGCGACCTCCGGCTCGCGACGACCGTCGCGATCGAGGGCGACGACGTGCGCCTGCCGCTGTCGATGGAGTCGTCGATCGCCGACGTCATGGCCGACCCGATCGCCGGGCCGGTCGCCGCGCAGGCGCTCGCCTCGCTCGCCGGCGGCATGGCCGACACCGACGTGTTCACCGACGAGGGCATGGCGAAGATGATGGCGTCGTTCCCGATCGGGCGGCTCGTCGGGTTCCCGGGCATCCCGGTGTCGTACGAGCAGATCGAGCAGCTCATCGCCGCGGCGAACGCGGGGGCGACCGAGGCCCGGTAGCGCGCGGCGAGCCCCGACCGGGCCGGGTGCGGGGACTACGTCACTGATCCGTCAGTGGTATCAGTGACGTAGTCCCGCAGGCCGGGTCGGGGGCCTCACCGATCCGATCGGCTCCGCGCGGCGTCCGAGTCCGCGGGTCGGTCCCGGTGCGCGGCATCCCTCGCCCTCGTAGCGTTCGCAGCATGAACGTCGCCGTCGTCGCCGGCGCGATCTCCACCGGCCTCTTCGCCATGAGCTATCTGCCCATGCTGGTGAAGGCGGCGCGCTCGAAGGACCTGTCGTCGTACAGCGTCGGCAACCTCGTCATCACGAATCTCGCCAACGGGCTCTACACGGTGTACGTGCTGAGCATGCCGTTCGGGCCGATCTGGTTCCTGCACACGTTCTACCTGCTCGCCTCGGCGCTCATGCTCGTGTGGTTCGTGCGCTACCGCTCGTCGCCGCGGGCGAGGGTGAAGAAGCCTCCCGACCCCCGCAACCCCTTGCCGGACGCACGCGCGTGACGTAGACCGGAGGTGTCCGGGATCACGGAGGGGATGCAGGCATGCGGCGGGAGCGCAGGGAGGCGAAGCGGGCGATCGACTCGGCCAGGGCGGTCGAGGCCGAGGTGCGGCGCATGGCGAAGCGATCGCCGGCGGGCACACGGTCGAGGTCGCGCCTCGAGGCTGCGGTGAGGTTCGCGGACGCCGAGATGACCGCTGCAGAAGCAGCGCGACGCGATGCCCCTGGTCTCGCCGCGAGGCGGGCCGAGCGTGCGGCTGCGCGACTCGACCGGGCGTCGATCCGGTTCGGGCCGCGGTCGAGCACAGGTGCGGAGGCGGGCCGAGGTGACCGGAAGCGTCTCGTCGGCGCCGATGCCGCGGTTCGGGCGAAGGCCCGAGCCGAGCTCGTGAAGCGCCGTCGCAAGCAGGCCGAGCAGGCGCGCAAGATGGCGGAGAAGGTCGTGGCGCTCACGATCGGCCAGGTGATCGTCATGCCGGACGAGCACGACGCACCGGGTTCGGGCGAGCCGGTCAACCCTCGGGCAGGAGCCCCGCGACGAGATCGTCGATGACCTCGTCGGTCGTCGTGCCCGGGTCGATCGGCGTCGTCAGCCGGTCGAGCATGAGGCCGTCGATGGCGTAGTGGAAGAGCGCGATCTCGCGCGCATCGCCCGGCAGGCCCGCGGCGCGGTTGAACTCGATGTCGGCCGCGAAGCCGGCTTGCTGCCATTCGGCGAGCATCGCCGCGACCTCGGGGCGGCGGGCACCCTCGAGGCGGAGCTCGAAGAGCGCGAGCGTCACATCGGGGTGCTCGCCGAGCCGCCTCACGATGTCGCGCACGTAGTCCGCGAAGAGGGCGCGGCTCGGCGGCTGCGCAGCGCGGCGCGAGAGGTCGGCCTCGGTCGGCATGAGCCGTTCGCCGATGCGCGTCACGAGTCCCGCGATGAGCGCGTCGCGGCTGCGGAAGTAGTTCGAGGTCGTTCCCGTCGGGACGCCGGCCGCGTCGTCGACGGCTCGATGGGTGAGGCCGCGGGCGCCCTCTCGGGCGAGCACGGCGAGTCCAGCATCGGCGATCAGGCGTCGGCGGTCGTCGTTTCGGGCCATGGTCCGAGTCTAGACAAGATCACGACAGCTGTAGTAGTTTCGCAACCACGACATCAGTAGTGGATAGGAAGATGATGCGAGAACTCGTGTACTACGTGGCCGTCAGCCTCGACGGCTTCATCGCCGGGCCGAACGGCGAGTACGACGCATTCGCCGTCGAGGGCGACCACATGACCGCGATCAACGAGCGGTACTCCGACACCGTGGCGACGCACGTCGCGGAGGCGTTCGGGGTCGAGGCCGACGGGCGCATGTTCGACACCGTGCTCATGGGGTGGAACACCTACGCCGTCGGGCTGCCGTACGGCATCACGAGCCCGTACCGGCACCTCCGGCAGATCGTGTTCTCCCGCGAGCACGCGGCCGCGGCTTCGGCCGAACCGGTCGAGGGCGTCGAGGTGACCGATCGCGACCCCGTCGCGTTCGTGCGCGAGCTCAAGGCCGAGGAGGGGAACTCGATCTGGCTCTGCGGCGGCGGGGCGCTCGCAGCGGCGCTCGCCGACGAGATCGACCGCCTCGTGATCAAGCGCTACCCCGTGCTCTTCGGGGCGGGCGTTCCGCTGTTCGGGCCGCGCGCGTACGCGCCGCAGGCGTTCGAAACCGTCGAGGCGCGGGCGTTCGAGTCGGGGGTGACGTTCGGCGAGTACGCGCGGCGCGGCTGAGCGGCGGCCGGCCCACGGCCGGCCGCCCGCGACTCAGTTCTTCGCGGCGGTGCGCGGCTTCGCGGCCGGCTTCGCTGCGGCGGGCTTCGTCGCGGCCGGCTTGGTGGCGCGCGGGGCTCGAACCGTCTTCGGCGCGGCCGATGCGGCCTGGGCCGCGGCATCCTGCACCGGGCGCGCGATCGGCGTGAGCCGGGCGAGCTGGGTGACGTGCTGCGGCCCGAGCTCGTCGAGGGTCTGCACCTCGAGCAGCTTCATCGTGCGCACGACCTGCTTCGACAGGATCTCGATGGTCTTGTCGACGCCCGCACGGCCGCCCGCCATGAGGCCGTAGAGGTAGGCGCGGCCGATGAGGGTGAAGCGTGCGCCGAGCGCGACCGAGGCCACGATGTCGGCACCCGACATGATGCCGGTGTCGAGGTGCACCTCGAGGTCGCCGCCGACCTCGCGCGCCACCTCGGGCAGCAGGTGGAAGGGGATGGGCGCGCGGTCGAGCTGGCGGCCGCCGTGGTTCGAGAGCACGATGCCGTCGACGCCGCGGGCCGCGAGCTCCTTCGCGTCGGCGAGGGTCTGCACGCCCTTCACGACGATCTTGCCCGGCCACATGGCGCGGATCGTGTCGAGGTCGTTCCACCCGATCGTCGGGTCGAACATGCCGTCGATGAGTTCGCCGACCGTACCTCCCGTCGACTGCAGCGAGGCGAACTCGAGCTTCGGCGTGGTGAGGAAGTTCACCCACCACGCGGGGCGCGGGATCGCGTTGACGACGGTGCCGGGCGTGAGCTGCGGCGGGATCGAGAAGCCGTTGCGGGTGTCGCGCAGGCGCGCGCCGGCGACGGGCGTGTCGACCGTGAAGAAGAGCGTGTCGAAGCCGGCGGCGGCGGCGCGGTGCACGAGCTCGTACGAGCGCTCGCGGTCGCGCATCACGTAGAGCTGGAACCAGTTGCGCCCGTTCGGGTTCGCGGCCCTCACGTCCTCGATCGAGGTGGTGCCCATCGTCGAGAGCGTGAACGGGATGCCCGCCGCGCCCGCGGCTCCTGCGCCGGCGATCTCTCCCTCGGTCTGCATCATGCGGGTGAAGCCCGTGGGGGCGATGCCGAACGGCAGCGCCGTCGGTCCGCCGAGCACCTCGCGGCTGGTGTCGACCTCGGGCACGTTGCGGAGGATGCCGGGGTGGAACTCGATGTCCTCGAAAGCCTGCCGGGCGCGCGCGAGCGACAGCTCGCCCTCGGCGGCGCCGTCGGTGTAGTCGAACGGCGCCTTCGGGGTGCGGCGCTTCGCGATCGTGCGGAGGTCGGCGATCGTCAGCGCGGCGTCGAGCCGGCGCTTCGTCGCGTTCAGCTCGGGCTTCTTGAAGCGCATGAGCTCTGCGAGCTCTTTCGGGTTCGGGAACTGGCGCTGGACCATCGGGGTGCTGCCTCTCGTGCTGGTCGAACTGGGGTCAGTGCTGGTGGATCGAGGTCTCGGCGTAGTACCCCGAGATGTGGTCGTGGGTGCGGGCGCGTGCCGTCGAGGCATCCGCCGCCCTGATCGCGGCGACGATGCCGCGGTGCTCGCCGCGAAGTCGTCGCGAGGTCGCCTGCCAGTCGTCGAGGCGGGCGAGGCCGTCGAGGGCGTAGCCCTCGATGCCGCTGCGGAGCCCCGCCATGGTGGCGGTGATCACCTGGTTGCCGGAGGCCTCGGCCAGCGCGAGGTGGAACCCGGCGTCGAGCGCGAGGAACTCGGCGGGCGCGAGATCGGGGGAGTCCATCGCGTCGAGCAGGCGGTCGGCCGCGCCGAGCTCGACGGCGGCGGATGCCTCGCGGCCCACCCGCTCGGCGAGCTCGCCCGCGACCGCGCTCTCGAGGATCAATCGGGTGCGCACGATGTCGGCGACCGGGAAGCCGCTGGCCGCGACCTGCAGTCGCATGAGCGCGCTCATGCCGCCGCCGGGCGTCGCGATGATGACCGCACCGGCGTTCGGCCCGGAGCCGGCCTGGGTGCGGATGAGTCCGAGCACCTCGAGCACCCGCAGCGCTTCGCGGACGCTCGAGCGGCCGACGCCGAGCTCGGCCGAGAGCGCCCGCTCGCCGGGCAGGCGGTCGCCGGGGCGGAGCGCGCCGTCGAGCAGCTGCGTCTCGATGTGCTCGAGCACGGTGCGCCAGGCGCGCGTCTCGCTCATGCTCATGCCTCCCGTGGTCGCCGCGTGGTCTGACCACACGGTATCACGTGTGGTCAGACCACATGGCGCAGGAGGTGGGCGCTAGTCCTTGCGGGGGCGGATGCGCACGCGTCCGCGACCCGTCTCGTCGAGTTCGACCACGCCGCCGCGCGACTTCAGGAACTCGGTGAACGAGGCGAACCCGAGCCGCCGCTCCTGGAACGACGGGTCCATGCGCATCATCTGGTTCTTCACCGCGCTCGACGACTGCCACTCCTCGTCGTTCTTCGCGTGCAGGAGCTCGATCGCCTTCTGCAGCAGTCGCCCGGGGTTGCGCGGGCTGCCGCTGCCGGTCTCGTCGGACGGCGCCGGGTCGCCCGGCGCCATGAACTGCAGCACCCGGGCCGAGGGACGTTCGGCCGGGGTGACGGGCTCGGCCGACTCGGCCGGCTCGTCGGGCTCGGACTTCGCACGTCGCGAACCACGGGCGCGGCCGGATGCCTCGGGCGCGGCGTCGGGCGTGGCATCCGCCGTCTTCGTGGTCGCCCGACGGCGCCGGTTCGGCGCGGGCTCCACCACCGCCGGGGCGGCCTGCTCGTCGTCGGCGTCGTCGCCCACCTCGGCGTCGGTCGTGAGCAGCGCGTCGTAGTCGGCGAACTCGTCGACCGCCGCCGTCAGTGCGCGGCTCGTGCCGCCCGCGACGCCGATGCCCACGACGTAGCGGCCGAGCCGCTTCGCCTTCTGCGCGAGGGCGACGTAGTCGCTGTCGCCCGCGACGATCACGATGTGCGAGAGGTCGTCGATGCGGAACATGTCCTCCACGGCGTCGACCGCGAGCCGGATGTCGGCCCCGTTCTTCGTCGCCGAGAGCGGGAACAGCTGCACGAGGTCGACCGCACGGTCGATGAGCTGGCCGCGGTAGCTCGCGTTCACCGGCGTCGACCAGTCGGCGTACGCGCGGGCGATCGCGATCGTGCCGAACGTCGCCGCGAAGTCGAGCACGGCGTCGATGTCGACCGTCGCCTCGCGCAGCTTCTCGGCCGTCTTGGTGCCCGCGGAGGGCGCCTTCGAGCGTGAGGTGTCTTTTCGGTAGGCGAAGTCGCCGTGGAGTTGGTCGTAGCGCGAGATGACGATGTTGTCGAAGTCGAAGTACAGCGCCACGCGGGGTTCTGCCGAGATGGGCATGGAGACCTTCCATCGAGGGTGTGTCTCCGATGCTACGCCGCCCACCTGAACGGATCCGGGAGCGGGCGCGACCGGCCGGTCGCACCGGTCGGGTGCGCGCCGCCGGGCTTCCGTCGACCCGGGGCGCAACACGGGAATACGGGCTCCGCTCCATGGTTGTGATCACTGCCGGAGGGCTCGCCCCTGCCGGCGCCGACCCTGACGATCGACTCGACTGGAGCACCGATGACCGAGACCGCAACCGCCGCCGCACGCGCCCGCATCGGCGCATCCGACCTCGAGATCGCCCCGCTCTCGCTCGGCACGAACGTCTTCGGCTGGACCGCCGACCGTGACGCCACCTTCGCCGTGCTCGACGCGTTCACCGCCGGAGGCGGGAACTTCCTCGACACCGCCGACGGCTACTCCCACTGGGTTCCCGGCAACACCGGCGGTGACAGCGAGCGCCTCATCGGCGAGTGGCTCGCGTCGCGCGGTTCGCGCGACGACGTCGTCATCGCGACGAAGGTGAGCACGCACCCCGAGTACCAGGGCCTCGCGGCGGCCAACATCCGCGCAGCGGCGGATGCCTCGCTGCGGCGCCTCGGCACCGACGTGATCGACCTCTACTACGCCCATTTCGACGACGCCGAGGTGCCGCTCGGCGAGACGGTCGGCGCGCTGTCCGCGCTCGTCGACGCGGGCAAGGTGCGCGCGATCGGCATCTCGAACTACTCGCCCGAGCGCATCGACGAGTGGTTCCGGGTGACGCACGAGAACGGCTTCCACCGTGCGGTCGCCCTGCAGCCGCACTACAACCTCGTCGAGCGCGACTTCGAGACGAACGGCCTGCGCGAACGGGCGGAGCGCGAGGGGCTCGCGGTGTTCCCGTACTTCTCGCTCGCGAAGGGGTTCCTCGCCGGCAAGTACCGCTCGGAGGCGGACGTCACCGCCGCCGGCGCGAGTGTGCGCGCCGGCGGTGCGGCACCGTACCTCGGTGAGCGCGGGAGCCGGGTGCTCGACGCGCTCGACGAGGTCGCGGCCGCCCACGCGGCATCCGTCGCGGCGGTATCGCTCGCGTGGCTCCGGCAGCAGCCGACCGTCGCGGCGCCCATCGCCAGCGCCCGCAGCGTCGAGCAGCTCGGCGACCTGCTCGCGTCGATCCGGCTCGAGCTGACCGGAGCGGAGCTCGCGGCCCTGGCCGACGCCTCCGTCTGAGCGACCGACCGTCGCGTTTCGCGGCGACACGGCCCACGACGGGCCGCGGCGCCGCGGACGGGCGCGGGTGCCGTGCCATGATGCGGTGACGTCGCCGCCCGAGGCGACCCTGGGGAGGGGGCAGGCGTGAAGGCTCACTGGTGGCGGCTCGACCCCGGGGGAGCCCTCGTCGGGCTGCTCGCCGCAGCGCTCTCGATGACGCCCTCCCTGCTGCCGCGCCCGGCGCTGTTCCAGGGCATCATCACCGCGCTCGCGTTCCTCATCGGCTACGGCATCGGGGCCGGGGTGTGGTGGCTGGTGCGCCGCTTCACGACGTGGCGCCCGACGCCGGCTCAGCGCCGCATCGGGTGGTGGGTCTGGGCCGGCATCGCCGTGCTGCTCGTGATCGTGCTCGGCTTCGCCTCGGTGGGCTGGCAGAACGAGGTGCGCCGCACCGTCGAGCTGCCGGAGATCGACGGCTTCGACGCACTGGTGTTCTTCCTCGGCTTCGTGCCGGTCGTGCTCATCGGCATCGCCCTCGGTCGTGCCGTGCACCGGCTCGGCACCCGCCTCACCGCGCGCCTCGGGCGCGGGTGGGGTGCGACGGCCGCCACGGCGATCGTCGTCGGAGCGACCGTCGTGGTGGTCTCGGTCGTGATGTTCGGCCTCGACCGGCTCTACCTCGCGAACAACGGTCCGGCGGCGCCGTGGGTCACCGAGCCGATGAGCGCCTTCCGCTCGTCGGGCCCCGACTCCGAGGTGGAGTGGGACGTGGTCGGCCGGCACGGCACCGCCTTCCTCGGCGGCGGTCCGACCGCGGCCGACATCGAAGAGCTGACGGGCCGCCCCGCGCTCGAACCGGTGCGGGTCTACGTCGGCCAGGCGAACGCCCCCACCGTCGAGGAGCGCGCGGCGATCGCCGTGCGCGAGCTCGAGCGCACCGGGGCGTTCGACCGTGAGGTGCTCGTGGTCGCGACGACCACCGGCTCGGGATGGCTCGAACCGCAGGCGGTCGACGCCGTCGAGTACCTGCACGGCGGCGACACGGCGATCGTCTCGATGCAGTACGCCTACACGCCGAGCTGGGTCTCGTTCGTCTTCGACCCCGACGCGCCGGTCGCGTCGTCCGTCGCCCTCTTCGACGCCGTCCGTGCCAAGTGGGAGACGCTGCCCGAGGAGACGCGCCCGCAGCTCGTGGTCTACGGGCTGAGCCTCGGGGCGCACGGCACGCAGGAGGCGTTCGCCGGACTCGACGAGATGCGCGCGCGCACCGAAGGTGCGCTGCTGGTCGGCAGCCCGAACGGCTCGACCATGTGGCGCACGCTCACCGAGGGCCGCGACGCGGGCAGCCCGCAATGGCAGCCCGTCGTCGACGGCGGCACGGAGGTGCGGTGGCTCTCGGTGCCCGGCGACTTCCACGCGCTCGGACCCGACTGGCAGCAGCCGCGGGTCGCCTACCTGCAGCACGCGAACGACCCGGTCACGTGGCTCGGTCTCGAGCTGATCTGGGCGGAGCCCGACTGGCTGAAGCCCGGCGAGCGTGCCGACGAGGTCAGCGACTCCATGCGCTGGATTCCCGCGGTGACCGCGCTGCAGGTGGTCATCGACATGTTCATGGGCGAGAGCGTGCCGGCGAGCCACGGCCACAACTACGGCGACGTCGTGCTCGACGGATGGCAGGCGGTCACCGGCGACGGCGGGCTCGACGCGGCCTCGCTCGCCCGCATCCAGCACGTGCTCGAAGGGTACGCGGCGGTGCAGCCGGTCGGCAGCGTGACCGAATAACCGGGCCCGTCCGACCTCGATGGGTGCGCCCGGGCCGGGAACGACGTTAGGCTGCGCTCGTCGGGTTCTTGGGGGAGCCGGGGCTCCGGGGAGCCCGTTGCGATGGGGAGGAACGCCATGCGCAGTGTCCGATTGGTCGCCGTTCCGGTGGTCGTGATCATGGCCGTGGCGCTCGCGGGCTGCACGGCGGCCGAGCCGTACGCGCCGAGGATCGAGCTCGGCGACGCACCTCCGGCGGATGCGGTCGAACTCGCAGAGGGAGCGCTCGACCCCGCCCTCGAGTCGCTTCCCGATCTCGTCGAGCGCGTGCTCGACGAGACCGGCGTCCCCGGCGCAGCGGTCGCGGTGGTGCACGACGGCGAGACCGTCTTCGCCGAGGGCTTCGGCGTGCGCGACCTCGGGGCCGGCGAACCCGCGCCCGTCGATGCCGAGACGGTCTTCCAGATCGCGTCGATGTCGAAGCCGATCGGCGCGACCGTCGTGGCCACGCAGGTCACCCAGGGCGTCGTCGGCTGGGACACGCAGGTTGCGCCGCTGCTGCCCGGTTTCGCGCTCGCCGATCCGTGGGTGACGGAGCAGCTCACCGTCGGCGACCTCTACGCCCACCGGTCGGGCCTGCCGCTCGCCGCCGGCGACGACCTCGAAGACGTCGGCTACGACCGCGAGTACGTGATCGACCATCTCCGGTACATGCCGCTCGACCCGTTCCGCATCAGCTACGGCTACGCCAACTTCGGCATGACGACCGGGGCGCAGGCCGTCGCGAACGCCGCGGGCGTCGACTGGGAGACCCTCTCCGAGCGCGAGATCTACGAACCGCTCGGCATGACCTCGACGAGCTCCCGCTACGAGGACTTCCTCGCGCGCGACGATCGTGCGGCCCTGCACGCCCTCGTCGACGGCGAGTTCCAGCAGCTCTACGAGCGCGACGCCGACGCGCAGTCGCCCGCGGGCGGCGTGAGCTCGAACGCCGTCGACATCGCGAAGTGGATGAACTTCGTGCTCGCGGACGGGGAGCACGACGGCGCGACGCTCATCGACACCCCCGACCTCGCCGCCGCGCTTCGTCCGCAGGTGACCTCGGCGCCGTCGAACCAGCCGGGCATGCGGTCGGGCTCGTACGGTTTCGGCTTCAACGTCGGCACGCAGACGAGCGGCCGCGCCACGGCCTCGCACTCGGGGGCCTTCGTGCTCGGGGCGGGCACGAACTTCCAGCTGGTCCCGTCGCTCGGGCTCGGCGTCGTGGCCCTCACGAACGGCGCGCCCGTGGGCGCGGCCGAGGCGATCGTGAGCGAGTTCCTCGACCTCGTGCAGTACGGCGAGACGACGCGCGACTGGGTCGAGGCGTACGGGCAGGCGCTCGCGCACTACCGCGAACCCGCGGGCGACCTCATCGACGAGAGCGCGCCGTCGTCGCCCGCCGAACCCTCGGCCCCGCTCGAGGCGTTCGCCGGCACGTGGTCGAACGAGTACTTCGGCCCCGCCGAGGTCTCGGTCGAGGGCGAGGCGCTGGTGGTGCGGCTCGGGCCCGACGGCGGCTACGAGGTGCCGCTCGAACCGTGGGACGGCGACGTCTTCGCGTTCACCCCCAGCGGTGAGAACGCGCCCGAGGGATCGCGCTCCTCGGCGACGTTCGTGCTCGGCCCGACGGGGGCGACGATGACGCTGCAGTTCTTCGACACCCGCGGACTCGGCACCTGGACGCGCTGAGCCGTCGGGTCTCCCCGCTCGCCGGAGGCGGCAGAGGGGTCAGCTGCGCAGCACGACGTTGAGCGGCTCGTCGCCCCGGAGCATCCGCTCGATCTGCTCGCGCAGCAACCGCGCCATGCGGGGGATCATCGCCGTCGACGCACCGCCGACGTGCGGCGAGACGAGCACGTTCGGCAGCGCGAACAACGGATGCCCCTGGGGGAGCGGCTCGGGGTCCGTGACATCCAGTGCGAAACGCAGCCGGCCCGACCGCGCCTCGGCGAGGATCGCCTCGGTGTCGGCGACCTTCCCGCGGGCGATGTTCACGACGAGCGCGCCGTCGGGGAGCGCGGCGAGGAAGCCGGCGTCGACGAGCCCCGTCGTCGCCTCGTTGAGCGGTACCCCGACGATGACGATGTCGGCCTCGGGCAGCAGCGCGGGCAGCTCGTCGACGCCGTGGATGCGCCCGCGCTCGTCGTCGCGGGCATGCCCGGCGACGCGCGTGATCTCGACCTCGAAGGGCACGAGCCGGTCTTCGATCGCGCGGCCCACCCCGCCGTAGCCGACGATCAGCACGCGCCGGTCGGCGAGGCTCGCGTGCCGTGCCGGCGCCCAGCGGCCTTCGGTCGCTGCACGCACGAAATCGGGGATGCCTCGCTGCGACGCCAGCACGAGCGCCAGCGTCAGCTCCGCCGTCGAGGTCTCGTGCACGCTCGCCGCGTTCGCGAACACGTGCCCCGGCGGGAGGGCCGCGGGGATGTCGTCGTACCCGATCGACTGCGACTGCACGAGCCGCGTGGTCACCCCGGCGAGTGCGCCGAGCCGGTCGGCGGCGCCCATGTAGGGCGGCACGACGAGGTCGAGGTGCTCGGCCGGGGGCGGGCCGTCGAGATCCCAGACGACGACGTCGACCCCGTCGGGCGGCGTGCCGAGGGCATCGCGCAGGGTGGCACCGGGCACGGAGACGAGGAGCGGGGCATCCATCCTCCGATCCTCGCAGACGCGCACGTCGCTGCTACCGTTGCGCGCATGGATGACGCGGCCGACGCTCCCGAGGTCGACGGCGAGCGGGGCGAGGCTCGCCGGCACCGCCACGACCGTCACGACCGGCCGACCGACGAGCGCGTCGACGCCCTCAAGGAGCGCGTCTACGCGACCTTCACCGGGCTCGCGATCGTGCTCGTGCAGCACGCCAACGTCGAGCACGTCGAGGCGCCCCGCGCGGTCGTGACGCTGCTCGTCGGCATCGTCGCGATCACCACGGCGGGGTTCGTCGCCGACGTCATCTCGCATCTCGCCGTGCACGCCGCCTTCCCCGATCGCGCCGAGGTCGGCCGGATGCTCCGCATCGCCGGATCGGCGATCGCCTCCGCCGGGGTCCCGCTGCTCCTCCTCGGCCTCGCGGCGTTCGGCGTGATCCAGCTCGAGCACGCGCTGCGCGCCGCCTCGATCGTCTATGTCGCGACGCTCGGCGTCATCGGATTCATCGCCGTACGGCGCACGCGGATCGACTGGTGGAAGCAGGTCGTCGCGCTCGGCGCGCTCGTCGCGCTCGGCCTCGGCGTCGTGGTGCTGCAGCAGCTCGCGCACGGCCACTGAGCGACCCGGGCGCCGATCGCGTCACAGTGTCAGAGGCTTCCTCAGCACTGGGTATGTTGGAAGGACGCCGCGCGCGACTGCACCACGTGGCATCCGTTCGACCATGAAGGAGCGCGCGTGACCGCATCTCGCACTGCCATCGACGACGTCTACACCCAGATCCTCGCCCGCAACCCGGGCGAGCTCGAGTTCCACCAGGCGGTGCGCGAGGTCTTCGGCTCGCTCGACCGCGTGCTCGAGCGCAACCCGCAGTACGTGCAGGCGTCGATCCTCGAGCGCATCTGCGAGCCCGAGCGGCAGATCATCTTCCGGGTGCCGTGGGTCGACGACGCAGGGCGCGTGCAGATCAACCGCGGGTTCCGCGTGCAGTTCAACTCGGCGCTCGGGCCGTACAAGGGCGGGCTGCGGTTCCACCCGAGCGTGCTGCTCGGCACCGTGAAGTTCCTCGGCTTCGAGCAGATCTTCAAGAACTCGCTCACCGGCATGCCCATCGGCGGCGGCAAGGGCGGCAGCGACTTCGACCCGAAGGGCAAGTCGGATGCGGAGGTCATGCGCTTCTGCCAGTCGTTCATGACCGAGGCCTACCGGCACCTCGGCGAGTACACCGATGTGCCCGCGGGTGACATCGGCGTCGGCGCGCGTGAGATCGGCTACCTCTTCGGCCAGTACAAGCGCATCACGAACCAGTACGAGTCGGGCGTGCTCACCGGCAAGGGCCTCACCTGGGGCGGCTCGCTCGTGCGCACCGAGGCGACCGGGTACGGCGCGGTGTACTTCACGCAGCACATGCTCGAGACCCGCGGCCGCTCGTTCGACGGCGCTCGCGTGCTCGTCTCGGGGTCGGGCAACGTCGCGATCTACGCGATCGAGAAGGTGCACGAGCTCGGCGGCACCGTCCTCGGCGCATCCGACTCCTCAGGGGCCGTGTACGACCCCGACGGCATCGACGTGGCGATCCTCCGCGAGGTGAAGGAGGTGCGGCGCGAGCGCATCGAGGAGTACGTCGCACTGCGCGGCGGGCGCGCCGAGTTCGTCGCCGGCGCCACCGTGTGGGACCTCGCGGGCCGCGGCCCGCTCGACGTCGCCCTGCCGTGCGCGACGCAGAACGAACTCGGCGAGGCGCATGCGCGGGCGCTCGTCGCCGCCGGGGTCGTCGCCGTCGCCGAGGGCGCCAACATGCCGACGACCCCCGAGGCGATCACCGTGCTCCGTGAAGCGGGCGTGCTGTTCGGCCCGGGCAAGGCGGCGAACGCGGGCGGCGTCGCGACGAGCGCCCTCGAGATGCAGCAGAACGCGTCGCGCGACTCGTGGACCTTCGAGCACACCGAGCAGCGCCTCGCCCACATCATGGAGTCGATCCACGAGCGCTGCGCGACGACCGCCGAGGAGTACGGCGCACCCGGCGACTACGTGGTCGGTGCGAACATCGCCGGCTTCGTGCGCGCGGCCGACGCGATGCTCGCGCTCGGCGTGATCTGAGGCGCGGCCGAGCCCTCGGGTTCGGCTAGCCTCGCTGGGTGCGGATCGCAGTCGTCGGGAGCGTGCTGGTCGCGCTCGGAATCATCGCGGTGGCGGGCGGTGTGCTCCCGATCGAGGCGGTCGGCGCGCTCGCCGCACGGTCGGCGCCCGTGCTGGGCTTCGTCGTCGCCATGACGATCGTCGCCGAACTGGCCGCCGAGGCCGGGGTCTTCCGGTCGATCGCGCAGCACCTCGCCCGCTTCGCACGGGGGCGCGCGATGGTGCTGTGGCTGCTCGTCGTCGTGCTGGCGACGGCGTCGACGGTGTTCCTCTCGCTCGATACCACCGCGGTCCTGCTCACGCCGGTCGTCGTCTCGGTCGCCGCCCACGCGCGCATCTCGCCGATCCCCTTCGCCCTGACGACGGTCTGGCTCGCGAACACGGGGTCGCTGCTGCTTCCCGTCTCGAACCTCACGAACCTGCTCGCGGCCGAGCGGCTCGACGCGCACCCGGTCGAGTTCGCCGCAGTCATGTGGGCCCCGGCGATCGTCGGCGTGCTGGTGCCCGTCCTATTCCTGCTTGCGACCCGGTGGCGGCAGCTCGGGGCCCGGTTCGAGCCCGATGAGCCCGTGCCGGCCGAGGACCGCGTGCTCCTCGTGATCGGGTCGGCAGTGCTCGTCCTGCTCGTCCCGCTGCTCGTGTCGGGGATCGAGGTGTGGATCCCCGCGACGGCCGGTGCCGCGGTGCTGTTCATCGTCTTCCTCGTGCGCCGGCCCTCGGTGCTCCGACCGGCGCTCGTGCCGTGGCAGCTGGTCGTGTTCGTCGCGGGGCTCTTCCTCGTGATGGAGGCCGCCCACGAGCTCCGCCTGACCGAGGTGCTCGCATCGATCGCCGGTGAGGGGGAGGACCCGCTCGAGCTCCTGCGGCTGGCCGGCGTCGCCGCGGTCAGCGCGAACGCGTTCGACAACCTCCCCGCGTATCTCGCCCTCGAACCGTTCGCGTCGACCCCGCTGCGGACCGCCGCCCTGCTCATCGGGGTGAACGCCGGGGCCCTCGTCACCCCGTGGGCGTCGCTCGCGACCCTCCTCTGGCACCATCGCCTCGTCTCGATGGGGGTGCAGATCTCGTGGCCGAAGTTCGCCGCGCTCGGGCTGGCCGTGGCGCCGTTGACCGTCGCGGGCGCGGTGTTCGCGCTCGCGGCGTTCGGCTGACGAATCGTGACGATCACGCGTCAGCAGCGTGCGGAAGGTGCGAGGATGAGCGCCGTGACCAGTGCAGCCTCCAGTGACGTCGGCCCGCTCGAGTTCCCCCCTGGCTTCGTGATCGGCTCGGCGACCGCGTCGTACCAGATCGAGGGTGCCGCCGACGAAGACGGCCGCACGCCCTCGATCTGGGACACGTTCAGCCGCACACCCGGACGCACTTGGAACGGCGACACCGGCGACGTCGCCTGCGACCATTACCACCGGCTCGAGTCCGACCTCGACCTGATGGCCTCGCTCGGCCTCGAGGCGTACCGCTTCTCGCTCTCGTGGTCGCGGCTGCTGCCCGGCGCCGGCGACCGGCCGAACCCCGCAGGCGTCGACTTCTACTCGCGCCTCGTCGACGGGCTCCTCGCGCGTGGCATCCGCCCCATCGTGACGCTCTACCACTGGGACCTTCCGCAGGAGCTCGAGGACGCCGGCGGCTGGACGAACCGCGACACGGCGCTGCGCTTCGCCGACTACGCGGGGCACGCCGTCGACGCACTCGGCGACCGGGTGCACACCTGGACCACGCTCAACGAGCCGTGGTGCTCGGCCTACCTCGGCTACGGCTCGGGCGCCCACGCGCCGGGCCGCACCGACGGCGCCGCCGCGCTCGCCGCGGTGCACCACCTGAACCTCGCGCACGGGCTTGCGGTGCCCGAGATCCGGCGTCGTGCGACGAACAGCCCGGATGTCTCGGCCACCCTGAACTTCCACGTCATCCGCGGCGGCGACGCCGAGGCGACGCGCCGCATCGACGCGCTCGCCAACCGTGCCTTCACGAGCCCGATGCTGCTCGGCCGCTACGACGACGACCTCATCGCCGACACCGCGGGCGTGACCGACTGGTCCTTCGTGCGCGACGGCGACCTCGCCCTCGTGCACCAGCCGATCGACGTGCTCGGCGTCAACTACTACTCGACTGTGACCGTCGCGATGTGGGACGGCGCGAGCGAGCGCAGCCGCAACGACGGCCACAAGGACGTCGGCGGCACGCCGTGGCCCGGCAGCGAGCATGTGGAGTTCCTGCCGCAGGCCGGGCCGTACACCGACATGGGCTGGAACATCGCGCCCGACGGCCTCGAGGAGCTGCTGGTCTCGCTCGGCGAGCAGTTCCCCGGGCAGCCGCTCATGATCACCGAGAACGGCGCGGCGTTCGCCGACGTGGTCACGCCGACGCCCGACGGCGCCCGTGTGCACGACGTCGAGCGGGTCGACTACCTGCGCCGGCACTTCGCCGCCGCCCGCCGGGCCATGGACCGCGGGGTCGACCTGCGCGGGTACCTCGTCTGGTCGCTGCTCGACAACTTCGAGTGGGGCTACGGCTACTCCAAGCGGTTCGGCATCGTGCGCGTCGACTACGACACGCAGCAACGGCTCGTGAAGGACAGCGGGCGCTGGCTCGCCGGCCTCCTCGCCGCACGCGCGGAGGTGCCGCAGGTCTGAGCACGGCTCGTGCGCCTCAGCCCTTCGCGGTGCTCGGCACCCGGAGAGCCTCGGCCGCGACGATCGGGGTCGCCTCGGTCGGCACCTGCAGCGCCTCGGTCGGCACCGCGATGGCCGAGGTCGGCACGACGGCGATCGCGGCCGTCGGCGGCGCGTCGAAGCGAACGGCGGCGGCCCAGCGGCGCTCGGGATGCCTCGTCACGCGCATGCCGCGCGAGACGACGAGCCAGATCGCGCCGATCAGCGCCGCCATTCCGGCGGCGATCGCGGCGACGCCAAGGCCCCAGCGCGGACCCCAGCTGTTCGCGACCGCACCCACGATCGGCGCACCGATCGGCGTGCCGCCCGACAGGATCGCGAAGTACAGCGCGAGCACGCGCCCGCGCAGTGCAGGGTCGGTCGTCGTCTGCACGTAGCCGTTCGCCGTCGTGAGCATCGTCACCGCCGCGAAGCCGATCAGCACCGTCGAGGCGGCGAAGAGCACGAAGCTCGGCATCACGGCCGAGATCCCCGCGGCGACGCCGAATCCGGCGGCGGCGAGGATGACGACGCGCAGGCGCGCCCGCTCACGACGGGCGGCCAGCAGCGCGCCCGCGAGGGAGCCGATCGCGAGGATCGAGTTGAGCAGGCCGTACTCGCCGGCACCCCGCCCGAACTCGACCGCCATCGTCGAGGAGAAGATCGGGAAGTTCATGCCGAACGCGCCCACGAGGAACACGATGACGAAGACCACGACGAGGTCGGGCCGGCTCCACACGTAGCGGAAGCCCGCGACGAAGGCCCCGCGTTCGCGGCTGGCCCGAGGCATCCGCTTGAGCTTCTTGCCCTTGAGCATCGCGAGGGCGCCGAGCACCGCGAGGAAGGTGACGGCGTTGATGATGAACACCCAGCCCGAGCCGACGAGCACGATGAGCACACCCGCGACGGCGGGGCCGATGAGGCGGGCGGTGTTGAACGAGGCCGAGTTCAGGGCGACCGCGTTCGACATGTCGGAGCTCGACACGAGGTCGGTGACGAAGGTCTGGCGCGCCGGGTTGTCGATCGCGTTCACGATGCCGAGCAGGCCGGCGAAGACGTAGAGGTGCCACAGCTCGGCGTGCCCGAAGATGAGCAGGAGGCCGAGGGCGAGGCCGAGCAGCATGAGCGCCGTCTGGGTGCACATGAGGATCTTGCGGCGGTCGAAGCGGTCGGCGATGAGGCCCGTGATCGGCACGAGCAGGAGCTGCGGGGCGAACTGCAGGGCCATCGTGACGCCGACGGCGAGGGCGTCGTTGTCGGTGAGCTCGGTGAGGACGACCCAGTTCTGGGCGGTCGCCTGCATCCAGGCGCCCACGTTCGAGACGAGGGCGCCGATGAACCAGATTCGATAGTTGACGTGGCTGAGGGAGCGGAACATGGCACTCACTGGTCGTTGAGCCTCCCGAGGATCGTGGTGGCGCGCGCGAGGACTTCGCGGTCTTCTGGGCTGAGGGCGGCGTACCGCTTGGCGATCCACGCGTCGCGGCGCCTGCGGGTCTCCTTGACCGTGGCGTCGCCGGCCGGGGTCACCTCGACGAGCACCTTGCGGCGGTCGTCGTCGTCGGTGCGGCGGGTGACGTAGCCCGCGTCGACGAGGCAGTTGACCGTGCGGTTCATGCTCGGCGCGGTGACCCGCTCGAGCTCGGCGAGCCGGCCGATCGTGAGGGGGCCTTCGGCGTGGATCCACCCGAGCGTCGAGAACTGCGACCCGCTGATCTCGGTGTCGCTGCGCTGCTGTCGCAGCCGCCGCGAGAGCCGCATGATCGCGATGCGCAGTTCGGTCGACTGCTCGGCGAGCGTGAGGCGTCGGGGGGATGCCGCGGAGGAGGGCCGCGCGGGCGCAGGCGTACTGAGGGCATCGGTCATTTGCTTAGTGTAACAAATTAGTGTGGCTAAGTATTTCGGGTCCGCAGCGACCGGGCGCGACCCGAGTGCGGCCGTGGCGCGTCCCGAGCACGACGAAGGGCCCGCGCGATCACCGCGCGGACCCCTCGGAGGCCCGAGACCTCAGTCGGAGGCGGGACGCCTCAGTCGCAGACGAACTTCGCGTCGCCCCAGACGCCGTGGGCGCCGTTGATGCTGCCGGGCGCCTCGACGATCAGGTCGACGTACTGCACGCCGGTCAGATCGACGCTCACCTGCTCGGGCGCGAACCCGGGCGTGAAGGTGCGCGACTGGTAGCGATTCGCCCCGTCGGCGTCGACCTTGAAGATCACGTTGCCGGCGAAGTCCGCCTCCAACCCGACCGACGAGGTGAAGGCGCTGCACGCCCCGCCCACGTAGTAGGTGATCTTCGAGTTCGCGTGCACGCCGAGGCCGGTCGCGTACGTCGGCCGCTCACCCGTGGCGGGGTCGACGTAGTTGATCGCGAGCGGCAGATCGGGCGAGGTCGCGGAGTCCTTGTTCGCGACGTTCTTCCCGATGACGCCCCAGCCGTTCGTGGCGCTCAGCCATTGCAGCTCGGAGGCCTGCACGGTGCCGCTCGGCGGCGTCGGCAGCGGCTGGTCGACGACCTTCCAGTCGAAGATCTTCATCCTCGACTCGGTCGGCAGCACCACGTAGGCGAGCTCCTTCGACGGGTTCAGCCGCAGCACGTTCGAGTACACCTGGTACTTGCCCGTCGGGTACTCGTACACGTTCGGGTTCGTCGCGCTGTTGCGCCCGAGCGAGGTGATCGCGACCGACGACCCCTGCAGGCCGGAGGCCTGCAGCAGCCAGTTCGGGAAGTACACGCCCTGCTTCGCGACGCTGCCGTCGGCGTAGTGCAGCTCGAGCTCGGGGTTCACCCCGCCGCCCGTCGCCGCCGACGCGAGCAGCGCGAGGTGCGTGCCCTTGCCCGAGAGCGCGATCGTCTGCCCTGCCGGCGAGACCGAGTCGGCCGCGCCCGAGGGTGCGGGCCACGTGTACTCGATCGCCGCGTCGCCCGTGCCGACGGTGACCGTCGAGCCCGGCGTGACGCCCGCGCGGGCGAGCGCCTCGGCGGAGAAGCTCGCGCCGCCGCCGTCGAAGTTCGCCGCCTTCGCCGTCGCGATCTCGCTGATCGCGTCGGCGTTGTACGCGCCGGCGAGCGAGCCGTACGCGACGTAGAGCTGGTTCGCTCCGGTCACGGTCTTCGGGGTGCCCTTCGAGGTGTACGACGCCTGGACGGCGACGGTCTGCAGGTCTGCGGCCGCGGCATCCGTGACCTCGAAGACGAACTCTGCGCTCGCCGAGGCGCCCTTCTTCACGGTGCCCGGTCGCTCGCCGCTCGCCGAGACGAGCGTCCAGCCCTCGGGCGCGACGGGGGTCAGCTCGACGCCGTCCTTCGCCTGGTTGCCCGTGTTCGTGAAGGTCGCGGCGACGGTGGTCTCGTCGCCCTGGAATACGCGGTCGACGAGGTCGACGGCGACGGATGCCGCGGAGACCTCCGCGTCCTGGCCGCCGACGCCGCTCGTGTCGGTGAGGGTCAGCCGCTTCGACTGGTCCGAGGCGATCGCGCCGGTCGAGATCACGACGACCCCGCCGGTGCGGTCGGCGACGAACGCCCACCCGGGCGCGTTGTCGAGGGCGGCGACGTCGTCGACGCGCGGCAGCGTCGTCGAGCCGAGCTTCACGACCTTCGGCGCCGAACCGGTGTGCGCCTCGATGCGGTACGGGCGCGACTCGGCCTTGCCGTCGTAGTCGCCGTCGCGCTCGCCGATCTCGATGCGGATCGTGCCCTTCTTGCCCGCCTTCGGCGCGTCGACGGTGAAGCGCTGGGTGCTCGCCGCGCCGTCGGCGTAGGCACGGGTGACCTTGTCGTCCTCGTAGAGCTCGAACTCGCTCTCGCCCTGCGGGTACACCGAGAGGGTGATGGCCGAGTCCTCGGGCACGAGCGAGGCGTTGCGCGCGACGATGCCCTGCGGCACGACGGCTCCGGCTCGCACGAAGATCGGCAGCCGGTCGAGCGGAGCGGGGTGGCCGTTCAGCACCTGGCCGCCCTCGTGGACGGTGCCCGTCCAGTAGTCGACCCACTGCTCGCCCGCCGGGAGGTAGATGCCGTTGCGTACGGTCGACTTCGTGAACACGGGAGCGACCAGGTAGTCGCTGCCGAGCAGGAACTCGTTGTTCGCCTCGACGCTGTACGAACCCGCGTCGTCCGGGAATTCGATCGCGAGCGACCGCATCATCGGCAGGCCGCTGTCGTGCGACTCGGCCGCGAGCGAGTAGATGTACGGCATGAGCTGCTGGCGCAGCTGAAGGTACGAGCGGTTGATCGCGGTGGCCTCGTCGCCGTAGAGCCACGGCCGCTTGTCGACCGAAGCCCAGCCGCTCATCGAGTAGAGCGCAGGCGCGAACGCCTTCCACTGCAGGTCGCGCACGTAGCTCTCGGCGGAGCCGCCGAAGATGCCGTCGACGTCGCCCGTCGAGAACGGCATACCCGAGTTGCCGGCGCCGGTGAGCGCCGAGATCTGCCAGCGCACGGCGTCGAGGTTGCCGGTGTGGTCGCCCGTCCACTGCATGCCGCAGCGCTGCGAACCCGCCCAGCCCTCGACCATGAGCGAGGTGCCGCGGGCGTCTGAGTACTGCTCGATGCCGTTGTGCGCGGCCTCGCAACCGGTGAGGGCGAGGCGGTAGCCCGAGCCGACCCAGGCGACGTCGAGCTTGCGGAGGCGCACGCCCGCTTCGCCGACCTCGTACTCCTGGTTCGTGAGCGAGCGCTGCGTCCAGAGTCCGGTCTCGAGGTTCGTCTCCGCCTTGATCGCGTCGGCGGTCTCGGGCAGCTCCTGGTACTCGCAGCCGTAGCCGTCGTTGACGAGCATCCAGCCGGCGGGCATGTCGTGCTCGACGAAGTCCTTCGCGATCTCGAGCGCCTGCGGGGTGCGCAGCTTCGCCGGGTCGCGGTATGCCGTGTAGGTCGGGCTCGATCGGTTGTAGCAGTCGGCATCGCCGTACTCGAGCGCGTACACGGGCGGCATCATCGGGCGGCCCGTGAGCTTGGTGTATCCGTCGAGCGCGTCGGCGTAGTCGCCGACGAAGTAGTACGCGTCGAAACGCTGCTCGGCATGCGTCGCGGTGCCGGCGGCGAAGTCGTAGCTGCCGGGGGCGAAGGTGTTGCGCAGCACCCCGTAGCCGTTCGACGACATGTAATAGGGCACCGCGTTCGGGTAGCCCTCGTCGTCCCAGTCGAAGTTGCGGGCGACGTTGATGGTCGCGCCGGTGTGGATCGAGCGGCCGTTCTGCATGCCGCCGCCGAGGAACTGCTCGCCGTCGACCGCCGCCAGGTGCTGCGTCGTGGAGGCGTCACCGAAGCTCAGCGGTTCGGACTCGGCCCAGACGACCGAGCCGTCGGCACGCTTCAACGTCGTCGCACCGGTGTCGCGGTCGACCTCGAGCGAGACCTTCGCGGTCGCGATGGTGATCGTGTCGCCGTCGGTCACGCTGATGGATGCCCCGTCGAAGTCCTCGCCGCCGACGACGATGTTCGCCGTGCGGGTCGGGTCGTTCTGCGGGGTGTTCGCCGGGTCGGTGAACTCGCCGGTCGGGGTCGCCTCGAGTCGGAGGGTCCGCTCGTCGAGGAAGGTCGCGCGGAGTGCGCCGTGCTCGGCGTCGAGGGTGACGCTCGTTCCGCTCTCGCTGACCTCGGTCACCGCGCCGAGGTGCTCGCCGTCAGCGTCGACCGCGACCTCGGGGTTCACCTTCTTGGGGGTGATCGGCGTCGGCTCGGAGGGGGCCGCCGCGGCCGATTCGGTCGGGGCGCCGATCGTGAAGGTGATCGCGCTGAGGCCGGTCATCGCGACGAGTGCCGCGAGGCCGAGGGCGGTCGTGCGCCGGGATCGTCCCGCGGCGCGTGGTCCAGGTTGCTGCATCATTGCTCGCATTCTCGGATTGATGTTTTATGACGTTGATTGCCTTCAAACAGTCACATTCGAGCAGTCTGCAATCATTCGCGTCAAGCATCGATGCTTCGATACGGACGAATGGCCTGACACAATGACCCCATGGCGACCTTCACCGACGGGCACGGGGTGCACATCCACTACGAGTCGTGGCGCGTCGCCGAGCCGCACGCGGTCATCCAGCTCGCGCACGGGGTCGGCGAGCACATCGGCCGGTATGCCGAGCTCATCGAGGCGCTGAACGCCGCCGGGTACTCGGTCTGGGCCGACGACCACCGCGGGCACGGGCAGACCGGCTACGAGCAGCACGGCGGCGACCTCGGCCGCATGGGGCGCCTCGGCCCCGGGGGTCTCCGCGCGACGGTCGACGCCGTCGAGCAGTTCACCGGGGTGATCCGGGCCGCCGAGGACCCCGAGCTGCCGCTCGTCTACCTCGGGCACTCGTGGGGCTCGCTCATGGGGCAGATGATCATGAACCGATCGGCCGCGAACTACGACGCATTCGTGCTCACGGGCACGGCGTATCGCACGCTCCTCCACATGAACGGCGGCGACCTCAACGCCCGCCACAAGCACCTCGGCCCGACCCCGGTGGAGTGGTTGAGCCGCGACCCCGCGGTCGCGCCAGCCTTCATGGCCGACCCCTACACGACCGCAGAACCGCTGCGGAAGCTCTTCGGCCTCGCCGACTCGGTGCGCCTGCTCGGCCGACCGGTGAAGGAGTTGCCGCCCGAGCTGCCGCTGCTCATGATGGTCGGCTCCGACGACCCGCTCGGCGGCGAGGGCAGCGTGCGGCGCCTCGCAGAACGCTACGTGCGGCACTCGGGTCTCACCGACGTCGAGGTCATCGTCTACGAGGGCGCCCGCCACGAGATCTTCAACGAGACGAACCGCGAAGAGGTTCGGGCCGACCTCGTGCGCTGGCTCGACGAACGCTTCGCGGTCGACTGAGCGCAGGAGCGGGGCGGCGGCTGCGCTGCTCAGCCGAGCAGCGTGCCGATGATGAGGCCGGCGACCACGACGACGACGATGAGGAGCCCGATCGCGGCACGCCCGATGCGCCGCCGGCTGACCGAACCGGGCTTCAGCGAGTCGCGCGAGAGCCGGTCGAGGTTCGGTGCGACCGCTTGATACGGCGGCTCGGCGGCGGCCTTCGGCGTCGGTGCGCGCGCCGGTTCGGTCGGGCTTCGCTGCTCGTCCATGACCGCAGTGTACGCCTCGGGTTCAGACCGCGGCGCGCACCGCGGGCACGTCGAACCCGAGCAGGCGGATGCGCGGGTGGTGCTCGGCCCGCGACTCGGTCGCCCACGGGTAGACGATCGTCGTGACGTTGCAGTTGCCGAGCACGGGCAGCAGGTCGCGGTAGCCGTCGGGGTCCATGCCGGCGAGCTCGCAGAACAGCAGCCGGATGAGGGTCGCATGCGCGACCACCAGCACGCGCCCGTCGGGGAACTCGCGCACGAGGTCGTCGAGCGCCGGGATGGCACGGGCGATGCCCGCCCGCCCGCTCTCTCCGCCGGGGAGGGGCGCGCTCGCCGGGGCCTCGGTGAACGCCGCCCACTCGGCGGGGTATCGCTCGCCGATCTCGTCGGGGGTGAGCCCTTCGGCGACGCCGAAGTCGATCTCGACGAGCCGCGGATCGGTGCGCAGTTCGAGGCCCGTCGTCTCGACCGCGGGTGCGGCGCTGCGCTGCGCGCGGCTGAGCGGCGAGGCGACGATCGCGTCGAGTTCGGCGCCCACGGCCCACGCGCCGAGGGCGGCGGCCTGGCCGAGACCGCGCCGGGTGAGCCCGACGTCGGAGTTGCCCGCGTAGCGGTGGTCGGCGTGCCAGACGGTCTCGCCGTGCCGGGCCAGGAAGAACGTCGTCATGCCGCCAGCGTACGCAAGGGGTCGACATCGCGGCAGGGGCGTCGTATGTTTTGAACATGTTCGAAAATGAATCGGGGATGCCGCGGAGCAAGGCCGAACGCACGCGGGCCCTCATTCGCGACACCGCGGTGTCGTCCTTCCGCGAGCGCGGGTTCGACGACACGACGGTGCGGCTGATCGCACAGGAGGCCGGCGTCTCGCTCGGCAACGCGTACTACTACTTCCCCACGAAGAACCACCTCGTGCAGGAGCTGTACGTCGACGTGCAGCGCGAGCACCGGGCCGCCGCCGAACCGCTGCTCGCCGACAGCGACGACCTCATCGATCGACTCGGCGTCGTCTACCGGACGGGGCTCGCGACCCTCGAGCCGTTCCACCGCTTCGCCCCGGGGTTCCTGAGCGCCGCCGTTTCGCCGAAGTCGCCGATCAACCCCCTCGCCGCCGACTCGGCCGAGGCGCGCGAGCTCGCGGTCGGCTTGTTCGACGAGGCGGTCGCCGGTGCCCGTCACTCACTGCCCGACGACCTCGCGCGGTCGCTGCCCGAGGTGTTCTGGCTCGGCTACCTGCTGCTCGCGCTCTTCTGGGTGTACGACTCCTCACCCGGGCAGGAGCGCACGCTGCGACTGCTCGACCGTGGGCTCAAGCTGCTCGCACTCGTGCTGCCGCTCGTGAAGCTGCCGCTCCTGCGCAAGCCCCTGCGGGAGCTCGTCGAGCTGATCGGCGAGGTGCGGGCATGACCGTGCCGGCGCCGGGCATCGCCGGGCGCTACGGCACGCGGGTGCGGACGGCCGAGCTGCCGATGGCGTTCACCTTCGGCGAGTTCGCCGGCGGAGCCTGGCGCGCCTGGTGGACGTTCTCCTGGGTGTTCCCGATCGCATTCTCGCTGGCGAACCTCGCGGGTGCGCTGTTCACGACCGATTCCCAGTGGTGGGCGAACTCGATCGTGGGGTCGGTCTACATCCTCTTCTTCGGCTACATCTGGGAGATCCCGTGGACGCTGGCGGGACTGGCGCTCGTCGGCGGCCCCTGCGCGTGGCTGCTCGGACTGGCCCTCCGCCGGGTGCGGTCGCTGAGGGTGCATCTTCTGGCGTTCGGGCTCCTCGGACTCGTGGTCGGCGCACTGATGTCCTGGCTTGCGGGAACGGTCATGGGACTCGACGCCATCGGCGTGGTCGCGAGCGGTGCCCTGGTCGCGGGCGTCGCCGTCCCGTATGGCTGGTACCGGGCGGCGAAGCGCGCGCTCGCCGAGGACGTGCGCGTCCGCGAGCACGCCGAGTGGACCGTCACGGCGACGGAGGGCAAGGGGCTAGGCCCGTCGGTCGAGTAGGCGCGCAGCGCCGTATCGAGACCATACGAGCGGGCTGGTGGTCTCGATACGCGTCGTCGCTTCGCTCCGGCGCTACTCGACCGGCGGGGTGTGCGTCGTCGCTTCGCGCCGGCGCTACTCGACCGACGGCTCTGATCCGTAGGCTTGACCCCATGCACGGTGAATACAAGGTGCCCGGTGGCAAGCTCGTGGTCGTCGACTTCGACGTCGAGGCGGGGCTGCTCCGCAACGTCCGCGTCGCGGGCGACTTCTTCCTGGAGCCCGACGAGGCGCTCGACGACCTCAACGCCGCGCTCGAAGGTCTGCCCGCGGCATCCGATGCGAAGCAGATCGCGGCGGCGATCACCGCGGGCCTCCGCAGCGACGCCGTGATGCTCGGCTTCTCGGCCGAGGCGGTCGCCGTGGCGGTGCGCCGCGCCCTGACCGAGGCGACGAGCTGGGCCGACTACGAGTGGGAGATCGTGCACGATGCGGCCGTGCCGCCGCGCACGCACCTCGCGCTCGACGAGGTGCTCGCCTCGCGCGTGGGGGAGGGGCGCCGCAAGCCGACGCTGCGCTTCTGGGAGTGGGACGAGTCGGCCGTCGTGATCGGCTCGTTCCAGTCGGTGAAGAACGAGGTCGACCCCGAGGGCGCCGAGAAGCACGGCTTCGAGGTGGTGCGGCGCATCTCGGGCGGCGGCGCGATGATGATGGAGCGCGGCAACGTCGTCACCTACTCGCTCTACGTGCCCGGCGAGCTCGTGCAGGGCATGAGCTTCGCCGACTCGTACGCGTTCCTCGACGACTGGGTGCTCCAGGGGCTCCGCAACGTCGGCATCGAGGCGACGTACCAACCGCTCAACGACATCGCGAGCCCGGCCGGCAAGATCGGCGGCGCCGCGCAGAAGCGCCTCGGCTCGGGCGGCGTGCTGCACCACGTCACGATGGCGTACGACCTCGACAACGAGAAGATGCTCGAGGTGCTGCGGATCGGCCGCGAGAAGATCAGCGACAAGGGCATCGCGAGCGCCGCGAAGCGGGTCGACCCGCTGCGTTCGCAGACCGGCCTCAGTCGCGCGGCGATCATCGAGAGCCTCAAGCAGACCTTCGCCTCGCTCACCGGCGCGACCGAGGGCACCGTCTCGGCCGACGAGCTCGCCGAGGCCGAGGCGCTCGTCGAGACCAAGTTCGCGACCCGCGAGTGGCTCTACCGGGTGCCCTGATCGCTGCACTCTGACACTGATCCGCCTGGCGGGTCAATGTCAGAGTGCACCCACCAGTTGATCGCTCCACGGGGCTGGCGAGGAAGTCTCAGGGTCGCCCCGCTAGACTCGCCGGGTGGATTGGTGGATCTGGCTCATCGGCGCGCTCGTCGCCGTCGCCGTGCTCGGCATCGCCGTGCGGCAGGGTTGGGTCGACCTCTCGGACAAGACGAAGAAGGGCCGGCCCTCGGGCAGCGCCGTCATGATGATCGGCGACGAGGTCTTCGCACCGCGCAAGTACGAGGCCCAGGTCGAGATGGAGCGGCAGAAGCGACTGCCCACGCCGGCTCCGACGCCCGACGGTGACAAGGGCATCGCGTTCGCCGCCGACGACGACGATGCGGATGCCGCGGGGGCGCCTGCGGCGCGCGCCGACCGATTCAAGGGCTCCATCCGCCTCGACGTCTGACGTTGACGGCACCCACTGGCAGACTGGAGCGGTGGCGCCCGACGAACCCGACCGCATCATCCATGCGGACAACCTCGCCGTGCTGCCGACCCTGCCCGACGGGCACTTCACCCTCATCTACCTCGATCCGCCCTTCAACACGGGTCGGGTGCAGACCCGGCAGTCGCTGCGGCACGTCTGGCAGAAGCAGCCGGATGGCCCGGGGCCCGAGCCGGGTGCAGCGAACGCCCGCGGTACCGCGATCACCGGCTTCGCGGGCAAACGGTACGAACGCATCCGCGGCGACCTGCTGCGCTACGACGACCGCTTCGACGACTACTGGGCGTTCCTCGAACCGCGCCTCGTCGAGGCCTGGCGGCTGCTCGCCGACGACGGCACCCTCTACCTGCACCTCGACTACCGCGAGGCGCACTACGCGAAGGTGCTGCTCGACGCGTTGTTCGGGCGCGAGTGCTTCCTCAACGAACTGATCTGGGCGTACGACTACGGGGCGAAGTCGAAGCGGCGCTGGCCGACGAAGCACGACACGATCCTCGTGTACGTGAAGAACCCCGACGCGTACTGGTTCGACTCGAGCGCCGTCGACCGCGAGCCGTACATGGCGCCCGGGCTCGTCACGCCCGAGAAGGCCGAGCTCGGCAAGCTGCCGACCGACGTCTGGTGGCACACGATCGTCTCGCCGACCGGCCGTGAGAAGACCGGCTACCCGACCCAGAAACCCGAGGGGATCCTGCGTCGCATCGTGCAGGCCTCCACCCGCGAGGGCGACTGGGTGCTCGACTTCTTCGCCGGCTCGGGCACGACCGGCGCCGTCGCCGCGACCCTCGGGCGCCGCTTCGTGCTCGTCGACGAGCACCCCGACGCGATCGCCGTCATGCGCGGACGCTTCGCGGAGGTCGCGGGGGTGGAGTTCTCGGAAGGGCCGCTCGCCGCGGCGGACTGAGGCTAAGCCGACTCGCGGACCACGAGCTCGGTCGGCAGGATCGTCGCCCGCGGCACCTCGTCGTCGCCCGCGATGAGCCGCAGCAGCACGTCGGCCATGGCCGCGCCCGCCGCCTCGGAGGGCTGCGCCACCGTCGTCAACGGCACCGGCCCGGCCAGCGCTGCGGGGCTGTCGTCGAAACCGACGACCGCGATGTCGTCGGGCACCCGGAGGCCCCGCTCGCGCAGCTCGGTGATGACGCCGGTCGCCATGAGGTCGCTCGCGACGAACAGGGCGTCGAGCTCGAGCGCTCCGTCGGGCCCCGCACCGACCCGGTCGAGGAGGCGCCGGGCGGCGAGCGCCGCCCCGGCCGCGGTGAAGTCGGCCGTCTCGAACAGCTCGTCGCCGAGCCCGGCACCGCGCACCGCGTCGAGGTAGCCGTCGAGGCGGTCGATGCCGGCGGGCATATCGACGGGACCGGTGATCGAGCCGATCCGGCGGTGCCCCCGCTCGATGAGGTAGCGGGTTCCGGCTGCCGCGGCGGCCCGGTTGTCGACGTCGACGAAGTAGTCGTCGGGCCCCGACTCGAGCGCCGGCCGGCCGCCGAAGACGAGCGGCACCGCCGGCCGGGTGTCGGCGAGGATCGCGTCGCCGACGTGGTGCGAGATGACGATCGCGCCGTCGACGACGCCCGAGTTCAGGTACCGCAGCGTCTTGTGGTGCGGGTCGTTCGACGCGACCAGCAGGTTCAGCACGAACTCGCTGTCGTCGACCCGGCTCGTGATGCCCTTCACGATCGTCGCGAAGTACGGGTCGCTGAAGAACCAGGTCACGTCCTCGGGCACGACGAGCGCGATCGCATTCGACGATCGGCGCGCGAGCGAGCGGGCGGCGCGGTTCGGCACGTAGCGCAGCTCGGCGACGGCCGCGTTCACCGCCTCCACGATGTCGGGGCTGACCTTCGGCGAACCGTTCACCACGCGGCTGACGGTCGCGCGCGACACCCCGGCCACGCGGGCCACCATCTCGAGGGTCGGGAGCGACCCCGCGGCATCCTTCGCCATGTCGTCAGTCTAGGTCGCGTCGCGCAGCCGGCACGTGGTCGCGATACGCGCTTCGCGCTCCTCGACCGACGGTCACAGCGCCCGGTCGCGGATGATCCGCGCGTACTCGTGCCCGCTCGTCTTCACCGTGCGGACCTGCGTGTCGTAGTCGACGTGCACGATGCCGAAGCGCTTGTCGTAGCCCCAGGCCCACTCGAAGTTGTCGAGCAGCGACCAGTAGAAGAAGCCGCGCACGTCGACGCCGGCGTCGGCCGCGTCGAGCGTCGCCGCGAGGTGGGCGCGCAGGAACTCGGCCCGGTCGGCGTCGTCGATGCGGACACCGCCGCCGCCCGCTGCGTCGACGACCGTCACGGCATCGTCGTACGCGGCGCCGTTCTCGGTCACGGCGAGCACCGTGCCGGCCGCCGCCGCGTAGTCGTTCCAGATGCGCTGGAGCAGGCGGGTGAGTCCCTCGGGCTGCACCTCCCAGTTCTGCGCCGTTCGGGGGAGGCCCCGCTCGACCGAGTGCAGGCCGTCGGGCGCGGGATAGGGGCTGCGCGTCGGGCGCGCGTTCGCGGGGGCGCCCGACACCGGCGGCGTCGCGGGCGGCTCCGCCGAGACGAGGTCGCCGTGGTAGTAGTTCACGCCGAGGGTGTCGATCGGGGTGGCGATCACGTCGAGGTCGCCCTCCTGCACGGCCGCCTCGAAGCGCTCGACGGCGGCCGCGTCGACGGCGCGAACGTCCTCGATGATGTCCGCCGGGTACGAGCCCCGGAACACCGGGTCGAGGAACCAGCGGTTGAACTGCCCGTCGAGGCGTCTGGCCGCATCGACGTCGGCCGGGTTCTGCGGGTCGGCCGGGTCGGCGACGGTGTGGTTCAGGGTGAGGCCGAGGTCGAGCGAGGCGTCGCGCGCCCGCAGTTCGCGCACGGTCTGCCCGTGGCCGAGCAGCAGGTGGTGCGCGGCGAGGAGCCCCTCGGCGACGCTCTGGTGGCCTGGGGCGTGCTCGCCGCCCGTGTACGAGAGGAACGAAGCGCACCACGGCTCGTTGAGGGTCGTCCACGTCGTGACCCGGTCGCCGAGCACGTCGTGCAGCGACAGCGCGTACTCGGTGAAGCGCTCGCTCGTGTCGCGCGCAGTCCAGCCGCCGAGCTCCTCGAGGGCCTGCGGCAGGTCCCAGTGGTAGAGCGTCAGCCACGGCTTGATGCCGGCGTCGAGCAGTTCGTCGACGAGGCGCGAGTAGAAGTCGACGCCCGCCGGGTTCACCGCGCCGCCGTCGGGGCGCACCCGCGCCCACGAGGTCGAGAAGCGGTAGGTCTGCAGGCCGAGCTCGCGCATGAGCGCCACGTCCTGCGGCATGCGGTGGTAGTGGTCGCAGGCGACGTCGCCGTTCTCGGCGCCGATCACCGCGCCGGGGACGCGCGTGAAGGCATCCCAGATGGAGGCGCGGCGCCCGTCCTCGAACGCGGCCCCCTCGATCTGGTAGGCGGCCGTCGCCGCGCCGAACAGGAACCCGTCGGGGAACCGGCGGCCCGTGGCATCCGTCATCTCGGTCATTCGGAGTTCCTCTCCAAGTTCGACGGTCATCCCTTCACTGCTCCTGCCATGATCCCCGAGATCAGCTGTTTTCCGGCGATGACGAACAGGATCAGCAGCGGCAGGGTCGCGAGCACCGCGCCCGCGAGCACCACCGAGTAGTCGACGTAGCGGGCCGACTGCAGCTGGCTGAGGGCGACCTGCAGGGTCGGGTTCTGCGGGGCGACGAGGAGGGGCCAGAGGTAGTCCGTCCATGCCGTCATGAAGGTGAAGAGGCCGAGGATGGCCATCGCCGGTCGCGCGGCCGGCACGCCGACGTGCCAGAAGGTGCTGATCATCGACGCCCCGTCGACGCGGGCCGCCTCGATGAGCTCGTCGGGGATGACGTCGACGAGGTACTGGCGCATGAAGAACACGCCGAACGCGGTGACGAGGGTCGGCACGATCACCGCGCCGAGCGTGCCCGTCCAGCCGAACTGCTTCATGAGCATGAACAGCGGGATGATGCCGAGCTGCGTCGGCACCGCGAGCGTCGCGATCACGAACACCATGAGGCCCTCGCGGCCGCGGAACCGGAGCTTCGCGAACGCGTAGCCCGCGAGCGTCGAGAAGGCGACGACCGAGGCGGTGATGACGCTCGCGACGATGATCGAGTTGCCGAGCGCGAGCCAGAACGGCACGGTGTCGAACACCTCGGCCACGTTCGTCCAGAACTGCCCGCCCGGCAGGAGCGGCGGCCAGGTGCTCGTGAGTGCGCTCGAGTCGCTCGAGCCGATGATGAACGACCAGTAGAGCGGGTAGGCGCCGGCGACGAGGAACACGGCGAGGAGCGTGTAGGTGAGCCAGCCGGGGCGGCGTTCGATGCCGTGGCCGCCCGAGCGGCGGGCGGCGGTGCGGGCGGCCCGATCGGCTCGGTTCCGGCCTCCGTCGGTCACGACGGCCTTGGTCGCGGTCATGAGCTGGCCTCCTTGCGGGCGGTGCGGGCGGTGCGGGCGCTGCGGGCGCTGCGGGTGCTGCGGGTGCTTCGTGCGCCGCGACGCGCGACGCGCGCCTCGACCCCTGCGATGCGCCGCGAGAGCCAGAAATTGATGAGGCCGACGGCGACCACGATGAGGAACAGCATCCAGGCGACGGCGGCGGCCCTGCCGAAGTCCTGCCGGTTGAACGCGAGGTCCCACAGGTAGAGCACGGTCGTCTGGTACTGCCGTTGGGGGCCGCCGGGGATCGAGCTCGTCGCGTTGAACAGCTTCGGCTCGGTGAAGATCTGCAGGCCGCCGATCGTGGCGGTGATGATGACGAAGATGATCGTCGGGCGGATGCTCGGGATGGTCACCGAGAAGAATCGGCGCACCGCGCCGGCGCCGTCGATCGCGGCGGCCTCGTGCACGTCGCGCGGCACGGCCTGCATCGCGGCGAGGAGGATGAGGGCGTTGTAGCCCGTCCACCGCCAGTTGACCATCGTCGCAATGGCGAGGTGGCTCGGCAGGGTCTCGGTCTTCCACATGACGGGGTCGGCGCCGATGGTCGTGAGCAGGTTGTTGATGAGGCCGTACTTCTCGCCGAAGACGTTGCTGAAGATGAGGGTGACGGCGACCGGCGTGACGACGTACGGGAGGATGACGGAGAGTCGCCAGAAGGTCTTGGAGCGGATGTTCTGGTCGAGCACCGCCGCGATCACGATGGCCGCGATGAGCTGCGGCACCGCCGAGAGCAGGAAGATGCTGAAGGTGTTGAACAGCGAGTTCCAGAACAGCGGCGACTGGAGCTCGTCGGTGAAGTTCTGGAGGCCGATCCACTCGCCGGGGCCGGTGAGCAGGTTCCAGTCGTTGAGGGAGACGACGAAGGTGTAGACGAGCGGGAACAGCCCGATGAGCCCGAAGAGCACGAAGAAGGGCGCGACGTAGAGGTAGGGGGAGTACTTCACGTCCCAGCGGTTCAGTCGCTGTCGCGGGGTGAGATCGGCGCGCGGGGGGCGGATGCCGCGTCCCGCCCGTGCGGGCGGGGCCGCCTCCTTCGGCGGCGTGATGGTGGAGGTCATGCGGGGTTCCTCTCGTGAGACGGGCCCTTCGGAACGGATCGCTCCGAAGGGCCCGCGGTCACTGCGTCCGGTCGGCTACTGCTCGACGAGCTCGTCGAGCAGGTCGAGCGCGTGCTGCCACGCGGTCGGGCCGTCGGCCTTGCCCGAGTCGAGCTCCTGGATGGAGGGGCCGAAGACCTGCTCCTGGATCACCGAGTCGTCAGGGCCCTTGTACTGGGCGACGACGCCCTCGGCGCGCGAGCCGAGGATCTCGCCGATCGGCGCGTCGTTGAAGAACGCCGTGAGCTCGCTCTCACCGGTGACGCCCGAGTCGGCCTGCGCCTCGAGGTTCGAGGGGAAGGCGCCGGCGGCCTGGAACGAGGCGACCTGCGACTGCGCGCTCGTGAGGAACGCGGCGAGCTCGGCCGCCTCCTTCGGGTGCTTCGAGGTGGTGGGCACCGTCAGGAACGCGCCGCCCCAGTTGGCCGCGCCGCCGGGGAAGACGTCGGCGAAGTCCCAACCGGTGGTGGCGTCGCCGCCTCCGGCCTCGACCTGGCCCTTGACCACGCCGAGCATCCAGCCCGGGCAGACGAAGGTCGCGAAGGAGCCGTCGGTGAAGGCCTTGCCCCCGCCCCAGTCCCACTGGGTCTGGTTCGAGGAGAGGCCGTCGGCCGCGCCCTGCGCGAGCAGCGCCCAGCGCTCCTCGAGCTCGGCGTTGCCGTCGACGTTGAGCTCGCCGTCGGCGGTGTAGTAGCCCTCGGGGAGCTGGTTCACCATCGAGTTCCAGACGAAGCCCGACTGGTCGTAGAAGGCCTTGCCGGTGGCGGCGTGGTACTGCTTGCCCACCTCGAAGAACTGCTCCCACGTGGCATCCTCGCCGCCGAACAGCTCGGCGACGCCTTCGCGGTCGCTCGGCAGCCCTGCGGCCTCGAGGAGGGCGCCGTTGTAGCAGAGGCCCTCGGGGCCGATGTCGGTGCCGTAGCCGATGATGCGGCCGTCGGCGTCGGTGGCCTGCTTCACCTTCCAGTCGACCCATTCGGCGCTGGTGTCGTCGGCGCCGTAGTCGCGGAGGTCGGTGAACGAGTCGCTCACCTGCATGACCTTCGAGAGCCAGCCCTCTTCGACGGCCTGCACGTCGGGCAGCCCGGCGCCGGCGGCCTGCTTGGTCTGCCAGTCGGTGAGCGCGTTGCCGCCCGTGTCGATGTTGGTGGCCTTGATGGTGATGCCCGGGTGGTCGGCCTCGAACTGCTCGTAGAGGCCGTCGAGCCCCTGGGTGCCGAAGGTGGTGATGGTGAGGGTGATGTCCTCGCCATCGGAGCCCTGGTCGCCGCCGGTGGAGCAGGCGGTCGCGAGGAGGGCGATGGATGCCGCGCCGGCGAGGGCGACGGCACCGCGGGTGCGTCGTGAGAGCTTCACGGTCACTCCTTTGTGTGCGTGGTCGTGTGTTGCGGGGAGGTGGTGCAGGAGGTGTTGCGATGCATGGCTGAGAGCGCTCTCTCACATAAACGTGAGAGCGCTCTCACGCTGTCGGGAGGTGACTCTACGAGTGATTTCGACGGATGTCAAGAGAGCGCTCTCACGGTTGTGTCCGATCGACGCTCAGGGTTCCCTCGTACACTGGGGGCGATGTCTGAACAGCCCCCCATCGACGAGGCGACGCAGCGCCGACGCATGACCATCGCCCTCTCGCTCATCGCGGCGCTCGTCGCGATCGCCGTCGTCGTCGTCGGCGCGGTCGTCGGCGCCGGGGGCGGCGCGAGCGGCGGCACCGGAGGCGAGGCGTCCGGCAGCGCGACCCCGCGCCCGGCACCCGCAGCACCCCCCGCGCCCGCCGTCGTCGACACCTTCGACATGGCCGCCCACTCGCTCGACGACCCCGCGAGCATCTGGGTCGTCGTCAACCAGGTGCGCCCGCTGAACCCGCAGGACTACGTGCCCGAGGACCTCGTCGAGGTGCCCGTCGAGCACACCTGGGCGCCCGAGCTCCGTCAGGAGGCCGCCGACGCCGTCGTCGCGATGTTCGCTGCCGCGGCCGAAGAGGCCGACTACTACCTGGCCTCGAACAGCGCCTACCGCGACTACGACACGCAGGTCGAGCTCTACGGCGACGGCGACGACCCGTCGACCGCGCCGCCGGGGCACTCCGAGCACCAGACCGGCCTCGCGATGGACATCGGCACCGAGGGCGGCTGCACCTTCGAGTGCATGGATGACAGTGAGGAAGGCGAGTGGCTGCGGGCGAACGCGTACCGCTTCGGCTTCATCCTGCGCTACCCCGCCGACAAGGTCGAGATCACCGGGTACCCGCACGAGTCGTGGCACTTCCGCTACGTCGGCGTCGACCTCGCCACCGAGATGCACGACCGCGGGGTCACCACGCTCGAGGAGTTCTTCGGCGTTCCGGGCGGCGCCGCGCAATGAGCCGGATGCCGCGGGCGAACGCCGTGCCGCATCGCGGCCTCTCGCTCGCGGTGCTCATCGTCAACCAGCTGCTCGCGGGCGTCGGCGTCGCGTCCGGCATCGCCGTCGCGGCCCTGCTCGTCGGCGAGCTCACCGGCGCCGACCAGCTCGGCGGCCTCGCGCAGTCCGCGAGCGTGCTCGGCGCCGCGCTGACCGCGATCCCGCTCGCCCGGCTCGCGGTGCGCCGCGGGCGGCACGTCGCGCTCGCGACGGGCTACGCGCTCGCGATGGTCGGCGCGATCCTCATCGTCACTGCGGCCGCGAGCGGCTGGGTGCCGCTCGTGTTCCTCGGGCTCGCCGCCTTCGGTGCCGGCGCCGCGGCGGGCCTCCAGGCCCGCTTCGCCGCGACCGAGGTCGCCGCGCCCGGCTTCGAGGCGCGCTCGATGTCGCTCGTGCTCTGGGCGACGACGCTCGGCTCGGTCGCGGGCCCCCTGCTCGCCGACGCCGGCAACCAGGTCGGGCAGGCGCTCGGGCTGCCGCCGCTCGTCGGTCCGTTCGTGTTCTCGGGGGTCGCGTTCGGGCTGTCGACCCTGCTCGTGGCGACGCTGCTGCGCTTGCCGAAGGCCGGGCAGTTGGCGGCCGACGCGGAGGGCCCGGCGGTCGGCGAGGACGCCGGCCCGGCCGAGGCGACGGACGCCGTCGACACGAGCGGCGCGGTCGCCGCCGAGCCTGGCCCGGCCGTGGCATCCGCGCCCCCGCCCTCGGTGAGCTCATGGGACGCACTCCGGATCGCGGTGCGCAGCCCGCGGGCGCTCTTCGCGATCCTCGCGATCGTGTGCTCGCACACCGTCATGGTCGGCGTCATGGTCATGACGCCCGTGCACATGACGCACCACGGGCTCTCGCTGACGCTCGTCGGCGTGGTGATCAGCATCCACATCATCGGCATGTACGGCGCGAGCCCCCTCGTCGGGTGGCTCGCCGACCGCATCGGCTCGCCGCGCGTGATCTTCATCGGCGTCGCGATCCTGCTCTCGGCGACCCTCATCGGGATCCTCGCGCCGGCCGACGACATGCTGCTCGTGCCGCTCGCGCTCGGCCTGCTCGGCCTCGGCTGGTCGTGCGGGCTCATCGGCGGGTCGACCCTCGTGACGCGCTCGGTCGACCCGTCGATCCGCGTGCCGCTGCAGGGAGCGACCGACGCTGCGATGAACCTCGCCGCCGCGATCGCCGCGGCGATGTCGGGGTTCCTGCTCGGGTGGGGCGGGTTCGCCGCGGTCAACATCGTGGCGGTGTTCGTGCTGGTTCCGCTCGTCATCGCGGGGGTGGCCGCGGTGCGATCGAGCCGCGCCGGGCTCAGCCTCGAGCCGAGCGCACCCGCTCGCTGAGCGCCTCGAGGAGGGCCGCCGCGGTCGCCGCGTCGCGCACGGTGACGACGAAGCGCCGTCCGTTCTCGCGCTCGACCTGCAGCGCCTCGCCGCTCCGCAGCACGATGCCGAAGGCGCCGTCGGGCGCGAGTCGCACGCCCCAGCCGCCGAACTCCGCCGTCGGGTTCACCTCGGTCACCGACACCTGACGCACCTCGGCGAGCGGCACCCTGAACCAGGGGGCGCCGAGCGCCGAACGCACCTCGAGGCCGCGCGCGTCGACGCGTACGCGGAACACGAAGGTCGTGCCGGCGAGCACGACGACGAGCAGGGTGGTGCCGAACATCACCCACCACATGGGCGTGCCCGCGAGCGCCATCGCGACGGTGCCGAGCGCGAGTGCGACGACGGCCGCCCCGATCGCGATCATCGCCGCGCGGGACATCGTGGTCGTGCGCACCCAGACGGCGCGCTCGCCGGGGGCGAGTTCGAGGGGGGCGACGGCCTCGTTCCGGTGCGGTCCCGCGATCGTCGTGCGAGGCTGCACGAACCACGCGGCGACGCCGGCGAGCGCACCGAGGCCGGCGCCGACGAGGAGCGGCACGCCCATGCCGGGTGCATCGGCCGGGTCGGCGAGCCCGCGCTGCATGCCGAGCGACCAGGTGAGCGCGACGACGAGCAGCACGGTCGTGCCGAGCGAGAACGCCCCGAGCAGTCGCAGCATCGGGCCCCAGCGGCCGTCGCGGGTGCCGGCGAGCATGATGCCGGTGAACAGGGCGACGAGGCCGAGGCCGAGGCCCGCGATGCCGAGCGGCACCGTCCACGCGGGGGAGAACCCGTCGGGGGTTCCGCCGCCGCTCCAGTGCGTGGCGACGGTCGCGGGCACCTCGGGCAGCCAGGCGAGCGCGAGCACGACGCCGACGAGGGTGACGACGGCCGGCGCGAGCGTGGCGACGAGCAGGTAGCGCTGCCGGGCGGTGCGGAATTCGGCGGAGCGGGTCGAGGGGTCGGGCCGGGTCATCGGTACGTCTCCTTCACGAGGGCGGCGAGGGTGTCGGGGGCGAGGCCGAGCGTGCGCGCGCGGGCGACGAGGGCCTCGATGTCGTGGTGCAGCTGCGCGAGCGGTTCGACCGCGTCGGTGGCGACGGCGCCGCGACCGCGGCGCATGTCGACGAGCCCTTCGTCGCGCAGCAGCTGGTAGGCGCGCAGCACGGTGTGCAGGTTCACGCCGAGGGCGCCGGCGACCTCGCGGGCCGAGGGCAGGCGATCGCCCGGACGCAGGCGGCCCGCTGCGGCGTCGGCGCGCACCGAGCCCGCGACCTGGGCGAAGATCGGTGTCTCGCTCGCGGGATCGACCCGGATCAACATGCGTGCTCCTTTGATAACTGTTCTATGAATACTAGAACAGTTGGAGACGGTTCGTCGAATCCGGCGCGGCGTCCGTCCCGAGAACGCGCTCTCACCGCTCTCCCAGACATCAAGAGGGTTCCTCACAAAAACGGGTGATGAAGTTGTGCATCCCCCAATTCCGACCGGAACTTTCTTTTCGTGTTCAAACGCCTCAGTAAAACCCTGCCTTCCCCCATGCCCGAACGCCGCCGTGCGACCTTCCGCGCGCCCGGCAAGCTCGATGAGACGCTCCTCGCCGAGGGCGCGACGCCCGAGGAGACGGCCGCCGCCGAGTCCGCCGACCAGGCGGTCGCGGCGCTCGTCGCCGACGCCGCCGAAGCCGTGGAGGCGCTCCCCGTGCGCCGCCGCAGCGGATTCCGCGCGGCGAAGCCCGTGTCCGAGGCGCCCACCGTCGCGACCGAGTCGGTCGAGTCAGTCGAGTCGCTCGAGTCGCTCGAGTCGCTCGACGATGCGGATGCCACGAGCGCCCGGCCGACCGCACACACCACCGCCGAGGCATCCGACGACGAACCGGCCGTGCCCCCGCACCAGCCGCGCCACCGTGCCGACCACGTGCGCAACCGGCGCCCCTCCGGCGGCGCGCGCCGCCTCGTGGCGCTCTCCTGCACCACCGCGATCATCGGGGTGACTGCCTTCGGTGCGATCGCCGCGGCCGCGGACGACGGATCGAAGCCGAGCGCGGACCTCGCGCAGGCCTCGCACGACGCGATCGCGTCGGGCGCGGGCGACCAGATCGTCGCGAAGGATGTCGCCGTCGACGACGGCCCCACCATCACGAGCGAGCTCTCGACGACCTCGGCGCCGTTCACCGGCGGCACGCAGGTGACCGTCACGGGCGAGTCGCTCGACCAGGTCGGCGCGGTGAGCGTCGCCGGGATGCCCGCGACGATCGTCGCGGCCGACGAGAGCGCCGTCACCTTCGCCGTCCCCGCCACCGACGCCGCGGCGCTCGGCGGCGTCGCGGTCGCGTTCACCGACCTCACCGGGCAGCCGGTGCCCGTCGAGCAGCCCGTCGCCTCGATCGCGTCGACGGGCGTCGCCCTCTCCGAGACGACCGTCGAACCGACCGCCGAGCTCGACGCGCTCACCCTCACCTACACGAGCGACCCCACGATCGACGCACAGCTCGGCTACGTGCTCGCGCACTGGAACAACTACAACACCGCCGAGTACACCGTGCTCGGCGGCGTCGACTGCGCCAACTTCACGAGCCAGTCGCTCATCGCCCGCGGTTGGGCGATGGACGCCGGCTGGTACTACGACCGCGCGACCGGCGCCATGTCGCCGAGCTGGTCGAGCTCGACCGCGATGCGCGACTGGCTGAGCACCCGCCCCGACCTCGCGACCGCGCTCGACGACTCGCAGCGCGGCCTCGTGAAGGTCGGCGACATCGCCCAGTTCGACTGGGACGGCTCGGGCGACCGCGACCACACCGCCGTCGTCACCCGCGTCGAGCACACCGCGAACGGCACCCGCATCTGGGTCGGCGGCCACACGAAGGACGCCGACTACTGGGACGTCGACGAGGCGCTCGCGAACGGCGGCGGCAGCGTCAGCTACTTCTCGCTCAGCTGATCCCATCCCGAGGAGCGCCCGACGAAGTCGGACGCGTCTCGAAACCGCACCACGCCCCACACGGTTTCGAGACGCGTCACCGCTCCGCGTCGGCGCTCCTCAACCAGCGAGTGGGTGTCAGCCGCCGAGCGCCGCGTCGGCGCTCCTCAACCAGCGGATGAGTGTCAGCCGCCGAGCGCCGCGTCGACGATGTCCTTCGCCTGCGCCTGCACGAGGCGCAGGTGCTCCGCGCCCTTGAACGACTCGGCGTAGATCTTGTAGACGTCCTCGGTTCCGCTCGGCCGTGCCGCGAACCAGGCGTCGGCCGTCTCGACCTTCACCCCGCCGATCGCCGCCCCGTTGCCCGGTGCGGCCGACAGCTTCGCCGTGACGGGGTCGCCCGCGAGCTCCGTCGCCGCGATCGCGGCACCGTCGAGCTTGCCGAGGGCCGCCTTCTGCGCGGCGTTCGCCGGGGCATCCACCCGCTCGTACGCGGGGTCGCCGAACCGTTCGACGAGTTCGGCGTACAGCTGCGAGGGCGACTTGCCGGTGACCGCGCGGATCTCGGAGGCGAGGAGGCACAGCAGGATGCCGTCCTTGTCGGTCGTCCACACGGTGCCGTCGAAGCGCAGGAACGACGCGCCCGCGCTCTCTTCCCCGCCGAAGCCGACGGAGCCGTCGACGAGTCCGGGCACGAACCACTTGAAGCCGACCGGCACCTCCCAGAGGCGTCGGCCGAGCGCGGCGGCGACCCGGTCGATCATCGACGACGACACGAGCGTCTTGCCGATCGCCGCGTCGGCGCGCCAGCCCGGGCGGTGCGCGAAGAGGTACTCGATCGCGACCGCGAGGTAGTGGTTCGGGTTCATGAGCCCGCCGTCGGGGGTGACGATGCCGTGCCGGTCGGCGTCGGCGTCGTTGCCCGTGAGGATGTCGTACGCGCCCGACTGCGCGACCACCGAGGCCATCGCGTTGCGGCTCGACGGGTCCATGCGGATCTTGCCGTCCCAGTCGAGCGTCATGAACGACCAGCGCGGGTCGACGCGCTCGTTGACGACGGTGAGGTCGAGGTCGTAGGCGTCGCGGATCGCGCTCCAGTACGAGACGGATGCCCCGCCGAGCGGGTCGGCGCCGATGCGGATGCCCGAGCGGCGGATCGCGTCGAAGTCGATGACGTTCGCGAGGTCGGCGACGTACTCGCCGCGGAAGTCGTAGGTCTCGACCCCGCTCGGCTCGGCCTGCAGCACCTCGCGCAGCCCGCCGGCGATGAGCTCGTTCGCGCGCGCCGCGATCCACGAGGTCGCGTCGCTGTCGGCGGGCCCGCCGTGCGGCGGGTTGTACTTGAAGCCGCCGTCCTGCGGCGGGTTGTGCGAGGGCGTGATGACGATGCCGTCGGCCTCGCCCTCCGCGCGCTTGGCGGGGTCGTTGTTCCACTTCAGGATCGCGTGCGAGAGCGCGGGCGTCGGCACGTAGTCGTCGAACTCGTCGGCGAGCACGCGCACCCGGTTGGCGACGAGCACGTCGAGCGCCGTCGTCTGCGCGGGCGCGCTGAGGGCGTGCGTGTCGGCGCCGATGAAGAGCGGCCCGGTGATGCCCTGCGCGGCCCGGTACTCGACGATCGCCTGCGTCGTCGCGAGGATGTGGTCCTCGTTGAAGCTCGTCGAGAGGGATGACCCGCGGTGGCCCGAGGTTCCGAACACGACGCGCTGCTCGGGCACCGAGGCATCCGGCTTCTTCTCGTAGTAGGCCCTGACGAGGGCCTCCACGTCGATGAGGTCGGATTCGGTCGCCGGGGTGCCTGCTCGCTCGTGCATGCCGACAAGTCTGCCCTGATCGAGACCGTGCGACCAGATCGGTCTCGAGACGCGGCCTCCTTCGTCAGGCGCTCGGGGGCCGCCGGAGGTCAACCCGCGAGCGCGTGCAGCGCCGTCGCGATCGAGTAGATCGCGAGCCCGGCGAGCGCGCCGACGACGGTGCCGTTGATGCGGATGAACTGCAGGTCGCGCCCCACCTGCAGCTCGAGCTTCTCGGTGGTCTCGCGAGGGTCCCACCGCTCGACGGTCTCGGTGATGACCCCGGCGATCTCGTGCCGGTAGTTCCGCACGACGTAGGCGGCGGCATCCGTGAGCCAGGCGTCGACCTTCGCCGCGAGCGCCTCGTCGGTCGCGAGCCGGGTGCCGAGCTCGACGACCGCCGAGCGAAGGCCCGTGCGCAGCTCGCTCGCCGGGTCGGCGAGCGCGTCGAGGAGGGTCGACTTCACCGCGGCCCAGGTCTCGCCCGCGAACTCGCGCACGCGCGGGCTCTCGAGGAGGTCGGCCTTGAGGCGTTCGACGCGGGCGATCATCGCGGGGTCGTGCTGCAGGTCGTCGGCGAGCTCGGCGAGGTACCGGTCGATCGCGAGCCGCAGCGGGTGGGCGCGGTCGGCGCGGACCGCGCGGACGAAGGCGAGCACCTCGCGGTGGGCGCGGTCGTCGATGACGCGGTCGACGAAGCCGGGCAGCCAGCGGGGGAGCCGGTCGGAGACCATGCGGCCGAACGCCTCGGGGTGGGCGGCGAGCCACGCCTCGGCCTTCTCGAGCACGGCGTCGACGGCGGCGCGCTGCTGGTCCGCGGCGACGAGCCGCCCGCCGACGCGGCCGATCGCGGGCCCCCACTCGGGCTCGAAGAGGTGGCGGCGGGCGAGGCGCTCGATGAGGGCTTCGACGTCGTCGTCGCCGAGCAGGGTGAGGATGCCGCGTGCCGCGACCGCGCCCTCGGCGGTGAGCCGTTCGGCGTTGGCCGGCTCGGCGAGCCACCCGCCGACGCGGCGCGAGAGGCCGACCGAGCGGAGCTTGCCGAGCACCACCTCGTCGGAGAGGAACTCGTGCTCGACGAAGGCGCCGAGGCTCGCCCCGATCTCGTCCTTCCGGCGGGGGATGATCGCCGTGTGGGGGATGGGGATGCCGAGCGGGTGGCGGAACAGCGCCGTCACCGCGAACCAGTCGGCGATCGCACCGACCATCGCGCCTTCGGCTGCGGCGCGGACGTAGCCGAGCCAGGCGATGTCGTCCTGCAGGGCGAACGACACCGCGAAGACCGCGGCGGCGATGACGAGCAGGCTCGTCGCGACCCGTTTCATGCGCCGCAGGGCGTGCATGCGTTCGATGTCGGTGGGCACCGGGGTCGCCGTCATGACTCGACGCTAGGCCATCGGCGCTCGTTAGGCTGGGCGCATGACCACGGATGCCACGCCGACACCCCCTGACGAGACGTACTCGTACCTCGGGCCGGCCGGCACCTTCACCGAGGCCGCACTCAAGCAGGTTCCCGAGGCGCACGGCCGGCACTGGCGGCCGGTCAACAACGTCGGCGAAGCGCTCGCCGACGTCGTCGGCGGCCGATCGACCGCGGCGATGATCGCGATCGAGAACTCGATCGACGGAGGCGTGACCGCGACCCAGGACGCCCTGGCGACAGTACCCGGACTCCGCATCCTGGGCGAGTACCTCGTGCCGGTGAACTTCGTGCTCGTCGCCCGGCCCGGCACGACCCTCGCCGACGTCGAGGTCGTCAACGCGCACCCCGTCGCCTATGCCCAGTCGCGTGGCTGGCTCGAGCGTGAACTCCCTGGCCACGGGCACATTCCGGCGACGAGCAATGTCGCGGCCGCGGCATCCCTCTTCGAAGGGTCGCAGGCCGACGCGGCCGTCGCGCCGCCCGGCATCACCGAGCACCTCGACGTCGAGGTGCTCGCCCGCGACCTCGGCGACAACCCGAACGCGGTGACCCGCTTCGTGCTCGTGAGCCGTTCGCGCGCACTGCCCGCACCGACGGGGGCCGACAAGACGAGCCTCATCGTCGAACTGCCCGACGACGAGCCCGGCGCGCTGCTCGACATGCTCGAGCAGTTCTCGACGCGGGGGGTCAACCTCTCGCTCATCCAGTCGCGGCCCATCGGCGACGCGCTCGGCCGATACCGCTTCGTCATCGACCTCGAGGGCCACGTCGAGGACGAGCGGGTCGCCGACGCGCTCCTCGGCCTCCGCCGCTACTCGCCGAAGGTGATCTTCCTCGGCTCGTACCCGCGCGCGGACCGGCGTGAGGTCGAGGTGCACTCGAAGTACGATGACGAGATCTTCATCGAGGCCCGCGACTGGCTGCGCGGGCTCCTGAGCGGCGAACCCGACGGCGCCTGACGGCGACGCGGCGCGAGCGAGGAGGTCGACGATGACCGACACCGAGCAGGGCATCGACCCGCGGTACGACCCGCGGTTCCAGCGCGGCTACGATCCGTCGCAGCATGCGGATGCCACGGGGTGGACCGGTGCGGCGGTCTCGCCCGGGTCCGCGGTCGCCGAGCGCGGTGCCCGCGCGGCCGCCGTCCCGCGCGAGACGCCCGAACTGCGCGAACCTCCGCCCGCCCGGATCCCTCCGCCGCCGGGTCGGGAGCCCGCCGACGCCGCGCCCGATGCGGGTGCGCCTGCCGGCGACGGCGCCGCCGATCCCGTCGCGATGCTCGGTCTCCAGTATCCGAGCGACGAACCCGGGCCGATCGGAGCCGCCGACGGCGCCGACGACGCCGTGACCGCGCCGACCGCGCGGGCCTGGCTGATCGCCGGCTGGGCCGCGACCGGGGGTGCGATCGCGCTCGGCATCTGGATGCTCTGGAGCCTCAACGGCGACTACGCGTACTACTACGGCGGAGTCGTCGATCCCGACGGCGAACGCCTGCGCATCCTCGGGTGGGCGCTCGCGCCGTCGCTCGTGCTCGCCGGCGCGGTCGGTGCCGTCATCGTGACCGGTCTCGCCGCGGGCATCGCCGTCGAGGCCGGGCCCGGCACGAAGGGCGACGCCCGGTTCCGGCGGCCGCCGGCGTGGTGGGTGCTGCCGGCGATCGCGGTGGTCGGCGTCGCGTTGATCGCCTGGGCCGTCGCGCTCGCCGTCGCGGGCAACGCCGCTTCCTCGAACATGTCGTTCAGCCCGGGCGCCGAGCTCTCGGACGGGCAGCGGGAGATGTTCGAGGCGATGGTGCTGGGGCAGGTCGCCCAGACGCTGATCGGTCCGGCCGCTTCGGCGGTCGTCGGGGCCGTCGTGGCCGTCGTGGTCCTCGAGGTGCGTCGAGCGGTGCGCCAGTCTCGGGTTCCGGCCCGGCCGCAGGGCTGATCGCCCCGGACGGGGGCTCTTCCGCCCGGCGCCGCGGTGTGCTTGAGTGAGCTATGAGCTCACGCGGTGGCGGGGAAGTGAAGTTCAACGGGCGGCTCGCCATTCTGCTGGCGATGGCGATGTTCGTGCTGGTCGTCGATACGTCGCTCATGAACGTGTCGATCTCGGCCGTCGTGCACGATCTCGGCACCACGGTGAGCGGCGTGCAGGGGGCGATCGCGCTGGAGGCGCTCGTCTCTGCGGCGTTCATCCTCATCGGCGGCAAGACGGGCGACCTGATCGGCCGGAAGCTCGCGTACATCCTCGGCCTCCTCGGCTACGCCGTGGGTGCGATCGCGATGGTCTTCGCCCAGGACCTCACGGCGATCATCGTGTTCTGGGCGTTCATCGGCGGCATCGGCGCCTCGCTGCTGCTGCCGGCGATGCAGTCGCTCATCCACGGCAACTTTGAGGGCGCGCATCAGAAGCGGGTGTACGCGCTCGTCGGGGCGTCGGCCGCGATCGCCGCCGCCGTCGGGCCGCTGCTCGGCGGGTTCATCACGACGTTCCTCTCGTGGCGGGTCGGCTTCGCGCTCGAGGCCGTCATCATCGCCGTCGTGCTCGCGGGCATCGGACTCGTGAAGGACGTGCCGTACCACGGCGATCGCTCGATCGACCTCGTGGGGGCGCTGCTGTCGATCGTGGGCATGGGCGGCGTGGTCACCGGCATCCTCGTGTGGCAGGAGGGCGGCGGCTACGTCGGCCTCATCATCGGCATCGGGGTGGTCGGGCTCGGGCTCCTCGTCTTCTGGCTGCGCAACCGCAAGCGCCGGGGCAAGCCGACGCTGCTCGACCCGGCGCTCTTCGAGTCGAAGATGTTCCGCACCGGGGCGAGCGGGCAGCTGCTGCAGCAGATCGCCCTCGGCGGCACGATGATCGTGCTCCCGATCTATCTGCAGATGGTGTTCGAGTACAACGCCCTCCAGGCCGGCCTCTCGATCGCGCCGCTGTCGCTCAGCATGTTCGTCGTCGCACTGCTCGCCGGCCGCGGGCTGAAACGGCGGCCGGCCACGATCATCCTGTGGGGCTTCGCCCTCGTCGTGATCGGCGTCGGGGTGCTCGTGCCGATCGTGCCGATCGCCGACTCGGGGTGGTACCTCACGCTGCCGCTCATCGTCGCGGGCTGCGGTCTCGGCCTCCTCGTCTCGCAGCTCAACAACTACACGCTCTCGCCCATCTCCGACGAGCGGGTCAGCGAAGCGGCGGGCGTCAACTCGGCCGCCGGGTCGTTCGGCCTCTCGTTCGGTCTGGCCTTCGCCGGGGCGATCATGCTCGCCACGCTCGCCTTCACCTTCACGGCGAGCGCCTCGTCGAGCACCGTGCTGAGCACCGACCAGCAGGAGCAGGTGGCGACCGTGCTCGAAGAGGACGCCCAGATCATGACGAACACCGGCCTCGAGGAGCTCCTCGCCGATGAGACGCCGGAGGTGCAGGAGGAGGTCCTGCGCATCAACACCGACTCCCGGTTCATCGCCCTCCAGGTCGCGCTGCTCGTCCCGATCCTCGCGGGACTGCTCGGGGTCTTGAACGCCGTGCGGATGCGGCGACTGCCCGATCCGAAGCCGTCGGAGGCCGCCGAGGGGACCATGCTCGGCTGACGGGTCTCGAGACGCTTCGCTCCTCGACCGCCGGGGGTCAGCGCGGGACGCGCACCACGAGCGCCGCAGGGTCGACCCTGAACCTCGCCGACACCACGCTGCCGAACTCGTCGCCGTCGATCTCGAACTCCTGGGGGCCGCCTTCGAACTCGAGCTCGACCGAGCGGCCGCGCCGGTACACGATCTGCTGGCGGCGGTTGCCGCTCGTGAGGTCGATGAACTGCCGACCGAGGGCCGACTTCCGGAGCACGCGGTTCTCCCAGAAGACGGTGCGCCAGATGAACAGCCAGCCGAGGAGGTTCCGCGGCTGCAGGACGACGACGTCGAGGTGCCCGTCGTCGATCTCGGCGTCGGGGATGAGCTCGATGTTGCCCGGCAGGTAGCCGAGGTTCGCGACGAGGATGCTCGCCACCCGTGCGCGGTGGTGGCGCCGGTTCTCGAGGCGGTACTGGGCCGGGAACGGCTTGGAGGCGGGCAGCGCCCGCAGGCCGGCGTCGACGTACGCGAGCCACCCGACCCGCTTCTTCAGTTCGGGGTTCGTGTTCTGGATCATCTCGGCGTCGATGCCGATGCCGGCCATCACGAGCGACAGGTGCGCCTCGTCGTCGCCGTTCGGGCGGGTGACTTCGGCGACGATGACGTCGACGACGCGGTCGGCCCCCGAGAACGCGAGCACGACGGCGTCGTCGATGTCGTTCACCGGGATGTCGAGGTTCCGGGCGAAGAGGTTGCCGGTGCCGAGCGGCACGATGCCCATCGGCATGCCCGATCCGCGGAGACCTGCGGCGACCGAGCGCACGGTGCCGTCGCCGCCCGCGGCGATCACGAGGTCGACGCCCGCGTCGACCGCCTCGTGGGCACCGCCCTTGCCGGGGTCGGCCTCGGTGGTCTCGAGCCAGAGCGTCGGCGCGAACGACTGCCGGGCCTCTGCGCGCCCCACTGCTGCACGTAGGGCGTCGACGCCCTGCTTGCTCGGGTTGAAGATCACGGCCGCGCGCAGGCGCGGGTGCGCGGCATCCGCCTGCCCTTCGTTCCGATCGCTCGACACGGTGCCACCGTATTGCATCCACCCGGGAACCGAGCGGGAAGGCGCGTCGCGACCCCGAGAACCGCGGGAATCCGCGGGCTAGACTTGCTCGGGTGATCGATCCCGTACTTCTCCGCGAGAACCCCGACCTGATCAAGCGTTCGCAGGAGCTCCGCGGCGAGCCCTCGGAGCTCGTCGACGAGGCCGTGGCCGCCGATTCCGCGCGCCGCACCGCGATCACCGTGTTCGAGGCGCTCCGCGCCGAGCAGAACGCGTTCGGCAAGCAGGTCGCCCAGGCGCCGAAGGAGGCGAAGGCGGCCCTCGTCGCGCAAGCGCAAGAACTGGCGGGCAAGGTCAAGGCCGCGAACCAGGCCGTCGGCGACGCCGAGGCCGAGTTCACGCTCGCCGTGCAGAAGCTCGGCAACATCGTCATCGACGGCGTGCCCGCCGGTGGCGAAGACGACTACATCGTGTTGCGCGAGGTCGGCGAGATCCCGAGCTTCCCGTTCGAGCCGCGCGACCACCTCGAGATCGGCGAGATGCTCGACGCGATCGACATGCAGCGCGGCGCGAAGGTGTCCGGAGCCCGTTTCCACTACCTCAAGGGCGTCGGCGCCCGCCTCGAGCTCGCACTCATGAACATGGGTCTCGACCGGGCGATCGCGGCGGGCTTCACCCCGCTCATCACGCCGACGCTCGTGCGCCCCGAGATCATGAACGGCACCGGGTTCCTCGGCGCGCACTCCGACGAGGTCTACTACCTGCCCGAACAGGAGCTGTACCTCACCGGCACGAGCGAGGTCGCGCTCGCCGGCTACCACGCCGACGAGATCATCGACGTGTCGAACGGGCCGATCCGCTACGCCGGCTGGTCGACCTGCTACCGCAGCGAGGCCGGCTCGCACGGCAAGGACACGCGCGGCATCATCCGCGTGCACCAGTTCAACAAGCTCGAGATGTTCACCTACATCGACCCGGCCGACGCCGAGGCCGAGCACGCGCGTCTGCTCGCCTGGCAGGAGGGCATGCTGCAGGACCTGGGGCTGACGTACCGGGTCATCGACACCGCGGCAGGCGACCTCGGGTCGAGCGCGGCCCGCAAGTACGACGTCGAGGCGTGGGTGCCGACGCAGGGCGCGTACCGCGAGCTCACCTCCACCTCGAACTGCACGACGTTCCAGGCCCGTCGACTCGACATCCGCCACCGAACCGAGAGCGGCAAGACGGCGCCCGTCGCGACGCTCAACGGCACGCTCGCGACGACCCGCTGGCTCGTCGCCATCCTCGAGACGCACCAGCAGGCCGACGGCTCGGTCGTGGTGCCCGAGGCGCTGCGCGGCTACCTCGGCGGGCTCGAGAAGCTCGAACCCGTCGCCCGATGAGCGTCGACGGTCGCTGGTTCGTCGCGCTCGACGTCGACGGCACGGTCATGCACGAAGACGGCACGATCGACGCCGAGGTCTCCCGCGCCGTGGCGGCGGCCGTCGAACGCGGCCACCTCGTGACCCTCGCGACCGGCCGCTCCTGGTCGACGACGCGCCCCGTCATCGAGGAGCTCGGCCTCACCCCCGAATATGTGGTGTGCGCGAACGGCGCGATCACGATGCGTCGCGACGACACCTCGCCCGACGGCTACGTGCGCGAGCACGTCGAGACCTTCGACCCGACGGCGGTGCTCGAACGCATCCGCAGCTTCCTGCCCTCGGGCAAGTTCATGGTCGAACTGCCCGACGGGTACCGCCTCTACACCGCGGGCATGACGGAGTGGAACCTCGAGAACGCCCGCGAGGTCGTCTTCGAGGAGTTGCTCGACCACCGCGCCACGCGTGTCGTCGTCACGAGCCTCGACCACGGGCTCGACGAGTTCTTCGCGATCGTCGACCAGATGGGCCTGCACCACGTGAGCTACGCCATCGGCTGGACGGCGTGGCTCGACATCGCCCCCGACGGGGTGAACAAGGCGACCGCGCTCGAGCGGGTGCGCGGGTGGCTCGACCTCGATGCGGCACGGGTGTTCGCCGCGGGCGACGGCCGCAACGACCTCGAGATGTTCGCGTGGGCGGGGGCCGCAGGCCGCGCCGTCGCGATGGGCCAGGCGCCCGACGAGGTGCGGGCCGCGGCGGGCGAGGTCACCGGCTCGGTCGGCGAGGCCGGTCTCGCCGCCGCCCTCGACTCGCTCCCGTAGCACCTCACAGCAGCGGCACGGGCGCGGCCTGCATAGAATCGTGCCGACGGGAGGGGTCGCATGACGCAGAACGCGGAGCTCGTACCCGAGCAGGGGGATCACGAGACGCCCGAGGGGGCGGTCGTGCCCACCCGTCACGGGCGCCTGCCCCGCCACTCGGGGCCGCGCACCGCGGTGAAACTCGCCGCATCCGCCCTCGCCGTGCTGCTCGTGAGCGCGACCGCCGTGGTCGCCTACGCCGCCGTCGACCTCGTCGGCTCGGTCGGTGGCGGCGGTGACGGTGGTGGCGTGACGCTCGCCGGTGAGGAGATCCTCGAGGGCGTTCCCGACATCGGCGCGATGGACGGCGGGCTCAACTTCCTGCTCGTCGGCAGCGACGAGCGCCCTCCGAGCGGTGCGTTCGGCGACCCCGAAGAGGAGTCGGGCGTCCTCAACGACGTCAACATGCTGCTGCACATCTCGCAGGACCACTCGCACGTCGAGGTCGTGAGCTTCCCGCGCGACATGATCGTGCCCGTGCCCGAGTGCCCCGACCCCGTCGACCCCGAGAGCGGCCCGCTCTCGGCGATGTCGGGTGTGCCGCTCAACAGCGTGCTGCACCACGGCGGCCTCGGCTGCGTCGCGATGACGATCGAACAGCTGACGGGCATCACGATCCCCGTCGGCGGGATCGTCAAGTTCGACGGCGTCGCGGCGCTCTCCTCCGCAGTCGGCGGAGTCGAGGTCTGCCTCGCCGATCCGATCGTCGACCCCTCCTCGGGGTTGAACCTGCCGGCAGGCATGAGCACGGTCGAAGGGTACGACGCGCTCGCGTTCCTGCGGACGCGCAAGGCGGTCGGCGACGGCAGCGATCTCGGCCGCATCTCGAACCAGCAGGCGTTCATGGCCTCGCTCGCGCGCACCCTGCAGTCGAGCGGCACGCTGAGCGACCCGGTGAAGCTCTACTCCATCGCCAAGGCGGTGCTCTCGAACATGGAGCTCTCGAGCAAGCTGCAGAGCCCGACCATGCTGATGTCGATCGCGCGCACCATCCAGGACGTCGACCTGTCGAAGATCGTGTTCGTCCAGTACCCGACCGTCGAGTACGGCGACGGCCAGCACGTCGAGCCAGCCGACTCGGCCGAGGCGGTGAACCTCGCCCTCCAGCAGGACGTGCCGGTCGTGATCGATCCGAACGCGAACGCGAACGCAGCGTTCGGCACCGCGCCGGGCGACCCCGCCGAGCAGGCCGCCGAGGCGCCCGCCGCCGAACCGGCACCGGATGCCACGGTGCCGCCGCCGCCCGCAGGGCAATTGCCGGGCGACGTCACCGGCCTCGCGGGCGACGAGGTGCGCTGCACCACCGCCAACGAGGGCTGAACGAGGCATCCGCCTTCGCTTCAGGGCTCTCTCAGGAGCGGCTGGCAGGCTGAACCGAAAGCGATTCGGCTAGAATCGGGGCCTGCCTGCACGACATGACCCGCTCGACGGGCGACGCGCAGGCGAGGAGGGCTGTCCGAGCGGCCGATGGAGCTGGTCTTGAAAACCAGTGGGCAGAAATGTCTCGTGGGTTCGAATCCCACGCCCTCCGCGCGACCACCACACTCGAGAGGATCCCGGTGAACGAAGCGTTGCGACCCAGTTCGCGGCGCGCCGCGAAGAACCCCGCGGTGGCGCATCACGGCAAGCTCCGCAAGCGGTCGATCGGCCGCACCCTCGCGAAGGTGCTCGGCATCGGCCTGTCCGTCGCGCTCGTCTCGGGCGGCGCCGTCGCGGCGTATGCGGCGTGGGATCTCGCGAGCACCGTGAAGCCGACCGTCTCGCTCGGCAACGAGAAGGTGCTCGAGGGAGTGCCCGACGTCGGTGCGATGGAAGGCGGCGTGAACCTCCTGCTCGTCGGCAGCGACAGCCGCCAGGGGCAGGGGATGGCCTTCGGCGACCCCGAAGAAGAGACCGCCGTGCTCAACGACGTCACGATGCTCATGCACATCTCGCAGGACCATTCGCACGTCGAGGTCATCAGCTTCCCCCGTGACATGTTCATCGACGTGCCGGCGTGCACCGACCCCGAAGATCCTGCGGGTGATCCGTTGGACGAGCTGTACGGCGTCAAGATCAACTCGGTGCTCAGCCACGGCGGACTCGGCTGCGTCGTGAAGACGGTCGAAGAGCTCACCGGCGTGACGATCCCGTTCGCCGGCACGGTGCAGTTCAATGGCGTCGCCGCGATGAGCGAGGCCGTCGGCGGTGTCGAGGTCTGCGTGGCCGAGCCCATCGAAGACGAGTACACCGGCCTGTTCCTCGAGGCCGGCATGCACGAGCTCTCCGGAATGCCGGCTCTGCAGTTCCTCCGCACGAGGCACGGCGTCGGCGACGGGTCCGACCTCGGGCGCATCTCGAACCAGCAGGTGTTCATGTCGTCCCTCGCCCGGAAGCTGCAGGACAGCGGCACGCTCGGCGACCCGGTCGCGCTCTACTCGATCGCCAAGGCCGCGCTCGCGAACATGGAGCTCTCCGACTCGCTCGCGAACCCGACGACGATGGTCTCGATCGCGAAGGCGATGAAGGACGTCGACCTCGACAAGATCGCCTTCATCCAGTACCCGACGGGCACGACCGAGGGCGGCGTCAAGCCGAGCGACTCGGCCGAGATCGTGAACCTCGCCCTCCAGAACGACACCCCGGTCGTCTTCGACCCGACCGCCGACGACGCCTCGTTCGCGTCGGCCGGCGACCCGAACACGGTGACGGTCGAGGCGGTGCCCTCAGAAGAGGTGCCCGCTGAAGAGGTGCCCGCCGAGGAGGTGCCCGCACCGACGACGGGTGCGCTGCCGAGCGACGTGACGGGGCAGACCGCCGCCGAGACGCGATGCTCGGCCGGTCGTACGCTCGACGACCAGTAGCGGGGTCTCGCAACCCGACCGTTCCGGCTCGAATCGTCATTCTGCCGGTCGTCGGGTTATGATGACAGTCGCGTGTGCGCGTGCGCACCGCAAGGAGACGTCGCATAGTCCGGTCGAGTGCACCACCCTGCTAAGGTGGAGTCCCCGTAAGGGGACCAGGGGTTCAAATCCCCTCGTCTCCGCACTGACTTGAGAAGCCCCCGCGATTCGCGGGGGCTTTTCCCGTTTCACGGCGTCGTACGATGGCGTCGCACGTCCGCCACGACGATCACGGAGAAATGCGCATCGATGACTGAACAACGCCCCGCCGCCCTCCCGCTCGTGCTCATCGGCATCTTCGCGGGGCTCCTCTCCGGACTCTTCGGCGTCGGCGGCGGGCTCGTCATCGTGCCCGCACTCGTGCTCATCCTCGGCATGCCGCAGCGGCTCGCAGCGGGCACCTCGGTCGCGGCGATCCTGCCGGCGGCCGTCGTCGGCGCGGTGAGCTACGCCGTGCAGGGGCAGGTCGACTGGGTGGCCGCGCTGTTGCTCGCGGCGGGCATCATCGTGGGGTCGCAGCTCGGCAGCGCACTGCTCGCGAAGCTCCCGATCCGGACCCTGCACTGGATCTTCCTCGTGTTCGTGCTCGTCGTCATCGTGAGCCTGTGGTTCGTCGTGCCGCAGCGCGACAGCGAGATCGGCATGACGTGGATCTCCGGCCCGCTCCTCGTGGTCACCGGATTCGTGACGGGCGTGCTCTCGGGGGTGCTCGGGGTCGGGGGCGGCATCATCGTCGTGCCCGTGCTGATGTTCTTCTTCGGTGCGAGTGACCTCGTCGCGAAGGGCACCTCGCTCACGATGATGATCCCTGGATCGATCTCGGGCACGCTCGCCAACTGGCGCCGCAAGAACGTCGACCTGCGCACGGCGGCGATCGTGGGCGTCGCGGCGAGCGTGATGTCACCGGTGGGCGTGCTGATCGCGACGGGCATCGACCCGTTCTGGTCGAACGTGGTGTTCTCGATCTTCCTCGTGTTCGTCTTCGCGCAGCTGCTGGGGCGGCGTATCCGCGAGCTGCGCAGCCGCCGTCGCGAGGGGTAGCACCGGGGTTTCGGGCAGCCGACAGCGCCCGCGACTAAGCTCTTGTGGTTACCGAATTCAGGGGGAATTGCACCATGCAACGAATCATCACGTCCACCGCGCTCGTCTTCGCCGGCGCACTGCTGTTCACCGGCTGCGCCTCGAGCACCGACGACACCACTGCGGCCCAGGGCGGCGACAGCTGCGAGGTCGTTCGCGTCGCCGTGCGCGACATCGCGAACGGCGCGCAGAACGCCATCCTCACCGCGACCGAGCAGGCCGCCCTCCTCGAGCGTCTCGACGCCTACGAGGAGCGCGTCGACGAGCTCGACGAGCAGGCTGCAGACGACTCGAAGCTCGCCGAGGCGCTCGACGGGCTGCAGGCGAAGATCGAGGCCGCCGAGACGTACGCGGCGACCCTGCCCACCACCGAGACCGAGGACTTCGAGGCCGACGCCGACGCGCAGGCCACGGCGACCGGCGACATCCAGGCCGCTGCGGTCACCGTCACCGAGGTGTGCGCGGCCAAGTAGTCGGGGCACCCCCAGCACGCGAGCGCGCGGCATCCGGTCATCGGATGCCGCGCGCTCTCGTCTCGGCGGGGACCGATGCCGCTCAGGCGGTCTTCGACCGCTTCGCCTTGTCGGCGTCGGCCGATTTCGCCGGCTTCCCCTTCGTGGAGGACTTCGCCTTCGGCGCGGCATCCGGCTTCGATGCCGCCTTCGCGGGCTTCGCCGTCTTCCCTCCGCCCCCGCGCTTGGCGGCGAGCGACTGCCGCAGGGCCTCCATGAGGTCGATGACCTCGCCGCCGGTCTCCTCCTCTGGCTCTTCGCCGAAGGTCGCGGCGGTGTCGAGGGCGTCGCCCTGCTCGAGCTTCGCCTCGATGAGGGTGCGGAGCTCCTGCTGGTACTCGTCGACGTACTGCTCGGGCTCGAAGTCGGCGACGAGGCTCTCGACGAGCTGCTTCGAGAGGGCGAGCTCCTTCTCCGAGATCTTCACGGGCTCGTCGAGCGAGGGGAACGCGGCGTCGCGCACCTCGTCGCTCCAGAGCAGGGTCTGCGCGACGAGCACGTCGCCGTGCACGCGCAGCGCCGCGAGCCGGGTCTTCTGCCGTAGCGCCATCTGCACGATCGCGGTTCGGTCGGTCGACTCGAGGGTCTCGCGCAGCAGCACGTACGCCTTGTTCGAGGCGGAGTCGGGTTCGAGGTAGTAGCTCTTGTCGAGCATGATCGGGTCGATCTGCTCGCTCGGCACGAACTCGAGCACCTCGATCTCTCGGCTGCGCTCGGCGGGCAGCGCCTTGAGGTCCTCGTCGGTGATGACGACGGTTCGTTCGCCGTCATCGTAGGCCTTGTCGATGTTCTGGTAGGCGACGACCTTGCCGCACACCTCGCACTTGCGCTGGTACCTGATGCGCCCACCGTCCTCGTCGTGCACCTGGTGCAGGGACACGTCGTGGTCTTCGGTGGCGCTGTACAGCTTGACGGGCACATTGACGAGGCCGAATGTGACCGCCCCCTTCCAGACGGCTCGCATACCCCCAGTAGACACCCGCGGATGCCTCGGACGGAAGCCCGCGGCATCCGGCAGGATGGGGACATGGCCGATGGGGAGCGGCAACTCGTGGAGGTCGACGGCCGGCGGCTCCGGCTGACGAACCTCGACAAGGTCATGTATCCCGAGACGGGAATGACGAAGGGCGAGGTGATCTCGTACTACGCCGAGATCGCCGACGCCATGCTGCCCCACGTCATCGGGCGGCCGGTCACGCGCAAGCGGTGGGTGCACGGGGTCGGCACGGCGGATGCCCCTGAGGCCCCCTTCTTCGAGAAGCAGCTCGCCGACCACGCCCCCGAGTGGATCAGGCGCGGCGTGATCGAGCACTCCGACGGGCCGAAGACGTACCCGATCGCGGGCGACCGGGCGACGCTCGTGTGGCTCGCCCAGCAGGCGGCCCTCGAGCTGCACGTGCCGCAGTGGCGCTTCGCGCCCGACGGCACCCCGCAGCATCCCGACCGCATGGTGTTCGACCTCGACCCGGGCGAGGGCACGGGCCTCGTCGAGTGCGCCGAGGTCGCCCGGCTCGTGCGCGACCTCCTCGCCGGCATGGGGCTCGACGCGATGCCCGTCACGAGCGGCAGCAAGGGGCTGCACCTCTACGTCGCGCTCGACGGGCGGCAGAGCTCGGAGCAGGTGTCGGCGGTCGCGCACGAACTCGCCCGGGCGCTCGAGGCCGACCACCCCGAGCTCATCGTGTCGAGCATGCGCAAGACGCTCCGCACCGGGCGGGTGCTCATCGACTGGAGCCAGAACAACGGCAAGAAGACCACGATCGCGCCGTACTCGCTGCGCGGGCGGGCGCGGCCGACGGTCGCCGCCCCGCGCAGCTGGGCCGAGCTCGACGACCCGGGGCTCGCGCAGCTGGAGGCGCATGAGGTGCTCGCGCGGGTCGGCGCGGGCGACGACCCCGGCGTCGGGCTCGCGGAGGCCGCGGGGCCCGACCCGCTCGCGACGTACCGGTCGATGCGACGGGCAGGGCGCACGCCTGAGCCGATGCCCGCCACCGCCGGTCGAGGAGTGACGGAGGAGCGTCTCGAGACCTCGTCACCAGGTCTCGAGACGCGTGCTCCTTCGTCGCTCGCTCCTCGACCGCCGGAGGCCCGCTTCGTCATCCAGGAGCACCATGCCCGCCGTCTGCATTTCGATCTGCGGCTCGAACGGGACGGGGTGCTGAAGAGCTGGGCGGTCCCGAAGGGGGTGCCCGAGTCGACCGGCACCAACCATCTCGCCGTGCAGACCGAGGACCACCCGCTCGAGTACCTCGACTTCGCGGGAACGATCCCGGCGGGGGAGTACGGTGCCGGGTCGATGACCGTGTGGGACACGGGGGTCTACGAGCTCGAGAAGTGGCGCGACGACGAGGTGATCTTCACCCTCGACGGACAGCCGGGGGGCCCCGGCGGGCGGGTGCGGCTCGCGCTCATCCGCACGAACGGCCGCGGCGAGAAGAGCCAGTGGCTGCTGCACCGCATGAAGGAGCAGGGGGTCGCGAGGCCTGGTCTCGAGACGCGTGCTCCTTCGTCGCTCGCTCCTCGACCAGCGGGAGGGGACGCGTACGCGCCGATGCTCGCGACGCCCGGCACGATCGGTCTGCTGCGTGACGGCGACTGGGACCTCGAGTGGAAATGGGACGGCATCCGCGCCCTCGCACGCGTCGAGGGCGGCCGGGTGACGCTGCGCTCCCGCAACGGCATCGACGTCACCGAGCGCTACCCCGAACTGCATCGGCTGCCCGAGCTCGTCGACGGCGACGCCGTGCTCGACGGCGAGATCGTCGCGCTCGACGAGGCGGGGCGCCCGAGCTTCGGCGTGCTCCAGCAGCGGATGTCACTGACGAAGCCGCGCGAGATCGCCGCCGTCGCGGCATCCGTGCCGGTGCGCCTGCTGCTCTTCGACGTGCTCGAGGCGGGCGGCGAGGCCCTCGTCGACGAACCGTACCGGGTGCGGCGGGCGCGCCTCGCGGCGCTCGTGCGCCCGCGGCGCGGGGTGCCCGTCGAAGTGCCCGCGGCCGCCTCGGGCGACCCCGAGGCGGCGCTCGAGGAGAGCCGGCTGCTCGGCCTCGAGGGGCTCGTCGCGAAGCGTGCGGCCTCGCCGTACCGCTCGGGGATGCGCTCCGACGACTGGCTGAAGCTCAAGCTCACCCGCACGCAGGAGGTCGTGATCGGCGGCTACCGGCGCGGGGTCGGGAGCCGCACGGGGCGCATCCGCTCGCTGCTCGTCGGAGTGCCGGGCGAGGCGGGGATCGAAGCGGGGCTCGAGTACGCGGGGCGCGTGGGCTCCGGGTTCGGCGAACGCGAGCTCGAACGGCTGCGCGAACGCCTGGACGCGATGGTGCAGCCAGACCCGCCGTTCGTCGGGGTGCCCGAGGCCGATGCGTCCGACGCGGTGTGGGTGCGCCCCGAGCTCGTCGGTGAGATCGAGTTCGGCGAATGGACGGCCACGGGTGCGGCGCGCCACCCGCGCTGGCGGGGCCTGCGGCCCGACAAGTCGCCCGACGAACTGCGCCGCGAGGAGTGACGCCGGCGACTCGAGCGCACGTCCGGGCGCGCTGAGACCGGTGAAGCGGCCGCGTCAACCCGTTGAAGCGGCCCGGCGGCCCGACCTAGCGTGGGCAGCGAGCCGGCGACGGGAGGAGCGGTGGGCACGCGCACGCACGACGAGGATGCCTCGGGGCCCGACGCGCCCGCGAAGCGCGACGACGGTGCCCAGGACCCGCAGCCGCACGGGCCGAAGCGGTTCCTCCGCGCACTCGGCCCGGGTCTCGTCACGGGCGCCTCCGACGACGATCCCTCGGGCATCGCGACGTACGCGCAGGCCGGCGCGACCTTCGGCTTCGGCACGCTCTGGACCGTGCCGTTCGTGCTGCCGCTCATGATCGCCGTGCAGGAGATCTGCGACCGCACCGCTTCCGCGACGGGCAAGAGCCTCGGTGCGCTCGCCCGCAGCCGGTTCACGGGCGCCTCGCGGTTCGTCGTGCTCATCCTCCTCGTCGCGCTGTTCGCCGCGAACGGGCTGAACGTCGCGGCCGACCTGCTCGCCGTCGGCGAGGGCATAGAGCTGCTGCACGCGGGCCCCGCGCAACTCTGGAGCGCCGTCGCCGGGCTCGCGATCGGCGTCGTGCTCTTCTTCGGGTCGTTCGCGATGGTGGCGAGGATCATCCGCTGGCTGTGCCTCACCCTCTTCGCCTACGTCGGCGTGCTCGTCGTGGCCCAGGTCGACTGGGCGGCCGTGCTGCGCGGGCTCGCGGGATTCGGGTTCAGCCTGTCGCCCGCGTATCTCGGCATGATCGTCGCCATCCTCGGCACGAGCCTCTCGCCGTACCTGTTCTTCTGGCAGAGCGAGGATCGCCTCGAGGAGCTGCGCCAGGCGCCCGAGGGGGGAGACCAGCCGGTGCCGCTCGAGCGCCGGCGGCGCCAGGCCGCGAAGCGGCAGCTGGTCGACACCCGCGTCGACGTCGTCGTCGGCATGGTGTTCTCGGTGCTCGTCATGTTCGCGATCATCGTCGCGACCGCGGCGACGCTCGGGGCGGAGGGCAAGCCGGTGCAGAGCGCGGCCGACGCGGCGGCGGCACTCGAGCCCATCGCCGGCCCCGCGGCATCCGTGCTGTTCGCGCTCGGCTTCATCGGCTCGGGGCTGCTCGCGGTGCCCGTGCTCATCGTCGCCGGCTCGGCCGCGCTCGCCGCGGCACTCGGCAAGGACTGGAGCCTCGCGGCGAGCCCGCGCCGCGACCCGTTCTTCTACACCCTCGTCGGCATCGGCACGATCGGCGGGGTGGTGCTCGCGACGGTCTCGACGGATGCGGTCGCACTGCTTGTCTTCAGTGCGCTCATCAACGGCATCGTCGCGGCGCCGTTCCTCGTCATCGTGATGATCATCGCGCGGAACCGCTCGCTGATGGGTCGCCATCGTGTCGGTGCGGCCGCAATGACGTTCGGGTGGATCGCGGCCGCCGTGATGAGCATCGCGAGCGTGATCGGCCTCGTGCAGACGATCGCGGGCGGCTTCGGCGGGTGAGGCCCGTGCTCACGCCTCGTCGGACGCGAGCAGTTCGAGCAGGCGGCCTTCGCGGTCGGCACCGGATGCCACGACGACGCCCCGCTCGTACGCCGCGACCACCCGGGGGTCAATGTAGCTGCCCCTGGCGACTGCGGGGGTGTTGCCGAGCGCCTGGGCGGTCGCCTCGACCGCCTCGCGCACCGCTGCCGCTCGGGCCCGCGCCGTTCCCGAGGGGCCGATCAGCGCCAGGTGCTCGGCGGCGACGAGCGTGCCCCGGAGGGTGCGGAAGTCCTTCGCGGTGAACTCGCCGCCCGTGCGCTCGCGGATGTCGTCGTTGACGTCGACGGGGGCCGCGGCGCGGAAGCCCCGGCCATCGGCCCAGGCGTAGAGCCGGGCGGCTCGCGACCGTTCGGCCGCGCCCTCGACGTAACCGACCAAGCCGGTGTCCGCGATGCGCAGCTCCTGGGTGACGCCGCCCTTCGCGCGGAACCGGAAGCGCACGGTCTCGCGGTCCTCGAGGCTCGCATTGCGCACGAGCAGGGTCGTCAGCCCGCGGTTGCGGAAGCCGGCGAGCGACTCCTCCGAACCGATCCGGATCGCGGCGAGGTCGAGCGTCGCGAAGGCGGCCGCCAGCACGCGGGCACGCGGCATCCCGTCGAGCCCGAGGTCGCGGCGAGCGCTTCGCCTCGCCGCTGGGAGCGCCTGCGCGAGCTCCGCCATCCGCTGGAACTTCTCGGCGTCCTGCCGTTCCCGCCAGACGGGGTGGTAGACGTACTGGCGCCGCCCGGCGGCATCGACGCCCACCGCGAGCAGGTGGGCGTTGGGTGCGTCCGAGATCCAGACCTCCTGCCAGGCGGGCGGCACGGCGAGCCCGTCGATGCGAGCGCGCTCCGCCCGCCCGGCCGTGCCGCCGTCGCGGTGCACGTACCCGAAGCCGCGGCCCCGCCGCACCCGGGTGTATCCGGGCGAGACGTAGGGCACGACCCGTTTCAACCGCATCGGGCGCGTCCCTGTGCCGGCTCAGTGGTGGCGCAGCGCCGAGATCAGCTCGGCCTTGCGCTTGCCGCTGTAGCCGTGGAGGCCCAGCTCCTTCGCGCGGTGCCTGAGCTCGTCGACGGTCCACCCCTCGTAGTCGCCGTGCTCGCCGCCCCGGCGGCCGATCGTGGCGCGTCCCTCCTTCGCGGCCGCGTTCGAGATGCGCGCCGCCTTCTCCTTCGAGGCGCCGTCGGCGCGCAGCTCCTCGTAGAGCTCGGGGTCCTTCAGCGAGGCGTTCCTTCGTCCGGGCATGGTGTGCTCCTCCGCTTCTTCGGTTCTCGGTCGGTGCCGCGGCGCTCAGAACGGCCGGCCGCCGGTGACCGGCAGCACCGCCCCCGACACGTAGGAGGCGTCGTCGGAGGCGAGGTAGACGTAGGCCGGTGCGACCTCGGCCGGTTGGCCGGCCCGCCCGAGCGGTGTGTCCTTGCCGAAGTCGGTGATCTTGTCGGGCCAGCCCGTCGCGGGGATGAGCGGGGTCCAGATGGGGCCGGGGGCGACGGCGTTGACCCGGATGCCACGGGGCCCGAGTTCTTCGGCGAGCGCCTTGGTGAAGGCGACGAGGGCGGCCTTGGTCATGGCGTAGTCGACGAGCGCCGGCGAGGGCGCCGACGCCTGGATCGATGCCGTGGTGATGATGCTCGAACCGGGCTCCATGAGCGGCACCGCCGCACGGGCGAGGAACACGGGCGCGAAGAGGTTCACCCGCATCACCGACTCGAAGTCGTCGCTCGGCACGTGCTCGATGCCGCCGCGGTCGCGCTGGTGCGCCGCGTTCAGCACGAGCACGTCGAGGCCGCCGAACTCCCCTTCGGTGCGTCCGACGAGGGCCGTGCAGTGCGCTTCGTCGCGCAGGTCGCCCGGCAGCAGCAGCGGCTCGTCGCCCGCGTCGCGGATCCAGCCGGCGGTCTCGTCGGCGTCGGGCTGCTCCTCGGGCAGGTACGAGATCGCGACCCGGGCGCCCTCACGGGCGAACGCGATCGACACGGCACGGCCGATCCCCGAGTCGCCGCCGGTGATGAGGGTGCGCAGGCCCTCGAGTCGCCCACTGCCGCGGTAGCTCTGCTCGCCGTGGTCGGGCAGGGGCGACATCGCCTCGGTGAGACCGGGCGGCGCCTGTTCCTGGCGCGGAAACCGGTCGGTGGTGTGCTTCGTGGTCGGATCGATCAGTCGCTCGTTGAACATCTCGCCCCCTCGATCGCGAGCCACGGTACGCGGCGGCCGCCCGGCCCGGCAGGGGATTGACAGGGCCGCCGGGCGGAGTCCCGTGGCACCCTGCGCCCGGATTGCACACGGGGCGGCACCGGGTCAACCCCTCGCACCCGGGGTGGTGCGACCGTAACGTCGGAGGGGAAGGAGGAATCATGAACATCCTCGTTGTCATCATCGCCATCGCCGCCGTCGCGCTGCTCATCACGGGCGGGATCGTGCCCACACTGAACTTCCTGCTCTGGGTCGGGCTCGCGCTCGCCGTGATCGCCGTCATCGTGTTCCTGGTGCGCTACATCGGCGGGAACCGCACGGTATGAGACCCGCGAGCACGCCTGCGCCGAGCGGGGGGCCCACCCGGGTCTCCCGCTCGTGCGCGGTGCGTCGACCGTCCGGCGCGCGTGGGGTACCGCATGTCCCGACCGAGGCGCCGCGTGCGCCGGAGGGGCATAGGCTCTGAACGTGGGAACCCTCTACTACGGTGACTCCGGCACGCCGATCGGGATCGAGGACCGTGCCCTCGCCCACCTCAAGGTGGCGATCATCACGAAGCTGCGTCGCGGCGAGAGCTTCACCCTCTCGTGGCGGCATACCGACGATCAGGCGCGCGGGCGCAGCACCCTCTGGGTGCACCAGTCGATTCCGCTGCGCTTCGTCTTCGACGAACCCGAGACGCCCGAGCTCAGCCGGAAGTGGATCGAGGACCTCATGCGGTCGGCCAACAGCACCGGGGGTGTGCAGCTCGTGCCCGAGCAGCTCGACACCGACCCGATCCCGACGCTCGAGGAGCAGCCAGTGCAGGTTGGCGTCGACGTGCAGGAGGTCGAAGAGGCCAAGACGAAGGCGGCAGACGACGCGAAGTCGGCCTGAGCCGGGTCTTGCCGGCCGCCGCGACTGAGAGACGGGAGTGGGGAGCGCAGGGGCTCCCCGGTTCGGGGAGGTGATGACCGGTGGACGCTGATGCGAAGGCGACCGCGCCGTCGATCGAGGACTGGTGGCCGAGACTCTCGATCCGCTCGAAACACCGCATGCTCGAAGACCTCGAGGCGCCGATCCATGCCGAGGTCGCCGCCGAGATCGAACGCATCTCGGGCGCGCACGCACCCGACCTGCTCTCGCTCGACGAACGCCGCTTCGTGCTCACGCAGATCGAACCCGTCGACTGAGGCGTGCGCAGGCGCTCAGTCGCTCTCGAACTCCTCGGTCTCGGCCGGCTCGGGCACGTAGTGCAGACCGCTCGTGCTGTTCGCGGTGAGGAGCAGCTGCTCGATCCAGAGCCGGTTGAGCGTGGGCGGGCGATTGCCGCTGAACACGAACTGCAGCGGAATCGACTCGTTGAGCCAGAGCGTGGTGCGCCCGCTGCCGTTCGCGACGCCGTGCTCCCACGTCAGCGCGAAGCTCTCGGACCGGCGGAGCTTGTTGAGGATCGCGACCCGCAGGTGGGCGAGGACACGGTCATCGATGTCGAGCTCCCGCGTCGAGGAGTTGTAGATCAGTTTCCCCATGACTGCACTCTAGACCGCGGGGATGCCGGGCTCACCTCGATCGCGAGGCGGGCGGGAGGCACGGTCTCGACGTCGCACCAGGATGATCGGGCGATTGTCGAGTTCTTGCGTGGCCTCGCGTACGATTGCGGCCATGTCGAGAAGGCTGGCGGATGTCGCGCGCAAGGTCGGAGTGAGCGAAGCGACCGTCAGTCGGGTGCTCAACGGCAAGCCAGGGGTCTCGGCCTCGACCCGCGACGCCGTGCTGACCGCGCTCGACGTGCTCGGCTACGAGCGGCCGACGAAGCTCCGCGGTGAGCGGGCCCGCCTCGTGGGGCTCGTGATGCCAGAGCTGCAGAACCCGATCTTCCCCGCGCTCGCCGAGGTCATCGGCGGCGGCCTCGCCCAGAACGGCTTCACGCCGGTGCTCTGCATCCAGACCGCGGGCGGGATCTCGGAGTCCGACTACGTCGAGCTCCTGCTGCACCAGCAGGTCTCGGGAGTGATCTTCGCCGGCGGGGCGTACGCGCAGGCCGACGTCAACCACGATCACTACGAGCGCCTCCGTGAGCTGAAGCTGCCGACCGTGCTCGTCAATGCGCCCATCGACGGCCTCGACTTCGCGACCGTCTCCTGCGACGACGCCATGTCGATGGAGCAGTCGCTCGGGCACCTCCTGCAGCTCGGGCACGAGCGGATCGGGATCCTGCTCGGGCCGAGCGACCACGTCCCGTCGCGGCGCAAGCACGCGGCCGCGATCGCCATGGCGGCGCGGCTCGGGCTCGAGCTCCCCGACGAGCGCGTCGTGCACTCGTTCTACTCGCTCGAGTCGGGGCAGACCGCGGCGTCGAAGCTCCTGGCCGCGGGCGTCACCGGCATCGTCTGCGCGAGCGACCCGATGGCGCTCGGTGCCGTGCGCGCGGCCCGGCGGGCAGGGCTCCGCGTGCCTGAGGACGTGTCGGTGATCGGCTTCGACGACTCCGCCCTCATGAACTGCACCGAACCTCCGCTCACGACGGTCCGGCAGCCGATCGAGTCGATGGGCAAGATGATCATCGAACTGCTCATGCGCCAGATGTCGAGCGAGCGCGCGATCGGCGACGAGGTGTTCTTCGCACCCGAGCTCGTCGTGCGAGGGTCGACGGCCCCGGCGGTGCGCTGACGACGTCTCCGCTGGTTGAGGAGCGCCGACGCGGAGCGGCGACGCGTCTCGAAGCCCGGTGAGCCGTTCTCGAGACCCGGCCACCGGGTTTCGAGACGCGTGCTCCTCCGTCGCGCGCTCCTCAACCAGCAGACGGGTTTCCGCAAGCGGCTGCCGCAAACCGACGCAAGGTGTCGCAAATCTGTGTCGGATTGTTGAATAGTTGCATCATTCTGTTGCTCTCATTACGTTGAGCCGCATCGACGCCGGTGTCTCGAACGGACCGGCGCGAAGCCCGCCCGACTCGAGGAGAAGCGACCGCGTGACCATGCCGCTCACCGACACCCCCGCCGCCGCGCCGGCCGCGTTCACCCGCGACCCGCTCTGGTGGCGCAGCGCCGTGATCTACCAGGTGTACGTGCGCAGCTTCGCCGACTCCGACGGCGACGGCACGGGCGACCTGCGTGGTGTGCGGAGCCGCCTCGACTACCTCGCCGACCTGGGCGTCGACGCGCTCTGGTTCAACCCCTGGTACCCCTCCCCGCTCGCCGACGGCGGGTACGACGTCGCCGACTACCGCGAAATCCACCCGGCCTTCGGCACCCTCGCCGACGCCGAGGAGCTCATCGCCGAGGCGGCGGCGCGTGGCATCCGCACCATCATCGACATCGTCCCGAACCATGTCAGCTCCGAGCACCCGTGGTTCCGCGAGGCGCTCGCCGCAGGCCCCGGCAGTCCCGAGCGCGAGCGCTTCTGGTTCCACCCGGGCAAGGGGCCGAACGGCGACGAGATGCCGACGCACTGGGTGTCGAACTTCCAGGGCGACACGTGGACCCGCACGGTGAACCCCGACGGCACGCCGGGGGAGTGGTACCTGCACCTCTTCACGCCCGAGCAGCCCGACCTCAACTGGAACCACCCCGAGGTGCGCGCCGAGCACGAGGACATCCTGCGGTTCTGGTTCGACCGCGGCGTCGCGGGTGTGCGCATCGACTCGGCCGGCCTGCTCATCAAGGATCCGGAGTTCGGCGAGGTGCCGACGACGGTCGCGCCGGGGCAGCACCCCACCGAGGACCGCGACGAGGTGCACGAGGTCTACCGCGCATGGCGGCGCATCGCCGACTCGTACGACGGCACGCGCGTGCTGGTCGGCGAGGTCTGGGTGCCGGATGCCTCCCGCTTCGCGGCCTACCTGCGCCCCGACGAGATGCACACCGCGTTCAACTTCGACTTCATGTCGCGACCCTGGCGGGCCGACGAGCTCCGCGCCTCGATCGACCTCATGCTCGCCGCGCATGCGCCCGTCGGGGCGCCGAGCACCTGGGTGCTGTCGAACCACGACGTCACGAGGCCGGTCACCCGCTACGGCCGCGACGACTCGTCGTTCGCGTTCGCGAAGAAGCGCTTCGGCACGCCGAGCGACCTCGCACTCGGCGGCCGGCGGGCCCGCGCGGCGGCGCTGCTCACCGCCGCCCTGCCCGGCTCGCTCTACCTCTACCAGGGCGACGAGCTCGGCCTGCCCGAGGTCGAGCTGCCGCGCGAGGTGCTCGAGGACCCGATGCACTTCCGTTCGGGCGGCGTCGACCCCGGCCGTGACGGCTGCCGGGTGCCGCTGCCGTGGCGGGGCACCACTGCCCCGTTCGGGTTCGGCCCCGACGCCACGCCCCCGTGGCTGCCGCAGCCCGCCGAGTGGGCGGCGCTCACCGTGCAGGCCCAGCAGGCCGACCCCTCGTCGATGCTCTGGCTGTACCGACAGGCCCTGCGCCTGCGCAGGCGCGAGGCCGCCCTCGGCGACGGGCCCATGAGCTGGATCGACGCCGGCGCCGACGTGCTCTGCTTCCGCCGCGGCGACGACCTCGTCTCGATCACGAACCTCGGAGGGGCGCCGATCGCCCTGCCCGAGCACGAGAGCATCCTGCTCGCGAGCGCCCCGCTCGAGGCCGGCCTGCTCCCGAGCGATGCGACGGCCTGGCTGCGCATCGCGCCGGCGCCGAGGCATCCCTGAACCGCACCAACCGCACCACCCAGCACAGCACCGAAAGGAACAGGACAATGAAGTCATCACGCAGCATCGCGATCGCGGGGCTCACCGCGCTCGTGGTCGCCGGCTCGCTCGCCGCCTGCAGCGCCGACTCGGGCGGCGCCGACGGCAAGCTCGAACTGCGCGTCGCGACCTTCCCGCCCGGCGCCGACCAGGCCGCCTACGACGCCTTCGCCGAGCAGGAGAAGCAGTTCGAGAAGGCCAACCCCGACATCGACGTCGTCGGTCTCGAGTACGAATGGACGGCGCCGACGTTCGCCGCCCAGCTGGCCGGCGGCAGCCTGCCCGACGTCTTCACGGTGCCGTTCACCGACACGAAGACGCTGCTCGAGAACGGTCAGCTGATGGACGTGACCGACGAGCTGAAGGAGCTCGGATACTCCGACAAGTTCAACCCGATCATCCTCGACGAGGTCACGGGCAGCGACGGCCAGGTCTACGGCTTCCCGCGGCAGGCGTACGCGAACGGCCTGCACTACAACCGCGACCTGTTCGAGCAGGCCGGCCTCGACCCCGACACGCCGCCGGCCACGTGGGACGAGGTGCGCGCGGCCGCGAAGACCATCGCCGAGAAGACCGGCAAGGCCGGGTACGCGACGATGGCGGCCGGCAACACCGGCGGCTGGCAGCTCTCGGTGCAGGCCGACTCGCGCGGGGCGTCGCTGCAGCAGGCGAACGACGACGGCAGCTACACCTCGACGATCGACAACGACGCGACGAAGGCGACGCTCGAGTACCTGCACGACCTCCGCTGGGAGGACGACTCGATGGGGGCGACCTTCGACCTCGACTGGGGCAGCATCAACCAGGAGTTCGCCGCGGGCAACCTCGGCATGTACACCTCGGGCTCCGACGTCTACACCGCGCTCGTGCGCGACTTCGGCATGAGCCCCGACATCTACGGCCTCACAGTCATCCCGACGGAGGACGGCGGCGGCGTGCTCGGCGGCGGCGACATCGCGGTCATGCCGCCGACGCTCGACGACGACACCAAGGCGGCCGCGGTGAAGTGGATCGACTGGTACTACATGCAGAAGCTCCTGAACGAGGACGCCGCCGTCGCCGACGCGAAGGCCCTCGCCGCCTCCGACCAGGCCGTCGGCACCCCCGTGCTGCCGGTGCTCGACAAGGAGACCTACCTCGAGTCGCAGGAGTGGATCGCCCCCTACGTCAACGTGCCGCTCGATCAGATGGCGGGTTTCACCGAGGGCATCTTCGAGCAGACGCCGGTGGGCGAGTTCAAGGGGCAGACGCAGCCGATCTACGCCCTCATGGACAACCTCGTGCAGGCCGTGCTGACCGATGAGAACGCCGACATCGACGCGCTGCTGAAGCAGATCGACGTCGACGCGCAGGCCCTGCTCGACGAGTAGTCCCACTCTCGCTGGTTGAGGAGGGAGCGAAGCGACCGTCTCGAAACCCGCCCCCGGTTTCGAGACGCGTCCTCCTTCGTCGGTCGCTCCTCAACCAGCGGACCACCTGAAGGGCCATCATGACCACCACCATCGACCCGGATGCCGCGACCGACGTCGCCCCGCGGCATCCCTCGCCGCCCGCACCGACGGCGGACCGCCGGCGTCGCCGAAGCCCCGTGACCTGGGTGCGCGGCGGCGGGCTCTGGAACCTCGTGTTCCTCGCGCCCATGCTCATCGTGTTCGGGGTCTTCAGCTGGGGGCCGATCGCGCAGGCGGTCGTCATGAGCTTCCAGAAGACGAACCTGATCACGCCGCCCGTCTGGGTCGGGCTCGACAACTTCGCCCGCGTGCTGAGCGACCCGAACCTCGGCACCGCGGTGCTCAACACCCTGTACTTCGCGGGCCTCGCGCTCGTGTTCGGGTTCCCGCTGCCGATCCTCATGGCGGTGCTGATGAGCGAGGTCCGCCGCGGCAAGGGCCTCTACAGCGCACTGGCCTACCTGCCGGTCGTCGTGCCGCCCGTCGTCGCGGTGCTGCTTTGGAAGGTGTTCTACAACGCGAGCCCCGACGGCGTCTTCAACACCGTGCTCGGCTGGGTCGGGATCCCGCCGCAACCGTGGCTGCAGTCGTCGGCGACGGCGATGCCGTCGCTCGTCATCGAGGCGACGTGGGCCGCCGCCGGCGGGTCGATCATCATCTACCTCGCGGCGCTCATCGCGGTGCCGCCCGAGCTCTACGACGCCGCCGAGGTCGACGGCGCCGGCATCTGGCGCAAGATCTGGCACGTCACGCTGCCGCAGCTGCGCGGCATCCTCTTCATCATGCTGATCCTGCAGGTCATCGGCACCGCGCAGGTCTTCCTCGAGCCGTACCTCTTCACCGGCGGCGGGCCGAACAACTCGACCCTCACCGTGCTGCTGCTGATCTACCGCTACGCGTTCCAGAACAGCCTCGGCGGCGACTACGGCGAGGCGACCGCGCTGAGTCTCATGCTCGCGATCTTCCTGGGCCTCCTGAGCTGGCTCTACTTCAAGCTGACCGACCGTTGGAGCACGAATTGACCACCGCGCAGGGCACCGCCCCCGCCACGACGGCGGACTCCATCACGCTGCGCGCACGGCTGTCGCGGATGACGCGGCGCACGCCGGGCGCCCCCGATGACGGCAACGACCGGGGCATCGTCTCCGACCACGATCGGAAGGGCGGCGGAGTCCGTGCCTCGATGGGTGCGATCCACGTGTTCCTCTTCGTCGGGCTCGTCGTCGCGGGACTCGGGCCGCTCCTGTGGCTCGCCAAGGCGGCGGTCACGCCGACGCAGGACACGCTCTCCCAGCCGTTCGCGCTCTGGCCGAACGGCATCGACTGGGCGAACCTCGAGCAGGCGTGGAACGACATCCACATCGACCAGTACTTCCTGAACACGATCTGGGTCGCGGCCGGCTCGTGGTTCTTCCAGCTGCTGATCGCGACGACTGCCGGGTACGCGCTGTCGATCCTGCGGCCGAAGTACGCGCCCGTGCTGAACGCCCTCGTGCTCGCGACGCTGTTCATCCCGGCGGTCGTGCTGCTCGTGCCGCTCTACCTCACGATCCTGCACCCGCCGCTCATCGACACCTCGCTCCTCAACACCTACTGGGCGGTGTGGCTGCCGGCGGCGGCGAACGCGTTCAACATCCTGCTCGTGAAGCGGTTCTTCGACGGGCTGCCGCGCGAGGTGTTCGAGGCCGCCCGCACCGACGGCGCAGGGCCCTTCCGGGTGTTCTGGTCGATCGTGCTGCCGATGTCGAAGCCCATCCTCGGCGTCGTCTCGGTGTTCGCCGTGATCGCCGCCTGGAAGGACTTCCTCTGGCCGCTGCTCGTACTGCCCGACCCCGCGGTGCAGCCGCTCTCGGTGCGCCTGCCTGCCGTGCAGTCGCAGACCGAGCTCGACGTGTTCCTCGCGGCGCTCGCGATCTCGACGCTCATCCCTGTGGCCCTGTTCCTGGTGTTCCAGCGGCTGTTCCTGCGCGGCGCCGGGCTCGGCGGCGCGGTCAAGGGCTGAGGATGCCACGGCGGGGCGCCGCCCGGGCGCCCGCCGTGGTGAGCGTCGGCGCCCCCGGGTAGGGTGACCCGCATGGAGCACCCCCGCGTGGTCGATCCCGCGCATCCGCTCGTCGAGCGGGTGCGGGCGCTCTGCCTCGCCCTGCCCGAGGCGGTCGAGGTCGAGGCGTGGGGGAGACCCACCTTCCGCGCGGCGAAGCCGATCTTCGTGCACGTGTCGGCGAGCATGGAGCGGCCGCTCTCGATCGTCGTGAAGACCGACCCCGACGAGCACCTCGCCCTCGTGCAGGACGATCGCTTCTTCGGGCCGCCGTACTACGACCGCGACCGCTGGGTCGCGACCGATCTCGACGGTGCCGCGACCGACTGGGAGCTGATCGCCGAGCTCATCGAGACCTCGTACCGGCAGGTCGCGAACCGTCGCCAGCTCACCGCGCTCGATCTCCAACGACCCGAGCACGCGGGCGGTTGAGCAGGGGCAGGGCGCTCGATTGGCGCGAACGCGATCGTTGCGTTAGAGTAATCGGGTTGCCTGATCGCAGACGATGCGGCAGGCAAGCGTCATGCGCCCGTAGCTCAATGGATAGAGCATCTGACTACGGATCAGAAGGTTGGGGGTTCGAGTCCCTCCGGGCGCACGGAAGAAGGCGGTTCGCGACATGCGAGCCGCCTTCGCTGTTTTCTGCTGGTACATCAGGCCTTCTCCTTCTTCGTGTTCGTCCAACGAGCCGTTGGACCATTTGTGCAACGGGCCGTTGCACTGGTTCGTTCGTCACGGTGACAGCAACCGTGACAGCAACGTCGAGCTAAAAAGGCGGGGGAGTGTCGATCTCCCCGACCTGAAAGCCCATCTCGAGGAGCTGCTTTCGGACTGCCTCAGCATCGACAGGCGACCGGTCGAGCCGACTAACGATCATCACGAGGTTGCCGTCAGCGTCGAGCGTCGGATCCTGCAGACGCATCGACAGGTGGAGCGACTGCAGGGCGAACATGACAAAGGTCGCCGCCGACCAGAACATCTTGAGCATGATCTCGTTGAAGTAGTCGGTCGAGATCTCGACGACCGGGCCGGTGCCGCGGAAGTCGTCTAGCTGGAGCTTCGCGAACTCGGCCGGGTCGAACTTCTTGCTGCTGTCATTCATCGTTTGCCTCCTCTTGCATCCTGTCGGCGGCCTCCGACAGGAGGTCGTCCATCGCCGAGGCTGCCTCGGCCAGTGCGGTCGGCATCACGTGCGCGTAGAGATCCGTCGTGATGCTCATCGTCGAGTGCCCGAGCAGATCCATGACCACCCGAGGCGGGACACCTTTGGCGAAGAGCAGTGATGCGCAGGTGTGCCGGAGGTCATGGAAGCGAATCCTCGGGACGCCGGCCGCAGAGATCAGCGTCTCGAAGTCGCGCCGCAGGTTACTCGGTTCGATCGGCGTTCCGAGCGATGTCGTGAACACGAGATCCAGCGGGTTCGAGCGGTTCGAGCCGCGCAGCTCGGCTGCCTGGGCCGCGCGATGCGCACGGAGTGAACGAGCGATACCGACCGGGATCGGAACGCTACGGCGTGACCTGGCGGTCTTGGGAGGCCCGAAGACTCGACCGTGACCCGCGCCGAGTCGTTGCATCGTCTGTCGAACGTGGATCATGTTGGTCTCGAGATCGACGTCCGACCAGCGGAGGCCGAGCAGCTCACCGCGACGAAGCCCGACCGAGTAGGCGAGTTCGAAGAGCGCGTGGAGCCGATGAGGTTTCGACGCGAGACCGAACCGAGCGGCCTCTTCAGGTGACCAAGCCAGCTGTTCGACCTTCTCGAGCTTCGGCTGCCGTACGAGGGTGCCGACGTTTCGCGTGATCAGCTCCTCACGGACCGCCTCTGCGAGCATCGATCGGAGCACAGCGTGGGCGAGCTGCGTCGTCCGCACCGAGACGCCCATCGACAGCACGGCGCCATGCAGCTTGCGCACGTGTGCGGGCGTCAGTCGCTCGAGCCGGATGTCGCCGACTGTCGGAACGACGTACTTGCGGAGCACCCATGCGTAGTTCGACTGCGTGGCTGGCCGCAGTGCGCTGACTCCGTTTGCGAGCCAGTGCTCAGCGTAGGCGCCCACAGTCCACGATTTGCCAGCCATCGGGACTCCGCGCTCGGTGTTCGTGATCAGCTCGCGGAGCTTGGAGTTGACCTCGGATCGTGTGCGGCCGTAGACCTCCTTTCGCTGTCGAGCCCCGTCGGGGCGTAGCACGTACGTCGAGCCGACCCAGCGACCGTCCTTGCGTTGGTAGACGCTGCCTTCGCCGTTGGCCCGCTTGCTCATCGGGTGAGACTCGCTTGCGTCAGGCGTTCCGCGTACTCACGAACGGCGGTTACGGGCACTCGTCGCGAACGACCGATCTTCACGCTCACGATCGCATTGAGCCGCAGCAGGTCGTACACGGTCGACCGCCCGATGCCGAGAGCGTCGGCGACCTCCTCTGGGGTCAGCATCAGCTTTTCCATCTCTTCACCTCTCTTCGTTGTTGGTTCGGTTCGCAGAGTGTCGATTGCTTCGCCACTCGCGGGCGGCGGCCGCAGATTCGGCCGCGAGAGCTGTGTCGCCGGCCGTGAGCCAGCCCATGCCGACGAATGACCAAGAGCCGACCACGAGGGTGGTCTCTTCGCTGTCGTCCGTGTTCTGATCAGCCGCGACGGGCGGGCGTGCCTGCTTGCGCTGCCAGTCACGCCGGGCTGAGCGCAGCCGCCCGAGCGTGGTCGAGTAGCGACGCGACTTCGTCGAGAAGTGACCTCGGAATCCGAGCATCGATTCCCACCGTCCGAGCAGCCGATACGGGCTGAGGTCGTCGAGCGCGGCAGCGCGGCCGGCCTCGGCGACGAGCCGGCGGATGGTGGAGATGTGGGGTCGAGCACTACCCGAGCTCGTCGTCGCGAGATCCTCGGTCGCCTTCGTTGCGTACTTGGCGATGTATGCGGCAACGGCTCGATCAGTCAGTCGGCCATCCTCGGTCTCGACGTGTCGGTAAACCGGACGAGCATCGCACTGCCGGCCCCACACGAGTCGGCGCGACGTGTGTTCGCCAGGCAGCGGGCCAGCGATCACTTCGACGGCAGCGGCGGCCTTCTGGATGAGGGCTGCGAGATCAGCTGCCGTCGTCGGAACGAGCGGAGCGGGGAACGGATCGGCGTCGCTGCCGTCTCCGTCGAGTCGAATGAGCGCATGAAAGTGGACTGCCCCGCGCCGCTGGAATTCGGCAACCTTGGCGAACTGCACGCGAACCAGTTTTCGAGCCGCGGTCTCGCAGACTCCGAGTGAGGCGGCGAGTTCGCGGCGGAGGCGGATGACGAAGCGACGCCACAGCTCGGGCGCATGCCATTGCCAAGCAATGTGCGTTTCGTAGTCGTAGCAGTCCATGCAGATCGGTTCGCCGACGGCGGGGGAGTCGGGGTCGTGCGTGGCCATGCACCAGGTCGGGCGGCCGTGGGGGCAGAGCCTGCGAGCGCGCGGACGGCACCGAGCAGCACCGTGGCTCGAGGTTCGTGCGGCATGCACCGCGCCGAACGAGGGAGCGGTCAGTGTCGCGAACACGAGGGGATGCGTCGCCACCGAATTCGGGACGCCCTTGGAGCCACCCGCCGCACCCGCAACGACGAGATGCCACATGTCGGCCTTGTACTCATAGCTGCACGACGGGCACCGGACCGCACGACGGTTGCCGCAGCGCACATACGTCACACCGTCGGGCTCATTGGACGAGCAGTAGTGAGCGAGCTGGTCGCCGGTTCGTGCGTCGAACGTCGAAGTGGAGCCGACGAGACGCACCGGCTGCGCGCAGAAGCCTGTGCTCGAAGCCTGGTCCATCCAGCGCTCGAAGTCAGGCCGGCGCAGCCGGTTAGTCGCCTCGTCGATGTAGGACATGTCAGTTGAGGTTGACCGTCGCGGTACAGGTGAGGAGCGCACCCGCAAGCAGCACCTCGCTGTCGTCGGGGCGGCAACCGCGAAGATCTCCGCCCTGGCGCTCCTGTGCGTTGTTCCAAGCCTCGATCTGCCAGTCCATGCAGCTCGCATCCGCGACGACGAGGTTGGATTCGAGACTCTCGACACGACGGGTGTCGAGCGTGCTCGCGTAGAGGTCGGAGTTCAGCTCGAGGTTGCAGTAGTTCTCGCGCGCCATGTCGTAGCCGGCCTCGTACGCGACCGATCGTGCGTCGTACGTGGTGCGGCCCGCAAGGTGCCCCACGCCGAACAGGCCGGCAGCAAGGGCGATGGCGGCGGTGGGAGCGGCGAGGATGGCGAGCTGTCGCTTGGTGATCATTCTTCTTCTCCTTTCGGGGTGCGCCGGGTTCGGCGCGACCGTGTTGCCGTTGCGGGGTTCGCTTCGGCGGGCTGGGGCAGGACGATCGGGATCTGTGCCGGTGCAGGAAAATCACGAGCTGCAGCGCGGATCATCTCGTCGGTCACGACTGCCGCTCGGACTCTGACCGGGTCGCTCCCGTCGTCTGGGACCACGAAGCCGACACCGGGAAGGGTTGGCGGAATGTGGTGGCAGAGTGCGCCCTTCTCTCGCATGCCCTCGCCGAGCACCATCGAGGTCTCGATCGCGTCTCGCAGGCGGAGGCCGATCGTCTGCGTGAACAGGCCGCGGGCCGGGAGCGTCTCCTTGCGGGGATCCTGCAGACAGGCGAATACCGTGTAGCCGACGGCCCGACCTTGCGAGCACAGCAGCGCAATCGCGTTGTTCGCGCGGCGCATCAGATCCCGGTCGACTTGGTACGCCGTGAGTGCCGCCATCTCGTCAATCAGAACGACGACATGAGGGCTCTCGGGCGAGGCGATGTGCTGTCGGGTCGAGCCTGATAGTTCGAGGGCACGAGCCTGCATCGCTGAGACCGCCTCTTCGAGAAGCTGGACCGCAGCCTCGGGGGTGTGCGCGAAGCGAGTCAGCAGTTCCGTGCCCATGCCGAGTTCCATGGCCGACTTGAGGTCGATGCCGTGCACCTGAACGAGGCCTGACTTGATCGCGGGCGTGAGGCCGAGAATCAGACCCCAGACCAGCGAGGCCTTGCCCGATCCGGATGATCCGGCGACGAGCGTTTGCGGGCCGAGCCGCATGGTCCAGAGTGTGCCGGCCTCAGTCAGGCCGAGCGGTACCGCGCGGAGGTCAACGGCCTCGGCTGGCTCCAGCGTGAAGGGCTCTTCGAGCGGATCGGTGAATGCGATCATCGCGCTGATGCCGACGTCTGATGCCGCAATCGCCACGCGATGCGCACCGAGGCTTTCGGCGATGGCGTCGGCCCTGAGTGCGAGCTGTTCGCGCGTCATACCGAGCGGCAGTGAGATCGTCATCCAGAGAGCTCCGGATCCCCACGTGTAACCGACGAAAGTCGGCACAACGCGCGGACCGTTCGTGACCTGCACTGAACACCCGAGTCGGAGCATCAGCTCTGGCCACGCCTGTCCGAGCCAGTTCACGTAGGCGTCGCGACGGCGTTGGATCGAATGATCGTCGAGAGTCATGCCATGCCGGTATCGGCGCACGATGCTGACCGCGAGCCACACAAAGGCGACGACCCCGAGGGCGAGTGCAATCGGCTGCACCCAGCTGAGCGTGACGACCGCGATCAGGAAGAGCACCGCGAGAGCTCGGTGGCGCGTCCAGCAGTCAGTGAGCGCGAGTCCCCACCAGCGCAGCTCGCCCCCGAGGTCGACTGCCATCAGTCGCCCCGCTTGTTCGGCGCGGCCGGCTTCATGTCGCTCGCGCGCAGCGAGAAGGCCACGCGGGGACGACCTCCGCCCTCCTTCACGTATGGGGTCACGGTGAGCCCCTCGAAGAGAACGGGGCGGAAGGGGAGGCCCGGCATCTCCGGCGGCGGCGTCGGCTCGATTGCGGACGCGATCTTCACGCTGACCTCACCCTGACCCTTGCGGCCGTTCGGGTCGGCGTCGATGACGCGTACCGTCCAGACGGGCTTGCCGGTCGCCTTGTCGTGCTGCTGGCCGGCCTGCTGCCCATCGGCGGTCCACTCGATGACCCGCTCGACCTCGCCGACCATGTAGGCGCCGGCGGGGAAGTATGCCCCGAAGTCCACCGGGATCGCTGACTGAATTGCCATGTCCATCTCCATTCATTGACGTTTGTCTAGCCATTTGGCAAGTGTCACGCTAGAACGGAGGGTGGATGAATGTCAAGTGTTCTTTTGACAACTGTCGAGGTAGGCTGCTGCTCATGGCGGAGAACCCCGAGTCCCAAGCGCTCCCTGAAGTAATCCAGCGGCTCATAGCCCGGCTTCAGTACCGCTCGAAGGTGACGGCGGAGAACGTGATCACCGCGTCAGCCTTTCGCCCGAACGATCAAGGCGTTCTTGCGTTGAAGGCGGCGCAGCGACTGGTGGATCTTGGCCAGTCGACGCGCGCCATCCTGACCGCGTATGCCCACGCCGTTCAGACGCCCAGGCCGAATCTGACAGTGCTTGCTACAGCGCAAGAAGTTTCGCCTTCAGGTCTCCGTCGGCGATACGACGAAGCCACGGTTGAGGCGATCAGAGGTCTGCTGGAAGCGCGCCCAAACCTTGAAGCAGTTCGCAAGTCGACCCGCGGCCTAGATGACCGCGAGCTCTTTGGAGTGTCGCGGGAGCTCGATGAGATCCTGCTCGAGGCTGGTGTTGATCGTCCAACGGGGTCACTCGAAGAATCCATCGCGATCGATATCCCTGCGGCACCGTTCTTGGGCGACGTAGAAGCGTTGGTTGCGCAGGGACCGGTAGGTGAAGACGAGGGCTACTGGCGAGATCACCTTCAGAACGACGCGACAATGCTGCTTGGTCGGCTGGTGGCAACTCTGAGAGGTCTGCTGTCGTCGAGCAGTTGGACAGATGGCTGGGTGGATCCTTCTCAGAGCGTCGTCAAGTACGAGTGGGCGGGCGGTGCACACATCTCACAGGTGCTCGCGAGCATCCTTCCCCAGCGAGCGCCCGGAACGAAGCCCTCTGAACATCCCGAGTCCGGGATCTTCGGTCTCCGTCTGGTCGAGGCTCGAGAGAACCACGCGGAGCTCGTCTGGTTTGCCAACGATCATGAGATCAAACTCATTCTTCGCCGCTATCCCGCCAGCTAGGTGGTAATTACCACGACGGCATCTTGAAGAGCCGGCCTAGATCATTCTCGTCATGGAGGGTGAGGATCACTTCATTGGTGGGAATGCGCTCGTTGGACGGTGCGTCGGGTCCCGGTAGAGCCTCGTCGAGCGTTGAGAACACAGGCTGGATTCCCAGCTCTGCGTACTCGTGGAACACTCCGACTAGCTTCTCTCGTTTTCGGGCTTCCAGCTGCTCAAGTGCTCCATCGTGGTAAACGAAACGCGCAAACTTCACGTCGAGGTGTGCCCGGAGGAGCGCTAGATCGAATGCGATGCAGAGCAACTTCTTATAAGAAGTACCGCGATCGCCGCTGGTTGCCGTACCGGTGTCGCTCACGAACTCGGCGGTGAAATCGAGGCCGCCCTCGCCGTTGAGCTTCATGGCGAGAATCGCATTCTGCCCAACAACTGCGGAGATAATTTCGTTGAAATAGCCGCGCATCTTGGCAAATCGGCTCTCTGGATCCTGGCTTAGCTCTACGATCTCCGCCTCGACGGAGGTCTGCAGTTTGCCCAACTCCTCGGCGGCCTCCCGCTGCTCGCGACGGAGTTCGACCAAGCGCATGGCACTCTGGTGGCGCGCCTCTAACACCGCCAATTCGGCTTCGATTCCGGAGACCTCGCGCGACACACTTCGGAATTTCTGCATCGATTCCGACTCGAGGAGAAATGCGAGTGACTTTTCACGCTCCGCGTTTAGCTCGCTCAGCCGGTTCCCCAGACGCTCTACAAGCGACTCGGTTTCAGCAAGCTGATATTCCAGTGCTTCACGACGCTCTGATGTTATGGAGCGGTTGAACGTAACGAGCTGCTGGTAGTCCTTCATGAGTTCGGCAGAGAAGTAGATGCCGGCCTCAGCAAACAGCTTCTCAGCTTCTGCCGGTCGGAAGATGATCTGCTCTTGCTCGAGTGATTCCTTCAATCGGGCGATTAGCTGTGTGGATGTGTACAGCTGCTCGTTGAGCTCGACAATTTCCGATTCGATTCGATCGACGAGCTCCCCGTTTACGCGTGCGTCGTCTGTCCTGAAATTCAACGTGTCGAGCACGCGCTGACGCGATGCAAGTTCCGAACGCTTCACGGCGATCAAGCCGTCAAGGATGGATGGGTCGGAGTCGTCACCGCCCCATTCCTTGCTTACAGAACGGAGGTGCCCCTCGATCTGAGCGACCTTCTCGCGCTGATCGTAGAGTCTGGTTACATTGCCGGATGCGACGCCCAATAGGTGGGCGACGAATGGCTTCCAGTCCTGGTGTTTTCCCGAGAACTTGCCCAGTTGGAAAACATCAAGATAGTCCTTTTGCGTTCGGATCAGATAGCCGATCAGCTTTCGATACGACCATGGGCTTAGCGCGGTGAGATCCAAGATCCCGTCGAGAACTGTCTTTGCACGTTCAAAAGAGAGCTTCTGGAATTCCCACTCCTCGAGCGGAATCAGTGAAGCGTCTGGAAGCGAGCTAATGCTCCGCTTGATGTAGACCTTTGAGCCCGGTGTCACCGGACGGCAGATCGTGACGTAGGTTCCGTCGAGCAGCTCAAGTTCGAGATAGAAGGTGAACTCGCTGAACTGTGCGTGCTTGAAAAGGAAGAACTCCTGTGACTTGCCTTTCAGGAGGCAATAGTCGATCAGCTGACCGACTGTTGTCTTCCCGAGATTGTGCGTGTCCAGTCCCTTGTTCTCGGGAAGTCGAATTTCGGCGACGACCACCGATACGCCAGGACGAAACACGATCGGATCAAACACGTCTGGACGGTTTGAGTACAGGCGGGAGAGTCTCATAGTTCACCGACGTATTCGAATGAGTCGATCTTGGGCAAGTACTCGACCAGGCCAAGGAGGAACAACAGGCTGATCGCCGGAACGAGAAGGTAGTTGCCGTCGGACCCTCGGGAATCGAGTCGATCCCGCAGATCGTCGAATGAGACAGCCCGCTGCTTGCGTAGCTCACGAAGAGCGATTGTCGCCGCTGCGAGAACGGTCTTGTCAGGATGAGAGTGCTTCGTCGGCTTCAACATCGTCGCCCTCCCCAATGTCACAGTGCCAATACATGTAAAAGACGAGCGCCCGCAACAGTCGCTTGTTGCGGGCAAGCACACCGTCACGCGCGATGAGAAGGTCCACCAGGTGGTTATAGACATCATCGAACTTTTGGAATTCACCGCGCTTCGCGACGATCTTTAGTTGGAACTCCTCGACCGCGCTCTCATAGAGCTCCTGCTCGGTCGCGTTGGACGGGTCCGCTAGAAATTCGTCGATCTTCCTCGTGAAGACGAGGTACCTCTTGCTAAGCAGTGCGGCAAACTCGGTCGACATCTTGTTGATCTCGTTCTTGCGGGCGTAACTCGTTCGATGCACAGGAGCCATCGCAGCGGATCCGGTGACCTTTCCGAGCTCCTTCGAAACCGCGTAGATCACTTCTGCGATCTCGTAGCTCGAAACGATGAGCGGCCCTTCGAATGGATCGATCTTTGCGAGACGCGGGAGATCCGGGAACTCATGCATCAGTTCGCCTAGGTGTTCAATTCCCACCAAGAAGAGACGGCTTGGGTCGATGCGACACTCCGACGCGATGCGTTTGACGATGTCAGCTGAAGCGTTGGCCCCGAGGCGTCGATTGGCGAAGAGAATGTAGTTGTCGACTTCCTTCTTCGCGACCAGCCGTTTGATGCGAACGATTTCCTCTGTCAGAACGGAAGAGTCAGAGTCTCCGCTAAACGATCCGTCTCCGAAGTGGGCGTTGATTGCGTTGGTGTGCTTCGCTTGGAAGACCGTGATTCCTTGCCAGGGGGCAGTTGTGCTTGGGAAACGCTCAGCAGTCCCGTGAAACCGAGCATCGCGACCCCCGTCGGGTCCGGTGGCGAACCCTTGGACGCCTGCGCCGAAAAGCTTGCGAGCGCACTGGACGACCAATCGTTCGAACTGGTCGTCCGAGAGGTCCTCAAATGCGTATGCCATCGTTGATGTAGCCTATGGCACCCGTTCGGGGCGGTGCTGGCCTGGCGATACCCCCAGAATGCGGGCTCGTGAGAACTTTCTCTACTCGTTCAAGCGCCGGCCGCAAGCGGCCGGCGGGCCCGGCGGGTTGCGGTGCGTCCGGTCCTCGCTCCGCTGCGGTCCGGGCGCTCCTCACCCACCGGCTCGACGAAGTGGGCAGCGGCCTACGAAGAGGACGACATACAGAAGGACCGTCCATATCTACCGAGATCTAGCCGGGTCTAGCGATTTCCTAGACTTTGGCGGCTCGAGGAGATGGGCGGCCCTTCCGTGGGTGCTCTGCCGCTACGCGAGCAGAACTGTCGGGTCGAGAGCGTTCGGGTCGGTCGCGTAGCCGACTAGCTGCGCGTTGGAGCGGGAGTCGAGTCGGCCTACGCGGCCTGCCGCGATGATGCGCAGAGCGAACTCCGCCGCGATCGGCTCGTAGGACAACTCTTGATCAACGTAGAAGTCGCGCGACAGCGACGAGTTGCGGTGGAACTTGCCCGTGTTCGGGACGTATACGTAGAGCACGCCCTCGCTGGCCTCATACGCGAGCCACAGCTCATCGGCCCTGCCCCTCGTCCTGACCAGGTACAGACTCATCTCTTGAAGCTCCTTCGGGTCGATCCGATGCTGCCGGGCGCTGCAGGCTCTCGAGCGAGATCTCGATCATGCGCCCTTCGTTTGCGAAGCCGCAGGAGCGCAGGCTCACCGTCGTTCCTCGCCTTCCGTCGGCAAATCGAAGAGGGTCGGTGCGATCGGCCCGTTGGGTCCCTTGAGCCAACTGTTGCCCAGCTTTTCGCGCTCGTCGGCCTGGAAGTAGAGGTCAACGCCATCGCCCACCTGAATCCGACCGACGAGCGCACGGAGATCGAGGTCGAACTCGAGGCCGCTCATCAGCTCATAGCGATCCCACGCGCGGTCGATGTCGTCTTCGGCTTCGGCGGGTACCCAGCGATTCACCCGGCACAGCGTGTCGACAACATCGCCCGTGAGGCCGAGTTTTTCGGCGCGGCCGGCGTGCTGCACGTTGTGGCAGGCCTTGCAGAGGGCGACGAGCCGCTCGAGGCGCTGAACGAGCACGCCATCGACGACTTCGAACACCCACATCTCGTGGCAGTCGGGATTCTGCGGCGTGTGGTTCGGCCCGAACGACTCGGAGCCGCAGATCACGCAGCGGCGGCCAGCTGCCTCGCTCGTCTCGCGGCTCAGCTTCCGCCACGCAGCGTTCGTCAGCATGCCGCGCAGGTTCGAGCCCCAAGTCGAGGGCGGCAGCATGTCGGCGCGCATCCGCACCTCGCCGGGGGTGGCGTCCGGATTCAGCGTGAGTACGCTGAGGAGCTGCCAGTCGTGCTTGTCGAGGCCGGTATCCGACGCGGTCATCGCGCCACCGCCGAGCGCGAGGGAGCGGCGGGAGTGACAGCAACAGTGCCAGCAACCCGAGTTGATCCGTGATCGTCCGATCGTGTCGCGCCGGGGTAGCTTGATTGAACCACGGCACTTCGCGGACCTCCCTGGACACCCCGAATCTGACTACGGATCAGAAGGTTGGGGGTTCGAGTCCCTCCGGGCGCACGGAAGAAGGCGGTTCGCGACATGCGAGCCGCCTTCAGTCGTTTCCGGGGCCGGGTGCGCGCCCTCGCCATCGCCCTCGCCATCGCCTGAGAATCCGCCGCGCATCATGACGTGCGCGACCGCTCCGATGTGACAGAAGTCCGAGGCCGTCACTAGGCTCGGCCCAAGCCTGATTCCCGTTGATGGGGGTTCGACCGATGATGGGCGTCTGGGCGGGGGTCGCCCCCGTCACGTTCGACTCGGGGCTCGCGTCGCGGTTCCGTGCGGCGTTCCGGGTCGCAGCCGACCGTGAGGGGCACGGTCGGCCCGTCATCGAGCTCACGGGGCCGGCGCCGCGGCATCCGGGCCCGCTCAGCTCGCTCGTGCGCCGCGTCTACGCGGTGCTCATCGCCGCCGCGATCTCGGTGGTCCTCGCCCGCGTCCTCGCGCCGGCGGCGCTCGACCCCGCGAGCGCGCTCGACGTCGTCGGGCTCGTGCCGGCGCTCGCCGGGGGAGCGGCCGTCTGTCTCGTGCTCGTCGCCGTGTCGGCCTCGCACGCGGGGCTCGCCTCGATCGCGCACCTGCGACTGCCCGGGCTCGGGCCCGGGCCGCGAGCGGCCGCGAACGGGCTCGCGTGGGCGACGCTCGCGCTGCTCGCCGTGCACTTCACCGCGGAGGCGTTCGAGCCGCTGCCGGGCGGCCACCGCGTGTTCGGCAGCCTGCTGGCCGCGGCGTTCGGGTTCGGCACGTACCGGCTGCACCGGCAGACGCTCGACCACGAGGCGTACCGGGCATTCAACCTCGTCGCGATGCTGCTCGCCGCCGGCAGTCTCGCGAGCATGAGCATCACCCCGACGGGCGAGTGGTGGGTGCACAACTTCAGCACGCTCGGAACCTCGAACGATCTCGCCGCCGCGTGCTTCAACGTCGCGGTCATCGTGTCGGGGGCGGGCATGGCGGGCCTGTCGGGGGCGCTCACGGGCGCGCTCGCGAACGACCGCCGGTTCGCGATCCGGCGCGGTGCGCGGCCGGTAATGCGCGTGTTCATCGGGCTCGTCGGGCTCGGACTGATGGGGGTCGGCGCGGTGCCGATCGATCGCGCGACCGAGCTGCACAACGCCTTCGCGCTCGGGGTCGTCGTCGCCTTCGCCCTGCTCTGCATCGGCGCGCCCTGGTACGCGCGGCGCATGCCGCGACGGCTCCTCGTCTTCTCATACGCGGCGCTCGCGCTCGAGGCGCTGGCGATGGCGGGCTACGACGCGCTCGGCTGGTTCAACCTGACCGTGTTCGAGATCATCGGCTTCGCGCTCGTGTTCGCGTGGCTCATCGCCCTCGTCTCCACGACGGCCGGGCGTCATCGGCCGCGTTCGCTGTCGGCGCAGGTCGAACCGGAATCCTCGGCCGGGTTCGACGTTATCGTCGGTGGGGACTCGCGCCGCACCGGCTCGCGACCACCGCTCAGGAGGAAAGATGGCCACCATCCACGACTCGTCGCAGGACCCCGAACTGGTCGCGTCCGTCGAGATCGCTCGCCTCGACGAGCGGAGCCGATACCAACTCCTCGTCGACGGGGCGCGCGCCGGCTTCGCGCAGTACCGCCTCGAGCCGGGACGCATCGTGTTCACGCACACCGTGATCAAGCCCGAGTACGAGGGTCGCGGCCTCGGCAGTCGCCTCGCGAGGTTCGTGCTCGACGACGCCGTCGCGCGCGGCGAACGGATCGTGCCAGAGTGCCCGTTCATCGCGGCCTACCTCCGCCGGCACGGCGAGTACGAAGCATCCGTCGACTGGCACTGAACCGGCGGCCCTTCGAGCGGAGTACTACCCCCGGTTGGGGGCGGTGCGAACCGTTCCGCAGCGGAATAGCATTTCGATCAGAACCCGAGTCCGACCCGACCGGACCGGCCTATCATGCCTCGACGGCCGAGCGATCGGGAATGTCCCTATCGATCGCTCGGGTCAGGCTCGCCGAGCTCAGTTCGGGTCGCTCGGCGAGGTGGTCTCCCAAGGAGACCGCGATGGGGTGGGAGGTAGGGTTCCCACCCCATCGTCACGCGCCGATCGGGTGTACCCGTCCCTCCGTGCACCTCATGCCGATCCTTCGGCGGCGGGAGCGGACGGGTCGGGGATCTCTTCGGGGCGGTAGCGCGGGAGGCGCGACGCGGGCAGCGCCGCGATCGCGCTGAGCCCGGCGAGCACGAGGAACCCGAGGCGGAGCGTATGCAGGCGTTCCTCCTCGTTGATCGCGACGGCCGCGTCGATCTGCTCTGGGGTGGCGCTCGTCTCCTCGAACTTCGCGCGCAGGTCGTCGTTGCTGACGAAGTTCATCTGGTCGAGTTCGACCTCGGCGATGAGCGCCTCGGGCAGGTCGGGGTGCTCGGTCACCGCCTGGGTGAAGTTCAGGCTCAGGATCGTGACGAGCAGGGCGCCCATGACCGCGGTGCCGACGGCCGAGGCGAGGTTCTGGGTGGTGCCGCGGATCGATCCGACATCGCCGGCGAGCTCCTTGGGCGCGGCGGTGACGAGCACGTTGAACACGAGCGTCACGAGTGCGCCCTGGCCGATGCCGAACACGACGAGCCCCAGGATCGTCGGCACGGTCTCCCAGTTGTTCGTGACGACGAATGCGAGCCACACGAGCGCGACCGTCGTCAGCGCGAACGCGAAGAGTGCGATGGTGCGCGGGCTGTGGCGACGGTAGAAGCGGACGATCAGGGTGGCGGTGACGAACACGGTGAGGTTGAAGGGCATCATCGCGAGCGAGGTGTCGAACGGCGTCCGGCCCTGCACGACCTGGATGTAGGTGGGCACCGTGAAGTTCACGGCGGCCTCCATGGCGACGATGATGAACATCGCGTAGACCGCCGCCCGCTCGGTGGGCTGCGCGAGGACTCCGAGGTCGACGAGCGGCACCTTGCCGAGCCGCATGCGTCGACGCGTCCACATGAAGAAGGCCTGACCCAGGATCACGCCGAGCAGGACGAACACCGGTGCCGGTGAGAGACCGAGGATCGAGAACGGGGCGCCCGGTTCGGCGAGGAGGATTCCCCAGGAGTTCAGATTGTTGAACCCGAGGGTCAGGAGGACGATCGCGGAACCGATCAGCGCCGATGCGACCAGGTCGATGCGGATGCCCGGGTTGCCGCGGTCGCTGCGCAGCGTGAAGCTGAGGGCGAAGACCGCCACCGCCAGTCCGAGGGTGATGAAGAAGATCGGCCGCCAGCCGACGAGGGTGCCGAGTGTGCCGCCGATCAGGAACGCGCTGATGCCCGAGAACGCGCGCGCCGAGCCGAGCGAGCCGACCGCCGTCGCCTGCTGGTCGCCGCGGTAGTTCTCGGCGATGAGCGCGACGAGGGCGGGAACGATGATCGCGGCCGCGGCGCCGGCGAGCACCTGCCCGCCGATCGCCCATCCCACGGTGGGAGAGAGGATCATCATGACCGAGGAGAGGGCGAACACCACGAGGACGAATCGGAAGATGAGCACCCAGCCGATGCGCTGGCCGAGCTTCGCGCCGGTCATGACGAGGGCGGCGACCGCGAGGCCGTAGACGACGATCGTCGTGCTCGCGACCGTCGGCGGCACCCCGAAGTCCTCGACCATGCCGCCGAGCGAGATCGGCAACGCGGCGACGTTGAACGACATCAGCACCTGGGCCAGGAAGAGGCCCACCATGGGGGCCCACGAACGGCGTTCCGTGTCGGGCGTCGCCGGTGCCGTGGCATCCGTCACGCTTGTGTCACCGGTGGTGTCGTCGGTCATGATCGGACTCCTTCGTGCGCGAGGGCGGACGGCGAGACGAGCGGTTGCGGGTCGGAGGCGAAGAGGTTCAGGCCGAGCGCCCGCGACAGGTAGGCGCAGGCGCGCTGCCCGCGGATGCTGTTGCCCGCGGGGTCGAGCCTCGGCGAGAAGGCGCCGACCGCGCCCTTGCCGGGCGAGATCGCGACGATGCCGCCGGAGACTCCGGACTTGGCCGGGAGGCCGATCTCGAAGAGCCATTCGCCGGAGCGTTCGTACATGCCGCAGGAGGCGAGCAGCGCGAGCGTGTCCCGGGCAGACTCGGGGGAGATGACGCGCTCGCCGGTGACGGGGTTGACGCCGCCGTCGGCGAGGGTCGACCCCATGACGGCGAGGTCGTGCGCGGTGACCGCGAGCGAGCACTGCCGGGTGTAGAGGTCGACCGCTTCGACCGGGTCGATCGCGAGCCGGTCGTAGCTCTGCAGGAGGCGTGCGAGCGCCTGGTTCCGGTGGTTCGTGAACGACTCCGACCGGTACACCTCGCCGTCGAGGGCGAGTTGGCGACCCGCGAAGCGGCTGAGTCCGTCGCGGATGCGCTGCCAGCGCTCGTCGGCATGGCCGGCGGGCAGCAGTGCGGTCGTGGCGATCGCGCCGGCGTTGACCATCGGGTTCATCGGGCTGCCGTCGTTCAGCTCGACCGCGACGACGGAGTTGAAGGGCAGCCCCGTGTTGTTCACCCCGACGGCCTCATGTACCACCGTGTGACCGAGCTCGTCGCAGACGAGCGCGAAGACGAAGGCCTTCGAGATCGACTGGATCGAGAAGGCGATCCCGGTGTCGCCGGCCTCGTGCGCCGTCCCGTCCACCCCGACGACGCTGAGGCCGAACCAGGCCGGATCGGCCTCAGCGAGGATCGGGATGTAGTCGGCGACGACGCCCTCCTCGAGCGTGGCGTACCGTGCATGCGCCGCCGCGACGAGCTCGTCGACCTGCGTCTTCGTCGGCAGCGTTCCGGTCGAGCTGCGCTGCGCGATGTCGTCGGCATCGAATTCGAACATCGTCGCTACTCGGACCCTTTCGTCGGGATGTGCTTCACGCCGATTCGGCCACCCCGCGGATGAACAGCGTCTGCGCCGCGATCATGCGCTCGATCTCGCCCGGGTCGACCGACTCGTCGGAGGCGTGGATGCGCGACTGCGCCGTGTCCTCCGCACCCCAGAGGATGATCGCCGAACCCGGAGACACCTTCTGGAGCGACGCCACGAGCGGGATCGACGCCCCGCTGCCGATGTTCTCGACCGGTGCGCCGTAGGCCTGCTCAAGTGCCTGCTCGGCCGCGATGACGGCCGACTGCGAGGCATCCACCGCGAACGCGTGCCCCACCTTCACCTTCTCGACCTCGACCTCGCAGTTCCACGGCTTCTGCGACCGCAGGTGCGACATCAGCGCCTCGAGCTGGGCGTCGCCGTCGGAGCCGGGCACGATTCGCATCGACAGCTTCGCCGTCACCGAGGGCAGCAGCACGTTCGACGCCTCGGCGGTGTTCGGCAGGTCCATGCCGAGCACGGTCACCGAGGGCTTCGCCCAGATGCGGTCCGACAGCGAACCCGTGCCGAGGAACTCGACGCCAGGCAGGATCGCCGAACCCTCGCGATACACGTCCTCGTCCATGTCGGCACCGCTCCAGGCCGAGCTGTCGACCCCGGGGATCACGGTGTCGCCGTGCTCGTCGTGGAGCGTGTCGAGGATCCGGATCATCGCCGTCATCGCGTCGGGGGCGGCCCCGCCGAACATGCCCGAGTGCACGGGGTTCGCGAGGGTCCGCACCGTCACCGTGCACGCGACGTCGCCGCGGAGCGCGGTCGTGAGGCCCGGGCGGCCCACTCGCTGCGGGCCGATGTCGCCGATGACGTAGGCGTCGGCCGCGAACAGCTCGGGGTTCGCCTCGACGAAGCCCTCGAGGTGCGAGATCGTCTCCTCCTCGCCCTCGACGAGGATCTTGATCCGGCACGGCCGGTCGGGTCCGATGAGCTTCAGCGTGCCGTAGTGGATCACGAGACCCGACTTGTCGTCGGCCGCGCCACGGCCGTAGATGCGCCCGTCGGCCTTCGTCACCGGCTCGAACGGCGAGCTCGACCACCCCTGGCTCTCGGGCGCCGGCTGCACGTCGTAGTGCGCGTAGAGCAGGACCGTCGGCGAACCCTCGGGCCCGGGCAGGTCGGCGTAGACGCACGGGTAGCCGCCCGGCACGTCGAGCAGCTTCACACCCTCGGCGCCGGCCGCCTCGAAGAGCTCGACCACGGCCTGACCCATGCGGTGCACCGGCTCGGGGTCGAAGCCCGGAAAGGCGATCGACGGGATGCGCACGAGCGTCTCGAGACGCTCGATCACCTCGGGCATCAGCGCGGCCGCCGCGGCCGAGACGTTTCCGACATCGTTCATTGGTTCCTCCTCGGATGGTCGGTGCGATGCCCGGAGGGCACGGCGAGGGCGGTCGGCGGTGCCGTGCGGCGCCGCGACGATCAGACGGGGACGACGAGCTGGAACAGCAGACCGGATGCCACGACCGCGACCCACGACACGAGCATCGGGATCGTGAACGAGTGCCACACCGGCACCTGGGTGAGCTTCGTCGACCCGGTGAGGTCGGTCTCGACGGCGGCGATCTGCGAGCCGTTCGCCGGGAACAGCCAGACGCCGATGAGCGAGGGCCACATGGCCGTGATCACGCCCGGGGCGAGCCCCGCGGCGAGGGCGATCGGGATCATCGTGTTCGTCGTTGCCGACTGGCTCGTGGTGAGACCGCAGACGACGAAGAGGGCGACGGCCAGCAGGAGCGGGTTCGCCTCGATCATCGCGCCGAGCGGCTCGATGATGGTCTCCTGGTTCGCGGAGATGAAGGTGTCGGCCATCCACGCGATGCCGAACAGCGCGACCGCCGCCACGAACCCGGCCTTGAGCAGCGGCTGCTCGACGACGACCGAGGGCTTCACCTTGCGCACGAGGATGATGACGAGTGCGACCGTGAACATGACCATCTCGATGAGGGTCGACATGCCGAGCGGCACGAGCTCGCCCTCCTCGTCGGGGAAGGCCGGCCGCAGCCCCGGGAAGAGGCCGAGGACCACGATGAGCAGCGTGCCGGTCACGAAGATCCACGCCGCGGTGGCGCCGCCCGGGGGAACCGGGTGCTCGATGCGGGCGGGCGGCACGTCGGTCGCCGTCACGGAACCGCCCGACCCCTCGCTCGCGGTCGCAGTGGCTCCGGTGCCTGCGGCCACCGCGGTGCCGCCGATCTTGGCCTCGTAGCGCGCCTTGAGCGATGCGGGCACCTCGACGGTGCCGTCGGCGACCCGCTTCATGAACACCGGGTCGTCGAGGAGGTCCTTGCCGATGCGCTGCTGCACCGCCGAGGTGGCGACGCACGCGACGAGCGCCGCGGGGACCGTGATGAGCAGGATCTGCGGCAGCCCGTAGCCGGTGCCCTCCATCAGCACGAGGTATGCGGCCATCGCCGCCGAGACCGGGCTCGCGGTGATGCCGAGGCCCGAGGTGACCGTCGACGAGGCCAGCGCGCGCTCGGGGCGCTGCCCGTTGCGGTACGCCGTCTCGTAGATCACCGGGATGAGGGCGAAGAAGATGTTCGAGGTGCCCGAGAGCACCGTGAACACGAACGCGACGACCGGCGCGACGTAGGTGAGCCGCTTCGGGTTGCGTTGGATGATCTTCGACGCGATCGACACGAGGTAGTCGATGCCGCCCGCGGCCTGCATCGCCGACGACGCCGTGATCACCGCGATGATGATGAAGAAGGCGTCGATCGGGATGGAGCCCGGCGGCAGTTGGAAGCCGAACACGAGGATCACCGTGCCGACGACACCCCAGAGGCCGAGGCCGAGGCCGCCGGTGCGCACACCCATGACGATGGCGCCGATCACGACGGCGGCTTGCAGTACGACGAGCAGAATGTCCATGGAATCCCCCCACAGGATGGACCGAACTCACCACTGTCGGGAGCGCGGATGCGTACCCGTTTGAGCCGACAGTACTGCGATTTCCTCGCGCTCGTCCAGTGGCTCGCTGAGGCGCGACCGTACCCGTTCGGGGAACGCTATTCGCGCGCGGTGTCGGGCCGCGCCCGTGCGCTGAGTTCGCCGAGCAGGTGCAGCTCCTCCTCGGTCAGGGTGGCCCCGAAGTGCCGGTGGATGGCCTCCATGTGCTGGATCGCGACCCGGCGGAACAGCGCGAAACCTGCATCGGTGATGCCGACGATCGTGCCGCGCCCGTCATCGGGGTCGGGCTCCTTCACGACGAGGCCCCGAGCGGTGAGACGGTCGATGAGCCGGCTGATGCTCGGCTGCGTGATGAGCGAGTTGCGGTTGAGCTCTTTCAGGCGGAGCCGGCGGCCTGGCGCGCGCGAGATGTTGAACAGCACGTCGTACTCGTTGAGCGACATGAGCTCGGTCGGGAACTCGGCGGAGAGTTCGCGCATCGTCATCACCTGGGTACGGAAGAGCGCCTCCCAGGCGGCGACCGTGATCGCGCGTTCCACCATCGGGGCTCCCTTCGATGTCGTTGCTTCCAACATTAGAGAACCGACGGAGGAAACGGTTGAGGGCCGGTCGTAGAGGCTGACGACCGGCCCTCTCCCTTGCACCAAGAGTGTCCTGCAATCACATTCCGCGCCGTCCGCCACAGCAAACGTTCGGCGCACTTCCGAATATATAACGGATCGGTAACAGGCGCTAGTTATCGTTTCGTGATTTTTCGGAACTGCCGCCGACGGCGTTCGTCGCGGCGGCGACCGGTGCGTCAGTACAGGTCGGGCGAGGGCGTCGAGGCCTGGCGGATCGAGACGTCGGCGTGACGGTCGAAGCGGTAGCCGACGCCGCGCACCGTGCGCACGATGTCCTGGTAGTGGGCGAGCTTCGAGCGCAGGCGACGCACGTGCACGTCGATGGTGCGCTCGCTCGGGGCCTCGTCGTCGGCGCTCCACAGGCTGTCGATGAGCTCGTGGCGGTCGATCGTGCGGCCCTCGCGCAGCACGAGATACTGCAGCAGCTCGAACTCCTTGTAGGTGAGGCCGGCGGCCTCGCCGTCGAGGAGCACCCGCTTGCGCGAGATGTCGATGATGACGCCGTTGGGGTGGCGGTCGGCGTCGTCGCGGGTGCCCTGGCCGTCGCGCTGCTTCGCGAGCGCCGACGGGTCCTGGAGGGCGAGGCGCACGACGTCGACGTCGCGGCCGCCGGCGCCCTCGGGGGCGAGCGCCACGGCGGCGTACGTCTCGGAGGAGGGCGAGATCTCGGCGGTCAGGGCGCGCAGCGCCTCGACGATGCGGTGCAGGGTGGTGCCGTCTTCGGCGGCCTTGGCCTCGTCGATGCCGACGTAGAGCACGAAGCCGCGGGCCTCGGTGCCCTCGGGCACGGCACGGACGCGGGGTGCGGCGGGGCGGGCGGCCGACGCGGCCGGGGCGGCCGGCGCGGCGAGGTCGGCCGCGGCGGCGTTCGAGAGCGAGCGGAGCGGGGCGGCGGACGGGGCCGCCGTCAGCGACGGCGCGGTGCGGGCCTGGACGGGGCGGACGGGGGCGGTGCGGACGGGAGCGAGAGCGAGAGACATGACGGAGATCCTTGTGTCGAGGGTGCAGCAGGAGACCCCGATCTGCGGGGTCGGCGAGAACTGGCCGATCGGCCGGGCGAACCCCCGAGACTCGGTGGGTTCAGTGGAGCACGTGCCGATCGGGATGCTGATCGGCTGCGTGACTCGGCGGAGGGGTCGCGGTCAGCGGCACATTCGACAACACATGGGTGCACGCGACGACATCATCATGTCGTTCGTCCTGAGAGCGCCGTGGGCGGTCAGGGTGCGTGCGTTGTCAGTCATGGGTGCGAGTAAATCCGACGGTCGAGCATGTGTCAATTCATGACCGCCCGATGACGGGGTGTGACGTCGCAGTGGGTGCGCGTCAGCGCGAGGCATCCGGAAGAATCAGACGACCGGATGCCTCGCGTGAAAGATTCTGCGATGAAACGCGAATCTCAAAAATCTTCCGCAGTCGATCTGCGCCTCGGCGTGTCGAGAGCCGAAGATCCTGCGAAGGGGATGCCTCGGGGTGGCGCTTATACCGTGCCGTAGAGGCGGTCGCCCGCGTCGCCGAGGCCCGGCACGATGAAGCCGTGCTCGTTGAGACGCTCGTCGAGCGCGCCGAGCACGATCGTCACCTCGCGGCCGTGCATCGCCTTCTCGACCGCTTCGAGCCCCTCGGGCGTGCCGAGGATGCAGATCGCGGTCACGTCGTCGGCGCCGCGCGCGAAGAGGTACTCCATCGCCGCCGCGAGCGAGCCGCCCGTCGCGAGCATCGGGTCGAGCACGAAGCACTGACGCCCCGACAGGTCTTCGGGGAGGCGCTCGGCGTACGTCGTCGGTTCGAGCGTCTCTTCGTTGCGCGCCATGCCGAGGAACCCGACCTCGGCCGTCGGCACGAGCTTCACCATGCCCTCGAGCATGCCGAGGCCCGCTCGCAGGATCGGCACCACGATCGGACGCGGGTCGGCGATTCGCACACCCGTCGTCGTCGCGACCGGCGTCTGGATCTCGACCGGCGCGACCCGCACGTTGCGCGTGCCCTCATAGGCGAGGAGGGTCATGAGCTCCTCGACGAGCGCACGGAACACGGGCGACGAGGTGCTTTCGTCGCGGAGCACCGTCAGTTTGTGGGTGATGAGCGGGTGATCGGCAACGTGGACTCGCATAGGCTCGATTCTAGTTCGGCGGGTCTGGCGAGGGGAGAGCGGAATGGATGCTTCGGCGCCCGCGCACCACCGCGAATGGATGCGCCTCGCGCTCGCCGAGGCCGCCCTGGCGCCCGCGGCCCGCGACGTGCCCGTCGGCGCGATCGTCGTCGACGCCGCGGGTGCGGTCATCGCCCTCGCCCGCAACGAACGCGAACTCACCGGCGACCCCACCGCCCACGCCGAGGTGCTCGCCCTGCGCCGCGCCGCCGAGGCCGTCGGCGAGTGGCGGCTCGAGGGCTGCACCCTCGTCGTCACCCTCGAACCCTGCGTCATGTGCGCCGGCGCCATCCTCGCCGCACGCGTGCCGACCGTCGTGTTCGGCGCGTGGGACGAGAAGGCCGGCGCCGCGGGCTCGCTCTACGACGTGCTGCGCGACCGTCGGCTGCCGCACCGGGTCGAGGTCTACCCGGGGGTCGAGGCCGAGGCATCCGCCCGGTTGCTGCTCGACTTCTTCGAGGACCCGCTGCGACGTCCCTGATCGTCAGGCCGGGGTGCGTCGCCCGGCCGCCGGCCGAGTCGCCGCGAGCGCGGCGAACGCCCGCCCTGCGAGGTCGGCGGGCGAGCCCGGTCCGGTGTCGGGGCCGTCGCCGACCGCCCATGCCTCGAGGCCGACCCGGATCGCGTCGGTCGCGGCGGCGGCGAGCACCCGGGCGTCGAACGGGTCGGCGTCCGCGCCGAGCAACTCGCCGATGATGTCGAGGAGTCGCGCCTCGGAGTCGTGATTCACGCGGTACCAGACGGTCATCAGGGCGGGATCGTCGGCGCCCGCCCGGAGCAGGCCGCGGATCCAGCGGAGCCCCTCGTGCCCCTCGGCGTCGACGGGCGTCAGGAGCCTGGCGATGATCGCGGGGATCGCACTCGCGGGATCGCCCGGCTGCGTCGCCGCGAGTGCCGCCTGCCACTCGTCGGCGCCCACGGTGAGGAGCGGTCCGACCGCGTCCTCCTTCGTGCGGAAGTAGCGGTAGAAGGTGCGAAGCGACACCCCGGCGGCAGTGGCGATCGACTCGGCGGTCACCTGGTCGGCCCCGTGCTCGGCGAACAGCACGGCGGCGACTCGCGCGATCTCGAGCTGGGTCGCCTGCTTGCGGCGTGCCGTGAGCGTCGTCGGTGCCTTGGGTTCCACATTCGCAGCGTACGGGAACACCGCGGAAGATGCGCGAGTTGACATAGTGGCACGTTGTGCCACATAGGCGTAACGTGAACGATAGGACAACCCGACACTGAAAGGTCGAAACATGAACCGTTATGAAGGTCGTCGCGCACTCATCACCGGGGGAGGCTCGGGCATCGGCCAGGCCACCGTGCTGCGCATGCTCGCCGAAGGCGGCCGCGTCGTCGCCGCCGACGTCAGCGAGGCCGGACTCGCCGACACCGTCGCGAAGGCCGGCGACGCCGCCGAGCGGCTGACCACCGTCACCATGAACATCGCCGACGAGGCATCCGTTCGCGATGGCGTGGCCGCCGCGGTCGCCGCCCTCGGCGGACTCGACGCACTGGTCAACGCCGCCGGCATCCTGCGCTCCTCGCACACCCACGAGACCACGCTCGACGCCTTCGAACAGGTGATCCGCGTGAACCTCGTCGGCACGTTCCTCGTCATCCGCGAGGCGATCCCCGCGCTCCTGGAGGGTGACGGCGCGGCGGTCGTGAACTTCAGCTCGACGTCGGCGAACTTCGCCCACCCGTACATGGCGGCCTACGCCGCGAGCAAGGGCGGCGTCCAGTCGATGACGCACGCGCTCGCCGCCGAGTACGCGAAGCAGGGCATCCGCTTCAACGCCGTCCAGCCCGGCTCCATCTCGTCGGGCATGACCGACGGCTCGGGCCAGTCGAAGCAGAGCCAGGGCCCCGGCCTGCCGGAGGACGCCGACATGATGCTCTTCATGAAGCTGCAGCCCGCGCTCGGCCAGGGCTTCGCCGGGCCCGAGACGGTCGCCTCGGTCGTCGCCATGCTCGCGAGCGACGACGGCGCGTTCGTCACCGGCACCGAGGTGCGCATCGACGGCGGCACCCACTTCTGAGCCGACCCCGCGGCCGAACGACGACGCGTCCCGTGCCCTGGAGGGCCCGGGACGCGTCGTGCGTTGCGGCTGCGGCGGCCTACTCGAGGCCCTTGATGACGATCGCGTCGGTCGGCGGGGCGACGAGGTTCGGGTCGACGTACACGTCGGGCTCGATGTAGATGACGCGCGCCGCGGGCACCGCCTTGCGGATGCGCTCCTCGATGACGTTCGTCGCGGCCGCGACCTCGAGCAGGCGCTGATCGGCGGCGAAGCCGAGCTTCGCGGCGACGAGCAGCTCGTCGGGGCCGAGGTACAGGGTCTTCATGTGGATGATGCGCTCGACCTCGGGGCCGGCCGAGATCGCCTGCTCGATCTTCTGCACGTCGTCGTCGTTCGCGCCCTCGCCGACGAGCAGCGACTTCGTCTCGATGCCGAGGATGACGGCGACGAGCACGAGGAGGGTGCCGATCATGAGCGTGCCGATCGCGTCGAACACCGAGTTGCCCGTGATGACGGTGAGGCCCACGCCGAGCATGGCGAACACGAGACCCGTCAGGGCGGCGATGTCCTCGAGGAGGACGACCGGCAGCTCGGGCGCCTTCGCGCGCCGCACGAACTGCACCCAGCTCTGCCTGCCGCGCACGTGGTTCGACTCCTTCACCGCGGTGCGCAGCGAGAACGACTCGAGCACGATCGCGATGGCGAGCACGAGCAGCGGCAGCCACGCGTTCTCGAGCTCGTGCGGGTGCTGCAGCTTCTCGACGCCCTCGTAGATCGAGAAGATGCCGCCGACCGAGAAGAGGATGATCGAGACGACGAAGGCGTACACGTAGCGCTCGCGGCCGTAGCCGAAGGGGTGCTCCTTGTCGGCGGCCTTGCGCGCCTGGCGCCCGCCGAGGATGAGCAGGAGCTGGTTGCCGGCGTCGGCGACGGAGTGCACGGCCTCGGCGAGCATCGACGCGGAGCCCGAGAAGAACCAGGCGATGAACTTCGTCAGGGCGATGCCCGTGTTCGCCAGGAAGGCCGCGAGGATTGCCTTGGTACCGCCGGAAGCACTCATGGCGACAATCCTAGGATGCTCCGGCCGGCACGGGATTGGCTCTGCTGATCGCGTCGGAAGCGCTCACGGTGACGAACCTAGGATGGTCGCCATGAGCACCGAAGCATCCGAGTCAGCGACCGTGACCCTTCCCCCCATCGCCTTCCTCGGAGCCGGATCGATGGCCGGCGCTGTGATCTCGGGGCTGCTGCAGCCGGGCGTCGTCGTCGACGGCGGCATCCGCACCACCAACCGCACCGCCGAGAAGGCGGCCGCGTTCGACGGCGTCGAGGGCATCACCGCCTACGCCACCGAATCGGATGCCACGGCGAACCGCCGCGCGGTCGCCGGCGCGAAGCTCGTGGTCGTCGCGGTGAAGCCCGCGATGGTGCCCGACCTCCTCCGCGAGATCGCCGACGCGCTCGAACCCGGCACCGTCGTCGTCTCGGTCGCCGCGGGCGTCACCGTCGCGACGTTCGAGTCGCTGCTTCCCGAGTCGGTCCCGGTGATCCGCTCGATGCCGAACACGCCCGCCGTCGTCGGCCGCGCCGTCACGGGCGTCTCCGCCGGCACCCGGTCGAGCGACGACGACCTCGCGCTCGCGGTGGCTCTCTTCGAGACCGTCGGCGAGGTGCTCGTCGTGCCCGAGTCGCAGCTCGACGCGCTCTCGACGATCTCGGGATCGGGGCCGGCCTACGTCTTCTACCTGATCGAGCAGCTCACCGCCACGGCGATCGACAAGGGCTTCACGCCCGAGCAGGCGGCGACCATGGTGCAGGGCACCTTCCGCGGAGCGAGCGAGCTCCTCGCGGCCTCGGGGGAGGAGCCGGCTGAACTGCGCCGCCGGGTGACGAGCCCGAAGGGCACCACCGAGCGGGCCGTCGCCGTGCTCGAGGAGGCCGCGCTCAAGGAGACCTTCGATCGCGCCACCGACGCGGCGCTCGCCCGTGCCCGCGAGATGGCGGCCGGGGCATGAGCGGCGCCGCCGCCGCGCCCGTCGCCCACGCCGCCGGCCTCCGCCTCGAGGGCGAGCCGCGCTTCGCCTGGCGCGGCGTCATGCTCGACGTCGCCCGCAGGTTCCGCCCGGTCGCCGAGCTCGAACGGTTCATCGACCTGCTCGCGGCGCACCGCATCAACGTGCTGCAGCTCCACCTCACCGACGACCAGGGCTGGCGTTTCGAGGTGCGCGCGTACCCGCGCCTCACCGAGGTCGGCGGGCGGCGCTCGCAGTCGCAGCTCGGCCACGGGCCGCGCTCGACCCTCGACGGGGTGCCGCACGAGGGGTTCTACGCGCAGCACGAACTGCGGGGGCTCGTGCGGTTCGCGGCGGCTCGCGGCATCCGCATCGTGCCCGAGATCGACGTGCCCGGGCACGCGCAGGCGATCCTCGCCGCGTATCCCGAGTTCGGCGTCGGCGGGGCCGACGCGGTGCGCGCCCGGGTCGCGGAGCCGTGGACGCGCTACGGGATCAGCGACGAGGTGCTGAACGTCGAGGAGGCCACCCTCGAGTTCGTCGGCACCGTGTTCGATGAGCTGTGCGAGGTGTTCGACTCGGAGCTCATCGGCATCGGCGGCGACGAGGCGCGAAAGCGCCTCTGGCACGAGGACGCGCGCACGCAGGAGCTCATGGCCGAGCGCGGCCTGGCCGACGAGGAGGAGCTGCAGTCGTGGTTCCTCGCCACGATCGCCGATCGCCTGCGCGGGCACGGTCGTCGCGTCGTCGGTTGGGACGAGATGCTCGAGGGTCGCGACCCGGCCCCCGACGCGGTCGTCGCCTCCTGGCGCGGCCCCGTCGGCGCCGAGCTCGGCGCGCGGCTCGGGCACGAGGTCGTGCTCTGCCCCGACCTCTGGACCTACTTCGACTACCGCCAGTCGGATGCCCCGGAGGAGCCGATCCCGGTCGGCACCGTGCTCTCGCTCGAGGACGTCGCGACGTTCGACCCCGTACCGGCGGAGGCGCCCGACTGGTACGCGTCCCGCATCGCCGGGGTGCAGGCGAACATATGGACCGAGCACCTCGACACCCGCGACCGGCTCGACTACGCCGTCTTCCCGCGGCTCGGGGCGTTCGCCGAGGTCGCCTGGAACGGCGGGCCGCTCGACTGGGCCTCGTTCGCGGAGCGGCTGCCCGCCTACCTCGGCTGGCTCGACGCGCAGGGCGTCGGCTACCGGCCGCTCGACGGCCCGCGTCCCGAGCAGCAGCGGTCCGGCGTTCCCGGCGTGCCGCGCGATCGCGCCGACCGGCTCGCCGAGCTCTCGCGGTTGACGGCGTCGCTGCGCAGTCAGCCGGTCGAGTAGCGCGCGACGAAGGAGCACGCGCATCGAGACCACCGTGGTCTCGATACGCGCTGCGCGCTCCTCGACCGACGGACGATTTCGGGAACGGTGTCGATTTCGACCGGTCGATTTCGTCACCATGGTGTGACGAACGTCGTCACAGGCCCATGACGGGCCCGACGAAGGAGACGCCATGACCGACACGTACATGTACCTGATCCACGAGCCCGACTGGGACTCGGACGCGTTCCTGGGCGAGCGCGACGGGGTCCCGGGCGGTGCGCCCGAGAGCAACTTCCCGGCCCACCAGGCCTTCCAGGACGCCGTCGTGAGGCTCGGGGCGAGGCTCGTCGGCGGTGCCGCGCTGCAGAACGCGCGGCACGGCGGGCAGGTCACCCCCGGCGCCGGCGACCGTGCGCTCGACGACGCCGTCTACTCCGACGGGCCGTACCCCGACACGAGCGAGGTGGTGTCGGGCTACTACCTCGTCGAGACCGACGACGAGGAGCTCGCCAAGCGGATCGCGGCACTCGTGCCCACGGGCGGGCACATCGAGTGGCGCAAGGTGTTCCCGATCTCGTGACCGATCCGATCGCCGACCTGGGCGAGGACTTCGTCGACGCCTGGCCGCGGATCGTGCGCGCGCTCGCCGCCTACACGGGCAGCGTCGACGACGCGCAGGAGTACGCGGCCGAGGCCGTCGCGCGGGCCGTCGCCCAGGCCGGCGACGGCCCGCCGCTCGGCTCGCTCGCGGCCTGGTGCATCGCGGTCGGCAAGCGGGCCTTCATCGACGACCGGCGCAGGGCCGCCACCGAGCAGCGGCACGCACAGCAGCTCGCAGCAGAGCTCGCGACGGCGACCGACGAGGATGCCGCGGTCGTGGCATCCTCGCTCGACGACCGGGTCGCCCTGCTCTTCGTCGCGTGCGATCCCGCGCTCACCGAACAGGCGCGGCTCGTGCTCGCGCTGCGCCTCGTGTGCGGGCTCGACGTGCCGCGCATCGCCGCCCACCTCGGCGTGCAGCCCTCGGCGGCCGCGGCCCGGCTGACGCGGGCGAAGCGCGCGCTCGCCGAGGCGCGCGGTCGGTTCCACGTGCCGGAGGCGCCCGAACGGCGGGTGCGACTGCCCGTCGTGCTCGCGAGCGTCGCCGGCATGTTCACGGTGGCGCACCGCGACGTGCTCGACCCGCGCACCCCGCTCGACGACCTCGGACGGCAGTCGTTGTCGATCGCCGACGCGCTCGTCGCCGAGTATCCCGACGATGCCGAGGTGCGCGGTCTCCGAGCCGTGATCCGGCTCGGGCTGGCGCGCCGCCCCGGGCGCCTCGACGAGACCGGTGCCGCCGTGCCCCTCGACGAGGTCGACCGCCGTCGCTGGGATCGCCGTCTCATCGAGGCGGGGCTCGACGACGCGGCGGCCGCAGCCGAGCGCGGCGACGGCCGCTTCGTGCTCGAGGCGGCGATCGCGGGCCTGCACAGCTCGGCGCCGAGCTTCGCCGCGACCGACTGGAACCGGGTCGTCGAGTTCTACCGCGCGCTCGAGCGGGTGTGGGGTGCGCCGTCGGTCGCGGTCGCGCGGCTGTCGGCCGAGATGCACCGCGCGCTGCTCGCGCCGCCGTCGGGGGAGCGCACGGCGCGGCTGCGCTCGGTCGAACGCGAGCTGGGCGCGCTCGCCGAGGGGGCGGCGCCGTACGCGGCGCTCGACGCCCGCCTCGCCCTCGCCGACCTCGCCTGGCGCACCGGCCGTCGCGACGAAGCCTCGTCGGAGTACTCGCGACTCGCCGAGCTCGTGCCGACCGAACCGGTGCGGCGGTTCTGCCTCGCCCGGGCCGGTGCGGACCCGGCCCGGTAGGCCGCCCCGGTTCGGTCGGCACGCGGTGGGGTCAGCCGCGGGCTGCGGCGAGCCGGCGGCGTGCGGGCCCGGCGGCAAGCCACGCGACGCCCGTGACGACGCCGACGACGCCGACCGTGGCGGCACCGATGCCGACGGCGTCGGCCACGGCGTCGGCCTCGAGCCACTCGCCCTGACGCAGCTCGTACGCGAGCGCGAAACCGACCGCGAACAACCAGGTCGCGACGATCAGGATTGCGGGGATCAATGGGATCTTTCGCATGTCCACCTCCTTTCGCATGACCTTCCAGCATAGCCCGCGGCTCGGGAAATTTCCTGAACAGGTGTGATTTCCTGCACGAAGTGACTTCCGCGTGGAACCGGGCTATGGTCTTCGGAAGCCCGCCAGCTGATGAAGGGAAGCGAGCTCGAATGTCGAAGAAATCCCCGCGTGGAAACGGCGAGAAGAAGACCGCCCAACTCTCACTCAAGGAGAAGCGCGCGCAGAAGCGCGAGAAGCTCGAGGAGGGCGTGATCAAGTCGCGCAAGCGGTGACCCGCGCCGCGTCGATCGGGGGGTCCGGTCGACGCGGGCGCAGGTCGCGAGCGTCCGTCTCCGTCGGGTGTTCCGGGCGGATGGCTGTCGCGCGGCGGGCTCGTGTGCCACCCTGTGAATGCGCCATGGAGCGGATCGTTCGATGCGGGCGGTGCCGAGGCATCCACCTATATTGGATGAAATCCAATTCACAGGAGGTGGAGCGATGTCGGGATTCCAGATCTCTCGACGAGGGGTGCTCACCGCGGCCGGACTCGGCCTGATCGGCGTCGGCGCAGCCGGCTGCACCCCCGCGAACGGTGGTGCCCAGTCGGGCGCCGGCGAGGCGAGCACCGAAGGGCAGGCCGCCATGGACCGCAGGCTCGGCGCAGAGTGGGAGTCGCACGAACTCACGGTCATGTCATGGCCGACCGAGACGATCTGGGGCGAAGACCTCCAGTACGTGCGCGACGACATCGCCTCGGTCGCCGCGGCGATCGCCGCCTATGAGCCGGTCGTGCTCCTCGCCTCGCCCGGCGATGAGGAGGACGCGCAGTACGAGGCCGGTGACGACGTCGAGATCCTGACCGTCGCCGTCGACGACCTGTGGGCGCGCGACACCGTGCCCGTCTTCGTCGAGGGGCCCGACGGCGTCGAGGGCGTCGACTTCAACTTCAACGGCTGGGGCGACAAGCAGGTCCACGTCAACGACGCGCGGGTCGGTGCGGCCGTGCTCGCCGAGTTCGAGATCCCGCGCATCGTCGCCTCCCTCGTCGCCGAGGGCGGCTCGTTCGAGACCGACGGGCAGGGCACCCTGTTCGTCACCGAGAGCTCGATCGTCAACGACAACCGCAACCCCGGCTTCTCGCGCGACGACGTCGAGGCTGAGCTCATGCGGCTCCTCGGCATGCAGAAGGTGGTCTGGTTCGACGGCGTCTACGGCGAGGACATCACCGACGCCCACGTCGACTCCCTCGTGCGCTTCGTCGCGCCGGGGGTCGTCCTCCTCGACGTGCCGGGGCCGGGGGCGCCCGACGACGTCTGGGCGCAGTCGAGCGCGCAGGCGCGCAAGGTGCTCTCATCGGCGACGGATGCCACGGGGCGCGGCTTCGAGGTCATCGAGCTGCCGCAGCCCGACTTCGCGAAGATCCGGGGCGAGGGCGACGACTTCCTCGCCTCGTACGTCAACTTCTACATCGCGAACGGCGCGGTGTTCCTCCCCGAGTTCGGCGACGCGAGCGCCGACCGTCGCGCGCAGGACATCCTGCAGGAGCACTTCCCCGACCGCGACATCGTGCCGCTCGCGATCGACACGGTCGCCTCAGGGGGCGGAGGCATCCACTGCGCGACGCACGACCTGCCGGGTGAGCCCGACGAGTGAGCCGGCGGGCAGCGGCGAGCTGAGGCGATCAAGGGGGGCGCGGTGACCGACGTGACGGCGGCGGAGGCGAGCGAGGCGGATCCGAGGGCGGATGCGGATGCGGCGGCCGAGTCGACGGCGAAGCGCCGACCCTGGCTGCCGTGGGCGGCCGTGCTCGTCGTCGTGCTGCTCGTCGGCGCGGGTGCCGCGTGGTCGCAGCTCGGTGGCGCGGCGGGCGCGCGGCCGGTCGAGGTCGGCTCGGCCGATGCCGAGGACCGGGTGGACATCACCGCCACGATCGTGCGCGTCGACGCGGCGAGCGGCGAATTGGTGCTGCGGATGCTCGTCGTGCCGCGCGGCTCGCTCACGACGGAGGGCGGACTGTCGCCCGCGGAGGACCTCGAGATCCTCACCTCGGCGGCGATGAAGACCGACCCCTTCTTCCCCGCGAACGAGCGGATCGCCTCGGTCGATGTGCCCGTCGCGCTCGGCGGCGGCGCCATCACCGCCTACCCGTTCGACCGGTACGACGCGACGCTCGAGTTCACCGCCCGGCAGGGCGGCAGCATCGTGCCGGTGCACCTCGAGCTCACGAACCGCGACGCGCTCTTCGGGATGACGGCGGAGGGCTTCGAGGAGTCGAATGCGGCCGTCGTCGAGCTCGGGCTCGCGCGTTCGGTGAGCGTCATGACCTTCGCGATCTTCATGATCCTCGCGATGTGGGCGCTCGCGATCGCCGTCGCGATCGGCGCGTGGGTGGTCGTGTCGGAGCGGCGCGGGCTCGTCTGGCCCGCCCTCGGCTGGATGGCGGCGACATTGTTCGCGATCGCGGGGTTCCGCAACGCCGCGCCCGGTGCGCCGCCGATCGGCTCGCTCATCGACTACCTCGCGTTCTTCTGGGCCGAGGCGATCATCGCCGTCTGCCTGTTCGCGACCGTGGTCGGCGGGGTGCGGGCGGAGCGCGCGCAGTCGCGCTGAGCGCGAGCGTCGGGATGCCGCGGGCCGGCGCCGCTCCTGCGTCGCCCCTCCGCCGTCCCCACGCGATCGAGTGGGCGGATATGAACGTTCCCGCGTGATCTTGGAGCAACCATTGCCCACTCGATCGTGAGAGGGTGCTGCGCGAGCGCGCCCGAGTACCCGATCTGCGTGCGCCCGCGATTCAAGACGGGATGCCACGGTCCTCCGCCGCGCATCGGGACCTCCTTCGGGGCTGTGCCGAGACTCGGGCGCCGCGACGTTTGACAAGCGGGCGGTCGCCGTCGATGATATTTGGATACCATCCAAATTCGACCGGTGACGACGTCGTCGCCGGGGACAGGAGCCCCTCATGGCCCCCTCCATGACGAAGGCGTTCGCCGCACTCGCCGGTGCGTTCGCGGTCGCCGCGCTCGCCGCCTGCAGCCCGACCGGCGGCGCCGCCGACCCGGCCGACGCCGACACCCTGCACGTCGCCCGCTCCGAGTCGTTCGACGGGTGGGACCCCGACAAGGCCGCCGCCTACTCCACCTACCAGACCCTGCAGGGCGTGCTCGAGCCGCTGCTGCGCGTCGCCCCCGACGGCCTCGGCGTCGAAGCGGGTCTCGCCGAGTCGTGGACGTACGACCCCGCCGCCCTCACCTGGACCTTCGTGCTCCGCGAGGGCACGAGCTTCAGTGACGGCACCCCGCTCACCTCGTCGGACGTCGCCTTCTCGGCCGGCGTCTGGGCCGAGGGCCCGAACTACGGCGCCCTGTACGCGAACCTCGCGGGCGTCACCACCCCCGACGAGCGCACCGCCGTCTTCTCGCTCGCCGCCCCCGACTCGACGCTGCCGGTGCTCATGACGTGGTCGTCGTCGGCGATCTTCCCGGTCGACTTCGGCGGCCTCTCGAAGGACGAGTACTTCGCGAAGCCGACCGGCGCGGGCGCCTTCGTCGTGGCCGACTGGTCGCCGGGCGGCCGCATCGTGCTCGAGAAGAACCCTCACTACTACCTCGAGGGACGCCCGCACGTCGAGCGCGTCGAGATCGAGGTCATCCCCGACGCGACCGAGCGCGGCGCCCAGTTCCAGGCGGGGCAGATCGACATCGCCGAGTACGTCTCGGCGATCGACGCGAAGCAGTACGGCGACGGGCTCGTCGCGCTGCCGGTCGGGCAGGTCGAGCACCTGAGCTTCAACACGACGCGCGCACCGCTGGATGACCCGCAGCTGCGCCGCGCGATCGCCAATGCCATCGACTACGACTCGATCGTCGAGGGTGCGTTCCGCGGCTACGGTTCGGCGCCCCGCGGGATCATCCCCCCGAATCTCGAGAACTGGGCGGCGCCGAGCGCCGTGCCCTTCTCGCTCGATCTCGACGAGGCGCGCGAGCTCCTGGCCGCCTCGGCGACGCCCGAGCCCGGCCCGCTCGAGCTCATCTACGACGCCGCGAACCCCACTGACCACCTCGTGGCGCAGGTCGTCGCCGCGAACCTCGCCGAGATCGACGTCGAGGTGACGCTCTCGGCGCTGGAGACGGGTGCGTTCCTCAGCCGGGCGTACGGGCTCGACGCCGACCTGGTGCTGTGGTCGTACGGTGCGGTCTCGCCCGACGTCGTCGACCCGCTCGGCTGGATCCACGGCACCTCGTGGCTGTTCTCGGGCTTCGAGGGCGAGACGGTCGAGCAGCAGTTCTTCGCCTACACCGCGACCGAGTCGCCCGAGGAGAAGCAGGCGATCGTCGAGGCCGTGCAGAACGACGCCATCGCGAACGCGCAGGCGATCAGCCTCGCCGAGTTCCAGGTGCTGCACGGCGTCTCCGACCGGGTCTCGGGCTTCGCCCCCGCGCCGTGGGGCATGTACGCGTGGGACGCGATCGAGCTCGGCGAGTAGCCATGGGCCGCTATCTGTTCATCGCGAAGCGGCTGGTGTTCGCGATCCCGCTGCTCTTCGCGATCGTGCTGCTCGTCTTCCTCATCCTCAAGGTGACGCCGGGCGACCCCGCCCGGCTCATCGTGGGGCTCCGCGCCTCCGACGCCGAGCTCGCGCTCGTGCGCACGCAGCTCGGGCTCGACGACCCGGCGATCGTGCAGTATTTCCGCTACGTCGGCGAGGTGCTCACCGGCAACCTCGGCTACTCGTTCAAGTCGAACGAGCCGGTGTCGAGCCTCATCGCCGAGCGGCTGCCGGTCACGGTGTGGCTGCTCGGCGTCGGCACGCTGCTCTCGCTCGCGATCTCGGTGCCGCTCGCGATGTTCTCGGCGCGCCGCCCCGACCGCGCCTTCGACCACGCGACGCGCGCGTTCGGGCTCGTCGCCCTCTCGATGCCGTCGTTCTGGGTGGGCATCATCCTCATCCTCACGGTGGCGCTGCCGACGGGGTGGTTCCCGGTGGGCGGGTTCGGCGACACCCCGGCCGAGCATCTGCGGTCGATCGTGCTGCCCGCGCTCACGCTCGCCCTCTCGATCGCGCCCCTCCAGGTGCGGAGCCTCCGGGCGAGCATGATCACGGTGCTCGGCGCCGAGCACGTCACGACCGCGCGTTCGCTCGGCATCGGCCGTTCGCGCATCATGTCGCGCTTCGTGCTGCGGAACGCCGCGCCTCCGACGGTGTCGATCTTCGCGCTGAACCTCGGCTACCTGCTGTTCGGGGCCGTCGTCGTCGAGACGACGTTCGCCCTGCCCGGCATCGGCCAGGGCATCGTGCTCGCGGCCCGGCAGCGCGACATCCCCTCGATCCAGGGCTACACCCTGTTGTTCGCCGTCGCCGTGGTGCTCGTGTTCCTCATCGCCGACATCGTCACCTCGATGGCCGATCCTCGACTGGAGGTCGAATCATGAACGCCGGCCCAGTGACCACCGTCACCGCCGCGGCCGTCGGTGTGCTGCCCGAGCGTGCCGTGCCCGGCGCTGGGAACGGCTCAGGGAACGGAACAGGGAACGGCGCCGAGCGGGTTCGCCTGCCGCGCCGGGTCTGGGTCGGCACCGGCATCGTCACGGCCTACGTGCTCGTCGCGGTGCTCGCTCCGCTCATCGCGCCGTACGACCCGCTCGAGCAGGACATCGCGAACGCGCTCGCCGACCCGAGCCCGGCGCACTGGCTCGGCACCGACGAGCTCGGCCGCGACGTCGTCTCGCGACTCGTGTACGCCTCGCGCATCGACCTCCTCGTCGGGTTCCTCGGGGCGGCGCTGCCCGCGGTGCTCGGCACGGTGCTCGGTGCGATCGCGGGGTTCCGCGGCGGCTGGGTCGACGGCGTCATCATGCGCATCTCCGACGTGGTGCAGGCGTTCCCGACGTACATCCTCATCATCGCCCTCGTCTTCGTGCTCGGGCCGGGCGTGCCATCGATCCTCGTCGCGTTCACGCTCATCGCGTGGGTGGCGTACGCGAGGCTCATCCGCACCGAGGTGCTGCGCACGCGCGGCCTCGAGTACGTCTCGGCCGCCCGCGCCTCCGGCCTGTCGCCGCGGCGGGTGCTGTGGCGGCACGTGTTCCCGAACTCGGTGGGGCAGACGCTCGTCTACCTGCCGAGCGACATCGTCGGCGCGACCCTCGGCCTCGCTGCGCTGTCCTTCCTCGGCCTCGGCATCCAGGCGCCGACGCCCGAGTGGGGCGCGATGATCGCCGCCGGGCAGCCGTACATCCGCGAGCAGTGGTGGCTGTCGACGGTGCCGGGCCTGCTCGTCGTGGGTTTCGGCCTCGGCCTCAGCCTCATCGGAGAGGGGATCGAAGAATGGACCAGGAAGTGAGCCGCACCGTGCTCAGCGTGAGCGGGCTCCGCGTCGACCTCCCGGTCGGCGGCGGCACGATGCATCCCGTCGACGGCGTCTCGTTCGAGGTCGCCGCCGGTGAGTCGCTCGGCATCGTCGGTGAGTCGGGCTCGGGGAAGAGCCTCTCGTTGAAGGCCGTCCTCGGCCTCCTGCCCCCTGGGGCGACCGCCGCGGGAGACCTGCGCTTCGCGCTCGGCGGCGACGTCGTCCGCGACGCCGAGCGGGTGCGCGGGCACGGGGTCGCGATGGTGTTCCAGGAGCCGATGACGGCGCTCAACCCGACGATGCGGGTCGGCGACCTCATCGGCGAGGCGGTCAGGGCGAGGGGCCGGATGCCACGTCGCGAGGTGCGCGCACGGGTGCTCGAGCTCATGGCCGACGTCGGGATCCCCGAGCCCGCGCGGCGCGCCCGCATGTGGCCGCACGAACTCTCGGGAGGGCTGCGCCAGCGCGTCATGATCGCGGCCGCCCTCGCCACCGAACCCGAGCTGCTGCTCTGCGACGAGCCCACCACGGCGCTCGACGTGACGGTGCAGGCGCAGATCCTCGAGCTGCTGCGGCGCCTGCGCGAGGAGCGCGGCCTCGCCATGGTGTTCGTCTCGCACGACCTCGCGGTCGTCGCCGAGGTGTGCGACCGGGTCGCCGTGATGTACGCGGGGCGTCTCGTGGAGGTCGGCCCGGTCGATGACGTGCTGCGCTCGCCGAGGCATCCGTACACCGCGGCCCTGCTGGCCTCGGCGCCGTCGTTCGCCGGCGGTGGCGAGGCCCTCGCGACGATCCCGGGCTCGCCGCCCGACCCGCGGCGCTTCCCCGAGGGGTGCCGCTTCGCCGCCCGCTGCGCGTTCGCGCAGGACGACTGCCTGACCGCCGCCCACGTGCTCGTCGGCGTCGACGGACTGCGCGCCACGGCGTGCATCCACCCCGAGTCGCTGCCCGCGCCGCAGCCTCGGGTATCGCAGACCCGATTGGAGGTCGTCGCATGACCGCGCATCTCGAGGCCCGTGGACTCAGGGTGAGCTACCGCACCGGTTCGGCGTTCGCCGCGCGGTTGCAGGGGAGACCCGTGCCCGTGCTGCACGCCCTCGACGGGGTCGACCTCGTCGTCGAACGCGGCTCGGCGGTCGGCATCGTGGGGGAGTCGGGGTGCGGCAAATCGACCCTCGCCCGTGCGATCGTCGGGCTCGTCGAGCTCGACGCCGGCTCGATCGAGCTCGACGGAGCGCCGCTCGCGAAGCACCGCAGCAAGGCCGAGACGCGGCGCATCCAGATGGTCTTCCAAGACCCGAGCGCGTCGCTCAACCCGTCGATGACGATCGGGCAGACGCTCGGCGAACTGCTCAAGGTGCACCGCATGGTGCCCGCCGCCGAGGTGCCGCGCCGCTCGGCCGAGCTCCTCGAACTCGTCGAACTGCCGACCTCGCTCCTCGCCGCGTACCCGCGCCGGCTGTCGGGCGGGCAACGGCAGCGGGTGGGCATCGCGCGGGCGCTCGCCCTCGAACCCGAGATCCTCATCGCCGACGAGTCGGTCGCAGCCCTGGACGTCTCGGTGCAGGCCGCCATCCTCAACCTGCTCGAGCGGCTGCGCGCCGAGCTCGGCCTGACGCTGCTGTTCATCTCGCACGACCTCGCCGTCGTGCGGCACCTCACCGAGCGGGTCGTCGTGATGACGGGCGGCCGCATCGTCGAGGATCGCCCCACCGAGGAGCTGTTCCGCGACCCGCACCACCCGTACACGGCGACGCTGCTCGCGGCGGCGCCGCGCATGGGGGCGCTGGCTAGGATGGTGACGCGATGAGCGAGAGGGCGGCGGTGTGACGTGGTGACCGACCGGCGTGCCAAGGGCAGGGCCCGCGAAGAGCTCGTCGTCGAGGCGGCGGCGAAGGCGATCGCCGAACTGGGGCTCGCGAACGTGCGCGTCTCCGACATCGCCGAGCGCGCGGGCATGCGCCCGGGGCACATCACCTACTACTTCCCGTCGAAGACCGAGTTGCTGATGCTCGCGATCCGTCAGAGCGAGGAGTCGCTCGTCGAGCAGGCCGAGGCCGAGCTCGGCGGCATCGAGGAGCCGTGGGCGCGCCTCGAACGGCTGATCGAGCTGTCGGCGTCGAACGGTCGCGGCGACCCCGGCTGGATCCTCTGGTTCCAGGTGTGGTCCGACGCGGCGACCGACGACGTCGTCTCCGAGGTGCACAACGAGCTCGACGAGGGCTGGCGGCAGATCCTCCGCGACGTGCTCGAGTACGGGCGCGAGCGCGGCGCCTTCGCCTTCGACGACCTCGACGAGGTCGCGCAGATCCTCTCGGCCACGATCGACGGCTTGTCGATCCAGCTGACGGTCGGCGCGACGGGCGTCGACCACGAGCGGCTGCTCGCGCTCTGCCTGCAGAGCGCGGCGGCGTTCCTCGGGGAGCCCGCGCGCCGCTGACGCGCTCGCCCATGACCCGTTTCGGCGGGGATGCTTCGCGCTGCCCTGCGGCGTCCGCCGCGCCATCCGGGGGCGTTTCGCCGTGCCGTGAGCGTGTCGCGTGGCATCCCGCGCGCCCCGGCGGGCGCACTTGCCAGATTCTTTGTTCTCATCCAAAATAGTCGGATATCGCATTCCGCACCGACGCGTGATCACTGGAGGTCCGCCGTGACTCAGACGACTCCCACCCCGACCCGAACCGAGCCGACCCCGGCCGAGGCCGGCTACTCGATGCCCGCCGAATGGGGGCCGCACTCCGCGTGCGTGATGATCTGGCCCGCCCGCCGCGAACTCTGGCGCGACCGCTTCGAGGACGCCAAGCGCGACTACGCCGCCGTCGCCCGCGCGATCGCCGCGTTCGAGCCCGTCGTCATGCTCTGCAACCCCGGCCTCTCCGCCGAGGTTCGGAGCCTCTGCGGCTCGGGCGTCGAGCCGCTCGAGGTGCCCGTCGACGACTCCTGGGCGCGCGACAGCGGCCCCGCGTTCGTCACGAACGAGGCGGGCGGGCTCGCCGCCGTGAAGTTCCGCTTCAACGCGTGGGGCGAGCGCTGGCACCCGCACGACAGCGACCAGCTCGTGCCCGACCGCCTCGCCGCCCACTTCGGCGTGCCGCTGTTCACCGCGCCCTTCGTGCTCGAGGGCGGGGCGTTCTTCGTCGACGGCGAGGGGTCGCTCCTCACGACCGAGCAGTGCCTGCTCAACCCCAACCGCAACCCGCACCTCACGAAGGCCGAGATCGAACAGGGCCTGCGCGACTACCTCGGCGTCACGACCGTCACCTGGCTGCCCTTCGGCCACAGCCTCGACACCGGCCCCGCCGGCACCGACGGGCACGTCGACGGCGTCGCCCAGTACGTCGCCCCCGGGCGCGTGCTGCTCGAGGTGCCGACGGACCCCCGGTCGACCGAGTTCGAGCGGGCGCAGGCGAACCTCGCCCGTCTGCAGGCCTCACCCGACGCCGCAGGTCGCACGCTGCAGATCGATCGGCTCGACCCCGACCCCGACGTCGAGGTGTCGTACGCCAACCACTACCTCGCGAACGGCGCCGTCATCGTGCCCGTCGGTGGCGACGAGCGCGACGAGCGGGTCCTCGAGTTCCTCGCGGGCGTGCACCCCGACCGCGAGATCGTGGGCGTGCCCGGCGAGACCATCGCCTTCGGCGGCGGCGGACCGCACTGCATCACGCAGCAGGTGCCGGCGGGGGCGTAGCCGCGCCTCGTCGGTCGAGGAGGCGCGCCGGCGCCGTATCGAGGCCACCGCGGTCTCGATACGCTCCTTCGTCGCTACTCGACCGACAGCGTGCGCCGCTCGAGCAGCACCATCACCTCGAAGTGCGTCGTCTGCGGGAACATGTCGAACACGCGCGCCCGCACCGGCTTCAGCGACGGCATCGCCGCGAGATCCTTCGCGAGCGAGGCCGCGTTGCAGCTCGAGTAGAGCACGTGCGAGACCTCGGATGCCTCGAGCCAGCCGGCGAGCTCGGCGCCGATGCCGCGCCGGGGCGGGTTCACGATCACGAGATCGGGGGCCTCCCCGGCCGCGGCGCCGAGGGCGAAGGCCGTGGCATCGCCCGAGGCGAACCGCAGGTGCGAGAGCGCGGCATCCGACCGTGAGAGCTCGGCGCTCGCGACCGCCTCGACGCTCGTCTCGATGCCGGTGACCTCGGGCCCCGCGCCGTCGGCGTCGGCGAGGTGCAGGGCGAAGCCGCCGACGCCCGAGTAGAGGTCCCAGGCGGTGTCGGGTGCGAGGTCGCGGATCCAGTCGCGGGCCTCCGCGTAGAGGGCGGCGGCGATCTCGGTGTTCGTCTGGAAGAAGCTCTGCGGGCGCAGGTGCATCGTCACGTCGTTGAGGCGCATCGGCAGGGTCGCGGCCTCGGTCAGCACGATCTCGTGCTCGCCCTCGAGCACCGCCTTGTGCTCGGGCAGCACGTTCGCCGTCACGACGCGCGCGTGCGGCAGCTCGGCGAGGAGCGTCGGCAGGTGCTTGCGCAGGCGCGGCACCGGTTCGGTCGAGCGCAGCACGAAGCGGATCATGAGTTCGCCGTCGGGCGACTCGGTGACGATGAGGTGCTTGAGCTCGCCCGTGCGACGGCGTACGTCGTACGGAGTGAGGCCGGCGAGGGTGATGAACCGCGCCAGCACGGGGAAGGCGGCCCGATGCCCGGGCGAGCAGATGCCGCACGCCTCGAGGTCGACGCCGTGCCCGTCGGCGTCGAGGATGCCGATCGTCGGGGCATCCACCGTGCCGCCGACGACCATCTTCGCCTTGTTGCGGTAGCCGTCCTCGCGGCTCGCGACCGCGGGCATCCACACGGGCACGTCGAACGGGGCGAGCAGCGCCTCGGCGTGCGCCTGCTTGCCCGCGAGCTGCTCGGGGTACGGCCGACCCATGAGGGCGCACGAGGTGCAGCGCCCCGCGTCGAAGTACGCGCAGTCCACGGCTTCAAGCGTAGGCGGCTGCAGCCGATTCCGCCGTTCGATGGATTCGTCGTGACCACCTGCGCCAATATCGTTGGCAGGTGGGGCATCGCCGGCCGGCCGGGCAGGCAGGCAGGCTGGACCCGCGAAGGGGGAACGCGATGACGGAGACCGAAGCGGCGCAGGGCAAGACCGGCGCACGGCGCTGGGTGGGGCTCGGCGTCCTCGCCGCCGCCCTCTCGATGATCGTGCTCGACGGCACCATCGTCGGCGTCGCACTGCCGACCCTCATCACCGAACTCGACCTCGACTTCAGCGAGGCGCAGTGGGTCAACGGCATCTACTCGGTCGTGTTCGCGGCGCTGCTGCTCACGGCGGGCCGCCTCGGAGACCGGCTCGGGCGGCGCGGGGCGATGTTCGCGGGCATCGTCGTGTTCCTCGTCGGCAGCCTGTTCGCGGCGCTCGCCTCCAACGGCGACTCGCTCATCCTCGCCCGGCTCGTGCAGGGCATCGGCGGCGCGTTCATCCTCCCGGCGACCCTGTCGACCGTCAACGCGACCTTCCGCGGGCGCGACCGGGCCGTCGCATTCGGCGTCTGGGGCGCCGTCATCTCGGGCGTCGCGGCCCTCGGGCCGCTCCTCGGCGGCTGGCTCACCGAGTCGTTCGGCTGGCCGTGGATCTTCCTCGTGAACCTGCCGTTCGGCATCCTGATCATCGTCATGGCGATCTTCACCGTCGACGAGACCCGCGCGCACGTCACGAGCCCCGGTCTCGACATCGACGGGCTCCTGCTCTCCGCGATCGGTTTCGGCGCACTCGTGTTCGGCCTCATCGAGGGCGGTTCGCTCGGCTGGTGGGCACCCGAGCAGCCCTTCGAGATCTTCGGGTGGACGTGGCCGGCCGACTGGCCCGTCTCGCCCGTGCCGATCGCGCTCGCCGTCGGCGTCGTCTCGCTCACCCTCTTCGTGCTGTGGGAGCGGCACCGCGCCCGCAACGGTCGCTCCGCGATCCTCGACGTGCGCCTCTTCTCCGTGCCGACGTTCACCTGGGGCAACCTCGTCGCCCTCTGCGTCGCCGTCGGCGAGTTCGGCATCCTGTTCGTGCTGCCGCTGTTCATCGTCAACGCGCTCGGCCTCTCGACCCTCACCGCGGGCTTCGTGCTCGCCGCGATGGGGCTCGGCGCCTTCGTGTCCGGCGCCTCCGCGCGGCACCTCTCCGAGCGGTTCGGCGCGCCGAACGTCGTGCTCCTCGGCCTCGCGATCGAGTTCGCCGGCGCCGTGATCGCCGCCCTCCTGCTCGGCCCCGAGATGTCGGGCTGGTGGCTCGCCGCGGTGCTCGCGCTGTATGGGCTCGGGCTCGGGCTCGCCTCGGCGCAGCTCACCGGGACCGTCCTCGCCGACATCCCGCCCGAGCAGTCCGGGCAGGGGTCGGCGACGCAGAGCACCGTGCGGCAGGTGGGCTCGGCCCTCGGCACCGCGATCATCGGCGCGGTGCTCGCCGCGGGGCTCGCCGTCGCGCTGCCCGCGCAGCTCGACGGGCAGCAGGGCCTGCCCGCGGCCGCCGAGCAGCAGGTGATCGACGCGACCGAGCAGTCGGCGGGCGCGAACATCCCCGCGCTGCGCGCGCAGGGCACCGAGGGGCAGCTGGGCGAGCAGGGTCCGGCGGTCGCCGACGCGCTGTCGCTCGGGCTCGCGGATGCCTCGCGCTGGGCGCTCCTCGCCGCGTCCGGGTTCCTCCTGCTCGGCGCGGGATTCGCCGTGCAGCTGCGGGCGCGCTCGCGGGGCGTGCGCGGCGCGGCGGCCGCTCCCGACGTCGACGCGCCCGATCGGGCCTGACCGACTGACCGTGCCCGAAAGGGCCTGACCATTCCCGTCTCCAGCGGCGGCGCCTCAGCCGCGGTACCACTCCTCGTCGATGCTCGCGAGGCGCGAGGGCATGGCCTCGTCGCCGAGCCCGAAGAAGCGCTGGAAGTTCATGATGAGCGGGCGCCAGCGCGTCGGGTCGATGCGGTCGGAGTGGCCCGCCATGCGCAGCGCGTCGACCACGTGCACGCGGGTGATGCCCAGTTCGACCGCGAGGAGGCTCGCCTCTGCCGCCGACGGCGCCCCGCCCATCGGATGGATCGCGACCACGCGGCCCTCCAGGTGCACCGGGAACTCGGCCACACGCGGAGGCGCGACCGTCTCGGCGGGCAGGGGTCGGAGGCCGGCCGCGGCGAACTTGTCGCGCACGTGCCGGTAGCCCGCCCCAGCCTTGCGCTCGGGCACCGGGTCGCGGCCGGTCGTGAGGGCGAGCCGGTCGACGGCGTCGACGTGGTCGACCGAAGGCAGGTTGATCACGGCCTCGCCGCTGGACATGAGGTTGCGGCCGGTCTGGCTGCGGGCGGCGACGCCGAGCATCGCGGTCTGGCCGAGCCACCACACCGAGGAGTTCGGGGCGAGGTTCGGGTGCCCCGAATCGTCGACCGTCGACAGCAGCGAAACCTGGGTGCCGAAGTAGAGGATCGCGGGTGAGATCGGCGTGTGCCGGGTGCCGCGCGTGTGCGCGTCGAGCGAGGTCAGAGTTCCCACGTGGGTCGCCTTCCTGGTCTGGGGCTTCCAGCCTCGCCGGGAGCCCGGTGCGCCTCCGGCGGATTCCGGACATCGCGTACGGCGCATCCGCGTGCATCCTCGGTGCATCCCCGAGGCATCCCCGGGCGGGACCGTGCAGGCCGGCCGGCAGGCGCCCCGGACTACGGTGGTCGGATGAGCGACCTCCCGACCCGCCGCATCCTCCCGGGCGAGCCCGTTCGAATGCGCGCCCTCAAGTGGGGCGAGTCGCCGCACTGGGCGTTCGACGGCCGTTGGCTGGGCGCCGACGAGCACGGCGACTGGATCGGCTTCCCGCCGGGCACGCGCTTCGCACGGCCGGGCAACGAGTTCACGGCCGACTGGCCGTCGCTCACGCTCGTCGGCCCGTCGGGATGGCTGCCGGCATTCAACCTCGGGCATCCGCGCGGGCTCGGCATCTACGTCGACCTCGCAACCGTGCCCGAATGGCGGGCGGATGCCTCGGGCTGGACGGTCTCGTACGTCGACCTCGATCTCGACGTCATCGCGCGCGACGGCGTGCCGGCGTTCATCGACGACGAGGACGAGTTCGCCGCGCACGCCGTGGCCTTCTCGTACCCCGCAGAGCTCGTCGCACGCGTGCGCGCCGACGCCGAGGCGGTGCTCGCCGCGGTGCGGCAGGGGCGGGCCCCGTTCGACGGCACGACCGCGGCGCACTGGTTCGAGCAGCTCGCCGCGCTCGACGCCTGAAGCCGAGCCCGGCCAGCCCGTCGGCGCTGCGCGCCGCCGCCGGTCACGGTTCGAAGCGGTAGCCCATGCCCGGTTCGTTGACGAAGTGGCGGGGCTCTGCGGGCACCGGCTCGAGCTTGCGCCGCAGCTGCGCGACGTAGAGCCGCAGGTAGCCGGCGTCGTTCGCGTGGAACGGCCCCCACACCTCGCTCAGCAGCATCTCGCGGGTGAGGAGGCGCCCCGGGTGCTTGAGGAAGAGCTCGAGCAGTCGCCACTCGGTCGGGGTCAGGCGAACGGATGCCTCGCGGCCGCCGCCCGCCGACGCGACGGGTCGCACGACGCGCGCGGCGAGGTCGACCTCGAGCTCCCCGATGCGATGCACGGCCGCCGTGTCCTCGTCGCCGGCCGGACGGCGCGAGCGGGCCCGGATGCGGGCGAGCAGCTCGTCCATCGCGAAGGGCTTCGTGACGTAGTCGTCGGCGCCGGCGTCGAGCGCCTCGACCTTCTCGGCCGAGTCGGTGCGGCCCGAGAGCACGAGGATCGGCACGCTCGACCAGGCCCGGACCGCCCGGATCACGTCGAGGCCGTCGACCTTCGGCATGCCGAGATCGAGCAGCACGAGGTCGGGGTGGGCGCTCGCCGCGAGGTCGATCGCCTCGGCGCCGTCGTGCGCCGACACGACCTCGTAGCCGCGCGCGCCCAGGGTGATGCGCAACGCGCGCTGCAGCTGGCTGTCGTCGTCGGCGAGCAGGATCCTCATCGCGCCTCCTCGGCGGCCGGCAGGGTGACGACCATCGTGAGGCCGCCACCGGGGGTGTCGTCGACTTCCAGTGTGCCGTCCATCCCCTCGACGAACCCCTTCGAGAGGGCGAGGCCGAGCCCGAGGCCGGTGTCGTTGTCGGTGTCGCCGAGCCGCTGGAACGGGGTGAACACCTCGTCGCGTCGTTCGGCCGGGATGCCGGGTCCCCGGTCGACGACGCGGAGTTCGACGCGCCCCTGGAACGTCGAGGCGGCGAGTCGCACGCGCTCGCCGTCGGGCGTGTGACGCACCGCGTTCGCGAGCAGGTTCACCACGACCCGCTGCAGCAACACCGCATCCGCGAGCACCGGCCGCAGCTCGTCGGCGAGGTCGAGCTCGATCTCACCCGGTCCAAGGCCGAGCTCGTCGAGGGCGGGGAACACGACATCGGCGACCTCGGTCGCCGCGAGCGTGACCGCGAGCGCCCCCGCCTGCACACGGCTGACGTCGAGCAGGTTCGTGACGAGTTCGGCGAGCGAGTCGAGGCTCTCTGCGGCGGTGGCGAGCAGCTCCTCGCGTTCGCCGGCAGGCAGCTCGAGATCGGGGGAGCGCAGCGCGCTCACGGCGGCCGACGCCGAGGTGAGCGGGCGGCGCAGGTCGTGGCCGACGGCGGCGAGCAGCGCCGAGCGCACCCGGTCGGTCTCGGCGAGGCCCACTGCGGCTTCGGCCGCGCGGGCGAGCGCACCGTGCTCGATGGCCTGGTCGAGCTGCGTCGCGATGACCTGCAGCAGGCGGCGTTCGGATGCCTCGAGGTCGGCCCCGTGCAGCTCGAGCACACCGTGCGCACCGATCGGCACCTCGGTCACCCGGTCGTCGCGCGCCGGTTCGCCGTCGGCGACCCGGGTTTCGCCGTCGACGAGGAGGCGCACCCCGGTGAGCCCGAAGGCCTCGCGGGTGCGGGTCACCATGGCCTGCAGCGCATCCTCGCCGCGCAGCACGCTGCCGGCGAGGGTCGCGAGCAGCTGCGACTCCGCGGCCGCACGCCGGGCCTCGCGGGTGCGGCGAGCGGCCTGGTCGACGACGTAGGCCACGAGCAGCGCGTTGGCCACGTAGAAGACGAGCGCGAGCAGCTGGCGGGCGTCGGCGATCGTGAGCGTGTACAGCGGTTCGACGAAGAGGAAGTTGAGGGTGAGCCCCGACAGCACCGCCGCGAACAGGCCCGGCCAGATGCCGCCGATGAGCGTCACGACGATGACGAGGAGCTGGTAGGCGAGCACGTCGCTGGTGATCGAGGTCTCGGTGTGGAACCGCGTGAGCAGCCAGCTGAGCGCCGGGCCGGCGACGAGCGCCAGGGCGAACGCCCAGACGAGGCGCTTGCGGCTCAGCGCGCCGCCCGGCCGGGGCAGCGAGAACCCCGAACCCGCAGCCGCGTGCGTCACGATGTGCACGTCGATGTCGCCGGACTCGCGGATGACCGTCGCCCCGATCCCGGGACCCGAGAAGGCCGCCGCGAGACGGGAGCGGCGGCTCACGCCGATGACCAGCTGCGTGGCATCCGCCGCCTTCGCGAACTCGACGAGCGCCCGCGGCACGTCTTCGCCGACGACCTGGTGGAAGGTGCCGCCGAGCTGCTCGACGAGGGTGCGCTGCCGGTCGAGCGCACCGGGATGCCGCGCCCGCATCCCGTCGGGATTCGTGACGTGCACCGCGATGAGCTCGCCCCCGGAGGCGCGCGCGGCGATGCGGGCGCCACGACGCAGCAGGGTCTCGCCCTCGGGGCCGCCGGTGAGGGCGACGACGACGCGCTCGCGCGCCTCCCACTTGCGGTCGATGCCGTGCTCGGCGCGGTACTTCTTGAGCGCCTGGTCGACCTCGTCGGCGAGCCAGAGCAGTGCGAGCTCGCGAAGCGCGGTCAGATTGCCGAGGCGGAAGTAGTTGGAGAGCGCCGCGTCGATGCGTTCGGCGGGGTAGACGAGCCCGCCCGCGAGCCGATCGCGCAGCGCCTGCGGGGCGAGGTCGACGACCTCGATCTGGTCGGCGGCGCGCAGGACCCGGTCGGGGATCGTCTCGCGCTGCTCGGCACCGGTGATCTGCAGCACGACGTCGCCGAGCGACTCGATGTGCTGCGTGTTGACGGTGGAGATGACGTCGATGCCGGCCGCGAGCAGCTCCTCGACGTCCTGCCAGCGCTTCGCGTGCCGCGAGCCGGGCGCGTTCGTGTGCGCGAGCTCGTCGACGAGCGCGATCTCGGGTTTGCGGGCGAGCACCGCGTCGAGGTCCATCTCGTCGATCGTCATCCCGCGGTGCACGACTGCACGGCGGGGGACGATCTCGAGACCGAGCGTCATCGCGGCGGTCGCTCGTCGCCCATGCGTCTCGACGAAGCCGACGACGACGTCGCGGCCCTCGCCGACGAGCCGTTTGCCCTCCTCGAGCATCGTGTAGGTCTTGCCGACTCCGGGGGCAGCGCCGAGCAGCACCCGCAACCGTCCGCGTCTCATCTCGTCAGTCTCCCATCTCACGCCGACGCACCGGGGTGCCCGACCTCGCGAGAAGTCGGGCACCCCGGCGCATCCCGGTGCTCCTTCTCGCTCAGAGTTCGGCGAGGGCCAGGTTCAGGCGGAGGACGTTGACCGTCTCCTCGCCGAGGTACCCGAGGTCGCGACCCTGCACGAACGATTGGACGAGCTCGGCGACCTCTGCCTCGGGGAGGCCTCGCTCTGCGGCGACGCGCGCCACCTGCAGCCGGGCGTAGTCAGGGCTGATGTGCGGGTCGAGTCCCGAAGCCGAGGCGGTCACCGCGTCGGCGGGCACCTCGTGGGCGGCGGCGCCGTCGGCTTCGGCGATGGCCGCGTGGCGCTCGTCGATCGCCGCGATGAGGTCGGCGTTCTCGGGGCCCTGGTTGCTGCCGCTCGAGGCGCCGCCGTCGTAGCCGTCGCCGGCCGCCGACGGCCGGGGCTGGAACCACTCGGGGAGCGCGTTGCCGTCGGCGTCGGAGAAGGACTGGCCGATCAGGGCCGAGCCGACGACCTCGCCTTCGGCATCGCGCACCGTCGAGCCGTTCGCCTGCGCCGGCGCGGCGAGCTGGCCGATGCCGGTGATGACGAGCGTGTAGGCCACCCCGAGCACCAGGGTGAAGAGGAGCATCGCGCGGACTGCGACCCAGTGGGTGCGCACCGTCGTACGAGTCGTGCTCATGGTGATGTGTTTCCTTTCGAATCAGCTGGTTGAGGAGCGCCCGACGAAGGAGGACGCGTCTCGAAACCCCTAGAACCCGGGGATGAGGCTGACGACGAGGTCGATCAGCTTGATGCCGATGAAGGGCGCGATGATGCCGCCGAGGCCGTAGACCAGCAGGTTTCGGCTGAGGATCGACGACGCACCGCCGGCCTTGTACTTCACGCCGCGGAGCGCGAGCGGGATCAGGACGACGATGATGATCGCGTTGAAGATGATCGCCGACATGATCGCCGAGGCCGGCGAGTGCAGCTGCATGATGTTCAGCACCGCCAGCCCCGGGAAGATCCCCGCGAACATCGCCGGGATGATCGCGAAGTACTTCGCGATGTCGTTCGCGATCGAGAACGTCGTGAGCGCGCCGCGCGTGATGAGCAGCTGCTTGCCGATGCGCACGATCTCGATGAGCTTCGTCGGATCGCTGTCGAGGTCGACCATGTTGCCGGCCTCCTTCGCGGCCGACGTGCCCGTGTTCATCGCGACGCCGACGTCGGCCTGCGCGAGCGCGGGGGCGTCGTTCGTGCCGTCGCCCGTCATGGCGACGAGGTTGCCGCCCGCCTGCTCGCGCTTGATGAGCGCCATCTTGTCTTCGGGGGTGGCCTCGGCGAGGTAGTCGTCGACGCCGGCCTCGGCCGCGATGGCCTTCGCCGTGAGCGGGTTGTCGCCCGTGATCATCACGGTGCGGATGCCCATGGCGCGCAGCTCGGCGAACCGCTCGGTGAGGCCGTCCTTGACGACGTCCTTCAGGTGGACGACGCCGAGCAGGCACGCCTCGCCCGCAGCGTCCTTCGACGCCACGACGAGGGGCGTGCCGCCGCCGGTCGAGATCGCCTCGACGCGCTCCTCGAGCTCGGCGAGCGTCGACGAGGGGATGCGGCCGGAGGCCTCGACCCAGGCGATGACCGCCGAGGCGGCGCCCTTGCGGATGCTCGACCCGTCGGGCAGGTCGAGCCCCGACATCCGGGTCTGCGCGGTGAACGGCACGATCTCGCCGGCCGGCGCCTCGTCGAAACGGATGCCGCGGGTGCCCGCCAGCTCGACGATCGAAGCACCCTCGGGCGTCGGGTCGGCGAGCGAGGCACGAGCCGCGGCGCGCACGAGCTCGTGCTCGGCGACGCCCGGCATCGGCACGAACTCGCTCGCGCGGCGGTTGCCGTACGTGATCGTGCCCGTCTTGTCGAGGAGCAGCGTGGTGACGTCGCCGGCCGCCTCGACCGCACGGCCCGACATCGCGAGCACGTTGCGCTGCACGAGCCGGTCCATGCCGGCGATACCGATCGCCGAGAGCAGCGCGCCGATCGTCGTCGGGATGAGGCAGACGAGCAGCGCGACGAGCACCGGGATCGACGCGGGCGTCGCCGCGTACGACGCGATCGGGTTCAGCGTGAGGGCGACCACGACGAAGACGATCGAGAGGCTCGCGAGCAGGATGTTGAGCGCGATCTCGTTCGGCGTCTTCTGGCGGGACGCGCCCTCGACGAGCGCGATCATGCGGTCGACGAAGGTCTCGCCCGGCTTCGAGGTGATGCGCACCACGATGCGGTCGGAGAGCACCCGGGTGCCGCCGGTGACCGCCGAGCGATCGCCGCCCGACTCGCGCACGACCGGGGCCGACTCGCCCGTGATCGCCGACTCGTCGACGGAGGCGATGCCCTGGACGATGTCGCCGTCGCCCGGGATCAGCTGGCCCGCGGTCACGACGACGAGGTCGCCGAGCTTCAGCTCGGCCGAGGACAGCTCGGTGAGCGGCGTGCGCTCCGCGAGGGCGTCCGACACCTCGTCGTAGTTCACGACGAGGTGCGCGACCGTCGAGCTGCGGGTCTGGCGCAGGGTGTCGGCCTGCGCCTTGCCGCGGCCCTCGGCGACCGACTCGGCGAGGTTCGCGAAGAGCACGGTCAGCCAGAGCCAGACCGCGATGCCCCAGGTGAAGCTCACCGGGACGTCGGTGCCGCCGGAGGTGCCGGGCCCGCCGAGGAACGGCTCGGCGACCGCGAGCACCGTCGTGAGCGCGGCGCCGACCTCGACGATGAACATGACGGGGTTGCGCCACATCTGCCTGGGGTCGAGCTTGCGGAACGCGCCGGGCACCGCCTGGACGAGCTGCGCAGGCCCGAAGGCGCTCGCCGAGCGCTTGGTGCCGCCCGACTTCGACGAGCCCGGGTGGGGATCCCGCGGCGCGGGCGCCGTGGCATCCGGCTCGTGTGTTGCTGTGGTGATCGACATGTCAGTTCAACCCTTCGGCCAACGGGCCAAGCGTGAGGACGGGGAAGTAGGTGAGCGCGGTCACGATGACCGTGACCCCCACGAGGAGGCCGACGAACTGCGGCCGGTGGGTGGGCAGGGTGCCGGCGGTCGACGGGACCTTGTCCTGCGCGGCGAGGCTGCCGGCGAGCGCGAGGACGAGGGCGATCGGGATGAACCGGCCGAGCAGCATCGCGACGCCGAGCGCCGTGTTGAACCACGGGGTGTTCGCCGTGAGTCCGGCGAACGCCGAGCCGTTGTTGTTCGACGCGCTCGTGAACGCGTAGAGCACTTCGCTCATGCCGTGGATGCCGGGGTTCCAGATCGAGGTCGTCGTGACGTCTTCGCGGACGCCGGGGATCGCGAAGCTCAGCGCGGTTCCCGCGAGCACGAGCGTCGGCGTGACGAGAATGTAGAGGCTCGCGAGCTTGATCTCGCGCGGCCCGATCTTCTTGCCGAGGTACTCGGGCGTGCGGCCGACGAGCAGGCCCGCGATGAACACCGCGATGACCGCGAGCACGAGCATGCCGTAGAGACCCGAGCCGACGCCGCCGGGAGCGACCTCGCCGAGCATCATGTTGAGCATCGGCATCATGCCGCCGAGCGCGGTGTACGAGTCGTGCATCGAGTTGACCGCACCCGTGGAGGTGAGCGTCGACGTCGTCCCGAACAGGGCGGACCCGAAGATGCCGAAGCGCTGCTCCTTGCCCTCCATCGCGCCGCCCGCGAGCTCGGGCGCGGTGCCGTTGCCGGCGGCCTCAAGCGCGCTGAGCGCCGTGAGCGAGATCACGTAGAGCGTCGCCATGACGGCGAGGATGGCGTAGCCCTGCTTGTTCGAGCCGACCATCTTGCCGAAGGTGCGGGGGAGCGCGAACGGGATGGCGAGCATGAGCACGTTCTGGAAGAGGTTCGTCCAGGCGGTCGGGTTCTCGAACGGGTGGGCCGAGTTCGCGTTGAAGAACCCGCCGCCGTTCGTGCCGAGCAGCTTGATGACCTCCTGCGAGGCGACCGGGCCGCCGGGCAGGTTCTGCGTGTTGCCCGCGAGCGTCGTCACCTCGGTGAACCCGTTGAAGTTCTGCACCACGCCGCCGATGACGAGCACGATCGCGCCGATCACCGACAGGGGGAGCAGCAGCCGGAACGAGCCGCGGAACAGGTCGACCCAGAAGTTGCCGATCGTCGACGAACCGCGGCGTGCGAAGCCGCGCACGAGGGTGATGGCGACGGCGATGCCGACGGCGGCCGACACGAAGTTCTGCACGGCGAGGCCGGCGAGCTGCACCGTGTAGCCCACCGTGAGCTCGGGGGAGTACGACTGCCAGTTCGTGTTCGCGACGAAGGACGCGGCCGTGTTGAACGACAGCCCCTCCGGCACGGCCGGCAGTCCGAGCGAGTACGGCAGCACCGCCTGGGCGCGCTGCAGCACGTACACGAACAGCACGCCGACGACCGAGAACGCGAGCACCCCGCGCAGGTACGCGGGCCACGACTGCTCGGCGCGCGGGTCGACGCCGATGAGCCGGTAGAGCCCCCGCTCGAGCCTCCAGTCGCGCTCGCTCGAGTAGAGGCGCGCCATGTAGTCGCCGAGGGGGCGGTACAGCAGCGCGAGGATCAGGGCGAGGGTGGCCGCCTGCATGACGGCGAACAGCGGTTCCATTCCAGCGGTCCCGGCCATCAGAAGCGCTCGGGTTTCACGAGGGCGACCACCAGGTACACCACTGCGGCGACACCCAACGCGGCGGCGAGGAGTTCGAAGAAGATCACAGCTTCTCGACCCCTCTCGCGATGAGGCCGACGAGTACGAACACGGCGATGATGCCGATGACGTAGACGAGGTCGAGCACGGGGACTCCAGGGATTCGGAGGCCGTCGACGCGGGCGCGGCGGCGGGCAGCGGCTCGCTGCGTCTCCGATGCAACACCCGCCGGGATGCCACGTGGCCGATCCTCACGGACCCCTAACGCCCGCCCCGCGGCATCCTCACGGCGCCCTCATCCGGCCGCGTATGCCGCCGTGTGACAGCTCAGGGCGCCGCGCGCGGAGCGCCTCGCCGATCTGCTCGACCGTCGGCGAACCGCGCAGCCCCTCGGGCGTCGGGTAGAGCCGGCACGACAGCTCGGTCACGCGTTCGGTGCTCGCGAAGGCGTCGGCGCCGTCGATGAGGATCGTCGGCGACCCCGCGAAGCCCGACTCCCCGGCTTCGGCGGCGGTGGCGACGACGCGGTGCCGCACGACGACGTCGCGGAGGCCGAGCGCGTCGAGTGCTCGGCGGGTGCGCTCGTCGGCGACCCGCCAGCCCGGGCAGCCCGCGATGTAGAGGAGCTCGACGTTCATCGGTCGTGGTCGTGGTCGTGGTCCTCGGGTTCTTCGAGGAGCATCCCGATGGGCGTGGCGCAGGTGTCGCCCTTCCATGCCTCGAGCCCCTCGCGCACGGCGAAGACGGCGATGACGAGCGCCGCGATCGAGTCGGCCCAGGCCCACCCGAGGAGCGAGTTCAGCACGAGCCCGACGAGCACGGCCGCCGAGAGGTACGTGCAGATGAGCGTCTGCTTGCTGTCGGCGACGGCGGTCGCCGAACCGAGTTCGCGGCCCGTGCGGCGCTCGGCGAACGAGAGGAAGGGCATGATGACGACGCTCAGCGCGGTGATCACGAGCCCGAGGGTCGAGTGCTCGGCCTCGGGCAGCACGCCGGCGAGGCTGAGGATCGCGTTGATGCTCACGTACGCGGCGAGGGCGAAGAACGCGAACGCGATCACCCGCAGCACGGGCTGCTCGTACCTCTCGGGCTCGCGCCGGGTGAACTGCCACGCGACGGCCGCCGCCGAGAGCACCTCGACGAGGGAGTCGAGGCCGAACCCGAGGAGCGCGACCGAGGAGGCCGCGGCGCCCGCGGCGATCGACACGCCCGCCTCGATGAGGTTGTAGCCGATGGTGATGCCGACGATGAGGCGGATCCGGCGGTGCAGCACCGCGCGGCGGTCGTCGGTCAGCGAGGTCGTCATGCGGATGCCTCGCAGCAGCCCGGCACGGGACACGACGGGTCGAGGCATCCGGCCGATTCGTCGACCGCGAGCGTGACGCTGACGAGCTTCTCGAGTGCGGCCGTCAGGTGCGGGTCGGCGATCTCGTAGCGGTTCTGCCGGCCTTCGGGCTCGGCGACGACGATGCCGCAGTCGCGGAGGCACGCGAGGTGGTTCGAGACGTTCTGCCGCGTCAGCTCCAGCGACTCGGCGAGCGCGGCCGGGTAGGCGGGGCCGTCGAGCAGCGAGAGGAGGATGCGCGAGCGGGAGGGGTCGGCCATTGCGCGACCGAGCCGGTGCATGACGTCGAGTCGGGAGGCGGAGGTGAGCACGATACAACGATACAGCGGTTGCTGTATCAATTGCAGTCCCGGGGGGCATGACATGAGGAACGCGTATGGATTCGGACGCCGGTCGTCTGGAGACGGTGAGACCCGACGCGTGGAGTTTCCGTCCGGCGTAGAACCGGATCCATGACACAGACCGTCCTGATCCCGAACCTGCAGGCCGCGTGCCGGCGCGAATGGTGCGCGCTGCGCGACGGGCGACATCGCTGGGGGACCACCTCGGCCGTCGTCGGCCGGTACGGCGTCGTCGTGCGCACCGTCGCGATCTACCCGCCGGGCTCCTCGACGCACGAACGGCGGTGGCTTCGCGCATGGCGCTCGGCTCCGATGTTCTCGGTGGTGCTCTTCTGGATGGGGCTCGCCGGGTTCAGCACCGCCATGCCGATCGGCGCCGCGTTCGCGGCGACGCTCGGGCTGATCGCCGTGCTGTTCGTCGGGCTCGGATTCCGCGCTCGCCGGATCCGTCGGGGCGTCGTGGAGCTCGCGACCGAACTGCCTCCCGGCAGTGTCGACGAGCAGCTGCTCGCCCGCCGTGCCGCGGTCAACCGCCTCGCCGCGACGATGAACACCGCCGAGACCCAGCTTGCGCAGGGCCGCATCGACGAGCTCGAGTTCCAGCACCGCTGGCACCTCGCCCACGACGAGGCGATCCGCCGCCTCGGGATCGGCTAGCCGCCGCCCCCGGCCCGCAGCGCCTCCCATTCGGCGAGGAGCTCGGGCATCTTGCCCTCGATGAAGCGGAAGAACGCGACCATCTCACCCGTGCGCCGCGCACCCGCCGACGAAGGGTCGCCGAGCGCGTCGATCGCCTGCGCCGCGGTCTCGGCGAAGGTGCCGTAGACCGAGTTCTTGCCCGCGAGCGCGGTGTACCAGGCGTCGTCGAAGATCTCCCAGCGCTCGCGCCGGCTGCCGGGATGCGGCATCCGATGGATGATGCCGAGCGTGCGCAGGTAGCGCACCGCGCCCGAGATCGCCGCGGCGCTCACCCCGAGCGACTCGCCGAGCTCGGCGGCGGTGAGTCCGCCGTCGTCGGCGACGAGGAGCGCCATCAGCACGCGCGCCGGCATCTTCGGGAAACCGGCGGCGGTGAGCACGGCGGCCGATTGCTCGACCGCCGTGCGCAGTGCCTGCTCGTCGCGTGCCATCCGTCGATTCTCTCAGTCGTCGCCCGGCTCAGCCGCCCGCCGCCAGCTCGCGGCGGCGCATCGACACGACGGCCACAGCAGCGGCGCCGAGTCCGATCGCGATCATCCAGAGGCCGCCCGACCAGTCGACGTCGTCGCCCGTCGGAACGGGGGAGTGCGTGAACGGCGAGAGGTCGAGCATCCAGTCGGGCGCGCCGAGCAGCGGCCCGAAGGTGCCGAGGATGGCGGCGACGCCGACGACCGTCCAGCCGAGCGGGATCGTCCACCGCGGCAGGTAGGCGAACACGACGAGCGTCAGCCCGAGGAAGACGAGCGAGACGGGCAGCTGGGCGAGCGCGGCCTGCGAGATGAGCGGCACGAGCTCGTCGGCGTGTGCCGACGAAGCGGCGCCCGCGAGACCCGCGAGGAGGGCCGCGCCGAGCACGACCACGATCACGATGACGCCGACGAACCAGTACTCGAGCAGCCAGCGCGTGCGCGACACCGGAGTCGCCAGCACGACCTCGGCGGTGCCGTGCGCCTCTTCCTGCCGCGCCCGGATGCCGACCTGCACCGCGCAGCACGCGGCGAGCACGCCGATGATGCCGTAGAACGTCGCGATGAACGCCTGCTCGAGGGTGGCGCCGCCGCCGAGCGCGGCCTGCAGCGTCTCCGCGACCTGCGGGGCGTCGCCTCCGATCTGCTCGACGAGGTCCGAGAGCGAGCTCGCGAGAAGTCCGGCGACGGCGCCGCCGACCGCCCAGGCGATCAGCGTCGACACGTTGAGCCGCCACGCGAGGCCGAACGAGGTCGACAGCGCCGGGCCGGCCGCGGCCCGCCCCTTGCGGCCGGGCAGCAGGCTCGCGCCCTGGTCGCGCACCGACTGCAGCGCGAACACGATCGCGACGACCGCCGCCGAGACGGCGAGGGAGAGCCAGAGCGGGGTGAGCGTCGGGTCGCCGAACGGGCTCATCGCCTGCCCCCAGCCGATCGGCGAGAGCCAGCTCACCCAGGACGGAGTGACGTGCAGCAGGTCGGACGAGGGCGTGCCCGTGGCATCCCCGATGCCTCGGAGGAGGTAGGCGCCGATGACCACCGCGACTCCGGCGCCGTTCGCACCGCGTGAGGTTCGGAACAGCTGCGCTGCGAACAACCCGATCGCGACGAACGCGATGCCGCTCGCGGCGATCGCGACTCCGGTCAGCCAGGAGCCGGTCGGGTCGAGCCCGCCGGCGAGGAATCCGAGCGCGACGAGCGCGCCGAGCCCGAGGTTGGCGAGCACGCCGTGCACGAGGGTCGCGACGGTCGGTGCGACGCGCCCCGCGGGCGTGGCCGCCACGAGCTCGGCGCGGCCCTGCTCCTCTTCGGCGCGCGTGTGCCGGGTCACGAGGAAGGTGCTCATGAGTCCGCCCATGAGCGCCAGCCAGGCGAACAGGGCGAAGAAGGTGACGGCGCCGAGGTCGGTGCCGTCGGGCGTTCCGCGGAACACGAGGATCGTGCGCGTCGCGGTCGCGAGCTGCAGCAGTTGGGCGCGGTCGGCCTCGGCGCCGTAGGTGTCGGCGACCGCGGCGGTCGAGGAGTAGGCGAGGAGCCCGGTGCCGACGAGCCACAGGGCGAGCTGCCAGCGGTCGCGGCGCAGCCGCTGCCCGAGCAGCGTGCCGAAGGTGCTCATGCCCGTGCCTCCTCCGAGACCTCTGCTGCTCGCGCGCTGAGCTCGTCGCCGTAGTGGCGGAGGAAGAGCTCCTCGAGCGACGGCGGCGAGACGGTGAGGCCGCGCACGTCGAGGCGCGCGAGGTCGGGCAGCACGGATGCCACGCGCTCGCTGTCGACGGTGAAGCTCACTCGTCCGTGGTCGATGATGAGGTCGTGCGCGTCGGGGATGCCGTCGACCTCGGCAGCGAGCGCGGTCGGGTCGATGCCGTCGGTGGCGAACGCGATCTCGGTGCGGGTGAGGTGGCGGAGCTCGGCGAGCGTGCCCGACTCGACGGTCTTCCCCGAGCGGATGATGCTCACCCGGTCGCAGAGCTCCTCGACCTCGGAGAGGATGTGGCTCGAGAGCAGCACGGTCGCGCCCTCGGCCGAGACGCGGGCGATCTCGCGGTTGAAGACCTGCTCCATGAGCGGGTCGAGGCCGCTCGTGGGCTCGTCGAGCACGTAGAGCTCGGCGGGCGTCGCGAAGGCGGCGATGAGGGCGACCTTCTGCCGGTTGCCCTTCGAGTAGGCGCGGCCCTTCTTGCGCGGGTCGAAGTCGAACACCTCGAGCAGGCGCTGCTTGCGGGCGGCGTAGGCGGCCTTGTCGTGCGCGCCGCCGCGGAGGCGCGCGAGCAGGTCGATCGCCTCGCCGCCGGTGAGGTTCGGCCAGAGGCTGACGTCGCCGGGCACGTAGGCGACCCGGCGGTGGAGCTCGCCCGCGTGCTTCCACGGGTCCTGCCCGAAGAGCGCGGCGGAGCCGCCGGAGGCGCGGGCCAGGCCGAGCAGGATGCGGATGGTGGTGGACTTGCCCGCGCCGTTCGGGCCGAGGAACCCGTGCACCTCGCCGGCCTCGACCTGGAGGTCGAGCCCGTCGAGCGCGACGGTGCGGCCGAAGCGCTTCTCGAGGCCGCTGGCGCTGATCACTGTGGTCATGAGCGCGATGCTACGCCGGATTCACAAATTTGTGAATCTTCCTAACGGAATCCATACGGCCTTCCCGTTAGTTGAGGAGCGCGCGACGAAGGAGCACGCGTCTCGAAACCGCGTGAGCCGGGCTCGAGAGCGGCCCGTGAGGTTTCGAGACGCGTCGCCGCTGCGCGTCGGCGCTCCTCAACCAGCGGGCGATCGAGCGCCTACTCGAGCGCCGCGAACTTCTCGATGTCGCCCTCGGTGCCCGACACGATGATGAGGTCGTGGTTCGACACGACCGTGTTCTCGGTCGCATAGGTGAAGGGCTTGCCCGGGCTCTTCACGCCGACCACCGTCACGCGGTGCTTCGAGCGCACGCCCGACTCGGTGAGGTTCTTGCCGCGGATCGGCTTCGGCGGGTACATCTTCACGAGCGCGAAATCGTCGTCGAACTCGATGAAGTCGAGCATGCGCCCCGACACCAGGTGCGCGGTGCGCTCACCGGCCTCGCGTTCGGGGTAGATGACGTGGTTCGCACCGATGCGCTGCAGGATCTTGCCGTGCGACGCCGAGATCGCCTTCGCCCAGATCTGCGGGATCTTGAGGTCGACGAGGTTCGCCGTGATGAGCACGGATGCCTCGATCGACGATCCCACGGCGCAGACGGCGATCGAGAAGTCCTGCGCGCCGATCTGCTTGAGCGCGTCGATCGACTTCGCGTCGGCGACCACCGCGTGGGTGACCCGCTCCGACCACTTCTGCACGAGGCTCTCGTCGGTGTCGACGGCGAGCACCTCGCGGCCGAGGCGGTCGAGCTGGCCCGCGGTGGCGGCGCCGAACCGGCCGAGGCCGATCACGAGCACCGGGGCGTCGTGCCTGATCTTGTCAACCAACGATGGGCCTCTCTTCCGGTCGTTTGAACAGCTGGCGGCGTTGGCTCGCCGCCAGCGCGGCGGCGAGGGTCACGGTGCCGACGCGGCCCATGAACATGGTCGCGGCCATGACGTAGACGCCCTCGGGCGGCAGTTCGGCGGTGAGCCCCGTCGAGAGCCCGCAGGTCGCGAACGCCGAGATGACGTCGAACAGCACGTTCTCGAAGGGCGCCTTGGTGATCTGCAGGATGGCGATCGAGGCGCCCGCGACGATCGTCGAGCCCCAGAGCACGACGCTCACCGACAGGCGCAGCATGTCGCGCGGGATGCGGCGGCCGAACGCCTCCATCGAGGGGGCGCCGCGCGCCTCGGCGAATGCGGCGAGGAACAGCACGGCGAGCGTCGTCACCTTGATGCCGCCCGCGGTCGACGCGGAGCCGCCGCCGATGAACATGAGCATGCTGCTGACGAGCTGGCTCGAACCGTAGAGGTCGTGCATGTCGATCGTCGCGAAGCCGCCGGACCGGGTCATCGCCGACATGAAGAACGACTGGAATATCGTCGGCCCTGCGTCGAGGTGGCCGTAGGTCTTGGGGTTCGCGTGCTCGAGGAGCAGGAACATCGCCGCGCCCGCGACGAAGAGGATCACCGTCGTCGTGAGCGTCAACTTCACGTGCACGCTCCACTTCCGCGGCTGCCGCCAGGCGCGGGAGAGCGCGAAGATCACCGGGAAGCCGAGGCTGCCGAGGAACACGCCGATCATGAGCAGCGACTGCATCCAGTAGTCGTGCTCGAAGGGGAGGAGCCCGCCGGGGTTCGGCGAGAAGCCGGTGTTCGTGAACGCCATCGCCGAGTAGTAGAGGCTGTACCAGATCGAGTGCCCGACGTCGTAGCCGGCCGCGAGCATGCTCGGCATCAGGCCGATCGCGATCGCGGCCTCGATGACCAACGCGCTGATGGCGACGGTGAACAGCAGCCCGCCGACCTCGCCGAGGCGGACGGCCTGGCGTTCGGCGACGGGCCCGACGTGGATGCGCGACGGGTTCGTGTCGCTCGCGGCCATGAGCTTCGCGCGGAGCCCCAGCCGGCGCGAGATCACGAAGCCGAGGGTCGTCGCGAGGGTCAGCACGCCGACGCCGCCGATGTTGACGCCCAGGTAGACGAGTCCGTGGCCGAACGGCGACCAGTACGTCGCCATGTCGACCGTGGCGAGGCCGGTGACGCAGATCACCGAGACGGCGGTGAAGAGCGCGTCGTGGAGCGGGGTGATGCGGCCGTCGGCGCTGGCGATCGGCAGCGAGAAGAGCAGCGTGAACAGCATGATGAGGGCGGCGAACACGAGGATCGCGAACCGCGACGGCGAGCTCTTGACGAGCGCGTCCACGGCATCACGGAGCCGCCCGAGCCAGGACCGCCGATCGACTCGACCGAGGCGGGCCACCCGCTGTGCGCGCATCGACCCCCCTCATGTGCCGTCACCGGACGCGTGAGTCATGGTACTCCCCGCCGCGAATGACTACCCTTGGGGCATGGCTGACATCTTCGATGTGGTGGCGGACGCGACCAGACGCGACATCCTCGCCGTGCTGCTCGAACGCGAGTCGGCGGTGCCGCAGTCGGGTGGCGAGATCAGCGTCTCCGAGATCGTCGCGGCGCTCGGCACGAGCCAGCCCACCGTGTCGAAGCACCTCAAGGTGCTGCGCGAGTCGGGTCTCGTGAGCGTGCGCGAAGAGGGTCAGCACCGGTACTACCGGCTCGACCGCGCACCGCTCGAGACCCTCGAAGACTGGCTGATCCCGTTCATGTCGTCGGATGCCGCGGCCGACGCCGCGACGCTCGCGGGCGTCGCCGCGCAGGAGGCGTCGTTGAACGACGACCAGCTCGCCTTCGCCTCGGCCATCGGCAAGGTCTTCGCCGACGTCACCCAGGTCGTCAAGCGCAAGTAGCCGCTTCCCCTCCCGCCGGCGGGCGGGTTCGGGCAGACTGGCGCGATGACCGTCGTCAACGTCCTCCTCGTGCTCGGCATCGTCGGCACGGGGCTCGTCTCAGGCGTGTTCTTCGCCTTCTCGGGGTTCGTCATGCAGGGGCTCGATCGCCTGCCCGCCGCGGACGCCGCCCGCGCGATGCAGGAGATCAACGTGACCGCACCGCGACCGCCGCTCATGCTCGCGCTCTTCGGCACGGGGCTCGCGCTCGTCGCGCTCGAAGTGGTCGCCTTCATGCTCGCCGGTGGCATCGAAGGTACGGGGTGGCTCATGCTGGCTGCCGCGATCGTCTACCTCGTCGGGGCCATCGGCGTCACGGCCGCCGCGAACGTGCCGCGCAACAACCGGCTCGCTGCCGTGCCCGAGCGCGACGAGACGGCGCTCGCCGCGGCCTGGCACGAGTTCCGGCCCGGATGGCTCGCCTGGAACCACGTGCGGTGGCTGGCCTCGGCGGCGGCCTGCGTCTGCCTCGTCGTGACCCTGCTCGTCGGCTGATCCCGCCCGCGGGCGCGTCAGCGCAGGGGCTTGATCATCTCGAGCTCGAGGCCGCCCGGGGCGAGCTCGTACTCGCGGCTGCGGCCGGTGAGGGTGTAGCCGAGCTTCTCGTAGAAGCGGATCGCCCGCGGGTTCTGCTCGTGCACCTCGAGGCGCAGCGTCGTGCCGTAGTCGCGCGCCCAATCCTCGACGGCGTCGAGCAGTCGGCGTGCGACCCCTGCGGCATCGCCGCGGTGATCGGGCGCGACGTAGACGCCCACGAGCATGGGCCCCGACGTGGCATCCGGGATGTACCCGCCCATGTGACCAACCCAGCGCGAGCCCTCGATCGCGACGAACGAGGTCTGCCCCTCGGTCTCGCCGCGCGCACCGCGCAACCGCCAGTTCGCCTCGCCGGCGTCGAGCGCGTGCTCGAGGGTCTCGCCGTAGGCGATCGGGAAGTCGCGGAGCATCTCGAGGCGCAGTGCGCGCACCGCCTGCCAGTCGTCGGCGGTCGTCGTGCGGATGGTCACATCGGAGGCCTGCATCCCACGAAGCTAGCCGATCACGAGGCCCCGCTCACCCGTGTGTCAAGGAACACCTCGCGAGTCGGCTAGACTACTCCGAGGCATTCTGCCTACGGCTGCGGCTCGCGCGGCCGGCACGATCTTTTCTGTGAGGTTCTGATGGGTTCCGTCATCAAGAAGCGTCGCAAGCGCATGGCGAAGAAGAAGCACCGCAAGCTTCTTCGCAAGACGCGCCACCAGCGTCGCAACAAGAAGTAGTCGCACTCCGCGACGACGGCTGAGCGTCGAGCCCCTCCGGGGTTCGGCGCTTTTCGCTGTCTCCGGGGTGCGCGACGTAGCATCGGGCTATGGCCCGAGACATCCAGCTCACCCTCATCGGCAAGCCCGGCTGCCACCTCTGCGATGACGCGAGAGAGGTCGTGCAGGCGGTCGTCGCCGAGTTCGGGTCGGATGCCACGCGCAACATCTCGCTCGCCGAGCAGTCGATCCTCGACGACGAGGCGCTCCGCGCCCGCTACGCCGAGGAGATCCCGGTGCTGCTCATCGACGGCGAGGTGCACACCTACTGGCGTGTCGACCCGGTGCGGTTGAAGACCGCGCTCTGCGCGAAGGGCTGAGCGGCGCCGAGCGCACTGTACTGAGTGCCCCTCATCACTTCGAGTTCACCGCGATTCTCTGGCGTGCCCGGAACCCGGTGGCTAGGGTGACCAGCGGGGGACACCGGTCGGTCGACCCCGCATTCGAAGGGGAGAACGCGTGGCGCGAGAATTCAGGGGCAAGATCGAACTCGACGTTCGGGACTCGCAGGGGGACTGGGACGCGTTCCTCCCCGACAAGGCGCCGGAGGGGGCGCCGAACGTGCTCGTCGTGCTCTACGACGACACCGGCATGGCCGCGTGGTCGCCGTACGGCGGCCGCATCGAGATGCCGACGATGGAGCGGCTGGCGAAGAACGGGCTCACCTACTCGCAGTGGCACACGACGGCGCTGTGCTCGCCGACGCGCTCGACGTTCCTCACTGGGCGCAACCACCACCTGAACGGCTTCGCGACGATCTCCGAGTCGTCGACCGGCTTCCCGGGGTATAACTCGCACATCCCGCCGTCGAACGTGCCGATGGCGCACCTGCTGCGCGACGCCGGCTGGTCGACGTTCTGGGTCGGCAAGAACCACAACGTGCCGATCGACGAGTGGACGGCCGGGTCGTCGAAGAAGAACTGGCCGCTCGCCCAGGGCTACGACCGCTTCTACGGCTTCGTCGGCGGTGAGACCAACAACTGGTACCCCTCGCTCGCCGAGGACAACAAGTACATCGACCAGCCCTACCTGCCCGAAGACGGGTACCACCTGTCGAAGGACCTGGCCGACCAGGCCCTCAAGATGATCCGCGACGTCAAGCAGACCGAGCCCGACAAGCCCTGGTACCTGTGGTTCTGCCCGGGCGCGAACCACGCTCCGCACCATGCACCCCAGGAGTACATCGACAAGTACAAGGGCAAGTTCGACGACGGCTACGAGGCGTACCGCGAGTGGGTGCTCCCGCGCATGATCGAACGCGGCATCCTGCCCGCCGACACCGCGCTCACCGAGCTCAACCCGATGCCCGACGGCACCTTCTCGCAGAGCGACGAGGTGCTGCCCTGGGCGTCGCTGAGCGACGAGCAGAAGTCGATGTTCAGCCGCATGGCCGAGGTGTACGCGGGCTTCAGCGAGTACACCGACGCCCAGGTCGGCCGCATCGTCGACTACCTCGAGGAGTCGGGCCAGCTCGACAACACCCTCGTCATCTACTGCGCCGACAACGGCGCCTCGGGCGAGGGCTCGCCGAACGGCTCGGTCAACGAGGGCAAGATCTTCGGCGGCTACCCCGACTCGCTCGAGGAGAACCTCAAGCTCGTCGACAAGCTCGGTTCGCCCGATACCTACAACCACTACCCGACCGGGTGGGCGGCCGCGTTCTCGACGCCGTACAAGATGTTCAAGCGCTACACCTACCAGGGCGGCGTCTCCGACCCCATGGTCATCTCGTGGCCGAAGGGCATCGCCGCGCGAGGCGAGGTGCGTCACCAGTACCACCACTCGACCGACGTCGTGCCGACGATCCTCGAGGCCTGCGGCGTCGCCTTCCCCGACACCTACAACGGTGTCGAACAGACTCCGCTCTCGGGCGTCTCGATGGTGCCCTCGTTCGACGCCGCGCCCGATGCGCCGACGAACAAGCAGACCCAGTACTACGAGATGTTCGGCCAGCGCGGAATCTGGCACGAGGGCTGGAAGGCCGTCACCGTGCACGGGCCGGTGAGCGGCAGGGGCGACTTCCCGAGCGACGTGTGGGAGCTGTACCACACCGAGGTCGACCGCTCGGAGTCGAACGACCTCGCGGCGGAGCATCCCGAGAAGCTCGAAGAGCTGAAGGCGCTGTGGATGTCGGAGGCGGAGCAGAACAACGTCCTGCCGCTGAACGACCTGCAGATCATCGGCAACCCGAAGGACTACGAGACCTTCCTCCACATGGAGTTCCACCAGCCGGCGCCGCCGAGCGGGCAGTTCGTCTACTACCCGGGCACGAGCGAGATCCCCGAGCGCAGCGCGGCGAACGTGCACGGCGTCTCGTACAAGATCGCGGCCGAGGTCGAGTTCACGCCCGACACCGAGGGCGTGATCTTCGCGCACGGTTCCCGCTTCGGCGGGCACGCGCTCGTCGTGAAGGACGGCCAGGTGCACTACGTGTACAACTTCCTCGGCATTCCGCCCGAGGACCGCGTCTCGGCGCCGGTGCCCACCTCGGGCAAGCACATCATCGGTGTCGAGTTCGTGAAGGAGGGGATGGGCGAGTATCGCGAGGGCACAGGCCCGGTGAAGCTCTACATCGACGACCAGCAGGTCGGCGAGAAGCAGATCCGTACCGTGCTCGGCCACTTCTCGCTCTGCGGCGAGGGGCTCACGATCGGCCGCGACAGCGCCGACCCGGTGTCGTCGCTGTACGGCTACGGGTTCGACTTCAAGAACGGCGAGATCGCGCGGGTCGTCTTCGACATCGCCGACGACGCCTACCTCGACCTCGAGGCGCACCTCGCGGCGGCGTACGCCCGCGACTGAACGACGCACTGCCAGAATGGCGGCGGGGGTGCGGTTTCCGGCATCCCCGCCGTCGTCCGTCCTGACGCGACCGCCCGAGAGGACCGCAACATGCCGAACGAACTGCCCTCCTGGGCCGACACCCCGACCCGAGCCGCGATCGTCGACTTCGTCGAGCGCGTGACGACCGGCCCCGACGCAGTGCCCGAGGCCGAGCGCGTCGCGGTGTTCGACAACGACGGCACGCTCTGGACCGAGAAGCCCATGCCGACCCAGCTGCACTACATCGTCGAGCAGTGGAAGGTGCAGGCGGCGGCCGACCCCTCGCTCGCGGAGCGCCAGCCGTACAAGGCAGCGGTCACCGGTGACTACGCCTGGCTCGGCGGGGCGATCGACAAGCACTACACCGGCGACGACAGCGATCTGAAGATCTTGATCGGCGCCCTCGTCGGCATCACCGCGGGCATGAGCGTCGACGACTACGCGACCTCGGTGTCGCAGTTCTACGAGACCGCGAAACACCTCACGCTCGGCACACCGTACGCCGACGCGGTCTATGCGCCGATGGTCGAGCTGCTGCGCTACCTCGAGGCGCACGGGTTCACCGTGTACATCGTCTCGGGCGGCGAGCGCGACTTCATGCGGCCGATGACCGAGCAGTACTACGGCATCCCGCCCGAGCGGGTCGTCGGTTCGGCGCTCGGCCTCAGCTACGACGCCGACTCCGGCGACGTCCGATACACCGCGGGCCTCGACTTCTTCGACGACGGGCCCGAGAAGCCCGTGCGCATCTGGAGCCGCATCGGCCGTCGCCCGCTCATCGCCGGCGGCAACTCGAACGGCGACCAGCCCATGCTCGACTTCGCACGCGCCGGAGGCGGGCTCGCGCTGCTCGTGCACCACGACGACGACGGGGGCGGCGACCCGCCGTACGACAAGGGGGCCGAGCGGGCGCTCGCCGAGGCATCCGATCGCGGCTACACGGTCGTGAGCGTGAAGCACGACTGGTCGCGCATCCACCCCGAGAGCTGACCCGGTGACCTCGACCGCGACACCGGCCGCGCGCCGGTTGCGACTCTTCCCGACCCTCGCGGGCTACCAGCGCGGATGGCTCGGGCCCGACCTCATCGCGGGGCTCTCGGCCGGTGCGGTCGTGATCCCGCAGGCGATGGCGTACGCGACGATCGCGAACCTGCCGGTGCAGCTGGGCCTCTACACCTGCATGGTGCCGATGCTCGTCTACGCGATGCTCGGCGGCTCGCGGGCGATGAGCGTGTCGACGACGTCGACGATCGCGACGCTCACCGCGACGACGCTCGTCTCCGCCGGCGTCGCCGCCGGTTCGGACGACCCGGTGCCCGACCTCATCGCGCTGACCCTCTTGGTCGGGGTGATCCTGCTCATCGCGCGCGCGGCGAAGCTCGGGTCGCTCGTCGAGAACATCTCGCAGGCGACGATCGTCGGCATCCAGATCGGCGTCGGCGCGACGGTGGCCGTGGGGCAGCTGCCGAAGCTGCTCGGCGAGACCTCGAACGCCTCGGGCGAGGGATTCTTCAACTCGCTCGCCGCCGCCCTCGCGGCGCTGCCTTCGGCGCACACCACGACCGTGCTGCTGTCGGTCGCGTCGATCACGGCGATGTTCCTCATGAAGGCGTTCCTGAAGAAGGTGCCGGCGCCGCTCATCGTGGTCGCCGTCGGCATCCTGCTCGTCGCGTTCACCGGCATCGAGGACCAGGGCGTCGAGCTCATCGCGCCCGTGCCGCAGGGGTTCCCGCCGTTCGAGCTGCCGACGTTCGCGAACGTCGTGCCGATGCTGCCGGGCGCGTGCGCGATCGCGATCATGGCGTTCCTCGAGTCTGCGGCCGTCGCACGGGGCATCCGCCGGCCCGGTGAACCGCAGGTCGACAGCAACCAGGAGCTCCTCGCGACCGGTGCCGCGAACACGATCGGCTCGTTCTTCCAGGTGCTGCCCGCGGCCGGCGGCTTCTCGCAGAGCGCCGTCAACCAAGGCGCCGGCGCGCGCACGCAGCTCTCGACGCTCGTCACCGTCGGGCTGGCCGTGCTCGTCGCGCTGTTCCTCGGCCCGGTGCTGAGCCTGCTGCCGCAGGCGACGCTCGCGTCGCTCGTGTTCGTCGCGGTCGTCGGCCTCATCGACATCGGGTCGCTCGTGCGGTTCTGGCGGATCAGCCACAACGACTTCTGGATCGCGATCGCCACCGCGATCGTCGGGCTCACCGCAGGCCTCCTGCTCGCGGTCGCCGTCGGCATCATCGCGACGATGGTCGTGATCCTGCGCGAGCTCAACCGGGTGCGCCTCGACGTCGGCGAGCAGCGCGACGACGGGGCGGGCGGGGCGGTGCTGCCGCTGCGCCTGCTCGGGCCGATGTACACCGCCAACGTGCTCGCCTACGAGAACGCGGTGCTCGACGCCGTGCGCGCGCACCCGGGCACGACCGCGGTGGCGCTCGAGCTCAGCCGGCTCGACGTGGTCTCGGTGACGATCCTCGACGCGCTCGCCGAACTCGACCGCGAGCTCGCCGACCAGGGCGTCGAACTGCGCCTCGCGGCGGTGCCCGAGGCGGGCGCCGAGATGTCGCGGCGCGGGCGTTGGTTCAGAGGAGTCGAGGAGGCCGGTCGGGTCTATCCGACGCTCGATGCCGCGGCCGCTGCGAAGGTCGAGTGACGGTTGCTTCGGCACTTCTCAGGATGAGCGGGGCGATGCGTCGCGTCCCGACGGCATCGAGCCGCCGGTCCTGAGAAGTGCGGATCGGCGGGTTCGCACCCGGCGGCCCCGTGCTCAGTCAGCGCTGCGTGCGCAGCGGAACCCGATGTGCGTCGTCGCCGTGTCGTCGGCCTGGGGCGAACGCGCAGAGGGGCGGTAGCGCAGGCAGTACTCGGGCGAGCAGAGGTGCGACCCGCCCTTGAGCACGCGGCGGGGGATGCGCGAGCCCGGTTCGGCGGATGCCGCGGCGAGGAGGTTCTCGCGGGCGCCGGCGTCGACGGCCTGCTGCCCGGGCACCTGGTGGCGGGGCGAGTAGTAGTCGGTCGTCCACTCCCACACGTTGCCGGTCACGTCGAAGAGTCCGTAGCCGTTCGCGGGGAAGCTCATGACGGGGGAGGTGCCCGCGAAGCCGACCGAGGTCTCGTACGGGAAGTGCCCGAGCCAGCGGTTCACCATGACCTGTCCGCCCGGCGTCTCCTCGTCGCCCCACGCGAAGCGCGCAGCCTCGAGCCCGCCGCGAGCGGCGTACTCGAGCTCGGCCTCGGTGGGCAGGCGGCGGCCGGCCCATTCGGCGTAGGCGGAGGCATCCTCGAAGCTCACCTGCACCACTGGGTGGTCGGGGCGCTCGGCGAGCGCGTCGGGCCCGTCGGCGCCGAACGGACGCTGCCAGCTCGCGCCCGCGCCCCAGCGCCACCACTGGCGCCAGTCGCGGAGGTCGACCGGGCCGGCCGTCGGCGTGAAGACGAGGCCGCCGGGCACGAGCTCGGCGGGGTCGACGCCCGGGAAGTCAGCCGGGTCGAGCGGGCGCTCGGCGACCGTCACGTAGCCGGTCGCCTCGACGAACGCGGCGAACTGCGCGTTCGTCACGGGGTGCCGCTCGAGCTCGAACGACGCGACCGTGCGCTCGTGCACCGGGGTCTCGTCGGCGTAGAACTCCTCGGAACCCATGCGGAAGGTGCCGCCCTCGATGCGGATGAGCGGAGTGACGTCGGCCATGCCTCGAGCCTAGGGGCTCGGAGCGCCCGCGCTCGGGCCGCCGGGGCCGGCACCGCCGGGGTTCGCTCCGAGCGCGGCGAGCGCCTCGCGGTTGCTGTGGTGGATGGGCTCGTCGTGGAGGAGCCCGAGGTGCTGCATGCGTTCGAGGGTCTCGTGCCGCATCCGGCTGTAGCTCACGTCGATGTCGCGCTCGACGAGCCACGACCGCAGCCGCTCGAACGCGTCCGCTCCGGTGATGTCGACGTCGCTCACCGCCTCCATGTCGAAGACGACGTGGCGCACTCGGGGTTCGGCCGCCTCGATGGTGCGCTGCACCGCGTCCTGGAACACGGTGCCGTTGGCGAAGAAGAGCGGCGCGGCCAGGCGCACCACCACGACGCCCGGAGCGGTCGTCCGCCCGAGCGGCAGCCCCTCGGCCGAGGATGCGCCGTACTCGTCGAGCGAGAGCACGTCGATGTCGGGGTTCGCCGCCCGCCGGGCGAGGTTCACGAGCGCCAGCACGAACGCGACGCCGATGCCGACGATGGATCCGAAGACGACGGTGACGCCGAAGCAGACCCCGGCGATCGCGAACTCGGCGCGGTCGCGACGCCAGAGGTCGATGAAGTCGGGGATGCCGAGGAGCGGCAGCACCGCGACCGCGAGCACCGCCCCGATCGCCGGCCCCGGCACGTGCTCGAGCAGGCCGGTGCCGAAGACGAGCAGCAGGGTCGCGCCGACGGCGGCGATGATCGCCGGGAACTGGGTGCGCGAGCCCGCCTGGTCGAGCGCGGCCGTGCGAGCCGTCGACGAGCCCATCGCGAAGCTCCCGGTGGTGCCGGAGGCCACGTTCGCGAGGCCGAACGCGAACAGGTCCCGGTTCGCATTCACCCGGTACCCGCGCTTGTCGGCGTACGCCCGCGAGACGAGCAGGCCCTCGCCCGCCCCGACGAGGAAGAGCGCGACCGCCGAGGGTAGCACGGCCGCCCAGTCGGTCCAGGCCACGACCGGCCAGCGCAGCTCGGGCAGGCCGCCCTCGACCGGACCGAGGGTCGCGACGCCCCGCGCCTCGAGCCCGCCGAACATCGTGGCGAGCGTCGCGAGCACGAGCACGACGAGCGCCCACGGCACCGCGGGTGCGAGACGACGGCCGAGCAGCAGCACCACGAGGCATCCCGCCGCGATCATCGCCGCCCAGACGTTCGTGTCGGGCAACCCGGCGAAGAGCGCCCCGAGCTTCTCGAAGAACTCGCCGCCCGGCGGTACCGGGATGCCGAGCATCTTCGCCACCTGTCCGACGAGGATGTCGAGCGCGAGGCCCGCGAGGAGCCCGACGAGGATCGGCTTCGAGAGGAAGTCGGCGAGGAAGCCGAGCCGGAACACCGCGGCGACGAGGAACAGCGCGCCGCAGAGCACCGTCTGCGCGAGCACGAGCGAGAGGTAGTCGGCCGTGCCGGCGATCGCGAGGCCGCCGATCGAGGTCGCCACGAGGGCCGCTGCCGCGGCGTCGGGCGAGGCGACGAGCTGTCGCGACGAGACCGTGAGCGCCCACACGATGAGCGGGAGCACGAGTGCGTACAGCCCGACCGTCGGCGGCAGCCCGACGATCTGGGCGTAGCCGATGTTCAGCGGCACGGCGATCGCGAGCAGCGTCACGCCGGCACCGGCCTCGCGCAGCAGGTTGTGCTTCGTCAGGCCCGCGAACGGACGTGGGAACCACCCGCGGAGCGTCGCGGTGAGTCGTCGAGGCATCTGCGGCATCCCCCTTCGCGCAGCTTCACGCTACCGGGGATGCCGCCCGCCCGTCTTCTAGGGAAGCAGGCGCGTCGGGCCGCGGAACAGGTACGTCGTCTCGCGGATCGAGTGCTCCTCGAGCATGAGCATCAGCACGCGGGCGAGGCCCATGCCGAAGCCGCCGTGCGGCGGCACGCCGTAGCGGAAGAAGTCGAGGTAGAACTCGAGCTCCTCGGGGTCCATGCCCTTGTCGCGCGCCTGCTCGACGAGCACGTCGATGCGGTGCTCGCGCTGCGCGCCCGTCGAGATCTCGACGCCGTTGTAGATGAGGTCGTACGAGTTCGTGAGGCTCGGGTCGCCCTCGTGGCGCATGTGGTAGAACGGCCGGATGCTCGACGCGTAGTCGGTGAGGAACACGAAGTCGTGGCCGTAGGTCTCCTTGACGTACGCCGAGATCTGGCGCTCGCCCTCGGGGTCCATGTCGGCGTCGGCGCGCGGGATCACGTAGCCGTGGTCGGCGACGATCTGCTTCGCCTCGGCCAGCGGGATGCGCGGGAACGGACGCGAGGGAACCTGCAGCTCGATGCCGAACAGCTCCTGGATCTCGGCGCCGTGCTTGTCGACGACGGCCTGGAAGCCCGCGACCATGAGCTCCTCGTGGAGGTCCATGACGTCCTCGTGCGAGTCGATCCAGCTGATCTCGGTGTCGACCGAGGTGAACTCGGTCGCGTGCCGGCTCGTGAACGAGGGGTCGGCGCGGAACGCGGGGCCCACCTCGAAGATGCCGCCGAAGCCGGCGGCCTGCGCCATCTGCTTGAAGAACTGGGGGCTCTGCGCGAGGTACGCCTTGCCCTCGAAGTAGTCGACCTCGAACAGCTCGGCGCGCGACTCGGACGCCGAGGCCATGAGCTTCGGGGTCTGGATCTCGATGAGGCCCTTCTCGACCCAGACGCCGCGCAGCGCGTGCAGGAACGTCGTCTGGATGCGGAAGATGAGGTTCTGCTTCGGGTGGCGCAGGTCGAGGAAGCGCCAGTCCATGCGCTTGTCGAGGCTCGAGTCGGCCGCGATCGGCGTCTCGGGGTTGGCCGCGGTGACGACGTCGAGCGTCGCGAGCTTCACCTCGATGCCGCCGAGCTTGACGCGCTCGTCGTGCTTCAGCTCACCGGTCACGGTGATGAAGGAACCGTGGGCGAGACCCGAGATCGCCTCGGTCGTCGCCAGGCGGGCGGATGCCTCGGCGTCGCCCTGCTGGCTCTCGTCGAGCTCGCGCGTGGCGGGGTTCACGACCTGCACGGCGCCGGACTCATCGCGCAGGATGACGAACTGCACCTTCTTCTGATCGCGAACCGTCTCGACCCATCCGGACACGGTGACGGGGCCGTCGGGGAGCGCGGCGAGGTTCTTGACGAGGGTGCGGTTGTTCACGATCGTCCATCCTACCTGCGGGGGTTACGCGCGTCTCCGCTGGTTGAGGAGCGCCGACGAAGTCGACCCCCCCGCTGGTTGAGGAGCGCCGACGAAGTCGACGCGTCTCGAAACCCGCTCCTCCGCCCGTCGCGGGTGTGAGACCGCACGTGACACGTCGGTCGGCCCCGCTCTAGGGTGGCGGCAGGGTCACAGCCCATGAGGGGAGCACGACATGGATGCCGCAGGCCGCCGAGTCCCGTTCGATGCCCAGCAGGTCGATGCACCGCTCTCGCGCTCGGCCGTGTTCCTCGTCGTCACGATCGGCCCCACGCCTGAGCAGCTGCGCACCGCGCTCGACGTGGTCGCCGGCATCGACGACCTCGTGAAGTCGGTCGGCTTCCGCGACCTCGGGGCGAACCTCTCGTGCATCGTCGGCATCGGGTCCGCAGCCTGGGATCGGCTCGGCCGCAGCGACCGGCCTGCGGAGCTGCATCCCTTCGTCGCCGTCGAGGGCCCGAAGCACACGGCGCCGTCCACCCCTGGCGACCTCCTGTTCCACATCCGCGCCGAGCGCCCCGACTTCTGCTTCGAGTTCGAGCGACTGCTGTTCGAGCAGCTCGGCGACTCGGTCGAGGTCGTCGACGAGGTGAACGGATTCCGCTACTTCGACGCCCGCGACCTGCTCGGCTTCGTCGACGGCACCGCGAACCCGACCGGGCGGGGCATGGCCGACGCGACCCTCATCGGCGATGAGGACCCGGCGTTCGCCGGCGGCAGCTACGTCGTCGTGCAGAAGTACCTGCACGACCTCGCCGCCTGGAACGCGCTGACGACCGAACAGCAGGAGGCGGTGATCGGCCGCCGCAAGGCCGATGATGTCGAGCTCGACGACACCGAGCCGCAGCGCGCGCACAAGACGCTCGCGACGATCACCGACGACAACGGCTACGAGTTCGACATCCTGCGCGACAACATGCCCTTCGGCAGCCCTGCGGCCGGCGAGTACGGCACCTACTTCATCGGGTACACCCGCCGCCTCTGGGTGATCGAGCGGATGCTGCAGCGCATGTTCCTCGGAGACCCGCCGGGCTATCACGACCGGATCCTCGACGTCTCGACCGCCGCGACCGGCACGACGTTCTTCGTGCCCTCGCTGCAACTGCTCGAGGGGCTCGCCGACGCGTCGTGAGCGCTGCGCACGAGTCGAGCACGCGCCTCGGCGCATTCGGTCTCGAGACGCGTCCTCCTTCGTCGGGCGCTCCTCGACCGACGGGGGGTCAGACCCGCGTCGGGCGCTCCTCGACCGACGGGAGTCCTCCGGCGGGCTCTCCGCGCCGGATACTCGGCGGATTCAAAGGGAACGGCTCTCTAGACTGGAACCCGTGCCGGCCGAGCAGATCCATCTCGTGCGCCATGGCGAGGTGTTCAACCCCCAGGGCGTGCTCTACGGTCGACTTCCGGGCTACGGGCTGAGCGACCTCGGGCGGCTGATGGCGAAGGCCGCGGCCGACGATCTCGTCGCCCGCGGGCGCCCCGTCACGGCGCTCATCACCTCGCCGCTGCTGCGCACGCAGCAGTCGGGCGAACCGATCGCCGCTGCATTCGGACTCGAGGCGAGCCTCGACGAACGGGTCATCGAGCCCGAGAACCGCTTCGAGGGCAAGCGCATGCGCGGGCCGGGCGGTGCGCTGCGGGACATCCGCAACTGGGGTCTGCTCCTGAACCCGTGGCGGCCCAGCTGGGGCGAGCCCTTCGCGTCGATCGCCGCGCGCATGATGGCCGCCGTCGACGACGCGTGGAACGCGGCCGACGGCGGCGACGTCGTCATCGTCAGCCACCAGCTTCCGATCTGGATGGTGCACCGCCATCTCGCCGGCGAACGCCTCCCGCACGACCCGCGGCACCGTCGCTGCGCGCTGTCGAGCATCACGACCCTCGAACGGCACGGCGGCCGTTTCGTCGAGGTCGGCTACACGGATCCGGCGGCGGGACTCGCCGCGCAGGCGACCGACGTAGGAGCGGTGTGAAGAAGAAGGCACTCGTCGCGGCGCTCGCCGTGGCATCCATGCTCACCCTCGCAGGGTGTGCGAGCGACCCGCTCGCCGATCAGTTCCGCGAGGGCAGCGGCAAGAACTACATCGCCGGCGACGGCACGATCTCGGTGTACCCGGCAGGTGAGCGGGGCGAGCCGATCGAGTTCGCGGGCGAGACCGTCGACGGCGAGCAGTACGACAGCGCCGATGCCGCGGGCCAGGTGCAGATCGTGAACTTCTGGTACGCGGGCTGCGCCCCGTGCCGCGTCGAGGCGCCCATCCTCGAAGACGTGTACTCCGAGGTCGACCCCGCCGACGTGAGCTTCGTCGGCGTCAACGTGCGCGACCAGGCCGGCACCGCGGCATCCTTCGAGGACGACTACGGCGTGACCTACCCCTCGATCCTCGACGTGAACGAGGGCGAGGTGCAGCTCGCGTTCGCCGGGCGCGTGCCGCCCGCGGCGGTGCCGACGACGATCGTGCTCGACCAGGAGGGGCGCGTCGCCGCCCGCATCCTCGGGCAGCTCGAAGAGGCGTCGATCCTCTCGTCGATCATCGACGACCTCCTCGCCGAGCAGGCGTAGGCATGGGCGGCGTCGGCGAGGTCGTGCTCAGCGGGCAACTGCTCGCGGCGGTGCCGATCGCACTCGCGGCGGGTCTCATCTCGTTCCTCTCCCCGTGCGTGCTGCCGCTGGTCCCCGGGTACCTCGGGTTCCTCGGCGGGTTCACGGATGCCTCGGCCGACGCCGCGGAGGAGCGCCGCAACCGTCGGCGGCTCATGCTCGGCGTGCTGCTCTTCGTGGCCGGGTTCACCCTCGTGTTCGTCGCGTTCAACCTCGTCGCGGGGGTCGCTGGGGCGTGGCTCCTGCAGTACACCGACGTCATCATCCGCGTGGCGGGCGTGCTGCTCATCGTCATGGGGCTCGTGTTCGTCGGCCAGTTCAGTTTTCTGCAGCGCACGCTGAAACCGAGCTGGCGGCCCGCGACCGGGCTCGCCGGGGCTCCGCTCCTCGGCATCGTGTTCGGCATCGGGTGGACGCCGTGCATCGGCCCGACCCTCGCCGTCGTGCTCGCGCTCAGCGCCGACTCGGCATCGGCCTGGCGCGGCGTGCTGCTCGGGCTCGTCTACTGCATCGGCCTCGGCATCCCCTTCCTCCTCGTCGCCGCCGGGTTCGGCTGGGTGACGGGGTCGCTCGCGTTCCTCCGCCGTCACATCCGCGTCGTGAACCTCGTGGGCGGTGCGCTGCTCATCGCGATCGGCGTGTGCATGGTGACGGGTCTCTGGTCCATCTGGATGTACGAACTGCAGGCGGTGATCACGGGCTTTGACCTCCCGATCTGACCCCGGAGCGCCCTCGCGCCCCGCCGACCACATCGACTCGACCGAGCCCGACGCGGGCGAGGCATCCGTCAACCAACCGAAGCTCGGCTTCGTGGGCTGGGTGCGCTTCGCGTGGCGGCAGCTGACGAGCATGCGCACCGCGCTGCTCCTGCTGCTCCTGCTCGCGATCGCCGCCGTGCCCGGCTCGCTCGTGCCGCAGCGCTCGAGCGACCCCAACGGCGTCACCCAGTACTTCGACGACAACCCGAGGCTGGCGCCGATCCTCGACGGCTTCCAGATGTTCGACGTCTACACCTCGGCGTGGTTCTCGGCCGTCTACCTGCTGCTGTTCGTCTCGCTCATCGGCTGCATCATCCCGCGCACGAAGCACCACTTCGAGGCGCTGCGCGCGCGGCCGCCGCGCACCCCCGCCCGCCTCGCCCGGCTCGCGGGCTACACCGAGCGCACGGCCCCCGAGGGCATCGACGCCGAGACGGCGATCGACGCTGCGGCGACCCAGCTCCGCCAGGCGGGGTACCGCGTCGAGCGGTACGAGCAGCGCGGGGTGCTGTCGGTCTCGGCCGAGCGCGGCTACCTGCGCGAGACGGGCAACCTCGTGTTCCACACGGCGCTGCTCGGCGTGCTCGTCGCGGTCGGCTTCGGCGGCGGCTTCGGGTTCTCGGGGCAGCGCGTGATCGTCGAGGGGCAGGCCTTCGTCAACACGCTCGCCGCGTACGACTCGTTCAACCCGGGCCGCTTCTTCGACGACAGCGCGCTGCAGCCGTACTCGCTCTCGCTCGGCGAACTCGACGCCGTCTACGAGACGCAGAACCGCGAGGCGATCGGGCAGCCGATCGACTTCACCGCGCACGTCACCGTCGAGGGCAAGGGCGAAGCGCCGGTCGAGCGCACGGTGAAGGTGAACGAGCCGCTCTACACGCACGGCACCGACGTGTACCTGCTCGGCAACGGCTACGCCCCGACGATCACGGTGCGCAACGCCGACGGCGACGTGGTGTTCACCGACTCGGTGCCGTTCCTCCCGCAGGACGCGAACCTCACCTCGATCGGCGTCGTGAAGGTGCCCGACGGCATGCCCGAGCAGCTCGGCATGGTCGGCTTCTTCTACCCGACGCAGGAGACGCTCGACACGGGTGCGTACGCGTCGAGCTACCCCGACCTCATCTACCCGGTGCTGACGCTCAACGTGTACACGGGCGACCTCGGCATCAACGAGGGCAAGCCGACCTCGGTGTACACCCTCGACCCCTCGACGATGGAGCAGCTCACGGGCGGCAAGACCGGCGTCGACTCGATCGAGCTCATGCCCGGCGAGACCGTCGACCTGCCGAACGGGCTCGGCACCGTGACGTTCGAGAACGCCTCGCCCGACGCCGGCGACGACTACTCGCAGAGCGTGCCGCGCTTCGCCTCGTTCGACATCCACCACGACCCGACGCAGATGTGGGTGCTCGCGTTCGCCGCGCTCATCCTCGGCGGACTCCTCGTCTCGCTGTTCGTTCCGCGTCGCCGCATGTGGGTGAAGGCGGTCACGCAGCCCGACGGGCGCGTGGTGCTCGAGTACGCCGGCCTCGCCCGCGGCGAGGACCCGACGCTCGAGGACGCCGTGGCGTCGTTCGCCGACAAGCACGCCGGGCCGGCGGATTCGCCTGCCCCCTCGAAGTAACCCCCTGACCAACCCAGCATTCGACGTAAGGTAGAACGGTGCAGCTCGACGAGATCTCCATCCTCTGCGTGTATTCGGCCATGGTCGTGTACGCGATCGCGTTCATCGCGTTCTCGATCGACCTCGCGAAGCGCTCGGCCGCGGCCACGGCGGCGGCGGATGCCACGCCCGCATCGGCAGCCGACGCGCCCGCGCGGGTCGGGGTGCTGCAGGCAGCCGCGGCGGCCTCCGCGACGTCGGGCGTGACGTCGGGCGACGCTGCTGCGGCCGACGCCTCGAAGCGACCGGCGAAGATCAAGCTCGGCTCCGCGGGCGGCCCGGGTGCCGGGGCATCCGTCGCCTACGGCCGTTCGCCCGCGCTGCGCGTCGGCGTCGCGATGACGGTGCTCGCCTGGCTGTTGCACCTCTCGGGCACCGTGCTGCGCGGCCTCGCCGCGGGTCGTGTGCCGTGGGCCAACATGTACGAGTTCGCCCTCACCGGCACGCTCATCATCACGACGGTGTTCCTCGTCGTCATCGTCGTCGCGAAGCAGGACCTCCGGTTCCTCGGCACCTTCGTCACCGGCCTCGTGCTCGTGCTGCTCGGCATCGCGACCATCAACTTCTACGTGAGCCCCATCCCGCTGCCGCCAGCGCTGCAGTCGATCTGGCTCGTGATCCACGTGTTCGTCGCGAGCGCCTCCGTCGGCTTCTTCGCGCTCGGCTTCGCGCTGTCGGTCGTGCAGCTCATGCAGGCCCGCCGCGAGGCCGTGATCGCCTCGGCGAAGGCGGTGAAGGCGAGCTTCCTCGCGACGCTGCCCGACGCCGTCTCGCTCGAGAACCTCGCCTACCGCGTCAACATCATCGGCTTCATCATGTGGACCTTCACCCTCATGGCCGGCGCGGTCTGGGCCGAGAAGGCCTGGGGCCGCTACTGGGGCTGGGACACCAAGGAGGTGTGGACCTTCATCATCTGGGTGGTCTACGCCGGGTACATCCACGCGCGTGCGACGCGCGGCTGGCGCGGTTCGCGGTCGGCTTGGCTCGCGATCATCGGCTTCTCGACGGTGCTGTTCAACTTCACCGTGGTCAACCTCTTCTTCAAGGGTCTGCACGCCTACTCGGGTCTCTGATCCGCGGATGACTCAGGGCCGGCCCGGTTGCGGCGCCGGCCTGGTGCGGGCACGATCGCTCCATGGGCAGGGATCTGCTCGAACGTGAACCCGAGCTCGCCGAACTCCTCGCCGCCGCGCGCGAAGCCGCGGCCGGACGCGGGCGGGTCGTGCTGGTCCACGGCGAGGCGGGCATCGGAAAGACCAGCCTCGTGGGTGCCCTGCGACGCGCGGCGCCCCACGGGGTGCGGGTGCTCGTCGGGGCGTGCGACGCCATGTCGACGCCCCGCACCCTGGGGCCGCTGCGCGACCTCGCGTCGTCGGTCGGGTCGCGGCTGGGCGAGGCGCTTCGCGCGGGCGACCGGGAGGACGTGTTCGAGGCACTCCGCGAAGAACTCGCCGCACCCGGCGGCACCGTGCTCATCGTGGAGGACGTGCACTGGGCCGACGAGGCCACGCTCGACGCGCTCCGATTCCTCGCCCGTCGCATCGACGATCTGCCCGCGGTGCTCGTGCTCACGTACCGCGACGAACTCGACCGCGACCATCCGCTCGCCCGGCTTCTCGGCGACCTCGGCCACGGCGACCACGTCGAGCGTCTCGCGCTGCGGCACCTCTCGGCCGACGCGGTCGGTGCGCTGACGGCCGGCAGCGGGCTCGACCCCGATCGGGTCTACTCGATGACCGAGGGCAACCCGTACTTCGTCACCGAACTCGTCGCCTCGGCCGACGAAGCCGCGGTTCCTCCCACGGTCGTCGACGCGGTGACCGGCCGGCTGCGTCGCCTCGACGAGGCGACGCAGGATCACGTCGAGCAGCTCGCGGTGCTGCCGTCGGCGGTCGACGCCGCCCTGCTCGCGCGGTTGGTCCCGGGATCGGCCGGCGCGCTGCGCACGGCCGAGGAGGCCGGACTCCTGGACGTCCACCCCGAGAGCGTGCGGTTCCGCCACGAGCTGACGCGCCGGGCGATCGTCGATGCGCTCCCGGCCTCCCGTCGCATCGAGCTCGAGCGCCGGGTGCTCGTCGAACTGCTCGCGTCGGGGGCCGCCGATCCGTCGACGCTCGTGCACCACGCGGTCGCGGCCGGCGACATCGACACCGTCGTCGCCTGGGCGCCGCGCGCCGCGAGCGACGCCTCGGCATCCGGCGCGCACGTGCAGGCGGCCGCGCACTTCCGCACGGCGCTGGCCCACCTCGACCGGTACGACGCGGCCGAGCGAAGCGAGCTGCTCGAGGGGTACGCGATCGAGGCGTACACGATCGGGCAGGGGCCCGAGTCGGTGAAGGCCGAGACCGAGGTGGTGCGCCTTCGGCGCGAGCGGGGCGACCTCACCGCGCTGGGGGCGAGCCTTCGCTGGCTCTCACGATTCCAATGGCTCGCGGGCGATCGATCGGCTGCCGAGGAGGCCGGTCGTGAGGCGTCGGCGGCGCTCGCCGGGTCGGACGACCGGGGGCTGCTCGCGCTGGCGCTGAGCAACGAGGCGCAGCTCGCGATGCTCGCCCACGAACTGCCTCGGGCGATCGACCTCGCGTCGCGCGCCGCCGCGATCGCGCGGGAGGTCGGGGCACCGAGGGCGCTCTCCCATGCGCTCAACAATCTCGGCACCGCGCACATGCTGCAGACGCGCGACGACGGCATCGCGGAGCTGCTCGAGGCCGCCGAGATCGCCGTCGCCGCGAACCTCATGGACGACGCGGCCCGCGCACACGTGAACCTCGTCTGGAGCCTGCTCGACCAGTACCGGCTCGACCTCGCCGAGCGCTACCTCGAGCCGGCCCTCGAACTCTCGGAGCGCACCGAGGTCTTCGGACTGTGGACCTACCAGCAGGCCGAACGCGGGCGGCTGCACCTCGCGCGAGCGCAATGGGACGAGGCCCTCGCAGCGGCCGCGTACCAGACCGAGGCGATGCCGCAGCTGTACTGCGTCGCGCTCACGATCATCGGCATGGTCGGAATCCGCCGCGGCGACCCCGACGGCGAGTCGACGCTCGAGGAGGCGACACTCGTGGCCGAACGGCTCGGTGAGCTGCAGCGCACGGGCCCGGCCGCCGCGGCTCGCGCCGAGGCCGCGCTGCTCCGCGGCGACCGGGCGGCGGTGCGCGCGATCGCCCTTCCCGTGCACGAGGAGGCGGTGCGTCGGCGGGATGAGAATCTCCGGGCGGAGCTCGCCTCACTGCTGCGCCGGGCGGGCGTGGAGGTCGAAGCGCCCGAGGGGGAGCATCCGTTCGCCGTGCAGGCGCGCGGCGATTGGCGGCGCGCCGCCGACCTCTGGCGAGCGGCCGGATGTCCCTACCACGAGGCCTCGGCGCTCGCCGAGAGCCCCGATGACGCCGACCTGCTGGATGCGCTCGTCATCCTCGATCGAATCGGGGCGCAACCGCTCGCCCGCCGGGTCCGTGCCGAACTGCGCGACCGCGGCGTCCGAAGCATCCCGCGCGGCCCGTCGAGCCTCACCCGCCGGAACCCCGACGGCCTCACCGACCGGCAGCTCGACGTGCTGCGGCTCCTCGCGGAGGGACTCACCAACGCCGAGCTCGCCGAGCGGCTCGTCGTCTCCGTTCGCACGGTCGACAGCCATGTCGCCGCCGTGCTCGCGAAGCTCGGGGTCGCGTCGCGTCAGGAGGCCGTGCGCATCGCCGAGGAACGGAACCTGCTCTCGACGTGATCTCGGTAGCGCGTCCCGTGATCTCGGTAGCGCTCGCCGATGCCCCGATGAGCGCCCGGGAGTGGGATGGAATCACGGCCCGCGGAGGCGGGAGCCGTGAACCGACAGGGGATCATCATGAACACCGCACTCGCCGGATCCGTCTCCACGACGATCCGCCCGACTCGACGCTCGACGCTGCACGCACGGCTGGCGCGCCGCTTCGCCGAGGCGCGCAGCATCCTGCTTCGCGGCACCGCGCAGACCCTCGACCGCGACGAGCAGGTCCGCCGCCACCAGCTCCGGCACGAGGCACGGCGCCTGCGCGAAGAGCAGTTCCGAAGCGGAGCCTTCGCGCGGCTGCTCTGACGGCGGGGTCAGCGCTCGAGGAGCGCCGCGGCGTCGCACACCTCGCGGAAGAGCTCGGCGTGCACCCGGTTCCAGTGCTCGGTGATCGGTTCGGGCCATGACGAGAACTTCGCGACGACGGTGCGGGTCGACGGATCGACCCAGATGAACTGACCGTGGATGCCGACGGCGTAGTAGTCGCCGCGGCGGTCGCCGGTCACCCACCACTGGTTCGAGTACGAGCCGTCGGGGTGCACGCGCTGGAAGGCCGTGCCCGCCGCGGCCGCGCGATCGCCGCCGCGGACGGTGCGGTCGACCCAGTCGGCGGAGACGATGCGGCGGCCCGCGACGACCCCGCCGTCGAGCATGAGCTGCCCGACCCGGCTCAGATCGCGCGCCGTGCACGAGATGCCGCCGTTCGCGAAGGCGAAGCCACCGGGGTCGACGGTGATCTGCGCGTCGTGCTCGCACCCGAGCTTCGACCAGAGCCGCTGCGAGACGGCGTCGGCGTACCGCAGGCCCGTGACGTTCTCGACCACCCACGCGAGCACGTCGGTCGCGGCCGAGCAGTACTTGAAGTGCTTCCCGTGCCGCCCGTCGCCGCGGAGGGTGGCGAGGAACGCGTACGTGTCGGCCGGGTCGCCGCCCCGCCGCGGCCGCCAGCCGGCGACCCGATCCTGCGCCTGCACCTCCGAGGCGGGGTTGCGGTAGTCCTCGTCGTAGTCGACGTCGACGGTCATGTCGAGCACCTGCTGCAGCGTCGCATCGCCGTAGGCGCTGCCGGCGAGCGCCGGGACGTATGACGCGACGAGCCGATCGGGGCTGAGCACCCCGTCGTCGACGAGCGTGCCGACGGTCAGCCCGCACAGCGACTTCGAGACGCTCATCAGCAGGTGCACGTCGCTCGGCGCGAAGCCGTCGCGGTAGTGCTCCGCGACGACGGCGCCGTCGCGCACCACCACGATGGCGTCCGTGTAGCTCTGCTCGAGCCGCTCGACGAGTCCGGGCATCGCCGCCTCGAGGCGATCGATCCCGACGACGTGCTCAGCCCCGCCGTCGACGGGTCGTCGCGCGATCGGTGCCGTCGGCACGAACTCGGACACGTGCGCGAACGCCCAACGGTTGTGCGGGGCGTCCTGCCAGGTCTCGAGCGTCGGCTCGCCGAGGGCGGCACCCGGCAGGCGGGGCGGGTGGACGTCGGTCACGAGGGGCTGAGAAACCGGTGCGGTCACGAGAGGGTCCTGTTCTCGGTGGGGTCGGTGGCGATCGAAGGGCGGGTGCCCGTGGCATCCGGCGCATCGAAACCGGGCGGATGCCCCGGGCCGTCGCCGCCCGCGAAGACCACCGCGCCGGGCGTCTCGGGCATCGCCGCGAGCAGTCGCCGGGTGTACTCGTGGCGGGGGTCGACGAGCACCTCGCGCGCGGGGCCGACCTCGACGAGCGCACCGCGGCGCATCACGCCCGCGGTGTCGCTCATGTGGCGCACCACGTCGAGGTCGTGCGAGATGAGCAGGTAGCTGAGTGCGTGCTCGCGGCGCAGCTCCTGCAGGAGGTTCAGCACCTGCGCCTGCACCGAGACGTCGAGGGCGCTGGTCGGCTCGTCGAGGACGAGCAGCTTCGGCCGGGTCGCGAGCGCCCGCGCGATGCCGACGCGCTGGCACTGACCGCCCGAGAGCTGGTGCGGCAGCCGCTCGGCGTGCGCGGCGGCGAGCCCGACCTCGTCGAGCAGTTCGCGGGCGCGCTGCGAGAGCGCCCGACCACGCAGAGTCGTGTGGGTGAGCAGGGGCTCGGCGATCGACTCCTCGATCGTCATCCGCGGGTTCAGCGCCGCGACCGGGTTCTGGAAGACCATGCCGGTCCGGGCGCGCAGCCGCTGCAACGCTCGCCCGCGCAGTGCGCCGATCGCCTCGCCGTCGATGCTCGACGTGCCAGAGGTCGGCTCGATGAGCCGCAGTGCGCAGCGTGCGACGGTGCTCTTGCCCGACCCCGATTCGCCGACGAGGCCGAACGTCGTGCCCGCCTCGATCGTGAAGCTCACGCCGTCCACCGCGCGCACCTCCGACCCGTGCGCCTTGTACACCTTGACGAGGTTCTCGACGCGAAGCATGTCGGTCATGGGCGGCCTCCATTCGACGCGGTCCGGTCGGCGGTGCCGGCCTCGCCGGGGTCGCCGGCCTCGCCGGCCAGGATGCAGGCCGCCTCGTGCAGCGGCGCGACCGGTTCGAGTCCGGGGTCGATCGTCGCGCACCCGGCGACGGCGACCGGGCAGCGGTCGCGGAACGAGCAGCCCTCGAGCCCGAGCAGGTTGCCCGGCACCGAGCCGCGGATCGCCTCGAGCGGCTGCCCCGGCCGATGCCGCGCGGGCAGCGCGCCGAGGAGGCCCCGCGTGTACGGATGCGCCGGGGCGGCCAGCACGGCCGCCGTCGGACCGGTCTCGACCACCCGGCCCGCGTAGAGCACCGCGATGCGGTCGCAGACCTCGCGTACGACGCCGAGGTTGTGGGTGATGAGCAGCACCCCGAACCCGAAGCGGTCGCGCAGGGAGAGGATGAGCTCGAGGATCTGCTTCGCGATCGTCACGTCGAGTGCCGTCGTGGGCTCGTCGAGGATCAGGAGCTTCGGCTCGCAGACGAGCGCCATCGCGATCATGGCGCGCTGCAGCATCCCGCCCGACAACTCGTGCGGGTAGCTGCGCGCGATGCGTTCGGGGTCGGGGAGCCCGACCTGTTCGAGGTAGTGGAGGATGTGCGCGTTCGCCTCGGCGCGCCCCAGCCGGCGGCCGTCGACGCGCTGGTGCCGCGCGACCACGTCGCGCATCTGCCGGCCCAGGGTGAAGACGGGGTTGAAGGCGGTGCCGGGGTTCTGGAACACGATCGAGATCGCATCGCCGCGCGCCGAGCCGCGCCCGTCGAGCGGCTGCTCGACGCCGTCGAGCAGCACCCGGCCGCTCGGCACCGCCGCCCGCGGCAGCAGCCCGAGCACGGCGAGCCCGGTGAGGCTCTTGCCGCAGCCCGTCTCGCCGACGATGCCGACGACCTCGCGGGGCGCCACCGTGAGGCTGATGCCGCGCACCGGCCGGTTCGTGAGGGTGCCGCGCTCGGCGAAGGCGATCTCGAGCTCGTCGATGCGGAGCAGCTCGCGCGTCGGGGTCTGCGTGGGCGCTTGCGCCGGGAACGGCGAGGTCATCGTTGCACCTGCCGGGGGTCGAAGAAGTCGCGCAGCGCGTCGCCGAGCAGATTGAAGCCGAGCACGGTCACGAAGATCGCGAGACCGGGGAACGTCGAGATCCACCAGGCGGTGAAGATCTGCCCGCGCCCCTCGGCGACCATGAGCCCCCAGTCGGGTGCGGGCGGCTGCGCGCCGAGCCCGATGAACGCGAGCGAGCCTGCCGCCAGCACGACGCTGCCGACGTCGACGGTCGCCTGCACGAGCACCGGGGTCAGGCAGTTGCGCAGGATGTGGCGGGGGAGGATCCGCCACATCGGCACGCCGATCGATCGCGCCGCTTCGACGAAGGGGCGGTCGCGCAGCGAGCGGGCCTCGGCCCGCACGAGCCGCGCGTACCAGGGCCACCAGCAGATCGCGAGGGCGAGCCCCGCGTTCATGAGGCTGGGGCCGAGGATGGCGACGGTGACCATGGCGAGCAGCAGCGGCGGGAACGCCTGGAAGACCTCGGTGACGCGCATGAGCACCTCGTCGAGCCAGCCGCCGCGGTAGCCGGCGATGGCTCCGAGCGGGATCCCGATGAGAGCGGCGACGAACACGACGAAGAGGGAGATCGTGAGCGCGGGGCGGGCGCCGATGATGACCCGGCTGAGCACGTCGCGGCCGAGCTGATCGGTGCCGAACCAGTGCGCGGCGCTCGGCGCGAGCCCGCGGGTCGCGACGTTCGTCTCGCCGTAGCCCTGCTCGGGGAACGGGGCGAGCCACGGGCCGAAGACGGCGAGGATCACGACGAGCACGATGAGTGCGAGGCCGAGTGCGGCGAGCCGGTCGGTGCGCAGCACCCGCCCGATCCGGCTGAGCGTGCTGCCGCCCATCGGCACGAAGACGGGCAGCGCGGCGGCGGCGGTCATGAGAGCCTCACTCGGGGATCGAGTCGTGCCTGGACGAGGTCGACGACGAGGTTCGCGATGAGATAGCCGGCCGCTCCGAGGAGCGTGATCGCCATGATCGCCGGGTAGTCGACGGCGAGCATCGCGCCGGCAGCGAACTGCCCGATGCCGGGCCAGTTGAAGACGACCTCGACGAAGAAGGTGCCGGTGAGGGCGTACGCGGCCGCGAGCCCGATGATGGTCATCGTCGGGGGCATCGCGTTCTTCAGCGCGAGCTTCCACCTGATGAGCGCGTCGCGGAGGCCGTAGGCGTTCGCGGTGAAGATGAAGTCCTGCCCCTGGACCTCGAGCATCGAGGCGCGGGTCATTCTTGCGATGAGGCCGAGCGGGTAGGCGGCGAGGGTGATCGCGGGCAGCACGAGGTGGGCGAGCCCGTCGCTGTACGCCGCCCAGTTGCCGGTGATGAGGCTGTCGAACAGCGGGAAACCGGTGACGGTCGTGATGGGGGAGAGGTAGTCGACCTCGGTGCTGAACTGGCCGGTCGCCGGGAGGAGCTTCAGCTGCCCGACGAACAGCACCTGCAGCAGCAGCCCGAGCCAGAAGGCGGGCATCGAGACCCCGCCGATCGCGAGGAATCGGATGACCCCGTCGAGCGGCCCGCCGGGCCGCTTCGCGGCGATGACGCCGAGGAGGATCCCGATGACGACGGCGATGAGCATCGCGGCGAAGAGCAGTTCGAGGGTGGCGGGGAGGCGGGTCGCGAGTTCGTCGAGCACGGGCCGTTTGGTGGCGAGGGAGTCGCCCCAGTCGCCGGTCACGAGCCCGCCGAGGTAGCTGAAGTACTGCACGACGATCGGCTGGTCGAAGCCGAGCTTCTCGCGGATGCGCTCGAGTTCTTCGGGCGGCGCCTTCGGCCCGGCGTAGACGACCGCCGGATCGGCCGGGATCACGCGGGAGAGCACGAACACGACGAGGGTGAGCACGAAGAGCACGAGGACCGCGGTTCCGAGCCGGCTGACGAGGAAGCGCAACATGGGGTCTCCTGTGACGTTCGGGGGTGCTCGGGCGAGCCCGTGGGGGCGGGCTCACCCGAGCGGGGCACGGCGGACCGGGCGGGTCAGCTCGCCGGGCGGATGGGGGCGAAGAAGGTCGTGAAGGGGTAGTTCTCGTTGAAGTCGGCGACCTCGAGGTCTTCGGGGATGACGCTCACGGCCTGCGCGTCGTAGAGGAAGATGCCGGGCGCCTGGTCGACGAGCAGGTCCATCGCCTGCTCGTACATCGCCTGGGCGGCGGCGCGGTCGCTGCCCGTGAGGGTGCCGGCCTCGTCGACGAGCGCGTCGTACTCGGCGTTCTTCCAGTAGCTGAGGTTGAAGAACGGCTCATCGCTCGAGTGGAACAGCGAGTACAGGTTGTCGGCGCCCGCGTCGCTGTACGTCGGCCAGTAGTAGACGACGAAGATGTCCTGCGCGGTGGCGGGGTCGGCCTTCGCGGTCTCCCACTGCTGGTTGAACAGTTCGGCGCGCACGTCGAGCTCGACGCCGATCTTCGCGAAGGCGTCCTTGATGAGCGGGACGAAGCGGGCTTCGGCGGAGTTCTCGGAGGCGTAGCTGAGCGTCAGTTCGAGCCCGTCGGCGTGCCCGGCCTCGGCGAGCAGTGCGGCCGCCTTGTCGAGGTCCTGCTGGTACTGCGGCACGTCCTCGGAGTAGGGGAAGATGCCCTTCGGCACCGGCCCGTGCGACTGGGCGCCGTAGCCTGCGCCGCCGACCTCGATGATGTCCTCGTAGGGGACGGCGTAGCTCAAGGCCTGGCGCACCTTCGGGTCGTCGAGCGGCGGCCGCGTCGTGTTGAAGTACGCGAGGAAGTTGAACGGCGAGTTCGCCGTGCGCACCTCGCTGCCGAGCTCTTCGGCGATGGTGTCGATGTTCTCGAGCGGCAGGTTCGTGGCGAGGTCGACCTCGCCCGACGTCAGCATCTGCTGCGCGGTGACGGCGTCGGGCGTGATGGCGATGTCGACGATGTCGTAGCCGGGGGCCGCGTCCTCGTTCCAGTACTCGTCGTACGCCTCGAGCACGACCTTCTCGCCGGGGGTGTACGAGGAGACGGTGTACGGCCCGGTGCCCGCGTCGATGCCCGCCTCGAAGTACGTCTCGTCGTCGGCCGCGGCTTCGAGCGCCTTCGGCGAGACGATCCAGGCGCCGTAGGTCGATGCGGCGACGAGGTCCATCGGCGCCGAGTAAGCGAGGTGCATGACCACGGTCGTCTCGTCGGTCGCTTCGATCGATTCGAGCGGCGCCCAGATGAAGGATGCTCCGGCGTACTCCTTCGCCGCTTCGATGCTCGCCACGACGGCGTCGGCGTCGACGGCCTCGCCGTCGTGGAAGGTGACGCCCTCGCGGATGTGGAACGTCCAGGTGAGCCCGTCGGCGTCGACCTCCCACGATTCGGCGATGCCGGGCGTGAAGTCCTCGGAGGCGCCTTCGGCGTTCTTCCACAGCAGCGGCTCGTAGACGTTGCCGAGGTAGAGCGCCTCCGTCGAGAACGACCTCACCGGGTCCCAGGTCGTGATCGCGGCGGAGGCGGCGACGCTCAGCACCGCCGTGTCGCTGCCGGTGTCGGCACCGCTCGCACCGCCGACCGTGCATCCGGTGAGGCCGAGGCCGGTGACGGCGGCCCCGGCGGCGAGAAGGGTGAGTGCGCGACGGCGTCGCGTCGGGATGACTGCCATGACTGCCTCCTGGGGGTGGGTGTCGCCGCCGAGGGGGGTCGCTTCGGCGTCGAAGTGCGGCCAGTCTATGGACAGCGAGAGTTGACGCGCCAATACTTGTTTTCGGCCGAAGTGATGCCTGGGAGGTATCGATGGATCTGCGACTGCTGCGCTACTTCCTCGCCGTCTGCCGTGGCGGAACCCTGCACGCCGCGGCGGCCGAGGTGCACGTCGCGCAGCCCTCGCTGAGCCGGCAGATCCGTCGCCTCGAACAGGATCTCGGGTTCGAGCTGTTCGAGCGTTCGGCGCGCGGGCTCGCCCTCACCCCGGCCGGCCGCAGGTTCCAGCCCATCGCCGAGGACCTCGTCGCCCGCGCCTCGCAGGCCGGCCACGCGGCATCCGCGATCGCGCGAGGGACCGCACCGAACCTCACCGTGGTCACCGCCCCGACGACGGCGACCGACATCGTCGCGCCGTTCATCGTGCGCTCGGGGCCCGACGGCGTCATCGGCAACGTCATCGAGGCGATGCCCGAGCAGGTGTACGGCGCCATCTCGAGCGGACGTGCCGACTTCGCAGTCGGCACCCGCCTGCCTCCCGAGGAGTTCCGCACGAAGATCCTCGGTCACGCGTACCTCTGGGCGCAGGTGCGACCGGATCATCCGCTCGCCGATCGCGACTCGATCGGCATCGCCGAACTCGTCGCGCACCCGCTGCTGGTGATGAGCCGCGCGCACGGCGTGCGCCAGCTGTTCGACTCGGCGGCGGCACGTGCGGGGCTGAAGTTCACCCCCGCGATCGAGACCGAGTCGCCGCCGCTCGCGCAGGCGATGGCCGCCGCCGGACGCGGCATCTGCATCCTCTCCGACGATCCGCGCTTCGACCTCGTCCCCCTCCCGATCACGACGAACGCCGGTCCGCTCGTGATCACGCTCTTCGGCGTCTGGGAGGAGAAGCACTACGCCGCCGGCCCGATCGAGCAGTGCCTGGAGGAACTGCGGACGTTCCTGCTCGACACCTACCCGCCCATCGACGGCTGAGCCCGACTGAGCCCGGCTGGGCTCACAATTGAGAGCGTTTGCATGGATGCTCGCGAGTGATCAAGCGGGAGACGGCAACCCAGAGTCATCCCGATTGCAAACGCTTGCATTAACCGATCCGACGCTGCTACGTTCGCGAGCAGTGTCGGTGCACGGAGTCGTGCCGGGAATCGGGAGTCGAAGATGACGCAACGCTCACACGTCCGCAGGTGGCTGGCCGCCGCCGTGACCGGAGGGCTCGCCGCGACGGCGTTGAGCTTCGCTCCCGGCCTCGGCATCACCGCCGCGACCGCGGCCGATCGCAGCTTCGCGCTCGTCGGCGACCTGCAGTCCGAGCTCGGCTGCGCCGAGGACTGGGCGCCAGCCTGCGCCGAGACCGAGCTCCTGCCGACGTCGACGCCCGGCGTCTTCGCGGCCGACTTCACGGTGCCCGCGGGCGACTGGCAGTACAAGGTCGCCGTGAACGACACATGGGACGAGGCGTACGGGCTGAACGGCGGCGGCGACAACATCCCGCTCACCGTCGCGGGCGACACCGCCGTTCGCGTCGTGTTCGACGACACCCTCAAGAAGGTCGGCCTCGAGCTCGCCCCGGGCGCGATGGCCGGCGCCTACGACGAGGCATCCGACGCGGCCCTCGTGGCCGACCCGGTGCGTCAGCCCGGCAGCGACGAGACCTTCTACTTCGTCATGACCGACCGCTTCGCCAACGGCGACCCGTCGAACGACGAGGGCGGGCTCACCGGCGACCGCCTCGCGACCGGGTTCGACCCCGCCGACAAGGGCTTCTACCAGGGCGGCGACCTCGCGGGCCTCCGCGAGCAGCTCGACTACATCGACGGGCTCGGCACGAGCGCGATCTGGCTCACCCCGAGCTTCAAGAACCGCGCCGTGCAGGGCGAGGGACAGAACGCGAGCGCCGGGTACCACGGCTACTGGGTCACCGACTTCACCCAGATCGACCCCCACCTCGGCACCAACGCCGAGCTCGAGGCCCTCATCGCCGACGCGCACGACCGCGGCATCAAGGTGTACTTCGACATCATCACGAACCACACGGCCGACGTCATCGACTACGAAGAGCAGCAGTACTCGTACGTCGACCAGGCGACGAGCCCGTACCGCGACGCCGCCGGCGGCACGTTCGACCCCGCAGACTTCGCCGGCGCCGACACGTCCGCCGACTTCCCGGCGCTCGACGCGGCGACGAGCTTCCCGTACACGCCGATGATCTCGGCCGAGGACGCCGACCTCAAGGTGCCGGCCTGGCTCAACGACCCGACGCTGTACCACAACCGCGGCGACTCGACGTGGGAGGGCGAGTCGGTCACCCTCGGCGACTTCGTCGGCCTCGACGACCTCATGACCGAGCACCCGACCGTCGTCGACGGCTTCATCGACGTGTACCAGGGCTGGATCGACCTCGGCATCGACGGGTTCCGCATCGACACCGCCAAGCACGTGAACTTCGAGTTCTGGGAGCAGTGGTCGACCGAGGTGCTCGACTACGCGCACGCCGCCGGCAAGGACGACTTCTTCATGTTCGGCGAGGTGTACGACGCCGACCCGCAGAAGCTCTCGCCGTACGTGCGCAAGACCGACATGAACTCGGTGCTCGACTTCACCTTCCAGTCGCAGGCGGTGAGCTTCGCCGCCGGCAACTCGGCGAAGAACCTGCAGTCGCTCTTCGCGGGCGACGACTACTACACGACGCCCGACTCGTCGGCGACGGCGCTGCCGACCTTCCTCGGCAACCACGACATGGGTCGCGTCGGCTACTTCCTGCAGTCGACGGGCGCCCCGCTCGAGCGCGACGAGCTCGCGCACGAGCTCCTTTTCCTGACCCGCGGCCAGCCCGTCGTCTACTACGGCGACGAGCAGGGCTTCGCCGGCACGGGCGGCGACAAGGACGCCCGCCAGTCGCTGTTCGCGAGCCAGGTGACCGAGTACCAGAACCAGCAGCTCGTCACCGGTGAGCAGGCGGGCAGCGTCGACCGATTCGGCACGGATGCCCCGCTCTACGAGCACATCGCCGCACTCTCTGCGCTGCGGCAGGCGCACCCGGCGCTCTCGACGGGCGCGCAGATCGAGCGCTACGTCGACAACGGTGCGGGCGTCTACGCGTTCAGCCGCGCCGACCGCAGCGACAAGGTCGAGTTCCTCGTCGCCGCGAACAACGCCGCCGAGGCGCGCACCGTGCAGGTGCCGACGTTGACGAAGAGCGGCGTGTTCGAGGTGCTCTACGACGGCGGCGCGGGCGGCGCAGGCACGGCGACGGTCACGGCCGACGCCGACGGCGTGGCATCCGTCACCGTGCCCGCGCTCGGCACCGTGGTGCTGCGCGCGGACCGCGAGGTGACCGCGCCCGACGCGGCCGCCGCGATCTCGGTCGCGGTGCCCGTCGCGGGCGCCGGGGTGACGGGCATCACGCCCGTCGGGGCCGACGTCGACGACGCCACCTGGCAGGAGACGAGCTTCGCGTGGCGTGTCGCCGGCGCGGGCGACGACGCGTGGCACGCGCTCGGCACCGCCGAGGACACGAGCCCCCGCGTCTTCCACGACACGGCCGGCCTCGCCAAGGGCACGCTCATCGAGTACCGCGCGGTCTCGACCGACGCCGCCGGTCAGCGGTCGGCGGCGAGCACCTACGCGAGCGTCGGCAACGCCGTGAATCTCGGTGACGGCGGCGAAGAGCCCGAGCAGCCGATCGACCTCGTCACCGTGCCGGGTTCGCACAACAGCGAGATGGGCTGTGCGGGCGACTGGGCCCCGGGCTGCGAGGCCGCGAAGCTGACGCTCCGCGCCGACGGCATCTACTCGGGCACCTTCGACGTGCCTGCGGGCGACTACGAGTACAAGGTCGCGCTCAACGGCAGCTGGGACCTCAACTACGGGGCGAACGGCGAGCAGAACGGCGGCAACATCACGTACTCGACCGACGGCTCGAAGCCGGTGACGTTCTACTGGAACCCGGTCACGAAGGTCGTGTCGTCGAGCGCCGAAGGCCCCGTCGTCACCCTGCCGGGCAGCTTCCAGCAGGAGATCGGCTGCGCCGGCGACTGGGCGCCCGACTGCCTCGCCTCCCTCATGCAGGACGGCGACCGGGACGGCGTGTACACCTTCTCGACCTCGTCGATTCCGGATGGCGCCTACGAGGCGAAGGTCGCGCACGGGCTCGGCTGGGATGAGAACTACGGCGTCGGCGGCGCGCCGGGCGGCGCGAACTACACGTTCACCGCGACCGGCGGCAAGCTCGTCGAGTTCCGGTACACCCTCGCGACGCACGTGCTCGAGATCGTCGTCACCGACCCGCCGCTCGCCGGATCCGGCCAGTCGCAGGCGCACTGGGTCGACGAGCAGACGCTCGCCTGGCCTGCGGCCCTGCTCGGCGGCGCCCCGGCATCGGATGCCACGTGGACCCTCGAGCACGCGGCCGACGCGGGCCTCGGGGTGACGGCCGGCGAGGTGACGGGCGGCGGCGACGCGGTCGCCCTCGAACGAGACCCGGCCGGGCTCACCGACGAGCAGCTCGCGAAGTTCCCCGCGCTCGACGGCTTCGTTGCGCTGCGCGTCACGGGGGCCGACCGGGCGGAGGTCGAGGAGCTCCTCACCGAGCAGCTCGCGGTCGCGCAGCGGGTCGGCGACGAGCTGACCGCCTTCACCGGCGTGCAGCTGCCCGGCGTGCTCGACGACCTCTACGCCGACGCCGTGGCATCCACCGCGCTCGGGACGAGCTGGAACGACGGCGACGCGACGCTCACCCTGTGGGCGCCCACCGCCCGTCAGGTCTCGCTCGAGCGTTGGAGCGCCGGCGCGACCGGCGACCCGAGCGTGACCGAGGCCGTGCGCGACGACGCGAGCGGCACCTGGTCGGTCGACGGCGTCGCCGCGGGCGACGAGTACCGCTGGTCGGTCGAGGTGTTCGCGCCGTCGACGGGCGAGATCGAGCAGAACTCGGTCACCGACCCGTACTCCGTGGCCCTCACGACGAATTCGGCGCGCACCGTCGTCGTCGACCTCGACGACCCGGCCCTCGCCCCCGGGCAGTGGGCCGAGACGCCCGCGCCCGTCGTCGAGCGGCCCGTCGACCGTGCTGTCTACGAACTGCACGTGCGCGACTTCTCGATCACCGACGAGACCGTGCCCGAGGAGGAGCGCGGCACCTACCGCGCCTTCACTCGCGACTCGGCCGGCACCCAGCAGCTGACCGAGCTCGCCGAGGCGGGCATCAACACCGTGCATCTGCTGCCGACGTTCGACCTCGCGACGATCGAGGAGGAGCGCGCCGCGCAGGCGACGCCCCAGTGCGACCTTGCGAGCTTCGGCCCGGCCTCGGCCGAGCAGCAGGCGTGCATCGACGCGGTCCGCGACCTCGACGGCTTCAACTGGGGGTACGACCCGTACCACTTCCAGGCGCCCGAGGGTTCGTACTCCGTCGACCCCGAGGGCGGGGCGCGCGTCGCCGAGTTCCGCGAGATGGTCGGGGCGCTGCACGCGACGGGCCTGCAGGTCGTGCTCGACGAGGTCTACAACCACACCGCCGAGGCCGGTCAGGGCCAGAAGTCGGTGCTCGACCGCATCGTGCCCGGCTACTACCAGCGGCTGAACGCGGTCGGCGCGGTCGAGACCTCGACGTGCTGCCAGAACGTCGCCACCGAGCACGAGGTCGCCGAGAAGCTCATGGTCGACTCGGTCGTGCTGTGGGCGAAGGAGTACAAGGTCGACGGGTTCCGCTTCGACCTCATGGGCCACCACTCGAAGGAGAACATGCTCGCCGTGCGCGCCGCGCTCGACGAGCTGACCCTCGAGGCCGACGGGGTCGACGGGTCGAAGGTGTACCTGTACGGCGAAGGCTGGAACTTCGGCGAGGTCGCGAACAACGCGCTGTTCGAGCAAGCCACGCAGGGTCAGCTCGGCGGCACCGGCATCGGCACGTTCAACGACCGGCTGCGCGACGCCGTGCACGGCGGCAGCCCGGTCGACGGCTCCTCGACGTTCCAGCAGGGCTTCGGCACCGGCCTCGGCACCGACCCGAACGGGCGCCCCGGCACCCCGTCGCAGGCCGACCAGCTCGCCGACCTCGCGCACCAGACCGATCTCGTGAAGCTCGGCCTGGCGGGCAACCTGCGCGCCTACGAGCTCGAGGATGCCACGGGGCAGAGCGTGCGCGGCGACCAGCTCGACTACCGCGGTTCACCGGCCGGCTACGCCGACCAGCCCGACGAGGTCATCAACTACGTCGACGCCCACGACAACGAGACGCTCTACGATCTCTCGGTGTTCAAGCTGCCGCAGGGCACGCCGATGGCCGACCGGGTGCGCATGAACACGCTGTCGCTCGCGACGGTGACGCTCTCGCAGTCGCCCTCGTTCTGGCACGCCGGAACGGAGCTGCTGCGCTCGAAGTCGCTCGACCGCAACAGCTACAACTCGGGCGACTGGTTCAACCGCATCGACTGGACCGGCCAGGAGTCGACCTTCGGCTCGGGACTCCCGGGCGAGGCCGACAACGGCGGCAAGTGGTCGGTCATGGGCCCGCTCCTCGCCGACCCCGCCCTGAAGCCGACGGCGGCCGACATGGCTGCAGCCGAGGCATCCGCCCTCGACCTGCTGCGCGTGCGCTCCTCGGTCGACCTGCTGCAGCTGGGCTCGGCCGAGCTCATCGAGCAGAAGGTGTCCTTCCCGAACTCGGGTCCCGACGCGACGCCGGGCGTCATCGTCATGCAGATCGACGACCTCGTGGGCGACGATGTCGACCCCGAGCTCGACGGGGCGCTCGTCGTGTTCAACGCCTCGCCGTCGGCCGTCAGCCAGACGGTCGGCGGGCTCGCGGGGCGCGGCTTCGCGCTCGCCGAGGCGCAGGCCTCGGGTTCCGACGCGGTCGTCAAGCAGACGAGCTGGGATGCCGCGACGGGAACGGTCACCGTGCCGGCCCGCAGCGTCGCCGTGCTGGTCGACGAGCAGCCGCCGCCCGCGGTGGCGACGCTCGCCCTCGGTGCGCCCGACAAGCTCCTCGCGAAGGCGGGCTCGGCCGTGAAGTACGTCGCGAAGGTCGTCGCGTTCGACGGCTCGACGCCGACGGGCACGTTCGCGGTGTACGAGGGCGGGACGAAGCTCGCCGAGGTCTCGCTGACCGCGAAGGACAAGGGCCGGGTCAACCTGAAGCTGCCGAAGCTCGGCCGCGGCCTGCACCTCGTGCACGCGGTCTTCACCGGCGACGAGGGCTACGCCGGCACGCGGACGGTGCCGGTGCCGATCCTGCTCTGGTAGCCGCCTCCGCTGGTCGAGGAGCGCCCGACAGATGAGGACGCGTCTCGAGACCTGGTGCCCCCAGGTCTCGAGACGCTCCTTCGCGCTCAGTCGAGCGGTGCGAACGCCGCGCGCGAGGTCGAGGCGATGAGCGCCGCGACGGCGACGAGGGCCAGCGCGATCCACGGCAGCCCGCCGACGCCCGCCGCGTCGAGCACCACGCCGCCGAGGAACGCGCCGACCGCGATCGAGCCGTTCCAGGTGGCGACCACCATCGACTGGGCGACGTCCGCGGCGCTGCCGGCGATGCGCGCGGGGGCCGACTGCAGCAGGGTCGGTGCGCCGCCGTAGGCGACGCCCCAGAGTGCGACCGCGCCGTAGACGACGACCGGCTGCTCGGCGAAGAATCCCATCGCCAGCATGGCGACGCCGAGCGCCGCCGCGGCGATCAGCACCATCGCGCGGAGGTGCCGGTCGACGAGGGCACCCGAGACGAGCACGCCGGCCACCGCGAAGACGCCGAACACGAGCAGCACCACGTCGATGCGCTCATCGAGACCCGAGGCGACGGCGAGCGGGGCGATGTAGGTGTACGCCACGTTGTGGGCGAGCACGAAGGCGGCGGTGGTCGCGAGCACGGCGACCAGACCTGGCAGGCGCAGCACGGCGCGGAGGCCCGGTCGGCTGCCCGCCCGTTCTCCTGGGAACGCCGGGAGGGCCAGTGCAGCCCACACGGCGAGCACGAGGGCGAGGCCGGCGAGCACGGCGAAGGCCGCGCGCCAGCCGAGCAGCGAGCCGAGCGTCGTCGCGATCGGCAGCCCGAACGCGAACGCGAGCGGCGTGCCGACCATTGCGATCGAGAGCGCGCGACCCGAGTGCTCGGGTTCGACCATGCGCATCGCGTACCCGGCGGCGATCGCCCAGAGCAGCCCCGCGAGCATTCCGCCGAACGTGCGCGCCACGAGGATGGTCGTGTAGTCGCCCGCGATCGCGGTGATGCCGCTGACGAGGGCGAAGCCCACCACGAGCGAGAGCAGCAGTCGTTTGCGGGGCACCGCTCGGGTCAGTGCGGTGAGGGGGATGGCGGTCACCGCCGTCGTGACCGCATAGGCCGCGACGAGCCATCCGATCTGCGCCTCCGAGACGCCGAGGTCGGCGCTCATCTGCGGCAGGAGACCTGCGGGCAGGATCTCGGTGACGACGCCGACGAACACGATCGAGGCGAGTGCGAGCAGGCCGTTGACGGGCAGCCGGGTGCGCGTCGGCGAGCCGACGACGGGTGAGGAAGCGGTGATCGGAGAAGCCATGCCGCCAGTGTCGAACCTTGACACTAGTGTTAAGGTCAAGTCGATTCCCTGGAGGTGTCATGCGCATCGGCGAACTCGCCTCGCAGACCGGGGTCTCCGCGCGCCTGCTTCGGTACTACGAAGCGCAGGGGCTCATCTCCTCCACGCGCGAGAGCAACGGGTACCGCGACTACCCCGAGGGTGCCGTCGAACGCGTCGGGCAGGTGCGAGACCTCATCGACGCCGGCATCCCGACCGCGGTCATCCTCGACATGATCCCGTGCCTCGCGAGCGTCACCGACCCCGAGGCCCCCGTCATCGCCCGCGCGCTCGCCGAGTCGCTCGCAGCGCGCCGGGCGCAGCTCGAGCAGCGCATCGGCTGCCTCTCGAAGAATCGCGACGCCATCGCGGACTACCTCGACCGCGCCACCATCACGGGCTGAGGGGCAGGGCGTGGCGGTGCCGAGTCATTCGATCCGCCCGACGAGGCCTCGTGCGATGCGGCGTCGCGCTCGAGTGGTCGGCTATTCGGCTTTCGCGCTTCCGGGAGTCGGTGTCTCGACGATTCGACGCAGCGTGGCCTTGAACAGGTCGAACTCCGCGGCCCCGATGGCCTCGGCGTAGTGGCCCTCGATCCGTTCGATGATCGAATCCGATGCCCGCATCTCGGCGAGGCCACGGTCGGTGGGCACGATGAGCTTGGCGCGCCGGTCGGCCGGGTCCGGTTCGCGCCGCACGTACCCGAGTTCGACGAGCTCGTCGACGAGCGTGCCGATCACCTGCTTGTGCTGCCCTGAGAATCTGGCGAGGTCGGTCGCCCGGCTGCCCTCGGCGTCGAGGTGGGCGAGGATCGCGCCGTGCTTGGGCTTGAGGTCCGCATGCCCGCGTTCAGGCAGCGCCGCGGTGAGTTCGCGCTGCACCGTGAACAGCAGCCGGGCCGTCAGCATGCCGAGGTCGGGATCGAGGTTCTTCCGTTCGCTGCGCCGCATCGCGCTCCTAAATGGTCAGTTTAATTGACGATCACTAAAACTTACTATAACGTCAGGAGCCGACGAAGGGTTGGCACGAAATGACGATCGAACTCACACGATTCCGGGCGAGCGACGCCCGAGCCCTGCGTGCCGCGCGGCCGGCGATGCTCGCCGACTTCCGCGCCGACCGCGACGGATTCATCGACGCGCGCCTCGTTCAACGAGTGGCTCGACATCGTCGAGTGGCTCGGCGAAGCCGACCTCGCGGCATCCCGGGCGAAGGGCGCGAACCACCCCGGCATCGAACGATTCTTCGCAGTCATCGACGCCCTCATCAGCTCGGAACAGGGAGAAATCGCATGACCACGGTGCTGATCACCGGCGCCGACACATTCGCGCGCGAGCACGTCGACGCGCTCAGGGGGTCTTCGGGCCGTGCGGAGGCCGTCGGTCAGCCGGCGAGCACCGAGTGGCAGCGGCCGAGCCGTTCGATCCACCAGTCGACCCGCTCGGCCGACGCGGCGTAGCGCTCGAGCAGCTCGGGGTCGGGCAGCGCCCGACGCACCTCGATCGACCCGTGCTCGGGCACGAGGGGCGAGCGCGTGACATCCGCCGCGAGCAGTGACGCCGTGCCGAGCCCGCAATCGAACTCGAGTTCGGGCACGGCGGCGGCGAGGTGGGCGCCCATCGCGAGGCCGATGCTCGTGTCGAGGGCGCTCGACACGACGACGGGCAGCCCGGTGCGCCCGATGATCTCGAGGGCCCGGCGGATCCCGCCGAGCGGCTGCGCCTTGATGACGAGCAGGTCGGCGGCGCCCGCCTCGGCGACGGCGAGCGGGTCGTCGGCGCGGCGCACGCTCTCGTCGGCGGCGATCGGGATGCCCATGTACTTCGTGCGGCGGCGGATCTCGGCGAGCTCCTCGACGGTGGCGCACGGCTGCTCGACGTACTCGAGGTCGAACGGCGCGAGCGCGTGGATGGCGTGCTCGGCCTCGTCGACGTTCCAGCCGCCGTTCGCGTCGAGCCGCACCCGCCCTTCGGGCCCGAGCGCCTCGCGCACGGCCCGCACGCGCGCCACGTCCTGCGCGAGGGTCTGGTCGGAACCGGCCACCTTCACCTTCGCGGTGCGGCAGCCCGGGAACCGGGCGAGCACGGCGGCGACGCTGTCGGGGTCGACGGCGGGCACGGTCGCGTTCACCGGGATGCGGTCGCGGAGGGCGGGCGGCGGCGCGTTCCAGCCGAAGTCGATCGCGGCGGCGAGCCACGCGGATGCCTCGTGGTCGTCGTACTCGGCGAAGGGGGAGAACTCCGTCCAGCCCTGCGGGCCCTCGAAGAGCATCGCCTCGCGCACCTCGATGCCGCGGAAGCGGGTGACGAGCGGCAGCGCGACGACGCGGGCGGTGGCGAGCAGTTCGTCGAGCTCGGGCAGGGCTGCGGGCGACATGTGGACAGTCTGGCACCGGGGGCGGCTCGATGCCGTAGTTTCATCCGCGTGAGCACCGACACGAACCCCGCGACCACCCTGCCCGCCCGGACGAGCCGGGCGAGCGGCATCTATCCCGGTCACGTGATCGGGGCGTCGTTCGGCGTTGTCTTCGTGATCGCGAACACGGCGCTGCTCGGGCAGCCGGCGCAGCTCGTCATCGGCGCGCTGGGCGTCGTCGCGGCGGTCGTCGTCGTTGCGGGCTTCATCGCGACCATCCGGCGCGGCGGGCGCCCGCCCGCACAGGACCTCGCGCGCTCGCACGTCGCGTTCTGGGTGATCGTCGCGATCGAGGCGGCGCTCCTCTTCGGCGGGCTCGCCGTGCTGAACCGCATCGAGCCCGCGGCGAACGTCGGCTGGATCGCACTCATCGTGGGCCTGCACTTCCTCGCGTTCGCCCTCTGGTGGGTGCGCGGGCAGCGCGAGCTGCTCGTCGTCGGCGCGGTTATGGCATCGCTCGGGGCGATCGGGCTCGTGATCGCCTTCACGACGCACGACGCCGCCCTCGTCCAGCTCGTCGCCGGGTTCGGTTCGGGGCTCGTGCTGCTCGGCACGAGCACGGCGACGGCGGTACGGGTGCTCACGGGCGGCGGCGCCCCGGCCGCCTGAGCAGGCACCGGATTCCGGGACCGCCCGACCGCGGCGGACCGCGTGCGCCTAGGGTGGGGGGATGACGGCTGCGGGGATCGAAGAGTTGGGGCTCACCACGAGCGAGGTGCGCCCCGAGTCGACGGGGCGCGACATCGCGATCGGAGTCGGTGGCATCCTCATCGTGATCGCGGCGGCGATCCCGATCACCTGGGGACTGCTGACCGTGGGAACGATGGCGTATGCGCTCGTGAGCGGATTCCTCACGGGACAGGCACTCGCCGAACCCTGAGTCGCGGGCGGCAGCACCCGAATAGGCTTGGACCCATGAGTGCCGAGGTCTCCGAACTGTTCGATCCGAGCGAGTGGGCCGCGGCTCCCGCGGGTGCATCCTTCACCGACATCACCTACCATCACTCGCTCGACGGCCGCATCGCGCGCATCGCGTTCGACCGGCCCGAGGTGCGCAACGCGTTCCGTCCGCATTCGGTCGACGAGCTCTACCGAGCGCTCGAGGACGCGCGCACGAACCCGCGCATCGGCGTCGTGCTGCTCACGGGCAACGGCCCCAGCGCGAAGGACGGCGGCTGGGCGTTCTGCTCGGGCGGCGACCAGCGCATCCGCGGGCGCGACGGGTACCAGTACTCGGCCGACGAGGACGAGGTCGTGCGCGACCCGGCGGCGGCCGCGAGCACGGGGCGCCTCCACATCCTCGAGGTGCAGCGCCTGATCCGCTTCATGCCGAAGGTCGTCATCGCCGTCGTGCCCGGGTGGGCGGCCGGCGGCGGGCATTCGCTGCACGTCGTCTGCGACCTCACGATCGCGTCGCGCGAGCACGGGCGCTTCAAGCAGACGGATGCCGATGTCGGCTCCTTCGACGCCGGCTACGGCTCGGCGTACTTCGCCCGCCAGATCGGGCAGAAGTTCGCGCGCGAGGTGTTCTTCCTCGCCGAGGAGTACTCGGCCGACCGTGCCTACGAGATGGGTGCGGTGAACCGGGTGGTGCCGCACGCCGAGCTCGAGCGCGAGGCGATCGCGATGGCGCGCACGATCCTCACGAAGTCGCCGACGGCGATCCGGATGCTGAAGTTCGCGTTCAACGCGGTCGACGACGGAATGGTCGGGCAGCAGGTGTTCGCCGGCGAGGCGACGCGCCTCGCGTACGGCACCGATGAGGCGGTCGAGGGGCGCGACGCATTCCTCGAGAAGCGCGACCCCGACTGGGGCCCGTACCCGTGGCACTACTGATGCCGGTTATGGCGAACCGGTTCGGCCGGTGTCGGGTGCTGCGATGAAACCACTCATGCAGGTTTCGGCTTCGGATGTCCCGGAGCTGACGCGTTCGCTCGCCGCCGCCCTCGACGGGGGCGCGGCGGTCTGGCCGGTGCCCGAGGCCGGCCTGCCCGGTTCGCCCATCGACGTCGACGACCGCGTCGCCCTCGTCGTCGAGACCAGCGGCTCGACCGACGCCCCCAAGCGGGTGCTGCTCTCGGCCGACGCCCTCACGGCGAGCGCCGACGCCACGCACGACGCGCTCGGCTCGACCGGGCAATGGCTCCTCGCGCTTCCCGGTCACTACATCGCCGGAGCGCAGGTGATCGTGCGGGGCCTCGTCGCCGGCACCCCGACCGTGGCGCTGCCGAGCGGCGCGTTCGATCCCGCGGCGTTCGCCGAGGCATCCGCCCGCATGCTCGATCACGTGCCCCACTACACCTCGCTCGTGCCCACCCAGCTCGCGCGACTGCTCGACGCGGCCGAGCGCGACGCCTTCGTCGGGGCGGCGCTCCGCTCCTTCGACGCGGTGCTCGTCGGCGGGCAGGCGCTCGCACCCGCCATCGCCGATCGCGCCGACGCCGCGGGCGTGCGCATCGTGCGCACGTACGGGTCGAGCGAGACCGCCGGCGGTTGCGTCTACGACGGGCGGCCGATCGGCGACACCCGCATCCGCTTCGTCGACGGGCGCATCGAGCTCAGCGGCTCGAGCCTCGCCGACGGGTATCTCGACGACCCCGCACGCACGGCCGCGGCGTTCATCGCCGAACGCGGGACACGCTGGTACCGCACGGGCGACCTCGGCGAACTGGACGAGGCCACCGGGCGGCTTCGCGTGCGCGGGCGGGCCGACGACGTCATGATCTCGGGCGGTGTCAAGGTCGTGCTCGGCGAGGTCGAGCGTGCCGTGCGCCGCCTCGACGGTTTCGACACGGCCGTCGTCGTCGCCGTGCCCGACGCCGAGTGGGGCGAGCGCGCCGTCGTCGTCGTGCCGGGCGGCGTCGGCGACGAGGCATCCGACCTCGCCCGACTGCGCGAGGTCACGGATGCCTCGGGCCTCGGCCCGGCCGCGAGGCCGGTGCGGCTCGTGGTCGCCGAGCCCTGGCCCGTGCTCGCCTCGGGCAAGCCCGACCGGCGGGCCATCACGACCCTCGCCGCCGACGCCTGACGCGCCCCGCGCGCGTCCCTCTGCTCCGCACTCGCTCACCTCGAGGGTGCGCCGGGCTCAGCCCGCCGAGGGGGCCCCAGCGGTGGTCGACGCAGGTGAGGCCTCCACCTCGACATCGGCCTCAGCCAGTCTGCGTGCTTCGTCGAGGTGCGCCTGCACCTCCGCGCGCCGGGGGAGCATGAGGCTCGAGAGCGCGGCGATCGCGAACCCGGCGACGGCGACCCAGACCGAGGCCTGCAGGGCGGTGAGCAGGTGCGCCCGGCTCCAGTCGTCGCCGACCACGCCGAAGAACACCGTCGTCGAGACGGCGACACCGGCCGCGGCCCCGAGCTGCTGGAAGGTGCTGTATGTGCCCGACGCGGCTCCGGCATCCGACACCGGCACGGTGGCCAGCGCGACGTCGACGAGCGGGATGACGAGGAAGGCGAGGCCGACGCCGGAGAGCAGCATCGGCCAGAGGGCGGCCCAGCCGGTGAACGCGGCGCCGGTGTCGGCGACGACGGCGAACACCCACAGCACGCCGACCGCGAGGACTGCCGCGCCGATCGTGACGAGGACCTTTCCGACCCTGGCGACGAGCGGGATGACTGCGCCCGTGCCGACGAGCGCGCCGAGGCTGAACGCGAGGAGGTTGAGGCCCGCGGTCAGCGCGTCGAACCCGAGCCCGACCTGCAGGTAGATGATGAAGGGCAGGGTGAACGCGTTGAGCGAGCCCTGGAATGCGGCCTGGGTGACGATGCCCGCCGAGAACCCGCGATCGGCGAAGAGCGGCATCGGCAGCAGCGCCGAGCCGTCGCGCCGCATCCGCCGGCGTTCGTGCAGCACGAAGCAGGCGAGCAGCACCGCGCCGGCGGCGACCGGCGCCCAGAGCCAGGCGGGCCAGCCGAGCGACCTGCCCTCGACGAGGGGCACCATGACGGCGAGCACCACGCCGCTGAGCAGCACGACGCCGGCGAGGTCGAGTCGCATCGGTCGGGTCGAACGCGTCTCGGGCACGATGAGCGCGGCGAGCACGAAGATGGCGATGCCCACCGGGATGTTGATGAGGAACACCGTGCGCCAGCCGAGCCCCCACAGGTCGGCGTCGATGAGCCAGCCGCCGAGCACGGGGCCGACGACTGCGGCGAGGCCGCTCACGCCGCCGATGAGCCCGTACATCGGTGCCCGCTCGCGCGGGGTGAAGAGCGCCTGCACGGTCGCGAGCAGCTGCGGCACCATGAGCGCCGCGAAGAGCCCCTGCAGGATGCGGGTGGCGACGAGCACCTCGCCCGACCAGGCGGCGGCCGCCGCGGCGGAGGCGAGGGTGAAGCCGGCGACACCGATGAGGAAGACCCTGCGGCGGCCGAAGAGGTCGCCGAGTCGTCCGCCGGTGATGAGGGCGACGGCGAAGGCGAGCATGTATCCGCTCACGATCCACTCGAGCTGGGCTTCGGATGCCCCGAGGTCGCTGCCGATCGACGGCAGTGCGACCTGCACGATGGTGACGTCGAGCAGGTCCATGAACGAGGCGAAGAGGAGGATGCCGACGGCGAGGCCTCGGCGGGGTGCGGTGGTCATGTCGGCCGCCCTTTCATAGACTGAATTCGTACCGGATCGGTATAGTCCCATATTGGGACATTCCCATAACGGGAAGAATAGGAGCGTGGCGCCACGATGTCAAGCAAGGCCCAGGTCACCTCGCGCATCGTCGAGCTGCTCCAGCTCGTGATCGCCTCCTCGGTGATGACCAACGAGCGCGTCGCCCGATCGATGGGCGTGAGCGTGGTCGACCTGCAGGCACTCGGCTTCATCGCGCGCAACGGCGCACCGATGACGGCGGGGGAGGTGAGCCAGCAGACCGGCCTGCCGACCAGCACCACGACCCGCGTGCTCGACCGGCTCGAGAAGCAGGGCTACATCGAGCGCTCCACCGATCCGAACGATCGCCGGCGCGTGGTCGTGCAGCTGCGCCCCGACGCCCTGCCCGGCGCCGGCTCCGGTGGCGAGGACGATCCATACCGCGAGATCCTCGCGGGGATGCAGCGGGTGCACGAGGGGTTCACCGTCGACGAGCTCGAGGTCGTCGCGCGCTACCTCGACGCCGTCAAAGAGGTGCGCTGAGCACGTCGGCGGCCCGCCCCGCCATCAGTGCGTCCCGCCGCCAGCGCGGCCACAGGGGGCCGAACTAGCATTGCCATGTGGCACGCCCGAAACCCCAACGGATGAATCCCGCCGACGACCTCGCGAAGCGCTCGCGCACGCACGGCCGATCGGGCAACCCCGCGAAGGCGGGATCCCCGCGCAGCGGCGCCCCGGCGGCACCCGTCGGGCCGGCGACCGCCCGTGACTGGATCTCGGGGGCGCGCCTGCGCACCCTCCCGCTCGCCATCGCGCCCGTCGCGCTCGGCACGGGCGCGGGGGTCATCGCGCTCGTGGACACCCCGTGGCATCCGGCGCGTGCGCTGCTCGCCCTCGTCGTCGCGCTCGCCCTGCAGATCGGGGTCAACTACTCGAACGACTACTCCGACGGGGTGCGCGGCACCGACGACCACCGGGTCGGGCCCGCACGCCTGACCGCCTCGGGCGCGGTGAACCCGAAGCACGTGCTCGCCGTCGCGCTGTCGTTCTTCGCGCTCGCGGCGCTCGCGGGGCTCGCGCTCGTCGTCATCACGCAGCAGTGGTGGCTCATCGCCGTGGGCGCCGCCGCGATCGTGGCCGCCTGGTTCTACACCGGCGGCAAGCGACCCTACGGCTACGCCGGACTCGGCGAGCTCTTCGTGTTCGTCTTCTTCGGCATCGTCGCGACGGCCGGGTCGGCGTACGTGCAGGCGCTCACCGTGAACCTCGAGGCGTGGCTCGGCGGCGCCGGGGTGGGGCTGCTCGCGTGCGCCGTGCTCATGGCGAACAACCTGCGCGACGTCGAACAAGACAAGGTGGCGGGCAAGCGCACCCTCGCCGTGCTCGTGGGCCCGGTCGTCGGCCGCATCCTGTTCGTCGTGTTCACGCTCGTGCCGTTCGGCATCGCCGTGTTCTTCGCACTCTTCTACCCGACGGCGTGGCTCGTGCTCTTCGCGCTGCTCGCGGCGGTGCCGGCGTGCATCGTCGTCGTCGCCGCGAAGACGCCGCGCGAACTCATCATCGCGCTGCAGCTCACGAGCGCGACGGCGCTGCTGTACGGCGTGGGGCTCGGGCTGGCGTTCGCCCTGTAGCGCGGGGCGCGCCCGTGCGGGGGTCTCGGGCCGCTGGGCGGCAGCCCGGACTACTCCGCGGCGGGCTTCTCCGCGGCGAGCTCGCTCGCGTCGAGCGCGGCGTCCTCGGCTTCGTCGTCTTCGCGCACGACGGGCGTCTCGCGGTGGCGCGCGGCGTAGAGCTCGCTCGACATCGACTCGCGCTGACGGCGGAGGAACAGGAGCGAGGCGCTGAACCCGAAGAGCGCGGCGAGCAGCGTCGAGACCCAGGGGTTGACGCCGGCGAGCAGGAGGATGGCGAGCGGCACCGCGAACAGCAGGATGCGCAGCGCGGTGTACCAGATCCAGACGGGCACGGATTTCACCCTGACAGTGTAGGTGCGCAGTCTGAGGGCGGCTCCCAGCCAGTCGTGACCGGGCGAGCCTAGACTGACTGCATGAATGCGCGGCTGCTCTTCGGCCTCATCGTGGCGGTGGTGGTGTTCGTCGTCTACGCGGTCGTCGACTGCGCGCTCATCGATCGCTCCCGTATCCGCGGCATCAAGCGCGGCTGGTGGATCGTCGTGATCCTCGTCGTGCCCGTGGTGGGTGCCCTGCTCTGGTTCATCGTCGGGCGCGCTCGCGCCGAGCGGATGCCGAGCGGGCGCCTCCGCACCGTCGCCCCCGACGACGACACCGAGTTCCTCCGTCGCCTCGGCGACGACGCGGTGCAGGCGGAGCGCATCCGTCGCCTCGAAGAAGAACTCGCCGAGCTCGACGGCGAGACGGATGCCTCGGCCGACGGCCCGGCCGCCGGCCACAAGGCCGAACCCGGCAAGCGTCCCGACAACCCCGAAGCTCCCGGCGAGTCCGGCCAGTCGCCGCGCCCGAATGCCTGAGCCGGCGCCGAGCGGCCCGGCCGCGCCGGTCGCGCCGTCGTCTGCGTACGCGGTGGCGCTCCTCGGCGGGCTCGTGCGTGCCGGCGTCATCGACGTCGTCGTCGCCCCCGGTTCGCGGTCGCAGGCGCTCGCGCTCGCCGCGGCCGAGTTCGAACGGCAGGGGCTCGTGCGCTTGCACGTGCGTCTCGACGAGCGGGGTGCGGGGTTCCTCGCGCTGGGCCTCGCGGTCGAGTCGGGGCGCCCCGCGGTCGTCATCACGACCTCGGGCACGGCGGTCGCGAACCTGCACCCGGCGGTGCTCGAGGCGCATCACTCGGGAGTACCGCTCGTGCTCCTCACGGCCGACCGCCCGGCGGAGCTCCGCGGCATCCGCTCGAACCAGACGACGATGCAGCCCGGGATCTTCGCCGGTGCCGTGCGCCTCGAGCTCGATGCGGCCGCGCCCGAGGGTGCGCCCGGCGAGGAGCGCGTCGCCGAGCAGCTCGCCCGAGACGTCGTCGCCGCCGCGCTCGGACGCGACGCCGAGGGGTCGTTCGTCGCGCACCCCGGGCCCGGCCCGGTGCACCTCAACCTGCAATTGCGCGAGCCGCTCTCCTCGCCCGTCGATGCCGAGACCATCGCCCGTGCGACCGAAGGCATCGCTGAGTCGCGTGCCGACGGTGACGCCGACGCGGTCTCAGCCGCTGCCGAGGCACTGCCCGAGGCATCCGGCGTCCTGATCGCGCGGGGGCCGCGCACCCTCGTCGTCGCGGGTGCGGGCGCAGGCCCCGAGGCCGAAGCCTTCGCCCGTGCGGGCGACTGGCCGCTCGCGGCCGAGGTCACGAGCGGCGCGCACTTCGGCCCGAACCTCGTGGTCGCGTACCGCGAGCTGCTGCGCGAGCCGGGCTTCGGCGACGTGGTCGAGCGGGTCGTGGTGTTCGGGCATCCGACGCTGTCGCGCGAGGTGCCGGCGCTCGTGCAGCGCGACGACGTCGAGACGATCGTCGTCGCCCCGTCGGGCATCGAGTGGTTCAACCCCGGCCGCCGGGTGCACCGTTTCGAGCGTGCCGTGCACGCCGACCCGGTGAGCGCGGCCGCCCCGCAGACCTTCGAGGAGCGCACCTGGGTGCGCCGCTGGGTGCATGCGAGCCGCATCGCCGTCGAGTCGGGGCTGCCGACCGCGGCGCCCGCCGTCGCGGAGGGCATCGACGAGACGGGCCACGTCGGCGATCTCGAACTGCACCGCGAGTTCATGCGTGCACAGCTCGCCGCCGCCCGGGCGCCGATCACGCGCCGCATGCTCGTCGACGCCATCTGGGGTGCGACGTGGCCGCACGACCGGCTCGTGTTCGGGGCATCACGGCTCATTCGCGACGCCGACCGGGCGGTGCCCGGCCGCCGCATCGCCGTGCACGCGAACCGCGGTCTCGCGGGCATCGACGGCACGGTCGCGACCGCGCTCGGCATCGCCATCGCGAGCCAGTCGGATGCCCCCGCGCCGCACCCGCACGAGGGGCCGCGCGCCGAGGCGGCGGCCATCGAAGACCTGCCGGCCGAGGCGACGCCGGCCGCGGCGTTCGGCGATCTCGCCGCGGCGACGGGCACCGACTTCGCCTCCGAGCTCGCGCACGCCGAAGCGGTCGAGCGGGTCGTCGCCGCCCGCCCCGCATCGGCGGTCGCGTCGGCCGGCGTCACGCGGGCGCTCATCGGCGACCTCACGCTGCTGCACGACGTCGGCTCGCTGCTGCTCGGCGCGGGGGAGTCGCGACCGCGACTGCTCGTCATCGTCGGCAACGACGGCGGCGGCACGATCTTCGACGCGCTCGAGGTCGCCGGGACGGCGCCCGCCGACGCCTTCGACCGGGTGCAGTTCACCCCCCAGCACGTCGACCTCGCGGCGCTCGCCGCCGCCTACGGCTGGACGTACGCGCGCGCCACCACCCGGGCGGAGCTCGACGAAGCCCTCGGCACCCGCGTCGACGGCCCGACCCTCCTCGAGGTGCCGCTGCCGCGCTGATCCGCCCTGCGGCACTACGTCACTGATGCGCGCCTGGTATCGGGTGCGCGATGCCAAGCGCGTATCAGTGACGTAACGCTCACCGGGCGGGGGCCTTGCCCCGTGGCATCCGCGCTCGGCAGGATGTGAGGAGCACCGCGGCGCCGCGCCGCTGCAGAGGGGGCGCAATGAGTCGCGAAACGTTCTGGACCGCCGACCCGGCCGACACGCTGAGGGTCGGCGAGGGGTTCCGGCTCGACGGGGTCGACCCGAACGGGCACCCCGGCTTCGACGGAGACAAGGACGATGCGAAGGAGGCCCTCGCCGAAGGCGCAGGCATCCTCGCCGAACTGCAGGAGCAGCTCTTCGCAGGCAGTCGCATGGGCGGCGACAAGCGTCGCATCCTGCTCGTGCTGCAGGCGATGGACACCGCGGGCAAGGGCGGCATCGTGAAGCACGTCATGGGCGCCGTCGACCCGCAGGGCGTGCAGCTCGCCGCGTTCAAGAAGCCGACGGAGGAAGAGCTCGACCACGACTTCCTCTGGCGCATCAGCAAGCAGACGCCAGGGCCGGGCATGATCGGCGTGTTCGACCGTTCCCACTACGAGGACGTGCTCATCGGGCGGGTCCGCGAGCTCGCGCCGCCCGCCGAGATCGAACGCCGCTACGACGCGATCAACGAGTTCGAACGCGGGCAGATCGCGAACGGCACGACGGTCATCAAGGTGATGCTGCACATCTCGCTCGACGAGCAGAAGCAGCGACTGCAGGAGCGTCTCGAACGCCCCGACAAGCACTGGAAGTTCAACCCCGGCGACATCGACGAGCGGCTCCTCGCGCCCGCGTACCGCGACGCGTACCAGCGGGTGTTCGATCGCACGTCGACGGCGGATGCCCCGTGGTTCGTCGTGCCCGCCGATCGCAAGTGGTACGCACGGCTCGCAGTGCAGCACCTCCTCATCGACGCGCTCGAGGCCATGAACCTCTCGTGGCCCGCCGCCGACTACGACGTCGCCGAGCAGCAGGCGCGGCTCGCCGCAGATTGAGCCCGCTGGTTGAGGAGCGCCGACACGGAGCGGCGACGCGTCTCGAAACCTCGTCGTTCGGGTCACCGGGTTTCGAGACGCGTGCTCCTGCGTCGCGCGCTCCTCAACCCGCTCGACATTCGTCTCGCGGTTTCGAGACGCGTGCTCCTGCGTCGCGCGCTCCTCAACCACCGGGTGGCGCGTAGGCTGGTTCGGTGAGTCAGACGCACCAGGCGCGCCTCGTCGTCAGGACGGTGGCCGTCGATGAGACCGAACCGCTGATTCCGCGCACCGACCCGCGGCGCCCGCTCGTGTGGATGCGTCGCGGCGAGGGCATCGTCGGGCTCGGCGAAGTGCTGCGCATCGAGACGACGGGTGAGACCCGCATCGAGGACGCGGCGGCCGCGTGGACCTCGCTCGCCGGCGAGGCCGACATCGACGACCGGGTCGGCCTGCCCGGCACGGGGCTCGTCGCGTTCGGCGCCTTCGCGTTCGCCGACGAGTCGGCCGCGACGAGCGTGCTCATCGTCCCCGAGCTCGTCATCGGCCGCCGCGACGGCCGGGCGTGGGTGACGCGGATCGGATTCGAGACGCCCGCCGAGGTGACGATCCCCGAGCCCGCCCCGAAACGGCAGGTGCCGCGCGTCGCATTCGCGGCGGGATCGTTGCCGCCCGAGGCATACGAGTCGGCCGTCGCCGAGGCGGTGCGCCGCATCGACGCCGGCGAGTTCGAGAAGGCGGTGCTCGCCCGCCAACTCGTCGGCACCCTGAGCGACGACGCCGGCCTGCGGGCCACCATCAACCGGCTCGCCGAGGACTACCCCGACACCTGGGTCTTCGCCGTCGACGGACTCATCGGCGCGAGCCCCGAGACGCTCGTGCGGGTCGACCACGGCACCGTCTCGGCACGGGTTCTGGCGGGCACAGCGCCGCGGGGCGCCGGCGAGGCATCCGACCGTGATCATGCGGCCACGCTCGCGGCGAGCGAGAAGAACCTCGCCGAGCACGCGCTCGCCGTGGCGAGCGCCGTGCAGACCCTCGCCCCGCACACGACACGGCTCGACACGAGCCCCGAACCGTTCACCCTGCAGCTGCCGAACCTGTGGCACCTCGCGACCGACCTCAAGGGCACCCTCGGCGACGGGTCGAACTCGCTCGACCTCGTCAAGGCGGTGCACCCGACGGCCGCGGTCGCGGGCACGCCGCGCACGGTCGCGCTCCGCGCGATCGCCGAACTCGAAGGCTTCGACCGCGGCCGTTACGCGGGCCCCGTGGGCTGGGTCGACGGCGGGGGCGACGGCGAATGGGCGATCGCGTTGCGCTGCGCGCAGGTCGACCCCGACGGCACCGTCACGGCATATGCCGGATGCGGCATCGTGCACGACTCGGTGCCCGCCGAGGAGCTCGCGGAGACCGAGATGAAGTTCCGCCCGATCGTGGAGGCCTTCGGAGGCTGACCGACCGCCGGTAGAATCGAAGGATGACCCGCGCAGACCTCGGCAAGGACCCCCGCGAGGTGTCGGCGATGTTCGATCGCGTCGCCGCCGCGTACGACCGCACCAACAACGTGCTCTCGGTCGGCAACGCCCCGCTCTGGCGGGTCGCGACGACGCGCGCCGTCGACCCGAAGCCGGGCGAACGCATCCTCGACGTCGCTGCCGGCACCGGCACCTCGAGCGCGAGCCTCGCGAAGTCGGGCGCCTCGGTCGTCGCCGCCGACTTCTCGCCGGGCATGATCGAGGTCGGTCGCAAGCGGCAGGCGCACGTGACGAACCTCGTCTTCGTCGAGGCGGATGCCACGAAGCTGCCCTTCGAGGACGATTCCTTCGACGCCGTCACGATCTCGTTCGGCCTGCGCAACGTCAACGAGCCGAAGCGGGCGATCGCCGAGTTCTTCCGCGTGACGAAGCCGGGCGGGCGCCTCGTGATCTGCGAGTTCTCGCACCCGCCGGTCGCGTTCGTGCGCTTCGGCTACAACGTCTACCAGCAGTACGTGATGCCGCCGCTCGTGAAGCTGTCGAGCTCGAACGACACGGCCTACGAGTACCTCAACGAGTCGATCAACGCGTGGCCGGCGCAGCCCGAGCTCGCCGCGTGGATCCGCGAGACCGGGTACACCGACGTGGCGTGGCGCAACCTCACGATGGGCGTCGTCGCGCTGCACCGCGGCCGCAAGCCCGTCGCGTAGCCACCCGCGCCCGACATCAGGGCGAAGCCCGTGACATCCGTTCGCCGTCGCTGACACGGGCGCGCATGCGGGCACCGGTAGGCTGGTGAGCGTGAAACCGAGCCACCCGGTCGCCCGTCGCGGCTCCGCGCTCGCCGCCAACCTGGGTCTGAGCGAGCGGGTCTTCGCGTCCGCCGCCGACAAGGCCATGGCGCGGGCCATCGATGCCGGCATCGAACGCGTCGAGGCGGGCCTCGTCCGTGAGGTGCAGTTCGCCGACTCCATCGCGGACGTCTCCACCCGGTACCTCCTCGAGGCCGGCGGCAAGCGGGTGCGCCCGATGCTGACGCTGCTCACCGCGCAGCTCGGTGCGGGGGCGACCGACGACGTCATCACCGCCGCCGAGGCGATCGAGATCACGCACCTCGGCTCGCTGTACCACGACGACGTGATGGACGATTCCGACCGCCGCCGCGGCGTGCCCGCGGCGCATGCCGTGTGGGGCAACTCGGTCGCCATCCTCACGGGCGACCTGCTGTTCGCTCGGGCCAGCCAGCTCATGGCGAGCCTCGGCGAGCGGGCGATCCGCATGCAGGCCGACACCTTCGAGCGGCTCGTGCTCGGCCAGCTGCACGAGACCGTCGGCCCGACCGACGGCGACGACCCGATCGAGCACTACATCCAGGTGCTCGCCGACAAGACGGGCTCGCTCATCGCGGCGGCCGCGCAGTCGGGGGTCGTGTTCTCGGGCGCCGACCCGGCCTTCGAGGCCCCCATCGTCGAGTTCGGCGAGAAGATCGGCGTCGCGTTCCAGCTCATCGACGACGTCATCGACCTGTCGCCGCAGCCCGAAGAGACCGGCAAGGTGCCCGGCACCGACCTGCGGGCCGGCGTGGTGACGCTGCCCCTCCTGAGGCTCGCTGAGATGGCGAAGTCCGACGAGGCATCCGCCGATCTGCTCGCCCGCATCGAGCGCGACGTGATCACCGTGAACGTGACGGCCGCCGATCTCGGCGACCCGCTCGACACGAACACGCTCGCGTCGCGCATCGTGCCGTCGCGGGCGACGGTCGACGCGATCGTCGCCGAGCTGCGCGAGCACGAGGCGACCCGGGCGACGCTCGCCGAGGCGCACCGTTGGGCCGCCGAAGCGGTCGAGGCGCTCGCGCCCCTGCCCGAAGGAAGTGTGAAGAAGGCGCTGACGCGATTCGCGGAGACGGTCGTCGAGCGCCACAGCTGACGACGGCGGCGCCGACCGCGCAGCGCCCAGAGGACGAAGCCGAGTGACGAAGCGAGGAGAGACGTGACGAGGAACAAGCTGCGACTGGCGATCGTCGGTGCGGGCCCGGCCGGCATCTATGCCGCCGACATCCTGCTGAAGGCCGAGCGCAACTTCGACGTCTCGATCGACCTGTTCGATCACCTGCCGGCGCCCTACGGACTCGTCCGCTACGGCGTGGCCCCCGACCACCCGCGCATCAAGGGCATCATCACGGCGCTCCGCGAGGTGCTCGACCGCGGTGACATCCGCATCTTCGGCAATGTGCGCTTCGGCGAGGACATCACGCTCGACGACCTCAAGAAGCACTACAACGCGGTCATCTTCGCGACCGGTGCGGTTCGCGACGCGTCGCTCAACCTCCCCGGTATCGAACTCGAGGGCTCGTACGGGGCCGCCGAGTTCGTGAGCTGGTTCGACGGGCACCCCGACTTCCCGCGCACCTGGCCGCTCGAGGCCAAGGAGGTCGCGGTCATCGGCAACGGCAACGTCGCGCTGGATGTCTCGCGCATCCTCGCGAAGCACGTCGAAGACCTGATGCCGACCGAGATCCCCGCGAACGTCGCCGCCGGGCTCGCCGAGTCGCCCGTGACCGACGTGCACGTCTTCGGTCGCCGCGGCCCGACGTCGGTGAAGTTCACCCCGCTCGAACTGCGCGAGCTCGGCGAACTGCGCGACGTCGACATGATCGTCTACGACGAGGACTTCGACTACGACGACGCCGCCCGCGCGGCCGTGTCGGGCAACAAGCAGGTCTTCGTCATCGACAAGGTGCTGAACCAGTGGCGCCAGCGCGAGGTCGGCAAGGCGTCGCGCCGCCTGCACCTGCACTTCTTCGCCAAGCCGCTCGAGATCATCGACGACGGCAACGGGCGCGTCGGCGGCATCCGCTGGGAACGCACCGTCTCCGACGGCGCGGGCGGGGTCGTCGGCACCGGCGAGATCCGCGAACTGCCCATCCAGGCGGTCTACCGCGCGGTCGGCTACTTCGGTTCGCCGCTGCCGGGCATCCCCTTCGACAAGAAGTTCGGCGTCATCCCGAACCACGAGGGCCAGGTGCTCATCCGCGACAAGGAGACCGGCGAGGCGCGCCAGATGTACGGCGTCTACGCGACCGGCTGGATCAAGCGCGGCCCCGTGGGCCTCATCGGCCACACCAAGTCCGACGCGATGGAGACCATCAAGCACGTCATCAACGACCTCGGCAACTGGTGGCGGCCCGAGTCGCCGTCGGAGGAATCGGTGATCGAGCTGCTCGAGTCCCGCGGAATCCGCTGGACCGATCTCGACGGCTGGCACCGCCTCGACGAGCACGAGCAGGCGCTCGGCGCCGCCGAGGGGCGCAAGCGCGTGAAGGTCGTGCCGCGCGACGAGATGGTGGACATCTCGGTCGGCGAGGTCGCGTAGCGGCCCCGATGGTCGAGGAGCGCCGGCGCGAAGCGTCGACGCGTCTCGAGACCCCCGTCACCGAGAGAAGGGCGCCATATGACCGACTCGTTCATCGTCGTCGCGACCGCCGCTGACGAGATCGCGGCCGCGCACCCCGTCGAGCCCGCCCGCATCAGCACCGCGCGCCTGCTGAAGGCCGACGGCGTGCGTCTCATGCACCTCGCCCTCGACGCGGGCGAAGCGCTCACCGAGCACACCGCCGCGGTGCCGATCACGGTGCAGTGCCTCGAGGGACGGTTCCGTTTCGAGGCCGACGGCCGGGTCGTCGAACTCGCGCCCGGCGGCATCGTCTACGTCGCGGCGCGCGTGCCGCACGCGGTGCACGCGCTCGACGCGGGGCGCCTGCTGCTCTCACTGCACGGCTGAGCGGCCGGGCGGCGCTACGCTCTCCACCATGCCCCTGATCGTGCCGCTGACCGCGCTCGCACTCGCCGCGGTCGGGTTCGCGCTCGGTTGGTGGCCGTTGGCTGCCTGGTCGGCCCATTCGATCACCGGCGAGCGGATGCCACGTCGCGCGACCCTGCGGATCGCCGCCGCCGCGACGACCGCGGCGACCTTCGGCGTGCTCGGCCTGCGCTTCGGTCTCGACTGGGTGCTGCCGGCCCTCCTCGCCTTCGCCGCGTGCGCCACGGTGCTCTCGATCGTCGACCTCGTCGAGAAGCGCCTGCCGAACGCCGTGGTGTTTCCGGCGCTCGGCGCCGTGGCGGTGCTGCTCGTGCCCGCGACCTGGGCCACGGGTTCGTGGATGTCGCTCGTCTGGGCTCTTGTCGGCTCGGCCGCGATGTTCGCCGTGTACTTCGTGCTCGCCCTCATCTCGCCGTCGTCGATGGGCATGGGCGATGTGAAGCTCGCCCTCGTCATCGGGATGCTCGCCGGCTGGTTCGGGCTGACGGCGTGGCTCGTCGCGCTGCTCGCCGCATTCGTGATCGGGGGAGTCCTCGCGATCATCGCGCTCATCCTGAAGCGGGTGACGATGCGCGGGTCGATTCCGTTCGGGCCGTCGATGCTCGCGGGCGCGCTCGTGGCGGTGCTGCTGGTGGGACCGGTGGGCTGACCGATCGCACCTCGGCGGTCGAGTAGCGAGCGAAGCGAGCGTATCGAGACCCCCGCACCCCGCCCTCTGAACCGGGGTACACCTGTACCCCGATACCCGGGTACGCCTGTACCCCAACGTTGTACCCCGTTAAACCCCCAGATTGGGGGGCAAGGTATCGCATCTTGCGCGAGAAACGGCCGATCGGGGGCATTCGTTGCGTCGATGAGGGGGTGCATCCCCCAAAGTGGGGCATAGGGCACCGGGAATGCGGTGGCTACCTTTCATGTCACCGCATGTACCCGCATGCGGGATGCACCACCCGCTTGGGAGTGCAGGTGTCCCATAACCCGAAGGGGTCCCTCATGCTGAAGGCATACGCCCGCGCTCGTGCGGTCATCAATTCCGTCCGTTCCAACGAGGAGGGCGCGACCGCGGTCGAGTACGGCCTCATCGTCGCCCTCATCGCCGTCGTGATCATCGCGGCGGTCACGCTCGTCGGTACGAACCTCGACCTGATCTTCGACCAGATCGCAGCAGCCCTCTAAGACGGCATCTCGTCGTCACTGTCGGCACGCCGCGAGGTGAGTCGAGTTGGGGAACCGCTGGAATGCGGTTCCCCAATCTGGGTTTTCGAGAGGTCGGAATGAATCAGAAGAAGCAAGGCCGGGAACGTGGCGCAGCGGCGGTGGAATTCGCGCTGGTGCTGCCGCTGCTCCTGCTCGTGATCCTCGGGATCTTCGAGTTCGGCCGGCTCTTCAACATCCAGCTCGTCGTCGCGAACTCGGCGCGGGAGGCCGCTCGGGTGATGGCGATCGAGGACAACGTCGGTACGGCGAAGGCTGCCGGCGTCGCAGCGACCGCCGGTGTTCTGAACCCCGTTCTGACGGTGGGCGACATCTCGATCACGCCGGGCTCATGCGAGGACAACCCCGGAATGCCGGTGACGGCGACGGTGAACTACGAGACGTCGCTGATCGTGCCGGGCTTCTGGGATCTGGTGACCGGCGACGACTTCGTCATCGAAGGCAAGGGGCAGATGATATGCGGCGGATGATTCGCAAGCTGCGCCGTGAGCGCGGTGCATCAGCGGTGCTCGTCGCGGTCATGCTCGTACCTCTCATCGGAGCCGGGGCGATCGCGGTCGACGTGGGCGCACTGGTGTCCGAGCGAACCGAGCTGCAGAACGGCGTCGACGGCGCTGCCCTGGCGCTTGCCGCGGCATGCGCGAAGAACGAGGCGACCTGCGCGAGCGGTGCGACCGCGACCGCGCAGTCGTACGTCGTCGGCAACACGACCTTGCCGTACGACCCCGTTGCGAACGCGCCGAGCCTGAACACGGCGGGCAACGTCGTGACGGTGACCGCCGGTGCGGATGTCGATCACTATCTCGCGCGCGTGTTCGCCGGGGCGGGAGCCGAGACGGTCCATGCGTCGGGGTCCGCCGAGTGGGGCACGCCGGTCGCCGGCAGCACGCTCCCCCTCGCGATCGGGGCGTGCGAGTTCGAGGAGTTCCCGCCGATCGATCCCAACGCGACACCCACGAAGATCCTCGTCGAATACAACACGGAGGCGCGCCGCGGCTGCGACCCGACCTTCTCGCCCGGTGGCTTCGGATGGCTCGATGCCGTCGACTGCCTCGCCGACATCGACCTCACGGCCGGCTCGGTCTGGCACAAGGCCGATCGCGGCAACAACCTGTCCAAGAGCGGTTGCGATGTCGGGAGCGGTGATCCCGACACCGACCTGGCACTCCGGCTCGGAAGCACCGTGCTCATCCCGATCTACGACTCGTTCAAGAAGGTCAACGGGACGTGTTCCGAGGCCAACAACGCCAGCGGCGGAAAGATCTGCTTCCACATCGAGCAGTTCGCCGCGTTCGTGCTCACGGGCTTCAAGCTGAGTGGCCCGAACACCTACACCGATCCGACCGCGCCGCGCTGCAATGGCAGCTGCCGCGGTCTCCAGGGGTACTTCGTGAAGTACGTCTCGGTCGACGAAGCGTTCGAGCTCGGCGACGGCGACGGCGAGGGACTCAGCGTCGTGCGCATGATCATCACCCCCGAAGAACTCGCCGGCCTGCTCGACTGATCCACCCATCCGCCCTACCGAAAGCACGCAGCCATGAAGACCCGAATCATCGGGGCGATCATCGCCCTCGTTCTCGCGATCGTCGGTGCGTTCGCCCTCGTCGTCTACGTCCGGGGGGCCGATGCCCGGGCCGCAGAGGGTGCCGAACTCACCGATGTCTACATCGTTCAGGAGACGATCCCGAAGGGGACCGCCGGCGAAGTCGTCGATGACTTCGTGAAGCTCGACACTGTGCCGAACCGCAACCTGGTCGAGGGAGCCGTCACCGACCTCACCGTGCTCGACGGCCTCGTCGCGGATGCCGATCTCCTGCCCGGCGAGCAGTTGGCGGAGGCTCGATTCATCGATCCCCTCGAACTCGCCGCACGAGGCGAGGTCCCGGTTCCCGAGGGCATGCAGGAAGTCACCATCACGGTGCCCGCCGACCGGATGGTGGGCGGTGCGGTCCAGCCCGGAAGCACCGTCGGCGTCGTCTACACGACGAGTACCCAGTCGCTGCAGGCGAACGAGGACAAGGCGATCACCCAGTACATCTTCCACCGCATGCTGGTGACGAGGATCGTCGCGGGTGCAGATGTCGCGGTCGACGAAGACGACGAGAGCGCTGCTCCGCAGATGGTCAACACGTTCCTCGTCACCATCGCGGCGACGACGCCCCAGGTCGAGAAGATCGTCTACGGTGCTGAGCAGCAACAGGACGGCAACGGTGGCATCTGGCTGACGCTCGAGCCCGAAACCGCAGACCAGGGCGGCTCGACGCCGCGCTCCGGCGAGAACATCTTCGGGTGATCCGGTGGGTACGCCCCCCTTTCTGCTGGTCAGCCGCTCGGCCGAGTACGAGACCCGACTCCGGTCGGTGCTCGGCGAGCGCCTCACCGTCGTCCCCGGCGAGTTCCTCACCTTCGGTCCCGAGGCGGTAGTCACCCGAGTGCCCGAGGCGCCCCGGATCGCACTGCTCGGTCCGGTCCTCAACTACGAGGAGACGAGGGGACTCGTCGCGGCGCTCACCGCGAAGCATCCGACGCTCGGGCTGATCGTCGTCAGGGAGCAGCGCTCCGATCTCGAAGACTGGGTCGACGAGCTCGCGCTGCACGCGGTGCTGAACCCAGACGCCACCGACGAGACCACACTGGCACTGCTCGATCGCCTGGCGGCCTGGCTCGTCGCGAACGGCCATGCCGAGACTCAGGATTTCGATGCGCCGCCGGCGTTGGAGATCGACGACATGCCCTTCGTCGCCCTGAGCGAGGCTGATGTCACCAGCGTGGTCGATGCGCCGGCGGAAACCGTGGTCGAGGAGACATCGGAGGAGGAACTCGAGCCGGAGCCGGCTGCTCCGGAATGGGAGTTTCCGCCGATCGAGGCCGGAGTCCCGACCGAGGCGATCGCCGTCGTGGCGCCGAAAGGTGGGCAGGGCAAGACAACCATCGCGATCAATCTGGCGACGGGGCTTGCCGAGATCGCCCCGAATTCGGTGGTGCTCGTCGACGCCGACTTGCAGTTCGGCGACATCACCGCAGCGCTCGCGCTCGCGCCCGAACGCACCATCGTCGACGCCGTCGCCGACGCTGCCGCCGACGAGCTCGTCCTGAAGACCACGCTCACGCACCACGACGACGGCTTCTTCGTCGTCGCGAGTGCGCCGTCGCCGGAGCTCGGTGATCAGGTCGCACCGGCAGCCCTCGCCGAACTCATCGACCGGCTTCGCGAGGCGTTCCGCTACGTCGTCATCGACACGACGCCGGGCTTGGGCGAGCACACCCTGATCACGCTCGAACACGTCACCGATGCGATCTTCGTGACGAACATGGGTGTGCCGAGCCTGCGGGCCACCCGCACCGAGTTCGAGCTGCTGACGAAGATCGGGCTCATGCCCAGCAATCGGCATGTTGTGGTGAACCAGACCGACAAGAACAGCGGGCTCACGATCAAGGACGTCGAGAACATCATCGGCACCCGGGTCGACATCGAGGTGCCGAAGTCGTCGGCGGTGCTCTTCGCCTCCAACAAGGGCGTGCCGCTCATCCACGACGACGTGCGCGACCCGGCGGCGAAGGCGATCCGTTCGATCGTGCTCCGCATCGCACCCGAGGCGTTCCCCAAGCGCAGCAAGATCCAGAGAAAGCGGCGGACGAATGAACCTGAATGAGCGTCTGAACGCGCTCCGCGCGGAGCGCGAAGCTGCCGATCCCTTCGCGCCGACGTCCCAACGGTTGCCGGCGGATCCCGATGCTTCCGAGCCTCCCGAGGGCCTCTCACCGTCGATCGCGCCAGCAGACGCGTCGGCCGGCGACGGTGAGCAGCCGTCATTCCGGCAGCCTGCCGTGCCGAGAGCGATGCAGGTGCGGCCCGTCGGTTCGGTCGATCCGCTGGCCGCAGTGAAGGAGAAGGCCGCCGAAGAGCTCTTCGGCCGCATCGGATCCCGGCTCAACGACCCGACCATGACCGAAGAACAGCTGCACATCCTCGCGCGTGCGGAGCTCGCCGAGATCGTCGCGGGTGAGCAGCTCGCGCTCTCGACGGCCGAGCGCAATCGGCTCATCGACGACATCGGCGCGGATGTGCTCGGGTACGGACCGCTCGAGCCGCTGCTCGCCGACCCGAGCGTGAGCGAGATCATGGTCAACCGGTTCGATCGGCTCTACGTCGAACGGAACGGCCGCCTGCAGGAGACCCCGCACCGCTTCACCGGCGAACCGCAGTTGCGGCGGGTCATCGAGCGCATCGTGGCGAAGGTCGGCCGGCGCATCGACGAATCCTCGCCGCTCGTCGATGCACGTCTCGAAGACGGTTCGCGCGTGAACGCGATCATCCCGCCGCTCGCCGTCGACGGCGCGTCACTGACGATCCGGAAGTTCGCGGGGACCCCGTACACCGTTAATGATCTCATCGGGTTCGGCAGCCTCACTCGAGAGGTCGCGACGGTGCTCGACGCCGCGGTGCGCGCGAAACTGAACATCCTGGTGTCGGGCGGAACCGGCACCGGAAAGACGACGTTGCTCAACGTGCTCTCGGCGTTCATCCCCGCCGACGAACGCATCATCACCATCGAAGACGCGGTCGAACTGCAACTTCAGCAGGACCACGTCGTGCGTCTCGAATCCCGCCCGCCGAACATCGAAGGGCGCGGTGAGATCACGATCCGCGACCTCGTGCGCAACTCGTTGCGAATGCGTCCCGACCGCATCGTCGTCGGCGAGGTCCGTGGCGCCGAGTCGCTTGACATGCTGCAGGCGATGAACACCGGTCATGAAGGGTCGATCTCGACGTTGCACGCCAACTCGCCGCGCGACGCGATCTCGCGCATGGAGACGCTCGTGCTCATGGCGGGCATGGAGCTTCCCCTCCGCGCAATCCGGGAGCAGATCGCCTCCGCGATCGACATCATCGTGCAGATCTCGAGGCACAAGGACGGGGTGCGGCGCATCACGAGCGTCACCGAGGTGCACGGCATGGAGGGCGATGTGATCACCCTGCAGGACGCGTTCAGCTTCGACTACTCCGCCGGATTCGATGAGGAGGGACGGCTCCGAGGGCGCATCGAACCGACCGGAGTGCGGCCGCGATTCGCCGAGCGGATCGCCGACCACGGCATCGCGCTCCCGATGTCGCTCTTCCAGGTCGTGCATCACGACATGCTGGGAGAGATCCGATGAATCCGATCATTCTCGTCGTCGGCATCGCCATCTGCCTCCTCGCGCTGGTGGTCCTGGTGCTCTTCGTCATTGCGCCGCAGGCTCCCAGGGTCGCGCGCGAACGGCGGCTCGCGCCGGGTGAGCAGCACGTCTCCACGCTGACGAAGCTCACCGACCGGACCACGGCGGCGATCGAGTCCGCGACGTCGAACCGTTCGGGCGGAATGTTCAGCTCCGAGGTGCTCGAACTCGCCGGGATCAAGACGGATCGGTCGGGCGTTCTCGTCCTCGTCGCCTCCGCGACGAGTGTGATGACGCTCATCGGGGTGCTGCTCGGCATCGCGAACGGCAGCTGGTTCCTCCTCGCGATTCTGTTCGGCGCGGCGACCCCGTTCATCTTCAAGCTCGTTCTCGTGATCAGAACCTCGCAGCGTCAGGCGAAGTTCGCCGACCAGGTCGATGACACGGTGCAGATGCTCGCGGGTGGATTGCGGGCCGGTCACGGACTCAACCGCACGATCGGGGCGGTTGCCGCCGAGGCGGAGGAGCCGACGAGCGAGGAACTCGCGCGGGTGGTCAACGAGACTCGACTCGGGCGGAACCTCTCCGAGGCGCTCACGAGCACTGCACGACGGATGAAGAGTGCCGACTTCGAATGGGTGGCGCAGGCGATCGCCATCAACCAGGAGACCGGTGGAAACCTCGCCGAAGTGCTCGACCAGGTCGGCCGCACTATTCGCGAGCGCAACCAGATCAGGCGTCACGTGAAGGCGCTCAGCGCGGAAGGTCGTTTGTCGGCGATCGTGCTCGTCGGACTCCCCATCGGCGTGTTCCTGTTCCTCCTCGTCGTCCAGCCGAACTATCTCTCGGTGTTCTTCACGAGCGTCTACGGGATCATCGCGCTCGTCATCGCGGCGATCCTCATGATCGTCGGGACCATCTGGATCTCGTTCACGGTGAGGGTGAAGTTCTGATGTTGACCTGGGTGATGTTGGGGGTGGCGCTGCTCACTGCGATCGCGTTCGCGGCGTTCGTTTTCCTGCTCTTCCCGGCCCGAAAGACCGTGGCCGCGCTCTCGGACGAGGCCGGCGCCGTCGAAGAACCCGTGCAGCGCGGCACGATCGGCGCATCGCTGATCGCCGCGGCACCTCGCGGCTACGTCGGATGGATTGAGAAGCAGATCATCTTCGCCGGTCGCCCGATCGGGTGGACCCTCGGTGGGATCATCACATGGAAGCTCGTGCTCGGCGTCGTCGGCGCCGTGCTCGGCACGATGTTCGCATTCTCCGGCGGCATTCAGCCGATCAAGGTCCTGCTCGCTGTCTTCGCGGCCGTCCTGTTGTTCTTCCTCCCCGATGTGTTGATCAACAGCCGAGCCCATGACCGCCAGGAGGCGATCCGACGCGCACTGCCCGACACGCTCGATCAGATGACGATCGCGGTCGAGGCCGGTCTCGGCTTCGACGCGGCCATGGCGAAGTCCGCCCGAAACGGGCATGGACCTCTCCCCGAGGAGCTCATCCGCGTGCTCCAGGACATGTCGATCGGCCGTACACGTCGTGACGCATTCCTCGAACTCGAGGCTCGGACGAACTCGCCCGACCTCCGGCGGTTCGTTCGGGCGGTGATCCAGGCCGACGCCTATGGCATCGCGCTCGGCGACGTGCTTCGGGTCCAGGCTGGAGAGATGCGCCTGAAGCGCCGGCAGCGCGCCGAGGAGCAGGCGCAGAAGGTCACGGTCAAGATCCTGTTCCCGCTCGTGTTCTGCCTGCTTCCCGTGCTCATGATCGTCGTGATGACCCCGGGCGTGATCGGCATCATCAACGCCTTCAGCCCGCAGTAGCCGCGACGACCACCCGTGGTGCGAACGGACGACCTTTCGGGGCCGTCTCGATAGGCTGGCCTCGCGACGAGGGGAGGGCGGCGTGGCGGAGACCGATGCGAGCCTGCGCAGCACCGAGCTCATCGAACCGAACACCTGGCGCCCCGACCTCCTCGGCGACCGCTTCGAGCAGCTCACGCTCCCGCTCGGCGAGGATGCCGAGGGCGAGGTCGTCGCGACCCTCGTGCGGTACCGCCCGCGGTGGAAGCTGCGGTTGACGCCGGGCGTGGCATCCGGCGCCGACGTGCTCTACGTGCACGGCTGGAGCGACTACTTCTTCAATCCCGAGCTCGCCGAGTACTGGGCCGGGCTGGGCGCACGCTTCTACGCGCTCGACCTGCGCAAGTACGGGCGCAGCCTGCGCCCGTGGCAGAAGCCGGGATTCATCGCCGACCTCGCCGGGTACGACCCCGACATCGCGGCCGCGCTCGCGGCGATGGGGCAACCGGATGCCACGGGCTCGCCCTCGGCGCCGCGCTCGAGCCGCCCGTTGATCCTGCTGGGGCATTCGACGGGCGGGCTGACCCTGTCGTTGTGGGCGGCGCGGCACCAGGGCCGGGCCGCGGCGCTCGTGCTCAACAGTCCGTGGCTCGAGTTCCAGCTGAGCAAGGTCGGGCGTCAGGCGCTGCTGCCGATGATGGAGCTCGGCGCGCGCGTCGACCCCCTCGCACCGCTGCCGAACGTCGACCTCGGGTTCTACACGCGGGCCGTGGCGCGCGAACAGGGCGGCGAGTGGGAGTACAACCACGATTGGCGACCCGACCGGGGGTTCGCGACGTCGCCGGCGTGGCTCATGGCGGTGCTCGCGGGGCACACGACGGTCGCCGCCGGCATCGACGTCGGCGCGCCGGTGCTGACGCTGCTGTCGGCGCGCTCGTCGCTGCTCACCCGCTGGGACGAGTCGATGCGGTCGAGCGACAGTGTGCTCGTCGTCGACGAGATCGCCGAGCGGGCGTTGAAGCTCGGCCCGTCGGTGACGGTGCAGCGCATCGACGGCGCCCTGCACGACGTGTTCCTCTCGAGCGAGCCCGCGAGGTCGGCCGCGTACGCCGCGATCACTCCCTGGCTGCGCGGCTACCTCTGAGCGCGCGCCGCGGGCTCAGCGGAAGTTCGTGAACTGCAGGGCGACGTCCAGGTCTTTGCCCTTCAGCAGCGCCATCGTCGCCTGCAGGTCGTCACGGCTCTTCGACGAGACACGCAGTTCGTCGCCCTGGATCTGGCTCTTCACGCTCTTCGGCGCCTCGTCGCGGATGATCTTCGAGATCTTCTTCGCGTTGTCGCTGTCGATGCCGTTCTTCAGCGCGATCTCGATGCGGAACTCCTTGCCGGAGGCGTACGGCTCGCCCGAGTCGAGGGCCCGCAGCGTGATGCCGCGCTTGATGAACTTCGACTCGACGACCTCGAGCACGGCCTTCACCCGCTCCTCGGTCTGCGCCTTGAGCAGGATCTTCTCACCGCTCCACTCGACCGACGCCCCGACGTTCTTGAAGTCGTAGCGCTGCTCGACCTCTTTCCGCGCCTGGTTGACGGCGTTCTCGGCCTCCATGTGGTCGACCTTGCTCACGATGTCGAACGTTGCATCTGCCATGCAGACCAGTCTACCGAGGCGCGATTTCAGACGATCGGATGCCACGGCGCGCGCGCCGAGGCATCCGCCCGGGTCATTCGGGGGGTCGTGCCGTCGACGACCGAACCCGGAGCTCGTACGGCAGCGGGTGCGCGGCGGGCGGGGGAGCGGCGCCGACGCCGGGCTCGAGCTCGTCCATGAGGATGTCGACGGCCTGCTCGCCCTGCAGCCGCGGGAACTGGGCGACCGTCGTCAGCCCGAAGAAGTCGGCGAGGTCGTGGTCGTCGATGCCGATGATCGACACGTCGCGCGGGACGACGAGGCCGAGGTCGCGGGCGGCGAGGATCGAGCCGATCGCCATCTCGTCGGACGCGGCGAAGATCGCCGTCGGCCGGTCGTGGGGGGCGCCGAGCAACTGCTTCGTCGCGTGGTAGCCGCCGCGGATCGTGAAGTCGGCCGGCGCGAACAGTCGGGCGTCGGGCTCGATGCCCGCGTCGCGCAGCGCCCCCTCGTAGCCGAGGCGCCGGTTCGTCGGCAGGTGGAAGTCGACGTCGAACTCGAGATCGCCGCCGATGTGCGCGATGCGCCGGTGGCCGAGGCCGATGAGGTGCTCGGTCGCGAGGCGCGCCACCGCGACGTCGTCGATCGTGAGGGTGCGCACCCCGGGGATGGGGCCGCCGACGCCGACGAGCGGCTTGCCGAGTTCGTGCAGCCGCGCCACCTCGGGCTCGGTGAGTTCGAGCGATACCGCGATGACCGCGTCGACCCGCTGCCGCAGCAGGAAGTGCTCGAACACGCTCGAGCGCTCGTGCCCGTCGCCGGCGAGGTTGTAGAGGGTGAGGTCGTAGCCGTGCCGCAGCAGCGCCTGCTGCGCGCCCTCGAGCACCGAGGAGAAGAACCACCGGTTGAGGAAGGGGATGACGACGCCGATGTTGCGGGTGCGCCCCGACGCCAGGGAGGAGGCGTTCGACGAGACGACGTAGCCGAGGCGGGCCGCGGCATCCTGCACCTTCGCCTTCGACGCGGGCGAGACGTGCCCGCGGCCGCTGAGCGCGCGCGACACCGTCGCGGTGGAGACCCCCGCGAGTTTCGCGACCTCTTCGATGCCGGCCATGGCTCCTCAACTCCCCGTAACCGGTTGGAATCCTACCGTTCGCACCCGCCGCTGCCCGTTCGCACCCGCCGCTCCGCGGCGCGGCGCGTTGTACGCGTGGCTCGTTCGGGTGACAATGCCTTGGTTACGGGTGTGCCCAGAGGGGTGGTCGGCATGCCCATCCGTCACTCGAAGGGAACCGCCACCGTGAAGTGGGTCAAGCGCATCGTCCTGGGCCTCGTCGTGGTCTTCGCCGCCTTCTATCTCATCACCCGGCCCGAGGACGCGGCGAATGCCGTGCAGGGCGCGGTCGACGCCGTGTTCAACGCCGGCAACTCGATCATCACGTTCTTCACCTCCCTCGCCTCATAGCCGGGTGAACCTGCCGTGAGCCTGTTCGATCCGCACGTCGAGCGGCATCTCATCTCCGACGACGGCGAGGTGATCATCGACGAGGTGCGCAAGCACTGGGCGTCGAACGTGTTCGCCGCGCTCGAGATGATGGCCGCGGTGCCCGTGCTGTTCCTGCTCGCGTGGCTGCCGTCGCAGTTGTACTTCGTGCCGCTGCTCGGCTCCCTGTTCCTCGTGCTGCACGGCGGATGGCGGATCCTCGCCCGACGCATGGATCGCTTCGTCATCACGAACATGCGCGTGTTCCGCGTGCACGGGATCCTCTCGCAGCGCATCGCGACTATGCCGATCGCGCGAATCCTCGACATCTCGGTGCACAAGCCGATCCTCGGGCGCATCTTCAACTACGGGCACTTCATCTTCGAATCGGCCGCGCAGGACCAGGGGCTCCGCGAGATCCGCTTCGTCGCCTCGCCGAACGAGCGCGGCCTCACCATCCAGCGCGTCATCCAGCGTGCCGGCCTCCGGGGCGGCGGCAAGCCCGGCGCCGAGGAGCGCCGCTCGGAGCCCGCCCGGGTCTCACGTGAACGGGCCGAGTGGGCGCGCGCCGAGCAGGCCGCCCTCGACGAGCGGGCACGGCAGCGCGAGGAGTGGGATCGCGAGCGGAACGCGCGCGAGGCCGGCGACCCGCGGGAGCCGCGCACCGAGCCGGTGCCCGTGCAGTCGGCGACCGATGGGCACCGGGGCTGGCTCTCGACCTACGACGAGCGGCAGAACGCAGCACTGAGCCGCGGCCGCGGTGAGGGCTCGAGCTCGGGCTCGGGCTCGAGCTCGGGCTCGAGCTCAGGCGACGGCGATGAGGCGCGCGACCGGAACGACACCGCCGAGATGCCCTGGTGGCGTTCGTCGAACTGACGGTAGACCTCGTCGCGTGGGTGTGCCAGCATGGCGACCATGTCGATTCGACGGATGTCGCTCGCTGGGGGAATCGGAATCATCGCACTCGCCGTCGTCGGCGCCGCCGCGCCTGCGAGCGCGGTCGACCCGGCGACCGAGGTCGGTGTCTACGCCGACTGGACGGTCGGTGGGGCGGCCGGTGCCTTCACGGTGACCGGCACGCTTCCGGCCTCGACCGGGTTCGGGCAGGCCGTCACCGTCACGAGCGACTCGATCACCCTGACCGAGGCGTCCGGAGCGAGCGCCTTCCTCAACGCGTCGACCGACTTCGGCACGAGGTACGGATCGAGCCGGCTGCAGCCGTACCTGACGGTCCGGCCGAAGACGGGAGCCCTTGCACCCGTACCGCCCGCCGTCGACAACCCGCCGCCGTCGCGCACGGTCATCGACCTCGGAGCCGTGCGCGGTGACGACTGGGGGTTCGTGCTCGGCGACATCGATGCCGACTGGGTGTACGTCACCGTCTTCGACGACGCCGGAGCGCCGTTGCCGATCGAGGCGCTCGGCGCCATGACGCCCGCGAACTACTGCGCCGCCGGTTCGCCGAAACCGAGCGCGTGCGCCGGGCCCGGTCCCTTCGACGACGTGCCGCGCTGGGTCGGCACCGGAACGATCGACGACTTCGGCATCACCTTCACGACGGGCACCGTCGTCGGCAACTTCGACGACACGTCAGGTGCCTACCTCGGCTTCACCCCCGATCCGGCGGTGCGTCGTGTCGAGCTGCTCTACGGTGCCGTCAACGGTTCGCCGTCGTACCAGCTCTGGCTCGCCGCGGCCGCCGCGAAGACCACGATCACGGGCACCGTCGTGCTCGACGGCGGCGCGCCCGTCCCACCCGGAACGGTCGTCGAGATCGGCGACGCAGACGGCCAACCGGTGCTCGATGTCACCGGCGAGACGCTGCAGGTGCCGGTCGGCGAGGGCGGCGGGTTCACCGTCGAGCTGCCGCAGGCCGAGGAGTACACCCTGGTGGTCGTGCCGCCTGCCGGATACACGCCGCCCGCCCCGGTCGTCGTCGACGGTTCGCAGGCCGAGGTCGCGGTACCGCCCATCGCGGTCGTGCCCGTCGTGGTCGTGCCGTCGACGCCGCCCGCGCCCGGTTCGCCCGCGCCCGCCCCGGCCGGGCAGCTCGCGGAGTCCGGGGCGGACGCCTCGCCGTCCGTCGCGCTCGCTGCGGGGGCGGTCGTCATCGGAGCTGCGGCAATGCTGTTCGCGGCGACCCGGCGACGTCGTGCGACGGCGGGTGTCGCGAAGGGCTTCGCCGACGTGGCATCCGGCGCCTGATCGGCGACTTCGGCGCTCGATTTCCGCCACAGGGCCTCGGCGGGTATCCTTGTCAGGCCCCCGGTTGTGTGCAGAACGTGGTCGGGTGCGATGGCGAGTTACCCAAGCGGCCAAAGGGATCTGACTGTAAATCAGACTGCTCAGCATTCGGGGGTTCGAATCCCTCACTCGCCACCAGAGAAAGCCCCGGTTCACCGGGGTTTTCGTGTATCCGGGCGGATGCAGCGGCGCGGGCCCCGTTCCGGCCGCGTGCGCCGCTCGCGGCCATGGCGGGCGTCGTCGGGCCGCGCTAGCGTGAGGGCATGACCCGGCACGTGGCATCCGTCGAGCTCGACCGCCTGCTCGATCTCGCGCGCGACATCGCCCTCGAAGCCGCCGAATTCGCCGCAGAGGCTCGCCGGGGCGGCGTCGAGGTCGCCGCGACCAAGTCGACGCCGACCGACATCGTCACCGCGGTCGATCGCGACACCGAGTCGCTGATCCGCGAACGCATCCTCGCGGCGCGGCCCGACGACGGCATCCTCGGCGAAGAGGGGGCCGAACGATTCGGCACGAGCGGGCTCACGTGGGTCGTCGACCCGATCGACGGCACCGTGAACTTCCTCTACGGGGCGCCGAGCTGGGCGGTCAGCATCGCCGTCGTCGAGGAGCCGGCCGAGCCGTCGAGCTGGCGGGCGCTCGTCGGGATCGTCGTGAACCCGTCGAACGGCGAGGTCTACGAGGCGCGCGCCGGCGGCGGGGCGCGGCTCGGCAGCACCGCGCTGCATGTCACCACCGGGGTGCCGCTCGGGCGGGCCCTCGTCGGCACCGGCTTCGGTTACGCGGCCGAGGTGCGACGCGAACAGGCCGCGGTGCTGTTGGCGCTGCTGCCGCAGGTGCGCGATGTGCGCCGCAACGGCTCGGCCGCGCTCGAACTGTGCGGGGTCGCGGCCGGGCGGCTCGACGCCTTCTACGAGCACGGGCTCTCACCGTGGGATCACGCCGCCGCCGCGCTCATCGTGCGAGAAGCCGGGGCGCGGGTCGGGGGAGCACGGGGCGGCGCAGAGGGTGCCGAGCTCGTGCTCGCCGCCGCGCCCGGGCTGTACGAGGAGCTCGAATCCGCGCTCGCCGCGGCCGGGGCGTGGGCCTGAGTCGGGAGGCTGATGGGGTGTTCGCGTGCGCCCTCGTCGGCGTGCGCACCGGTGTTCCGCGGCATCCGGCCGTTCATCGACCGTTCTCGCGACGGATCGCGCAGTTTCGCGTGGCGTTCACCGTCGATTCCGGGTAGTCTTTACCAACCTGTTATCTCGCCGCGCGCCGGCGCGATGCCCACCTCCCCCGAAGCTCGCCCCCGAAGCCGAAAGCCCCTACACGTGCTCGAGTCCCCCCTCGTGCCCGACGGATCCACGCCTGGCACACGCGATGAAGTGCGGCCCGAGCGACCCCTGACCCGTCGAGAGCTGCGCGAGCGCGAGGCAGAGGCGGCACGTCGGGCAGAGCTCGCGGCCGGTGGCTCGTACGGGGCTCAGGCCTATCAGGCGCCGCAGGTGCCTCAGGTACCTCAGTCGCCTCAGGCGCCGATGTATCAGGCTCAGGCGGCGGCGCAGCAGGCGCCCGCTCAGCAGCAGGCAACCGCCCAGCAGGCGCCCGCTCAGCAGCCGGCGTGGCCGAGCCAGCCGATGGCGGCGCAGCCGGTCGCCTCGCAGCAGCCCGCGGCGCATCCCTTCGTCTCGCAGCCTGCAGCGGCGCCGAGGGCCTCGCATCCCGGGTTCGACGAGTTGTTCTCGGGCGCGAGCGCCCCGACCCCGACTCCCGTCGCAGCATCCCACCAGCTTCACCACCGCACCACCCCCGCAACGCCCACCGAGGCCGAGCCGATCGACCACCCGGTCGACCGCCGCTCGGCCTCCGCCATGTCTGCCGTCGCGCCGGTGCTGGCGCCGCGCGCCGCTGCGCCGGTCGCGCCGGCACCTGCGCCCGCGCCCGCTGCGCCCGTCACGGCGCCCGCCGCGCCCGCGCGGGCGACCACCGGGTTCGACGACCTCTTCGCCGGGCTCGGCGCCGACGATGACGAAGCAGACGAGTCGGGCCGCCGTTCGGGTCGAGCCGACCGCGATGCCCGCGCAGCCCGCAGCGATCGCAAGGCCGAGAAGCCGGCGAAGAACCGATTCGGCAAGAAGGCGCAGCCCGAGGTGCGCGGTGCGCGTCGCGGCGCGACCGTCGAGCCCGCGGGCAGTGCGGCTGCCGCGGCCGGTGCGGCCACCTCGACCGCCGCTGCAGCGGCCGCCGCGTCGGCCGATTTCGCCTCGCTCATCGCCGGAGCCGCCGCCGGGCCTCGCACCGCGCCCGTCGCGGTGCAGCTGCCGGCCCCCGAGGTGCCCGCGGCCCCCGACAGCATTCCGCACGCGCCGCGCGGCGCAGCCCAGCGCGACGACCTCGCCGCGATGATCGACGCCGCTCGAGTGGAGGCCGAGGCGTACGACGCCGAGCCCGCCGGCCGCATGGAGCACCCCGCGGTATCCGCTCGCCGCAGCGCCGAAGGCGCAAGCCGCGCTCCGCGCCGCACGACGCCGGCCGCAGAGGCCCGCCCCGTGGCATCCGGCCCGAAGAACGCACGACCGGCGCGGCGTCGCAACCGCACCCGCAGCATCGCCAGCGTCGTCGCGATGAGCTTCGCGGCGATGCTCGCCGTCGCCACCTCGGTGCCGTCGCTCTCGCTGCTCACGCCCGCCGAGGTGCAGGCGATGGCGCTCGAGAGCGTCTCGACGACCACGATCGACGGCCAGCGTGTCGAGATCAACGACGGCGTGCTCGCGCAGGGCGTCGACAGCGAGGGCTACAAGACGCAGACCATCGAGGAGTACGCCCAAGCCGCGGGCATCCGCGCCGAGGCGACCTTCACGAACAACCCCTCGGGCAGCGTGCAGTGGCCCTTCGCGGTCGGCGTGCACATCGGCGACCGCTTCGGCTACCGCGACTGCGCGGGCTGCTCGAGCGACCACCACGGCCAGGACTTCAACCCGGGCTACGGCGCCGACATCCAGTCGATCGCCGACGGTGTCGTCGTGAAGTCGACGGACTCGGGCGGCTCGCTCGGCGTCGTCATGATGATCGAGCACCAGATCGACGGTCAGACGGTCGTGAGCGTCTACGCGCACATGATCTCGGGCTCGCGCCTCTTCGAGGAGGGCGACGTCGTCGAGGTCGGCGACGTCATCGGCGAAACCGGCAACACCGGCATGTCGACCGGCCCGCACCTGCACTTCGAGATCCGCATCGGCGGCATCAACGGCGAGTGGGTCGACCCGCTCGACTGGCTGTACGCCAACACCAACTGAGTCGGGGTTCTCCACAGATCTCGATCTGCGTCGTCGTGGCGCTCTCCGAGCGTCGAGACTCGAGGCATGTCGTCGTCCCAATCGGCGGGTCGTGCCGAACGTGCGGGGGGCCCTGCAGCTCGCACCCGCGTCGACCGCGGTGCAGCGGTCGTCGAGGTCGTCGCCGCTGCGGGCGGCGTGTGCCCGGTGGCGAGGCTTCGGGCCTCCGGAGTTTCGCGCGAACACATTGCCGAGGCGATCGCGTCTCGACGAGTGTCGCGCGTCCGCCGCGGATGGATCGCCACGCCGGGTGCGAATCCCGAGGCGGTCCGGGCAGTGCGCGTCGGCGGGTTCGCGACGGCGGCGACGGTCGTACGCATGCACGGCATCCCGGTCCCCGGTGACGACCTGCTGCACGTCCGCGTCGCGCGCGGGGCTTCGCGACTCCGCGCACCCGACCTCGCTTCGTCGGGGCTGCGAGCACTCGATCGCGACCATGACCGGGTGTGTCTGCACCATCGCAGTGATCCCGTACCTGTCGCGGCGGTCGATCCGCTGCCGCTCGCTCTGGCCGAACTGTTGAACTGCGCGTCGCCCGAGACGGCGATCACCGTGCTCGACGCCGCGCTCTCCTCAGGGCGGCTCTCGCTGCCCGAGCTCGACGAGGTCAGGGCGCTGAGTGCGCCCTCGCGTCACCGCACGATCGAGAGTTCGGATGCCGGGTCGGAGTCGATCATCGAGACGAAGGTGCGGATGCTGCTGCGCTCGCGTCGTATCCGCTTTCGCAGTCAGGCGCCGATCGCCGATGTCGGGCGAGTCGACCTGCTCGTCGGCGATCGCCTCGTCATCGAGGTCGACGGCTCACGGTTCCACGCCGGCGACGACGAGTTCGAGAGCGATCGCCGACGCGACTTCGAGCTTGCGATCCGCGGTTACCTCGTGGTCCGTCTCAGCTATCGCATGGTGATGGAGCACTGGGAGGCGACCAGCGCGCAGCTGCTCGGCATCATCGCCCGGGGCGAGCATCGTTGGGGCTTTCGAGCGCGCGCCGTCGCGGTCCAGGGGCGGGCACTGCCGCGCTACCGGGGCTTCGAGGGGCGCTGAGCTTCCGCGCTTTTCAGGACGAGCGGGCGAACGCCGTCGGTGTAGCCGGTCGGGCGGCTCTCGTCCTGAAAAGCGCGTGCTGCGGGATGCGCGAGGCCTGTCGGGACACCGCGCTTTTCAGGATCAGCGGATATCCACGTTGCCGGTGGGCGATGTCGACGTGCTCGTCCTGAAAAGAGCGAGGGCGGGCGGGCCGCGGGGCGGCCCGCTACGCGGTGCGCAGCCAGACGGTCGTGTCGCCCGGCATCTCGGCGGATGCCACGTCGAGCGGGCCGCTCGTGACCAGGACCTCGCCGGCGGGCAGCGCGACGGGCGTCGCCCCGGTGTTCGCGATCACGGTCACGTCGCCGTTGCGGAACGTCAGCACGTCGGCACCGTCGGCACCCCCGTCGAGCCACTCGAGCGAGCCGTCGGCGAGGCCGTGGGCGCGGCGGCCGGCGAGGAGCGCCTGGTAGAGCGAGAGCGTCGAGCCCTCGACACCCTGCTGCGCCTCGCGCGCGAACGAGGCCCACGATGCGGGCTGGGGCAACCACGCGGCATCCGTGTCGCCGAAGCCGTACGACTGCGCGGCCGAGGCCCAGGGCAGCGGTACACGGCACCCGTCCCGGCCGTAGCGTTCGCCGTTCGTGCGGAACCACGTCGGGTCCTGGCGGGCGTCGTCGGGCAGTTCGATGACCTCGGGCAGGCCGAGTTCTTCGCCCTGGTAGAGGTAGGCCGAGCCGGGGAGGGCGAGCATGAGCGCGGTCGCGGCGCGGGCGCGGCGGAGGCCGGTCGCGGGGTCGCCGAGTCCGGGGGTGCGGGGGCCGACACCGTGACCCTGGGGGTTCGGTTCGGTGAGGGCGAGGCGGGTGGCGTGCCGCACGACGTCGTGGTTGGAGAGCACCCAGGTCGAAGGGGCGCCGACGGCGGCGAACGCGTCGATCGAGTCGTCGATGACGCGGCGCAGTGCGCCCGCCTGCCACGGGGTCTCGAGGTAGGCGAAGTTGAACGCCTGGTGCATCTCGTCGGGCCGCACCCACTTCGCGACGCGGGGGAGCGGGTCGACCCAGGCCTCGGCGGCGAGGATCCGCTCGCCGGGGTAGGTGTCGAGGAGCGCGCGCCAGTCGCGGTAGATCTCGTGCACGCCGTCCTGCGCCCAGTAGGGTGCCTGCGCGACGGCGGGGTCGACCACGGCCTCTTCGAGCCCGGCGGCGCCGCCCATGCTGCCGCCCTCGGCGGGCGGGGTCCAGTCGGGGAGGCCGTCGGCCTTGATCATGCCGTGGGCCACATCGACGCGGAACCCGTCGACGCCGCGGTCGAGCCAGAAGCGGAGGATGCGGCGGAACTCCTCGCGGACCTCCTCGTTCGTCCAGTCGAAGTCGGGCTGCGACGAGTCGAAGAGGTGGAGATACCACTGGCCGGGGGTGCCGTCGGGTTCCGTGATGCGGGTCCAGGCGGGGCCGCCGAACACGGACTCCCAGTTGTTCGGAGCGAGCTCGCCGTCGGCGCCGCGGCCGTCGCGGAAGAGGTAGCGGCCGCGCTCGGCGCTGCCGGGGGCGGCGGCGAGGGCCTGCTGGAACCAGACGTGCTGGTCGCTCGAGTGGTTGGGCACGAGGTCGACGATGACGCGGATGCCACGTGCATGTGCCTCGGACACCATGGCGTCGAAGTCGGTCAGGCTGCCGAAGAGCGGGTCGACGTCGCAGTAGTCGGCGACGTCGTAGCCGGCGTCCTTCTGGGGCGAGGTGTAGAAGGGCGAGAGCCAGATGGCGTCGATCCCGAGCTCGGCGAGGTCGCCCAGACGCTGCGTGATGCCGGCGAGGTCGCCCATGCCGTCGCCGTTCGCGTCGGCGAAGGAGCGGGGGTAGATCTGGTAGATCGCGGCAGTGCGCCACCATTCGGAAGTCATGTCGGAAACTGTACGACATTCTTGATACACCGTGGAAACGCTTGCAGGAATCCCCAAGTGTTCGATGGTCACGAACCGATATCGATCAGGAACCGCCGGTTTGGCGTTGAGAAGAAAGCAGGGTATACCTGTAATCGCTTGCAATCGCGAGCGACACAAGGAAGAACGGCCTTTCGGGCGCGGTGTGCGGTTCGAGCCACCAGGCGAAGGCGCCGATCTCACGCACACTGAGAAGGACACACCAATGAGGGTGAACAAGAAGAGCCTCCTTGCGGCCGGTGCGGTCGCGGTGGTCGCGACGCTCGGTCTCGCCGGTTGCGCTGGGGCCGACGGCGGATCTGACTCCGAGTCGAGCGCGAGCAGCACGCTGACCGTCTGGGTCGACGCCGAGCGCGTCGACGCACTCAAGGGCGCAGCAGCCGCCTACGAGGAGAAGACCGGCGTCGCCGTCGACATCGTCGGCAAGGACGTCGCCGACATCAAGGACGACTTCATCCAGCAGGTTCCGACGGGCAAGGGCCCCGACGTGACCATGGGCGCCCACGACTGGCTCGGCGAGCTCTCGACCAACGGCGTCGTCGCCCCGATCGAGCTCGGCGACTCGGCTGCCGACTACCTCCAGGTCGCCGTCGACGCGTCGACCTACGAGGGCACGACCTACATGCTCCCCTACGCGATCGAGAACATCGCGGTCCTCCGCAACGCCGACCTCGTTCCCGAGGCGGCGACGAGCTTCGACGACATGCTCGCCAAGGGCACCGCGGCCGGCCTCACGCAGCCGTTCGTCGTGGAGCAGGGCGCCGAGGGCAACCCGTACCACCTGTACCCCTTCCAGACCGCGTTCGGCGCTCCCGTGTTCGGCAGCGACGAGAACGGCTACAACGCCGACGACCTGCAGCTCGGCAACGCCGGCGGCGAGGCGTTCGCGACCTGGCTCGGCACGCAGGGCAAGAACGGCACCAAGGCGTTCAACACCGACATCGACGGTGACATCGCGAAGGACAGCTTCCTCACCGGCAAGTCGGCCTTCTGGCTGACCGGCCCGTGGAACGTCGGCGCGGCCGTCGACGCCGGCATCAACGTCGCGATCGACCCGACCCCGAGCCCCACCGCTGAGGCCACCCAGCCGTTCGCCGGCGTCAAGGGCTTCTTCGTCTCCTCGGAGTCGAAGAACAAGGTCGCCGCGAACGACTTCCTCGTGAACTACCTCGGCTCGGAGGAGACCCAGCTCGAGCTGTTCGAGGCCGGCAACATCCTCCCCGCGAACGCGGCGGCCGCCGAGACCGCTTCGGCCGACCCGATCATCGCCGGCTTCGCAGCCGTGGGTGCCGACGCCGTGCCGATGCCCGCCATCCCCGCCATGGGCAAGGTGTGGCAGTACTGGGGCATCGCCGAGGCCGACATCATCAACGGTGCCGACCCGGTCGCCACCTGGCAGAAGCTCGCCTCCGACGTGCAGGCGGCGATCGACGCCGGTTGATCCCGGATGCCTCAGGGGCGGAACCCGGGTCTCGAGACGCGTCGCGCTTCGCGCGGCGCTCCTCGACCAGCGGGTTCCGCCCTCGAGGCGCATCTGCACCCCAGACGCGACACGAAAGACCAGGCACCAGCATGAGCATCGCGACCGAAGACGTCCGCGAGGACGCACCTCCGCAGCAGAGCAAACGGCAGCGTCAGGCCGCGGGCATCGCCGAACAGGCCTCGGGCGGCATGGTGGCGCTGCTCGTGAAGCTCGTCGCGCTGGGTCTGTTCGACGCACTCGCGGTCTACGCCGTGTTCGTGCTCGCGCTGCACGAGCAGTGGACGGTGATGGTCGTCGTGGCCGCCGTCGCGGCGCTCGTGAACTGGATCTACTTCTCCCGCCGGAAGCTCCCGGCGAAGTACCTCACGCCGGGGGTCATCTTCCTCGTCGTGTTCCAGGTGTTCGTGCTCCTCTACACCGGGTACATCGCCTTCACGAACTACGGCACGGGCCACAACGGCACCCAGGAGCAGGCCGTCTCCTCGCTCATGGCCTCCTCGCTCGAGCGGGTCGAGGACTCGCCCACGTACGGCGTCACCGTCGTCGAGCGAGCGGGCGAACTGGGCCTGCTCGTCACCGACCCCGATGGCGAAGCCCTCGTCGGCACCAACGAGCAGCCCCTCGCCGAGGCATCCGGCGTCGAATTCGAGGGCGACCTCGCCGTCTCGGCCGACGGCTGGACGACGCTGCAGTTCGCCGAGGTGCTCGAGCGCACCGACGAGGTGACGGCACTCGCGGTGCCCGCCTCGGACGACCCCAACGACGGGGCGCTCCGCACGCCCGACGGGTCGAGCGGCTACCTCTACGTCTCGACGCTCGAGTACGACGAGGCCGCCGGCACCATGACCGACCTCACGACCGGCACGGTCTACTCCGACACCGGCGTCGGGGCGTTCACCGCAGAGGACGGCGAGCAGCTGCTGCCCGGCTGGCAGATCACGGTCGGCTTCGACAACTTCGTGCGGGCCGTCACCGACACCCGCCTCGCGGGCCCGCTGCTCTACGTGACGGCGTGGACCTTCGCGTTCGCGCTCATCTCGGTCGCATCGACCTTCTTCCTCGGCCTCTTCCTCGCCATCGTGTTCAACGACATGCGCATGCGGGGTCGCAAGATCTACCGCGTGCTGATGATCCTGCCGTACGCGATCCCGTCGTTCCTGTCGGCGCTCATCTGGGCGGGCATGATGAACGAGAGCTTCGGCTTCATCAACCAGGTGCTCCTCGGCGGGGCTTCCATCCCGTGGCTCACCGATCCATGGTTGGCGAAGGTGTCGATCCTCATCGTGAACCTGTGGCTCGGCTTCCCGTACATGTTCCTCGTGTGCATGGGTGCGCTGCAGTCGATCCCCGACGACATCCAGGAGGCCGCGAAGGTCGACGGCGCGAAGCCGTGGGCGATCTTCCGCCTCATCAAGCTGCCGCTGCTGCTCGTCACCGTGGCGCCGCTCCTGATCGCATCGTTCGCGTTCAACTTCAACAACTTCAACACGATCTACATGCTCACCGACGGCGGCCCGCGCGACTCGGGCGCGCCGATCCCGGTCGGCTACACCGACATCCTGATCACGATGGTCTACAAGGTGGCGTTCACCGGGCAGACGCGCGACTACGGTCTCGCGAGCGCGTACTCGATCATCATCTTCATCGTGGTCGCGGTGATCTCGATCATCGCGTTCCGCCGAACCAAGAGCCTCGAGGAGCTGAACTGATGGCCGCTCGCAAGGTCGTGCCCGGTACGGGAGTGAGTCTCGCCGCAGGCGAGATCGAAGAGATGACGGATGCCTCGACGCGGGCCTTCTCGGCGAAGGGCGGTGCGCCGCTCGAGCTGCCCAAGCGCCCGTTCAGCTTCGGCCGCTGGTTCTCGGCGACGGGGTGGCGTCACATCGTGGGCGTCGTCATGGTCATGTTCTCGCTGTTCCCGATCGTGTTCGTCGTGTCGTCGTCGCTCAACCCGAACGGCACGCTGACCGGTTCGAACGCGCTGTTCTCGAAGATCGGTCTCGACAGCTACGTGCGGATCCTCAGCGACCCGCAGGTGCCGTTCGCGACGTGGTTCGGCAACACGATGATCATCGCGGGCACGACGGCGGTGTGCACGGTGTTCCTCGGGGCGCTCGCGGCATATTCCTTCTCGCGCATGCGGTTCACGGGGCGCCGCTTCGGGCTCATCTCGATCGTGGTCGTGCAGATGTTCCCGCAGCTGCTCGCGGTGGTCGCGATCTTCCTGCTGATGTCGACGATCGGCGACCTGTTCCCGGCGATCGGTCTGAACACGCACCTCGGCCTCATCATGGTGTACCTGGGCGGCGCGCTGGGCGTGAACACGTACCTCATGTACGGCTTCTTCAACACGATTCCCGCCTCGATCGACGAGGCCGCGAAGATCGACGGTGCGGGGCACGCCCGCATCTTCTTCACGATCATCCTGCGGCTCGTGGCGCCGATCCTCGCGGTCGTCGCGCTGCTGTCGTTCATCGCGACGGTGAACGAGTTCGTCGTGGCATCCGTGCTGCTCATCGACACCGACAAGCAGACGCTCGCCGTCGGCCTCACGAAGCTCGTCTCGAACCCGCGCTACGCGGACTGGAGCGCCTTCTCTGCCGGTGCCGTGATGGCGGCGCTGCCGGTGGTCGCGCTGTTCCTCTTCCTGCAGAAGTACATCGTCGGCGGACTCACCGCGGGCGCGGTCAAGTAGGGCGCGCGCCTGGAGGATTCCGTGAACAGGACGAGCCGGTCGGCGCCGCTGCATGCGGGCGCGCCGACCGGCTCGTCCTGTCGAAGCGAGCCGGATGCCACGCGGCCGGCGACGCCCGTCGCGTCAGAACGCGCCGAGCGCGTGCGCGAGGGCGAGGCCTCCGACGGTGCCGATCGCGATCACCACGCCGCCGATGCCGAAGCCGAGCCCGATCGCGAGGCCCGGGTCCATCTTGCGGCGCAGCCGCCGGCCGGCCGGGGCGACCGGGTGGCCGTCGGCGCCGTCAGCGGTGCCTGGCGCCGCGGCCCGCTCGTCGACGTACATGTCGGTGCGATCGTGGAACTTCGCGCCGACGACCGCGCGGATGCGTTCGAAGCGCTCCCACGTCGCGGGCGACGCCCAGTCGAACCCGCCGGGCCGCATGACGATGAGCAGGTCGTCGCGCACCTCGACGTCGAGGTCGCCCGTCTCGTCGATCACGAGCGCCATCAGGTCTGGCGTGAACACGTAGAGCGCGTCGCGCTCGTACCCCTTCGGCACGTACAGACGGAAGTGCCGGTCGAAGTCGCCCTCGAGCGAGAGCCGCTGGTTCTCGCGCGGCGGGCGGGCGAGGCTCGACCCGATGAGTCCGTCGTTGCGGCCCGAGTCGAGGATCATGTTGGGCAGGTACCGCGGCAGGTCGATCGCGAGGTAGCCGACGTCGATGCTGCGCATCGGGCCGCTCGAGCTGACGCGCGTCGTGACTCTGATGCCCGACGCCGTGTGCCGCACCGACTCGGCCGTGCGAGTGCCGCCGCGCAGGTGCCCGGTCTGCCAGCCGTCGGCGATGATCTTCTCGTGCGCCGTGCCGTTCGCGACCTGCTCCCAGAGCCCTTCGCCGAGCGCGGGCGGGTCGCCGACGGCGTCGTACGCCCAGCCGTTCGCGGCCGCGAACGCGGCCAGGCCTTCGCGTTCGATCAGTTCGATTCGGGTCGCCACCGCGGTTCCTTTCGCGTCGCGCTCGTCGTCGACGCTCCATTCTGCAACAGTGCCCACGAGAGGATGCCTCCATGCTGAACCCGCACCACGACGGATCGCCGCTGCACGTCTCCACGCAGAGCCCCAGGCTCGGCGAGACCGTGCCGGTCCGGCTGCGCGTGCCCGAGGGCTTCGGCCCGCTGAGCTGGGTCGGCACCCGGTCGAACCCCGACCGGGAGCCGCGCTTCGACGAGGCGGTGCGGGTGCCCGCCCCGGGCGCAGGGGCCGAAGCCGATGGCGACGGCTGGGAGTGGTGGGAGGCCCGCGTCGAGGTCGCGAACCCCGTGCACGGCTACCGTTGGCTGCTCGTCGGCGACGACGGCCGTCAGCACTGGCTGAACCAGCTCGGCTTCGGCGAGGGCGAGACCCGCGACCACGACGACTTCAAGCTCGTCGCCCACGAGCCCGTGCCCGAATGGGTTCCCGGCAGCGTGCTGTACCAGGTGTTCCCCGACCGCTTCGCCCGGTCGGCGGCGGCCGACGAGCGAGCGACGCCCGAGTGGGCGATCCCCGCGGCGTGGGGCGACGCCCTCGACCCGGTGCCGCCGGGCCGTTCGGCCCAGTTCTTCGGGGGCGACCTCGACGGAGTGCGCGAGAAGCTCGACCACCTCGCGGGCCTCGGCGTCAACCTGCTGTATCTGACGCCCGTGTTCCCGGCCCGGTCGAACCACCGTTACGACGCGACGACCTTCGACCACGTCGACGAGCTCCTCGGCGGCGACGAGGCGCTCGTGCGTCTCGTCGAGGCGGCGCATGCCCGTGGCATCCGCGTCATCGGCGACCTCACCTCGAACCACTCGGGCGACGCGCACGAGTGGTTCCGTACGGCGCAGGCCGACCCGGCGTCGGTCGAGCGCGACTTCTACTCCTTCGACGAGGCCGTGCCGAACGGCTACGAGTCGTGGCTCGGCGTGCCCAGCCTGCCGAAGTTCGACTGGTCGTCGGAGGAGCTGCGCCGCCGCTTCGTCGACGGCCCCGACTCGATCGTCGCGAAGTACCTGCAGGCGCCCTTCGGGCTCGACGGCTGGCGCATCGATGTCGCCAACATGACCGGCCGCCTCGGCGCCGTCGACCTCAACAGCGCGGTGCGCCGGGCGATCCGCCGCACGATGCTCGCGGTGAACCCCGACACGATCCTGCTCGGCGAGTCGACGAACGACGGGGCGAGCGACTTCCAGGGCGATGCGTGGCACGGCGCGATGAGCTACACGCCCTTCACGCGCCCGCTCTGGAGCTGGCTGCAGCAGCCGGGCAGCCCCGCGGGCGGCGGCATCGGCTTCGCCCTCGCGCAGGTGCCGACGTTCACCGGAACCCAGTTCGTCGACGCGCACCTGCGCTTCGCGGCCGGCTACCCGTGGCGCACCCGCCTGGGCGGCATGAACGCGCTCGACACGCACGACACCCCCCGCTTCGCGACGCACGCGCGCCCCGGCACCGTGCCCGTGGCCTTCGGCCTCGCGGTCACGATGCCCGGCATCCCCGTGGTGTGGGCGGGCGACGAGTTCGGGCTCACCGGCGAGGACGGCGAGGCCTCGCGCACGCCGATGCCCTGGGGCACCGAGCAGGATGCCGCGGTCGTGCCCGTGCTCGAGGCGTACCGCCGGCTCGTGGAACTGCGGCGTTCGCACGCGGTGCTCGCGAACGGCGGCATCCGCTGGCTCGCGGTCACCGACGAACTCGTCGCGTTCGTGCGCGAATCGGCCGAGGAGTCCGTGCTCGTCGTGGCGGCGCGCTCGGCGGCGAGTGCGCCGCTCGCGGGCGTCTCGCGCGAGTTCGGCGAGCCGCTCGTCGCCTTCGGAGAGCTGCGGCTCGAGGCCTCCGGAACCGGTGCGACCGACGCGCTCACCGCGCGGGCCGACGGCCCCGCATTCGGTGCGTGGAAGCTGCCCGGGGTGGTCGCACCGTCCTGGTGATGCGACCGGAACGGTCGCACGGCGTCGCATTCGGTGGAGTGGTACGAAGCACCCTCTGAGAGGTGATATCCTCGTACGGTTGCCAAATGCGGCACACGCCCCGATAGCTCAGTGGTAGAGCACTTCCATGGTAAGGAAGGGGTCGTCAGTTCAATCCTGACTCGGGGCTCTGGTTCATTCTGAGCTTATGCTCGAAGAACCTCCCGGCGGGGTAGCTCAGGTGGTTAGAGCACACGGCTCATAATCGTGGTGTCGCGGGTTCGAGTCCCGCCCTCGCTACAACAGCCCCGGATTTCCATGGAAATGCCGGGGCTTCGTGCTGTCAGACGGATTCCGCAGCCTCATTGCACAGGTTCGATGCTCTCAGCACCGTGCCCCCGCGTGAACGCCTGATCCTGCGAACAGATCGAGCCGGCGGAACTCGGCGGCCTGCAGCACGCTCCACGGGCTGAGGAGGAATGGCGCACGGGCGGCGACCTCGATGAACGCGGAGGGCGCCACCCACGCCCACTCGAGAACCTCGTCGGGATCGGGGGCAAGGGACGCGGGCAGTTCGGCGAAGTACACGGGGCAGATCTCGTGCTCGACGATCCCGTCAGCGGCGACGGCCCGGTAGCGAAAATCGGGCAGCACGATCCTCAGGCCGCGAAGCCCGACTCCGAGTTCTTGGCGCACCCGCCGCGTGACCGCGTCCTCGGGGGATTCCCCTGGTGCGGGGTGCCCGCAGCACGCATTCGACCAGACACCGGGCCACGCGCGCTTCGTCAGTGCGCGGCGCGTCAACAGCATCCGCCCGGCTTCGTCGAATCCGTAGCAGGAGAAGGCGAGGTGGAGCGGGGTGTCGATCCCATGCACCAACGCCTTGTCTGCGGTGCCGATCTGCGATCCGACATCGTCGAGCAGCACGACCTGCTCGCCGCCATCGGCGGCGCCGATCACGGCGCCGGGCTCGCCCGTCACGGCGCCACCACGGCTCCGGTGGTCCGGGCCGCCTGCAGGACGAGGTCCCGCACGTGGGCGGCCGGGACGACGGCGCCCGCCCGATCCCAGAACGGCAGATCAGCGTCGGAGCAGATCAGCAGCGGCGTGTCGTCGGCGCGTTCCGGCAGCCGGCCATGCGTACCGCGAACGCAGGAGGGATCCGTCGGAATGACGTCCATGGTGTAGCGCAGCCCGAGGCGCTTGCGCAGCAACCCCATCGCAGCGCGGAGCTTCACCGTCGGGTTGGCGGGATTGAGGAAGAGCTCCGCGGGATCGTAGCCCGGCTTGCGGTGGATCTCGACGCTTCGCGCGAAGTCCGGCGCACGATTCGGGTCGAGCCAGTAGTAGTAGGTGAACCACGCACCGGGCTCGGCGATCGCGACGATCTCGCCAGATCGCTCGTGGTCGAGACCGTAGCGTGCCTGATCCTCCCGGTCGAGCACTTCATCGATGCCGGGGGTCTGTTCGAGCACGTCCCGGACTCGGGGGATGTCGGCAGGATCGGCCACGTAGACATGGGCGACCTGGTGGTCGGCGACTGCGAAGGCGCGCGAGGACAGCGGGTCGAGGAGTTCGCGACCCTGCTGCACGTGCACTTCGAGCAGGCCCGTCGCCCGGAGCACCCGATTGATGTCCACGGGCGAGTGCGCGGGCGCGATGCCGTACTCGGCGACGGCGATGACGGATGCCCCGTGGGCCTGCGCATCGTCGAGCAGCGGCGCAAGCGCCGCGTCGAGGTCCGAAGCCGCACGATCGGCTTCAGGAGCGTCGGGGCCGAATCGCTGAAGGTCGTAGTCGAGATGGGGCAGGTACGCCATGACGAGATCTGGCGCCGGATCGCGAAGGATCGCCCGGGTGGCATCGATGATCCAGCGGCTCGAGCGGATCGAGGCGGTCGGCCCCCAGTAGTCGAAGAGCGGGAACGTTCCGAGCTCCTCGGTGAGCCGATCGTGCAATGCCGGCGGGCGCGTGTAGCAGTCGGGCGACTTGCGACCGTCGGCGTGATATACCGGGCGCGGCGTCACCGTGAGGTCGGTGCTCGCGCCCATGGCGTACCACCAGCCGACGTTGGCGGTGGTGAACCCGGGGTCGGTTCGACGTGCTGTCTCCCAGACCTTCTCTCCGCGAACGAGTGCGTTGTGCTGTCGCCAGAGATTCACCTCGCCGATGTCGCGCAGGTACCAGCCGTTTCCGACGATCCCGTGCCGAGACGGCGGAAGTCCGGTGAGCATGGTCGACTGCACACTGCAGGTGACGGCGGGCAGCACGGTGCCGAGGCTGGTCTGCACGCCGCGGGCGGCGAGGTCGCTGAGCCGGGGCATGTTCCTCAGGGCACGCTCGGTGAGCCCGACGACGTCGAGCAGGAGCAGCCGGGTCATGTCGCGACCGCCTTCGGGACGAGCATTGCGCGCTCGGCGTCCGGAGCTTGGATGAGCTCGTCGAGCGCCCACCGCAGTTCCGCCGAGATGCCGGCGGTGAGATCGGTGACGCCGCCGGGCAGGACCGACCAGGTGTAGGTCTCGATGTCGAGGTGCGCCTCCTCGCCGTGGCTGGTTTGCCGTACCGCTGCGCACGCGGCGCGCAGCACATCGGTGGTCGCGGTGAGCGGCGAGGTCGGCGCGAGGTGCAGGGGCACATGGAAGTGCACGCGCCACGGCCCCTCCGCGGGCAGCTTCTCGAGGGCGTCGGGGAGGTCGTCGGCGGCGAGCACGACGCCGTCGGGGGCGAGCTCGCGGGTCTGGTGAAGGTACCGCTGCTCCACGAACGCGGCGACGGCCGATCGGCTCGCGGAGTCGGCGGGATCCTCGACATGGAGGGCCGCGGACGCCTGCACCTTCACGATGCGGATGCCGGCGGCCTCGATGAGGCCTACCGTCTCCACAGGATCGGCGAAGGAGACGGCGAGGTGGCAGGTATCGAGACAGATGCCGATGTGCTCGGGATCGATGCCCTCGGTGCCGAGACGTGGAGCGAGCCAGTCGACGACATCGGCGACGGTGTCGAGCACGCAACCGGGTTCGGGCTCGATGGCGAGCCGAATCGTTCGGCCCGTGCGGCGACGCAGCTCACGCAGCCGATCGGAGACGCGCCGCAGCTCCGCCGTCGCCCGCGCATCGTGGTCGGGGGTCCAGGGGCTGCGCCAGGCGAGGGGCAGCGTCGAGATGCTGCCGTCGCCGTCCGGGGGGAGGAGCTCCGCCAGGACTCGGGCGCAGTTCAGGGTGTAGTCGGCGCGCCTCGGATCGGTCCAGTCCGGAAGGTAGACGTCATGCTTCACGACCTCGGCGTGGAACGCGGCGTACGGGAAGGCGTTGACGGTGCGCACCTCGAGGCCGTTCGCCTCCAGGCACGCGCGCAAACGGTTCACACCCTCGGTGTCGACAGTCAGTCGTCGGGCGAGGTCGGCAGGGAGCCAGAGGCCGACACCGAGGCGATCGAGGCCCGCGGCCCGGCGCGCCGGGCCTGCAGAGGCGTCGAGTTGGGCGATCACCCCGTCGAGGTCTTCGGCTGGGTGCACATTGGTGCAGTAGGAGAGCTCCATCAGGCGCGCACCCCTCGCAGCACGGAGTTGCCCTCGAAGTTCGCGCCGGATGCCGCAGGCGCGTCGGCGTCGTGCGCGGCGAACCCTGCCACCGGAGTGAGGTTGAGACGGCCGCTCTGTCCGTAGAACGAGACGGGGTTCTGCCAGAGCACGAGGTCGACGTCATGCGCTGAGAACCCGGCATCGAGCATCGCCTCGGCGGTGGCACGGGTCTTCAACGGGTCGGAGTGACCCCAGTCGGCCGCGCTGTTCACCAACATCCGTTCGGTTCCGTACTGGCGGAGGATCGCGACGAACCGCTGCTCGTCCATCTTGGTGTCGGGGTAGATGGAGAAGCCCATCCAGCAGCCGCTCTCGGCGACCGCTGCCACGGTCATTTCGTTGAGATGGTCCACGACTACTCGTTCAGGTGGGAGACCCGACTCGCGCACCACGTCGAGCGTGCGCAATGTCCCGGCCGCCTTGTCACGGTGCGGGGTGTGTACGAGCGCCGGGAGATCGTGCAGCAGCGCGAGTTCGAGCTGCGCGGCGAACACCTCGTCTTCAGCGGGCGTGTTGGAGTCGTAGCCGGTTTCGCCGACCGCGACGACGCCGTCCTTCGACAGGTAGCGGGGGAGCAGCTGGAGCGCTTCGCGGCAACGGGGATCGTTCGCCTCCTTCGGGTTCAGCCCGATCGTGGCGTGGTGTCGGATGCCGTATTGGGCCGCCCGGAATCGCTCCCAGCCGATGAGCGCATCGAAGTAGTCGGCGAAGCTGCCGGGATTCGTGCGCGGCTGGCCGAGCCAGAAGGAGGGCTCGACGATTGCCCGCACGCCGGCGCGGTACATCGCCGCGTAGTCGTCGGTCGTTCGCGAGGTCATGTGGATATGCGGGTCGAAGATACGCACGGTCAATCCTCCTGAGGGGCGGTCGTGGTCGCGGTCGCGAGCCGGGCCATGTCGTCGGTGATCGGTCGGGAGGCCTCGCGGCGCTCGGCCACGAGCGCGGCCGCCATGCGGGCGAGTTCGTCGTCCGCCCGCCGGTCGACGCCGGCGACGGCGGTGAGCGGGATGCCCATGAATAGCACCTTGAGCACGCCGTGCCGCCACGCGTGTTGATCGAGGTGCCGTGCGCTGAACGACCCCATGGCGGCCGCGACGAGGCGCGGGTCGTTGGTTCGAAGGGCGTCCGCGACGAGCTCGAGCCCGGCGGCGACCACCGGCTCCGTTTCGGGGTCGGCCGCACTGAGGCCGCGGAGCACCCCGCGGCGCTCGGCGTCGTCTCCGTGGCGGTAGAGCTGTTCGACGGCGGGCGCGGCGTCCTGCGGGGCGAGTGCCGCGAGCAGTGCTCCGAGCAGCTCCTCGCGTGCCCGGTCGTCGGCCGTGCCGCGCACGAGGCCGCGCGGATCCTGCTCGGGGGCGAGGGGTTCGCGGCCCACGGCACGCCCTGCCGCCGGAAACAGCTCGGCGATGGATGCCGGGTGCGCTGTCACCGTCAGCACCCCGGCGACGATCCAATCGTCATTCATCGTTCCGCCCATGCATCGTGCATCGTCGCGAGGCACCGGGCGGCGACGCCCGGCGCGTCGTGCGAGTGCCGAGGCAGTTCTATCGCGGCGATGCCGCGATAGCCGAGTTCCTGCAGCTCACGGAGAGCCGCGCCGAGGGGGAGCTCGCCCTGGCCGAGCTCGAGGTGCTCGTGCGCGGCCGGAGTCATGTCGTCGACCTGGACGTTGCGCAGCAGCGACCCTGCCGCACGGAGCGCGCCGATGACACCCTCCGGCTCGACCACCAGGCAGTGTCCGAGGTCGATCGTGAGCCCGAGGCAGTCAGGGCGTCCGAGGTCCGCGTGGAGCTGCAGCGCGTCGGCGACCGTCTCGACGAGCATGCCGGGCTCCGGTTCGATCGCAAGTGCGACGTTGCTCCTCGCGGCGTGCTCGAGGAGACCCGCGAGGCGGTCGCGCAGTCGATCGCCCGCTTGCGCGGGAGCGACCCCGTCTGGACGAACTCCGGACCAGAATGAGACGCAGTCCGCCCCGAGGATGCCGGCGACGTCGACAGCCCGGCGCAGGAAGATCTCCCGGAGGCTCGCGTCGTCGTCGAGCAGGTTCGGCCGGTGCTTGCGGAATGGGTCGAGGGTGTACCGCGCCCCCGTCTCGATCACGACCCGCCAGCCGAGCTCCTCGAGGCGTCGGCGCAGGCGCAGCGCCGTGCGGTCGGCGTCCGCCGAGAACGGATCGAGGTGCGGATGCCCGAGCGTCAGCGCCAGTGCACGGTAGCCGAGCCGGTCGAGCACGAGCACCGCGTCGTCGAGGGGATGGTCGACGAAGCCGTTCGTCCCGTAGCCGACCGCGAACGCCGCACCGGGCAAGCCCGACGCGGTGGGGCTGCGATCGAGCGTCGCGCGAGTCATGTGACGTCTCCTGCTCGACGGCGCGCGACGAGCGCTCGCCGGAGCACATCGAGCGCCGCAAGGCCGAGCGCGACGATGAACGATCCGCTCCTCGCGACGAGGGCGGCCTGCAGCGGCACGACCGAGCCGATGGCGGAGCGCGTGGCATCGCGCACACGGATGGGTGACGGATCGTCGAGCGCTGTCAGCTGGTCAGGGAGCGCCGAGGCGAGGTACCCGACCGCACCTGCCGCACCCGCGAGTTGCGCCATGGGAGCCCGTACGGATGGAGCGACTGCCTCGATCGATGCGGCTGCGGCCCCGGTCGCCACCAACGCGGCACCGAGGTCGGTGGCCGTTCCACCATGCACCTCGCCCCGCGAGAGGGCGGTCACCCCTACCGTGTGGACGGCGATCGAGAGCGCGGCGGGGAGCGCGCGCACCGATCCGCGCGCACCCATCAGGACATCCAGCCCCCGGCAGGCCGCCATCACCAGCGGGCCGGCCGCGGTTGGCTTGGCCATGACGTCGTACGCCACCACGGCTGCGGTGAGCGGTACCGCCGTGGCGAGCGAACGGCGACCGCCGCCGGCTGCGGCGAGTGCCAGCCCAGCGGCACCGCACACAGCGGAGACGACGAGCGCCTGCGCCGGACTCACGCGACCCGACGGGATCGGCCGCTCAGGCCGTTCCGTCGCGTCGACGCGGCGATCGGCCCAATCGTTCAATGCCATGCCGCCGCTGTAGATCGCCGCAGAGGCGAGCGGGAGGAGCCAGCCGCGCCGCGTGAATCCGCCGGTGGCGGCGTGCGAGCCGACCACGGTGTCGCCGAGCACGGTGAGCGCTGCGGGAGCGCGCACGAGCTCGAGTACGTCGCGGAACGTCGTCATCGTGCACCATCGAGAACCGGGGACGGAACCGACGCATGCGCGACGGCGAATCCGGTGTCGGTCGCCCAGGACCTTAGAGCGATCGCCTGATCCGCGAACGCGTGCACGTCGCTGCCCCACGGATCCTTGAAGAAGAAGCCCAGCGCCGGCAGTGCGCCGTGCTGCCCCGCGGCATCCGCCAACGCGAGCAAGCGGGCCAGATCGATGACGAGCGGCGCGGCGAGCATCGAATCATACGCGCTCCAGGTGGTCTGCAGTGTGATCCGCGTGGACAGGAATCCCTCGACGTGCACATGGTCCCACGCGGTCTTGATATCGCCGAGGTCGGGAACGTTGTCGATATGGAGTGGCGCGACGACATGCTCGCCGACGAGACTCAACAGGCCGCGGTTCTTCGAGACGAGCTTGCTCCGCACAGCGTCGGGATCGGCCAGCGTGGCTCCGTCCCCGCCGCCGAGCAGATTCGTGCCAGCCCAGGATCGGACGCGCATTCCACGCTCGGTGAACATCGGCGCCAGCACCGTGCGCAGCAGCGTCTCGCCGGTCTTGCCGTCCTGACCTGCGTAGGGGATACCCCGTCGGTCCGCCATCGCACGCAGCGCGGGGAGCCACAATCCGGCCGACGGCGTGAAGCAGGCGTATGCGCTGCCCGATTCGACCGCCGCCAATGCGGCGACGGAGCTCGCTGGAAGCAAGCTGCGCTCCGTGTCGGCGAGCGCCTCGGCGAGGAGTACGGTGTCGTGGAACTCGGGCCGATCATCGGGGAGCGCCTCGGTCGAGGAGACGTCGATCACCATGACGTGGGCGAGTGAGTTGCGCGCGCGGAACGCCGTGATGTCGCCGGCCAGGCGGCTGATTGCGGTGGACTGCGACTCGGTCGACGTCGCCGGGTCGTAGCCGGGCCGGATCGCCGCATCGGTGGCGCTCAGCGCGTGATGGACGGCGGCGACGACGGAGGCCGGGAGCATGCCGGCATCGGCGAGCGCCTCGGCACGGCGAGCCAATGGCAGAGTGCTGACATCGTGGCCGCCGATGACGATCTCAGAAAAATCTGGGAGCGGCACCTCCGCGAACGCCGGGCCGGCGGTCGCGCATCCCGTGGGCGGCGCGACCCCGGCGGCGAGCGCGTGCACGCCGACGACGGCGGCTGTCGCGACGGAGCCTCGCGCCCCGATCAGCCAGAGTCCGACTCGGCCTCTGGTCCATGCGCTATCCGGTGCGATGGTGTCAGTCGGGTATTCGGGGGTGGGGGTCATGTCGGTCCTCTCCGGGGAGATGTCGTCGGTGTTCGGTTCGGGGTCAGCACTCGCGGCCGCGCAGCGCCCCTGCCAGGTCGGCGAGGTAGGCGGCGAGTGCGGGGGGCAGGTTCTCGAAGGCGATGTCGATGCCGTGGTCCAGGTGCCAATTGATCAGATCGTGCACGGCGGCGCGAGCGCCGGTCGCGGTCACGATCTCGCGGACGAGATCGGCGTCGCCGTCGCTTGCATCGGCCTTGCCGAGCACCGCGTCGACGACGGCACGGCCTTCCTCATCAGCGCGGGCGTGCGCGAGTCTGATGTGCTCCGTGCGCTTTCCGTCGCGGAGGTCGGACGTGGCGGACTTTCCTGTGGCGGCGGGGGAGCCGAACAGGCCGAGGTCGTCGTCGCTGAGCTGGTAGGCGATACCGAAGGCGGCGCCGATGCGTTCCAACGCGCCGAGGAGTGGGGTGACCTCGGTGCCGGCGGCGAGGGCGCCGAGGAGAAGCGGAAGGGTCACGCTGTACGACGACGTCTTCAGCAACGCAACACGGAGCGGGTCGCAGCTGGCCGGGGCGAGCTGCTCCGACCGCACATCGAGTATCTCGCCGGTGATCGCGCGTTCGACGGCCACAAGTGCCGCTTCAGCCAGACGCAGGCGCGTGGCGTCTGCCGTCGGCGCCGAGAGCAGGGCGTGCACCGCCGCGTTGAGTGCGAGGTCGCCGGCGAGAATCCCGGACGCCTCACCCTGTCGAGCTGCGGCAGCGGTGCTGAAGCCCGCGGCACGTGCCTCGAGCTCTGCGAGGCCGACGACGTTCGAGCGGCCGTGACGCACACGGTCGCCGTCGATCACATCGTCGTGCATGCAGAGGCCGAGGTGCAGGAGCTGTTGCGCAGCAGCGACGCGTCGGAGCAGGCGGTCATCGTCGCCTCCGAAGCCGAAGTAGGCGGCGGCGACGAGTCGAGGGCGCATGAACTTGCCGCCGTCGGCGGCGCGAGCGGCGCCGATGAGGCGGTCGATGTCCGGACCCGCGAGGACGGTGCGATGAGATACCTCGTCCCACAGTTCCGCCGCCAACAGAGGAGCACCGACGCTGAAGGCCTTGACGCGATCAGCAAGCGCAGTGCCGAGCGCCACTGTGCCGGTGAGTGCGGCTGCTGTGGTGGCTCGGGACATTTGATACTCCGTCGACGATGACAGGTGGTGGTGAGCGTGTGGCCCGGCGGGTTGCCGACCGACTCGCTGGCCGTGAGCTGAGGCTAATGCGAATATGTTGGCAGGTCAAGCAAAACTCACTCTGGCGCGTTGCGCGGCGGTCGAGGGTTGCGCATGGTCGGGTGGGAGTGCGCACGCGTCGTGCAGGGCGTGTGTGTCGCGTGATATCTCCCGCGCGGCTCGTCCGCGTGGCCGTCTCTGGCTCGGATGCGTCGCGGGCCTTGGGATTTGGGGAAGCGGAGGCCAGTCCGCCATTCTTCGCGCGAGTCCCTCGCGAAGCCGTCGCGCCGAGCGGCACCGTCCGCGGCCTCCAGGGGGGGGGTGGGGGGCTGGGATCGATGAGCGATCATCAGATTTTACTTGACAAACAACAAAACGGCCTCTTAGCATCCACACAGCTGGGTCGACGTCGACCCAGCCAGGTCACGACGAAGTGCCTCCTCCGATGCGAAGGAAGATCTCGGTGAACACAGCAGTCCGCCATCCGTGGCGCCGCCTCGGCGGCATAATGCTCACAGCAGCCCTCGTCACAGGGCTCGCGTTGCCGTTCCTGGCCGATTCCGGCCCCGCCGCGAACGCCGCGGAGGCGGCAGCTCCGGCGGCCGCGGAGACACCGGACTTCAAGGTCATGGTGTTCTCCAAGGCGGCGGGGTTCGCGCACTCGGCGATCCCGACCGCGACCGCAGCCATCCAGGCGCTCGGCGCGGCCAACAACTTCGGCGTCGATACCTCCGCTGATGCGGCGATCTTCGATCCCGAGAACGCGGCGGCTCTCGATGCGTACGACGCCATCATCTTCAACTCGACGACGGGCGACTTCCTGAACGCTGAGCAGCAGCTCACCTTCGAGAGCTACATCCGCAATGGCGGCGGCTATGTCGGCGTGCATGCGGCGTCCGACGCCGAGTACGACTGGCCCTGGTACAACCAGCTCGTCGGTGGGTACTTCGACGGCCACCCGGCGCAGCAGAACGCCAAGCTCAAGATCAATGACCGCGTCAACGAGTCGACCAAGCACCTCACAGGTGACACCTGGACGCGCTTCGACGAGTGGTACAACTACAAGAGCTTCCAGGCGGACAAGGTCCATGTGCTCCTCTCGCTCGACGAGACGAGTTACGTCGGCGGCACCGACGGGGTTGAGCACCCCATCTCGTGGTGCCAGGAATTCGACGGAGGTCGTTCCTGGTACACCGGCCTCGGACACACTGAGGCGTCGTATGCGGAGCCAGGGTTCCTCAGCCACCTGCTTGGCGGCATCAAGATCGCCGCGGCGCAGGTGCCGTCGGGGTGCAGCTCCAGCCAGAGCGGCAGCTATGAGAAGGTGACGCTCGACCAGAACACCGACAACCCGATGGCGCTCACCGTCGTCCAGGCCGGCGATGAGAAGGGCAACGTCTTCTTCATCGAGCGCAACGGTCGGGTGCAGCGACTCGTTGCGGGCACGAACCAGAAGAGCACGACCCTCACGCTCCCGGTCACCCAGGGAAATGAGGACGGCCTGCTCGGCATGGTGCTCGACCCCGACTTCGGTCAGAACGGCTGGGCGTACATGTACTGGGCGCCCGACAACGTGGGCACCGACGGTCCGCACAACCGTATTTCGCGTTACACCTACGACTTCACGACCGACAAGTTCGACCCCGCCTCCGCGAAGACCGTGCTGAAGGTCACTACCCAGCGCAACACGTGCTGCCACGCCGGCGGCGACATGCTCTTCGACAACGATGGAAACCTGTTGCTCGCCACCGGCGACAACACGAACCCGTTCCAGTCCGACGGATACGCCCCGATCGACGAGCGACCCGGTCGTCAGGACTACGACGCGCAGGGTACGTCCGCCAACACCAACGACCTCCGTGGCAAGCTGATCCGCATCAACCCGACGGACGCCGGCGGCTACGACATCCCCGCCGGAAACCTCTTCGATGAGAGCGCCGATGCCTCGAACAAGACCCGTCCCGAGATCTACGCGATGGGCTTCCGCAATCCCTTCCGGATGGGTCTCGATCCCAAGACGAACAACGTTCTCCTCGCCGACTACGGCCCCGACGCAGGAGGCGCGAACGCGTCCCGTGGACCCGGTGGCACCGTCGAGTGGAACATCATCGACGAGGCCGGCAACTACGGCTGGCCGTTCGTCGTCGGCGTGAAGAGCTACAACGACTTCGACTTCGCCTCGCGCGTGTCGGGTGCGCCCTTCTCGCAGACCGCGCCGATCAACAACAGCCCGAACAACACCGGCCTGACGACGCTTCCGGCGGTGAAGACGGCTGAGCTGTGGATGGAGAACGGGCTCGCAGCCGACGGTGCGGGCGGACCCCGTCCGCCGGCACCTGAGATCGGTCGGAGCGGTGCGCCAATGGGCGGCCCCGCGTACGACTTCGACCCCGACCTCGAGTCCGACACCAAATGGCCGAAGTACTGGGATGGCCGCGCCCTCTTCGGCGAGTGGAACCAGGGCAAGATGTACTCGTTCCAGCTGAACCGCGACGAGCCCGGTGCCGACGGAAGCCGCGTCGTGGACATCGACCGGATGATGCCGGGCATCTTCGACACCGGGTTGCCGGCGGAGATCAAGTGGAACCGTTCGATGGACTTCGAGTTCGGCCCCGACGGTGCGCTCTACATCGTCGACTGGGGATCGGACTTCGGCGGATCCGCGGCGGACTCCGGCATCTACCGAATCGACTACACCCAGGGCAACCCCTCGCCGATCGCGCGAGCGTCGGCCGACGTCACGAACACCGCCGAAACCAGCCTGGAGGCGCACTTCAGCTCGGCCGGCACACGCCATCCGCTGGCGAAGCAGATGACGTACCTCTGGAACTTCGGCGATGGTCAGACGAGCACTGAGGAGAACCCGACGCACCTCTTCACCGCCCCCGGGCAGTACGCCGTGAGCCTCACTGTCACCGACACTGACGGCAAGACCGCCGTCGCGACGGTGCCGATCGTCGTCGGCAACGCGAAGCCGGAGGTCTCCATCGTCTTCCCCGAGAACGGTGGAGTGTTCGAGTGGGGCGACACCGTCGAGTACAAGGTCGTCGTGAACGACCCCGACGCGGCTGGCCCGATCGACTGCACGAAGGTTCGCGTCCTTCCGGCACTCGGCCACGATTCGCACAACCACGACTTCGGCGAGCAGTTCGGATGCGAGGGCTCATTCGAGACCGCGCGGGACTCCGGCCACGGTCTGGAGGCGAACCTCTTCTGGGTCGTCAACTTCAGCTACATCGATGACGGTGGTGCTGCAGGAGCACCACTGACCGGATTCGGGCAGAGCGTGCTCAACCCGTCGACCATGCAGGCCGAGTACTTCGACCAGACAGGTCGGATCGGCAGCACGACGGGCGGAGTCCAGACGGAAGTGACCGGCGACAGCGCCGGCGGCGGACGCAACGTCAGCTACATCGACACCGGTGACTGGTGGTCCTACACGCCGTTCAACCTGGTCGGCCTCGACAGTGCCATGCTGCGAGTCGCGAAGGGCCCCGGCGGCCAGAGCACGATCGAGGCCCGCTGGAACGCTCCGGACGGACCGACGCTCGCGACGTTCCGGTGGACGCCGAAGGCGACGGGCTGGCAGGTGTACGAAGACGTGAAGGCGGACTTCGTCGAGAACCTGCCCGCCGGCACCGGCACGCTCTACTTCGTGATGACCGAGGGCGTCGCGAACGTCAACTACATGCACTTCTACGGTGATGGCGTGATCAGCAACACGCCGCCGCAGATCACGCTCGGTGTGGACACTAACAACGGTTCCGCGCCGGTCACGGTCAACGCTTCCGCGTCGGCCGTGGACCCCGACGGCGTGGCCGGCGATGGGCCGATCACGTACAGCTGGGACACCGGCACGGGTGCCGGATTCCAGCCCGGCGGTGGTACGGCGCAGTTCGTCTACGACCGGCCCGGCAAGTACGAGCTGACGGTCAAGGCGACGGATGCGGCAGGTGCCTCGAGCACCAAGAGCGAGCTGATCACCGTGCTCGAACCCATGGGCATCTGCTTCAGCGGGCGTTCCGACGACTTCGTCGGAACCGCGCTGGACGCCGGCCGCTGGAGCGACAGCGTGCGCCTGAACCAGAGTGCAGCGGTTGCGAACGGAGTGCTCACGATCCCCGCAGTCCGATCGGACATCCACGGCGCAGGCGGCGACACGCCGAACCTGGTACTGCAGGATGCGCCTGACGGCGCTTGGACCGCGACGGCCAAGCTCGGCTTCGAGGCACGGATCCAGTATCAGCAGGCCGGACTCATCGTGTACGAGAACGACGACAACTATGTGAAGTTCGTGCAGCAGGGCCGCAGCTCGACCTCCAATGCCGCCGCACGTGTCTTCCAGTTCCTGAAGGAGGACAACGCGGCACCGCAGGAGATCAACACGCCCGCACTCGGAACGCAGTTCCCGGACGACTTCTTCGTTCGGATCACGAGTGACGGGACCACGCTGACGAGCTCGTACTCCACCGACGGCATCAACTTCACCGCCGTCAACGGGACGTTCACGCTCGCTGGAATCGACAACCCCAAGATCGGCCTGTTCGTGGCCGGGAGCACATCGACGCAGACCGTGGGGGTCACCCCGCCGAACGCCGAGTACGACTGGTTCACGATCACCCCGGATGACACGGCTACTGTCGACACCCCGAACGACGAGTTCGACGGAGCGACGTTGAGCACCTGTCGCTGGTCCGTGGTCAATGAGAACAAGGTGGGGTACCGCGTCGGCGGCGGCAACCTGGAGATCGACACGACGAGTGCCGACATCTACGGGAACGGCACGCCGATCGACAACATCGTGCTGCAGCCGCAGCCCGAGGGCGATTGGACCGTGGAGACGAAGGTCGATGCGACCGACCTGGACCGCCGGTACCAGCAGGGCGGAATCATCCTGTACGGCGATGACCAGAACTACGTGAAGCTCGACATCCTGGCGAAGAACGCGGCCGGGTCCACGATCGATCGCGGCCTCGAACTCCGCAGCGAGGTCGGCGGTGCCATCCAGAACCCGCAACCCAGTGCTGCGGCGCCGGCGAGCGGAATCGTGTGGCTGCGTCTCGCGAAGAGCGGCACCACGTTCACGGGGTCGTACTCGAGCGACGGCCAGGCATGGACGACGTTCCAGGCGGTTCAGAACGCCGGGCTCGGGAACGCGAAGGTCGGCTTGTATGCGCTCGGCAACCCGGCGCAGGGGCAGATCTCCAACACGGCCAAGTTCGACTACTTCCGAGTGGTCAAGGCGACCGAGTTGTCCGTCGCTGCAGTCGTCGACCCCGCCGCGCCGAACGGTGCGAACGGGTGGTACACGGGGCCGGTCGCGGTCACCGTGAACGTCGAGGGCGGCGGAGCGAGCAGCATCTACCGTGAGGTGAATGTCGACGGCGCGGGCTGGGTCGAGTACACGTCTCCGGTCTCCGTGTCGACCGATGGCGAGCACACGGTCGAGTACCGTGCCTCGGCACCCGGTGCCGAGACGGTTTCCGATTCGGTGTCGTTCAAGATCGATGGATCCGTGCCCACGGTCTCGGCAGTGCTCGCGCAGGATGCGTCGCCGCGAACGGTGACCCTCTCGGCCGACGAGGCCACGAGTGGTGTCGCGTCTCAGGAGTACCGACTCGGTGACGGCGCATGGCAGGCGTACAGCTCGCCGTTCGAGCTCGATGACTCGGCGCAGTTGGTCTCGTACCGCGCGACCGACGTCGCCGGGAACATCTCGGAGGTCGGCATCCTCGACGTGCCGAAGGTCGAGCCCGAGGTCCCGACCATCACCCTCGATGTCACGCTCGCGCCCGACGCACCGAACGGTGAAGCGGGCTGGTACACCCGGTCGGTCACGATCTCGGGTTCCGCAGCCACGACGGGTGAGGCTCCGGCATCGGTCGAATACTCGACCGATGGGGTCGACTTCGCCCCGCTGGCCGAGCCGCTCGTGATCGCCGACGAGGGCGAGACGACCGTCTGGCTTCGGGCGACCGACGGGGAGTTCTTCTCCGCCACTGAGCAGCGCACCGTGAAGATCGACACCGTCGATCCCACCGTCGCGGCATCGGACGAGGCTCGCCTGATCACCTTGTCGGGTGAGGATGCCACGAGCGGTCTCAACCGCATCGAGTACCGCATCGACGACGCCGAGGCCTGGCTGGCCTACACCGGCCCGTTCACGGTGCCCGGCACCGCAGCGGCGACGGTGGAGTCCCGTCCGGTCGACAACGCCGGAAACGTCGGAGACTCGGAGACGGTGTCCCTCGAGGACATCACCCCGGAGCCGGTCATCGAGACCGTCACCACCGGAGCGCCTGCCAAGACCGTCGTCAAGCTCGGCTCGACCGTGAAGTACACGGGCCGCGTCGTTGCAGCAGACAAGTCGAAGGTCGTCGGGACGGTGGAGATCCGAGACGGCTCGACCGTCATCGCGACGATCGAGCTGGAGGCCGGCGACAAGGGGAAGTACTCGGTGCGCCTGCCGGACCTGAGCCGAGGCGTGCACCACCTCTCGGCGACGTTCCTCGGAAACGCCACCTACGGTGGTTCGACGAACGGCTCGACGATCCTGCTCGTCAAGTGAATCGGCTGCATCAACGGAGGATGACCATGAACCCCGGAATCAGGAAGACAGCAGAGGTTCGAGGTATGCAACGGCGCCACGGAGCATCCCGCGCCAACGGATCGGTCGCCCTCCTGCGGGCCCTCGGGGTGGCAGCGCTTGTTGCGCTCGCCTCCCTGGGGGGCCCCCAGGCCGCCGTCGCGCACGGCGGGAAGATCGTCCTCGACGTCGATCAGGACGGCACCGGTGGTGTCACCGTGAGCGCCGTGTACGAGGAGGATGGTCACCCGGTGTCGGAGATCATCGACCCGGTGCTCACTGCGAAGTCCGAAGGCGGCGGTGTCGTCGGGCCGACCCCGTTGGTCTCGGCCCCTGAAGGAGAGGGGTTCTGGGTCTCGAGTGAGCCGCTGTTCACCGAGGGAAGCTGGGACGTGACCGTCACGATCACCTCTCCCAGGGCCGCCGAGGTCAAGAAATCCATCGAGTTCGTGATCGTCGATCAGACTCCGGTCGCCGGCAGCGATGCCGCCGAATCGGGGGAGCAGTCGACGGACTGGGTCAGTGCCGCCGGGGTCATCGGCATCGGTGCGCTCGTCCTGCTCGCGATCGCGATCCTGGTCGCCGTCATCGTGCGAAATCGCAGGCGGAAGGAGGTCTCGCGCTAGCCGCACCTGTCACTGCCCGGGGAGCCGATCGAGTTCGTTCGATCGGCTCCCCGTCGGTTTAGCCAAACCCAACGGCGAATCGGTTTATGGTGGAAGAGCGAACAAAATCACGCGGGGCATCCGCTCCCGGAATGAGGTGACATTCTTTGTCCAAGGCCAAGCGGCAGCCACCCGACGTCAGCTCCGCGGAACCGACGAGAATCGGCAACCTCGATTCACTCCGCCGCAACAACCTTTCCACGGTCCTCGGCCTCGTCCACGCGAACAGGGCGCTCACGCGGGCGGAGATCACGAGGGCGACGGGGCTGAACAGATCGACGATCGCGACCATCGTCGTCGAACTCGAGGAGCTCGGTCTGGTCGCGACCGGGCAGTCCGAGGAGCCGAAGCGAGTCGGACGTCCGAGTTCAGTCGTCACCCCGTCGGAGCGCGTGGTAGCGATCGCCGTCAATCCTGAGCTCGATGCGACGACGATCGGTGTGGTCGCCCTCGGCGGACGCGTTCTCCGAACCGTTCGCTTCGCAACCGAACGCATCCCCTCGGCGCGCGAGGTCGTGAACGCGACGGCAGCGGTGATCGCCGGGATGCGTCCGGAACTCGAGACTTCTCATGTCATCGCCGGCGTCGGAATGGCGGTGCCGGGGCTGGTGCGCGCTCAGGACGGACTCGTGAAGCTCGCGCCCCACCTCGGGTGGATCGACGAGCCCCTGGTCGAGATGACCGCAGAGGCGACCGGCCTGCCCGCCTACGCCGCAAACGACGCCAATTGCGGCGTCGTCGCCGATTCCCTCTTCGGGGGCGGCGATGCGCTGGAGGACATCGTGTACCTGAACGGAGGGGCGAGCGGCATCGGCGGGGGTGTCATCTCTGGCGGGCGGGTCCTCACGGGCGCGAGCGGGTTCGGCGGCGAGCTCGGGCACACATTGGTGAATTCCGCCGGTATCCTGTGCCACTGCGGGGCCATAGGGTGCCTCGAGACGGAGGTGACCCGCGCCGCCCTCCTCGAATCGGTTGGCGCAAGCGATTCCGAGTCGGAGTCCCTCGAGGCACTGCTGGTCGAGCAGTACGCGACGAGCGGTGCGGTTCGCGCCGTCGTCGACGCGCAGCTCGCGTACCTCTCGATCGCGCTTCGGAACATCGTCAACACGTTCAACCCGGCCCGCATCATCCTCGGGGGCTTCCTCGCGACTCTGCACGTGGTTGGCGGTGCTTCGCTCGACACCGCGATCCGTTCGTCCGCGTTGCGCGGACCTGCCACCGAGGTCGCCCTCGTTTCTTCAGCGCTGGGCCGCGACAATCTGCTGATCGGCGCCGCCGAGCTCGCATTCACCGGAGTGTTGCGTGACCCTGCCGGGTTCGGCAGCCCGAGTGAGGGCGGACGGAACGCGGCATCCGCGTAGTCCCCACCCCCACCCGAGCAGTCGGATTCATCGGCGGGTCGCCGCCGCGAAGCGCTCCGCGTACAGCCGGTAAGTCTCACGCACCCGGGTGGAGTGCTGAGCTCGAATCGTCGCAGCACCGGGGGGCGCCCAGTCGGGGCGGTTCCCGGTCAGCGTCCACGCCGCTTGGGCGGCAGCCCCGAGCGCGACGTACTCCGCGGGGTCGGGCACCACGATCGGAAGCCCGAACACCTCGGCTGCGACCTGCCTCGTCGCCGCGAGGCGCGCTCCGCCGCCGATCAGCAGCACGCGATCCGCTGCTGCGCCGGCCGCGGTGATTGCATCGAGTCCGCTTGCGAGGCCGGCGAGCATCCCCTCGATGGCCGATCGGGCGAAGTTCTCACGATTCGCGTTCCCCAGGCTCAGGCCCGACCACTGCGCGCGTGCGTGCGGAAGGTCGGGTGTGCGCTCGCCTGAGAAGTAGGGGAGGAGCACGACGCCATCGGAGCCTGAAGGTGCCTGCAACGCCAGCCGGCCGAACGCCTCGTGGTCGAGTCCGAGGAGCGCCGCGACGGTGTCGACGACTTGTGCGGCGTTCAACGTCGCCACAAGCGGAAGGAATCCGCCGGCGGCATCGGCGAAACCAGCGACCGTGCCCGTCGGATCGAGGACGGGCTGCTCAGCGACGGCGAACACGGTTCCACTGGTGCCGATGGAGACGATCGCATCACCGGCCCGCCCGCCGAGACCGAGGGCTGCCGCGGCATTGTCGCCGGCGCCCGGCCCGAGGACGAGGCCTGCCTGCGTCGCGGCCGTCGCGGCCGATTCGCCCGGTGACTCGGACGGACCGAGGACCCTGGGCAGGACCGCGTCCCGGCCGAGGGCGCGGACGAGGAGCTCCCGATCGTAGGACTCGGACGTCGGTGACCAGTACGCGGTCCCGCTGGCGTCGGATCGGTCCGTCGTCAGGGCGTGCAGGTCGGCGCCGAGTGCGTCATCGGTGCTTGGGCCGTAGCCGCGCAGACGCCATGTGAGCCAGTCATGGGGGAGGGCGACCGCCGCGACGCGACGTGCGTGCTCCGGTTCGTTGTCGCGCAGCCACCTGAGCTTGGTCGACGTGAACGACGCGACGGGAACGAGGCCCGTCCTCCGGGCGTGCTCCGAGGCGCCGATCTCGCGTCGAAGATCGTCGGCGGCCCCTCCGCTGCGCGTGTCGTTCCAGAGCAGGGCATCGCGGATCACTTCGCCGTGCTCGTCGAGGGCGACCATTCCGTGCTGCTGGCCGGCGACTGAGAGCGCAGCAGCGTCGTCGAGGCCTCCGGCGTCAGCGATAGCAGTCGAGAGCGCGCTCCACCATTCGGCCGGATTCACTTCGGATCCTGCCGGATGCGCGGCTCGTCCGCTCCGGACGACCGCACCGGTCGACGCATCGACGATGACGACCTTGCAGCTCTGCGTCGAGGAGTCGACGCCCGCGACGAGCGTCACGCGAGGACCCCCGCGCGACGCTCGTCGGCCGAATCAGCGAGCGCCAAGGAGGTGCTCCATGGCGAGTTGCTGGAGTCGGACGAATCCGAAGCCCTTCCCGTCGAAGTACGAGCCCGCATCGAAATCCTCGTATGAGCTCCGGTCTGAGAGGAGGTCCGAGTAGGACTCCCCACCCGCGAGAGTGGGCTGCGAGAGTTCGGCGACTCGCGCCGCGGTGAGGGCCTCCTTGACCTCGGGGTCAGCGCGGAACGCGGCCGCGCGTTCCTTCAGGAGCAGGTACATCCGCATGTTCGCCGAGACCGACTCCCAGACTCCCTCGGGGTCCTCTGTCCGCGAGGGCTTGTAGTCGAAGTGCCGCGGACCGTGGTAGGCCGGCCCGCCGTCGGCTCCGCCGAACTCGAGGAGGTCGACGAGCGAGAAGGCGTTCTGGATGTCGCCGTGCCCGAACACCAGATCCTGGTCGAACTTGATGCCGCGCTGACCGTTGAGGTCGATGTGGAAGAGTTTGCCGGCATCGAGCGCCTGAGCGATGGCGTGGGTGTAGTTCAGTCCAGCCATCTGTTCGTGACCCGTCTCGGGGTTGAGCCCCACCAACTCGGGGTGTTCCAGGGTCTCGATGAACGCCAGGGCATGTCCGACCGTCGGGAGCAGGATGTCTCCGCGAGGCTCGTTCGGCTTCGGCTCGATCGCGAACCGCAGTCCATAGCCCTTGTCGAGCACGTACTCCGAGAGCAGGTCGACCGCCTCGCGATAGCGTGCCAGCGCGGCGCGGATGTCTTTGGCGGCGTCGTACTCGCTGCCTTCGCGGCCGCCCCACATGACGAACGTCTCAGCCCCGAGTTCTGCGGCGAGATCGATGTTGCGGAGGACCTTGCGCAATGCGAATCGCCGCACCGCACGGTCGTTGGAGGTGAAGCCGCCGTCCTTGAACACCGGGTGACCGAACAGATTCGTCGTCACCATCGGGATCACGATTCCGGTGTCGGACATCGCCTGCTTCAGTCGGTCGATCTCCCGCTGACGGGATGCGTCGTCGCTTTCGAAGGCGAAGAGGTCGTCATCGTGGAAGGTCATGCCGTAGGCACCGAGTTCCGCGAGCTTGTGGACGGCTTCGACGGTGTCGACGGGGGCCCGTGAGGCCCCGCCGAACTGGTCTTGGGCCTGCCAGCCGAAGGTCCAGAGGCCGAAGGAGAAGCGGTCGTCGCGAGTGGGCTGCAGAGTCATCAATCGTCTTTCTCTAGTGGGTATTCACGTGGATCGCCGGTGGGCGAGCACTACGTCGTTCGGCTGTCACGTCGTCCGAAGCGCTGCTGGAGCAGCACGGCGACGACGATGATCACGCCCTTGGCAACGGCTTGGACCGAGGAGGAGAGGTTGTTCTGGATGAACACGTTCGTGAGGGTCGCGAAGATGAGCACGCCGAATACCGTGCCGACGATCGTGCCGCGCCCACCCACCAGGAGGGTGCCGCCGACGACGACGGCGGCGATCGCGTCGAGCTCGTACAGCGACCCGTGGGTCGATGTCCCCGCCGTCGTGCGCCCGAGGATCATGATCGCCGCGATGCCCGCGGTCAGGCCGGCGATCGCGTAGAGGAGCACGGTATGACGTTTGACGTTGATGCCGGCAAGGCGCGCGGCCTCACGGTTGCCGCCGATCGCGACCGTTCGCCGGCCGAATGTCGTGCGGTTGAGGAGGATCCAGGCAGCGACGGACACCAACGCGAACATCCAGATCAGGATGTCGACGCCGAGGAAGTCCGCGTTGAAGAACTCCACGAAGTCGCGGGCGTCGACGGTCAGGGTTCGACGTTCGGCGAGGATCTCGGCCAGACCACGGGCGGCGACGAGCATCGCGAGGGTGGCCATGAACGCGACGACGTTGCCGTACGCGATCACGACGCCGTTGACGACGCCCGCAGCCAAGCCGACGGCGAGCGCGATGAGCACCATCGTGACCCAATGCGTCTGCTCGCTGAAGTTCTGCACCACGTCCAACGTGGCCACCACGGAAGCGAGGCCCATCACCGCGCCGACGGACAGATCGATGCCACCGGAGATGATGACGAACGTCATGCCGACGCTGATCACGCCGATGATGGACGCCTGGCGGAGGATGACCATCAGGTTGCTGACGCTCGTGAACGTATCTCCTGCCGTCAGCGCGCCGACGATGTAGATCAAGGCGAGGGCGACGACGAGTCCGACGATTCGTCCGGCGGGTCCGCTGAGCATCCTTCGCCAGACCGGGGCCTCCGTGTGCGACGGGACGCTGCTGGCCACGGTATCGGGCGAGGGCGAGGGGTCCGCGCCCGCGGCGACGACTTCGCTGCCGTCGATCTTCTTGTCGCTCACGCTGCTGTTCCTTTCATGACGAGATCGAGCACGCCGTGCTCATCGATCTCCGTTGCGGGTACTGTGCTGAGTACGCGTCCGTCGGCGATGACGAGAACGGTGTCGGACAGGCCGAGCACCTCCTCGATCTCGCTGGACACGATGACGACGGCGTTGCCCGCCGCTGCGAGGCGCCGGATCAGTCCGTAGATCTCGGTGCGAGCGCCGACGTCGACCCCCCGTGTGGGCTCATCGAGCAGAAGCACGCGCGTGCCGTGCACCAGCCACCGAGCGAGGAGGATCTTCTGCTGGTTGCCACCGGACAGGGTGATGGCGGGGCGATCAGGGTCGGAGGGTCGCAGTTCGAGTGCGTCGATCTGAGCGGCCGTGGCCTTCCGCGCCGACCGGTCGTCGAGGAATCCCGCCTTGGCGAAGCGCTTCATCGAAGACAGGGTCACGTTCACGAAGATCGGCTCCTCCGGCACCAGTCCCTGGCTCTTGCGTTCCTCGGGTGACAACCCGATGCCGGCTTCCACCGCGGACACCACGGACCCTCGACGGATCGGTCTGCCGGCGACTCGCACGCTCCCCCCAGCGGGCTTCCGCGCACCGTAGACCGCCTCGAGGATCTCGGTGCGACCGGATCCGACCAATCCGGCGAGGCCGACGATCTCGCCGGCTCGTACGCTGAAGCTGACATCGGAGAATACGCCCGGCAAGCTCAGTTCCTCGACCTCGAGCATCACCGGGGCGTCGTCGCGGACCGGGGTCGCAGGCGGGAACACGTTTGCGACCTCTCGGCCGGTCATCAGCCGGATGAACTCGCTGGTCGGCGTCTCGGCCACCGGCAGTCCGTTCGCGGTCGAACGACCGTCCTTGATCACGGTGATCCGGTCGCCGATCTGGCGGATCTCCTCAAGGCGATGGGTGATGTAGACCACCGCGATGCCGGCAGCAGTGAGCTCGCGGACGACGTGGAAGAGGTTCTTGACCTCCTCGTTGTCGAGCACGGCCGATGGCTCGTCCATGATGATGAGCTTGATGTCGTGCGAGAGTGCCCGCGCCATGCTCACGATCTGCTTGTTCGCGGCGCTCAACAGGCCGACTTCCGTGTTCGGCGAGATCGATCCATGGCCGAGACGGCGCATAAGCTCCTTCGCCTGCTTGTGCGCTTGAGATCGACGGGTGAAGCCGCCCCGCGCCAGTTCATGGCCGAGGAAGATGTTCTCCGCAACGGTGAGGCCGTCGACGACGTCCAGCTCTTGATACATGGTGGCGATTCCGATGCCGAGGGCTGCCTCGGGATCGGGAAGGTCGATGGGCTCGCCCCGCCAGACGATCTCACCGTCGTCGGGCTTGTGCACGCCGGCGAGCACCTTGATGAGCGTTGATTTTCCGGCACCGTTCTGGCCGAGGATGCAATGCACCTCGCCTGCCCGGATGTCGAGATCGACACCCTTGAGCGCCCGAACGCCCGCGAACGCCTTGGTAACTCCTCGGACGCTGAGGAGATCCTCATGGTCGACTTTGATCATTGACGCAACATATCAGAACCGATTGATCGATGCCTACTGTTTCCGTTGAATTGACTGGGTTCTGGTGAACCTATTGAGTCAAACTCAGGGTAGACAGGCTCTAAGTTTCGCTGTTATGTTGTCTGGCAAGCCAATTTGTCGAATCTCAGACCGTGGCTCATTGCACCTAATCCTCAAAGGAGAGAATCACATGGCAATCAAGCGCATCCCCGGCGGTCGCATCGCGCTCGGCTTGGGCGTCTCGTTCGTGGCCCTGTCCATGCTCGCCGGTTGCACCGGCGGTGGAGCCGACGAACCGAGCGTCGTCGATCAGGGCACCACTACCGAAGAGAACTCGGCGAGCGGCGACACCGTGGTCATCGGCTGGTCCGGCCCCGCGGCAGACCACGGCTGGCTCGGCGCCATCAACTCCGGTGCGCTCGCCGCTGCCGAGAGCTTCCCCGACGTCGACCTGCGCGTCGCTGAAGGCACCAATGACGTGAACGCGCAGATCGCCGCCGTCGAGACCTTCATCAACGACAGGGTCGACGCGATCGTCCTGCTGCCCAGCGATGGTGCGGCGCTGACCGAGGTCTCGATCAAGGCGATGGAAGCCGGCATCCCCGTCATCAACGTCGACCGCGAGTTCTCCAGCCCGTTCGCCGCCCGCACGACCATCCTGGGTGACAACTACGGCATGGGCGTCAGCGCCGGAACCTACATCTGCGAGCAGTTGGGCGACACCCCCGACGCCGTCGTCGCCGAGATCGCGGGCATCGACTCGCTGCCGCTGACACAGGACCGCTCGGAAGGATTCGCCGACGCCCTCGACGACTGCGGCCTCGAGGTGTCGGCACGCGTCGCCGCCGACTTCACCGTGCAGGGCGGCGAGGCCGTGACGTCGCAGTTGCTCGCGGCCAACCCGAAGATCGACGCGATCTGGAACCACGACGACGACCAGGGCATCGGCGTGCTCGCTGCGATCGATGCGGCCGGCCGCGACGAGTTCTTCATGGTCGGCGGTGCCGGCTCCAAGAACGCGATGGAAGCGATTCAGGCCGACGACTCGGTGCTCAAGGCGACCATCATCTACCCGTCGACGCAGGCCGCAGACGGTATCGCCTTCGCCCGACTCATCGCGCAGGGCAAGACCGTTTCCGACCTCATCACGCCGAGCGTTCCGAACCGCGTCGTGCTCGACGCCCCGGTGGTCACGAAGGACAACGTCGAGGACTACATCGACCTCTCATTCGAGTCCTAGACAGCATTCCGGTCGGGGGTGTTCGCCGAACGACGGGCGCCCCCGACTCTTCCCGCTCCGAGGAGGGCATCAATGACATCAGAGCTCCGCGTAGCCATGATCGGTTACGGCTTCATGGGGGCAGCGCATTCGCAGGGATGGCGAGTTGCGCCCCGCTTCTTCGACCTCCCGTCGAGTCCGACCATGCAGGTGCTCGTCGGCCGGGACGCCGAGGGTGTCGCCAGCGCCGCGGCGAAATGGGGGTGGGCCGAGTCCTCGACCGACTGGCGTGAGGTCGTCGCCCGGGACGATATCGACATCATCGACATCGTGACGCCCGGCGAGTCTCACGCAGCGATCGCGATCGCCGCACTCGAGGCTGGCAAGCACGTCCTCTGCGAGAAGCCACTGGCGAACACCGTGGCCGAAGCCGAGGCCATGGCGTTCGCGGCCAGACGCGCCACCAGCGCAGGCATGCAGTCGATGGTCGGATTCACCTATCGACGCGTGCCGGCGACGGCGCTCGCCCGGCATCTGGTGGCGAGCGGTCGGATCGGCACGGTACGCCAGGTCCGCGGCTCGTACCTTCAGGACTGGCTGATCGATGCGGAAGCACCCCTCACCTGGCGGCTACAGAAGGAGCGAGCGGGCTCCGGTTCGCTTGGAGACATCGGCGCCCACGCGATCGATCTCGCCGAGTACATCACAGGGCTTCAGCTGACCGCGGTGTCGGGTGTGCTCGAAACGGTCGTGAACGAGCGGCCGCTCCTCGGCACGGGCGTAGGACTCAGCGGGACGGCATCCATCGATCGGGGTCAGGTGACCGTCGACGATGTCGCGCTCTTCACCGGGCGGTTCGAAGACCCGAAAGGAGGAGCCGGGGCACTCGCGTCCTTCGAAGCGACCCGGTTCGCCACGGGACGGAAGAACTCGTTGCGGATCGAGGTCTTCGGTTCGCTCGGAGCCGTTGCATTCGACCTCGAACGGATGAATGAGCTCGAGTTCTACGACGCGACCCTGCCGCCGCTCGAGCAGGGTTTCAGGACGATCCTGGTCACCGAGCACGACCATCCGTACCTCGCTCCATGGTGGCCGCCGGGCCACATGCTCGGCTACGAGCACGGGTTCTCCAACCAGGTGCATGATTTCGTGAACGCCATCGCGACGGGCGAACCCCCGCGACCCTCCTTCGACGACGGACTGCACCTGCAACAGGTTCTGCGAGCGGTCGAACGGAGCTCCGAATCCGACTCCGCCTGGCAGCCCGTGAGCTGACCGAGTCCTCGAAACACACCCCGAAAGAAGGCAATGCAATGACGCGTCCGATCACCTTGTTCACCGGCCAATGGGCCGACCTGCCGCTCGAGGAGGTCGCGCGCCTCGCCTCGGGCTGGGGCTACGACGGCCTCGAGATCGCCTGCTGGGGCGATCACCTCGACCCCTGGCGCTGGGACGACGACGACTACGTTCAAGGCAAGCTGGCCCTTCTGGCCGAGTACGACCTGCGCGTGTACGCCATCTCGAATCACCTCAAGGGTCAGGCCGTGTGCGACGACCCGATCGATCAGCGGCATCGCGACATCCTCTCGGACCGGGTGTGGGGGGACGGCGACCCCGAGGGTGTGCGCAGGCGCGCCGCCGAGGAGATGCAGCACACCGCCCGGTTGGCCGCCAAGCTCGGTGTCAAGACGGTCATCGGATTCACCGGATCGTCGATCTGGAAGTACGTGGCGATGTTCCCGCCCGCCTCCCAGGAACTCATCGATGCGGGCTACCAGGACTTCGCCGACCGGTGGAACCCCATCCTCGACGTCTTCGACGAGGTCGGCGTGCGGTTCGCGCATGAAGTGCACCCGTCCGAGATCGCCTACGACTACTGGACGACGGTCCGCACTCTTGAAGCGATCGGTCATCGGGAGGCGTTCGGCCTGAACTGGGACCCGAGCCACTTCATCTGGCAGCAACTCGATCCCGTGGACTTCATCCTCGACTTCCAGGATCGGATCTATCACGTCGATTGCAAGGACGTGAAGCTCAACCTCGGGAACGGAAGAAACGGCCGCTTGGGGTCCCACCTGCCCTGGTCGGATCTGCGTCGGGGTTGGGACTTCGTGTCGACCGGTCGAGGCGACGTCCCGTGGGAGGGCGCGTTCCGGGCACTGAACCAGATCGGCTACGACGGCCCGATCTCGGTCGAGTGGGAGGACGCCGGCATGGACCGTCTCATCGGAGCGCCCGAAGCGCTGGAGTTCGTCCGCCGCAACGCGTTCTCCGCGCCGACCGCGGCGTTCGACGCGGCGTTCTCGAATCGCTGACGTGTGCCAGGGCGGCTCGCGGTGGGCGCTGCGGGCCGCCCCGGTTCTCCAGAGAACGGCGAAACACGCATTCGAGCATCGAGGGGGCGGCCGTGCGAGTACTGACAGGTGATTCCGTCGGTTCGACGCTCGATGACGTCCGTCGGCGCAATCTCGCGCAGGTGCTGATGCTGGCGCATCATCGGGGACCGGTATCCCGATCCGACATCACGAAGGCGACCGGCTTGAATCGGTCGACGGTCGGCGCGCTCGTGTCGGATCTTCACGATCGAGGCCTCGTGAACGAGACCGACGCGGTGCAGACCAAGCGCATCGGCCGCCCGAGTCCCATGGTGAATGCTTCATCCACGGTCTCGGCGATCGCGGTCAATCCGGAGATCGATGCCACCGAGGTCGCCGTCGTCACGCTCGGCGGACGGGTCGTGCGCCGGGTGCGTCACAAGCACGAGAGGATCCCGACACCCGGAGAGTTCATCAACACCGTCACGGCGATCATCGACGGCATGCGTCCGGAACTGGAAGCGGGCTTCCGCACCCTCGGTATCGGCGTGGCGGTGCCGGGTCTCGTGCGAGTCGATGACTCGGTGGTGGTGCTCGCGCCTCATCTGGGATGGCGGGACGCTCGGATAGCGCTCGCGCTCTCCGAGGCGACCGGATTCCCCGTCTTCGCGGCGAACGATGCGAACGTCGGTGTCGGAGCCGAGGCTGCGTTCGGCGCAGGCCGTGACATCGACGCCATCGTCTATCTCAATGGCGGTGCGAGCGGTATCGGTGGAGCGATCGCCGTGGGCGGTACTCTCCTGGGCGGCCACACGGGGCATTCCGGAGAGTTCGGGCACACGCTCGTGGAATCGAACGGTTCGCGGTGTCATTGCGGTGCCGTCGGCTGCCTCGAGACCGAGGTCCGACGGGACCGGCTTCTCGAGTGCGTGGGGCTCGACTCATCCCGAGTTGGGGATCTTCCATGCGCATTGGCACGTGCCTGGACGAATCCCGGGAGCCGCGGTCATCGGGAGCTCCGACGGCAACTCGACTACCTCGGCGTCGCTCTGCGGAGCATCGTGAACGGCTTGAATCCGCATTGCGTCGTGCTGGGAGGATTCCTCGGCACACTCTGGAAGGTCGTGGGCGAAGAGGAGATCAAGCGGTCGATCGGGGACACGCTTCCAGGAGGGGTCGACGATCTGACCTTGCGCCATACCGCGCTCGGAGACGAGATTCTCTTGGTAGGTGCGGCGGAGCTCGTGTTCCGACCGATCATCGAGGATCCCACACTGATCCCGCTTCAGCGCAGCGACGCCCATCTGGAGCCCGGCACGGCAGCGGGCGACGCTGAGATCGTCGAGTCCGACGAGGTGCGAACCCGCGCTGGGATGTGAGCCCGGCACCTAGCCCCATCACCAGTCCTTGTCTCGCGAATTCGGCTTCACGACGGAAGCCGTCGTCGCCCTGCGAAGAACCGCGCGCGTCGATCGACGCGCGTCTGAAGAGGAGAAACCCACATGACCGATTCACGTACCGCGGCACTCCCTGAGGGCGGCATCGCCATCCGGCTCGGCGCTCTGCACTGGGATCCCATCGACGATCGCGCGGTGGACACCGCACGGGTGCTCGCGGCTGACGCCGTCGAGAAGGTCGGCAACGGCCACCCCGGAACGGCGATGAGCCTCGCCCCGGCCGCCTATCTCCTCTTCCAGAAGGTGATGCGCCGCGACCCCGCCGATCACGCCTGGCTCGGCCGCGACCGCTTCATCCTCTCGGCGGGCCACTCGTCGCTCACCCAGTACGTGCAGCTCTACCTGGCCGGCGACGGCCTCGAGCTCGCCGACCTCGAGTCGCTGCGCACGTGGGGTTCGAAGACCCCGGGCCACCCCGAGTACGGCCACACCGACGGTGTGGAGATCACGACCGGACCGCTCGGCCAGGGCCTCGCCTCGGCCGTCGGCTTCGCCTACGCGGCCCGCTACGAGCGCGGCCTGTTCGACCCCGAGACGCCGGCGGGCGAGAGCCCGTTCGACCACTTCGTCTACGTCATCGCGGGCGACGGCGACCTGCAGGAGGGCATCACCAGCGAGGCATCCTCGCTCGCAGGCCACCAGCAGCTCGGCAACCTCGTCGTGATCTACGACTCGAACCAGATCTCGATCGAGGACGACACCAACATCGCCTTCACCGAAGACGTGGCGAAGCGGTACGAGTCGTACGGCTGGCAGGTGCAGACCGTCGACTGGAAGAAGACCGGCGAGTACGTCGAGGACGTCGCCGAGCTCCACCGCGCGATCGAGGCGGCGAAGGGCGAGCAGTCGAAGCCGTCCATCATCATCCTGAAGACGATCATCGGCTGGCCGAGCCCCGGCAAGCAGAACTCGGGCAAGATCCACGGCTCCGCGCTGGGTGCGGCCGAGCTCGCCGCGACGAAGGAGGTGCTCGGCTTCGACCCCGAGGAGAGCTTCGTCGTCGCCGACGAGGTCATCTCGCACACCCGTGAGGCGATCGCCCGCGGTGCCGCCGAGCACGCCGAGTGGCAGGTCTCGTTCGACGCGTGGGCCGCGGCGAACCCCGAGAAGAAGGCGCTCCTCGACCGGCTCGAGGCCGGCGAGCTGCCTGCAGACGTCGAGCAGGCGCTGCCCGTCTTCGAGGGCGGCACCGAGCTGTCGACCCGCGCCGC
>NZ_JBHVUA010000004.1:5297-434374 GCF_042884375.1 Agromyces sp. NPDC058136 | reverse complement strand
ACTCCGCCGGTCGCGGTGCCGCGCCCCGGCTGGGGCGGGGGGGGGGGGGGGGGGGCGGGGCGGGGGGGGGGGGGGGGGGGGGGGCGGGGGGGGGGGGGGGGGGGGGGGGTGGGGGGGGGGGGGGGGGGGGGGGGGGCGCCCCCCCCCCCCCCCCCGCGACCGGCACCCGTCTCGCGAGGGGGAACGCGGCCGGGAACGAAGCAGGGCCGATGCGATTCGCATCGGCCCTGCTTCAGTTCGTCGTCGGCGCGACGACGTGGGATCCGGTTACGGCTTGCCGCGCATGACGGCCTGCTTGACCTCTGCGATCGCCTTCGTCACCTCGATGCCGCGCGGGCACGCCTCGGTGCAGTTGAAGGTCGTGCGGCAGCGCCACACGCCCTCCTTGTCGTTGAGGATGTCGAGACGCGTCTGGGCGTTGTCGTCGCGCGAGTCGAAGATGAAGCGGTGCGCGTTGACGATCGCGGCCGGGCCGAAGTACTGGCCGTCGGTCCAGAAGACGGGGCACGACGAGGTGCACGCCGCGCAGAGGATGCACTTCGTGGTGTCGTCGAAGATCGCACGGTTCGCGACCGACTGCACGCGCTCCTTGCCGGGCTCGGGGGTCGAGTTCGCGACGAGGAACGGCTGCACCTCGCGGTAGCTCGCGAAGAACGGCTCCATGTCGACGATGAGGTCCTTCTCGAGGGGAAGGCCCTTGATCGCCTCGACGTAGATCGGCTTCGAGATGTCGAGATCCTTGATGAGGGTCTTGCACGCGAGCCGGTTGCGGCCGTTGATGCGCATCGCGTCGGAGCCGCAGATGCCGTGGGCGCACGAACGGCGGAACGTCAGCGAGCCGTCCTGCTCCCACTTGATCTTGTGCAGCGCGTCGAGCACGCGGTCGGTCGCGTACATCTCGACGTCGAAGTCCTGCCAGCGCGGCTCGGTGTCGACGTCGGGGTCGAAGCGACGGATCAGGAAGGTGACGGTGAACGACTGGATGGGCGCCTCAGCGGCGGGCGCCTGCTCGAGCGTGGCGGAGGACACGATCAGTACTTCCTTTCCATCGGCTGGTAGCGCGTGACGGTGACCGGCTTCCAGTCGAGTCGGATGTGGTCGGCCGCGTCGGCCGAGTGCGCGTCACCCGAGAGGTACGCCATGGTGTGCTGCATGTAGTTCTCGTCGTCGCGATTCGGGAAGTCGTCGCGCATGTGTCCGCCGCGGCTCTCCTTGCGGTTGCGGGCGGAGAAGACGACGACCTCGGCGAGGTCGAGCAGGAACCCGAGCTCGACGGCCTCGAGCAGGTCGGTGTTGAACCGCTTGCCCTTGTCCTGCACGGCGATGTTCTTGTACCGCTCGCGGAGGCCGGCGATGACGTTCGTGACGTGGGCGAGCGACTCGTCGGTGCGGAACACCTGCGCGCCCTTGTCCATCTCGTCCTGCAGCTCCTTGCGGATCGCGGCGATGCGCTCGGTGCCGTTCGAGTCGCGCAGCTGCGTCAGCAGCTCGCGGATGCCGCGTGCCGGGTCTTCGGGCAGCGGGGTGAAGTCGACGCCGGAGTTGACGTACTCGACCGCGTTGCGGCCGGCGCGCTTGCCGAAGACGTTGATGTCGAGCAGCGAGTTGGTGCCGAGACGGTTCGAGCCGTGCACGGAGACGCAGGCGCACTCGCCGGCGGCGTAGAGGCCGGGCACGACGGTCGTGTTGTCGCGGAGGACCTCGGCCGACACGTTCGTCGGGATGCCGCCCATCGCGTAGTGCGCGGTCGGCATGACGGGCACGGGCTCGTACACGGGGTCGACGCCGAGGTAGGTGCGGGCGAACTCGGTGATGTCGGGGAGCTTCGTCTCGAGCACCTCGGCGCCCAGGTGGGTGCAGTCGAGGAGGACGTAGTCCTTGTGGGGGCCGGCGCCGCGGCCCTCGGCGACCTCCTGGACCATGCAGCGCGCGACGATGTCGCGGGGCGCGAGGTCCTTGATGGTCGGGGCGTAGCGCTCCATGAACCGCTCGCCCGAGGCGTTGCGGAGGATCGCGCCCTCACCGCGGGCGCCCTCGGTGAGGAGGATCCCGAGACCGGCGAGACCGGTCGGGTGGAACTGGAAGAACTCCATGTCCTCGAGGGGGAGGCCCTTGCGCCAGATGATGCCGACGCCGTCGCCCGTGAGGGTGTGCGCGTTCGACGTCGTCTTGTAGATCTTGCCGAAGCCGCCGGTCGCGAAGATCACGGCCTTGGCCTGGAACACGTGCAGCTCACCCGTCGCGAGGTCGTACGCGACGACGCCCGAGGGCTGCTGGACCCCGTCGACCTCGGTCATGACGAGGTCGAGCACGTAGTACTCGTTGAAGAAGTTGATGCCGAGCTTGACGCAGTTCTGGAACAGCGTCTGCAGGATCATGTGGCCGGTGCGGTCTGCTGCGTAGCAGGCGCGGCGCACGGGCGCCTTGCCGTGGTCGCGGGTGTGGCCGCCGAAGCGACGCTGGTCGATCTTGCCCTCGGGGGTGCGGTTGAACGGCAGCCCCATGTTCTCGAGGTCGATGACCGCGTCGATCGCCTCCTTCGCGAGGATCTCGGCCGCGTCCTGGTCGACGAGGTAGTCGCCGCCCTTGACGGTGTCGAAGGTGTGCCACTCCCACGAGTCCTCTTCGACGTTCGCGAGCGCCGCGGCCATGCCGCCCTGCGCCGCGCCCGTGTGCGAGCGGGTGGGGTAGAGCTTCGAGATGACGGCCGTCTTCGCCCCGGGCCCGGCCTCGATGGCCGCGCGCATGCCGGCGCCGCCGGCGCCCACGATGACGATGTCGAACTGGTGGTAGTGGACGCCGTCGACGATCTTGGTCTCGGCGTCGGAGGTCTGGGTGTTCACGAATCTCCTATGCGGCGCAGAACGAGGGGAGCAGGTCGGCCGGTGCGCCCGCGGGGCACGGCTCGAAGGTGAAGACGACGAGGGTGCCGAGGATGATCAGCACGGCCGCGGCGGCGAAGAGGGCGCCCTTGAGGAGCTTCTGCACCGTGCCGGGGTTCGTGTAGTCGTTCACGAGGGTGCGCATGCCGTTGGCGCCGTGGATGAGCGCGAGCCAGAGCATCAGGACGTCCCACCACTGCCAGAAGGGGTCGGCCCACTTGCCGCCCACGAAGCCGAAGTCGATGGCCTGGATGCCGTCGCCGACCATCAGGTTCATGAAGAGGTGCCCGAAGATGAGCACGAGGAGCACCACGCCCGAGGCGCGCATGTAGATCCAGCCCCACTTCTCCAGGTTGGAGCCGCGGCGGCGGGGGGCACCGGGGAATTCGATCGCAGACATGTCGGTGACCCCTAGTGGCTGAAGACGTTGATCAGGTGGCGCGGCGTGAACGCGAGCATCGTGACGAGCCAGAGCGCGATGACGACCCAGAAGAGCACCTTCTGGTGGCGCGTGGCCCAGGCCCAGAAGTCGACGAGGATGATGCGCAGCCCGTTGAACGCGTGGAACACGATCGCGCCGACGAGGGCGACCTCGCCGAGGCCCATGATCGGCGTCTGATAGGCGCCGATGACCGCGTTGTACGCTTCGGGGCTCACCCGCACGAGTGCCGTGTCGAGGATGTGCACAAGAAGGAAGAAGAAAATGGCGACACCCGTGATGCGGTGCAGCACCCATGACCACATACCCTCGTGGCCGCGATAGAGCGTGCCGCCCGGCTTCTGCTTCGCCGGCTTCTCGGGTGTGGTCAGGGTTCCTGCCGAGGTCTCTGGCATGAACAACCCTCCCTGGCTGTGTGATTCTGGCCCGGACATGCGGGCGCACGGGCACGACGGCCCGATCCGAGTCTAGACCCGGCCCGCACGACGTGCAGGTGAGGCGAACCTTATCCAGTGGACGCCGCGGCGAAGCGGAGGTGCTCGCAGCCCCTCGCGGCTATCCTGAGCGGATGGACTCCGCAGCCCTCGACGGCTTCTACAGCATCATCCCCGCCGGTGGCGTCGGGTCGCGTCTCTGGCCGCTCTCGCGGGCCGACGCGCCGAAGTTCCTGCACGACCTCACCGGGTCCGGGCAGACGCTCCTCAAGGACACGTGGGACCGCCTCGCCCCGCTCTCGGGCGAGCAGCGCATCATGGTCGTCACCGGTCGTGCCCACCGTGCCGCGGTCGAAGAGCAGCTCCCCGACCTCGCGGACGCCAACATCGTGCTCGAGTCCGAGCCGCGCGACTCGACGGCCGCGATCGGTCTCGCCGCCGCCATCCTCGAACGGCGCGAACCGGGCGTCGTCATCGGCTCCTTCGCGGCCGACCACGTGATCTCGGGCGACGCGCTCTTCGAGCACGCGGTCACCGAGGCGGTCGCCGCGGCGCGCGCCGGCTACATCGCCACGATCGGCATCACGCCGACCGAGCCCGCCGTCGGCTTCGGCTACATCGAGTGCGGCGACCCCCTCGACATCCCCGGCGCCGAGCACACCGAGCAGGTCTCGAGCTTCGTCGAGAAGCCCGATCTCGCGACCGCGAAGCGCTACCTCGCGGGCGGCAGGCACCTCTGGAACGCCGGCATGTTCATCGCACGGGCCGACCAGCTCCTCGCGGAGATCGAGCGGAACAAGCCCGAACTGCACGCGGGCCTCATCGAGCTCGCCGAGGCATGGGACGACCCCGCGACGCGAGGCCCCGCGGTCGACCGCATCTGGCCCCGCCTCGAGAAGATCGCGATCGACTACTCGGTCGCCGAGCCCGCCGCGGCCGCCGGGCGGCTCGCGGTCATCCGCGGGCACTTCCAGTGGGACGACGTGGGCGACTTCGCCTCGCTCGCGAAGCTCAACACCGCGGGTCGCTCGGGTGAGCTCGCGATCCTCGGCGAGGGCGCCCGCGTGCTCGCCGACGCGTCGAGCGGCATCGTCGTGAGCCGCTCGAAGCGGGTCATCAGCCTGATCGGCGTTCACGATATCGTCGTCGTCGACACGCCCGATGCGCTGCTCGTCACCACGAGCGAGCACGCGCAGCGGGTGAAGGCGGTCGTCGACGCCCTCCGGCTCGGCGGTTCGAGCGACGTGCTCTAGCACGAGAAGGCAGGTTCTGGATGTCCCGGGCAACGCGCAGTCTCCTCGTCGCAGCGGTGGCCGCGGCATCCCTCGTGCTCGTCTCGTGCGCGCCGGTGCCCGAGGGCGGCGGCTCCGACGCCGCCGGCGAGGGCTGCGTGCGCATGGTGACGAACTCCGGCGGTCTGGAGGACCGCTCGTTCAACCAGTCGACGTGGGAGGGCCTGCAGCAGGCGGAGGACGAGTACGGCATCGAGGCCGAGGCGCTCGTCTCGACCGGCGAGACCGATCTCGCCCCGAACGTCGCGCAGGCCGTCGGCTCGGGCTGCGGACTCGTCGTCACGGTCGGCTGGGAGCTCGCCGAGGCGACGCTCGAGGAGGCGGGGTCGAACCCCGACGTCGCGTTCGCGATCGTCGACGAGACCGTCGAGGCCGAGAACGTGAAGCCCGTCGTCTTCGACACCGCGCAGGCCTCGTTCCTCGCGGGCTACCTCGCTGCGGGCGTGTCGAAGACCGGGGTCGTCGCGACCTTCGGCGGCGGCAACCAGCCGCCCGTCACGCTCTTCATGGACGGTTTCGTCGACGGCGTCGCGAAGTACAACGAGGCGCACGGCACCCAGGTGCGGGCGCTCGGCTGGGACAAGGCCGCGCAGGACGGCTCGTTCACGGGCGACTTCGAGGACGTCAACAAGGGCAAGGTCATGACCGAGGGCTTCATCGACCAGGGCGCCGACGTGATCCTGCCGGTCGCCGGACAGGTGGGCGAAGGTGCGGCGGCGGCCGCGGTCGAGCGCGGCGTCTCGATCATCTGGGTCGACAGCGACGGCGTCGAGACGCTGCCGAGCGAGTTCCACCCGGTCGTCCTCACGAGCGTGCTGAAGCGCACGCAGGATGCAATGGTCGAGATCGTCGGCGACGTCGAGGCGGGGGAGTTCACGAACGAACACTTCGTCGGCACCCTCGAGAACGGCGGCGTCGAGATCGCGCCGTACCACGAGCTGGCCGGGCTCGTCACGCCCGAGCTCGACGCCGAGATCGAGGCGCTGCGTCAGGCGATCATCGCGGGCGAGCTCGTGATCGAGTCGCCGAGCGCCCCCTGATCGGAGGGCGCTGCGCCGATGGGCTGATCGTCGCCGGAATCGTCCCCGTTCGGGGGATGCCGCGCGCTGCTCATATGAGCAGAAGATTGCGTCTAGATAACCATTGACGCCGATCGCGATCGGGCCGATGGCGCTCTGCGCAACATTGGGTAACGTTTCTGCACGAGCCTCGCGACGGTCGGGGCGCAGTCTTTGGAGGACACTGTGAAGGTCACGACCAAGAAGGCCGCTCTCGGCGGCCTCGCGATGTTCGGAGCAGCCGCGCTGCTCGCCGGGTGTGCATCGGCTCCCGAGGAGTCGACCGAGTCGGGCGGCGAGACGCTCGACTACCTGCCCTGCATGGTCTCCGACGAGGGCGGCTTCGACGACAAGTCGTTCAACCAGCTCGGCTTCGAAGGCCTCGTGAAGGCCGCCGACGAGCTCGGCGTCGAGTACACCGAGGTCGAGTCGGCCGCTGAGACCGACTACGCCTCGAACCTGCAGGGCCTCGTCGACCAGGGCTGCAACACGATCGTCACCGTCGGCTTCCTGCTCGCGCCGGCCGCCCTCGAGTCGGCCACCGCGAACCCCGACCTCGAGTACATCTCGATCGACGACACCGTCGACACCGACTTCGACGGCACCACCGACGCCGAGAACATCAAGCCGATCATCTTCGACACCGCCCAGGCGGCGTACCTCGCGGGCTACCTCGCCGCGGGCATCAGCAAGACGGGCGTCGTCGGCACCTACGGCGGCCTCAACATCCCGACCGTCTCGATCTTCATGGACGGCTTCGCCCAGGGCGTCGACCACTACAACGAGGAGAACGGCACCGCCGTCAAGGTCCTCGGCTGGGACCGCGCCACGCAGGACGGCTCGTTCACCGGCGGCTTCGCCCCCGATGACAAGGCCAAGCAGGCCGCGCAGGGCCTCATCGACCAGAACGTCGACGTGCTCCTGCCCGTCGGCGGCCCGATCTACCAGCCGGGTGCCGCGGCGATCCGCGACTCGGGCCGTGAGATCGCCCTGATCGGCGTCGACGCCGACGTGTTCGAGACCGACCCGACGGTCGGCGACCTCCTCCTCACCTCGATCCGCAAGGGCATCGACGTCGGCGTCTACGACGCGATCATCGAGGCGGGCAACGGCGAGTTCGACCCGACCCCGTTCGTCGGCACGCTCGAGAACGAGGGCGTCGGCCTGGCGCCGTTCCACGACTGGGAGAGCAAGGTCCCGGCCGAGCTCGCCGAGAAGGTGACCGCACTCCAGGAGGCGATCATCGCCGGCGACATCACGGTCGAGTCCTACCTCGCCAAGTAACTCGCACCATCACGAAGTCGGGGAGGTCGGCATGCGCCGGCCTCCCCGGTTTCGTTTCCGGGTGAGCAGCTCCACGAGCAGACTCGCCAGCATCTGAGCAGCACGCTCGGATGCCAATCAACATTCGCGCATCACCACCAACGGATGCGGCTCAATCACTAGGATCGGGGACATGAAGCTCGAACTTCGCGGCATCACGAAGCGATTCGGCAGCTTGGTCGCCAACGACCACATCAACCTCACCGTCGAGGCTGGAGAGATCCATTGCCTCCTCGGCGAGAACGGTGCAGGCAAGTCGACGCTCATGAACGTGCTCTACGGCCTGTACCAGGCCGATGAGGGCGAGATCCTCCTCGACGACGCGGTCCAGCATTTCGCGGGCCCCGGCGACGCGATGAAGGCCGGCATCGGCATGGTGCACCAGCACTTCATGCTCATCCCGGTGTTCACGGTCGCCGAGAACGTCATGCTCGGCCACGAGTCGACCAAGGCGGCCGGGTTCCTCGACCTGCAGTCGGCCCGCGCGAAGGTGCGCGAGATCTCCGATCGCTTCGGGTTCGACGTCGACCCCGACGCCCTCGTCGACGACCTGCCGGTCGGCGTGCAGCAGCGCGTCGAGATCATCAAGGCGCTCTCCCGCGACGCGAAGGTGCTCGTCTTCGACGAGCCGACCGCCGTGCTCACGCCTCAAGAGACCGACGAGCTCATGGCGATCATGCGTCAGCTCCGCGACTCGGGCACCGCGATCGTCTTCATCACCCACAAGCTCCGCGAGGTGCGCGAGGTCGCCGACCGCATCACCGTCGTCCGGCTCGGCAAGGTCGTCGGCGAAGCCTCGCCGACCGCCTCGAACGTCGAGCTCGCCTCCCTCATGGTCGGCCGCGCCGTCGAGCTCACCGTCCAGAAGGACGCGCCGAAGCTCGGTGAGCCGGCCCTCGTCGTCGAGGGCCTCTCGGTCATCGACCACATCGGTCAGCTCGTCGTCAACGACGTCAGCTTCGAGGTCCGCCGCGGCGAGATCCTCGCCGTCGCGGGCGTGCAGGGCAACGGCCAGACCGAGCTCACCGAGGCGCTCGTCGGCCTCCAGCCGCGCGTCCAGGGCACGATCTCGCTCGACGGCGAGGTGATCACCGGTGCGAGCGTCCGCAAGATCCTCGACGCCGGGGTCGGCTTCGTCCCCGAGGACCGCAATGAGGACGGCCTCGTCGGCGAGTTCTCGATCTCCGAGAACCTCATGCTCGACCGTTCGAACGGCGCCCCGTTCGTCAAGGCCGGCAACGTGCAGCGCGGTGTGCTCGAGCAGTTCGCGACCGAGAAGGTCGCCGAGTTCGACGTGCGCACCCCCGGCATCGACACGAAGGTCGGCCGGCTCTCGGGCGGCAACCAGCAGAAGGTCGTGCTCGCCCGCGAACTCAGCCGGGAGCTCCGCCTGCTCGTCGCGGCGCAGCCCACCCGCGGCGTCGACGTCGGCTCGATCGAGTTCATCCACAAGCGCATCGTGGCCGCGCGCGACGAGGGCGTCCCCGTCGTCGTCGTGTCGACCGAGCTCGACGAGGTGACCGCCCTCGCCGATCGCATCATGGTCATGTACCGGGGCCGCATCGTCGGCATCGTGCCCGGCGACACCCCCCGCGACGTCCTCGGCCTGATGATGGCCGGCGAGGTCCCCGCAGAAGGAGCCGCCGCATGAGCGACCCCCAGCAGCCCACCGGCCCCGAGCCCGAGGCGCAGCCGGCCGAGCAGGCCGCGGCCGGGCAGACGCCCGCCGTGACGACGCAGCAGGCCGAGAAGCCCGCGCCCGAGAAGCCGGCACCCGACGACGTCGAGCCGCCCTCGCGGTGGTCGGTCGCGTTCCGCGAGATCGTGTCGGGCAACGCCATCATCTCGGTGCTCGCCGTCGTGCTCGCCCTCATCGTGGGCGCGGTCATGATCGCCCTCACCGACGAGCGCGTCCAAGAGGCGGCGGTCTACTTCTTCGCGCGCCCCGGCGACACCTTCGTCGCGATCTGGGAGTCGGTGTCCGGTGCCTACGTCGCGTTCTTCCAGGGGTCGATCTACAACTTCCGCCGTCCCGACTTCATCTCGGGGATCCGTCCGCTGACCGAGACCCTCACCTTCGCGACGCCGCTCATCGCGGCGGGTCTCGGTGTGGGCCTCGCGTTCCGCGTCGGCATGTTCAACATCGGTGGTCGCGGCCAGATGCTCATCGCGGCCTCGGCCGCCGGCTGGGTGGGCTTCGCACTCGATCTGCCCTGGGGCATCCACATGATCGTGGCCGTGATCGCGGGCATGGTGGGTGCAGCGCTCTGGGCCGGCATCGCGGGCCTCCTGAAGGCGCGCACCGGCGCCCACGAGGTGATCGTGACGATCATGCTCAACTACGTCGCCCTCTACCTCGTGCAGTGGATGCTGCGTACGCCGGGCCTTCTGCAGGCCCCCGGCTCGAACAACCCGAAGACCCCGGCCATGAAGGACACGGCGATCCTGCCCGAGCTCCTCGGCCCGCAGTTCAACCTGCACTTCGGCTTCATACTGTCGATCGCCGCGACCGTGCTCGTCTGGTGGATCCTCAACCGCTCGAGCCTCGGCTTCAAGTTCCGCGCCGTCGGTGAGAACCCGAACGCCGCCCGCGTCGCGGGCATCAACGTGAAGGGCATGTACGTCTACGCGATGCTCATCTCGGGCGCGCTCGTCGGGCTCGCGGGGGTCAGCCAGGTGCTCGGTACCGTGACGACCGGCTTCTCGAGCGGCATCGACGCCGGCATCGGCTTCGATGCGATCACCGTGGCCCTTCTCGGCCGCTCGACGCCGTGGGGCATCTTCGCCGCCGGCATCCTGTTCGGCGCCTTCAAGGCGGGCGGCTTCTCGATGCAGGCCGCCGAGGGCGTGCCGATCGACATCGTGCTCGTCGTGCAGTCGCTCATCGTGCTGTTCATCGCGGCACCGCCGCTCGTGCGGGCGATCTTCCGCCTGCCGACCCCAGGTTCGGCGCCGAAGCGACCGCGCCCCATCGTGACGAAGGAGGTCGAGGCCAAGTGAGCACCGTGACCACAAACCCCGCCGCACCCGTGACCGCCGCGCTCGACAAGACGGTCGTCGTCAGCTGGAAGGCGCCGATCGCGTTCGCGATCTTCACCGTGCTCGCCGCCGTGCTCTTCGCCGCCGCCGGAAGCCACGGCGAGGCGACGTTCCGGCTCTCGCAGGGCAACGACCTCCTCCAGCTGCCCGACGTCACGCTCTCGAGCGAGGTCACCTCGTGGGTCTGCGTCGTGCTCATGGCGGCGATCACCGTCGTCTCCGCCCTCCTCGTGCGGGCGAAGCGCAAGGTCGGCATCTGGCTCGTCGTGCTGTTCGCCGTGATCTTCCTCATCGGGTTCCTCACCTGGGCGGCCGCGGGCTCGCGCACTCCGGTCATCCCGCTGCCCGGGCTCCTCGCGAGCGCGCTGAGCCTCTCGGTGCCGCTCATCTTCGGTTCGCTCTGCGGCGTCATCTCCGAGCGCGTCGGCGTCGTCAACATCGCGATCGAGGGTCAGCTCCTCGCGGGCGCCTTCACCTCCGCGGTCGTCGCCTCCGTTGTCGGCAACGCCATCATGGGCCCGGCGCTCGGCATGATCGCGGCCGCGATCTCGGGCATGCTCGTCGCGTTCGTGCTCGCGGCGTTCTCGATCAAGTACTTCGTCGATCAGGTCATCGTCGGCGTCGTGCTGAACGTGCTCGTCCTCGGCCTCACGAGCTTCATGTTCTCGCAGGTGCTCGCGCCGAACGCGGCCGTGCTCAACTCGCCGCCGCGCCTCGAGCGCCTGCCGATCCCGATCCTCAGCGAGATCCCGCTGATCGGCCCGATGCTGTTCCGCCAGACGATCCTCGTGTACATCATGTACATCGCCGTCGCGGTCGTCTACGTCGGCCTGTTCCACACCCGCTGGGGCCTCCGCCTCCGCTCGGTGGGCGAGCACCCGCAGGCCGCCGACACGGTCGGCATCAACGTCACGGGCACCCGCTTCTGGAACGTCTCGCTCGCCGGCGCGATCGCCGGACTCGGCGGCGCGTTCTTCACCATCGGCTCGGGCATCGCCTTCAGCAAGGAGATGACCGCCGGTGCGGGCTTCATCGCCCTCGCCGCCGTGATCTTCGGCCAGTGGGACCCGATCAAGGCCACCCTCGCGGCGCTGCTGTTCGGCTTCGCGACGAGCCTGCAGGTGACGCTGTCGATCATCGGTTCGCCCGTGCCGAGCGAGTTCATGCTGATGCTGCCGTACCTCATCACGATCCTCGCGGTGGCCGGGTTCGTCGGCAAGGTGCGCGGCCCGGCCGCGGCGGGCAAGCCCTACATCAAGTCCTGACCGGATGCCTCGGGGCCCGGCCCCGAGGCATCCATCACCTCATCTGCAACGGGGGAGCAACATGACCGCGACGGATGCGATCGACTGGCAGGGTCTGCGCGAGCGCGCCCGCGAAGCGATGGCGAAGGCGTACGTGCCGTACTCCGAGTTCCCGGTGGGCGCGGCGGCGATCGTCGACGACGGGCGCGTCGTGAGCGGCTGCAACGTCGAGAACGCCTCGTACGGGGTGACCCTCTGCGCCGAGTGCTCGCTCGTGTCGGCGCTCATCATGTCGGGCGGCGGCAAGCTCGTCGCCTTCACCTGCGTCGACGGGCACGGCGCGACGCTCATGCCGTGCGGCCGTTGCCGCCAGCTGCTCTACGAGCACTCGGCCGAGGGCATGGTGCTCGACACCGTGTCGGGCCTCAAGACCATCGACGAGGTGCTGCCCGACGCGTTCGGCCCGCGCCAGCTCGCAGAATTCCGAGGAGAAGCATGACCACCGCCATCGAGCCCTTCGACGCCGTCGACCTCATCCGAGGCAAGCGCGACCGCCGCGAGCTGACCTCGCCCGAGATCGCCTGGCTCGTCGACGCATACACCCGCGGCTACGTCGCCGACGAGCAGATGTCGGCCATGACGATGGCGATCTTCCTCAACGGGATGACCCGCCGCGAGATCCGCGACCTGACGATGGCGATGATCGCCTCGGGCGAGCGCATGGACTTCTCGGGCCTCGGGAAGCCCACGAGCGACAAGCACTCCACCGGCGGCGTGGGCGACAAGATCACCCTGCCCCTCATGCCGCTCGTCGCCGCCTTCGGCGTCGCGGTGCCGCAGCTCTCGGGCCGCGGCCTCGGCCACACGGGTGGCACGCTCGACAAGCTCGAGTCGATCCCGGGTTGGCGGGCCGACCTCACCAACGACGAGATGTTCGCGCAGCTGCGCGACGTCGGCGGCGTGATCTGCGCGGCCGGCGCGGGCCTCGCACCCGCCGACAAGAAGCTCTACGCGCTGCGCGACATCACCGGCACCGTCGAGGCGATCCCGCTCATCGCCTCGTCGATCATGTCGAAGAAGATCGCCGAGGGCACCAGCGCGCTCGTGCTCGACGTCAAGTTCGGCTCCGGCGCGTTCCTCCAGGACATCGAACGTTCGCGCGAGCTCGCCCGCACCATGGTCGAACTCGGCGAGGACGCCGGTGTCGCGACGAGCGCCCTCATCACGAACATGAACGTGCCGCTCGGCCTCACCATCGGCAACGCCAACGAGGTGCGCGAATCGGTCGAGGTGCTCGCAGGCGGCGGCCCCGCAGATGTGCGCGAACTCACGATCGAGCTCGCCCGCGAGATGCTCGCCCTCGCCGGGCAACCCGACGCCGACGTGGAGGCCGCGCTCGACGACGGCCGCGCGATGGACGTGTGGCGGCGATTCGTCGTCGCCCAGGGCGGCGACCCCGACGCGGCGATGCCCGTCGCGCGCGAACAGCACGTCGTGACCGCCGACCGCGACGGGGTGCTCGTCGAGCAGCAGGCCCTGCCCTTCGGCATCGGCGCCTGGCGCCTCGGCGCGGGCCGCGCCCGCAAGCAGGACCCGGTGCACCACGCCGCGGGCATCGACCTGCACGCGAAGCCCGGCGACGTCGTACGGGCGGGGCAGCCGCTGTTCACCCTGCACGCCGACGAACCCGCTCGGTTCGAGCGTGCGCTCGAGGCCGTCGAGGGTGCGTGGCGCATCGGCGACGAGGGCGACGAGATCCTCGACGGCGGTCCGCTGATCGCCGACCGCATCGGGCGCTGACCCGCGCGGCGCACCGTGCGGGAGAGCGTGCGACCGCTCGCTCCCGAGGCTGCCGCCGAAGAAGCGGCTCGGCGGCGCACGGTGCGGCGACGGCGCGCGCTCGTGCCGTGGTTCGTCGGGCTGCCGTATCTCGTGCACCCGGTCGGCTGGCTCGGGTTCCTGGCGAACGTCGACAACTGGGGCGGTCTGAGCTGGCTGCTCGGGATGTGGGGCTCGTGTCTCGTGCTGCTGCCGCTCGCGGTGATCGGTGCGATCTGGGCCGTTCGCCTCGGCGAGCGGGCGAGCATGCGGTGGGGCATCGTCTCCGCGGTGATCTGCCTGCCCGGCTTCCTGATCGGTCTGACCCTGCTGCCGAGCTTCCTCGCGAGCGTCTTCGGGTCGACCGCTTCGCTCTTCGCTGCCGCGTGAATCGGGCTGCCTCGGCGGTCCTCTGCAGCGAGGCATCCCTTCACGCTTGGAAATTGCCGAGACTTCGCGGCGGTCTCGCCGCTATCGTTGTCACGTGAACACGATTCCGACGGAGTACCGGCTCGAGGGCGACGGCACGAACATTCAGGCCCTGCCCAAGATCTCGCTGCACGACCACCTCGACGGGGGGCTGCGTCCGCAGACCCTCATCGAACTCGCCGATGAGCTCGGTCTCGAGGTTCCGGCGGCCGACGCCGACGGCCTCGCCGCCTGGTTCACCGAGCAGTCGAACTCCGGTTCGCTGGTCGAGTACCTGAAGACCTTCGACCTCACGACGGCGGTCATGCAGACCCGCGCGGGCCTCTCGCGCATCGCCCGAGAGTTCGTGCACGACCTCGCGGCCGACGGCGTCATCTACGGCGAGATCCGGTGGGCGCCCGAGCAGCACCTCACGCGCGGGCTCACGCTCGACGAGGCGGTCGAGGCCGTGCAGGAGGGCCTCGAACAGGGCGCCGACGAGGTGCGCAGCCAGGGCGGCGGCATCCGCACCGGCCAGCTGATCACCGCGATGCGTCACGCCGACCGCGGCCTCGAGATCGCCGAACTCGCGGTGCGCCACCGCGACCGCGGCGTCGTCGGCTTCGACATCGCGGGCGCAGAGGCCGGGTTCCCGGCGAGCCGGCACCGCACCGCGTTCGACTACCTCGCGAGCCAGTTCATGCCCGTCACGGTGCACGCGGGCGAGGCCGACGGTCTCGAGTCGATCCGCAGCGCCCTCTTCGACGGCCGTGCCCTGCGTCTCGGCCACGGCGTGCGCATCGCCGAAGACCTCCTCATCGAGCGCCAGGACGACGAGAACACCTACGTCTCGCTCGGTCCGGTCGCGCAGTGGGTGCGCGACCGCGAGATCGCCCTCGAGACGAGCCCGTCGTCGAACCTGCAGACCGGCGCGATCGCCGCGTGGGGCGACGAGCTCATCGACCACCCCTTCGACCTGCTCTACCAGCTCGGCTTCCGGGTGACGGTGAACACCGACAACCGCCTGCAGTCGGGCACGAGCCTCACCCGCGAGCTGGCGCTGCTGAGCGACGCCTTCGGCTACGACCTCGACGACCTCGAGACGTTCCAGCTCAACGCGGCGGCGGCGGCCTTCCTGCCGCTCGACGACCGCGACGAGCTCGCCGAGCTCATCCAAGACGGCTTCGACGAAGCCTGACGACACCTCGACGTCGCAGACGGGCGGCGGATGCCACGGGCCTCCGCCGCCCGCCGTGACGCTCCCGAACGGATCCGACATGAACCTGCCCCCGCTGCCCGACGAGGCCGTCGTGATCGGTGCGCGTGCCGACGACTGGCGAAGCGCCGTGCGCGAGGCGGGGCGTGCGCTGGCGCGCTCGGGTGCGACGCGCGACGAGTACGCCGACCGCATGATCGCCGTCATCGAGGAGTTCGGCGCCTACATCGTGATCGCCCCGGGTCTCGCGCTCGCACACGCCCGCCCGGGCGGCGATGTGCGCCGTGAGGGGCTCGCCGTCGTGACGCTCGCCGAGCCGGTCGCCTTCGGGCACCCGCACAACGACCCGGTGCGGGTCGTCGTCGGGCTCGCCGTCTCGAACGCGGAGGAGCACGTGGCCTCCGTCGCGAACCTCGCGAACGTGTTCAACGATCCCGACGCGATCGACCGGATCGCCGGCGCGGCCGATGCGGCCGAGGTGCGCGGCATCTTCGGCATCGACGGAGGCAGCGAATGAAGATCGTCGCGGTGTGCGGCGCCGGCATCGGCACCTCCGCCATCCTCAAGGTCAACGCCGAGCGCGCCCTCGAACGGCTCGACCTCTCGGCCGACGTCGACGCGAGCGATCTCGCCGGCATCGCGGTCGCCGCGGCCGACGCACAGGTCATCCTGACCTCGAGCGAACTCGCCGAGGCGGTGCGCGACGCGATCGGCACGAGCTTCGCCGAGGTCGTCGAGGTGACGAACTACTTCGACGTCGACGAGATCTCGCAGCTCCTCGAGCGCTCGCTCGGCTGACGCGCCGGCACTGCGCTACCGCGGTACTGAACCCCGTTTCGACGACTGAACCCCGATCCGTGCGTCCTCAGACGCGGAATCGGGGTTCAGTGCGTTGCGCGTGGCGCGCGCCCGGGCGCAGCCCTACGCGACGAGTTCGCGCATGCCCGCCTCGAGCGCGGCGATCGTCGCCGCTGCTGCGGCGCGACGCTCGGCGACCGTGCCCTGCTCGGACACGGCGTCGAGGTAGACCTTGAGCTTCGGCTCGGTGCCGCTCGGGCGGACCATCACCCGAGCGCCGCCGTCGAGCACGATGCGCAGCACGTCGGACGGGGGCAGCTCGCCGAAGCCTGCTGCGAGGTCCTCGATGCGCTCGACGCGGATGCCGCCGACCGAGGCCGGGGGTGCGGCGCGCAGGCGCGCCATGACCTGGGCGATGCGGGAGAGGTCGGTGACGCGGATTGAGATCTGGCCGGAGGCGTGGCATCCGAATCGCTCGACGAAGTCGTCGAGGTGATCGGCGACCGTCTTGCCCTCGGCCTTGAGCGAGGCCGCGAGCGAGAGGAAGGCGGCGGCGGCCGAGATGCCGTCCTTGTCGCGCACGACCTCGGGGTTCACGAGGTAGCCGAGCGCCTCCTCGAAACCGAACACGAGGCCGGGCGCGCGCGAGATCCACTTGAAACCGGTCAGGGTGGCTTCGAAGTCGAAGCCGTACGCGCGGGCGACCGCCTCGAGGCCGGGGGAGGAGACGATCGAGCACGCGAGCGAACCGCTCGGCCCTCGGTCGCCCGTCGCGGCGTCGACGGCACGCCGTGCGGCGAGCCAGCCGAGCGTGAGGCCGACCTCGTTGCCCGTGAGCCGGCGATAGCCCTCGCCGCCCGGTGCCGAGGCGTCGGGGATCGCGATCGCGAGTCGGTCGGCGTCGGGGTCGTTCGCGACGATGAGCTCGGCATCGACCTCGCGTGCGCGGGCGAAGGAGAGGTCCATCGCACCGGGCTCCTCGGGGTTCGGGAACGCGACCGTCGGGAAGGCGGCATCGGGCGCGATCTGCGCCTCGACGAGCGACGGCGCGTCGAAGCCGGCCGTCTCGAGCACGCGCGCCGCGGTCTCCCAGCCGACGCCGTGCATCGCCGTGTAGACGACCCGCGGCTGCGCGGCGGGGGTGCCGGGGGCGGCGCTCGCGGCCGTCTGCCGCACGTACTCGTCGACGACCTCCTCGGTCGCGATCAGGGCCTCGCCGCGCGGCAGCTCGCCCACGGTCGACGACGACGCGACGCGCAGGATGTGCTCGGCGATCTCGGCGTCGGCGGGCGCGACGATCTGCGAACCGTGATGCTCGCCGCCGAGGTAGACCTTGTAGCCGTTGTCGTTCGGCGGGTTGTGGGAGGCCGTCACCATGACGCCCGCCGAGGTGCCGAAGTGGCGCACGGCGAACGCGAGCACGGGCGTCGGCAGCAGCCGCGGCAGCAGGATCGCGCGGACGCCGGCGCCCGCCATGAGCTCGGCCGAGTCGCGCGCGAACACCGCGGAGTTCTTGCGGCCGTCGTAGCCGATCACGACCGAGGGGGTCGTGCCGGGAGCCGCGTGCTCGAGGAGGTACGCGGCGAGACCCGCGGCCGCCTGCGAGACGAGCACCCGGTTCATCCGGTTCGGGCCCGCTGCGATCTCGCCGCGGAGGCCGGCGGTGCCGAACGCGAGGCGCGCGTCGAAACGGTCGGCGAGGTCGTCGGCCGCCGCCGTGTCGCCGCCGCGCACCGACTCGACGATCGCGGCGAGCTCCTCGCGGGTCTCGGGGTCGGGGTCCTGGGCGATCCAGGCCTCGGCTCGGGCGACGCGCTCGGCGTCACGGGCATCGAGTTCATGCGACATCCGTCGGTCCTTCCTTCAGCGGGGTGCGCTGGGCTTCAGCGGCGCGCTCAGAGCGCGGCGACGATCTTCGCGAGCAGCGCGCTGATGACGGGCTCGGCCGCCTGACCGGCCTCGATCACCTCGGCGTGGCTCAGCGGCGTCTCCTGGATGCCGGCGGCGAGGTTCGTGATGAGTGACATGCCGAGCACCTCCATGCCGGCCTGGCGCGCGGCGATCGCCTCGAGCGCGGTCGACATGCCGACGATGTGGCCGCCCATGGCCTTCGCCATCTGCACCTCGGCCGGGGTCTCGTAGTGCGGACCGCGGAACTGGCAGTACACGCCCTCGTCGAGTTCGGGGTCGATCGTGTGCGCGAGGTCGCGCAGCCGCTGCGAGTAGAGGTCGGTGAGGTCGATGAAGGTCGCGCCCTCGAGCGGCGAGTCGGCCGTGAGGTTGAGGTGGTCGCTGATGAGCACGGGGGTCCCCGGCTTCCAGTGCGGCTTGATGCCGCCGGCGCCGTTGGTGAGGATCATCGTGGTCGCGCCCGTCGCGGCGGCGGTGCGCACCGAGTGCACGACTCGGCGCACGCCGTGGTTCTCGTAGTAGTGGGTGCGCGCGCCGATCACGAGCGCGCGCTTGCCGCTCGGCAGCAGCACCGAGCGCAGCGTGCCGACGTGGCCCTCGAGCGCGGGCTTCGAGAACCCCGGCACCTCGGTCGCGGGAATCGTGTGCGTCGTCTCGCCGATGAGCTCGGCCGCGCGGCCCCAGCCGCTGCCGAGCGTCAGCGCGATGTCGTGACGGGGGACGCCGGTGAGTTCGGCGATCTTCTCTGCGGCCTGCGCGGCCACTTCGAACGGGTCGGCGGTGGGGTCGTCAAGCGGGTTCGCATCGTGCATCCCCCCACTCTAGAACGGGTGGGATGCTTCGGCACGGTGCTGCTCATGTGCTGGCCGTACCCGCGACACTGACAGAATATGAGCATGTCCTACGAGTTCGAGCGCACGCAACGGATCGCCGTCCTCGGGGGTGGTCCGGGCGGGTACGAAGCCGCCCTCGCCGCCGCCCAGCTCGGGGCCGAGGTCACGCTCGTCGAGCGCGCCGGCGTCGGCGGCTCGGCGGTGCTCACCGACGTGGTCCCCTCGAAGTCGCTCATCGCCACCGCGGAAGCCTCGAACGCCGTGAAGGAGGCCGCCGACCTCGGCGTGCAGTTCTACGCGAAGGGCGCGGCCGACAAGGCCGTGAAGCCGCAGGTCGCGATCAACCTCGCCGCCGTCAACAAGCGTCTCCTCGGGCTCGCCGCACAGCAGTCCGACGACATGCGCTCGAACCTCCTCGAGGCCGGCGTGCACCTCGTCCACGGCGAGGGCCGGCTCGACGGGCCGAACGCCGTCATCGTCTCGACCGCGAAGGGCGGCACCGACTTCGACCGCATCGAGGCCGACACGCTCGTGCTCTCGGTCGGCGCGACGCCGCGCGTGCTGCCGACCGCGGTGCCCGACGGCGAACGCATCCTCACGTGGACCCAGCTCTACTCGCTGCAGCAGGTGCCCGAGCACCTCATCGTCGTCGGCTCGGGCGTCACGGGCGCCGAGTTCGCCTCGGCGTACCGGGCGCTCGGCGCAAAGGTCACCCTCATCTCGAGCCGCGATCAGGTGCTCCCGGGCGAAGACGCGGACGCGGCATCCGTCATCGAGAAGGTCTTCAAGCGCAACGGCGTGAAGGTCCTCAACAAGTCGCGCGCCGAATCGGTCGTGCGCGACGGCGACTCCGTCGTCGCGACGCTGAGCGACGGTCGCGAGGTGCGCGGCACGCATTGCCTCATGGCGGTCGGTTCGGTGCCGAACACCCGTGAGATCGGGCTCGAGCAGGCGGGCGTGCAGCTCGCCGAGTCGGGCCACATCCGGGTGAACCGGGTGGCGCGCACGTCGATCCCGAACATCTACGCCGCGGGCGACTGCACGACGTTCATGCCGCTCGCCTCGGTCGCCTCGATGCAGGGCCGCACGGCCGTGCTCCACGCGATGGGCGACATCGTGAACCCGCCCGAGAACCGCAACATCACCTCGAACATCTTCACGCAGCCCGAGATCGCCACGGTCGGCTGGACGGAGAAGGAGATCGAGGAGGGCGTCGTGCCCGGCGTCGTCTACAAGCTGCCGCTCGCGTCGAACCCGCGCGCGAAGATGATGGGCATCCGCGAGGGCTTCGTGAAGCTCTTCGCCTCGAGCGGTTCGGGCTCGATCATCGGCGGCGTGATCGTCGCACCGAAGGCCTCCGAGCTGATCTTCCCGCTCGCCCTCGCGGTCGAGCACCGGCTGACGGTCGACCAGTTCGCCGAGGCGTTCCCCGTGTACCCGTCGCTCAGCGGATCGCTGACCGATGCGGCGAGGGCGATGCACGTCGTGCGCTGAGCCGTCGGTGCGCGTCGCGCCGACTCCACGACGAGCACGGTGCGGTGCACGTCGACATCGAGTGCAGGAATCAGGAACGGGATCACGCGATATCGCGTGATCCCGTTCCGTCTTCAGACGGTCACGACGCCCACCACCGCAACCTCCTGAATTCCGATGTGCCCCAGCGGGGCGGGGCGGTGTCAGTGATGCGGGTCGATCGCGGGGATCGAGCCGGTCGGGACGACGGTGATCTCGGTGCCGTCCTTGTCGATGAGCTTGCCGCCGACGTAGTAGTCGCCTTCCTCGAGGGCGTCGAGCGCCTCCTCGGGAACGGTGCGGCCCGCCCCGGCGATGAACGCGTTGCGGTCGCCCCGCGAGTTCGAGCGGCGGACCACGTGGTTGAACAGTACGTTCAGCAGCACCGCCATGATCGTCGCCGAGCTGATGCCCGAGTGGAAGATGATCTGGAACCAGGTCGGGAAGGCGTGGTAGAAGTCGGGCAGCACGACCGGCAGCATGCCGAAGGCGAGCGAGATCGCCACGATGATCAGGTTCAGGTTGTTCTTGTAGTCGACCTTGGCGAGGGTCGCGATGCCGCTCGCCGCGACCGTGCCGAAGAGGGCGACGCCCACGCCGCCGAGCACCGGGGTCGGGATCGCCGCGACGATGCGGCCGAGCACCGGCAGCACACCGAGGAGGACGAGCACGATGCCGCCGGCGGCGACGACCCAACGGCTCTTCACCTTGGTGATCGCCACGAGCCCCACGTTCTGCGCGAAGGCGCTCTGGGTGAACGAGTTGAACACGGGCGAGACCGCGCTCGAGAGCATGTCGGCGCGCAGGCCCGCGGCGATGCGCTTCGAGTCGACCTTGGTGCCGACGACCTCGCCGACGGCGAGGATGTCCGCGGTGGTCTCGGTGAACGTCACGAGCACGACGATGAGCATCGAGATGATCGCGGCCGGCTCGAAGGTCGGCAGGCCGAACTGGAACGGCATCGGCACGGCGAAGATCGGCCCCTCGACCGCCTCGGCGAAGTCGACCTTGCCGAAGAACGCGGCGACGATCGTCGCGAGCACGAGCGAGATGAGGATCGCGAGCCGGGCGATCGCCGGCGTGCCGAACTTCGTGAGCAGCACCATGAACAGCAGCGCGATGCCCGCGAGGCCGATGTTGGCGGGGTCGCCGAAGTCCTCGGCGCCGGCCCCGCCCATCGCCCAGGTGCCGGCGACGGGGATCAGCGTGAGGCCGATGGAGGTGATCACGACGCCGGTCACGACCGGCGGGAAGAACCGCACGATCATCGCGAAGAACGGCGCGATGATCACGCCGATGACGGCCGAGGCGATGATCGCGCCGAACACCGCGGGGAGCCCGCCGCCGCCCGAGAGGATCGCGAGCATCGTCGCGACGCCCGCGAAGGAGACGCCCTGCACGAGCGGCAGCTGCGAGCCGAAGAACGGGATGCCGATGGTCTGCAGCAGGGTCGCGAGGCCGCCGATGAAGAGGGCGCTCGCGATGAGCACGCCGATCTCGAGCTGGCTGAGGCCTGCGGCCTGGCCGATCACGAGCGGCGGTGCGATGATGCCGCCGTACATGGTCAGAACGTGCTGGAAGCCGTAGGCGAAGCTCGGGCCGATGCCGAGCCGTTCGTCCTCCGGGCGGGTGGTGGTCTGCGCCGTCGTGGCGGGGTGCTTGCGTCCCATGGGTTCCTCTGTGTCGGTTGCTGTTGATGCGGTGGACCGCATGTGTCTTGACCGGGGCCGTGGGTGGGGACACGAGCCGAGGTTGCACGTTGCGCCGACGAGAGAGCCGGCGCCCTTGCCGAGGAAGATGATTCCGACTAGCGGAAATATCATTCCGACGAGTGAGAAGAGTGAATCAGTTAGATGTCGCGCTGTCAAGGTTCCCGTACGCTGTGTCCAGCAGGTGCCGCGGGGGCGGTGCCGAGGTCTGGGGGTCGACGATGAACCTGCGAGTGAAGTCCGTCGAGGCGTCGATCGCCGATTCGCACGACGAGGAGCGCAGTCTCAAACGCTCGCTCGGCACCTGGGACCTGGCGCTCATGGGCATCGCGGTCGCGGTCGGCGCCGGCATCTTCTCGGTCGGGGCGCAGGCCGCCGCGAACTTCGCGGGGCCGAGCGTCATCGTCTCCTTCGTGCTCGCGGCCGTCACGTGCGGGCTCGCGATCATGTGCTACGCCGAGTTCGCCTCGACCGTGCCGGTCGCGGGCAGCGCGTACACCTTCACCTACGCGACGATGGGGGAGCTCCTCGCCTGGATCATCGGCTGGGACCTCATCCTCGAGCTGTTCACCGCGGCCGCGGTGCTCGCGAAGTACTGGGGCGTCTACCTCAGTGAGGCGCTGCTCGCGTTCGGCCTGCCGTTCCCCGCGACGTTCGAGATCGGCGGGCTCACGGTGAGCTGGCCGGCCTTCCTCGTCGTCGCGGTGTTCACGGCGCTCCTCGTCGCCGGCACGAAGCTCACCGCGCGCGTCGGCGCGGTGTTCACGATCATCAAGGTCGCGATCGTCGTGTTCGTCATCGTCGTCGGCTTCTTCTTCGTGCAGGCGTCGAACTTCACCCCGTTCATCCCCGAGGCGGTGCCGACCGAGGGCGGCGCGACCGACGTGTGGACGCAGTCGCTCTTCTCCTGGGCGACGGGGGCGGCTCCGGCGCAGTACGGCGTCTTCGGCATGCTCGCGGCGGCGGCACTCGTGTTCTTCGCCTTCATCGGCTTCGACGTCGTCGCCACGAGCGCCGAGGAGGTGCGCAACCCGCAGCGGACCCTGCCGCGCGGCATCTTCATCGGCCTCGCCATCGTGACGCTGCTCTACGTGCTGGTCTCGATCGTGATGACGGGCATGGTGTCGTACCAGGAGCTCGCCGAAGAGGAGACGCCCTCGCTCGCGACCGCGTTCCGCCTCGTCGGGCAGGACTGGGCGTCGGCGGTCATCTCGCTCGGCGCGCTCGCGGGCCTCACGACGGTGATCATGATCATCCTGCTGGGCCTCTCCCGCATCGTGTTCGCGCTGAGCCGCGACGGGCTGCTGCCGCGTTGGCTGTCGAAGACGACCGAGCACACGAAGACCCCTGCGCGCGTGCAGATCATCGCGGGCACCCTGGTGGCGTTCGTGGCCGCGTTCACCGACGTGGGGCTGCTGGAGGAGATGATCAACATCGGCACGCTCTCGGCGTTCGTGCTCGTGTCGATCGGCATCGTCGTGCTGCGGCGCACCCGCCCCGACCTGCCGCGCGGCTTCAAGGTGCCGTGGTCGCCCGTGCTGCCGATCCTCTCGGCGGCGCTCTGCCTCTGGTTGATGTTCAACCTGACGACGCTGACGTGGGTGCGGTTCCTCGTGTGGCTCGTGATCGGCATCCTCATCTACCTGCTCTACGGCCGCCGGCACTCGCGCATGGCGGGCAGCGTGAGCGAGGTCGAACTGCCGACGGCCCAGGGCTCCACTGAGCCCTGAGCCGTCGAGGTCAGGAGGCGCCGCTCAGGCGGCGCAGCGCGGGTCAGGCGTCGGCGATCGAGAGCAGCAGGTGCCCGCTCGAGACGGTCGCGCCGGCCTCGGCGTTGACGGAGCCGATGACGCCGTCCTTGTGGGCGACGATGGGCTGCTCCATCTTCATGGCCTCGAGCACGAGCACGAGGTCGCCCTTGACGACCTTGTCGCCCTCGGCGACGGCGACCTTCACGACCGTCGCCTGCATGGGCGCCTTCACGGCGTCGCCGGTGCCGGTGTCGACGGCGTGCGAGGCGCTGCGGCGTCGCGGTGCGGGGCCGGCGGTGCGCGAGCCGGTGGATGCTCCGCCCGCGAGCCGCTTCGGCAGGCTGACCTCGATGCGGCGACCCGCGACCTCGACGACGACGTTCGCGCGGGCGGCGGGGCCGGCGGTCGCCTCGAGCTCGCCCGACCACGGCTCGAGCGGGTTGTCGTACTCGGTCTCGATCCAGCGGGTGTAGATCGAGAACGGCTCGTCGCCCGACGGGGCGAACGCCGGGTTGTTCACGATGTCGCGGTGGAACGGCAGCACGGTCGGGAGCCCTGCGACCTCGAACTCGTCGAGGGCGCGGCGGGCGCGGGAGAGCGCCTCGGCGCGGTCCTTGCCGGTCACGATGAGCTTCGCGAGCAGCGAGTCGAACGCGCCCGAGATCTCGTCGCCGCTCGTCACGCCCGAGTCGACGCGGATGCCGGGGCCGCCGGGGAAGCGGAGCTGGTGGATGGGGCCCGGGGCCGGGAGGAAGCCGCGACCGGGGTCTTCGCCGTTGATGCGGAACTCGATGGAGTGCCCGGTCGTCTCGGGGTCGTCGTAGTCGAGGACGCCGCCCTCGGCGAGACGGAACTGCTCGCGCACGAGGTCGAGGCCGGTGACCTCTTCCGAGACGGGGTGCTCGACCTGGAGGCGGGTGTTCACCTCGAGGAAGGAGACGGTGCCGTCCTGGCCGATGAGGAACTCGCAGGTGCCGGCGCCGACGTAGCCGACCTCCTTGAGGATGGCCTTCGACGAGGCGTACAGTGCCTCGATCTGGGCCTCCGAGAGGAACGGCGCAGGCGCCTCCTCGACGAGCTTCTGGTGGCGGCGCTGCAGCGAGCAGTCGCGCGTCGAGACGACGACGACGTTGCCGTGCTCGTCGGCGAGGCACTGGGTCTCGACGTGGCGGGGCTTGTCGAGGTACTTCTCGACGAAGCACTCGCCGCGGCCGAAGGCGGCGACCGCCTCGCGGGTGGCGGACTCGAAGAGCTCGGGCACCTCTTCGCGGGTGCGGGCGACCTTGAGGCCGCGGCCGCCGCCGCCGAAGGCGGCCTTGATCGCCACGGGCAGGCCGTGGACGTCGACGAATTCGAGGACCTCCGAGGCATCCGCGACGGGGTTGAGCGTGCCCGGTGCGAGCGGGGCGCCGACCTTCTCGGCGACGTGCCGCGCGGAGACCTTGTCGCCGAGGCGTTCGATCGCCTCGGGGGAGGGGCCGATCCAGATGAGGCCGGCGGCGATGACGGCGCGGGCGAAGTCGGGGTTCTCGGCGAGGAAGCCGTAGCCGGGGTGCACGGCGTCGGCGCCGGAGCGGCGGGCGACCGAGAGGATCTTGTCGATGACGAGGTAGGTCTCGGCGCTCGTCGAGCCGTCGAGGGCGTACGCCTCGTCGGCGAGCTTCACGTGGCGGGCGTCGCGGTCCTGGTCGGCGTAGACCGCGACCGAGCCGATGCCGGCGTCGCGGGCGGCGCGGATCACGCGGACGGCGATCTCTCCACGGTTGGCGATGAGGACCTTGGTGATACGCGGCATAGTTCCCAAGCCTATTGGGATGCGCCCCCACCGCTTTGGGTGACCTCCACAAAATGAATGGATGTCTCTTGCGGCAGACGACAAACGCGGTGGATCACCCCGCGTCGGCGCCCACGCGATTCCAGAGGGAGGTCCACTCGACGCCGAGCTCGCGGACGAGGTCGCGCAGCGTCGACAGCGAGAGGCCGACGACGGTCGACGGGTCGCCCTCGACCCGGCGGATGAACGGCCCGCCCAGGCTGTCGACCGTGAACGCGCCGGCGACGAACAGCGGTTCGCCCGTCGCGACGTAGGCGTCGATCTCCGCCTCGTCGAGTGCCGCGAAGCGCACCGTCGCCATGTCCGCCCGGCCGACGGCCCCGCGCACCTCGCCGCCGCGGTGGTCGATCAACCAGTGCCCCGACCACAGGTCGCCGTGGCCGCCGTTCTGCGCGAGCCAGCGCGCCTTCGCCACCGCGGGCGTGTGCGGTTTGCCATGGATCGCGCCGCCCGTGAGGAACGCCGAGTCGCCGCCGAGGATGAGCCCGTCGATGGGGCCGCCCTCGTGCGTCGCGCCGACGAGCGCCTCGGCCTTCGCCCGCGCGAGCAGCTGCACCATCTCGGGTGCCGGCAGCGGCCCGACCTCGGCCTCGCGGGCCGCGACCGCGGCCTCCTCGTCGACGCCCGGCGGCAGCGCGATCGGTTCGATGCCCGCCGCCCGCAGGGTCTGGAGCCGTGCGGGGGAGGTCGAGGCGAGGTAGAGGCGCATGCCTCCATCCTGCCCGCACACAGCGGGGCTGTGGAATGCTCGAAGCATGGTGAACCCCGATCGTCGCGGCAATCGCGCGCGCCGCCGTCCGACGCGCCCGCAGACCGCCGCACCCCGTGCCGCCCGCCCCGCCCCCGCAGAACCGCGGACCGACGGGCCGGTGCTCGAGCTCGACGTCGAGCGGATCGCCCACGGCGGCGTCGCCGTCGCCCGCCACGAGGGCCGTGTCGTCTTCGTCGCCGACGCGATCCCGGGCGAACGCGTCCGCGCCCGCGTGAGCGACGATGCGAAGGCGAAGTTCTGGCGCGCCGAGACGGTCGAGGTGCTGGATGCCTCGCCCGATCGCCGCGAGCACCCCTGGGCCGAGGCCGGGGTCGACCGCGCCCCCGAACGCCGCGCCGGCGGCGCCGAGTTCGGCCACATCGGGATGGGCCGCCAGCGCGCGCTCAAGGCCGAGGTGCTCGCCGACGCACTCGCCCGCTTCGGCGGTGTCGACGAGGCCGTCGAGGTCGAGGCCGTCGACCCGGCGCTCGCGCCCGGCGCCGACTCCGAGCTCGGCACGGGGTGGCGCACCCGCGTGCGGCTGCACGTCGACGCCGAGGGTCGCGTCGGTCCGTACGCGGCACGGAGCCACCGGGTCGTGCCCGTGTCATCCCTGCCCCTCGCCGTGCCCGAGCTCGCGCACCTCGCGCCGCTCGACGAACGCTTCGCGGGGGCGCAGGCGGTCGACCTCCTCGCGCCCTCGCTCGGCAACCCGTGGGTCGTCGTCGACACCGGCGAGACGACGCGCGGCGGCGGCAGGCAGCGCATCGAGGAGCAGGTGGGCGAGCGCGTGTTCCGGCTCGACCGCGGCGGTTTCTGGCAGGTGCACCGCGGTGCGGCCGCCACGCTCACCGCCGCCGTGCAGGGCATGGTCGACGGCGAGCTGTTCGACCCGCGCGCCGCGAACCACGACCTCTACGGCGGGGTCGGCCTCCTCGCCGCCGCCGTCGGCGACCGCTTCGGCGACACGGTGCGCATCACCTCCGTCGAGTCAGACGCCCGCGCCACCGAGCACGCCGGTGCGAACCTCGCCGACTGGGTCGGTGCGCGCGCGGTGACCGGCCGGGTCGATCGCTACCTCGGCGAGCTCGCCGCCTCGGCGAGCCCCGCCGAGCGCGAGCGGCTGCGCGCGGCGACGATCGTGCTCGACCCGCCGCGCTCCGGCGCCGGGCGCCAGGTCGTCGAGCGCCTCGCCGAGCTCGCGCCGCGCCAGCTCGTCTACGTCGCCTGCGACCCGGTGGCCCTCGCCCGCGACATCGGCCTCTTCGCCGAGCGCGGGTACCGGCTCGACGCGATCCGCGCGTTCGACCTGTTCCCGAACACGCACCACGTCGAGGCGGTGGCCCGCCTGACCGCTATCGTGTGAAACGACGGGAAGGGGGCCCTGTGGCGGAGCACGCGCAGACGACGAAGCCTGCGGCGACGGTGGCGATCGTCGACGACCACGAGGCGGTACGACTCGGCCTGCGCGCCGCGTGCGAGGCCGCCGGGTACGAGGTCGTCGCCGACACGGCGGGGGTGGCCGAGCTGCTGCCCGCGCTCGCAGCCGTCGGCGAACGGGGGTGCGACGTCGTCGTGCTCGACCTCTCGCTCGGCGACGGCACGACCGTGACCGAGAACGTGCGGGCGGTGCTCGCGGCCGGCAGCGCCGTGCTCGTGCACAGCATCGCCGACCGGGTCGCCGCGGTGCGCGAGTCGCTCGCCGCAGGGGCGGCGGGCGTCATCCCGAAGGCCTCCCCGATGTCGGCGGTGATCGGCGCGATCGCGACCGTCGCCGGCGGCGGCGTGCTCAACAACGTCGAGTGGGCGAGCGCCATCGAGGCCGACCGGGACTTCGCGAAGGCCCAGCTCGGGCGCCGCGAGCGCGACGTGCTGCACCTCTACGCGTCGGGGTTGCCGCTCAAGGCCGTCGCGATGCAGCTCGGCATCGCGCACTCGACCGCACGCGAGTACCTCGACCGCATCAGGGCCAAGTACGTCGAGGTCGGGCGCCCCGCGCCGACGAAGGTCGATCTGCTGCGGCGCGCCGTCGAAGACGGCATCCTGCCGGGGCTCGACGGCGACGGCGGAGATGCCCGCCGCTGACCGGCGGGCGCCCCGGCTCCCGCAGCGCCGCAGGCCGACGGTCACGCGTGCGCAGATCGAGACGATCGTCGCCCGGGCGCTCGGCGTCGTCGGCCTCGTCTTCGGCGCCCAGTCGTTGCCGTTCGCGCTCGAGCAGGCCGACGCGCTCGGGGTCGGCGCCGGCGCCGCGCTCATGGCGGGGCTCTTCGGCGGCATCGCGGCACTCGCGGTCGCGACGGTCGCGAAGGTCGCCGTGCGCGCGGCATGCCTCGTGTTCGCCGGCTTCTACGCGGTCGCCCTCGTCGTCTGGCCGCTCATCGTCAGCGACACCGCGGCGCTCGGCGGTGCGGCGCCCTGGCTCTACTACCTCTGCACCGTCGCGACCACGTGCGCGGCGGTGGCGCTGCCGCCGGTCTGGGCGGCGGCCTACACCTTCGTCGTGCCCGCGATCTACGGTGTCATCCGCGCCGCACCGGCCGGCGGAGGGGCCCCGCCGCTCCTCGCCGCGCTCGACGCGCTCTACGCCATCGTGCTCGGCGTCGTCGTGCTCGCGATCATCACGATGCTGCGTGAGGCCGCCGAATCGGTCGACGCCGCGCAGGAGGCCGCGCTCGAACGCTACGACCTCGTGGCGCGTCAGCACGCGACCGAGACCGAGCGCGTCAAGGTCGACGCGCTCGTGCACGACAGCGTGCTCACGACACTGCTCTCGGCCGCCTCGGCCCGGAGCGAGGGCGAGCAGCAGCTCGCGGCCCGCATGGCGCGGGACGCGCTGCTCCGGCTCGACGAGGCCGGCGCGAGCGGGCCGCGTGCCTTCGACCGGGTGGGGCTCTCGGTGCTCGTGCGCCGCTTGCGGGCCGCGCTGACCACCTTCACCACGAGTTTCGCGGTTCGGGTCGTGAACGCCGGCGGCGTCGAGCTGCCCGTCGAGGTCGTCGACGCCCTCTACACCGCATCGGTGCAGGCGATGGTCAACAGCGTGCAGCACGCCGAGGAACCGGGGCGGCGCGCGCGACGCGAGATCCGCATCAGAGGGGTTCGCGCGGGCGGCTGCGTCGTCGAGGTCGCCGATAACGGCATCGGCTTCGACCCCGGTGCGGTGCCGAGCGAACGGCTCGGGCTCCGCATCTCGATCGAGGAGCGGATGGCGAACGTCGGCGGGAGCTCGGAGATCGCGTCGAGGCCCGGGCACGGCACGACGGTGACGTTGGCGTGGCCGGCCGGGGCGCTCAACGGGGAGACCGCCGGCGGGGCGGTCGGTCCGGGCGGAACGGCGGGGCCGGGCGGCGGCGCGCAGAACCCGGGAGGCACGTCATGATCACCATTCCCCGGTGGCTCCTGCTCGTGCTCGGCGCGCTCTTCTCGGCGTACCACGTCGTCCTCGGCGTGTACTCGCTCGACGTGCCCGATTCGCCGTGGCCGACGGTCGCCGCGCTCGCGCTCTACAGCGCCGCGACGATCGCGAGCCTGTGGCCGGCGCGCCGCGTTCGCATGCCCGACTGGCTCGCGGCCTTCGACCTCGCGGTGAGCCTCGTGCTGCCGCTCCTCGTGACGAGTCAGCTCGACCCCGACGTCGACAACGGCTACGCGACCTGGTACGTCGCAGCGGTCGGCACCCTCATGACCATCACGGCCGCACGGCGGCGCCTCGTCACCGCATGGGTCGGGGTGATCGCGCTCGCGCTCCAGACGGCGCTCTGGGCCGGCCCGTTCGCGCTCGGGTCGCTCGGCGTCATCGGCAGCCTCGTCTGGGTGGCCATCGCGCACATGCTGACGAGTGCGCTCACCAACGCGGGCCGAGAGACGCGCCGCTATGCGCAGGCCGAGCGGGAGGCGGCCGCCTGGCAGGCCGCGCAGGACGCGCACCTCTTCGAAGGACGGATGCGGCTCGCGCACACGAACCGCGTCGCGGCGCCCATGCTGCGCAGGATCGCCGACCGCGACGGACGGCTCACCGAGGCGCAGCAGGCCGAGTGCCGGCTTCTCGAGGCGACCGTCCGCGACGAGATCAGGGGGCGGATGCTGCTCACCGACGCCGTGCGCGCGGAGGTCCTGCGAGCGAGGCAGCGCGGTGCCGGCGTCACGCTGCTCGACGAGGGCGGCATCGACGACCTCGACGAGGCGGCACGCGATCGCGTGCTCTCGCGGTTGGCCGAGGCCATCGCGTCGTCGACCGCCGACCGGCTGATCGTCCGCACGGCGGCTGAGAGCTCGCCCACCGCGGTCACGGTCGTCGGGCTGGTCGACAGTATCGACGGCACCGGCGCCGGGACCGTCGACGGCGACGAACCCGAGGTCGAACTGTGGTTGGAGATCCCGCGCCGCCCAGAGCGCGCCGCCCGTGCGTGACGGGGAATGAGGAAGGGGGACCGATCTCCGATCGATCCCCCTTCAAGCCCGAGCCGTGGCGATAACCCGAATATCGCCTCGGCTCGCCCCCAGCAGTCATCGGTTACCCGACCGAAGACTGTGGCGACTCCCGTGGAGCCTGCAGTACCAATACTGCTCGTTTGAGCACGGCCCGCATAGTCAGCATTTCGGGGGACACCCGTAGTCCCCCTCGCGCCGCGGCCCATCGTCGTGCGGGCGCGCGCAGGCGACCGAGGGCGCGCGCCTCGGTGAAACGGGGGACAGCGGGTGCCGCGCGGTTCAGCGGACGGACGCGACCCAGCGGCCCGGGCCGACCTCGACGGGCCTGCGGATCGCGCCGCCGCTGCGCACCCAGGCGTTGCGACCGGGGTCGGCCGCGCCGTCGTCGGGCTCCTCGGCGTCGACCGCGGCGAGCAGCACCGCGGTGACCGCGGCGGTCTCCTCGTCGCTCACCGACCGGGTGAGGATGCGGAGCTCGGCGGCGCGCGGGTCGCCCTCGGTCTCGGACGTCATGGCGGGCGTGGACTCGTCGTGTGCTGTCATCGTCGCCGCCCTACAGCGGGATGTTCCCGTGCTTCTTCGCGGGCAGGCTCGCCCGCTTCGTGCGGAGGGCGCGCAGCGCCTTCACCACGGCGACGCGGGTCGCCGCGGGCTCGATGACGCCGTCGAGCTCGCCGCGCTCGGCAGCGAGGAACGGCGAGGCCACGTTGTACGTGTACTCGTTCGCGAGCTTCGTGCGCACGGCCGCGACGTCCTCGCCGGCCTCCTCGGCGCGCTTGATCTCGCCGCGGTAGAGGATGTTCACGGCGCCCTGGCCGCCCATCACCGCGATCTCGGCCGTCGGCCAGGCGAGGTTGATGTCGGCGCCGAGCTGCTTCGAACCCATGACGATGTACGCGCCGCCATACGCCTTGCGCGTGATGACGGTCACGAGCGGCACCGTCGCCTCTGCGTAGGCGTACAGCAGCTTCGCGCCGCGGCGGATGACGCCCGTCCACTCCTGGTCGGTGCCGGGCAGGTACCCGGGCACGTCGACGAGGGTGAGGATCGGGATGGAGAACGCGTCGCAGAAGCGCACGAAGCGCGAGGCCTTCTCGCCCGCCGCGATGTTGAGGGTGCCGGCCATCTGCGAGGGCTGGTTCGCGATGATGCCGACGGTGCGCCCCTCGACGCGGGCGAAGCCGACGACGATGTTCGGGGCGTAGAGCGGCTGCACCTCGAGGAAGTCGCCGTGGTCGACGATGCCCTCGATGACCGTGTGCATGTCGTACGGCTGGTTCGGCGAGTCGGGGATGACCGTGTTGAGGCGCTTGTCGTCGTCGGTGATCTCGAGCTCGACCTCGGCGTCGTACACCGGGGCATCCGTCATGTTGTTGTCGGGCAGGAACGAGATGAGCGTCCGCGCGTAGTCGAGGGCATCGGACTCGTCGCTCGCGAGGTAGTGCGCGACGCCCGACACGGTGTTGTGGGTGAGCGCGCCGCCGAGCTCCTCCATGCCGACGTCCTCGCCGGTGACGGTCTTGATGACGTCGGGGCCGGTGACGAACATCTGGCTCGTCTTGTCGACCATGATCACGAAGTCGGTGAGGGCGGGGGAGTAGACCGCGCCGCCCGCGGCGGGGCCGCAGATGATCGAGATCTGCGGGATGACGCCCGAGGCCTGCGTGTTGCGGCGGAAGATCTCGCCGTACTTGCCGAGGGCGACCACGCCCTCTTGGATGCGGGCCCCGCCCGAGTCGAGGATGCCGATGATCGGCACGCCCGTCTTCAGCGCGAGCTCCATGACCTTGATGATCTTCTCGCCGGCGACCTCGCCGAGCGAGCCGCCGAAGATCGTGAAGTCCTGCGAGTAGACGGCGACCTGCCGGCCGTGGATCGTGCCCGTGCCGGTGACGACGGCGTCGCCGTAGGGCCGCTTCGCGTCCATGCCGAAGGCGTGCGTGCGGTGGCGCACGAACTCGTCGAGCTCGACGAAGGAGCCCGGGTCGAGGAGTTCGGCGATGCGCTCGCGCGCAGTCATCTTGCCCTTGGCATGCTGCTTCTCGATCGCCGCCTCACCCGATGCGGTCACCGCTTCGTGGTAGCGCAGCTTGAGGTCGGCCAGCTTGCCGGCGGTGGTGGAGAGGTCGGGGCCGTCAGTCGCTTCGGTCACGCCGTTCACTCTACCGGCGGGCATCCGGCCGACTTCGTTGACGGATTCCTACAAATCCGCTCGTGACTTGGACGACATCGCACAAAGCCCGCCGTGGCTAGGGTGAACAACATGGAATGGGAGCGATCGCGCGCGGCGGTGCCGCGCTTCGAATTCCTCGCCTCGGCGGGGTCGACGAACGACGAACTGCGAGAGGCCGCCACGGGCGCGGATGCCACGAGCTGGCCCCACGGCTCGGTCATCGTCACCGACGAGCAGACGAAGGGCCGCGGCCGCCTCGGCCGCACCTGGCTCGCGCCCACGGGCAAGACCCTCGCGATCTCGCTGCTGCTGCGGCCCGAACTGCCGGGCGGGCGTCCCTTCCCCGTCGCGGGCTACGGGTGGATCCCGCTCATCGCCGGGGCGGCGATGACGGAGGCCGTGCGCGGTGCCGTCGACGCGGCCGCCGTCGTGCTCGCCGCCGCCGACCCCGAGCACGACCCCGACGACCGCAGCGGCGTCGTCGACGTCGAACTCAAGTGGCCGAACGACGTGCTCGTCTCGGGCTACAAGATCTGCGGCATCCTCTCGGAGCTGATCCAGGCACCCGAGGGCGACGCGGCCGGCGCGGTCGTCGTCGGCGCCGGCCTCAACCTCACCCTCGACGAGCACGACCTGCCGACCCTCACCTCGACCTCGCTCCTCCTCGCCACCGGGGTGCGCCCCGACGGCGACGCGGTGCTCGCCGACTACCTCGAGCGGTTCCTCGGCCTGTTCGACGAGTTCTGCGCGGCCGGCGCCGACCCCGTGGCATCCGGCATCGACCGTCGCGTGGCGGCGCTCTGCGGCACCCTCGGCAGCGAGGTGCGCGTCGAACTGCCCGGCGACCGCGAACTGCTCGGCCGCGCCGAGCGGCTCGACGTCGACGGCCGCCTCGTCGTCATCGACCGGGAGAACGGCGAACCGTGGTCTGTCGCCGCGGGCGACGTCACGCACCTGCGGTATTAATGGGCGTATGACGAGAGCCGACGCGTCAGCCGCCGCGCCGACCCCGCCGCCGGCCGAGCGCGTGGTGGCGCGGCTGCGTCGGCACGCGCGCGTGCTCATCCTGCCGGCGGTCGCGCTCCTCGCCGTCGCCGGAGGGGCGGGCTATGCGGTGGGCTTCGTCGAGGAGACCTGGCAGCTGCTCGTCCTCGTCGGCGGCGCGCTCCTCCTCGTCCTGCTCCTCTGCCTGCTGCCGTACCTCGCATGGCTGACGGCGCGCACGACGATCACGACGCGGCGGGTCATCATGCGCCGCGGCGTCTTCGTGCGGGTGCGGAACGAGGTCGCGCACGTGCGGATCCGCGAGGTCACCGTGCGCAAGACCCCGGGGCAGAGCATGTTCGGGTCGGGCGACGTGCGCCTCGACGTCGGGCAGGAGGCCCCGGTCGTCCTCCGCGACCTGCCGAAACCGCAACTCGTGCAGGGCGCGCTCCACGAGCTCATCGAGGCGAGCCACCGGGGCGCCTCGATGCGTCCCGCGTCGATCGCGACGACGCTCGACGGCGACACCGTCGCGTGGGGCGGACGCTGAACCGAGCCCGCTCACCCATTCGCGGTGGACGACGGCAGCCCTCCGGCTCCGGAACGCTCCTCGAGCGCGTAAACTCGTCCCTTGGCCATCGCACGCCCCCGAGTGCGAGCCGCGCGACGAGAGGTACCCCTTTGGGCGACGAATGCATCCACGGTTTCGATGAGGGCATGTGCGCCTCCTGCAACCCCCCGAAGGAGCCCGAACGCAAGGCCGTGGCCACCGCGCCCGTGCGCGGGTCGACCCGTAGCAGCGCCCGCACGGCGACCGCGTCCGCCCGCACCGCGTCCTCCGGCGCCGGCCGCGCACCGCGCTCGCTCTCGGAGCGGCCGCTGATCGCCCCGCCCGTCGAGGTGGGCACGCTCCGCATCTACCACGTCACGCACCTCGACAACCTCGCCCGCATCCTCGGCGCCGGCGCGCTCGTCTCGATCGGCGGAGGCGCGAACCCCGTCGTCGACCTGGCAGCGCCCGCGGCCCGCGAGTACCGCCGGCAGCAGGAGGTGCCCGGAGTCGACGCGACCCTCGCCGACTACGTGCCGTTCCTGCTCACGCCCGACGCACTCGTGTGGGACGCCGTGCGCACCGCGACCCCCGACCCGCGCCTCAGCGCCGAAGCGGTCGTCCGCCCGGCAGCCGACCACATCATCCTCGTCGGCTCGGTCGCCGCCGCTCGCGGTGCGAACACCGACGACGGCACGATCGTCGTGAGCGACACCGACACGGCGCTGCCCGGTGCCGAGCTCGCCGTCGAGTGGCGCGACGTCGAGCGCCTCATGCGCCGTCTCGCGCACGCCGACGAGACCGCACGACTCCGCACGGCCGAGCTGCTCGTGCGCGGCGAGGTGCCCCTCGAGCGCATCGCGCTCATCGCGGTCGGCAACGACAAGGTCCGCGACCGGGTCCGCGCCGCACTCGCCGCCGTCGGCGTGCGCGCCAAGGTCGCGGTGTACCCGCCGTGGTTCCAGCCCGCAGAGATCGAGATCGACGACTGAGTCGATCCGCCCCGCTACGAGCCCGCTTCCGTCGAGGAGGCGGGCTCGCGTGCGTCGGGCGCGTTCTCGGTCGGGTCGGATGCCACGGGGTCGTCGCCGTCGCCCTGGGGGCGGCCCGAGGCATCCGGCTCTTCGAAGAGCGAGCGCTGCGCCTCCTCGACCCGCGCGAGCGTCGAGAGGCCGTCGGCGCGGTGGTGGCCGAACACCCAGTAGCGGTACAGCAGGAACCGGAACGCCGTGCCGAGCCCGAGGCCCACGACGTTCGTCGCGATGTTGTCGGCCACGAGGCTCGTGTAGCCCATCCAGTGGTGGCTCACCCAGAGGCATCCGAGCGCGATGGCCATGCCGCCGAGGGAGACGACGACGTACTCGGCGAACTCGCGCAGATAGTTGCGGCGGCGATGATTGCGGAACGTCCAGTACCGGTTGCCGAGCCAGTTGAACACGATCGCGACGCTCGTCGAGATCGTCTTCGCACCGATCGCCGACTGCGCCCACGTGTCGTCGCCCGCGAGGCCGAGGCGCAGCGCGTTGAAGAGCGCGACATCGATGACGAGGCCGATGAGGCCGACGACGCCGAACTTCACCGCGTAGGCGAGGAGCCCGTGCCAGAGCCGCGCGGCGAGCTCGGCGATGCTGGTGGACACCGCCACATCCTATTCCCCGCCGCCTAGACTGGTCGGGGCGCGCGAACGTGCGCCGGAGGACGGCGAACGGAGTGCGTGGCGTGCGGGTCGGAGTGATCGGTGGCGGACAACTGGCCCGGATGATGATTCCTGCGGCGATCGAACTCGGAGTCGACCTCCGGGTGCTCGCCGAGCAGCCCGGCATGTCGGCGGAGATCGCTGCCGACCGGGTCGGCGACTACACCGATGCGGCCACCGTGCTCGACTTCGCGAAGACGGTCGACGTCATCACCTTCGACCACGAGCACGTGCCCCAAGATGTCTTGCGCGCCATGGTCGACGCCGGCGTCGCCGTGCATCCCGGCCCCGATGCGCTCGCCGTCGCGCAAGACAAACTGGTCATGCGCGAGCGCCTCTCCGAGCTCGGCCTGCCCGTGCCCGACTGGGCTCGGGTCGAGACGGCCGCCGAGCTCGACGATTTCATCGCCGAACACGGCGGCGCGGCCGTCGTGAAGACTCCCCGCGGCGGCTACGACGGCAAGGGCGTGCGCGTCGTGCGCGCGGCCGCCGAGGTCGCCGAGTGGTTCTCGACCATCGTCGAGGACGGCCGCCAGGGCGCGCTCCTCGTCGAGGAGCTCGTGGACTTCCGCCGAGAGCTCGCGCAGATGGTCGCGCGGCGCCCGAGCGGCGAGATCGTCGCCTGGCCCGTCGTCGAGACGGTGCAGGTCGGTGGCGTCTGCAGCGAGGTCATCGCGCCCGCGCCGAGGTCGGCGGGTCGCCTCGCCGACGTCGCCGCCGAAGTCGCGATCACGATCGCCGAGGGCCTCGGCGTCACCGGCGTGCTCGCCGTCGAGCTCTTCGAGACGACCGACGAGCGCATCCTCGTGAACGAACTCGCCATGCGGCCCCACAACAGCGGCCACTGGTCGATGGACGGCTCCACCACGGGGCAGTTCGAGCAGCACCTGCGCGCCGTGCTCGACCTGCCGCTCGGCGGCACCGGCACCCGCGACGACTGGTCGGTCATGGTGAATGTGCTCGGCGGCCCCGCAGAGGGCATGCTCACCGACCGCTACGCCGAGGCGCTCGCCGGTCACCCCACCGTCAAGGTGCACAACTACGGCAAGGCGCCGCGCCCCGGCCGCAAGATCGGGCACGTGACCGCCACGGGCGACGACCTCGACGCCGTCGTGTACGAGGCGCGCGCTGCGGCGGCGTTCTTCCAGGACTGAGCCGGGCTCGACGGTCGATCCCGGTCGCCGGTGTGGTTGCGGTCATCTCCCAGCGCACGGCCGTACACTCGATCAAGTGACTGAGACGAACACCCGCCCCCTCGTCGGCGTCGTGATGGGTTCCGACTCCGACTGGAGCGTCATGAGCGACGCCTCCGCCGTGCTCGACGAGTTCGGCATCGCCCACGAGGTCGAGGTCGTCTCGGCGCACCGCACGCCCGAGAAGATGATCGCCTACGGCAAGGAGGCGGCCGCCCGCGGCCTCAAGGTCATCATCGCCGGCGCCGGCGGCGCAGCCCACCTGCCCGGCATGCTCGCCTCCGTCACGACTCTGCCCGTCATCGGCGTGCCCGTGCCGCTCGCCAAGCTCGACGGCCTCGACTCGCTCCTCTCCATCGTGCAGATGCCCGGCGGCATCCCCGTCGCGACCATGGCGATCGGCGGCGCGAAGAACGCCGGCCTCTACGCCGCACGCGTGCTCGGGGCATCCGACCCCGCCATCGCCGAAGCCCTCGACCGATACGCCCGCGACCTCGCCGCCCTCGTCGAGGAGAAGAACGAGCGGCTGAAGCAGTCGCGATGAGCCTCGCAGCAAGCCCCATCCGCCACCCGGATGCCGCGTCGCGCCCACTCATGACCCGCCGCGGCTGGTGGCTCGTCGTGCTCAACTTCCTGATCCCGGGCTCCGCGCAGGCGCTCGCGGGCAACCGCCGGCTCGGGCGCTTCGGCCTCGGCGCGACGCTCGTCCTGTGGGCGCTCGCGGTGCTCGCGCTCGTCGTCTGGCTCCTCTGGCCCGCGACGCTCCTCACCGTCTTCTCGATGTCCATCACGCTCTGGATCATCGCGGCGGTGCTCGCCTTCTACGCGGTGCTCTGGGTGGTGCTGACGCTCGACACGCTGCGCCTCGTGCGCCTCGTGAAGACGGCGCCGTCGGCCAGGCCGTGGGTGGCCGCGTTCTCGGTCGTCGTCATGGCCCTGGTGTCGGGGACCGCCGCCTACGGCGCCTACGTCGCGACGACGGCCAGCGGCTTCGTCTCATCGGTCTTCATCGCCGGGCCGTCGAAGGACCCGGTCGACGGGCGCTACAACTTCCTCCTGCTCGGCGGCGACGCCGGACCCGACCGGGACGGCATGCGCCCCGACAGCATCACGGTCGTCAGCATCGACGCCGAGACCGGGCAGGCGGTCACGATCGGGCTTCCCCGGAACATGGTCGACGTGCCGTTCCCCGAGGGGACCCCGCTCGCCGAGCTCTACCCCGAGGGCTACGGGTCCATCGACGGCTGCGAGGTCGACGTCTGCATGCTCAACTCGATCTACACCGAGGTCGAGCTCGTGAGCCCCGAGATGTATCCCGACGCCGTCTCGAACGGGAGCGACCCGGGCATCGAGGCGATGCGCGACGCCGCCGAAGCGATCACCGGGCTCGAGATCCAGTACTACGCGCTCATCGACATGGCCGGCTTCCAGCAGTTGATCGACGCGCTCGGCGGGGTCACCGTGACCGTCGCCGAGGACGTGCCGATCCATGCCGACGAGACCTTCACCACGGTCGCCGAATGGATCCCGGCCGGAGAGCAGCATCTCGACGGCTACCACGCCCTCTGGTACGCGAGGTCGCGGCACGGCACGAGCGACTACGACCGGATGGCGCGGCAGCGTCAGATCCAGGAGGCGGTGCTCGCCCAGTTCAACCCCGCCAACGTGCTTGCGAAGTTCCAGGAGATCGCGGCGGCCGGGTCGCAGGTCGTGAAGACGGATGTCCCGCAGGCGAGCCTCGGCTACTTCGTGAACCTCGCAGGCAAGACGAAGGAACTGCCGATCATCGACGTCGAGCTCGTGCCCTCGAACGACGTGGATCCCGAGGATCCCGACTACGACTACATCCGTCAGCTCGTGCAGGAGGCGGTGGCACCGCCGCCGACCGAGTCGACCGAGGGATGACGGCGGTCGCCGTCGGTCGGGCGATCAGAGATCCGCGTGCAGCTGCCAGACCCGTTCGGCTGAATCCCGCCAGCTGAACGCGCGGCTGCGGTCGCTGCCCGCGATCGAGAGCCGCTCGGCGAGCTGGGTGTCGGTCGTGACGGCCGTGATCGCGGCCGCGAGCCGGTCGGGGTAGCCGCCGTCGGCCCCGACGGGAACGGACAGGCCTGCGCCGGCCGAGACCTCGAGATGCGCCGCGGCATCCGAGTGGATGACCGGGGCGGAGAGGCTGAATGCCTCGATGATGCCCGTGCCGGTGGCGGCGTCGTGGCTCGGCTCGACGACCGCGACGGCGCCAGCCAGGACGACCGCGAGATCGGGGGCATCGAGATCGTCGAGCCGGATGATCCGCCTCGGGTGGATGCCGTGCTCCTCGGCGACCGTGACGAGGTGCTGGTCGCCCCAGCTCTCGGGCCCGAGCACCACCAGCGGGAGGTCCGGCGTGCCCGGGCGACCGAGTGCCGCGAGCACATCGACGAGTCCCTTGCGGGGTTCGAGCGTTCCGGACACCGCGAGGTACTCGCTCGGCAGCCCCATTCGCGCCGCCCGCTCGGACGCATCGGCGCCGAGCGACAGCCCGCCGCGCGGCGCCGTCCCGATGACCCGGATGCGATCTCCGAGGTCGGCGACCTCGGAGAGCCGTTCGGCGAGGGCGTGCGTCGGCACGACCACCGCGTCGGCGTGCTTGCGGGCACGCTTCATCATTCCCTTCTGCCATGCGACAGAGGTCGAGCTGAGTGCTTCGGGGTGGCTCCAGGCCAGCACATCGTGCACGGTGACGATCACCTGGCTGCCGTCGACCGATCGATCGTGCCGGCGGAGCGGAGCGAACAGGCTCGGTGCGTGGATGATGCCGGGTCCCGGCGAGGTCGTCAGCCCGAGCTGCCACGCGGCCGCGAGCTCGCGGCGGGCCAGACTCGTCTTGTACAGGCCCGCGAGCCCCGGAAGCTCGGCGAGCACACGGTCGTAATCCTCGGGCAAGGATGACGAGACGATCGCCTCGACGGCACAGTCACGGGGTGTGGCGGAGATGATCGCCTGCGTCAGGTCACGGGTGTAGCGCCCCAGCGCGCCGGGCACCGGCGCGACGATCTGGTCGACGATCACACGGAGGGTGGTGGTCACGCTGCTTCCTCTCGGTCGTTCAACGAACAGCGCGGCTCAGCCAGGCCGGCATACGCCCCCGTCGCCGAACGACCCCGTGGACCGTGCCCGTCGTGATCGCGAGCACCTGCTTCAGGCGCTGCGGACCGCTCACCATCGAGACGATCATGCCGCCGGTCTCGCGCCGGACGACCCGATAGGCCCATCGAGGCTGACGGGGACCGTACCGCAGGAGCAGGTCGATGTTGTTGCGTGCGATGTAGTAGCGGCGGAACGGCGAATGGTATTGGTACGTCGCGACGCGCCCGTCGTCGTGGCGAAGCGCGATCCCGAACGGGCGGAGTGGGGCGCGACGTCCGATCGAGTGGGCGATGTCGGTGCCAGACGCGACCGCGATCCGGAAGCCGGCCTCTCGCACCCGGAGGCAGTACTCCGTGTCCACGCAGTCGATGAAGAGGCGCTCATCGAGGAGGCCCGCCTCGCGGAGGACCTCGACATGGATCAGGGACCCCGTCTGGATCGCTTCAGGGACCAGCCCGAACCCTTCGGGCGACTGCGAGGGCGGAATCGCCGGATGGCCGTTCACCCCGTCCACGACCACCATGCCGAGCCGCGTGACCGGGTTCGCCCGTGCGAACAGGTCGAGTGCCGTCCGGACGTAACCAGGAGGAAGATCGGTGTCCTGATCAACGGTCAGCACGTACTCGGCGTCCGACTCGAGCGCCAGCCGCATACCTGCGTTCAACGCGGCGGCGATGCCGGTGTTCTCGCGGGAACGCACGACGCGGTCGGCGACGCCCTCGAGAGTGTCGAGCACCGCGCTCGGACCGCTGCCGTCGTCGACGACGAGCAGGCGGTCGACCTGCGTACGCAGCGCTGCCAGCCTCGGAACGACGTCGGCCTCGGGGTGGAACGTCGGAACGATGGCGACGACTCTCGTCATCGGCCCCAGACCCGTCGCGCAACCGAGTGGGAAGGGATCGACCGCGCGGAGGGGAGCATTAGGCTAGTTTATCAGCGACGATCAGAACGGAATGGTGAGCGCTCGTGTCACAGCCAGGCGGATGGGCGCCCGAATCTCAACTCGACGACCTCGAGACCGCACGGGTGCGTGAGCTCGAGCTCGTCGATCGCATCGCCGGACTCGAAGCGGAACTGGCGCAGTCCCAGCCTCGATCGATCGTCTCGCCGTCGGCGGAGCTCGCCGCCGAGGTCGAACTTCGACGCGTCACCACGTCCGCGCGCTGGCGCGCCGGACGGATGCTCGAGCTCCCCTACCGCGTCCTTCGGCGCGTTCGAGGACTGATTCGGTGAGCAGGGTCGCCCGATCCGCCGCACCGGTCGAGATCTGGATCGAGCAAGGCGGCTCGACCGGGGAGGACCTCGCTCGCACCCTGGAGTCGGTCGCGAAGGCGTCGAGCGGTGCGCACACGACGATCGTGGTCGTCGATCCGGCGCACGAGACGACCGGACGGGATGTCGCGGAGCGATTCGGTGCCGACGTCGTGCTCGCGCGGCCTGATCTCCTCAACGAGCGTCTCAGGGCGACCTCGGCGAACGCGATCCTCTGGGTCCGCAGGGCGACCATCCTCCAGAACGCGATCGAGCGCATCGAGTCGGCGCTCGCCCGATTCCCCGAGGTCGTGGTCGTCGGCGCGGATTCGAGGGACGATCGCGGGGTCCGCCTGCGCAGGCCCGACGACTCTCCGTTGCGCTTGCGAGCGCAGGACCATCTCGGTCCTGTGGTCGGCCTGCGGGTCGACGCCGCGCTGCGCCTCGGCGGATTCGCTGCCGAAGACGCATCGGTCGTGCTGTACGAACTCGTGCTCCGTCTCTCCGAGGCCGGAGCACGGTCGATGGTCGTGCCCGAGGTCCTCGCCATCGAGCAGACCCCCGGCGATGCCTCGGCACGTTGGGAGGCCGAACTCGAGGTCGTCGAGGGGCACTTGCGCGCCGATGGCGTTCGCGCCGTGGTTGAGGCCACGGGGCCCGGTGTGCGCCGGATCCGATACCTCGACGACGTCCGACCCCTGGTCTCGGTCATCATCCCGACGCGCGGCACGGCGGCGGAGGTCGCCGGAGGGTCTCGCGTGCTCGTCGTCGAGGCGATTCGAGGGATCATCGAGCGCTCGAGCTATCAGAACCTCGAGTTCGTGGTCGTCGCGGACTCGGTCACTCCCGACGACGTCGTCGACGAGCTCGTCGGCCTGCTCGGCGACCGCCTCCGCCTCGTCGAGTGGGACAAGCCCTTCAACTTCAGCGCGAAGGTCAATCACGGCATCGCGGCGGCTCGCGGCGAGTATCTCCTCGTTCTCAACGACGACACCGATCTCGTCACCGGTGACTGGATCGAGACCTTCATCGGCCTTGCGAGCCAACGCGGTGTCGGCGTGGTCGGCGCCTTCCTCTACTTCGAGGACGGCAGCATCCAGCATGCCGGACACCTCTATACGGGCGGCTCTCCCGGCCACGTCGGCTTCAAGGAGCACGGGGGATACGACGACGCGCTCGGTTCGCTGTCAGTCGACCGCGAGGTGTCCGGTGTGACGGGCGCCTGCCTCTTCGTCTCCGCGGAGATCGCGCGCGAGGTCGGCGGATTCTCGCTGGAGCTCCCGGGCAATTACAACGATGTCGACTTCTGCATGAAGGTGCGCGCGACCGGCCGACGGATCATCGTCTCGCCGTTCGTGCGTCTCTACCACTTCGAGTCCAAGTCGCGCGATCCGCGGGTCTCCGTCGAGGACACCGAGCGACTGCAGCGTCGATGGCTGCGTCAGATTCAGGTCGAGACGTACTCGCGGATGCAACTCGGCTGAACCCCCCGCCCGCGAGCGGGCCCGTCGATCTGAGGGGTGAGGTCGTGCCGCGCGGTGCCCGCGCGGCACGAGCCGATCACTGACCCTGTGCGCGGTACCGGGCCTCAGCGGCATCCTTCTGCGGCATCCACCAGGCCTCGTTGTCGCGGTACCAAGCGATGGTGTCGGACAGGCCTTCGGCGAAGTCGGAGAACCGAGGGGTCCAACCGAGCTCGGTCCGCAGCCTCGTCGAGTCGATCGCGTAACGGAGGTCATGGCCAGGACGATCCCGTACGAGATCGTAGGCGTCCGCCGGCTGCCCGAGCTCGGTGAGGATGAGCTCGACGACGTCCTTGTTGTTCTTCTCGCCGTCGGCGCCGATCAGGTAGGTCTCACCGATCGTGCCACGGTCGAGGATCGTGAGGACTGCGGAGGAATGGTCGTTCGCGTGGATCCAGTCGCGCACATTCTCGCCCGAACCGTAGAGCTTGGGGCGTTCGCCCCGCAGCACGTTGGTGATCTGACGGGGAATGAACTTCTCGACGTGCTGGTACGGCCCGTAGTTGTTCGAGCAGTTCGAGATCGTCGCGCGAAGCCCGAAGGAACGCACCCATGCGCGCACGAGCAGATCGCTCCCGGCCTTCGTCGACGAATACGGGCTCGACGGATTGTACGGAGTCTCCTCCGTGAATCGTGCCGGATCGTCGAGCTCGAGATCGCCGTACACCTCGTCGGTCGAGATGTGGTGGAACCGGGTGTCGTGTCGGCGGGCCGCCTCGATCAGCGTGTACGTGCCGATGATGTTGGTATCGAGGAACGGCCGCGGGTCGTCGAGCGAGTTGTCGTTGTGGCTCTCGGCGGCGTAGTGCACCACTGCATCGTGGTCACGAGTGAGTTCGTCGACGAGCGCCGCGTCCGTGATGTCGCCCTGAACGAAGCGGAATCGGTCCTCGGGCAGCCCGTCGAGCGACGCAAGGTTGCCCGCGTAGGTGAGCTTGTCGAGAACGGTGACGGTGTGATCCGTCTCCCGGAGCACGAAATGCACGAAGTTCGAGCCGATGAAGCCGGCGCCGCCGGTCACGAGTAGTCTTGACACCCCAACAGCCTACCCGGCCTCACGGACCGAGGTCGTACGGGCCGTCGTTCGCGCCCGCTCGCGGGCTGCTCGCGGGGGCTGCCTTGATAGAATGCCGCACATGCAGATCCGCGAATTGAAGATCCCCGACAGCTACGAGATCACCCCGAGGCAGTTCGGCGACGACCGCGGAGTCTTCCTCGAGTGGTACAAAGCGGACGCCCTCGAGGCGGCCGTCGGGCACCCTCTCTCGCTCGCACAGGGCAACACCTCCGTCTCCAAGCGTGGCGTGGTGCGGGGCATCCACTTCGCAGATGTGCCGCCGAGCCAGGCCAAGTACGTGACGGCCACCCACGGAGCCGTGCTCGATTTCGTCATCGACATCCGGGTCGGCTCGCCGACCTTCGGGCAGTGGGACTCGGTGCTGCTCGACGATGTCGACCGCCGCGCGATCTACATCGCGGAAGGGCTCGGTCATTGCTTCGTCGCCCTCAGCGACGACGCGACCGTGAGCTACCTCGTCTCCGCGCCGTTCGACGCCCCGCGTGAGCACGGGATCGACCCGCTCGACCCCGAGGTCGGCCTCGAGTTCGGCATCGATCGCGAGCAGCTCATCCTGTCTCCGAAGGACCTTGAGGCGCCGGGCCTGAGCGCCGCTGCCGAGGCCGGCCTGCTGCCGTCGTTCGATGCCGCTCGTGCGTACTACGAAGAACTCAACCACCGTCAGGAAGGGCGCTGACATGCGCGGAATCATTCTCGCCGGCGGGTCCGGAACTCGGCTCTGGCCCATCACGAAGGGCATCTCGAAGCAGTTGATGCCGATCTATGACAAGCCGATGATCTACTACCCGCTGTCGACCTTGATGATGGCCGGAATCAACGAGATCCTGGTGATCACCACGCCGGAGTACAACGAGCAGTTCAAGGCGCTCCTGGGCGACGGATCGCAGCTCGGCATCCGTCTCGAGTACGCGGTCCAGCCGTCGCCCGACGGTCTGGCGCAGGCGTTCACGATCGGTGAGGACTTCATCGGGGACGAGTCCGTCGCGCTGGTGCTCGGCGACAACATCTTCCACGGCACCGGGCTCGGCTCGTCGCTCCGCGGCAACGGCGACCTCGACGGAGGCCTGATCTTCGCGTACCACGTGTCGAATCCGACCGCCTACGGCGTCGTCGAGTTCGACGACGAGATGAAGGCGGTCTCCATCGAGGAGAAGCCGGTGAAGCCGAAGAGCAACTTCGCCGTGCCGGGCCTCTACTTCTACGACAACTCGGTCGTCGAGATCGCGAAGTCGATCGAGCCGAGTGCCCGCGGCGAACTCGAGATCTCGACCGTCAACGAGCGGTATCTCGAGCGAGGAAAGCTTCAGGTCAAGGTGCTCGACCGCGGAACCGCGTGGCTCGACACCGGCACGTTCGAGTCGATGATGCAGGCGTCCGAGTACGTGCGAGTCATCGAGGACCGTCAGGGATTCAAGATCGGCTGCATCGAGGAGATCGCGTGGCGCGCAGGCTGGATCTCCGATGAGGAGTTGGCCGAGCTCGCCGCACCGCTCACCAAGGGCGGTTACGGCACCTACCTGCTCTCGCTCCTGGAGTCCTGAACCGTCGCTGCCCGCGCCCGCTTCATGATGAGCTGGTAGCGGGCAGCGAGGCTCACCCGGACTGCGAGCCGGACCGGCGCGAAGTACCACGCCGGATAGCGCTTCTCGATGAAGTGAGAGGCGCTCGCGTGGTGCACGCGCAGCATGTGGCCCGAGATCGCCTTGGTCGAGTGCCCGCCCGTGTGGACCACCACCGAGGCCGGCACGAACCGATTCCGCAGCCCTGCATCGACGAGGCGCGCGCCGAGGTCGACGTCTTCGAAGTACATGAAGAAGGCGTCATCGAAGCCGCCCAGCGACTCGAAGGCGGACCTTCTGATCAGCAGGCATGAGCCGGAGAGCCATCCGGTGTCGCGCTCGACCTCCGAGTCGGCCTGCTCCTCGCGATAGCGTCGCGACCACGGGTTCGTCGGCCAGAGCTGGGTGAAGATGCTGTGCCCGATCCCGATCCCGAGGGTCGGAAGGCGGCGGGCGGAGGGATAGACGGTGCCATCGGGGTTGAGGACCTTCGGCCCTGCCGCGCCGATGGTCGGATCGGACTCGAGCCGACCCTGGAGGACGGCGACGGCTCCCGGCTGCAGTTCGACATCTGGATTCGACACCAGAATGAAACGGATCTCGTCGGGAAGCGTGGCGACCGCAGCGTTGATCGCGCCGCCGTAGCCGAGATTGGCGCCGGTCTCGAGCAGCTCCGCGCCTGCCGCGGCGACGATGCGTCGAATGCCGTCGATGTCGTCGGATCCGTTGTCGGCGACCACGACCCGAGGGTTCTCGCCTTGACCGTGCATCGCCGACTGGAGGAACCGCTCGAGGTGATCGTGAGAGTTGTAGCTCACCGTCACGATTGCGGTGGCAGCGGGGTCGAGGTGGGGCATCCTGTCGATTCTACGAGATTCAGCCTCGCGGAGGTGACCGCCCAAGTGCTCGGCGCCCGCGCCCGCGGGGGTCGGAACCGATGCGTGGAGGGCCGTCTTGGCTGAACGGAACCGTAGGATGCTAGGTGTGAATCGAGTCATGCTGTGAACGACGTCCGACGAGTGCTGGTCACCGGAGCCAATGGTTATGTGGGCCGTCACGTGGTGACGGCCGCGGCTGACGCCGGTCACCAGGTGATCGCTGTCGTGCGACCCGGAACGAAGCACGAGATCGATCCACGGGCGACGATCGCCGAGGCCGATATCCTCGCTCCGGGCTTCGATGTCACGTCGCTCGCGGATGAGGCGCCCGATGTCGTGATCCACCTCGCGTGGACGGACGGATTCCGGCACAACGCGTCATCGCACATGCTCATGCTCTCGGGGCATTTCGCGTTCCTCGAGGGCGTCGTCGACTGGGGAGTCGGTCAGCTCTCGGTGCTGGGCACGATGCACGAGATCGGCTACTGGGAGGGCGCCATCGACGCCGACACCCCGACCTCGCCGACGACCCTGTACGGCATCGCGAAGGACGCTCTGCGGCGTGCCGCTTTCGCAACCCTGGCCGAGCGTGTGCCGCTGACGTGGCTTCGTTGCTACTACATCTATGGAGACGATCGGCGCAACAACTCGATCTTCGCTCGCCTCCTGGAAGCGGTGGATGCCGGCAAGACGACGTTCCCGTTCACCACCGGCAAGAATCGCTACGACTTCATCGCCGTCGACGAGCTCGGGCGTCAGATCGTCGCCGCCTCGACGCAGACGCGGGTGCTCGGAGTCATCAATTGCGCCACGGGCGAGCCGATGTCGCTGGCTGAGCGCGTCGAGGGATTCATCCGCGAGAACGGGCTGCCGATCGCCCTCGAGTACGGTGCGTTCCCCGACCGCCCGTACGACTCTCCCGGTGTCTGGGGCGACGCAACGGACATCCGATCGATCCTCGGAGCGTCGGGCGCCTGACTGTCGAACATCGATTCGGTGGCCCGCATCCGGTATGCGACAATTGAGCGTTTGTGCGCGGACGATGTCGGAATGAGGCGTGATGTACGACTGGACACCGCGGTGACGGCGAAGCGTCGTGCGTGGGTTCCCATTCTGATCGTCGCCATCGGCGCACTCGTCGTCTTCGCAGCCCATTTCCGCCCGTGGGAGGGTGGGCTGCTCGAGGAATGGGCGATCGCGAGAGACCTGAAGGTCTACGGCTGGTGGGGCCTCATCGAGAATTACCTCGAGTGGTCGCTGAGTCGTCCGCTTCACCTGGTGCCCACCATGCTCGGGCTGGCGGCCGGTGGCGGCGAACCAGCGGGGATCTTCCTCGTGATGGGCCTCGTGGCGATGGGGCAGTACCTCGCCGTCATCTGGGCGCTGCGGCCGATCTCGCGATCGACCTGGGTGAACGTGGCGGTCGCGCTCTTCGTCGGGCTGCACCCGCTGTGGGCGGCCGGCTACCTGCAGCGCTTCCTGCCGGCGCAGACGTCGGCGCTCGCATTGATGATCGCGCTCGGGTTCATGATCCGCTGGCTTCAGCAGGGTCGTGCACGCTGGCTCGTCGGCGTGTGCGTGTCGCTCATGCTCGGGTTCGCCGCGTATCAGGGTCCGGCGGCTGTGGCGCCCGTCATGGCGTTGGCGCTCGCTCTGGCGCTGCGCGCGGGTTGGCGACGCGGCATCGCCCTCGTCGTCGCGGCAACGGCATCCTCCGCCGCGATGGCGGCGTATGCGATCGTGGTCGTCCGGCTCGTGACGCCGGCCGACCAGGACAGCTACGAACTGATCAACATCGCCGCCGCGGGCGTGTCCGGGCCGGGCGAACTCATCCGACTCGTCGCGGGCACGTTTCTCTCGAGTGGACGGTTCCTTGTCCTCGGCGTCCTCGCCGTCGTGCTGTTGGCGGCGATACTCTCGCTCACCCGCACCATTCCCCACGAAGCCGGCTGGGTCATGGCGGGCGTTGCGCTCACGAGTCCGGTCTGCGCCGTCGTCTACTTCGGAAACACCGCCTGGTTGAGCGACATCGACCGCGTCGCATTCACGACCTCGCTCGCCCTGGTCGTCGCGCTCGTGATCTGGCCGCTCACCGCCCGCGAGCATCAGCGCCCCCTCCAGACGGTGCTGGCCGCCGTGCTCATCGTCGTCGCCATGGTCGGGGGCCTACTCGGAGTGGCGACCTGGCAACCGTTCGTGCGGGTTCAGCACCAGCTGCTGAGCGCACTCGAGCCGGTGGTTCACGAGGCCACGGGAGACGAAACCGTGGTTGTGGTCGATCACTCGGGAACGTTCGGTCAGCTCTACACGCTGCCGCTCGGGTACATCAACGGCGCGTCGATGATCTCGAACGACGATGCGACCGACGTGCTCTTGTGCCTTCCGCAGTCGACGCCGTATCCCGTGCCTCCCGGCAACGTCATCTGCGATCCGACCAGCGCAGGCTTCGATCTTCGTCCGGCCGGCACCCTCACCCTTCCCAGCGGCGACGTCGACTTCTTCATTGGAAACGTCGACTCCGACGAGTTCATGAAAGGCTACCGATGAGGTCTCAGCAAGTTCCGTTCAATGATCTGTCGCGGGGAATGTCGCGGGATCGCGAGTCCTTCCTCGAGGCCGCGGCCGCAGTGCTGGATTCGGGGTATGCGATTCACGGGTCTCAGCACGCGGCGTTCGAGGCGGAACTCGCCGACTATCTCGGTGCGGGTGCTGCCGTCGGAGTCGCCTCCGGCACCGACGCGCTCGAACTCGCGATCAAGGCCGTGATGCCGGCCGATCGCGACACAGTGATCACCGCCGCGAATGCCGGCGCATACACCTCCACGGCCACGGTGCGTGCGGGATTCGTTCCGCGCTACGCCGATGTCGACCCGACCTCACTGTGCCTCACCGCGGAGACCGTTCTGGATCGGCTCACCGACCACGTCGGGGTCGTCGTCGTCACCCACCTCTACGGCTTCCTGGGCGATGCGGCGGCGCTTCGCGAGCTGTGCGACGAGCGGGGGATCGCTCTCGTCGAGGACTGCGCGCAAGCCATCGGAGCGAGCCGTGCGGGCCGCTTCGCCGGAACGTTCGGGCACGCGGCCACCGCGAGCTTCTACCCGACCAAGAACCTCGGCGCCGTCGGCGACGGCGGCGCGGTCATCACCGAGACCGCGATCACCGCGGATCGGGTACGCCGCCTCCGTCAGTACGGATGGGAATCGAAGTACCTGGCGACCCTCTCCGGCGGCACGAACTCCAGGCTCGACGAACTGCAGGCCGCCTTCCTGCGGATCCGACTTCGTTCGCTCGACGAGCAGAATGCGCGACGCCGCGAGATCCTCGAGCGATACCGTGCGGCCGCAGCCGATCTCGATCCGCAGCTTCTGACCGTGCTCCCGGCAACCGACAGCGGACACATCGCCCATCTCGCCATCGCGCGCAGTGCCCGCCGCGACCAGGTGCGGGCGAGCCTCGGCGCAGCCGGGGTCCCGACCGATGTTCATTTCCCGCATCCCGATTGGGAGCAACCCGCATTCGAGCGGTTCGCGCCCGACGTCGACCTCCCGGCCACGGTTGCAGCCTGCGCCGAGGTGCTGAGTCTTCCGCTCTTCCCTGAGCTCACGGATGACGAGGTCGACGCGGTGTGCGCCGCGATCGGAGCATTGGCGTGACGGAGTTCTCGATCGTCATCCCGGTCTATCGCAACTCGGAGAACATCGGCCCCCTGATCGATGCGCTCGGCGCGTTGGTTGCCGAGCTACCCGACGCCACCGAGGTGGTCTTCGTGGTGGACGGCTCGCCCGACGACTCGTACGCGAAGCTCGCGGAAGCGCTGCCTGAGGCAGGATTCTCCACTCAGCTCCTGCAGCACTCGCGCAACTTCGGCTCGTTCGCGGCGATCCGCACGGGCCTTGCCGCTGCATCGGGCAGATTCATCGGAGTCATGGCCGCGGACTTGCAGGAGCCGGCCGAACTCATGGTGGAGTTTTACCGAGCGCTCGCGTCGGAAGCGGTCGACGTTGCGGTGGGTCGGCGTGTCTCGCGAGACGACCCGGCACTCACGAGCATGAGTTCGCGGGCATTCTGGGCGTTCTACCGGCGTTCGATCATCCGCGACATGCCGCCCGGCGGCGTCGACGTCTTCGGATGCACGCGCGCGGTCGCAGACGAACTCGTGCGCCTCAACGAAGCGAACTCCAGCCTCGTCGCCCAGCTCTACTGGGTGGGTTTCCGTCGTGCGGAAATCCCGTACAGTCGTCAGCTCCGCGAACACGGCGAGAGCAGCTGGACGTTCCGCAAGCGCGTGAAGTACCTCCTCGACAGCATCTTCTCGTTCACGAATCTGCCGCTCGACCTTTTGCTCATCACTGGGCTGATCGGGACCGTCGTGGTGGTGCTCGTCGGTCTGCTGGTCTTGACCTTCTCGCTCACCGGTGCGATCACCGCCCCGGGCTACGCCCCGATCATGCTCGCCATCCTGTTCTCCACCTTCCTCATGATCACGTCGATCGGCATTCTCGGCGCCTATATTTGGCGTATCTTCGAGAACACGAAGGGCAGGCCGATATCGATCGTGATGAGCCGCGAGAAGTGGTGAGCGTGGGCTCGGGCGAGGCGCCCCGCTCGTTCCTGGGGGCAGCCTGGCGGTTCCTCGTCGTGGGCGGCACCAATACCCTTGCGACGTCGCTGCTGCTCATCGTGCTCAGCTACCTCATGGAGGGTTGGCTGGCCTACACGATCGCTTTCGGCGCCGGCCTCGTGTATTCGACGCTCTTCGCGAGTCGTTGGGTGTTTACGCGCGCAGCATCCTGGCGGGTGTCGTTGCTCTACGCGTGCTGCTACATCGCGATCTATTTCGTCGGACTCGCGTGTGTCGCGGTCATCCAGACGTTCGACTGGCCCGACGCACTGAACGTTCTCAGCGTGCTCGTGACGGCGCCGCTCGGATTCGTGGCAGGACGACTCGTCTTCCGAGAGGATCAACGGGAACATCACAATCAGGAGGAGACACATGAGTGACGATCGGGAACCCTTCGTACATTCGCACGCCATCTGCGAGAGCACGACGGTGGGCAGGGGAACACGGATCTGGGCGTTCTCCCATGTGCTTCCCGGCGCTTCGATCGGAGCGGACGTGAACATCAACGATCATGTCTTCGTCGAGAACGATGTCGTGATCGGCGACCGTGTGACGCTGAAGTCAGGGGTTCAGGTCTGGGATGGCATCCGCTTGGGCGATGACGTGTTCGTCGGACCGAACGTGACCTTCACGAACGACCCGTTCCCTCGCAGCAAGCAGTACCCCGAAGCCTTCGCAGTGACGACCATCGAGGCGGGCGCATCGATCGGCGGCGGGGCGGTGATCCTTCCGGGGATCCGTGTGGGACGCCGGGCGATGATCGGCGCAGGATCCGTGGTCACCAAGGACGTGCCGCCGCATGCGATCGTCGTCGGCAACCCCGCTCGCATCGTCGGATATGAAGGAGCCACGGCAAGGCGGGACGCCGAGCCCGGGTCGGCCGCACGGCTCGTCGAAGGACTGACCCTGCTGCGCACCGTGAGCGACATCCGCGGCGACCTGCTGCCGATCGACCTCGCCGACGATCTGCCCTTCGCACCGCGCCGCATCTTCTTCGTGCATGGCGTGCCCTCGAAGGAGGTGCGCGGCGCGCACGCGCACTACGAGTGCGAACAGTTCCTCGTCGCGGTTCACGGCAGCGTCTCCTGCATCGTGGACGACGGTACGTCACGTGCGGAGTACCTTCTCGATGACCCGTCGAAGGGGCTGTACATGCCTCCGATGACCTGGGGCACCCAATACCGGTACAGCCCCGACGCGGTGCTCGCCGTGTTCGCCTCACGCCCGTATGAGGACTCCGACTACATTCGGGACTATCAGGAGTTCATCGCGCTGACGAACCGCTAGCGCGGGTTCCGAGGTGCACCCCGCCGACCGTGGCGGTCGGCGACCGGAGCACGTCAGCCGGTTCCGCTGAGGAACTGGGCTTCATCGACGGTTCCGACGTAGAAGTCGACGGTGCCGCCCGGCATCGTGAGGTCGCCGGCCGAGCGCAGCCCGGCGAGGGTATCCGGGTCGCAGAAGACATTGCCCGCCGGTACGGGGTGGCTCCCATCCGGCGGGTAGCAGATCAAGACATTGGTCGCATCATGGTTGGCGATGAAGGACGCGCCGCTCAGGTAGCCGTTCGGCAGGGTGAGCAGATCGCCGAACGTTCCCGAGTAGTCGACGACGACGACGGTATCGCTGTCGGCGGTCTCGTGGACGATCGGTGCGAGCGAACCGAGAAGCCGCTGCTGAACGTGGAGGTAGGGCTGCCAGACGGCGATCCCCGCCGCGGCCCCCGCGCAGGCGATCGCGACGAGCACGGCGGTCACCGCGAGTTGAAGCCGTCGCGGCCGAGCTGCGGCCGTGATCGGCCAGATCAGCAACGCCACGGAGAGCGCCAATGCGACGGCGAATCCGACCCGGTCGATGTCTTGCAACCATTCGACGTTCCCGAAGTAGACAAAGGCGCACACCGGGCTCGCGAGCGCCACGCCGGCCATGAGCCAGCCCGCCGTGTACGGAATGGCACGCGTGAGCGACAGGAGAGCGCCCAGGGCGACGACGACGAAGATCCCGAGAAGCAACGGCCTTCCTTCGCCGACGAGCGTCCCGCCGACGAGCCTGACGACTTCGCTGGGGCTCTGCGCGCCGGAAGACTCCAGATTCATCAGTTCGTAACTCGCCCGTTCGGGGGGAACCACGATCCTCACGATCACGATCGCGTACAACGCCATGACGACGGTCGATGCGGTGGCGGCGACGACCAGTAGGATCTTCCGCCGCCAGCCGGCGGAGACGGTCAAGGCGAGCACGATCGCCAGGATCGGCGCGACGCCGGCGGGTCCTTGATACACGGCGAATCCCAGCAGCAGCGCGAGGCACGCTCCGATCAGCCAGCGGGCTCGGCCTTGCTGGAGCCAGCGGATCATGAACCCTGCGGCGATGAGGAGCGCGAGGATCGAGGTCTGCGCCGGCAGGAATCGCTGGAGGAATCCACCTGGCCACAACGGGTGCAGCCCGATGACGAGCGCCACCCCGATGTTGATCCAGATCGAACGGGAGATCGGCCTCAGTGCCCACAGGACAGCGAGGAACTGCCCCGCAGCCACGAGCCCCATGACGACGAAGATGCCGGACGGTTCGCCACCGCCGATCGCGACGCCGGTGAATGTCGGCACGAGGTGAAGCGGGCGGCTGAGCATCAGTTCGGCGAACGCGGCGAAGGTGGTTCGACCACCCCAGAGCTGCCAGTAGCGTGCGAGCGTCCATTCTTCGTAGAGCCCGCCCTCCCAAGGCCGGAAATGCGCGGCGAAGACGACGATCGCACCGACCACCACGGCGACGACGGGCCACGTCGCGCGGGCGCGCTTGCGTGGAGCGGGCACGCTGTCGGGCGCGTGCACGGCGCTCCGTTCGGCGAGGGGAGTTGCTGGCATCCCGACATTCTCCCATCCGCGCGCGCTCACCCGTTCCACGGTGCGAGGAGCCAACGAGCTGCACAACGCCGCGATCAGCGGCGGGCGATACCGTTCAATGCGCCGTCGGCAGCGATCCAGACGCGATTCTCCACGCCGTACGTCCGGGAGATCCAGTCCTGTTCCGCTTGACTCGATACCGGCTGAATCGCGCCTCCTGAGACCAGGAACACCTGCGAGCTCGAGCGTTCCTTGACGAAGTGCGGACGGGTGACCGTCGCGACGAGGCGAATACCGGCGGAGGCGTCCGGGGTCATCGAGGTGAAGACACCCGCGCCGCCGTAGGCGTTCGCATCGACGGCCAACCATCCGCCGTCGATGGCGACCAGTGCGAGATCGCCGGCTCGTATGCGCAGCGGGAGGTCGGCCGTCGCGCCGAGCAGGTCGAACGACGGGGGAGTGAGGCGCACGACGGAGGGTGCTTGCAGGGCCGTCGCGGCCGCGGTGAGCCGCCAACTTCCGCCCGACGTCACCAGTGCGGCGCGGCCGTCCCCCGGCGAGTAGACGCCCGCTCGAAGCACGGGGGAACCGACGGGGAGCGAGTTGAAACGCGTGGTGACGAGGCCAGTCGGGGTCGTGGGGACCCCGTAGGGCGCGAGCACGCTCGGATCTGGGGTCTCCCGTCGCTGCCCCGATTGCATGAACCAGTTCACGCCGTCGGGAAGCGTGACAAGGCTGTTGAGCGCACCTCCTGAGGGATACCCCTGCAACTGCGATTCGGAGATCATGGGTACCGATTCGCACACGCCGCCGAATGCCTGTACCTGGGGGCACCCGGAGAACCGATACGAGCGACCGTTGTCGATGAGGTAGTACGCGTTGGGCGAGGTCTTGACCATCGGCTGAGCCGCCGTGTCGACGATGGTGGGAACGGGCGCGAGTGCGCCGTCCGCTGCGATCCACACGCGGTTCTCAACGCCGTAGGCCGCGCTGATCCAGTCCTGCTCGGACTGACTGGCGACGGGCCGGCGTGATCCGCCCGAGAGCAGGAAGACCTGCTGGCCTGAGGCCTCCCTGACGAACTGTGGGGTCGGCCGTTGGGCGAGGATCGGTGTCGCCGACCATGCCCCATTCGGCTTCGCGGTGAAGGACGCTGCCCCGTAGACCTCAGCGGAGACCTCCAGCCACCCCCCGCTGATCAGAAGGAAGCGCCGGCCGCCGCTCTCGAGGAGCAGCGGCAGTTCGCCGTCGCTGCGGAACTGAGCGAACGACTCGACCGTGAGTGCTCGCGCACCGGACCCGATCGCCGCGGTGGCGGCGGATGTGAGATCGAAGTTTCCGCCCACGGTCGCTGCGCGATAGGCGCCCTGCCCGTTGAAGTACACCCCGGGGCCGAGGACCGGCGGGCCCACCCAGGCCGATCTGATCGTCGTCGTCGGCAGAGCCGTCGTCGTCGCTGGGATGCCGTAGGGGGCGAGAACCGATGGATCGGGCGTCTCTCGCCTCGCACCGGCCTGGATGAACCAGACTCGGCCGTCGGGGAGGCGGACGAGGTTGTGGAGTGCGCCCGCGTCCCGATACCGTGCCAGGTCGATCGAAGAGATGCCGGGCAGGGAACCGCAGCGCTGACCGAAATCGGTGACCTGTGCGCAGTCACGGAAGAGGAATCGCGCGTCACCGTCGATGAGGTATGCCTCGCCGCCGTTGGCAACGATGCGCAGGCCGGGGATCTGAAGCAGGATTCCGTCGAGTCCGCCGTCGGGCGTCACCCACACCTTGTTCTCGACGCCGTACGCCGAAGAGATCCAGTCCTGCGCGGCCTGGTCGGCGACAGGCTGGCGATACCCTCCAGAGATGAGATAGACCTGGGCCGACGAGCGCTCACGAATGAAGTGCGGGCTGGGTTGCACGCGAACGAGGGGGATTCCCGCCCACGCGCCATCGGCGAGGGCCGTGAACGCGCCGTTGCCGCCATAGGCCGCGGCCGATACCTCGAGCCATCCGCCGTCGACGAGCACGAAGGCGTGCGATCCCGACCTCATCCGAATCGGAAGCGGGCCCGACGTGGAGATCGTCGACAGCGAAGCAGAGGTGAGGGAACGGGCGAGCGGTGCGAGCACGGGAACGGTCGGAGCAGATGCGTAGAAGCTCCCGCCGTTGGTGACGATCCGGAGTGCCCCCGAGGAGTCGGCGAAGACGCCCGCGCCGAGCACAGGGGCGCCGATCGGAGCGCCTCCGAGAGCTGCAGGCGAAACGGAGCTCGGCGGACCGGTGATCCCGTAGGGCGCGAGCACCGAGGGGTCGGGCGTCTCCCGTCGTTGCCCACCCTGCATCAGCCATGTGGACCCATCGGGCAGCGCGACGAGGCTCGAGAGCCATCCGCCATCGGGTAGACCGACGATCTGGTCGCGCGTGACCGTGGCGAGGCTGTTGCAGGAGAGTCCGAAGTCCTGAACCTGGCCGCAGTTGCCGAAGCGGAGTCGGCGGCCCTGATCGATGAGATACGCGGCACCGTCGGAGGTGCGCACGGCCCGCGAGATGGAGTCACCCTGTCGAAACGCATCCAATTGGCTCTGCGTGATCTCGTACACGGGTCCGAGCGCACGGAAGTTGCCGACCGCCTCGGCGGCCAGCGGGTAGCGCATGCGGCCGCTGATGAGGAAGTTGCTGTTCGTGCCCACGAGGTGGAAGACGCTGACGGGAGTGGAGGTCGGAGAACCGAACCAGTCCGTCCACATGCGCCAGAAGTTGCGATTGCCGTACGCCGAGCAGCCGTCTCCCGTGCCGTACAGATTGTCCAGGGCTGCACCGTTGGGCTGGTACGGCGTGTAGTTGTAGAGACCCGCGGTCGCCCAGTTCAGGATGAAAACGGGAGAGGTCCCGCAGGAGGCGACGGGGTGGAAGAGGATGTTGTTCGTCGCGAGGGGCTGATGATTGAACGACGTCGGGCGAGCGCGATAGACCTGGAACTGCCGGGCCGCGTTGTACACCTGGTAGAAGAATCCGCCGTAGGACGCGTCGCACGGCGCGGTATCCGGGCAACCGAACCCCGTGGCCGCTTCGAACGAACGCCGCGACGGGTTCGTGGACGTGACGAGGCTCTGCTCCTTCTGCAGGATGACGAGGAGGGCGTGCTGGCTCAGCCCGCAGGCCGCGCCCACGCGTGCGATGATGCTGGACGCCGGCTCGTTCGGCTGGCCCGGCATCGCCGCGCAATACGCCGACGCGGGCATGGACGGTGTGTTCTGCCGATAGTTCCACAGGCAGGCGTAGCTCGATGAGCACTGCGAATTCTTGCTCAGAATGAAGTTCTGCACGTCGGCGAACCCCATGGCCGAGCCGTTGTAGAAGTTCTCGTCGGAGACCAGGTACCCGGGATCGAAGTCCGAACCGGTCGCGGCCGACGCTGACTGGGTGCCGATCGGCGCGAACACGGTGAGGAGCGCACTGAGCAGTGCGACCGAGGTGATGAAGCTCAGAGCCTTTCGAAATGGACCGCGCACATGAACTCCCCCGACGAGGCGCCCCACGCGCCGATTCGGCTCCAGACTGCCCCCGGTGCGTCTCGTGCGCAAGACGCCGCGCCATGGGCGCCGATGTGGCTGGTCCGATCCGTGCCGGGCGCGAGTGGTCGGGGTGAACTCGGCCCGCATATCAGACGACGCGCGACACGGCGGTCAGGCGCGCCCCGCCGCAAAGGTAGAATGCTGAGGTTCGAGTGACCCGGCTGTGTCGTCGAATGCGCGCAGATCGCGCTTGATGCCGGCGAAGGGAACTGGGCGAGCGTATGGCTGAGAAGGTCCTTCGCGTGCGACTGGACATCCAATTGCTCCGCGCGCTCGCGGTCGGCGGCGTCCTCGCCTACCACCTCTGGCCGAATCGCGTGCCCGGAGGTTTCGTCGGCGTCGACGTCTTCTTCGTCATCTCGGGGTTCCTCATCACCGCCCACCTCCTCCGCAGCGCAGAAGGAGCGGACGGAGTGCACCTCGGCAAGTTCTGGGCGAACCGCGCGCGGCGCCTGCTGCCGCTCGCGTCGGTCGTGCTGCTCGCCTCAGTCGTGGCGATTTTCGCCTTTCTCCCGCAGTCGGTCTGGAAGGTCTCGCTGCAGGGCATCATCGCGTCCGCCCTGTATGTCGAGAATTGGAACCTGGCTGCAGGGTCCGTGGACTATCTCGCGCGCGACCAGGCGCCGACGATCGTGCAGCACTTCTGGTCGCTCTCCGTCGAGGAGCAGTTCTACATCGTCTGGCCGTTGCTCCTGCTGCTCGCCGTTTGGATCGCGGGGCGCGCCGCCCACGGAGTCGAGCGGAGCGAAGCGGTGCGTCGACGACGCATTCGGCTCGCGGCGTTCCTCGCCATCCTCGCCGTCTTCGTCGCGTCGTTCGCGTACTCGATCTGGATCACCCCGAACAGCCCCGGCCTCGCCTATTTCGCAACCCCCACTCGAGCATGGGAGTTCGCCGCCGGCGCGATGCTGGCATTCCTGCCGCAACCGGCACCGGTGGCGAGGGGCGCCCGTACACCCAGCGTGCGGTTGGCTGCGTCCTGGGCGGGCTTCGCCTTGATGATCGGCACGATGCTCGTGCTGACGACTCAAGTGCCGTTCCCGGGTGCGGTCGCGGCGATCCCGGTACTCGGCGCCTGCCTCTTCATCTGGGGCGGCGATATCCGGCGACCCTTTGCGCCGACCGCGCTGGCCGGATTCCGTCCCGTGACATACCTCGGTGACATCTCGTACGGCGTCTATCTGTGGCACTGGCCGCTCATCATCGTCGCCTCGGCCATGCTCGGCGGCGCGTTGTCGACCCCTGCAAAAATCGGCATCCTCGTCGCGACCTTCGGGCTCGCCGCGCTCAGCAAGATCTTCATCGAGGATCCGTTCAGGTATCGACGGTTCTGGCGACAGCGGTGGTGGCGCGGGTTCTATCCCGCATCGGTCGGCGTGCTGGCCGTGTGCACGGTCGCCGTGGTCGGCTTGGCCTCGATCCAGTTCGCGGGCTCGACCGCCGTCGCGGGCGGCGGAGTTGCGAACGAACTCGGCGAGGCGACGGATCCCCTCGCGCCGCTGACACCTTCGCTGGCCAACCGTGCAGGTGATCATGACGAGATCTTCGAGTGCTTCGACATGAACAAGACGGGACCGTATATCTGCAGCTACGGCGTGGATGACGCTGACGTCTCGATCGCTGTGACCGGGGATTCGCACGCAGCGCACTTCATTCCGGCGCTGATCGACATCGTCGAGGATCGCGGCTGGAAGCTGACGACCTACGTCGGGATGAATTGCGACGACACCACCTGGCAGGAGTGCAAGGGGGGTGCGGAGATGAGCGACCGGATCATCACCGGTGGATACGACCTCGTCGTGTACAGCGCCTACCGGTACGCCGGCTCCGACATCGATGACGTTGCCGCATCGGTCACACGACTGCACGACTCCGGAGTTCCCTTGATGCTGATCGAGGACGTGCCGTTCCACCCCACATCCACATTCGACTGCCTGGACGCAGCCGGTGGGGATCCTGCTGCTTCGGTGAAGTGCACGACGCCGGTCGCCGAGGCGCTGGACAAGTATCCCGACCGGGTCGTGCCGATCGCGAAGTCGCTCGGCCTCGAGGCGGTGCCGATGCAGGACCTCTTCTGCACCGAGACCGAGTGCATGAGCATCGACGGGAACGTCATCATCTATCAGGATGCGCCGGGTTCCCACCTCACTTCGACGTTCTCGAGATTGCTCGCGCCGAGGCTCGGCGCCGAGATCGACGCACGAATCAGCGAGTAGTCGCCGCAGGCTCCACCTCCGACCGACGCCGCCGACTCGCCAGCCGGTCGTCAGAGCAGCTGGCGAGTCGAGCCCCGCGGAGAGCGGGGATCAGTCGGTCGAGGTCGAAATCTCGATGAGCGGGCGCGCCGGAGTGATGCCTGTGAACGTGCTGCCGAACGTCGTCAGCCCGCCCGACTCGAACGGGCTGCCCGGGAGGACGTCGACGCGGATCGCCTTCTGCAGCGCGTCGTACACATGCGAGGCGGTCGCGTCCTGGATGGACGCGCTGACGTCGAACGAGTTCGGTCTCACGGGCAGCGAGGGGATGGAGACGTCGATGCTGCCTTCGCCCTTGCGGATGCTCTCGACGACATACCCGGCGTCGAGCGAGTGATGGCCCCACACGAACACACCGTCGCGTGTATCGAGCGAGACCCCAAAGGTCGGGCGTTCGATCTCCGACTCCGCACGGTAGTGCACCCGAATGGTCACCGCATCACCGGTGCGCGACGTGCGCGTGTCCACGCCGTCGACGAGCCATTCGATCTTCGTGACGACGGCCTCGCCGCTGCCGAAGCGGACGCCGCCGCTCTCGACGCGCCGGACGCTGTGCTCCGCGTTCGCGTAGGCGTCGACGATCTCGATCGCCGAGCCGACGTCGATGAGTCGCCCGTTCCGGAGCCATGCGGCATGGTCGCAGAAGTGGCGCATCTGCTCCAAGCCGTGGCTGACGACGATCACCGTGCGCCCCGAGTCCTTCAGCTCTGCGAACTTGTCGAGGCACTTCTCCTGGAACTGCATGTCACCGACGGCGAGAACCTCGTCGACGAGCAGGATCTCGGGTTCGACGTGGATCGAAACGGCGAAACCGAGCCGTACGTACATACCGCTCGAGTAGTTCTTGACGGGCTGGTCGATGAACCGCTCGACGCCCGAGAAGTCGACGATCGAATCGAATTTGCTGTCGATCTCGCGTTTCGACATGCCGAGAATGGCGCCGTTGAGGTACACGTTCTCGCGGCCGGTCAGGTTCGGGTGGAAGCCGGAACCGACCTCCAACATGGCGGCGAGCCGGCCGTCGACGGTGATCCGGCCCTTGTCGGGGGCCAGGATCCGCGCGATCGTCTTCAAGAGGGTCGACTTGCCGGAGCCGTTGTGGCCGAGCAGCCCGAAGGTGGTGCCCTTGGGGATCTCGAGCGACACGTCGTCGAGCGCGAGGAAGTCCTCGTACTTCGATCGTCCGCCGGAGAGCACCGCGCCCTTCAACGATTGGTTCCGCTCAGAGTAGACGCGGAAGGACTTGGTCACGTGCTCCACACGTACCGCCGTGTCGTTCATCACAGCTCCTCGACGATGCGCGCCTGCTTGGCGCGGAAGATGAGGCTCCCGAGTACGAGGGAACCGACGGCCCAGATGCTGCAGTTGATCCACACGTGGGCTGACGGCATCGCGTAGTCGTAGAAGAGGGAGCGGAAGGCTTCCAGGAACTGCTCGGCCGGATTCAGGCGGAAGAGCTCGACGAGGGGGAGCGGTTCGCCGTTGAACGAGATGCCGTGGGCGTACAGAGTCTCGGACGCCTGGGCGACGAGCGTGATCGGGAAGATCACGCCGGAGGCGTACATCCACACCTGGTTGAACAGGCCCCAGAGATGCTCGATGTCACGGAACCAGACGACGGCGATCGCGAGCATGAATCCGATGCCGGTGCAGAACATCGCTGCGAGCAGCACGAACACGAGCGAGACGGGGACCCAGAGGAACACCTGAGGGCCGCCGACGAACGCGAGGATGATCACGACCACCAGCAGTTCCGTGAGGAACGTGACGGTCGCGGTGATCACCGAGGAGACGATGAGGACGGCGCGCGGGAAGTAGACCTTCTCGAGCAGCCCGGCGTTGCCGACGAGCGAGGACATGGCGCCTGCGATCGAGCCGGAGATGTACGTCCAGCTGATGACGCCGACCGCGATCCACATCGCGAACGAGTCGATGCCGGAATTGATGCCGACCGGGGCGACGCCGCGGAAGATCAGGCCGAAGACGACCGTGTAGACCGCGATCGTCACGAGGGGGCTGACGAACGACCAGAGTCGCCCGAAGACCGTTCCGGTGTACTGTGCCTTGATCTCGCGGGAGGCGAGCGTCAGGGTGAGAGCGATGGCGTGCCGCAGCTCTGGTGCGGTGACGGCGCCGCTCATCGCGTGCCGATCGGAAGCGACTGGTCGGGCGGGTTCACTGATGTCCTCTGTTCTCACTCATCCGCAGGCGGTGCGATGTTCAGGTGTCGTTGGGCGATCTGGAGGATCACGACATCGGGCCGGTGCTCGGAGACCAACGCCGCGATGTCGGGCAGGTTGGCGGGGTCGTCGTAGTTGTGGCGATACTGCCACGTCGTCGTGAAGGCTTGCTGCCAATACGGTGAGAGACCGTTGCCGAAGGAATCGCGCAGGATCAGGGCAGAGCCGTCGGTCGCGGCGGCCGGGTTCTCGGTGGTGGCCGGCAGAAGCGTGAGGTCGATGCCCTGGTTGCCGGGCAGCGATGAAGTTCCCGCGGTCGAGGTGACCGTGACCGGCGGGAGCGACTTGGTGAAGACCGGGGTCGTCCAGTCCGGCACGGTGTTCGCGAATCCGTAACTGGCGAACTCGTTGTAGTCGACCGGGGCCTCGACGCCAGCGAGCGTCGGCGGCGCGAGGTCGCCGAGCTCCGGGTTGACCGTGCCGATGCACGAGGCTGCCGAGGCCCACGCCATGTACGCGCCGTAATCGGTCCAATGACTGTTCACCCTGCTGAACGTCTGGTGCTGGACGCTCGCCTCGCGAAGCTGGGTTCGTGAGTCGATGATCGGGAGATCGGGCGCGGCGTGGATCAACTGATCGAGCGGGCCCGATCCTCTGATCTCCCTCGCCCAGGCGGGCAGGTTCTCGGGATAGACCGACCACTTCGCGGGGGTGACCATGATGTAGAGCGGGATGCCCTGCGCGGAGAGCATGTCGCGAACGCTCCGCAGGTGGTCCGCCCACTGCGCCGTCTCCTCCTCGGAGAGGACACGGCGGCCGACCGCCTGGGAGAAGTTCTGGTTCTGGATGTCTCCCCAGAAGACCCAGCCGTCCTCACCGAGCACGACGCCCTCGGCAAGTTCTGCGGCGTGCGCCTGCCAGGTCGACTCCGCTGCCGCGGGATCGCCACCGAGCCAGGGCTCGGTCGGAGGCGCAGCGACGTCGGGGTGGCATTGTTCCGGGAGCGCGGTGACCGTTTCGGCGGGGAGCGGCCCGACGGCCGCCGCCTGCGCGTAGTCCACGGGGGGAAGGCTCGGGGCGTCGGTCGCCGTGGCGGCGGCCTCCTCTGCCGCGGCGAGTGCCGCCTCAGCCTGTCGTTGCACGACCGAATACCCGACCACCGTCAGGATCATCGCGACCACGACGAGGGCGATGAGCGGAATGTACCGGATGCGTCGCCATCGATCGCGAGACCGGTCGATCCGTTGCTCCGGGGGGAGTTCACGCAGGCTCACGGACACGCTCCTCGCTCGTCGTCTCGTCACGCTGCTCCGCGGCATTCTTCCGCAAGGCTGCAGCGAAGAAGGTGGACGAGTAGTCGGGGTTCACGAATCGCGTCTTGAATCGGCTGCTCAGCGGCTCCCATTTCGCCAACAGCCATGCGAGCGGGGCCGGGGTCCAATTCTTCAGACTCATCGCCGGCTTCTCGATGAGGTGCCAGCTGAAGAAGGCCAGGACGTGGCAGACGAGGATGACGACCACGTGATACGCCAGCCAGCCCGCGTGCTGCAGACCGAAGTAGCCGGCGAGCTGCATGACCGGCCAGCCGAACAGGTAGATGCCGTACGAGAAGTCGCCGAACTTCTCCCAGTTCTGCAGCTTGGTCGCACGGATCGCGAGCCACATGAGGAAGTAGGCGAACGCGTACTGGCCGAGCACGAGCCATCCGCCGTTCGCGTAGGTGAGCACCGCGAAGAGCAGCGAGCCGACCGCAAGGCGATCATCGATGGGGATCTTGTTCGGGAAGAGCGCGAACAGCATGCCGAAGGCGAACGGTGCGAGCGTCTGCAGGTTGAGGGGGTTCTGCAGCAGGGGGAGCGCCCGAGAGAGGTCGCCCGCATACATCCACTGGAGGCACGCGAGGATGATGATGGCGATGGCGATGATGCCGCTGAACCACTTGTGGGCGAGGATGCCGAACAACCCGAGCACGCCGATGAGGATGTATGCCCGGAACTCGTAGATCAGCGTCCAGGCGGATCCGTTCCAGTTGTAACCGCCGTGGTCGGTCGCGAGCGGCAGACCCGAACCCATGCCGGCGATGTTGAACTGTCCGAGGGACAGCCACATGTTGTTGTAGAAGTACGTCAGGGGCGATTCCACGGGCGAGCTGAAGTAGCCCGAGATACTGCCGGTCTCCTGGATCCACGCGATCGGCCCGAACAGGAAGGCGATCGTGACGAGGGAGAGCCACCATGCCGGAATGATCCTGAGTGCTCGACGCCAGAAGTAGCGGAGCGTGCTTGATCGCCCCATTCGACTCTGCGTGATGAGGTAACCCGAGAAGAAGAAGAAGCCTCCGACGGCGACGCCGCCGAGCGACTGCTCGGTCGACCACTGGACCCCGAGGTCCTCGCCGCCGTAGAACCCGCCCAGCGGCCCGGCGTGCGAGAAGATCACCATGAACGCCATCAGCCATCGGAGGAATCCGATGCTGTTGGCGCGTGGGTCGAAGGCCTGTGCGAGCGTCTTGGGCATCAGCGCGGCCCCCTTCGCAGTCGCTGACGCACCGAGCGCGCGCCGCGGTAGAGAACCCGCACCGGCTTGTAGATGACGTACAGGAACGATGCGAGCTTCGGTCGGTGGCTCCGCAGATTGTGCTTGGCATACGCGACCGGTCCGAGGACCGCCGTCGGCATGAGTCCGCGGATCATGTGGATCTGGTCGATCGGGTAGCCCTCGATCGCCGAGCTCATCTGGTCGAGCTTGTACTCCAGGAAGGTGTGGCTGATGGCGGCGTAGCTCGTCGTGGAGACCGTCCGCGTGTGGTAGCCGAGCTCCGCCGCAGCGTACGTCACGATACGCTCCTGAACGTGCGCCAGGCTCCCGTCGCGGTGCTCGGACTCGGGGAGGTAGTCCTCGTACCCCCATTCGACCTCGGCGAGCAGGCGCAACGCCTGCGGACGCGCGATGAACATCGCGCCGAGCGGAGCCAGCGGGGAGACCTCGTCGAGCGGGACCTTGATCCCGAGCTCGTCGGCGAGCTCCTGGGTCGGTTCCTTGTTCGCGAACCAGGCGTGCCCCATCGTGGGGTAGCCGATGTGGATGGTCGGTGGGAACACCAGCCCGAGTCCGGGTTCCTTCTGGAAGAGTCCGACGAGGTTCGCCGTGTAGCCCGTGGAGTCGAGCAGGTTCTCGAGCTGCTGGCGCTTGAAGAACTCGCCGGCGTTGGGTCGCGCCTGCACGGTCTTCTTCGAGTGGATCTTCACCACGAGGTCGTAGGCGTCATTGAGCAGCACGTCACGGCAGGCGACGTAGAAGGCACTCAGGTCTCGGCCCCGGTTCGACGGCAGCACCCGGATCTCGACCGACGCGATCAGCGGTTCAGCGCGACGCTCGATCGTCTCGGCGATGATCGTCGCCTTCTCGTCGCTGGTCGTGGTGACGTAGAGGTCGACGGGCGAGGGCAGCGTCACCAATCGATCGAGAAGCTCGTCGGTGAGATCTTCGTAGAAGATGTGCACGATCGCGGCGATGCGAAGCGGATTCTCGGGGTCGTACTGGACGTCGACATCGGGCAGGATCTCGAGCATCGACGCGTCCGTGTTGAGCACCTTCGGCTCGGAGTTTCGAGCCAGGTTCTGGAGCATCAGCGACTTCGGGTAGTCGTAGCCGTCGACGAGGTCGAGCGTCCACCGAGAGATGACCGCCTCGCGATCGAGGTAGAGCGGGCTGTGGAAGAACGGTCGGCGCTTCAGCGCGGGGCATCCGTCATCGAGCAGCGCAGGGGCGTCGAGGAATGCAGGGTGATCGGACGGGTAGTTCTCGACTGGGAAGGCGACCTCCGCGAGGAAACCGGCCTGCTGGAAGTGGTGAGTGAAGACCGATTCATGGCTGAGGATCGACTGCGTGTACGACTCGATCATCGGCATCTCGCGCCAGTACGACTTCCACGTCTCCGACGTGAACATGCTGCGCCGGACCGCGATCCAATGCGACTGGATGTGCTGGTGCATCTCGCCGGTCAGGGTGAACGGGTTCGGTACCGAACCGGCGTGGTCGGTCATGCCCCAGAAATCGACTTCGGCGGCGTTCATGCGCTCGAACACGGGCTCGAACGGTCGAACCGGGCCGAACCAGGTGTAATTCATGAGGATGAGCTCGTCGAACTCGGCGAGGCGCTCCTCGCCGAACGCCTCGAGCGCCGTCTTGTACCCCCAGACGTCGAAGCCCACGTTGTCGCGGACGAGGATCGTGTCGGCGATCGGGTCGAGCTTCGCGCGGCCACGGTCGGAGAGCGAGCCGTTGACCACGACGAAGAGGTGCTCGGTGAGCGGCCGCAGCCGTTCCAGTTTGTACACGATGTAGTCGTCGACGTCGCCGCGGACGTCGAAGAGCAGATAGAAGATGACCCGTCGTCCTGCCTCGGGGAATGCAGTGCGTCCGGTCGTCGCAGTCCGACGCTCAGGCTCCATGGTCATCTCTTCTTCTCCAGTAGGTGATCTGATCTCCAGCGCCCGTCTGCACGTCGAAGCTGCGGGGAAGGTGAGGGGGGCTCTCCGTGGAAGATGGCCGCGCCGGAGATCGTTCGATTGTATCGGGCATTCCCTGGGCGACAGCTCGGGGTACGGCGGAACCGCAGCGTCGTCGGTTCACGACTTCGAGCGACCGAGCATCCGTCGCTTCGCGCGTTGAGCGGCATGCACCAGCTTCGAGCTGAAGCGGTCGCCTTCGAGTTCCGTGATGCGCTGTTCGAGCCGCTCGACCGCGGAGGACATTCCCGACATGGCCTCGGCCATGCCTTTCAGATGCTCGCTGATGAGGTCGAGGCGGGCGTCGAGCTGGTCGAACCGGTGCGACGACGCGTGCACGATCCTGTCGGTGGAATGACCGGCGGCGATGCCCTGCCGTCGGAAGGACTCGGCGATGAACAGCAGCAGGCCGAGGTCGCCTGCCTCTCGACCGGATGACCTCAGATAGGAGTCGCGGATGAGCAGCGCGTACTCGGTGTGGACGCTCGCGAGCTCGACGACGCTGTTGGCGAGCGCCCCGGCCTGATCCTGACGCCAATGCCAGAACGCGAGCGGCTCGCCGTCGATGAAACCGATCGTCGCGCGTGAGAGCAGCCTGAGGTTGAAGTCCCAGTCGGCGAGCACGGGCAGGCTTCCATTCCAGCCGTCGAGCTCGGCGAACAATGCTCGCCGCACCACGAGCGAGGTCGGCGGCACCCAGTTCGCGTACACGGTGTCCGTGAGCGTGACGCGGTCGGAATCCGACTTCAGGATCTCTCGTCCGAGCTCCACGACGGTGTCGCCGTCGATCCGCTCGTACACGACCTCGGTGCGAACGGCGACGCCGCCGTCATCGGATGCGTCGAGTGCCTCGACCGTCCGCCGCAGGTAGTCGGGCGCCCAGGAGTCGTCGTCGTCGAGGATGGCGAGGTAGTCGGCAGCAACCGCGGGGTCGGCGGCAGCACCGACGTTCACCGCCTCCTCACGGCCGACCGACTCCGTATTGTGCACGATCGTCGACGAGGCCAGGCCCGGGAAGTCGGCGATGACGGATTCGACCGTAGCGGGGTCACCGCCGTCGTTCACGACGACGAGCGTGTAGTCCCGGTAGCTCTGTTCGGCAACGCTCGCCACCGAACGCCGCAGCAGCACCTCGCGATCGCGCGTACGCAGGATGATTGCGACGGTGCTGGACAAATGCGCTCCTCATGATGGGGCGGCCGTATGCAGGGGGCAGCTGGCCGAACGACAGCGGGGTAGGATGAATCCACCGATTATATCTGCACCGAGACGGCCGCCTCCGGGCGCGCGAGCACGGTGCGATCCTTCGGTTCGGCGCTGCATCGCCATCGATGCGGCGCATTCAACAGGAATCGTATGTCGCGGCGCGCGTCCGTTGGCACGCGCGCGTTCCAGCGGTATCTTCGCCGGAACGGCACACGACAGGGTATGCCCGTACCCAAGGAAGGACCGCCGATGAGTCGACTCGGAACCGTGATCGTGACCGGTGGTGCCGGGTTCATAGGCTCAGCGCTCTCGCAGCGACTCGCGGCGACCGCAGATCGATGGGTCGTGATCGATTCACTTCACCCCCAGGTGCATGCCGAACGTGTGCGACCGGCCTCGCTCGCCGATGCGGCCGAGCTCGTCATCGCAGATGCGGCGTCGGCGCCCGCGTGGGACGAACTGCTGGCCGACGTGCGTCCCGACACGATCATCCACCTCGCGGCCGAGACCGGGACCGCGCAGTCGCTGGACGAAGCGACGCGGCACGCGGTCGCGAACGTGGTCGCGACGACCTCGATGCTCGACGCACTCGGAAGGGCCGGCGTCGTTCCCGAGCGCTTCGTGCTCAGCAGCAGCCGCGCCGTCTACGGCGAAGGCGACTGGCGCACCGCGGACGGCACCTTCGTGCGGCCGGGGATGCGTTCGCACGATCAGCTGGTCGCCGCACGATGGGCGTTCGACGGACTCGAGCCTGTGCCGAGCTCGGTCGCTCGAACCGTGCCGTCGCCGACGAGCGTGTACGGCGCAACGAAGCTCGCGCAGGAGCACCTCCTCGAGGTGTGGTCCGGAAGCCGAGGCGCCCGACTCGACATCCTGCGTCTCCAGAACGTCTACGGACCGGGTCAGTCGCTCATCAACCCGTACACCGGCATCGTCTCCCTGTTCTCGCAGCTCGCCGCCCGCGGCGAGGCGATCCGCGTGTTCGAGGACGGCGGCATCACCCGGGACTTCGTGTACATCGACGACACGGTCGAAGCCTTCGCCGCCGCACTCGCGACGGCTTCGCAGGCGAGAGTCCGCCGGTTCGACGTCGGTTTCGGTGCGGGGCGGACCATTCTCGATCTGGCCATCGAGATCGCTCGGTTCCATGACGCACCCGCTCCCGTCATCACCGGCGAGTTCCGGGACGGCGACGTCCGGTTCGCCGCCTGCGACATCACGCCCACCGTCGAGGAGCTCGACTGGACCCCCTCGTGGGATCTCACTGCGGGCGTCGCGGGTCTGCAGGATTGGATCGCCGCCGAGCACGCCGGGACCTCCAGCTGAACCGCAAGCCCCGGCCCGGACGGCCTTCGACCGCGCCGACGTTCTGGATCGCGTTCGCGATCTTCGGCACGCTCGCGATCCTCTGGTCGCTGGCTTCGCCCGTATTCTCGGTGCCCGACGAGAACGCGCACGCCACGAAGGCGGTCGCGCAGGTGCGGGGGCAGGTCATCGGGTATACCGTGCCAGGGGTCAAGCACATCGTCGTCGATCTGCCCGAGGGGTTCGAGTACGACACGAACATCCTGTGCTTCGCGACGCAGCCGACGCGGAGCGCAGAGTGCGGAGGCGCCGAGTTCGGTGCCGGCGTCGGGACATCGACGTTCAACACCTGGGTCGGCGCGTACAACCCGATCTACTACTACCTCGTGGGCTGGCCGAGTCTGTTCACCGACGGCAACGCCGCCGTCTACGCGATGCGGATCGCGAGCTCGCTCCTCGGCGCGCTGATGCTGGCCGCAGCCTTCCAGGTCTCCGTGGCGGGCAAGCGAGCGCGATGGATGCCGCTCGCGCTCGCCTTCGTCGCTGCGCCGATGAACCTGTATCTGCTCGGCTCGGTCAATCCGAACGGGGCCGAACTCGGTTCAGCGATCCTGCTCTGGGCCGCGCTGCTGCGGCTTCTCGAGACCTTCGATCGCCGCGCTCCGAGCGGAGTGGACGACGAGGGAGCGACCCTGCCCCGGTGGTATCTCTGGGCGATGGTGACGGTCGCATCCGTCATCTTGGTGAATGCCCGGGCGCTCGGACCGCTCTGGCTCGTCGTGATCGTCGGGCTCTGCTTCATCGCGAGCGGCTGGCCGGCCGTGCGCGGGCTCTTCACGAACGGGCGAAGCTACATCTGGCTCTCGGCGATCGCGCTCGGCGGGCTCTTCTCGCTCGGCTGGACCCTTTCGGGCGGCAGCCTCTCCAATCAGGCCGAACCCTCCGACGCACCGCTCGTCGGCGCCACGTTCCTGCAGGGATTCCTCTACACGGTTCGCATGACGCCGCATTTCCTGCAGCAAGCGATCGGGTATTTCGGATGGCTCGACACGCCACTGCCCGTCGCGGCGTACTGGCTCTTCGTCGCAGCGTTCGGCGTGCTCCTCCTCCTGGTGTTCGCGGCGGCCCGTCGCCGGAGCATGCTCGTGCTCGGCTCGGTGCTGCTCGCGGCGTTCCTCGTCCCCGCGCTCGTGCAGGGTTACAGCGTGGGCCAGACGGGCATCATCTGGCAGGGTCGCTACGCACTGTTCCTCTACATCGGGATCGCCATCGTGGCGGGTTGGCTGCTCTCCAGGGATGCGCCGCGCATCGGGTTCCTGGCGCGGCGGATGACCTGGGTCGCTGCGGGCCTGCTCGCCCTTTACGGTGTAGTCGCGTTCACCCATGTGATGGTTCGTTATGTGGTCGGCGAAGGCGCCGCGCTCAGCACGATGTTCAGCGCACCGCAGTGGCAGCCCCCGCTGGGCTGGTTGACGCTCGTCATCGCCTATGCCGTCGCATCACTCGCACTGCTGGCCTTCGTCGGGCTGACCGCCCGATCGATCGTGCGCCGCGAGGAATCCGCCGTCGATGACTGAGCCGCGCGTCGCGATCGCCTACGACTGCCTCTTCCCCGTCAATGCAGGCGGCGGCGAGCGGGTGTACCGGCGGTTGGCGGAACTCTTCGTCGATCGTGGGAGCGAGGTCGACTACCTGACGAGACGGCAGTGGTCGGGGAAGCCTCCGCCAGCGAGCTTCGAGATCGTCGGCGTCTGGAACGGCGAGATCTACGATTCCGGCGGAACCCGGACCACTGCGAGCGCACTCGCGTTCGCGTGGGCGCTCTTCCGTGCCTTTCTTCGCCGTCGTGGCGACCACGACCTCGTGATCGTCTCGGCTCTGCCGGTGCTCAACGTGTTCGCGGTGCGACTGGCACTGCTCGGCTCGGGGACGCTGCTCGTGAGCGACTGGCTCGAAGTCTGGAGCGCGCGGCAGTGGCGCGCCTACTCGGGCGCGGCGGTCGGGACCGTTGCGGCGATCCTGCAGCGGATCGGTCTCCGGATCTCCCGTGTCCACACCGCGAACAGTGAGTTCACTGCCGAACGGATCCGACGATACCGCCCGCGGGCGGCGCCGATCGTCCTCGGCCTGGTCGACCTCGTCGGCGCCTCGAGCGACACGCCGGGCGTGCCCGTGGACCCTCCGTTCGTCCTCTTCGTCGGTCGTCACATCGCCGACAAGCGACTCTCGGCGCTGCCTGCGGCCCTCGCCGAGGCGCGACGCCGGATCCCCGATCTCCGGGCGATCGTCGTCGGAAGCGGCCCGGAGACCTCGGTCGCGGTCGCCGCCGCGGAGAAGGCCGGGGTCGCCGACGAGATCGAGTTCACCGGTCGGGTGAGCGACGAGCGGCTCGAGCAGCTGTTCCGGACGGCGGCGGCGCTCGTGAATCCGTCGGCGCGTGAGGGGTTCGGTCTGGTCGTCGCCGAGGCGGCGGCCTTCGGCACGCCGAGCGTGGTCGTCGCAGGGGAGGACAACGCAGCTGCAGAACTCGTCGAGAGCGGCGTCAACGGTGTCGTGGCATCGTCGGTGTCGAGCACCGATCTCGGCTCCGCGATCGTGCGGGCGGTCGAAGCGGGCCCGGCGCTCAGGGCGGCCACTCTCAGGTGGTTCGAGACCGCTCGCGTCGATCGTTCGCTGCGCGTGTCGGTCGATCGACTGCTCGACACCTACCGGGGGATCAGCCCCCGCTGAATCGCCGAGACCGTCGCGTCCGCAGTACGCTGCCACGAGAACGACCGGGCACGCTCGCGCCCTGCGGCCGACATCGCGGCACGCCGTTCCGGATCTGCCAGCAGCGTCGAGATCGCGTCTGCGATCGCGTCGGAGCTCTCAGCGTCGACGTACATCGCCGCGGCGCCGGCGGTCTCGCGCAGGACCTCGAGATCGGAGCAGATCACCGGGCAACCGCGTGACATCGCTTCGAGCGGGGGGAGGCCGAACCCCTCGAACAACGTCGGGAACACGAAGACCGTGGCGGACGCGTAGAGCTCTTCGAGCCGCTCGGAATCCACCCAACCCTCGAGGCTGACGTGGTCGTCGATACCGAGCCGTCGGACCTCCGCGAGCAGCGGGTCCTCGGCATGGCTGCCGGTGATCACGAGGCGCGGACGGCGGTCGACGGGGATACGCGAGATCGCCTCGAGCAGCCGGGTGAAGTTCTTGTGCGGCATGCGGTTCCCGACCGCGAGGAGGAGGTCGGCCTCGCGTTCGAGGTCGGTCGGCGGAGGTGCGGTCGGCCCGCCGGCGAGCGGTGTCACATCGACACGGCCTTCGGGGACGTGGAGGAGCTCGACGATGTCGCGCTTGGACGATTCGCTCACGGTCACGATCCGCGCGGCGCGGCGCGCGGCGCGGCGGATCATGGCCCGCAGGACGACGGCGTACGGGCCGGGAACGTACTCGGGGAAACGGAATGCGAGGAGGTCGTGAACGGTCAGGACCACGGGCACCTTCGGGGCCGCGGGGCCGAGGTTGGCAGGGGCGTGCACGACGTCCGCCCCGAGGCGGCGTGCGTGGCGATCGACGGCGAACAGCTCTCCGGCGGCCCAGGCCCGACGGTCCTCACCGTCGACGCCTGAGTCCACGAGACGACCGGGGAACCACGGGGCTCCCGTCGAAGCCAACTGCGTGGAGGCGAGACCGATGAACTCGAGATCGTGCGCAGCGGGATCGATGCGTCGATAGATCTCGCGGACGTACGACTCCATCCCCCCTTTCCGTCCGGTGTAGAACAGCAGATCGACGAGGACCCGGCTCATGGGGCGACCCTGCCTTCGGATTGCGGTGGTAGTGCTGCGCGGGCCTTCCGTCGTCGACGTGCCGCCTCGTAGACGACAGCCGACAGCAGTTCCGCGGCCAGCAGGCCGACGAACACGATCGGGAGACTCTGCAGACCGAGGCCGATGGCGGCCAAGCCGAACGTGAGCGCCGTCACCGCCGCACGGAGCCCGGTGACGAGGCGGACCTCGCCTGCCCGCCGGAGCGCGGCGAAGGGCAGGGTGGTGGCGAGGGATGCTGCGCGCCATGCGCAGGCGAGGAGCAGCGGCACCAAGGTGTCGGACTCGGTCCACGCGCTTCCGAACACGAAACCGAACAGGCCCGAGACCTCGCACACGAGCAGTGCGACGACGGCCGCTCCGACGGAGGCAGCGGCGACGACGATGTCGAGTCGTGAGTGCTCCTTGAGGAGTCGGAGGCGGAGGAAGTTGAGCGGGATCGCGAGGAGCCCCGAGACCGTCGAGATCGACGTGAAGAGCACGGCGTCGGTGGGGCCGAGGAACGCGAGGATCATCGTGTTCAGGAGCGGATACAACGCCCCCGTGATCGCGGTGTCGGCGACCACCCAACCCATCACCGCAGGCTGCGGTCGACTCGCGCGGTGGGCGACGGGCAGGCAGCGCACACACGTCGCGGCCGCGATGCCGGCGACGAGCGGAATGAGCGCCCATGGCTGGTCCAGGAAACCCGCAACGACCCCGATGAGGGCGCCGAGCCCGACGGCGATCGAGGCGATGACCTCGCGCCGGTCCAGTCGCTCTGCGACCGAGACGCCGCGGCCGACCTCGAGCGCGGCGATCAGGATCGGCAGACCGATCGCGAGGGCGAAGGCGTTCGGCGGCAGGATCGCGATCACGACGGCGGTGGCCACTGCGACGGCGGCGAGCCACATCGGGAACACGACGCGTCGATCGGTGCCCGTCGAGCTCAGGCGCGACTCGACGACGACGGCGAACGTCAATTGACCCACGAAGGTCGCGACCAGGACTGCGACGGCGAGCGCGCCCTGCTCCTGCACGGTGAACAGGCGAGACGAGATCGACACCGTCGCCGCTGGGATGACGGCGAGCGAGACGCCCCCGAGGAGCGTGACGAGGCTGAGGGCGGCGCGATGCAGTCGCCGGGGTTGCGGCGTCGCGACGCTCATCGCGTCACCGCGGTCGATCGTCCGCCGATTGTCCGCCCGAGCATGCCTTCCGCACGGCCGATGAACACCCACCATCCATCGCCGAGCGAGTTCGTGTCCCGATGACGCAGACCGAATGCGAGGCCGCCGGTGACGAATGCGAACCGCCACCACCACGGGTACCGGTGGCGCATCACGATCCGGCCGAGGCCGCGACCGTATGCGCGCAGCTTCCGCCGCCGTTCCGAAGTGGAGAGCCCGCTGGCGTCGGCGATCCCGCCGACTGCGATGTCAGCCGGGAGCCATTCGAAGGTCGACGCGGTCGTCGGCTGCCGCTCGAGAAGGCGGAGGAGGAGGTCGGTGACCTCACCCGCTTGCCAGGGACTCGAGGCGCCTGTCCCGAGTTCGGAGTCGAAGCCGCCGAGTTCGTCGAAGCTCGAACGGCGGATGAGCAGACCCATCTCGATGACGTTCCAGACGTTCCAGCGGTCGAGCGGGACTCCGGCTTCGGGCAGGACGAACTTCGGCCCGTTCTCGTCGACGACGGTGATGGCGCCGACGCGGACATCCGCGCAGGCGAGCCGGATGGCAGCCAGCGAGCCGTCGGGGAACCAGGTCGTGTCGTTCGGGAAATGCAGCAGGCGTTCCCCGTCCGGGAGATGCGCCACTCCGGCATTCCGTCCCCGTGATGCTCCGCGCTCGGAGGTGATGACCTGTATGTCGAAGGTCGCCGTCCGAAAGGTCGACGCGACCAGTTCGACCGCGTCGACGTGCGCCTGGGCGACGATGACGAGTCGGTCGCCTGCCTCCGTCTGCGCGGACAACGATTCGAGGAGGCGCTCGAGCGGTTCGATGCGGCCCAGCGTCGATACCACGAGACCGAGATTCACAATGCACCATTCTGTACGATGGGGAGGCTGCCCACGTACCGACAGGACCCTTCCGAATGCCAACATCGACCGAAACGATCGAGCTCTCGATCGTCATGCCCTGCCTGAACGAGGCGGAGACGCTCGCGGTATGCGTCGACAAGGCGCGGGGGTATCTCGAGCGGAGCGGAGTCGTCGGCGAGGTCGTCATCGCGGACAACGGTTCGACGGACGGCTCTCAGGACATCGCACGTGCGCACGGTGCTCGAGTTGTCGATGTGCCTGCGAAGGGGTACGGCAGTGCGCTGATGGGCGGCATCGAGGCCGCCCGCGGAGAGTTCGTCATCATGGGCGACGCCGACGACAGCTACGACTTCTCGAAGCTCGATCCGTTCGTGGAGCGCCTGCGTGCCGGTGATCAGCTCGTGATGGGCAATCGATTCCGCGGTGGGATCGCCGACGGCGCGATGCCGCCGCTGCACAAGTATCTCGGCAATCCGGTTCTCTCGTGGATCGGCCGGGTGCTCTTCCGGTCGCCGATCAAGGACTTCCACTGCGGGCTTCGCGGTTTCAACCGCCAGGCGATCCTCGATCTGCACCTGCAGACCACGGGCATGGAGTTCGCGAGCGAGGTCGTGGTGAAGTCCACCCTCGGCGGTCTTCGTGTGTCGGAGGTGCCGACGACCCTCGACAAGGACGGCCGCAGCCGTCCGCCGCACCTTCGCAGCTGGCGCGACGGTTGGCGCCACCTCCGCTTCCTCCTCATCTTCAGTCCGCGCTGGCTCTTCCTGATCCCCGGCGCCGTGGCATTCTTCGTCGGCCTGATCGGCACCGTCTTCCTGGCGTTCGGTCCGCTCTCCTTCGACGGCTTCGGTCTCGACGTGTCGAGCCAGGTGTATCTCGCGGCGCTCACCGTGGTGGGTTACCAGGCGATACTCTTCGCGATTCTCACGAAGATCTATGCGCAGCACGAGGGGTTCAACATTCCGCGGTCGAGGAACTTCGATCGTCTCGAGAAGCGCATCAGCCTGGAGAGCGGCGCACTCGTGGGGCTTGCGCTGTTCCTCGTCGGCCTCATCATCGCGATCTGGCAGTTCTCGGCATGGGCCGCTGCCGGGTTCGGGGCGCTCGACCCGTGGTCGACGCTGCGCACGGCGGTGCTCGCCGCGCTGTTCCTCATGCTCGGCTCGCAGACGATCATGGCGGGCATGTTCCTCGGCGCGCTCAAGGTCGGGCTCCGGAAGCAGTGACATGGGAGCTGACGCCTCCGGCAGGTCCTCGGTGACCGTCTCGGTCGCGCTCGGAACGCACAACGGAGCTGCGTACCTCCGTCGACAGCTCGAGAGCATCCTCGCGCAGTCGCATCAGGTCGCCCAGATCGTCCTCTCCGACGATGCTTCGACGGACGGAACCGTCGAGATCGCAGAGCAGCTCATCTCGGAACGACGCGCGACCGGCGGGGCACCGGAGCTCGTCGTGCTCCGCAACACGAACGCGCTCGGTGTGACCGCGAACTTCGAACAGGCGCTCAGCGCCTGCACCGGGGACCTGATCGTGCTCTGCGACCAGGACGACGTCTGGCACGAGGACCGTGTGTCGAGCGCTGTCGGGCAGTTCCGCGGACGACCCGGGATCGAGCTCGTGCATGCAGATGCGCGTCTCGTCGACGCGGACGGTGCGCCGCTCGGGCAGACACTGTTCGAGACCTTGCACGTGAGCGACCTCGACCTCGCCGCCGAGCGGGACGGCCGCGCCTTCGACGTCCTGCTCCGGCGCAACGTCGTGACCGGTGCGACGACCATGGTCGCCCGCGGCCTCGTGGAGCGCGCACGGCCCTTTCCGGCTTCCTGGGTGCATGACGAATGGCTCGCGATGATCGCGGCGATCGGAGGTGGGGTCTCCGTCGTCGAGCGACCCATCGTCGACTACCGCCAGCACGGTGCCAACCAGATCGGTGCGGAATCGTTGGGACTCGCCGGGAAGATCGGGCGGCTCCGGACGCCCCGGACCGAGCGCAATGCCCGTCTCCTCGCTCGGGCCGAGGCTCTCGCCCTGAGAGTCCGATCGATCGTCCCCCCGCCCGGCGACCATCCGGCGGCGGCGGTCGAGGGCAAACTCGCGCACGAACAGGTGCGCAGCTCGTATCCACAGGCGCGGTGGCGCCGTCTCGTGCCGGTGATCCGCGAAGCTCGCACCGGCCGATATCGGCGCTACGGGCTCGGCATCCAGGACATCGTCCGCGACCTCGTCCAGCCCGTCTGAGCTCCGGCCCCCGTCAGCCGCGCGCGTCGCCGGCGGCCCGCCCGGCGGCGAGCGCATCCCGCCAGCTCATGTCGCGAGCCGCCTTCACGGCGCACACCACGAGCAGCATCCACCCGCCTTCGAGGAGCGCGAAGCTCTCGGCGAAGCTCGTCACGGCGATCGCGACGAGCACGAGCGCCGGCCACACGTAGACGACGCTGCGGCGCGACGAGGCGAGCAGCCAGGCGCGCACGAGTGCGACGCCGATGAGGGCGGCGAAGGCGAACGCACCGATGACGCCGACCTGGAAGTACGCGTCGAGGTATGCGTTGAGCGCCGATTCGTGGGGGCGCCCTGCGCCCGCCTCGAGCCAGGTGTAGGGCGGGGCGTCGGGCCATTTGCCGACCCAACCCCACCCCTGCAGCGGGTTGAGGCTCAGGTAGCGGGAGATCTCGCGCCAGAGGTCGAGTCGCACGTCGAACTCGGCTCGCGCGTCGAGCAGCTCGATGATGCGGATCCGCAGGAGCCACCCGGTGACGAGGGCGGCGGCCCCGGTGACGAGCAGGGCGAGCTGCCAGCGCCAGCGGCTCGCGGCGGGAGCCCTCCGGAGCCCGTACAGCGCGGCGAGGGCGATGAGGGCTGCGCCGAGCGCGATCCACGCGGTCGGTGAGCCCGAGAGCACGATGGCGCCGAGCGCGAGCGCGAGCGAAGCGATGGCGCGTCCGCGCGAGACGATGTGCGTCCGCCATTCGACGACGAAGGTGATGAAGCCGATGAGCGCGACGAAGCCGAGCATGTTGCGGGAGCCGAAGATGCCCTGGATGGGGCCGAGGGTCGCGAGGTCGCCCTGGATGCCGAGGAACGGGATGGGGGAGTCGATGAGGATGCCGGCGAGCAGTTCGAGCGCGAGCGAGACGCCGAGGAGGAGCCGGAGGACGTCGCCGAAGGCGCGCACGATCTGGATGGTGTCGCGCATGAGCGCGACGTAGATGCCGAGCACGGCGAAGGCGACGAGGTAGATGACACGCACGAGGGATGCCCCGGGTGTGGTGCTCCACAGCACCGAGGCGGCGCACCAGCCGACGAAAACGAGGATCGTGAGCGGCAGGATGCCGTACCACTCGACGGCGCGCCAGCGCGCGACGAGCGAGGCGGCGCAGAGCACGAGGAGCCCGGCGAGGGCGGCGAGGAGGCCGGGCCAGCCGATCAGCGCACGGAGCGCGTGGGTGCTGAACGCGAGCCCGATGACGAGCAGCGACACGGCCTGCGCGAACTTCGCCGAGCCGACGAACTCGCGGATCGCGTCGGCGCGCGATGGCGTGCCCGGGGAGCTCATCGGGCCGCGTCGCGCACGCTCTGCGCGTCGTCTCCGCCGAAGCGCTTCGCGGGTGCCGCCGCCGGCAGCGGTTCGTGCTCCCATTGGCGCCGCTTCGTCGCCCAGGCGATCGCGATGAGCAGCACCCAGCCGCTCTCGACGAGGATCCGGCTCTCGGCGAGGCTCTGGCCGATGAGGGCGACGAGCACCAGGAGGGGGAGCAGCGCGGCCGGGGAGTACCCGACGGGGCGGCCCGAGGCATCCATCGGCCGGTCGACGGCGAGGAACCACGAGCGCCACAGCGCGCCGATCACGATGGCGGCGAACGCGAGGAGCCCGATGAGGCCGAGCTGCATCCACACGTCGAGCCAGGCGTTGTGCGCCTGCAGGTACACGACGCCCTTGCGCACGGCGAGGTCGTCGAACGGCTCGACGAAGGGGTTCCAGTAGCCGACCCAGCCCCAGCCCGCGATCGGGCGCTCGCCGATCATGCCGAGCACCGAGGCCCAGATGTCGAGGCGGCCGGTCAGGTCGTCGCCCTTGCCGAACACGGCGAGCAGGCGGTCCCAGAAGACGACGAGCAGGGCGACGGATGCCACGAGCGCACCGCCGGCCGCCCAGTAGACGGCGCGTCGGCGCTCGGGGCCCATGCGGCGCGCCCACAGCGCGAAGGCGAGGGCGATGAGCACCACGACGGCGACGAGGACGACGGTCGCCGAACGGGTGAGGGCGAACACGCCGCCCGCGACCACGAGCCAGAAGACGCCGCTCGCGCGGCGCATGGCGCCCGACGCGAGCATGGTGCCGAAGACGATGAGCCCGAGGAGCGCCGTCATCGCGAGGATGTTGCGGTTCGCGACGATGCCCTCGATCGGGCCGCCGTCGAAGAGGAGCGCCCGCGACCAGTAGAACGCCATCGGGATCTTCTGGGCTTCGGGGTCGAAGTCGGGGAAGTTCGGCAGCAGCGGTTCGCGCACGAACGCGGCCACCCAGAACTCGAACAGCAGGGAGAGCGCGAGGACCCACTTGATCGCCGCGCCGAGCGACCGGGCGAAGCGCGACCAGGGCAGGCAGAGCGCGAGCGCGACGGCGACGAACGTCGTGGCCAGGGTGAGCGCGACGCCGAGCGCCGACGCACCCGGGTAGAACGACCACACGATCGAGAGCGTCGCGATGACGAGGAAGACGAGGGTCGACTTCGGCACGCGGCGCCAGATCCAGCGGGGCTTCACCGCGACGACGAGCCAGATCGCACCGACGAGCACGAGCCCGGCGACGACGCCGAAACCCCACCAGCCGAGCAGGTTCCGCCAGAACTGGCCGGCGAGCAGGGTGAACAGCGCGAACGTCGCGTACGCGCCGATGAGCGCGCTGCGGCGTGCCGAGGTCATGAAGTACAGGCTAGACGAACGCAGCCCCCGAGCGTGATCGGGATGCCGCGAGCCGGCGCCGCTCGAGCCGTTGGTAGTTTGGTGCGAGGCCGACGGAAGGACCCGCACGCATGTTCGTGGCGATCGACAACACCCCCCGCGACTACGCCTGGGGGTCGCGCAGCGCGATCGCCGGGTTCCGCGGCCGCGCCGCGCCGGGCGGCCCCGAGGCCGAGCTCTGGCTCGGCGCGCACGCGGGGTCGCCGGCCCGCATCGTCGACGAGGCATCCGTGGGGCACGCCGATCTCGCAGCCTGGATCGCGGCCGAGCCGGTGGCTGCGCTCGGCGCCGCGCACGCGGCGCAGGGGGCGCGCCTGCCCTTCCTCCTGAAGGTGCTCGCCGCCGGCGCCCCGCTCTCGCTGCAGGCCCACCCGACGCCCGCGCAGGCTCGCGCCGGATTCGCCCGCGAAGACGCGGAGGGCGTCGCGATCGACGCCTACGACCGCAACTACAAGGACGAGTTCCACAAACCCGAACTCATCGTCGCCGTGAGCGAGACCTTCGACGCGCTCTCGGGCTTCCGCCCGATGGCCGAGGTCCGCGGCGTGCTCGCCGCGCTGCGGGCCGCCGACGAGGCATCCGCGTCGCCCGAGCCGGGCGCGCTCGACCTGCTGGAAGCCAAGCTCTCGGAGCCCGAACCGCTGCGGGCGACCGTCGAATGGCTGCTGCGCGACGGGCGCGGCGGCGACACCGGCGAGGCGAGCTGGGTCGTCGAACGGGTGACCGCGCTCGCCGCTTCGCCCGAGGCCGCGGACAGCGAGTACGCGCGGTCGTTCGAGACCGTCGGCGCGCTCGCCAAGGCGTACCCGGGCGACCCGGGCATCGTCATCTCGCTGCTGCTCAACCGGGTGCGGCTCCGCGCCGGCGAGTCGCTGTACCTCGCGGCGGGCAACATCCACGCCTACCTCGACGGGCTCGGCATCGAACTCATGGCGGCGAGCGACAACGTGCTGCGCGGCGGCCTCACGCCGAAGCACATCGACGTCGACGAACTCGTCGACGTGCTCGACTTCACGCCGGGGCCGCCGCCGCGGCTCGAACCGGTCGAGGTCGCACCCGGCGTGCAGAGCTTCAGCCCGGGGGTGCCCGATTTCGCGCTGCACCGCGTCGAGTCCGCGGGCGACGGCGAGGAGCGACGGATCGCGCTCGCCGGGCCGGCGATCGTCCTCGCCGAGCGCGCCGCGATCGAACTCCGCGGCGACGCCTCGAGCGGGCCGGTTCGGCTCGCCCGGGGCGAGGCAGTGTTCGTCACGCCCGACGAGCGCGAGCTGGTCATCGCCGGCGACGGCGTCGCCTGGGTCGCGAGCGTGGGCGGCCCAGGGGCCTCCGCCCGCTGATCAGCTCGCGACGCGGAGGCCGAACAACCGTCGGTACGCCGTCGGCGTCGTCTGCAGCACCTTCACGAAGTGATGCCGCATGACGGCGGCGGCGCCGAAGCCGGTGTCGCGGGCGATCTGCTCGAGGTTCAGGTCGGTCTCCTCCAGGAGCTGCTGGGCGCGGAGCAGCCGCTGACGGTTGAGCCACGCGTTCGGCGTGGTGCCCGTCTCGGCGCGGAACCGGCGGGCGAAGGTGCGCGGCGACATGAGCGCGGTGCGGGCGAGGCGGTCGACCGTGAGCTCCTCGTCGAGGTGCTCGAGCATCCACGTGGTGATCGTCGCGAAGGAGTCGCTGCGGCACTCGCCGACGGGGGTCTGGATGAACTGGGACTGACCGCCGTCTCGCTGCGGGGGCACGACCATGCGGCGGGCGATGATGTTCGCGGCGCTCGCACCGAGCTCGGAGCGCACGATGTGCAGGGCGGCGTCGATGCCCGCGGCGGTGCCGGCGCCCGTGACGACCTTGTCGTCCTGCACGAAGAGCACGTCGGGGTCGACGTCGGTGGTGGGGAACTCCGCGGCGAGGCGGTCGGTGTACATCCAGTGGGTGGTGGCGCGGCGGCCGTCGAGCACGCCGGCGCGGCCGAGCGTGAACGCGCCCGAGCAGACGCTGAGCACCCAGGCGCCGCGGGCGACGGCGTCGCGGAGGACCTCGGCGACGCGGTCGTCGAGCGGTTCGTCGATGAGGGCGGCCGGCACGGCGACGAGGTCGGCGGTGCGGGCGAAGTCGAGCCCCTCGTGCACGACGATGTCGAAGCCGAGCTTCGTGGAGATCGGGCCGGGTTCGGCGGCCACCACGTGGAAGTCGAAGCTCGGGCCGCCCTGTTCGGAGCGGTCGATGCCGAAGACCTCGCAGATCACGCCGAATTCGAACGGCGCCATCTGGGGGATGGCGAGACAGGCGATGGAGTGGAGCACGGTGCCCTCCGCGTTGGCAGAAATCGATCGATTACTGTCAACTCTGCCACTTTCGGCAGTATCTGGCAATACGTAGATTAACTGCCATGACCACCATCATCCTCCTCGTCCTCGCGGGGCTCGCCGTCTGGGGAGTCCTCGCCACCGTGCTCCGACTCGACGGCGACGGGTACGGGCGCCCCGAGATCCGCGACCGCGTCCGCCACGTCGAACGGCTCTCCTGATCGCCATGCGCTGAACGGCCGCCGCGCCCACCCATCTGCCGCACCCGATTCCTCCCCGCCGCGTGAACCCGCCCGTTCGTTACGATCGGGTGGGGCGCCGGAGACACCGTCGCCGGAGAGGGTGGAAATGAGCTGGCTGGTCACCGGGGGAGCGGGCTACATCGGCTCGCACGTCGTGCGGGCGTTCGCGTCGAAGGGCATCGACACCGTCGTCTTCGACGACCTCTCCTCGGGGCGACGTGGTTTCGTCGCCGAGGGCGTCCCCTTCGTGGAGGGCTCCATCCTCGACGGCCGCCTGCTCGAGTCGGCGCTCGCCGAGCACGACGTCCACGGCGTCGTGCACCTCGCGGGCTACAAGTACGCCGGCGTCTCGGTCCAGCGACCGCTGCACACCTACGAGCAGAACGTCACCGGCACCGCGGCGCTCCTCGGCGCGATGGAGGCGACCGGGGTCTCGAACCTCGTCTTCTCGTCGAGCGCGGCCGTGTACGGCACGCCCGACGTCGACCTCGTGACCGAGTCCACCCCGAAGCGTCCCGAGTCGCCCTACGGCGAGTCGAAGCTCATCGGCGAGTGGCTCATCGCCGACCAGGCGCGGGCGACCGCGCTCGCGCACACGAGCCTGCGCTACTTCAACGTCGTCGGCTCGGGCACCCCCGAGATCTTCGACGTGAGCCCCCACAACCTCTTCCCGCTCGTGTTCGAGGCGCTCCTCGACGGCCGCACCCCGCGCATCAACGGCGACGACTACGCGACGCCCGATGGCACGTGCGTGCGCGACTACATCCATGTCGCCGACCTCGCCGAGGCGCACGTCGTCGCGGCCGAGCGGCTCGCCGCAGGCGAACCGGTCGAGCCGGTGTACAACCTCGGCTCGGGCGACGGCGTCTCGGTCGGCGAGATCATGCGGGCCGTCGCCGAGGTCACGGGCATCGCCTTCGAGCCCGAGATCGCGCCGCGCCGAACCGGCGACCCGGCCCGCATCGTGGCGTCGGGCGAGCTCGCCGCGCGCGACCTCGACTGGCGCATGCGGCACACGCTCGCCGACATGGTGCGCAGCGCCTGGGAGGCTCGCCGCGCCGCGAGCTGAGCGCGAGGCATCCGCCCGATTCATAACGTCTGCCCAACACCCGGCGTGTCGGAACGGCCGTGAAGCCTCGACGGCTGAGCGAGGGTTTACGATCTACGACTTGACTCTCGCGAACTACACCGGTGTAATTGGTCGTGACACACCCTCTGGGTGGTCGGTACAACTGGGTGGGAGACGATATGGGAAGTCCTGAATATCGTTCTGGAGTACCTGACGATTGGTTCATCGATCCGGTCAGGCTGGGAGTTCCCGGCGTGCGACCGACGGTCGACGACGACAATCCGTTGGCGTGGCAGAGCGACGCATTGTGCGCGCAGACCGATCCCGAGGCGTTCTTCCCTGAAAAGGGCGGATCGACCCGGGACGCGAAGAAGATCTGCACCGGGTGCGAGGTTCGTGGCGAATGCCTCGAATACGCGCTCGGCAATGATGAACGATTCGGCATCTGGGGCGGACTCTCCGAACGCGAGCGGCGCAAGCTGCGCAAGCGGGCGGTGTGAGGCGCGGAGCCTGCTTCGGCAGGCTCCGCGCTCCGCTTCACCGGCTTTCCACGGCGCGTTTTCGAGGCGCGCCCGTCGCATCGCCGGATGCCGCGGGGTGAACGCTTAGGCTGACCCCGATGTTCCCCAGAGTCACCGCCGTCCTCGTCGTGCACCACGGCGGCGACCACCTGCGCCAGACGCTCGACGCTCTCCGTGCCCAGGAGCGCGCGCCCGACGCGCTCGTCGTCGTGCTCACCGAAGCCGACGGCGTCGCCCGCGAGCAGGTCGCCGCGGCCGCGCCCTCGCACCTCATCGACCTCTCGCAGCGACGCTCGTTCGGCGAAGCCGTGCGCGCCGCCGACCGAGTGCTCGAGGCGCCCGGCAGCGACGCCGACGCGCTCTGGCTGCTCTCGGAGGACAGCGCCCCCGCACCCGACGCGCTCGCGGAACTCCTCGCCGCGTTCGAGACCGGGAAGTCCGTCGCGGTCGCCGGCCCGAAGCTCGTCGAATGGGACGAGCCCGAGCGGATCGCGCGGCTCGGCCGCTCGATCACCCGACTCGGCCGCAGCGTCGCGATCGTCACCGACGAACTCGACCAGGGGCAGCACGACGGCCTCAGCGACGTGCTCGGCCTCGACCCGGCCGCGATCCTCGTGCGCCATTCGGTCTGGCGTGCGCTCGGCGGTTTCGACCCCGGCCTCCCGACCGTCGACGACGCGCTCGACCTCTCGATCCGGGCCCGGCTCGCCGGTCACCGGGTCGCCGTCGTCCCCGAGGCGAAGGTGCGGTTCGCGGGCGTCGGCGTCGCCGGCCCCGAGACCGGCCCCCGGGCGCGCACCACGCGGCGCCGGGTACGCGCGACGCGCGCCGCGCAGCTGCACCGGCGCCTCGTCTACGCGCCGCTCGTGGCGGTGCCGTTCCACTGGCTCGTGCTGCTCCCGCTCGCGGTGCTCCGGTCGATCCGGCTCCTGCTCGTCAAGGCGCCCGGCGCCATCACCGGCGAGTTCGCCGCGGCGTTCACGACGATGTTCTCGGGGATGCGCGTTCCGCGCGCACGACGCGCGCTCAAGGCCGCTCGTACGACCAAGTGGTCGGCGATCGCACCGCTGCGCATGCAGCCCGACGAGATGCGGCGGCGTCGGCAGCATGCCGCCGAAGCGCGCCGCGAGCGGGCGCGCGGGCGCAAGCACGAACTCCAGTTCCTCGGCACCGGCGGCGGCTGGGTGCTGCTCGTCGCCTCGGTCGCCTCCGTCGGGCTCTTCTCGTGGCTGCTCGGCTCGAGCGGCGTCGGCGGCGGGGCGCTCCAGCCGCTGTCGGGCGGCGTCGTCGAGCTCTGGCGAAACGCCGCCGACGGGTGGCGCGACCTCGGCACCGGATTCGTCGGTGCCGCCGACCCCTTCGCCGGGGCGCTCGCGGTCCTCGGATCCCTCACCTTCTGGTCGCCCTCGTTCGCGATGCTCCTCGTCTGGCTCGTCGCGATCCCGGCGGCCGCCGTCGGAGCATGGTTCGCGGCCTCGCGCCTCACCGAACGCGGCTCGGTGCGCGCCGTCGCGGCGCTCCTCTGGGCCTTCGCCCCGCCCTTCCTGATCGCCCTCGGCGACGGGCGACCCGGGGCCGTGCTCGCGCACGTGCTGCTCGCCTGGTTCGCGTTCGCCGCGTTCGGGGCCGCGACCTCGTGGGCCGCCGCGGCGACCGCCTCGCTGCTGCTCGCCGCCCTCGTCGGCGCCGCGCCGAGCCTCGTGCCGGCGCTGCTCGTCGCTTGGATCGTCGCCCTCGCGCTCAGCGGGCGGGCGTGGGTGCGGCTCATCGGCCTGCCGATCCCGGCGCTCGTGCTCGCGCTGCCGCTCGTCATCGACCAGGTGCGCCGAGGCACCCCGCTCGGGCTGCTGGCCGACCCCGGGCTGCCGACCGGCAGCACGGTGCCCTCGACCTGGCAGCTCGCCCTCGGGCTCCCCGACGGTTCGTGGGGCGGCTGGGAGGAGTTCTTCCGGGGCTCCGGCTCCGTCGACTTCCGCATCGCCCTCAGCGCCCTCATCCTCCCGCTCGTCGTCGTCGCGCTCACCGCGGTGCTCACCCGATCGTTGCGCGCCGCCCTGCTCTCGCTCGGCGTCACGCTGCTCGGCTTCGCCACCGCCGTCGCCGCCGCCCAGCTCTCCGTGGCCTCCGCGGGCTCGCTCGCCGTCCCGATCTGGACCGGCGCCGGGCTCAGCCTCGCGTGGCTCGGACTCGTCCTCGCGGCGGTCGTCGCACTCGGCGCGATGCGACGGGGCCGTGCCCTCCTCGCGTGGGTGGTCTTCGCCGCCGTCGGCGCGGCGATGCTGCCGACCGGCATCGGCCTCGCGACGGGATCGGTCGCCGTGCAGCCGGCCGCCGCCCGCACCCTGCCCGCGTTCGTCGGCGCCGAAGCCGAGACCGACCCGCGCGTCACCACGCTGCGACTGACGCCCGCCGCCGACGGGAGCCTCAGGGCGACCCTCGAGCGCGGCACCGGCACCACGCTCGACCAGCAGTCGACCCTCGCCGCGACCGCCCGCGCCCTCACCGCCGACGAGGAGGAACTCGCGATCGTCGCCGGCAACCTCGCCTCGCGCAGCGGATCCGACGCCGAGACGGCGGTCCGCGAGTTCGGCGCCTCGTTCGTCCTCCTCGACGAGCCGGCCGATGCCGACGACAGCGCCGCGGTCGCGACCGTCGAGCGCGCGCGCACGGCGCTCGACGGCAACTCCGCGCTCGTCGCGGTCGGCGAGACCGGCTTCGGTACGCTCTGGCGGTTCACGGCCGCCGAGCCGGATGCGCCGGCGGCGCAGATCCCCGCGGACGCGGGCGGCTGGCGTTCCGGTCTCGTCATCGCCGTGCAGCTGCTCGTGCTCGGCGCGACGCTGCTGCTCTCCATCCCGACGGGTGCGGGCCGCGAGGCGGACCGCAGGCCCGAGCGGCGTCGCCCGGCGGCGCGACGCGGGGAGCCGGCACCTGCGGCCGAGACGGACGTCGACGCCGACGCAGGGCCCGATGCGGAGCCCGCGCCGGACGCCGAGGTCGAGGTCGAGGCTGAGGCCGAGGCTGAGGCTGAGGCGGAGCCGCCGGTCACCGAGCACGGAGCCGATGCCGCTGCGGCCGAGGGCGCGCCCGTGGCATCCGACGATGGAGCCGACGAAACCGACATGAACGTCGAATCCGCCGCAACCGATGAACCCGAAGACCGCCCCGCGAGCGAAGGAGACGACGATGGCCGATAGGCGCGAACTCGCCCGCACCGTCACCCGCGCGAGCGGGCGGGGGCTCCTCCTCCTCCTCGCCGGAGGGGTCGTCGCCGGCACGGTCGCGGCGGCGGCGCTCGTGCCCTGGCCCGAGTTCCGGGTCGAACCCCCGTCGACGGTCGTCGAACCCGAGGCGACCGGTCAGATCCGGGTGTGCCCCGGGCCGCTCCTCTCCCTCGGCGACGACGCCGCCGACGCGACCGCCGCGGTCTCGGTCGGCTCGACCTCCGTCACGACGGGGGTCGCACCCGACGACGTCGAGATCACGGAGACGCCGCTCGCGGCCCCCGAGAACGCGAACGCGGATGCCGACGGCACCCCGCTCGCACTCGCCACCGAGGCCGGTGCGGCCGCCGTCGGTGCGCTCGCGGGCTCGCAGGGGCAGGAGAGCGAGCTCGACACGCTCGCAGGTTTCGCCGCCGCCTCGTGCGACGAAGCGCTCGGCGAGGCGTGGCTCGTCGGCGGTGCGACCGACGTCGGCCGCACGAGCCTCGTGCTGCTCTCGAACCCGAGCCAGGTCGCCGCGACCGTCGACCTCCGCGTCTTCGGCGAGAACGGCGCGGTCGAGGCGCCGTCGGCACTCGGCGTCACCGTTCCCGCGGGCGAGCAGCGCGTGCTGTCGCTCGCGGGACTCGCCCCGAACCTCCGCTCGCCGGTCGTGCACGTCACGAGCACGGGCGGCGGGATCGCCGCGACGCTCGAGCACTCGGTCGTCGAGGGGCTCACCCCTGCCGGCGTCGAACTCGTCGGCCCGACGGCCCTGCCCGCGACGAGCCAGGTGATCCCGGGCTTCGTGGTGCCGACGGCGGGCGGCATCGACCCGGCCGAGGACCACGCCGAGGGCGACGCCCACCCCGCCGTGCGGCTCTTCGCACCGGGCGACGAAACCGTCGAGGTGACGATCGGCGTCGCCGCTGAGGGCGGCGCGGGCGGCGGCACGAGCATCGACGTCTCGCTCGAGCCCGGCCAGGCGACCGACGTGCCGCTCGGCGACCTCGACGCGGGCGACTACACCATCACCCTCGACGCCGACGGGCCGATCGTCGCCGCCGCGCGTGCGACGACCGGCATCCCGCAGGCGCAGACCTCGCCGGACGGGGACGACGACGAGGCATCCGTCGACCTCGCCTGGACCGTGGCGACCTCGCCGCTGCTCGACACGGCCGTCGTGGCCGTGCCGCAGGGGCCCGACCCGGTGCTGCACCTCGTGAACCCCGGCGACGAGGAGCTCGAGGTCACCGCGATCGTCGACGGCGTCGAACGGGGGATCGTGCTCCCGCCGGGCGAGTCGGCCGCGGTCGACGTCGATCCGCGGAGCGTCGTCGAACTCGGCGGTGCGGCCGGCGTGCGCGCGACGGTGTCGTTCTCGGGGGAGCGCGCCCTGTCGTCGTTCGCGGTGCGCCCGCCCGGGCCGCTCGACTCGCCGATCGTCGTCACGCCGCGCTGAGCGCGCCGGCCTGAGCGAGTCGACCGCCCGGACTCAGAAGTGGCGGTAGCGCCCCGGCGCGAGCTCCCACGGGTCGCGGCCGAGGAAGTCGGCGACGGCGCGGAACACGCAGCTCTCGACGAGCAGCTTCTCGTCGCGGTCCTCGCCCTCCTGGAGGCGCAGGAACCGGACGATCGGCAGCCGGAAGAACACGATGCGGCGCTCGTCGTGGTAGACCTTCCACCGGTCGATGTGATCGTCGTGGATCGCCTCGGCGGGCGCCTGGGCGACCTCGAACACGACGCCCTCGAGCTCGGGCCACATGCCGCGCAGGTACGAGACGGTGGTGCCGATCGTGAGCTCGAACTCGTCGAGCCGGCTCGTGAGCATCGGCAGGTGGGGGCCGGTGACGGCCGAGCGCATGCCGCGCCCGTGGCGGTCGCGCGCGAGCCGTCGCGGTGAACGGGGTGCGACACGACGGGAGCGGGGCATGCCATTCATCTTAATGTCCGCGCACGTCGCTACTCTTGATCTGCCATGAGACGTTGTTCGCGAACCGCATGCGCCGCCGAGGCGGTCGTGACCCTGACTTTCGACTACGCCGAATCGACGGCGGTGCTCGGCCCGCTCGCGATCGTGCGCGAGCCCCACGGCTACGACCTCTGCGCCCGCCACGCCGAGCGCACCTCGCCGCCCGTGGGCTGGCAGATCGTCCGGCACACCACGCTCGGTGGGGTAGGTTTCAAGGCATGACTTCCGCAGTGCCGTCCGATGTTCGCGCGCGCCTCGAAGCGGTCGTGAAAGCCTATGACGTCCGCGGAATCGTGGGCGAGGGCCTCACCGTCGAGATCGTCGAGGCGCTCGGTGCCGCGTTCGTCGACGAGGTCGGCGCGGCCGGCGGCCGCGTCGTCGTCGGGCACGACATGCGCGACTCCTCGCCGTCGTTCGCCGCCGCCTTCGCGGCCGGGGCGGCCGCGCGCGGCTCCGTCGTCGTGTCGATCGGGCTGTGCTCCACCGACGAGAGCTACTTCGCGTCGGGTTCGATGGATGCCCCGGCGGCGATGTTCACCGCGAGCCACAACCCCGCCGCCTACAACGGCATCAAGTTCTCGCGGGCGGGCGCCCAGGGCATCTCGCTCGACACGGGCCTCGCGGCGATCCGCGACCGCGCCGCCGACTACCTCGAGCAGGGCATCACGCCGGTCGAGCTGCCCGGTGCGGTCCTCGAGGCCGACGTGCTCGCCGACTACGCGTCGTACCTCCGCTCGCTCGTCGACCTCCGTGGCATCCGACCGCTCAAGGTCGTCGTCGACGCCGGCAACGGCATGGGCGGGCTCACCGTGCCCGCGGTCCTCGGCGGCTCGGCCGGGCTGCCAGCGCTGCCGCTCGAGGTCGTGCCGCTCTACTTCGAGCTCGACGGCACCTTCCCGAACCACGAGGCCAACCCGCTCGAGCCCGCGAACCTCGTCGACCTGCAGCGAGCCGTCGTCGAGCACGGTGCCGACCTCGGTCTCGCCTTCGACGGCGACGCCGACCGCTGCTTCGTCGTCGACGAGCGGGGCGGTGCCGTCACTCCGTCGGCCGTCGCCGCGATCGTCGCGCTCCGCGAGATCGACCGCGTCGGCGCAGCAGGCGAGACGGGCGTCAACGTCATCCACAACCTCATCACCTCGCGCTTCGTGCCCGAGACGATCGAGGCGGCGGGGGCGGTGCCGGTGCGCACCCGGGTCGGCCACTCGCTCATCAAGGACCAGATGAAGGCGACGGGGGCGGTGTTCGGCGGCGAGCACTCGGCGCACTACTACTTCCGCGACTTCTGGGGCGCGGACAACGGCATGCTCGCGGCGATGCACGTGCTCGCCGAGTTCGGCGCGCAGGAGGCGCCGCTCTCCGAGTTCGCCGCGCGATTCGACCCGTATGCGCTCTCGGGCGAGATCAACTCGGTGGTCGACGACGTTCCCGCCGCGTACACCCGCATCGTCGAGGCGTTCACCGGTCGCGGCGAGTTCGATGAGCTCGACGGGCTCACCGTCATCGGGCAGACCGCCGGCGACGAGCCCTTCTGGTGGTTCAACGTGCGCCCCTCGAACACCGAGCCGCTGCTGCGACTGAACGTCGAGGGCGGCGACGAGCCGACGATGGCGGCCATCCGCGACGAGGTGCTGGAGCTCATCCGGGCCTGACCGCCCTCCTGCGTCGTCGCTCGACGGGACACGCGCGCATCCGGCGGGAATGTGCACGAGAATGGTGGGTATGAGCACCGCGCCCACCGCTACCGCCCTCCCGTTCAAGGTCGCCGACCTCTCGCTCGCGGAGGCGGGTCGACACCAGCTTCGGCTGGCCGAGAACGAGATGCCGGGCCTCATGGCGCTGCGCGCCGAGTTCGCCGAGTCGCAGCCGCTCGCGGGCGCCCGCATCGCCGGGAGCCTGCACATGACGGTGCAGACGGCGGTGCTCATCGAGACGCTCGTCGCGCTCGGCGCGCAGGTGCGCTGGGCGAGCTGCAACATCTTCTCCACGCAGGACGAGGCGGCCGCCGCGGTCGTCGTCGGCCCCGAGGGCACCGTCGACACCCCAGCGGGCGTGCCGGTCTTCGCGTGGAAGGGCGAGACCCTCGACGAGTACTGGTGGTGCACCGACCGCATCTTCGACTGGTCGGCCGAGGCCGCCGCCGCGGGCGCCGACTGGATCGGTCCGAACATGATCCTCGACGACGGCGGCGACGCCACGCTCCTCGTGCACAAGGGGCGCGAGTTCGAGCAGGCCGGCGTCGTGCCCGAGGCATCCGACGCCGACAGCGGCGAGTACCGCGTCATCCTCGAGACCCTGCGCCGCTCGCTCGTCGCGAGCCCCGACCGCTGGACCCGCATCGCCGACGAACTCAATGGCGTGACCGAGGAGACCACGACCGGTGTCCACCGCCTCTACGAGCTGCACGCCGAGGGCGGACTGCGCTTCCCGGCGATCAACGTGAACGACTCGGTGACGAAGTCGAAGTTCGACAACAAGTACGGCATCCGCCACTCGCTGCCCGACGGCCTCAACCGCGCCACCGACGTGCTCATGGGCGGCAAGGTCGCCTTCGTCGTCGGCTACGGCGACGTCGGCAAGGGCGCCGCAGAGGCGCTGCGCGGCCAGGGCGCCCGCGTCATCGTGAGCGAGGTCGACCCGATCTGCGCACTGCAGGCGTCGATGGACGGCTACCAGGTCGCCCGCCTCGAGGACGTCGTCGGCGACGTCGACATCTTCGTCACCTGCACCGGCAACAAGGACGTGATCCGTCTCGAGCACATGCTCGCGATGAAGCACCTCGCGATCGTCTCGAACGTGGGCCACTTCGACAACGAGATCGACATGGCCTCGCTCGAGTCCCTCGAGGGCGCCGAGAAGGTCGAGATCAAGCCGCAGGTGCACGAGTGGCGCCTGCCGACCGGCCGCTCGATCCTCGTGCTCAGCGAGGGGCGTCTCATGAACCTCGGCAATGCGACCGGCCACCCGTCGTTCGTCATGTCGAACTCGTTCACGAACCAGGTGCTCGCGCAGATCGAACTGTGGACCCGCCCCGAGGAGTACCCGATCGGCGTGTACGTGCTGCCCAAGCACCTCGACGAGAAGGTCGCGCGCCTCCACCTCGCCTCGCTCGGCGTGCAGCTCACCGAGCTCACCCCCGAGCAGGCCGCGTACATCGGCGTGCCGGTCGAGGGCCCCTACAAGGTCGACCACTACCGCTACTGAGCGGCCGGATGCCTCGGGGCGGCCCTCAGCGCACGGGGAAGCCGGGCGAGGTCGCCTCGAGCACCGGTGCGAGCGCGGCCATGCGCTCGGCCTCGAGCTCGAGGCGCGCCCCGTCGCGTTCGCGACGGAGCGCGGCGACGCCCGCGAGGAACCGCTCGGCCGGCGCGTGCGGGACCGGCGAGACGTAGGGGGCGACCTCGGCCGCGAGCGACGCGGCGACACGTTCGCGGCTCGCGGGTGCGAGATGGGCGACGTTCGCGAAGAAGGAGGCGACGCGTCGCGCGAGCGGGTCGGGGAGCCGGCCCACGTCGGCCGTCGACGCCCAGGCCCGGAGTTCGACCGGGACGTCGAACGCGTTCGACGGCGGCACCGGCACGCGCTCGACCTGGGCGTGCGTACCGGCGAGCAGGTCGCCGAGCCGCTTCGAGGACGGGTTCAGGAAGCCGATGAGCACGGCGAGCCCGCCCACGGTCATGTAGATCTCGACGACGCCGACGAGCGCACGGATGAACGCGTGCCGGAACCCGATCGATCCGCCGTCGTCGCGCACCACTCGGAGCCCGAGAGCGAGCTTGCCGAGCGAGCGCCCGCGCGAGGCGGTCTCGACCGCGGTCGGCAGCACGACGATCGCGACGACGACCCCGGTGATCATGATCGCGCGGAACGCGGCCTCGTCGGTGCCGAGGCTCGCGAGCAGCCACAGGAGGCCGAGCACGAGCACGATCGAGACGAGCACATCGAGCGCGGAACCGGCCGCGCGGATGACCGCACTGGCCGGGCGCAGGTCGAGGCTCACGGCCTCGCCGGTGATGACGCCGTCGTCGTCGAATCGGGCGACGTTCACGTACGCGGCGGTCGGTTCGGCCATGGGTAGTATTCAAGCAGATGGACCTCGAAGCGCTCGCCTCAGCCCGCCGTGACGACTGGCAGCGGCTCGACGCGCTCGCACGCCGTTCGCGGCTGTCGGGCCCCGAGACCGACGAGCTCATCGAGCGGTATCAGGCCGGGGCATCCGACCTCTCGCTCGTGAAGTCGACGGCCGGGTCGACGGCCCTCGGCGACCGGCTCTCGCTCTCGCTCTCGCGGGCCCGACTGCGGTTCACCGGCGCACCCGAGAACCCGCTGCGGCAGCTGACCCGATTCGCGTGGTTCGACCTGCCGGCCGCGCTCTACCGCATCCGCTGGCTGACACTCGCCGTCGCGGTCGCGACGTTCGTCATCGCGGCGCTCTACGCGTGGTGGATCGGCGGGGATCCGCGGGTGCTCGCCACGCTCGGGAGCGAGCGCGAGCTCCGCCAGCTCGCCGAGGAGGGCTTCGCCGCCTACTACTCCGAGCATCCGGCGGGCTCGTTCGCGGGCTCCGTCTGGACGAACAACGCCTGGATCGCGGCGCAGTGCGTCGCCTTCGGCGTGCTCGGCGTGTGGGTGCCGTGGGTGATCATCCAGAATGCGCAGAACCTCGGCACGACCGCCGCCGTCATGTTCGCCTACGACGAGGCCGACACCTTCTTCCTCTACATCGCCCCGCACGGCATGCTCGAGCTCACCTGCGTGTTCGTCGCGGCGGCGGCGGGGCTCCGCATCTTCTGGGCGTGGGTCGCGCCCGGCCCTCGCCCCCGCGGCGTCGCGCTCGCCGCCGATGCCCGGGCGCTCTTCACCGTCGCCATCGGGCTCGTGTTCTTCCTCTTCGTCGCGGGCCTGATCGAGGGCTTCGTGACCCCGGCCCCGTGGCCGTGGGCCGTGAAGATCGGCATCGGGGCGCTCGCGCTCGGCGGCTTCCTCGCCTACATGCTCGTGCGCGGCGGGCGGGCCTGGCGGGCCGGCGCGACCGGCGATCTCGGCGAGTTCGACGCGGGCGCGACCCGCATCGTCGCCGGCTGAGCCGCGGGGTGAGACGACGAGAGGCGGATGCCACGTGGCATCCGCCTCTCGATGAAGCCGCGGGCGCGGGGCCCGCGCCCGCTTACGCGGTGAGCTTCGCCGGACGGTCGAAGACCGCCTTGTAGATCACGCCGGCGAGCAGCGCGCCGACGATCGGGGCGACGATCGACGCCCACAGCTGGGTGAGGGCGAGCTCGCCGCCGAAGATCGCCGTCGCGATCGAGCGGGCCGGGTTGAACGAGGCGTTCGAGACCGGGCCGGCGACGAGCACGAGCACGGTGAGCGTGAGGCCGATCGCGAGCGGGGCGAGGTTCGAGGCCGCGCGGCCGGCCGAGGTCACGCCGAGGATGACGAAGAGGAAGATCGCGGTCGCGACGATCTCGACGATGAGGAACGAGCCGAGGCCGAAGCCGGCCGGCGAGAGCTCGTCGTATCCGGTCGACACGCTGCGGAAGATCGCGATGTCGAACTTGGGGCCGGTCGAGAGGATGCCGAGCAGCACCACCGAGCCGAGGATGCCGCCGACGACCTGCGCCGCGAGGTAGCCGAGCACGTCCTTCCAGGCGAAGCGGCCGGCGATCGCGAGCCCGAGCGTGACGGCCGGGTTGAAGTGGCCGCCCGAGATCGGGCCGAAGGCGTACGCGCCGACGACGACCGCGAGGCCGAGGGCGAAGGCCACGCCGAGCAGGCCGGTGTTCGCCGACGAGAAGATCGCCGCGCCGATGACGCCGAAGACGAGGATGAACGTGCCGAGGAGTTCGGCGGTGAGCTTCTGCGCGGTCGACGGGAGAGTGAGCTTCTGATCGGTCGACGGATCGGTGACGGCGGGTGCTGTGTCAGACATTGTGTCCCTTTCGTAGGGTGAGCGGGCGCAACGGCGTCCGCTCGAGCGTGGCGCAGCCTCATCGGCGCCTTCCAGAGCGTAGCGAGTCGGTCGTTCGCCGCCGGTGAACCCCGCGCGAATGTTTCGAAATCCGTACCCGCGTGTCCACGGGCGTCGGGGCGTGTCGGGGTGCGACGCACGCTGACCCGTGCGCGTCGAGGCGCGGCCGCCTCAGAGCTGCCCGGCGGCCTTGAGCTCGAGGTAGCGGTCGGCGAGCGCCGGCGGCAGCTCGTGCGGGGCCGCCGTCACCATCTGACCGCCGAGGCGCCGCACCGCGGCGCCGACGCGTTCGCCGTCGAGGAGTCCGCGTTCCGCGGCGGCGGCCGCGTACACCTCGTCGAGGTCGCCACGCGCCCGGCGCGCGGCGACGAGCGCCGGGTCGGCGACCGACGCGACGATCACCGTGTGCCGCGACGTGAGCTGCGGCAGCACCGAGAGGAGGCCCCGCGCGCTGCCGGGGGAGTCGGCGGCGGTCAGCAGCACGACGAGTGCCCGCCGACTCGTCACCGCGCGCACCTGGCCGGGCACGAGCGACCAGTCGGCCTCGACGAGTTCGGCGTCGATGCCCGCCATCGTGTCGACCATGCGGGCGAGGAGCTCGGGCCCGCTCGCACCGTGTACGCGCCCCCGCAGACGGCGGTCGGTGGCGAGGAAGTCGACGCGGTCGCCCGCGTGGGTCGCGAGCGCGGCGAGCAGCAGGGATGCCTCGTAGCTCGTGTCGAGGCGCGGCTCGTCGGCGATGCGCGCGGCCGCCGTGCGGGAGGTGTCGGCGACGACGACGATCCGGCGGTCGCGTTCGGGCCGCCAGGTGCGCACCATGAGCCGCGTGTTTCCCGGCACCTCGGGGTCGATGTGCCTGGCCGTCGCCCGCCAGTCGATCGAGCGCACGTCATCGCCGCGCACGTACTCGCGGATCGAGTCGAACTCGGTGCCCTGGCCGCGGATGAGCAGGGGGGTGCGTCCGTCGAGCTCGCGCAGGCGGGTGAGCCGCGACGGCAGATGCACCCGCGAGTGGAACGGCGGCAGCACCCGCACCCGGCCCGGCGCCGAGAGCGTCGCCTGCCGCGACCACAGCCCGAGCGGTCCGGCCGAGCGGATCGTGACCTGCTCGGTCCGGCGGTCGCCGCGCCTGGTCGGCACGAGGTGCAGCGTCATCCGGCGGCGTTCGCCGGGCGGCACGGCGAGCCGCGATCGGTTGGGGCCGGCGACCCCGGCCGACGGCTCCCATCCGTCGCGGACGGTGGCGCGGAGCATCCGGCCGCCGAGGTTCTGCACCGTCAGCTGCGAGGTGACCGGCTCGCCGAGCCGCACCCGATCGGGGAGCTCACGGGTGAACGCGACCGCCCGCGGCGAGGCCGCGAGCGAGAGGTCGACGGCGGCCGCGCCGATGACGAGCAGCAACCAGCCGAGGAGGGCGAGCCACGATTCGGGCGCGCCCGACATGCCCGCCAGCACCGCGGGGACGACCCCGAGGGCGACGAGCAGGACGAATCGACCGGTCAGCGCCATCTCAGAGCGGCACCTGCACCTGCTGCACGATCCCGCGCAGCACCTGGTCGATCGACACGCCCTCGAGCTCGGCCTCGGGGCGGAGCTGCACCCGGTGCCGCCAGACGGGCAGCAGCATGGCCTGCACGTGGTCGGGGGTGAGCGACTCGTACCCCGTGAGCCACGCCCACGCCTTCGCCGCAGCGAGGAGTCCGGTCGTGCCGCGGGGGCTCACGCCGAGCCGCATCGACGGGCTGCGCCGGGTCGCCCTGGCGAGGTCGACGAGGTAGGCGAGCACGTCGTCCTCCACGCGCACGGCGGCCGCCGCGCGCCGCGCCGCGGCGAGCTCGGCGGCGCCGAGCACCGGGGTGACGCCCGCGGCGGCGAGGTCGCGCGGGTCGAAGCCGTCGGCGTGGCGCCTGAGCAGCGACACCTCGGCGTCGCGCTCGGGCACCTCGAGCACGAGCTTCAGGAGGAACCGGTCGAGCTGCGCCTCGGGCAGCGCGTACGTGCCCTCGTACTCGATGGGGTTCTGCGTCGCGGCGACCATGAACGGGTCGGGCAGCGGGCGGGTGACGCCGTCGGCAGAGACCTGGCGCTCCTCCATCGCTTCGAGGAGAGCCGATTGCGTCTTCGGCGGCGTCCGGTTGATCTCGTCGGCGAGCAGGATGTTCGTGAACACCGGCCCCTCGCGGAACGCGAACTCGCCCGATCGCGGGTCGTACGCGAGCGAGCCGGTGACGTCGCCCGGCATCAGGTCGGGCGTGAACTGCAGGCGGCGGGTGTCGAGCATGAGCGTACGGCTCAACGTGCGCACGAGGAGCGTCTTCGCGACGCCCGGGACGCCCTCGAGCAGCACGTGGCCGCGGGTGAGCAGCGCGATGATGAGGCCCGTCACGGCGCCGTCCTGGCCGACGACGGCCTTGCCGACCTCGGTGCGCACGCGGTTGAGGGCGGCGCGCAGTTCGTCGTCGGAGGTGACGGTGCTGCCCGGCTCGGCGGCGCGGAGTTCGTCGTCGGGCACGGTCGCCTGCTCGTTCGCGATCGGGTCGGTCATGGTCGCCTTCCTGGTTCGTCCGCGGAACGCGGAGGGGAGGTCTCGGGTGCGAGTGTCGCACGCACCGCGCCCTCGAGTTCGTCGAGTGCGCCCGCGAGTCGCACGAGGTCCTGATCGCCCGCCGGCACCGCGTCGAGCAGCACGGCGCGAACCTGCAGCGGGTCGCGCCCCGTCGCGGTGGCGGCGGCGGTGGCGACCTCGCCGACCTCGGCGTTGCGCGGGAGCCGGAGCATCGCCGAGATCCTGGTGATCGCGCCGAGCCGCAGCTGGTCGAGGGCGTGGGTGCGAGCCGCGTTGCGTGCGTAGAGCCGGGCGCGACCGGTGCTCGTCTCGCCGGCCGGCACCTGCACGGGCAGGTTCTCGACGACGAGCGGGCCGAAGCGACGGCCGCGCCAGATGCCCGCGACGATCGTCACGAGGACCGCGAGGGTGAGCACCGGGCTCACCCAGCCGGGCAGGAGTTCGCCGGCGGTCGGCGCTTCGTCGGGATCGGCATCGGCCGGCCCCGGCAGATACCAGGCGAGCTCGTCGGATGCCCCGGCGAGCCCGACGGCGAGCGCCGCATTGCCGCGCTCGGTGATGCGGCCGTTCTCGAACACGGTGCTCGCGCCGACGAGGGTGAGCTCGCCGCCCGCGGACGGCCCGGTCACGACGGCGAAGCCCTGCTCGGCGTCGGGGAAGCACCCCTGCCAGCCGTCGGCCGCCGCCTCGTCGTCGACGGTGAGCAGGCGCTGGTCGGTCGAGAGGGATTCGGCGCGCTCGGCCGCGGGCAGCCCGCACGAGGCGCCCTCGAGCGCGCCGCTCGCGGTGCCGGCCAGACGCACGCCGGGGGCGAGCGCCTCGAGCGCGGCGAACCCGGGCTGCACCACGACCAGCCGATCGGCGAACATCGCGAGCCGGCTGAGCCGATCGTCGTCGAGCACGCCGTACTCGTCGTAGAGGAGGACGGTGTCGCCCGACTTCGCGGCGAGGAGCGCCGTGTCGTAGTCGTGCGCGGCCGAGACCTCGACGCCGTGGTCGCGGAGCACCTCGACGAGGGCCTTCGCCCCGAGGGGAGCCGGGTTCTCGGCGCCGAGGCGCGGGCCGGACGCACGGCCGCCGCCGCTGATCATGAGGACGGCGACCGCGCCGAGCAGGAGGACCGCGGCGAAGACGATCCAGATGCGCCTGCGGCGCACGCTCGCGCGCACCGTCGGCGTGAGGGCGGGGGCGGGAGCGGGTGCGGAGCCCGGAGCGCGCGTCGGCTCCACCGTCGCGGGCGGGGCAGCGCTCATCGGGCGGGCTCCGCTGCGGCGACGGCATCGGAAGCCGGGGCGCCGGCGGGGCGCGTCGCCTCGAGTTCGCGTTCGAGCGCCGTCGCGCGATCGTAGTCGTCGCGGCTGCCGGGTCGACCGAGGTAGCGCACGCCGTCGAAGTCGGCGGCGACGGCGGCGAGCGCCTCAGCGAGGCCGGCGAAGGGCGCCGCCGCCGAGGCGGCGAACGCGTGCGCGGTCGTGCCCGGGTGCACCTGCACCAGCTCGCGGTCGACGAGGCCCCTGACGATCGCACGGAAGCGCTCTTCGATCGCCAGCGGCCAATCGCCCGCCGCAGCGGCGGACTCGGCCGCCCGGCGGAGCGTCGCGAGGTCGCGGAGGTCGCCGTCGTCGAAGAGCGGCAGCGGGGGAGGCGTGCGGCGGCGGAGGCGCGGCACGCCGAACACGAGGAACGCGACGACGAGGAGGGCTGCGACGAGGAGGACGATGATGAGCTGCACCACGGGCGCCGGCACGCCGCCGGCTCCCTGCAGGAGATCCTCGAGCCACTCCCGGATCGCCTGCATCGCCTGGTCGAACGCCGTCGGCTTCGCGGCCTGGTACTCGGTCTTCGAGAGCTCGGCCTCGAGCCACCGACGCGCCTCGGGCGCGTCGGGGTCGAGCGGGGGAGCGAATCGCACGATCAGGGCCGCTGCTGCCACGCGTCGGCGGGCATCGGGGCGCTGGTCGCCGACGGCGGTGCATACGGGTCGCCGGCGGCGGGCGCGCCCGCGTCGCGCTGCTCGACGTAGCGGGTGAGCTCGAGATCGAGCCCTTCGGTGCGCATGCGGAGGTCGATGTAGATCACCGCGACGAGCGCCGACTGCACCACGGCGGTGATGGCCCCGATGAGGAGGGAGAGCACGAGGCTGAGCACGGTCGTCGCGATCGTGATGCCGATCGCCGCGCCCTCGCCGGTCGGATCGACGATCGCGGCGAGGATCGTGCCGATCAGCGACACCGGTTGCACGACCACCTGGCCGGCGACGTTCAGGATGAGGCCGACGAGCAGCAGCGTGCCGAGGGTGCGCCAGAAGTAGCCGTTGGTGAGACGCCACGATCGGCGCACGGCCTCGCCGATGCCGGCGTGCTCGAGCACGATGATGCTCGGCACGATCGCGAGCTTCGTCGTCAGCCAGGCGCCGACCACCATGAGCCCGAGGACTCCGAGGAGGGCGAGCACGATCGCGATGACGAGCGCCGTCGGAGAGGTGAGTGCCGCGATGACGATCACGACCGTGAACACCGCGACGACGAGGAGGATCGCGACGGTCACGAGCGCCGTCCAGCCGAGCAGCGGCCAGATGCGACGAGCGGCCCGCCGCCAGAGCGCGCTGAAGGAGAGGCGTTCGCCGAGGGTGCCCGTGGCGACCTCGATGACCATGACCCCCTGGAGGAAGGCGCTCGCGACGATCGAGAGGGCGACCGGCACGAGCATCAGCAGGAGGAACGCGCCGACGCCGCCCGACATGAGCGCGTCCGCGTCCTCGGTGGCCGCGTTCTCGACGCGGGTGAACGCGAACACCATGAACGGCACCACGACGGCGAGCGTCGCGAGCGCCGAGACGAGCTGCACGACGAGGCCGCTGCCGAACGTCGCCGAGGGATTGCGGCGCAGCGCCTGGAACGGCGCCCACAGCAGGGTGCCGAAGCTCAGCGGCCGGAGCGGCAGGAGGCCGGGCTTCGGCGGCGGCGACCATGCACCGGGAGCCGGATACGCGCTGGGCGGGGGGTACTCGCCCGGCGGGGGAGTCGCGCCCTGCGGAGGCGGCGGGTACCCGCCCGGTGCGGGCGGTGCGGGCGGTGCGCCGTACGGCGGCGGCACCGTGGCATCCTGAGCACCGCTCGCCGGAACGCCGGGCGCCTGCCAGTCGTGATCCGACACCTGTACGCACTCCTTCCGGCGGGGGTGTCCCCATGCTCGCACATTCGGGCGTTCGCGCACGCCGAGCGACTACGCTGGTGCCCACCGGACTGCGCCGGAGCACGGTGCCGCCATGGGACTGCGCCGCACGGCGCCGACAGGAATGAACGGGATGACTGCACGCGTACTCGTCGTCGACGACGACACGGCCCTCGCCGAGATGATCGGCATCGTGCTGCGCACGGAGGGCTTCGAACCGGTCTTCTGCGCCGACGGCGCCGCCGCGCTCGCCGCGTTCCGCGAGTCGAAGCCCGATCTGGTGCTCCTCGACCTGATGCTGCCCGGCATGGACGGCATCGAGGTCTGCGGTCGCATCCGCGCCGAATCGGGGACGCCGATCATCATGCTCACCGCGAAGTCGGACACGACCGACGTGGTTCGCGGCCTCGAGTCGGGCGCCGACGACTACATGGTGAAGCCCTTCAACCCGAAGGAGCTCGTCGCCCGCATCCGCACACGGCTCCGCCCCGCTCCCGAACCGGTCGTGGCCACGCTCGGCATCGGCGACCTCGTCATCGACGCCGCAGGCCACGAGGTCCGTCGCGGAGAGACCCGCATCAACCTCACCCCGCTCGAGTTCGACCTCCTCCTCACACTCGCGTCGAAGCCGCAGCAGGTGTTCACCCGCGAGATGCTGCTCGAACAGGTCTGGGGGTACCACTACAAGGCCGACACGCGGCTCGTGAACGTGCACGTGCAGCGGCTCCGCGCGAAGGTCGAGCACGACCCCGACAACCCGCGCATCGTCATGACGGTGCGCGGTGTCGGGTACCGCGCCGGCGCCACGACCTAGGCGACGGGCCGGATGCCACCGACCGAGGCCACGGCGATCCCGCTCGCGGGTTCGTGGCGCGAGCTGCCACGGCGGATGTCGGTGCTGTGGCGCCGCTCGCTGCAGTTCCGCACCGTCGTCATCACGATCGCGCTCTCGTCGCTCGCGATCTTCGTGATCGGTCTGTACATCTCCTTCAGCGTCGCGTCCAACCTCTTCCAGAGCCAGCTCGACCAGTCGCTCGCCGCGGCGAACAACGCGACGGTCGCGGCGCAGCGCATCCTGAACTCCTCCGATGCCGCCGACCGCGGTGCGCTGCAGAGTCTCATGACCGGGACGGTGCGGACCGTGGAGTCGACCTCCGGGTCGTCGTCGATCGCCTACTTCAGAGTGCCGACCGAGGCGGCGGTGCGCGACGCGCCGCTCGATCGCGGCGACCCGCAGCTGATCGCCGTCGTCTCCGACGAACTGCAGCAGCGGGTCCGCGACAATCCCGACGGGCAGTTCTGGCAGTCGGTCGCGCTCGAGAACTCCGACGGCGGCACCGACCCGGGCGTCGTCGTCGGGTCGACCCTCGAGGTGCCGCGCGCCGGTGCCTACGAGCTCTACATCGGCTACGACTTCGCCGATGCGCAGGAGACCCTCGGATTCATGCAGGCGGTGGGCGTGCTCGGGGCGATCGCGCTCATCGTGCTGCTGAGCGCGATCACGCTCCTCGTCGTGCGCTGGGTGATCGAGCCGATCCGCACCGCGGCCGCGACGAGCCGCCGGCTCGCGGCGGGCGATCTCGGGGTGCGCATGCCCTCCAAGGGAGAGGACGAGCTGGCGACCCTCGCCGCCTCGTTCAACGGCATGGCCGACAGCCTGCAGGCGCGCATCCGCGAGCTCGCGGAGCTCTCGGTGATGCAGCAGCGCTTCGTCTCCGACGTCTCGCACGAGCTGCGAACGCCGCTCACGACGATCCGGCTCGCGGGCGACGTCCTGTACGGACAGCGCGACGACTTCCCGGGGCCGACCTCGCGCACCGTTGAGCTGCTCCACACGCAGACCGAGCGATTCGAGACGCTCCTCGCCGACCTCCTCGAGATCAGCCGCTACGACGCGGGCTCCGTCGAGCTCGCGACCGAGCCGACGAACCTCGTCCATCTCGCGGGCGACGCGATCGAGTCGATGCACGAGCTCGCGCGCGAGCGCGGCAGCGAGCTGCGTCTCGTCGCGCCCGGCGGCCACGTCGACGCCGAGGTCGACCCTCGCCGCATCCGCCGGATCGTGCGGAACCTCCTCGGCAACGCGATCGAGCACGGCGAGGGGCGCCCGATCGTCGTGTCGGTCGACAGCAACCAGTCGGCGATCGCGTTGTCGGTGCGCGACTACGGACTCGGCATGACCGAGGAGGAGAGCGCGCGCGTGTTCGACCGGTTCTGGCGTGCCGACCCGAGCCGCACCCGCACGATCGGCGGCACCGGGCTCGGGCTGGCGATCTCGCTCGAGGACGCGGTCGCCCACCGCGGCACGCTCGACGTGTGGTCGAGCCGGGGAACGGGCACGGTCTTCCGGCTCACGCTGCCGCGGGGCGCCGACGGCGACGCCGAGTCGCTCGTGTCGCCGCTGCCGCTCGAACCCGACGACGTGCACGCGAGCGGGCCGCCGCCGACCGGCGTGATCAGCGCCGTCGAGCTCGATGCCGACGGCGAGCGACCGACGGATGCCGCGGAGCGGGGTGGGAACGATGCGTAGACGCGTGGCCGTGGCATCCCTGGCCCTCGCCCTGACCGCGCTGCTCAGCGGCTGCGTCGCCCTGCCGACCTCGGGACCCGTGGGTGTGGGCAACCCCGATCCGGTCGAGGAGTCCCTCGAGCTCGACACCTTCGTGCGCGGGCCGCAGAAGGGCGATGGACCCGAGCAGATCGTGCAGGGCTTCATCGACGCTGCGGCGAGTCCGCGCGGTGACTACGCGGTCGCCAGGCAGTTCCTCACGGAGGAGTTCTCGGCGGAATGGCTGCCTGGGGCCGGGGCGACCGTCGACGTGCTCGCCGAGCGGACGTTCGACGGGCCCGAGCCGGCCGAGGGCGCGGTGGAGGCGCAGCTCGCGGTCGAGGCGACCCCGGCCGCGTCGCTCTTGGAGAACGGCCAGTACGTGCTGCCCGAATCCGCGGCCGAGGTCGCGCTGCAGTACCGGTTGGCGCTGGTCGACGGGGAGTGGCGCATCGCCGACGCCCCGCCGGGCCTGCTCATCGACGAACTGACCTTCGGCGACGTGTTCCGGCCCTACGAGCTCGCCTTCTTCGATCCGACGTTCCGCTATCTCGTGCCCGACCTGCGCTGGTTCGCGGGGCGCGACTCGGTGCAGACGAGCATCGTGCGGGCCCTGCTCGCCGGGCCGGCCGGGTGGCTCGCCCCCGGTGTGACGACGGCGTTCCCCGAGGGGGCGGCCCTCGAGACGAACTCGGTGCCCATCGCGAACGGGGTCGCGAGCGTCGAGCTCGCGAGCGCCTCCTTCGATGACGTGCTGACCGTGCAGCGCATGCAGGAGCAGCTCGACGAGAGCCTCATCGGCGCGGTGCGGAACGTCGACGAGGTCGCGCTCGCGATCGACGGCGCCGTGCAGGAGGTGCCGCCGCTCAGCGACCCGCCCGTGCACGATCCGCCGGTCGATCCGCGTCCGGTCGTGTACGACGGCACGAGCTTCGGCTACCTCACCGCCTCGGGCGATTCCGTCGAAGCGATCGAAGACCTCTCGCCGCAGGTCGAGGGGCTCGCGCCGACCGCGGCCGCCGTCGGCCCGCAGGCGCGATCGGTGGCGGTGCGCAACCAGGCGGGCGTTTCGGTGGTGCGGCCCGGCGAGGCGGCCGAGGTGCGCGACCCCCGACAGGGGCTCATCGCCCCCGCGATGGACCCGTACGGGGTCATCTGGTCGGTGCCCGCGACCGCACCCGGCGAGCTCGTCGCGTACCTGCCGAGCGGCGAGGAGGCGGAGCGCCCGATCGCGGTGCCGTGGACCGGCTCGACGATCGCGGCACTCGAGGTCTCGCGCGACGGCACGCGCATCATCGCACTGCTCGGCGACGGCACCCGCACTCGTTTCGTCGCCGCATCGATCCGCCGCGATGCCGACGGCATGCCCCTCGAACTCGGCGGGGAGGTGCTCGACCTCGAAGGGCTCGCCGGCGCCCCGCGCGATGTCGCCTGGCTCGATGCGAACACCGTCGCCTCGCTCACCTCGATGCCCGACGGCGACACGCGCATCGTGGTGACGGATCTCGGCGGTGTGCCCGGCACGGTCACCGGCCCCGAGAACGGGATCCAGCTCGACGCCGGCAACGGTGAACGCAACCTCCGCGTGCTCACCGCCTCGGGCGACCTCGACGTGCAGAGCGGTGTGGGCTGGCAGATCCGCGCCTCCGGAATCGGGTTCGTCGCGACGCAGATGCCCGACTGAGTCGTCCTCCACAGCAGGCCGGCGCGTGCCTTCCGGTGCGAGTCGTGGACGCCGCGGTTCGGCGGGCGGCGGCCGGAGGCACACTCGACGGGTGCGCACGATCACCGGACCTGCGATCGTCGGAACGGCGACGACCGTTCGCGATGCGGCCCTCGGCGCCGTGCGCGACGCGGTACTCGACGGGCTCGCGGTGCTCGCCCCCGTCGCCTGCGCGGGGTGCGGCGCCGTCGACCGTGCGGTCTGCGGCGACTGCCTCGCCGCGCTCGTGCCGGAGCCGCGCATCGTGACCCGCGCCGTGCCGGGTGTCGAAGCCCAGCTCCGCGCGCACGCGGCACTCGCGTACACGGGCCGGGCGGCGATGATCCTCGCCGCATTCAAGGACGGCGGCCGCACCGACGCGGCGAAGCCGCTCGCGGTCGCGCTGCGGGCGGCGCTCGCTTCGGCGCTCGCTTCGGCGCTCGCCGAAGGCCCCGTCGCGGGCCCCGCCCGCGGCATCGAGATCGCCACCGTGCCGTCGACCCCGCGCGCCCATCGCGAGCGCGGCTACGCGCCGGTCGAGCTGCTGCTCGGGCGCAGCGGCATCCGCTCGGCCCGCGTGCTGCGCCTCGCACGCGAGCGAGCCGACCAGGCCGGGCTCGGCCAGGCGGCGCGTCGGGCGAACGCCGCAGGCGCCCTCGTCGCCCTGCGCCGGCTCGACGGGCGCCGGTTCCTGCTCGTCGACGACATCCTCACGACGGGGTCGACGCTCGCCGAAGCGGCCCGTGCCGTGGGCATGGCCGGCGGTTCGGTGGTGGGTTCGGCGGTCGTCGCGGAAACGCCGTTGCACCGCGGTTCGGCTCTCGGCGAACTCCCTGCCAACGCATCGTGACAACCGGGAGCGAGGGGGCTACGGTGGCAGGACAGGCGTGGTCGATCCACCCTTCAGAACCGGGTGACACGTCGGTGAACGGAGGTCGTCATGGAACTGAACATCGTCGGACGAAACCTGGGGATCACGGACCGCTTCCGCGCGTACGCGACGGAGAAGTCCGAGAAGGTCACGCACCTCAACGACCGGGCCATCTCCCTCGACGTGAAGCTCAGCCGTCACAACGAGAAGAACGGCAACCCCGGGCTCGACCGCGTCGAGCTGACCCTGTTCGGCAAGGGTCCGGTGGTCCGGGCCGAGGCCGACGGCACCGACAAGTACGCGGCGTTCGATGTCGCGCTCGGGCGATTGCTCGAACGTGTCAGGAGGGCGAAGGACCGACGGAAGGTCCATCGAGGCGGCAACCACCGCCACACCTCGCTCCGCGAGGCGACCGAGGCCGGGTTCGCCGACGTGGGCGTGCAGGCTGCGGCACCCGAGGTGCTCGAGCGGGTGCGGACCGGGGCGATCCCCGTCGTGTCCGAGGTCGACGAGATCGGGGAGGACGAGGTCTACAGCCCCGTCGTGATCCGGCGCAAGGTGTTCGCCACGGCGCCCATGACCGTCGACGACGCCCTCTACTTCATGGAGCTGGTGGGGCACGACTTCTACCTCTTCGTCGACGCCGAGTCGAACCGCCCGAGCGTCGTCTACCGGCGCAAGGGCTGGGACTACGGCCTCATCGGCCTCGACGAGCACGCCGACGCCGCGCTCGACACCCCGGTGACGAAGGGGCGCGAGCCCGTGGCATCCTGATCGCCGTCATGTTCTGAACCTCAGGCTCCGCCGCCCGTCGGATGACGGGCGGCGGAGTCTGTCAGGTCGCAGCCCGCTAGCATGGCTATAGTGGCCGCTGCACACGCGGCACGAGGCGCCGCCGCCACCCGAGGCTGGCGTCGACGGCACAGCGCCGATGAAACTCAGGAGAACATTCGTGGCTTCGATTCTTGAAAGAGTCCTCCGCGTCGGCGAGGGGCGCACCCTCAAGCGGCTCGAGAACTACGCGGCGGCGATCAACGCCCTCGAAGACGGGTTCATGGCCCTCAGCGACGAGGAGCTCAAGCACGAGACCGTCGAGCTGCGCGAGCGCTACTCGAGCGGCGAGTCGCTCGACGACCTGCTGCCCGAGGCGTTCGCCGCGGTCCGCGAGGCCTCGCGCCGCACCCTCGGCCTCCGTCACTTCGACGTGCAGCTCATGGGCGGCGCCGCCCTCCACCTCGGCAACATCGCCGAGATGAAGACCGGTGAGGGCAAGACCCTCGTCGCGACGACCGCCGCCTACCTCAACGCGCTCACGAGCCGCGGCGTGCACGTCATCACCGTCAACGACTTCCTCGCGAGCTACCAGTCCGAGCTCATGGGCCGCGTGTTCCGCGCCCTCGGCATGACGACCGGCTGCATCGTCGCGGGCCAGACTCCGCAGGTGCGACGCGAGCAGTACGCCGCCGACATCACCTACGGCACGAACAACGAGTTCGGCTTCGACTACCTGCGCGACAACATGGCGTGGCAGGCCTCCGACATGGTGCAGCGCGGCCACCACTTCGCGATCGTCGACGAGGTCGACTCGATCCTCATCGACGAGGCGCGCACCCCGCTCATCATCTCGGGCCCCGCCTCGGGCGAGGCGAACCGCTGGTTCGCCGAGTTCGCGCGTCTCGCGAACCGACTCGTGCCCGGTGAGGACTTCGAGATCGACGAGAAGAAGCGCACCGTCGGCGTGCTCGAGCCCGGCATCGAGAAGGTCGAGGACTACCTCGGCATCGAGAACCTCTACGAGTCGGCGAACACCCCGCTCATCTCGTTCCTCAACAACTCGATCAAGGCGAACGCCCTGTTCAAGCGCGACAAGGACTACGTCGTGATGAACGGCGAGGTGCTCATCGTCGACGAGCACACCGGCCGAATCCTGGTGGGCCGCCGCTACAACGAGGGCATCCACCAGGCGATCGAGGCGAAGGAGGGCGTGCAGGTCAAGGCCGAGAACCAGACGCTCGCGACCGTCACCCTGCAGAACTACTTCCGCCTCTACTCGAAGCTCTCCGGCATGACGGGTACCGCCGAGACCGAGGCGGCCGAGTTCATGTCGACCTACAAGCTCGGCGTCGTGCCCATCCCGACGAACAAGCCGATGGTGCGCATCGACCAGCCCGACCTCGTCTACAAGAACGAGGAGGCGAAGTTCGCCCAGGTCGTCGAAGACATCGTCGAGCGCCACAAGCAGGGCCAGCCCGTGCTCGTCGGCACCACGAGCGTCGAGAAGAGCGAGTACCTCTCGCGCCTGCTCGCCAAGAAGGGCGTGCGGCACGAGGTCCTGAACGCGAAGAACCACGCCCGCGAGGCCGCGATCGTCTCGCAGGCGGGCCGCCTCGGCGCCGTCACCGTCGCGACGAACATGGCCGGCCGCGGTACCGACATCATGCTCGGCGGCAACGCCGAGTTCATCGCGGTGCAGCAGATGCACGAGAAGGGCCTCTCGCCCGCCGAGACGCCCGAAGAGTACGAGGCCGCCTGGGACGGCGTGTTCGAGGCCGTCAAGGCCGAGGTCGACGTCGAGGCCGAGAAGGTCCTGACCGCCGGCGGGCTCTACGTGCTCGGCACCGAGCGCCACGAGTCGCGTCGCATCGACAACCAGCTGCGCGGCCGTTCGGGCCGTCAGGGCGACCCGGGCGAGAGCCGCTTCTACCTCTCGCTCACCGACGACCTCATGCGCCTGTTCAACGCGGGTGCGGCCGAGAGCCTGATGTCGCGCGGCGTGCCCGACGACGTCGCGATCGAGTCGAAGGTCGTGTCCCGCGCGATCCGTTCGGCGCAGTCGCAGGTCGAGGCCCGCAACGCCGAGATCCGCAAGAACGTCCTGAAGTACGACGACGTCCTGAACCGCCAGCGCGAGGCGATCTACGGCGACCGCCGTCACATCCTCGAGGGCGACGACCTGCACGAGCGCACCCAGAAGTTCCTCGAAGACGTCATCGACGAGGTGCTCGCGCAGCACACCGCCGAGGGCAGCCCCGACGAGTGGGACTTCGACGCCCTCTGGACTGAGCTCAAGACCCTCTACCCGATCGGCATCACGATCGACGAGGTCGTCGCCGAGGCGGGCGAGAAGGGCCGGGTCAACCGCGACTTCGTGCGCCGCGAGATCCTCTCCGACGCGAAGCTCGCCTACGAGCGCCGCGAGGAGCAGCTCGGCAGCCCCGCGATGCGCGAGCTCGAGCGTCGCGTCGTGCTCTCGGTGATCGACCGCCGCTGGCGCGACCACCTCTACGAGATGGACTACCTGAAGGACGGCATCGGCCTGCGCGCCATGGCGCAGCGCGACCCGCTGGTCGAGTACCAGCGCGAGGGCTTCGCGATGTTCCAGCAGATGATGGGCTCCATCCGAGAGGAGACCGTCGGGTTCCTCTTCAACCTCGAGGTCGAGGTCGCCCCGCAGGGCGGCACCGGTCCGACGATCGAGGCGAAGGGGCTCGGCCGCCAGAACACCGCCGACGAGAAGCTGAGCTATACCGCGCCGAGCGACTCGGGCGGCGTCGAGGTGCGCAACCAGCGCGGCCAGGTGCAGCAGGCGGCGACCCAGCGCGCGCGCCGCGCGGTCGCCGAGAGCCAGTCGCCGGCCGCTGAGACCGAGCGCGGGGCCTTCGGTCAGCGCTCGGGCGGCGAGGTCGCACCGCAGAACCGCTCGGAGCGTCGAGCGCAGGAGCGCAAGGGGCGCTGAGCCGCCCCGTCGGATGCCACGGCCCGCACGCTCTTCGGAGCGTGCGGGCCGTGGCCGTTTCGCCGTGCGCGCGTGCTCGTGGTGCTCACGTGCTCGCCGTGCTCGCGGCAGAGCGCCCGACGCGCTGCGGAGGCCCGCGGCATCCGCGCCGAATCGGGGGCGTGCGCACATCGGGTGCTCCCGGGCGGTCTGCCCGATAGCGCCCGGGCGCCGTCGACCCCTACGATCGGAGGATCGCCCAATCGAGGAGGATCCATGGCGTCACCCGCCGATGACCGCGCCGCGCTGCCCGGCACCGAGCACGATCTCGGCGTCGTCTCGCCCCATGCGGCCCTCGCCCGGGTCCGCGGCGGGATGCTTCGGGGTTCGCGTGCCGACGGCATCGACCGGTTCCTCGGGGTGCCCTACGCGGCCGCCCCGTTCGGCGAATCGCGGTTCGCGGCTCCGGCGCCGCACCCCGGTTGGTCGGGCGAACGGGATGCCACGCGCCCGGGCGCGACCTCGCCCCAGGCGCCGTACGGGGGCGGACTCGAGCAGGTGCTGCCCTCGGTCGAGGTGCCGGGCGACGAGATCCTGAACCTCAACGTCTGGGCGCCCGAGGCGCCCGGTCCGCACCCGGTGATCGTGTGGGTGCACGGGGGCGCGCTCTCGCGGGGCTCGAACGCCCTCGACAGTTACGACGGCCGGACGTTCGCCCGAGACGGCGTCGTCTTCGTGGCGATCAACTACCGGGTCGGCTCCGAGGGGTTCTCGGTGCTCGACGGCGCGCCCCTGAACCTCGGGCTGCTCGACGTGATCGCGGCGCTCCAGTGGGTGCGCAGCGAGATCGGTGCCTTCGGCGGCGACCCCGAGCGCGTCACGGTCGCCGGTCAGTCGGCGGGTGCCTCGCTCATCGCGGCCGCGCTCGTGCATCCCGATGGCGTCGGGCTCGCCGACCGGGCGATCCTGCAGAGCGGGCCGCTCGCCGGCCGTCCGCGCGAGAAGGCCGCGCGGATCACCCGGCTCATCGCGAAGGACCTCGGCATCGCCGCCACCCGCGACGCGTTCGCCGAGGTCGCCCCCGAGGAGCTCGTGGCCGCGCAACTGCGGGTCACCGCGGGCACGACGCCCGTCACCGGCGGACCGGGCTTCATGCTGGCGACGGGCGAAGGGCTGCCCGACCCCGAGGCCGCGCTCCGAGACGGCGCCGCCGACGCGATCCCGGTGCTCATCGGCTCGACGCGGGAGGAGGCCCGTCTCTGGCTCGAACCGACCGGGCTCACCTCGCGCATCAGCGCACTGCACCTCGTCGCGGCTCGGCTCAGCTTCAAGATCCGAGGTGCGACCATGCGCATCTATCGACGCAACCGACCCGGAGCGGGCCGCGGGGAACTGTTCGGCGCGCTCGCGACCGACCTCCTGCTGCGGTTGCCCTTCAACCGCTTCGCCGACGCCCGACTCGGGCGCGGGGCCGCGACATGGGTGTACGAGTTCGGGTGGTCGAGCCCGCGGCTCGGCCTCGGGGCGGCGCACTGCATGGACCTGCCGGCGGTCTTCGACCGGCTCGACGCGCCCGATGCGGTGGCGCTCACCGGGGGAGCGGCACCCGCCTCGCTCGCCGAGGAGATGCACGGCGCCTGGGTGGCCTTCGCGACCCACGGCGACCCCGGCTGGGAGCGGTGGACGGGTCAGCGACCGGTGCAGACCTTCGACACGCGCACGAGCGTCGTGCTCGCGCCGCGGGAGGACGAGCGCGCCAGCTGGGACTGATCGCGCGCGCCAGCTGGGACTGATCCGCCGCAGTGGCGCAGTGCGGTGACCGGTCGGGTCTCAGAGCACGCTGACGGCGCTCGCGCGCCAACGGCGATCGAATCCCTCGAGCCGGATCGCCACCGCGCGTGAACGCACCCGGTGATGCACCATCACGACCGCCTCGATGACCCCCTCGGCGGGTTCGTGCAGGTGCACGCGGCCGATCGCGAAGCTCGGACGCTGCGCCTGCTGGCCCTTCACCCGGCGAGCCCGAGCCGCGAGGACGACCCGCTTCGACAGTGCCCGGTAGACGTCGTCGGTGACCCATCGGGCGAGCTGCTCGAGGTCGCGCGCCCCGGCGAACGACTCGAGCACGCAGTGCGCGAGGTTGCGCAGCAGTTGCTCGGGGTCGGGCAGCTCGGCGCTGCGCGTCGGCTGCGGGGCGAAGTAGTCGTCATCGAGGTCGAACTCGAGGTGGCGGGCGGCACTGCCTTGCACCGCGACCGTTCGGGCGGTCGCGGCATCACGTACGGTCATCTGTGCTCCAGTAGGGCTGGGAGGCGACGGCGTTCGGGGCCGCGACCTGGTTCACCCCCCGAGAGGGGGACAAATGTGACTCACTCCAGTGAAATGTAAGGAGCCGTGTCAGAGCGTGTCAAGAGATTTCTGCGGCTGTGGAGAACTCCGGCGTCACCGGGCGTCACCGGGTAGCGTCGCAGCATGCGCTGGGATCTGCTGTTCGACGACCTCGAGTCGCAGCTCGACCGCGAGCAGCACGACGAGCAGCGCGCGCTCGCCCTTGAGGAGGAGCGCCTCCGACTCGGTCGGCTGACCCTGCGCGATCGGCTCGCCGCCATCGCCCGGGCGAGCGAACTCGGCGGCGCCGGCGATGACGTCGTGCGCATCGAACTGCATGGCGGCACGACGCTCGCGGTACGCCCGCTCGGCTTCGGCCGCGACTGGATGAGCGCGGAGACGCGCCACCACGGGCGCCCCGTCGAGCAGTGCATCGTGCCGATCTCCGCGATCGCGGCGATCCTGCCGGGCCGCGGGCAGCTCGATCCGAGCCTGCGGGCGCTGCCCGAGGCATCCGTTCGTCTCGCCGAACGCATCGGCCTGCCGCTCGTGCTGCGCGATCTGTGCCGCAGGCGCACGGCGGTGCAGCTCACCACGCTCGACGGCACCGTGCACGGCACGATCGACCGCGTCGCGCGCGACCACCTCGACCTCGCGCTGCACGAGCCGGGGAGTCCGCGGCGCGAACGCGAGGTGCACGGCTACCGGATCGTGCCCCTCGCGCGGCTCGTGCTGGCCCGTTTCGGCTGAACCGAGCCCGCCGCCGAGTCGCGGCACCGCGCCGGGGCCGTCAGTCGACCGGGCGGAGGCGGGAGCTGCGTGCGCCGGAGAGTTCGACGATGTTCGAGAACTCGCCCTCGTGCCATGCGACGCCCACGCGGGTCTCTTCGTACTGCATCTCGATCCAGACCTCGAGCTGCGCGCGTTCGATACGCCAGGGCCCCGAGGTGCCGACGCGGATCGCCGGGAGCTCGCCGCTGCGGACCAACCCGTCGACGGTCGCGACGTCGACGGCGAGGATCTCGGCTGCGTCGGCGATCGTGAGGAAGCGGCCGATCTCGCCGCCCGCGCCGGTTGAACTCATGTCTCGATTATCGACCCGAAGCCGCAAGGAGCGGGAGTCTCCGAGCCGTTGTGGATAACTTCGGGACGCTCGTCGTGGTTCGCGCCACGATGGATCCGGCGCACGGGCGCCGACGACAGGAGGACGCACCGATGACCGCTCGCAGCAGCCGACGCGAACGGGGGGCCGTGAGGCTCGACCCGAGGCTCCTCATCGGACTCGCGCTCGTGGCGGGGTCGACGTTCGGCGTCTGGGCGCTCGTCTCGGGCCTCGACGACACCGTCGAGGTGTACGTCGCGCGCGACACCCTCACGCCCGGCACCGAGCTCGAGCTCGATGCGCTCGACGTCGCCTCGGTGCGGCTCGGCGCGAGCGAGGAGCACTACCTGCTCGTCGGCGACGCCGACGGGCGGGGCGACGGGCTCGTCGTCTCGCGCACGGTGCGCGCCGGTGAACTCGTGCCGAGCTCCTCGGTCGACGACGCCGATCGCACCGGCCTCTCGACGGTCGTGGTGCCGAGCCGCGGCCCGCTGCCGAGCGGGCTCGAAGCGGGGTCGCTGGTCGACGTCTGGGCGGCGAAGGCGAGCGAGCGCAGCGGTTTCGAGGCGCCCGCCGTGCTCGTCGGCGGTGCCGAGATCGCGGGCATCGTCGAGGAGACCGGCATGGTGTCCTCCGACGGCGTCGCCGTCGAACTGCTCGTTCCCCGCGACAAGGTCGCGGCGCTGCTGGAGGCGCTCGCCGCCGGCGACGCGGTCGACCTCGTCGCGAGCCGATCGGCGGGCGACTGAGATGGCGCGCCTCGCGCTCGCCCTCGACGCGTCGACCGAAGACCGCCTGCTGCCCGATCTCATCGAGCACGGGCACACGATCGTCGCACGCCTCGTCGGCTGGCGGGACGTCATCGAGTGCCTCGACATGCTGGCGCCCGAGGTCGTCGTGGTGGGGGCGGGGCGGGGCACCCTGAGCGCCGAACTCCTCGCCGCGTGCGACGAGCGCGGCATCCGGCTCGTGGGCGTTGCCGCAAACGACGCCGAGCGCGCCCACGCCGGGGCGCTCGGCGTGCACGAACTCGTCGGCGGCGACGCCGAGTGGAGCGATCTCGAAGCGCTCGTGAGCGGCGGGATCGCGGTGCCGTCGCGGGTCGGCGTCGCGAGCACGGCGGGTGGCCCGGACGCGCGGGTCATCGCGGTCTGGGGTGCCGCAGGCGCGCCCGGTCGCACGACGATCGCGATCAACCTCGCCGCCGAACTCGCGGCCGCAGGCCACCGGGTGGCGCTCGTCGACGCCGACCCGTACGGCGGGGGCATCGCGCCCGTGCTCGGCCTCCTCGACGAGACGCCCGGCTTCGCCGCTGCATGCCGGCTCGCCGGTGCGGGCGCGCTCGACCGCAGCGAGCTCGAGCGCATCGCCCAGCGATACTCCGCGCCGCGCGCCTCCTTCGACGTCTTCACCGGTCTCGTCGGACCGAGCCGGTGGCCCGAACTCTCGCAGGAGCGCGTGACGAACGCCCTCACGACGATGCGCGACCACTTCGAGTACCTCGTGATCGACACGGGCTTCAGCCTCGAACGCGATGAGGAGCTCACGAGCGACCAGTTCGCGCCCCGACGCAACGCCGCGACCTTCGCCGCGCTCGAAGCGGCCGACCGGGTCGTCGCGGTCGGCCTCGCCGACCCGGTCGGCCTCTCGCGCCTGCTCCGCGGGTACGACGAACTCGCCTCGCTCGTCGAGGCCGCGCGCATCGACGTGATCGTGAACCGGGTTCGTCAGAGCGCGCTCGGCATCGACGCCCACGCGCAGGTGAGGCAGACGCTCCGCCGCTTCGCCGGCATCACCGACGCCGCACTGCTGCCGCACGACGGCCGCGCGGCCGACGCGGCCATCCTCAGCGCGAGGACCCTGCGCGACGCGGCGGGCCGAGCGCCCCTTCGGGCGGCGCTGCGGGCGTACGTGCTCGGCACGATCCTGCCCGAGCCGGCTCCCGCCGCCCGCCGCGCATTCGTGCTGCCGACGCTGCGCCGCGCCGCGACGGGTTGAGCGGTTCGCGCGCACTACGCTGGATCTGTGTCGACCCTCAGTGAACTCGTCCTCGCCCAGGGCCGCAGCAGTCAGGCCGACGTCGACTGGCTGCACATGCTCGTGGGCGACCTCCAACTCCTCGCCGACCTCGCCTTCGCCGACATCGTGCTGTGGGTGCCGTCCGGCGACGACGGCTTCGTCGCGGTCGCGCACTCGCGCCCGTCGAGCGCCGCGACGCTCTTCTACCGCGACTTCGTCGGGCAGGGCATCAAGTCGCAGTGGCGCGACCTCGTCACCGAGGCCTTCACGAGCGCCGCGATCGTCGACTCCTCGGCGCCCGACTGGTACGAGGAGATGCCGACGCGCGTGCGCGCGGTGCCGGTGATGCGCCGCCTCAACTCCGCCGGGACGGCGATCGCCGCCGAACCCGTCGCGGTGATCACGCGCCACACGAACCTCGGCGCGACCCGCACGCCGAGCCGGCAGGAGCTCACGTTCAACGAGTGCGCCGAAGAGCTCTTCCAGATGATCGCCTCGGGCGACTTCCCCGACCTGGGGGCGCCGACGGGTCCGCGCCGCGGTGCGCCGCGCGCCTCCGACGGACTCATCCGCCTCGACGTCGACGGCTTCACGACCTTCGCGAGCCCCAACGCGCTCTCCGCGTTCAACCGCATGGGCTTCGACGACGAGCTCGAGGGGCAGTCGCTCGCCGAGGTCACGACCGCACTGCTCGGCGGCAAGCTCGTCATCGACGAATCATTGCCGCTCGTGGTGACTGGGCGCGCGCCGTGGCGCACCGACGTCGAGTCGCGCGGGGTGACGGTGTCGCTGCGGGCGATCCCGATCCGACGCCGCGGCGAACGGACGGGCGCGATCGTGCTCACGCGCGACGTCACCGAGCTGCGCCACCAGGAGCAGGAGCTCATCACCAAGGACGCGACGATCCGCGAGATCCACCACCGGGTGAAGAACAACCTGCAGACCGTGGCCTCGCTGCTGCGCATCCAGGCCCGCCGCACGCACTCCGACGAGGCGCGCGAGGCGCTCACGCAGGCGATGCGCCGCGTCGGGGCGATCGCCGTGGTGCACGACACCCTGTCGACGGGGCTGTCGCAGAACGTCGACTTCGACGAGGTGTTCGACCGGGCGCTGCTGCTCGTCGCCGAGGTCGCCTCGGCGCACAACACGACGGCGCACCCGAAGCGCACAGGGTCGTTCGGCGTGCTGCCGAGCGAGTACGCGACGCCGCTCGCGCTCGCATTGACCGAACTCGTCACGAACGCCGTCGAGCACGGCCTCGCCGGCCAGGAGGGCGACGTCGAGATCAGCGCCGACCGTTCGTCGACGGTGCTCACGGTGCAGGTGCGCGACACCGGCGCGGGCCTGCCCGAGGGCAAGGTCGGCGAGGGGCTCGGCACGCAGATCGTGCGCACCCTCATCCAGGGCGAGCTCGGCGGCACCATCGACTGGCACACGGTCGTCGGCCGCGGCACCGAGGTGACGATCGAGATCCCGCTGCGCTGGATCACCCAGGCGTAGCGAGCCGATGGGGTCCGCGGTCGCAGGCGCCCCCGTGCGCGACGTCGTCTTCGAGCCGGCTCGTGTGCTCCTCCTCCTCGACGACGGTCGCGCGCTGGCCGCGCCGATCAGCTGGGTCGGCACGACGGTCGCCGGATGGGGCGAGGAGCGACGTGCGGGCTGGGTGAGGACCGCCGACGGACGCGGCGTCAACTGGCCGGATGCCGGTCAGGCCTCTGAGGACGGTGCGCTGAACGTCTGGGTGCTCGAGCAGGATGCGCTCTTCGAACACGCGTTGCACGAGCTCGCGGACTGCGACTGGGACGTCGCACTGCTCGCACCGCGCTCTCGATCGCTGGTCGCGCTGTGGCGTCTGACGGCCGACGGGTACAACGGCGGTCTGCTGCAGTTCCTCGGCAACTGGGGCACGGCGGAGGTGCATGCCGCGCTCGGCGCGCTCGCCGAGATCGGTGCCACCTCGACCCTCCTCGTGCTCCGGGAGTTCTGGGGGCACCTCGCGCCCATCGCCGAGTCGGACGACGTCTCCACGATCGATGATGTCTACGCCGCGATCTCCTCGGCGGATCTCTCGGCCCGCATCGACGAGCTGGATGAGCGGTTCTGGGAGGCCGCGGAGGAGCTGATCTCCCTCGTGCCGCGCACATTCGGTCCGGCGCCCTCCGCGATCGAGGAGCACGAAGCGCCCGAAGCGCCCGAAGCGGACCAAGCGCACGAAGCCGACTCAGGCGCCTGACCGAGGGTGCACGAACGATGCCCCGGTGCCCGCCGTGTGCGGGCTCCGGAGCATCGGAGGTTCGTGGGGGTCAGCCCGCGCGGCGCGCGCGAGCGGCGCGGCGCTTGAGGGCGCGACGCTCGTCTTCGGAGAGGCCGCCCCAGACGCCCGAGTCCTGGCCGGTCTCGAGGGCGTACTGCAGGCAGATCTCGGTGACGGTGCAGCGAGCGCAGACCGTCTTGGCCTTCTCGATCTGGTCGACGGCGGGGCCGGTGTTGCCGACCGGGAAGAAGAGTTCCGGGTCTGCGGTGAGGCATGCGGCCTTGTCGCGCCAATCCATGGAGATGCTCCTTGTGGGGTTTCTTCGTTCGCAGACGCGCACGATTGCGCTGTGCCGGTGAGGGCTGCTGCAGGGGGAAAGTCGAATCTCGGGAAGTAGGATCATGACTGATCGGCTCACGTCCCTGTGAGCATCAATTCGACCTCATAAATGGTCGCATAGTGGAGAGTTCGAATCAATAGCCATGTATGGGACAACGCTGTGAATCGACGTGACGAGACCGGCCCCGGGGCATCCGGCCAGGAGACGAACCCGAAGGGCGGCGCCGACGTGCACGCCGCCGCGGGCGAACCGGCGCAGGACGGCGGCGTGCGCGCCGCCCTCGTGGTCGTGAGCGTCGCGCTCTTCGCCGAGGCGCTGCTCATGGTCGGCCTCGTGATCTGGCTGCTGGTCGACCTCCTCACCCTCGAACCCTCGTCGATGGCCACGGCCATCGCGTTGCTCGTGCTCGTCGTGATCGGCGCGATCTGGATCTCGGCGGTCGCGGTCGCGTCGCTGCGCCGTGCCCCGTGGTCGAGGGCGGCGGCGATCGTCTGGCAGATCCTGCAGGTGTCGATCGCGGTCGGCGCGTTCCAGGGGCTCTTCGCGCGCCCCGACGTGGGCTGGGCGCTGCTCGTGCCCGCCATCACCGTGATCGGGCTGCTCCTCTGGACGCCGGTGAGGATCGCGTACTCGCGCCCCGAGGACCACGCCGACGCCTGAGACGCCGAAATCGTCTGAGACGTCGAAACGCCTCGGGCCCGACCGCGCAGTGCGGCCGGGCCCGAGGCGTTTCGCGCGGGCGGTGCCGGGTCTCAGCCGTCGAGGCCGAGATCGCGGCGCACACGTGCCACGTGGCCAGTGGCCTTGACGTTGTACATGGCGCGCTCGATGCGCCCCTCCTCGTCGATGATGAAGGTCGAACGGATCGAGCCGACCACGATCTTGCCGTAGAGCGACTTCTCGCCCCAGACGCCGTAGCGCTGCTGCACGGCGAGGTCGGCGTCGGCGAGGAGGGTGAAGTTCAGGCGGTCGCGGTCGGCGAACTCCTTGAGCTTCGCCACCGCGTCCTTGGAGACGCCGAGCACGCGGATGCCGGCGCTCTTGAACGAGTTGAGGCTGTCGCGGAAGTCGCACGCCTCGGTGGTGCAGCCCGGGGTCATCGCCTCGGGGTAGAAGTAGAGCACGACCTTCGTGCCCCGCAGCGACGAGAGGGTGACGGGCGTGCCGTCCTGATCGTCGAGGGTGAAGTCGGGGGCGAGGTCGCCTTGGCCAAGTCGTGCATCGGTCATGTCACCCATCGTAGGCACGCTTTCGATGAGCGGATGCCCCGTGGCGGGACGGTCGGCGCCCACCGGCGCCGGTTCGGGGCGCCGGTCAGGCGAACGTCGCGAGGAGCCGCTGCAGCGAGTCGAGGCGCGCGCGCCCCGTCTCGCCGAGCTCGCCGTCGTCGACGGCCTCGACGATGGCGCAGTCGGGTGAGTCGGGCAGGTGCGTGCAGCCGCGGGGGCAGTCTTCGGCGATGCGGGCGAGGTCGGTGAACGCCCCGAGGATGTTCGCGGGGTCGACGTGTCCGAGCCCGAAGGAGCGCACGCCCGGGGTGTCGATCACCCAACCGGTGCGGTCGTCGCGCTCGATGCGCAGCGACACGGTCGACGAGGACGTGTGGCGCCCGCGCCCGGTGACGACGTTCACGTGACCCGTCGCCCGGTGCGCGCTCGGCACGAGCGCGTTCACGAGCGTCGACTTGCCGACGCCCGAGTGCCCGACGAACACGGTGCGGTGGCCGAGGAGAGCCTCGGTGATCTCGTCGAGCGGCATCGCGTCGGTGCGCGAACGGAACACCGGCAGATCGAGCCCCGGGAAGTTGTCGAGGAACTCCTGCGGGTCGGCGAGGTCGGTCTTCGTGATGCAGAGCAGCGGCTTGATGCCCGCGTCGAACGCGGCGACGAGGTAGCGGTCGATGAGGCGCACCCGCGGCTCGGGGTTCGCCGCGGCGACGACGATGAGCATCTGGTCCGCGTTCGCGACGATGACGCGTTCGACCTCGTCGGTGTCGTCGGCGCTGCGACGGAGGAGCGTCGAGCGCTCCTGCACCCGCACGATGCGGGCGAGGCTGCCCTCGTCGCCCGTGACGTCGCCGACGAGGTCGACGTGGTCGCCCGTGACGACCGACTTGCGGCGCAGCTCGCTGGCGCGCGCCGCGGTCAGCTCGCGCTCGTCGGAGCCGCCTTCGTCGACGAGCACCGAGTAGCGGCCGCGGTCGACGCCGAGCACCGTGCCGGTGACGGCGTCGGCGTGCTCGGGCCGCACCTTCGTGCGCGGCCTGGAACCCCGACGGTTCGGGCGGACCCTGACGCTCGACTCGTCGAACTCGGGCTCGTCGTCATCGTCGTCGTCGGTGCTCCACCAGCTCATGCGCGAAGTCGCTCCCACAGCTCGGTGAACTGCGGCAGGGTCTTGCCCGTCGAGGCGATGTCGTCGACGACGACGCCCTCGACGGCGAGCCCGACGATCGCTCCGCTCGTCGCCATGCGGTGGTCGGCGTAGGCGCGCCACGGGCCGCCGTGCAGCGGCGCCGGTTCGATGTGCAGGCCGTCGGGGAGTTCGGTGACGCGCCCGCCGAGCCCGTTGAGCTCGGTCGCGAGGGCGGCGAGCCGGTCGGTCTCGTGATGGCGGATGTGCCCGATGCCCGTGATCGTCGACGGCTCGTCGGCGAGGGCGGCGAGGGCGACGAGGTTGGGGGCGAGTTCGCCGGCCTCCGAGAGGTCGAGTTCGACGCCCCGGATGCCACGGCCGCCGCCGGGCGCGGGGGTCGGCGCGTGCACGGTGAGCCGGTCGCCGTCGCGCTCGACGCGGGCGCCGAAGCGGGGGAGGAGGTCGGCGAGCTGCGCACCGACCTGCGTGGTCTCGTCGGGCCATCCGGTGATCGTGACCGAGCCGCCGGCGACGAGCGCGGCGACGAGGAACGGCGCCGCGTTCGACAGGTCGGGCTCGAGGGAGACGTCGATCGCCCGGATCGGACCCGGCGCGACGACCCAGCGGCCCGTCTCGGGGGAGGCGACCTCGACGCCGCGTGCGGCGAGGGTCTCGATCGTCATCTCGATGTGCGGGATGCTCGGGAGCCGCTCGCCGACGTGGCGGAGGTCGAGGCCCTGCTCGAAACGCGCCGCCGAGAGCAGCAGGCCCGAGACGAACTGGCTCGACGCCGAGGCGTCGATCTCGAGCGCGCCGCCCACGACCCGGCCCGTGCCGTGCACCGTGAACGGCAGGGTGCCCCGCCGGTCGTCGTCGAGGTCGACGCCGAGGCCCTTGAGGCCCTCGATGACACCCGACATGGGCCGCTTGCGGGCGTACTCGTCGCCGTCGAAGGTCGTCGGCCCGAGCGCGAGCGCGGCGACCGCGGGCATGAAGCGCATGACGGTCCCGGCGAGACCGCAGTCGATCGTCGTCGACCCGAGCAGTTCATCGGCCGGCGTCACGTGCAGGTCGTCGCCGAACTCTCCGCGGCCGGGCACCCGTTCGATGCGGGTGCCGAGGGCGCGCAGCGCCTCGATCATCAGCTCGCTGTCGCGCGACCAGAGCGGCGCGTGCAGGGTCGACGGCCCGTCGGCGAGGGCGGCGAGTACGAGCTCGCGGTTGGTCAACGATTTCGACCCCGGCAGGGACAGCACGGCGGACAACGGCGACGTCGCGGTCGGCGCGCGCCACCCGGCATCCGTCTCGGTCGTTCTGTTGTCGCCGTACGGATCGAACTCGGGCTCGGAATACCTCGAAATCTGCATCGGTTATCAACAGTAGCGTCGCAACCCCGAAGGGGCGACGCGGAAGGAGATGCGGATGTCGCTCGCGGTACTCGAACGACCGGTCGAGGAGATCGGAACGGTGCTCCCGGCTGCCGGGCAGGCCGACGATCTAAGCTTGACGGTGATGACTGCCGACGAGATCGACCAGGCTCCGACCGAGACCGAGACCCCCGACGAGGCCCGTCCCCTCGGCGAGCTGTTCGAGGAGCAGGCGCTGCCGTTCCTCGACCAGCTGTACGCTGCGGCCCTCCGCATGACGAAGAACCCCGCCGACGCGCAAGACCTCGTGCAGGAGACCTTCGTGAAGGCCTACGCGGCGTTCGGCCAGTTCAAGCAGGGCACGAACCTGAAGGCCTGGCTCTACCGCATCCTCACGAACACCTTCATCAACAGCTACCGCAAGAAGCAGCGCGAGCCCTACCAGGGCACGATCGACGACCTCGAAGACTGGCAGCTCGGCGGCGCCGAGTCGACGACCGCCCGCTCGAGCCGCTCGGCCGAGGCCGAGGCGATCGACCACCTGCCCGACAGCGCCGTGAAGGACGCCCTGCAGGCGCTGCCCGAGGACTTCCGGCTCGCCGTGTACTTCGCCGACGTCGAAGGCTTCTCCTACCAAGAGATCGCCGACATGATGAACACCCCCATCGGGACCGTGATGAGTCGCCTGCACCGCGGCCGGCGGCTGCTGCGCGAGTCCCTCGCCGACTACGCCCGCGAACAGGGGTTCGCCGCGGCCGAGAAGGCACCCAAACCCGCAAGGAGCACGAAATGACCGACTGCGGCTGCGAGAAGGCCCGCGCCGAACTCGAGGAGTACCTGCACAACGAGCTGCAGGCCGCCGACGCGAGCGACATCCGCGAGCACGTCGACAACTGCGCCGACTGCCAGGCCGAGCTGCGCGTGGGCGTCGCGATCACCGAGGTCGTGCAGCGCGCATGCCGCGAGAGCGCACCCGATCAGCTGCGCGTGCAGGTGCTCACGCAGATCCGGCTCTACCAGTCGACGCACACGGTCGCGATCGTCGACTGAGCACTCGCCTCGCAGGGTCTCGAGACGCGTGCTGCGCTCGCTCCTCGACCACCGGGAAGAGACGCGTGCTGCGCTCGCTCCTCGACCACCGGGAAGAGACGCGTGCTGCGCTCGCTCGTCGGCCACCCCGGGCCGAGCGTCAATCGTTCGTTCGATGCGCGGGGTGACCGCCGGCTCGTAGCGTCGAGAGTGTGATCGACACCTCTGCGCCGAAATGGCCCCGCGCCGTCCCCACCTGGCTCCGCGTCCTCATCCCCGCGGTCCTCATCCTCATCTGGTTCGTCGCCTTCGGCGCGGGCGGTTCCGCGTTCGGCAAGCTGAGCGCCGTCTCCTCGAACGAGCAGGCGCAGTTCCTGCCGACCACCGCCGAGGCGACCGAGGTCGTCGCCCTCACCGAGGAGTTCCGCGACACGGAGGCGATCCCCGCGATCGTCGTGCTCGCGAGCGACGACGGCGCGAAGCTCGACCAGGCGCAGCTCGACGAGGTCGACGCGCTCCGCGACGAACTGCTCGATGTCGACGGGGTCCTCGTCGACGAGTCGTCGCCCGTCATCCCGTCCGACGACGGCGAAGCCGTCCAGATGGTGATCGCGATCGACACCTCCGACGGGGCGCCGAAGTCGAGCGGGGTCGTCGAGGAGCTGCGGGCGATCATGGCCGACGAGCCGGTCGACGGCATCTCCGCGGCGATCACCGGCCCCGCCGGCTTCACCGCCGACCTCGGTGCCGCGTTCCGCGGCATCGACGGGCTGCTGCTCGCCGTCGCGCTCGCCGCGGTGTTCCTCATCCTCATCGTCGTGTACCGCTCGCCGCTCCTGCCGCTGATCGTGCTGTTCACGAGCATGTCGGCGCTCTGCGCCTCGGTGTTCACCGTGGTCGCGCTCGCGCAGGCCGACATCCTGCTCCTCTCGGGCCAGACCCAGGGCATCCTCTTCATCCTCGTGATCGGCGCCGCGACCGACTACGCGCTGCTGTACATCTCGCGGTACCGAGAGACGCTCGCGCGATACGAACGGCGCTGGGATGCCACGTGGGCGGCCCTGCGCGCGTCGTGGGAGCCGATCGTGGCCTCGGGCGGCACCGTCATCGTCGCCCTCCTCATCCTGCTCGCGAGCGAGCTGACGTCGAACAAGATCCTCGGGCCGGTCGCCGCGATCGGCATCGTCTTCGCGCTGCTCTCGGCACTCACCCTGCTGCCCGCCCTCCTGCTCTGGGCGGGGCGGGCGGCGTTCTGGCCGCGCCGCATCGCCCACCGCGGTGACGCGGCCGACCCCGCGCACGGCGCGCACGCGGCCGGGGTGCTGCACGAGGCATCCGCGCCCGATGAGCACGACCTGCCCGACCGCGGGCTCTGGGCCGGAATGGGCCGCCTCGTCTCCCGTCGCCCGCGCACCGTGTGGATCGTCTCGGTGCTCGCCCTCGCTGGCATGTCGCTCGGCCTCGCGCAGCTCGACGCCGACGGCGTGCCGTCGAGCGAGTTCGTGCTCGGCGAGTCGCAGGCCCGCGACGGCCAGGCGCTGCTCGGCGAGCACTTCGCGGCGGGCTCGGGCACGCCGGCCGTCATCGTCGGCCCCGAGGACGAGCTGCAGGAGATGGCCGACGTCGCCCTCGCGACCGACGGCGTCGCCTCGGTCGCCGTGGTATCCGCCGACTCGCCGGCCGGCACCGCACCCGTGACCGCCGACGGCGTGCAGGCCTTCGGCCCGCCCGGAACCCCGGCGCCCGAGCCGACCGTCGTCGACGGCGAGGTCATGCTGCAGGCCACGCTCGTCGACCCCGCCGACTCGGCGGAGGCGGAGGCGACGGTGCGCGAACTGCGAAGCTCCCTCGACGAGGTCGGCACCGAGGTGCTCGTCGGCGGCCCGACGGCGGTGGCACTCGACACGAACGACGCGGCGATCGCCGACCGCAACCTCGTCATCCCGCTCGTGCTCGCCGCGATCCTCGTCATCCTCATGCTGCTGCTGCGCTCGATCGTGGCGCCGCTGATCCTCATCGGCAGCGTCGTGATCTCGTTCGCCGCCGCGCTCGGCGTGTCGGCGCTCGTGTTCGAGCACATCTTCGGGTTCCCGGGCGCGGATCCGTCCGTGCCGCTGTTCGGGTTCGTGTTCCTCGTCGCGCTCGGCGTCGACTACAACATCTTCCTGATGACGCGCGTGCGCGAGGAATCGCTGAAGTTCGGCACGCGCACGGGCATCATCCGCGGGCTCCGGCTCACGGGCGGGGTCATCACCTCGGCCGGACTCGTGCTCGCGGCGACGTTCGCGGCGCTCGGCGTGCTGCCGATCCTGTTCCTCGTGCAGCTCTCGTTCATCGTCGCGTTCGGCGTGCTGCTCGACACCTTCCTCGTGCGGACACTCCTCGTGCCCGCGCTCGCCTACGACCTCGGCCGGGTCATCTGGTGGCCGAGCAAGCTGGCCCGCGCGAAGAAGTAGCGCGTCGAGTCGCCGGAACGTGCTGTTCGTCCCCCTCGGGAGGCGCACGTTCCGGCGACTCGCGGAGGTGAGCCGGCGCGGCAGGTGCGCGCGACTCCCGCAACGACGAAGCGAGCGGATGCCAGTGGCATCCGCTCGCTTCGTCGTTGCTGCGGTGGTGCGCCGAGCGCTACAGCGTGGTGGCTCGCGCGACCAGCTCGGCCTGCTCGATCGCGTGGCGCTTCGCCGAACCCGTCGCGGGCGAGGCGGCCGCCGCACGGGCGACGACCTGCACCTCGCGCGGACCGAGCTTGTTCGTCTCGATGACGAAGTACGGCCAGGCGCCCTGGTTCTCGGGCTCGTCCTGCGCCCACATGAGCTCGGCGTCGGCGGGGTACTGCTCGACGAGGGCCTTGAGCTCACCGGCGGGCAGCGGGTACAGCTGCTCGAGCCGCACGACCGCGACCTCGGTGTTCTGCTGCTTGTCGAGCTCGGTGACGAGATCGTAGTAGATCTTGCCCGAGACGAACACGATGCGCTTCACAGCCGACTTGTCGGTGATGCGGGGGTCGTCGAGCACCGGCTCGAACCTGCCCTCGGTGAAGTCGGCGACCTCGCTCGTCGCACCGCGCAGACGCAGCATCGCCTTCGGCGTGAACACGATGAGCGGGCGGCGCGGGCGGGCGTAAGCCTGACGACGCAGCAGGTGGAAGTACGACGCCGGCGTCGAGGGACGCGCGACCGTCATGTTGTTCTCGGCGCAGAGCTGCAGGTACCGCTCGATGCGGGCGCTCGAGTGGTCGGGGCCCTGGCCCTCGTAGCCGTGGGGGAGCAGGAGCACGACGCTCGAACGCTGACCCCACTTCTGCTCGGCCGAGGAGATGAACTCGTCGATGACGGTCTGCGCGCCGTTGGCGAAGTCGCCGAACTGGGCCTCCCACATGACGAGCGCGTCGGCGCGCTCCACCGAGTAGCCGTACTCGAAGCCCATCGCCGCGTACTCGCTCAGGAGCGAGTCGTAGATCCAGAACTTCGCCTGGTTCTCCGAGAGGTTCTGGAGCGGCAGCCACTCCTGGCCGTTCGCGCGGTCGTGGAGGACCGCGTGGCGCTGCACGAAGGTGCCGCGGCGGGCGTCCTGGCCGGCGAGACGCACCGGGGTGCCCTCGACGAGCAGCGAACCGAGGGCGAGCAGCTCGCCGAAGCCCCAGTCGATCTTGCCGTTGCGGCTCATGTCGTGGCGCTTGGTGAGCAGCTGCTGGATCTTCGGGTGCACGGTGAAGCCGGCGGGCTTGTTGTTGAACGCGTCGCCGATCGCGTGCACGACCTCGACGCCGACGCCCGTGGTCTCGAGCTCGCCCGTGGCGGGCTCGGGGGCGTGGGTGTTCTCGGTCGCGCCGATGACGGCGATCGCGCCGGTCTGCACGGCGTGCGTCTCGGCGAAGGCGCGCTCGAGCCGGTCTTGGAAGTCGCGGTGCGCTTCTTCGTACTCGGCCTCGGTGATGTCACCGCGGCCGACGAGGGCCTCGGTGTAGAGCTTGCGGACGCTCCGCTTCTGCTCGATGAGGTTGTACATGAGCGGCTGCGTCATCGAGGGGTCGTCGCCCTCGTTGTGGCCGCGGCGGCGGTAGCAGACGAGGTCGATGACGACGTCGCGCTTGAACTCCTGGCGGTAGCGGAACGCGAGCTCGGCGACCCGCACGACGGCCTCGGGGTCGTCGCCGTTCACGTGGAAGATCGGAGCCTGGATCGTCTTCGCGACATCGGTCGAGTAGATCGACGAGCGGGCGTCGCCCGGCACCGTCGTGAAGCCGACCTGGTTGTTGATGTTCACGTGGATCGTGCCGCCCGTGCGGTACGCGCGCAGCTGCGACATCTGCATCGTCTCGACGACGATGCCCTGGCCGGCCATGGCGGCGTCGCCGTGCACGAGGATCGGCAGGGTCGAGAAGGTGCCGATGGGCTTCCGGTCCTGCTTGGCGCGGACGATGCCCTCGAGCACGCCGTCGACGGCCTCGAGGTGCGAGGGGTTCGCGGCGAGCGAGACGGGCACCTGGTGGCCGTCGTCGGCGGTGAAGGTGCCCTCGGTGCCGAGGTGGTACTTCACGTCGCCCGAGCCCTGCCCGGCCGTCGCACCCTCGAACTCGCGGAACACCTGGCCGTAGGTCTTGCCGGCGATGTTCGTGAGCACGTTGAGGCGGCCGCGGTGCGCCATGCCGATGGCGACCTCGTCGAGGCCCTCCTTCGCGGCGCCCTGCAGGATCTCGTCGAGGAGCGCGATGACGGACTCGCCGCCCTCGAGGCTGAAGCGCTTCTGGCCGACGTACTTCGTCTGCAGGAAGGTCTCGAACGCCTCGGCCTCGTTGAGCTTGCCGAGGATGCGCATCTGCTCGTCGTGGGTCGGCTTCTCGTACGGCCGCTCGACCTCGTTCTGGATCCACTGGCGCTGCACGGGGTCCTGGATGTGCATGTACTCGATGCCGATGGTGCGGCAGTACGAGTCGCGGAGCACGCCGAGGATGTCGCGGAGGAGCGCGGTGCGCTTGTTGCCGAAGCCGCCGGTGACGAACTCGCGGTCGAGGTCCCAGAAGGTGAGGCCGTGGCTCGCGATGTCGAGGTCGGGGTGCGAACGCTGCACGTACTCGAGCGGGTCGGTGTCGGCCATCATGTGGCCGCGGACGCGGAACGAGTTGATGAGCTCCTGGACGCGAGCGGTCTTGTCGATCGCGCTCGCGATGTCGACGGCGATGTCGGGTGCCCAGTGGATCGGCTCGTACGGCAGTCGGAGGGCGGCGAAGATGTCCTCGTAGAAGCCGCGCTGGCCGAGGAGGAGCTCGTGCACCTTCTTCAGGAACTCGCCCGAGCCCGCACCCTGGATGACGCGGTGGTCGTAGGTGGAGGTGAGCGTGATCGTCTTGCCGATCGCGAGGTTCGCGAGGGTCTTGTCGCTCGCGCCCTGGAACTCGGCCGGGTACTCGAGGGCGCCGGCGCCGATGATGCAGCCCTGGCCCTTCATGAGGCGGGGCACCGAGTGCACGGTGCCGATGCCGCCCGGGTTCGTGAGCGAGATCGTCGCGCCCGAGAAGTCGTCGGCCTTGAGCTTGTTCTGGCGGGCCCGGGAGACGAGGTCCTCGTAGGCGCTCAGGTACTCGTTGAACGTCATCGTCTCGGCGCGCTTGACGGCGGGCACGAGGAGGGCGCGGGTGCCGTCGGGCTTCGGGATGTCGATCGCGATGCCGAGGCCGATGTGGGCGGGCTTCACAAGGCTCGGCTTGCCGTCGACCTCGGAGTAGAAGACGTTCTGGCTCGGGAACTCCTTCAGCGCCTGGATGAGCGCCCAGCCGATGAGGTGGGTGAAGCTGATCTTGCCGCCGCGGGTGCGCCGCAGGTGGTTGTTGATCACGATGCGGTTGTCGATCATGAGCTTCGCCGGCACGGTGCGCACGCTCGTCGCGGTGGGCACGGTGAGCGAGGCGTCCATGTTGGCGGCGAGCGCCTTCGGCATGCCCTTGAGCGGCACGACCTCGTCTTCGGCCGGCGCGTCGGCGATGACGGGCTGCGGGCTCGTGACGGGGACGTCGGCGGGGACGGGCTGGGTGCGCGGCGCGACCGAGGTGGTGCGTGCGGCCGGCGTCTGGCCGATCACGGGCTCGGGCGTGCTCGCGGGTGCGGCGGGCTCAGCCGCGTCGGCGGCGGGCGCCGGGGCGACCGGCGCCTGCGGCGCGGTGCCGTTCGTCGCGGGCGCCGCAGTGCCCTGTTCGCTCAGGGCGCGGCGACGTTCGAGCACCGGCCTCCAGGTCTGGTCGACCGAGTCGGGATCGGCGAGGAACTTCTCGTACATCTCGTCGACGAGCCATTCGTTGGCTCCGTATTCGCCCGACGCCGTTTCGTCGGATCCCGCTCCGGTCAATTGGCTCGACACAGCCGCTCGCCCACTCTCTCCGTTGATGCTGGAATCTGCGGAGACCGACCCGCCGCGAACGCGTCGTGGCCGATCACCCAGACAAGCCTAAACCCCGCGCGAGCACCCTCGTGCACGTCGCAGTGGCGCGGCATACCCTGAGTGCATGGAGTTCTACCGGACGGCCCCGACCCATGACCTGACGTATTCCGACGTGTTCCTCGTGCCGAGCCGTTCGGGCGTCACGAGCCGGCTCGATGTCTCGCTCGCGCCCGATGACGGCTCGGGCGCGTCGATTCCGATCGTCTCGGCGAACATGAACTCGATCACGGGGCCCCGTCTCGCGGCGACGCTCGCGCGTCGCGGAGGTCTCGGAGTGCTCCCGCAGGACCTCCACCTGCAGGACCTGGCCGAGTCGATCCGCTGGGTGAAGTCGCAGTCGCCCCGCTTCGACACGCCGCACGACTTCAGCCCCGACGCGACCGTCGCCGACGCGCTCGAGCAGCTGCCGGCGTTCGAGGGGCACGGCATCGTCCTCCACGACGCGAAGGGCGACTACGTCGGATGCCTCACCGCGACGCGGCTCGCGAGCGCACTGCCCGACGCCCGCCTCGGCGACCTCGTGCACGGCGGCATCGCCTCGCTCGACGCCGACGACGTCGACAGCCCGCGCCGGGCGTTCGACCTCATGGTCGAGGCCGAGCTCGACTTCGCCCCGGTCCTCGAGCACGGGCGCGTCGTCGGCACGCTGAGCCGACGCAGCGCCCTGCGCGGCACCATCTACGAACCGAACGTCGACCGCGAGGGGCGCCTGCGCGTCGCGGCCGCCGTCGGCATCAACGGCGACGTCGCCGCGAAGGCGAGCGCGCTCGCCGCCGCGGGCGTCGACATGCTCGTGCTCGACACGGCGCACGGCCACCAGGACGGCATGCTGCGGGCGGTGTCGATCGTGCGCGACCTCGACCTCGGCCTGCCGATCGTCGCCGGCAACATCGTGACGGCCGCCGCGGTCGAAGAACTCGTCGACGCCGGCGCCGACGTGCTGAAGGTCGGTGTCGGCCCGGGCGCGATGTGCACCACCCGCATGATGACCGCGGTCGGCCGGCCCCAGTTCTCCGCGGTGCTCGAGACCGCCGAGGCCGCGCGCGAGCTCGGCGCACGGGTCTGGGCCGACGGGGGAGTGCGCTACCCCCGCGACGTCGCGCTCGCGCTCGCGGCCGGCGCGTCGTCGGTCATGATCGGGTCCTGGTTCGCGGGCACCATCGAGGCGCCCGGAACGCTGCGGCACGACGCATCCGGCCGCCTCTTCAAGGAGAGCTGGGGCATGGCGTCGACGAAAGCGGTCCGCGAACGCTTCGACCGCCTCTCGCCGTACGAGCTCGCCCGCAAGGAGCTCTTCGCCGAGGGCATCTCCTCGTCCTCGATCTACCTCGACCCGCTGCGGCCCTCGCTCGAGGACCTGCTCGACATGATCACCTCCGGCGTGCGCAGCTCGTTCACCTACGCGGGCGCCCGCACCCTCCACGAGTTCCGCGACCGCGCACTCGTCGGCATCCAGTCCGCAGCGGGCTACGAAGAGGGCAAGGCGCTCCCGGTCAGCTGGTGACGGGTCCCGTGGCAGGCCGGGTCGGCGCCGATATACTGGGACGACCATGGATGATCCTCCCTCTGCGAAATCGCCCGGCCATAGACCCCCGCCCGTGACCGTTCGGGGAGGCAGCGTTGTCTGAGTGGATACTGCTCGGCTTCGGACTCCTCCTCACGATCGGCACGGGCTTGTTCGTTGCGAGCGAGTTCGCGCTCGTCAACCTCGATCGCGCCGATCTCGAGGCGCGCCGCGAGCGGGGTGAGACCCGCCTCGGCATGACGATCGCGGCGCTCAAGATCACCTCGACGCACCTCTCGAGTGCGCAGCTCGGCATCACGCTCACGACCCTCCTCACCGGGTACACGATGGAGCCGGCGATCTCGTCGCTCCTCGCCGAGCCGCTCGCGGCGATGGGCGTGCCCGCGTCGCTCGTGCGCCCAGTCGGGGCGACGACGGCGATCGTCGTCGCGACGCTGCTCTCGATGATCATCGGCGAGCTGGTGCCGAAGAACTTCGCGCTCGCGCTGCCGCTCGCGACGGCCAAGCTCGTGATGCCGTTCCAGACGGCGTTCACGTGGGTGTTCCGCCCGGCGATCGTGCTCCTCAACGGCAGCGCGAACGGCATCCTCCGCGCGGTCGGCATCGAGCCGAAGGAGGAGCTGTCGGGTGCGCGTTCCCCAGAGGAGCTCTCCTCGCTCGTGCGCCGCTCGGCGAGCGCCGGCCTCCTCGAGAAGGACACGGCGACCCTGCTCGGCCGCACCCTGCGCTTCTCCGATCACGACGCCTCCGACGTGATGACCCCGCGCCTGCGGGTCGCGGCGGTGCAGCGGCTCGAACCCGCCGAGGCGGTGCTCGAGCTCGCCCGGCAGACGGGCTTCTCGCGGTTCCCCGTCTACGACGAGAACCTCGACGACGTCGTCGGCGTGGTGCACGTGAAGCAGGCCGTGGCGGTGCCGCGCGAGCGGCGCGCCGAGGTGCCGGCGTCGGCGCTGCAGTCCGACGCGCTGCGCGTGCCCGAGACGATCAAGCTCGACGCGCTCCTCGGCGAGCTCCGCGGTCGCGGGTTCCAGATGGCCGTGGTCGTCGACGAGTACGGCGGCACGGCCGGCGTGGCAACCCTCGAAGACCTCGTCGAAGAACTCGTCGGCGAAGTCGCGGACGAGCACGACCGCACCCGCGCGGGCATCGTGCGCCGCGGCGACCAGGTGAGCTTCCCCGGGATCCTGCGACCCGACGAACTCGTCGAGCGCACCGGCATCCGCGTGCCCGAGAACGGCGACTACGAGACCGTCGCCGGTTTCGTGATGGCCGAACTCGGCCGACTCCCCGTCGTCGGCGACGAAGTCGCGATCGACGAGGGAACGCTCATCGTCCAGCGCCTCGACGGGCGCCGCATCGACCGACTTCGCTTCGTGCCGAGAACGGTGCCGAGCGACGACGTCGCCGAGAACGAGGAGGCGGGTCGATGAGGGCAGTGAAGCACGGTCCGGCCGTCTGGCTCGCCGAGAACGAGGAGGCGGGTCGATGAGCGACTGGGCCGGCATCGCCTGGCTGTTCGTGCTGCTCGCCGCGAACGCCTTCTTCGTGGGCGCCGAGTTCGCCGTCATCTCGGCGCGCCGCTCGCAGATCGAGCCGCTCGCCGAGCAGGGCAAGCGCAGCGCCAAGACCGCGCTCTGGGCGATGGAGCACGCGACGCTCATGCTCGCGACGAGCCAGCTCGGCATCACCGTGTGCTCGCTGCTCATCCTGAACGTCTCGGAGCCCGCGATCCACCACCTGCTCGAGGTGCCGCTGCACCTCACGGGCTGGTCGGTCGAGGTCGTCTCGACGGTCGCGTTCATCGTGACGCTCGTGCTCGTCTCGTACCTGCACGTCGTGTTCGGCGAGATGGTGCCGAAGAACCTGTCGTTCTCGGTGCCCGACCGGGCGGTGCTGCTGCTCGCGCCGCCGCTCGTGTTCGTCGCCCGGGTGTTCAAGCCGATCATCGTCGCGCTCAACGCGACCGCGAACGGGGTGCTGCGGCTGTTCGGCGTCGAGCCGAAGAACGAGGCGACCTCGACGTACACCCTCGAAGAGGTGCAGACGATCGTCGATCAGTCGCGCCGCGAGGGCGTGCTCGACGACGCGAGCGGCACGCTCACGGCGGCCTTCGAGTTCACGACCAAGCGGGTGAAGGATGTCACGGTGCCGATGTCGGGCCTCGTGAGCCTGCCGCCCGGGGCGACGCCCGGCGACGTCGAGCGGGCGGTCGCCCGTCGCGGCTTCTCGCGCTACCCGATCCTCGGCGAGGGCGGCGAGCCCGATGGCTACGTGCACCTGAAGGACGTGATCGACCTCGACGACGACGAGTTCGACGACCCGATCCCCGCGAAGCGGGTGCGCAGGCTCGTGTCGATCTTCGACGGCACCGACCTCGAGGACGCGCTCGCGACGATGCGCCGCCTCGGCACGCACGTGGCGCGCACCTTCGAGGAGGACGGGTCGACGAGCGGGGTGATCTTCCTGGAGGACATCATCGAGGAGCTCGTCGGCGAGGTGCAGGACGCGACCCGTCGCGGGTAGCGGTCGGGCTCCTCGGGTCGGGCGGAGTGCGCCGCCGCGGCGTAGACTTTCCCCGACCCGAGGAACTCGAGGAATCATCATGTTCGAGAAACTCACGGCGTGCGCGGTGCTCCCCGCCGCCGACATCGACCGGGCGCGCCGCTGGTGGCACGACGTGCTCGGCCGCGACCCGGTGTACGAGGAGACCGAGGGCGGGATGCTGTTCTACGACGTCGGCGGAACTGCGGTCATGGTGTACCGCACCGACTACGCCGGCACCGCGCAGAACACCGCGTTCAACCTCTTCAGCGACGACCTCGACCGCGACATGACGGCCCTCCGCACGCACGGGGTCGTGTTCCACGACTACGACCTGCCCGGACTCACGACCGTCGACGGCGTCGCCGAGATCGGCGACGAGCGCAGCGCCTGGTTCAGCGACAGCGAGGGCAACATCTTCGCGATCGGGCAGATGTCGGCCGAGTCGATGGAGCGGATGGCGCGCATGCGGTCGGGCTCCATGGGGTAGGCGCCCGACCGGAGCTCGTCACCACTCGCCGTCGTTGACCTCGGGTCGGGCGCGCAGGTACTGCGGCGCCCACATCGAGGTGTCCGCGCCGAGTTCGTGCGCGGCCCGCATCGCGAAGTGCGGGTCGCGCATCATCGCCTTGCCGAACATCACCGCATCGGCCCGCCCCTCGGCGACGAGGCGCTCGGCCTGCGCGGCGTTCGTGATCCGGCCGACGGCCGACACCGGGGCATCCGACCGTTCGCCGACGTACTCGGCGAAGTGGGCCTGATAACCCGGCCCCACCGGGATGTCGGCGGCCGCGACGAGCCCGCCCGTCGAGATGTCGAAGAAATCGGCGCCCGCAGCGGCGGCCCAGCGGGCGACGAGCGCGGTCTGCTCCTCGTCCCAGCCGCCCGGCACCCAGTCGGTCGCCGAGAAGCGCACGAACACCGGCATCGCCTCGCCGACCTCGGCGCGCACCGCCCGCACGATCTCGAGCAGGAGTCGCGCCCGGTTCTCGAGCGTGCCGCCCCACCGGTCGGTGCGCCGGTTCGACAGCGGCGAGAGGAACTGGTGCACGAGGTACCCGTGCGCGGCGTGCACCTCGACGACGTCGAAGCCGGCCCGGGCCGCACGGCCCGCCGCAGCGCGGAAGTCGTCGATCACCCGCGCGATGCCCGCCTCGTCGAGCGCGACCGGCTCGCGGAACCCGTCGAACGCGATCGCCGACGCCGACACCGTCGTCCACCCGCCCTCCTCGAGCGGTTGCGAATCCCGGCGATGCATCGGCTCGGGCCACGTCGAGGCCTTGCGGCCCGCGTGGGCGAGCTGGATGCCACTGGCCGCACCCTGCGAGCGGAGGAACCGCGCGATGCGCGACCACGCCGCCGCCTGCTCGTCGTTCCACAACCCCGTGTCGTGGTCGGAGATGCGGCCTTCGGGGCTCACCGCCGTCGCCTCGGCGACGACGAGCCCGGCCCCGCCCGCCGCCATCGAGCCGAGGTGCACGAGATGCCAGTCGTGCGGCACCCCGTCGCGCGCCGTCACCGAGTACTGGCAGAGCGGCGGCACCCACACGCGGTTGCGGATCTCGAGGCCGCGGATCGTGATCGGACGGAAGAGGGCCGGGCCCGCCGCGGGCGGGTGCGTCTCGGCCCCGCTCACGCGAGGCCCCTGAGCCAGCGCTCGAGCCCCGTGGCATCCGTGAAGACATGCCCGTCGCCGCCGACCGCACGCGCGCCGTCGACGTTCTCGGCCCGGTTGTCGACGAACAGGAGCTGCCGGGGCGCGATGCCGAGCTCGGCGATGACGTGCTCGTAGATCGCCGCCTCGGGCTTCACGATCTGCAGCTCGCCGCTCACGAACACGCGCTCGAAGTACGGGGCGAACGAGCCGTGCCGCAGCCAGCCCGAGAAGTCGGCGCCCGCGTTCGAGAGCAGCGCGAGGCGCGTGCCGCCGTCGACGAGCGCCTGCAGCACCGCGAGCGTGCCGGGGTCGACCGTGAGCCAGCCGCGGTGGTCGAGCGCCCACAGCTCGTGCACGTCGAGCGCGTCCCACTCGGCGTCCGCGTCGCGGGCGATGAGCCGCCAGTACTCGGCGATCGAGGTCGTGCCGCGGTCGAGCCCCCCGCGGTGCGCCCAGTACGCCGGCCAGAAACGCTCGGCGGGCACGCCAGCACGGGCGACGAGCGCCGCACGATCGGCCTCGCTCGGCTCGCGCGAGATGACCTCGCCGTAGTCGAACACGACCACGGCGGGGGAGAGGCTGATGGGGGCGAGCGGCGACTGGGGCATACCGACCAAGCTATCGTCGGCGCCCGCCCGGGCCTATCGGCGCGACACGGCACGGGCCTATCGTGGTCACATGGGCGAACCGTGGCAGGAATGGACGGGCGACGACGCGGCCCGCTGGGTGAAGGCTCCCGCATCCGGCGACGACAAGTACACGCGCGGCGTGCTCGGCATCATCACCGGATCGACCGACTACCCCGGCGCCGCCGTGCTCGGCGTCGAGGCCGCGACACGCGCCGGCGTCGGCATGGTGCGCTACATCGGCCCCCGCAATCTCAGAGCCGCCGTGCTGCTGCGTCGGCCCGAGACCGTGACCGTGTCGGGGCGCGTGCAGGCGTGGCTCGCCGGCTCGGGCATCGACCCCGACCGGCGCTCGTTCATGCTGCAGGGCGACCTGCAGCACGCGCTCGCCGCGGGCGTGCCCGTCGTGCTCGACGCCGGCGCACTCGACCTCGTCGGCTCGCACACGGCCCCCACCGTCATCACGCCGCACGTCCGCGAGCTCGCGAACCTGCTCGTCTCCCGCGAGGTCGAGACGAGCATCGACGAGATTCGCGCCGACCCCGCCGCGTGGGCCGATCGCGCGGCGCGCGAACTCGGCGTCGCCGTGCTCCTCAAGGGTGCGGTGACGCACATCGCCGACCCCGACGGCGACCGGTACACGGTCGTCGCGCCGACGCACTGGCTCGCGAGCGCCGGCACCGGCGACGTGCTCGGCGGCATCCTCGGCGCGCTCGTCGCCACCCACCACCGCGAGCTCGCGGTCGACGCCGAGGTGCTGACGAAGCTCGCGGCGACCGCGGCGTGGATCCACGGGGAGGCCGCCCGGCGCGCGAGCGCCGCGGTCGACGGCGGCCCGGTGGCCGGGCTCGACATCGCCGCGGTGGTGCCGAACGTCGTCGGGGCGCTGCTCGAGCGCCGGGGCGCTGCGTAGCGGCAGCCCGGGTGCGGGTGCGGGCGGACCCCGTTCGGCTCAGCCCGCGAGGAACCGCGCCAGGAACTCGCGCGTGCGCGCCTCTCGCGGCGCGGCGAAGAACTCGGCCGCCGGCGCCTGCTCGACGAGGCGTCCGCCGTCGAGCAGCACCACGCGGTCGGCGACGTCGCGGGCGAAACTCATCTCGTGCGTGGCCATGACGATCGTCGTGCCGCGCTCGGCGAGCGAGCGCACGAGCTCGAGCACCTCGCCGACGAGCGTCGGATCGAGGGCGCTCGTCACCTCGTCGAGGAGGAGCAGTTCGGGCTCGCTCGCGATCGCGCGGACGATCGCGGCCCGCTGCTGCTGACCGCCCGACAGCCGATCGGGGAACGCGTCCGCGAACTCGGCGAGCCCCACAGAGTCGAGCAGCTCGAGCCCGCGACGCGCGGCCTCGCGACGCGGCACCCGGTGCACGAGCCGCGAGGCGAGCGTGACGTTGTCGAGCACGCTGAGGTGCGGGAAGAGGTTGTAGTGCTGGAACACCACGCCGATGCGGGCGCGCACCGCGTCGGCGTCGACGCGCGGGTCGCTGAGGTCGTCGCCGCCGAGGAGGATGACGCCGTCGTCGATCGGTTCGAGCAGGTTGATCGTGCGCAGCAGGGTCGACTTGCCCGAGCCGCTCGCCCCGACGAGGGCGACGACCTCATGGGCGGCGACGTCGAGGTCGATGCCGTCGAGCACGAGCTTGTCGCCGAAGGAACGACGGATGCCGCGGAGGCTGAGGAGCGGTGCGGTGGGCGCGGCGGTGTCGCGGGCCTCGTCGCCGTCGCCGGGGGTACGGGTGCCGCTCATACGATGCTGCCGATCTGCTCGCGCCGCCGCATGCGGGCCGTCACCCAGTCGGTGAGCCTGATCGTCGGCCACGCGAGCAGCACGAACAGGAGACCGGCGACGACGTAGGGCGTGTAGTTGAAGAAGTGCGCCGTCTCGATCTGCGCCGCGCGCACGGCGTCGACGGCGCCGAGCACCGAGATGAGCCCCACGTCCTTCTGCATGGCGACGAAGTCGTTCATGAGCGCCGGGGTCACCTTGCGCATCGCCTGCGGCAGCACGACGCGGCGCATGGTCTGCCCGTGGCTGAGGCCCAGTGAGCGGGCGGCGAGTCGCTGCGAGGGATGCACCGCCTCGATGCCCGCACGGAACACCTCGGAGACGTACGCCGAGTAGGTGAGGATGAGCGCGATCGTGCCCCAGAACGCCACCGGCATGCGCGGGAAGATGTCGAGGCCGGGCACGCCGTAGCCCACGAGGTAGAGCACGATGAGCAGCGGCACTCCGCGGAAGAGGTCGGTGTAGCCGGCCGCGAGCGCGCGGAGCGGGAAGAACACCGGCCCGCGCAGCGTGCGGAGTGTCGCGAGGAGCAGCGCGAACAGCAGTACCCCGATGCTCGCGAAGAACAGCACCTGGATGTTGAGCCACAGCCCCTCGAGGATGCGCGGCAGCGAGGCGATCGCGACGTCGAGGTCGAAGAAGGACTGCCGCACCGCCGCCCAGCCGGGCGAGCCGATGAAGGCCCACGCGAGGAGGGCGGCGAAGACGATCGTGGAGAGGGCGCTGATGAGCACCGAACGCCCCGTCTGACGGCGGCGGAAGGCGCGGCGTTCGAGTTCGATCGCGCTCGGCTGCCACGAGGGGGTGCCGTCGGCGGTGGAGCCCGGTGCGGCGCCCGGCGCGCCGCTCGGATGGGTGGTGGTCACGACGCCCACGCTACCGGCCGTGCGGCGACGCCTCGCGGCGATGGCCGCCCGCCGTCACTCGAGGACCGGTGCCGCGTCGTCGCCGCCGAGCCACTCGGCCGCGAGCGCGTCGAGGGTGCCGTCGGCGCGGAGCGCGTCGACCGCGGCGGTCACCTCGGCCGTGAGCGAGGAGCCCTTCGGCAGGACGAAGGCGAACTCGTCGCCGCCCGAGGAGGTCTCGGGGAGCTGGCCGATGATCTCGCCGCCGTCGAGCTCGGCACCCGTGAGGTAGAACGCGGTCGGCAGGTCGACGACGATCGCGTCGACGGTGCCGCTCTGCAGGGCGAACTTGGCGTCGTCGTTCGTGTTGAAGACGCTCGCACCGGCGGTGGGCTTGATGATCTCCTCGATGGCGGTGAGGCTCGTGGTGCCGGTCTGCGCGCCGATGTTCAGCGACTGCAGCTCGGCGATCGAGGAGGCGCCCGAGGCGGGCGAGCCCTCGACGGTGATGACGACCTGCGTCGTCGCGTAGTACGCCGAGGAGAAGTCGACGTTCTCGGCGCGTTCGGCCGTGATGGAGAACTGCTGCAGGTTGACGTCGAAGTCCTTCGGGCCGGGCGCGATCGCCTGGTCGAAGGTGGTGCGCACCCAGACGACGTCGTCGGCGGCGAAGCCGAGCTCCTCGGCGACGGCGTAGGCGACCGCGGCCTCGAAGCCCTCGCCGCTCTCGGGGGCGTCGTCGACGACCCACGGGAAGTACGCGGGCTCGCCCGTGCCGACCGTGAGCTTGCCCTCGGTGACGTACCCGGCGGCCCCGTCGGACGAGGAGGCGCTGTCGCCCGAGTCGGAGGACGCGCAGCCGACGAGGGCGAGCGTCGCCGAGGCGACGAGGGCGAGCGCGGCGAGCGTGCGGCGGTTGGGCGTGCGTCGGGTCATGGTGGCCTCCGGGGATGTCGTCACCCCAGCATCCCCGATGCCGCCGACCCGGCGGGTACGCGTGGCGGAATATGACGCTCCGCTAGGCTCGACGCGTGACCGGGGGAGGCGAGCGCGAGGCATCCGGTGCCCTCGTGCGCCGTGCCCTCGGCGGGCGCGGCGCCCTCTGGATCGCCTTCGCCGTCGTGCACCTGTTGCTCGCCTGGCTGAACCTCTACGCGCCCGGCTACCCGATGGGCGACGTCACCGGCGTCTACCGGGTGTGGGCCGAGAACGCCTCGCACGGCTGGCTGCGCATGGGCATCGACGCCCCGTGGGTGTACCCGATCCTCGCCTTCGCGCCGATGGCCGCGGCCTTCGCCTTCGGCGAGGCGTACATCGCGCAGTCGTGGCTCGTGATCGTCGCGCTGCTCGACGGCATCGTGTTCTCCATCCTCCTCGGGCGGGCGGTGCTCTCGCGACGGCGGCGGCTGGCCGCCTGGTGGTGGCTCGGGTTCCTGCTGCTGCTCGGGCCGATCGCGTTCGGCCGCATCGACGCGGTGACCGTGCCCTTCGCGATCGCGGGCCTGCTGTGGGCCGCCGGTCGGCCGCGCGTGGCGGCGACGCTGCTCACGATCGGCGCGTGGATCAAGGTGTGGCCCGCCGCCCTCGTCGCCGCCCTCGTGATCGCCTCGCGCCGTCGCGGCGAGGTGGTCACGATCGCGGTCTCGCTCAGCGTCGCGATCATCGCGGTGAGCCTGCTCGCGGGCGCCGGCACGAACGTCTTCGGATTCATCGCCGAGCAGGCGGGGCGCGGGCTGCAGATCGAGGCGCCCGCGGCCGTGTTCTGGCTCTGGCAGATCGTCGCGGGCGCGAAGGACGTCACGATCGAGTACTCGCGCGACATCTTGACCTTCCAGATCGTCGGCCCGGGCGCCGACGCCGCGGCGTCGCTCACGACCCCGCTCATGCTGGTCGGCGCGCTCGCCGTGGCCGCGGTCGGTTTCCGCGCCGCCCGTCGCGGCGCGCATTTCGGCGTGCTCATGCCGCCGCTCGCGCTCGCCTTCGTCGTCGTGCTGATGCTCGCGAACAAGGTCGGTTCGCCCCAGTTCGTCACGTGGCTCGCCGCGCCCGTCGTGCTCGGCCTCGTGCTGCGCCCGGCGCGCTTCGCGGTGCCCGCACTGCTCGCCGCGGCGGTCGCGCTCATCACGCAGATCATCTACCCCTACTGGTACGGGTGGCTGCTGATTGCGGACCCCGCGTTCGTGTTCCTGCTCACGATGAAGGTCGCGCTCCTCGTCGCCCTGCTCGTGTGGGCGATCCGCGCGGTGTGGCAGGCTGGCACGAGGCGGGATGCCACGCCACGGCCCGCGATCGCGGACTGAGCGCCGACCCCATCGCACCCGCCCGAGGAGGCAGCATGCTGGTCGCATTCTCCGTCGCGCCGAGCGGCACGGGCCGCGCCGACGGATCCGTTCACGACGCCGTCGCGGCGGCCGTGAAGGTCGTCCGCGAGTCGGGGCTCCCGAACCGCACGACGTCGATGTTCACCGAGATCGAGGGCGAGTGGGACGAGGTGTTCGACGTCGTGAAGCGCGCGACCGAGGCCGTCGGCGCGTACGGTTCGCGGGTGTCGCTCGTGCTCAAGGCCGACATCCGGCCCGGGTACGCGGGCGAGCTCGACGCGAAGGTCGAGCGGCTCGAGCACGCGATCTACCTGGGCGAGTAGCGGGGCTCGCGGGTCGCCGCGTCGCTCGCGCTTCGGTCTCCGGCGAACCGGGGCGGATGCCTCGGCCGGTTGTCGAATCGATTCGATCCGTGCGAGAATCGCTCGGTGACCCACGCATCCGAGCCGCAGGCCTCCCCGCCCGCCCTGTCGCCCGCCCGCACCCGCTTCGCGCTGCTCGCACTCGCGCTCGGCGGCTTCGGCATCGGCTCGACCGAGTTCGTCGCGATGGGGCTCCTGCCGAACATCGCCGCCGACCTGCTGCCCGGCACCTACGCCGCCTCGCCCGACGCCGCCAACGCGACCGCGGGGTGGATCATCTCGGCCTACGCGCTCGGCGTCGTCGTCGGCGCCCCCACGATCGCCGCCGTCGCCGCCCGCTGGCCGCGCAAGCAGCTGCTGCTCGTGCTGGTGGCCGCCTTCACCCTCGGCACGATCGCCTCCGCTCTGCTGCAGAGCTTCGAACTCGTGCTCGTCGCCCGCTTCGTCGCCGCGCTGCCGCACGGCGCCTACTTCGGCATCGCCTCGCTCGTCGCCGCGAGCCTCATGGGCCCCGGCAAGCGGGCGCGCGGCGTCGCCCTCGTGCTCTCGGGGCTCACCATCGCCAACGTCATCGGCGTGCCCGCCATCACCTGGCTCGGGCAGGCCGCCGGCTGGCGCATCGCCTACCTCGCCGTCGCGGCGATCTTCGCCCTCACCTTCGTCGCGATCGCCGTCGCCGTGCCCTGGCAGGCGGGCGACCCCGCCGCGAGCGTGCGCCGCGAGCTCGGCGCCTTCGCCCGCCCGCAGGTGTGGTTCGCGATCGCGATCGGCGCCATCGGCTTCGGCGGCTTCTTCGCCATGTACAGCTACATCGCCCCGCTCGCGACCGAGGTCACCGGCCTCGCCGAAGCGGCCGTGCCGCTCGTGCTCGTCGCCACCGGGCTCGGCATGACGCTCGGCAACGTCCTCGGCGGCCGACTCGCCGACTGGAGCGTGCGACGCACCATGTACCTCGCGTTCGGCGCACTCGCGCTCTCGCTCGCGCTCCTCGCCCTCACCGCCGAGTTCGTGCCCGGCCTCTTCGCCGGCGCCTTCCTCATCGGAGCGAGCTCCTCGGCGCTCGCCCCCACCATCCAGACCCGCCTCATGGACGTCGCCCGCGACAGCCAGTCGATCGCGGCCGCCCTCAACCACTCGGCGCTCAACGTCGGCAACAGTCTCGGGGCGCTCCTCGGCGGCACCGTCATCGCCGCCGGTCTCGGCTACATCGCGCCGATCTGGGTCGGCCTCCTGCTCACGATCGCCGGCATCGGGCTCGCACTCGCGAGCTTCGCCCTCGACCGCTCGAAGCTGCGCCGCGGGCACGCCGTGCCGTACGGCACCGGGGCGACGCCCGCGATCGACTGAGTCGCGGCTCGCCGCGGCGGCATCCGCACGAATCGGCGCGATGCGAGGCGGGCGCGCGGTGCGAACGCCGCGACCCGCGACGACGTCAGTCGGTCTGCAGCAGGATGCCGTCGGCGATCGCGCGCTTGCGCAGTGCGACCTTCGTGCCGACGTCGTACCCCGCAGCGCGGTACTTCTCGCGGATGCGCTTGAGGTAGCTCTTCGCCGTCTCCTCGGAGATGCCGAGCTGGAAGGCGACCGCCTTGACCGGCTGGCCGGCCCCGTAGAGCGCCATCACGCGCCGCTCCTGCGCCGACAGCTTCGGCAGCGTGCCGTCGTCGAGGAGCGTCGCCTCGAGCTCGGGCGTCAGGTACGACACGCCCTGCTGCGCCGAACGGATCGCCTCGATGATCGACTCGACGGGCTCGCTCTTCACGAGGTAGCCCATCGCGCCCGCGCTCAACGCCTCGCGGACGACGGCGGGCTCGGAGTAGTTGCTCATGAGCATCGTCTGGACCTCGGCCGACTTCAGCATCGACAGCTTCAGCGAGATCGGGATGTTGTCACGAAGGTCGAGGTCGAGCAGCACCACGTCGACGGGGAAGTCGGGGTGCGCGAGGAGCTCGGACCAGGAGGGGACGGCGGCGACGAGCTCGATCTCGGACGAGGCGCCGCGCAGCCACTCGGTCAGCGCGCCGAGGAGCATTCGGTGGTCGTCGACGATCGCCAATCGGATCGGTGCTGTGTCGGGCATTCACATTCCCCTCGGATGGGCCGCGTCAGCGGCCGGCGCACTCACCGGAACGGTCGGGTCCGTCCGGCATTCGATTTCGATGCGGAAGGATTCGGACCCCGCGACGACGTCGTGTGATCCGACACTACCCACAGCATCCCACGTCGAGGGGTCAAGACGTCGTCGGACGACACCGGAGACCTCGATCGTGATGCGCACCACGGGGGAATGGTGCTCGCTGTCATCGTCACCGTCGGGTGAGGAGACGATGACCTCGATGGGCTGCGGCTGCCCTTTGCGGCGTTCGCCGACGAGCAGCCACAGCGCGAGCAGCAGATTGTCGCGCTGCTCCTGCGCGAGGAGCCCTGCGAACCCCTCGGGATCGTCGACCACCACGCGATCGCTGAGATACGCGGACTCGGTCACCGCGTGGCGCAGCCACGTGTCGGTGCGGCCCGCGAGCAGCCGCTGGCGCAACGCCGCGGCCAGCCGCCCAGCACGCTCGGCCTCGTCGGCGGGCAACGGGATCGCGATTCGACCGGAGCCGACGTCGTCGAGCAGCGTCTCGGCCTCGAAGTCGAGCTGGGCGAGCTCCTCGGAGGCGCGCATCCCGAACGGGGAACGCGGGGTCGTGACGGTGCTCTGCACGATGGAGAGATCGAGCTCGCGCCCCACGAGCCGACGGAACCCGCGGATCGCGACGACGGTGAGCACCAGGGGCAGCACCGCCGACGCGGCCACGGTGATGCCCGTCGCGGTGTACGGGCCCGCGGACGACGCCTGCAGGAGGGTCTCGACGAGGAGCACGGCGCCGATCGTCGACGCGACGACGAGGGAGACCCGGGTGCCGCGGATCGCGGAGACCGGCATGAGCACCGCGCCGGTGGCGGCGGCCGCGGTCGGCGTGACCCCGAGGTGCAGCAGCCCCCACGTCGCCGAGACATCGAGCCACACGGGCACGGCGAGTGCGGCGAGGAGCGTGATGTACAGCACGTCGGGCAGCGGCTGCGCGCGCGAGAAGATGCGCGACACGACGCCGACCGCGAGGATGACGAAGATCGCGATCCACGCCCCCCACGGGCCGAGCCCCGGCGGGAAGACGGGCGCGAGCAGCACCGCCCTCGCCAGCTGCCAGACGATGATGATGGCGGCGGCAATCGTGATGCCCGTCGCCATCCGTCGCCCGCCGTGCCGTTCGCGCACGTCGCTGACGGTGCGCGCCGTGCGCCGCGGACGGCGGAAGCCCGCGAGCCCGCCCGTCTCGATCGTCCCGGTGCTCATGGCTTCGGCACCTCGAGCATGACGGTCGTGCCCGATCCGGGCGAGGAGAAGATGCGGGCGCGACCGCCGACCGTGTTCAGCCGGCCGACGACCGACTCCGCGTAGCCGAGGCGCGCCGAGCCGATCGACTCGGGCTCGAAGCCGTGCCCCGCGTCGGTCACCATGGCCCGGACCGTCCGGTCGTCGTCGCTCACCGTGACATCCGCCTCGTTGACGCCCGAGTGCCTGCGCACGTTCTCGAGGCACTCGCCGAGCGCGCCCAGCAGCGCGTCGAGGGTCTCGCGCGGCAGCGCGAGCTGGCCGACGCCGTGCCAGTTCACGTCGAGGCCCATGCGGGCGAAGCGCTGCCGGACCGACTCGAAGGTCGTGCTGAGCAGGTCTTCGTCGGAATCGGGGGAGAAGATCGCGTTCGAGGCGTTGTCGAGCGGTGCTCCGAGCCGCAGCTGCTTGAGCAGACGCGCATCGTCACCGGCCTGCTGGCGCAGCGCGCCCGAGCCGACGCCGACGCCCGAGTGGGCGAGCAGGCTGAGGGTCGCGAGCACGGTGTCGTGCAGCACCCGCGCGTCCTGTCGCTGCCGTGACTCGAGCTCGCTCGCCATGCGCTCGGCGTCGTGCGCACGCCCCACCTCGGCGATGCGCTCTGCTGCACCGGCGATCGAGTGGTCGACGACCGAGCCGAGGGTGGCGCCGACCGCCCAGCCGGCAACCGTCGCGAGCATGACCGACGTCATGGGGTGCCCCGCCGTCGCGATGAGGCCGACCGCGATGATGAACAGGGCGGTGAGCCCGCCGACGAGCGGCAGGCCGTCGCGGCGCACGACGAGCGTGATCGCGACCGACGGGGCCGTCGCCGCCGAGGCGAGCGAGATCGCGGCGAGCGCGACCGGATCGATGACGGGGGCGCTGCCCAGCACGGCGAGGGTGCCGAGCGCCGCGGTGACGACCCCGAGCGCGGCGACGAGACTGCCGTGCACCGTGTGCACGGCGAGGAGCACCGCGGCGGCGAGCGAGAGCAGCACCACGAGCGCGACGTCGAGCGTCGATACGGCGCCGGGGATCAGCATGCACGCGCACGTGCTCAAGGCCCCGGTGAGGCCGGCGACGCGTGCGAGCCTGCGCAGCACACGATCGCGCTCCTTGTGGATGCGCTTCATGTCACCCCCTCCGCGCGACGGCGCCGCTCGTTGCGCCCGTCACCTCGAACTGTAGTCCAGTCGGCGCCGATGGGGGTGGATCGCTCCGACGTCGCCGAGCGCTCCGACACCGCCGATCGCCCGATGCGGCCGAGCGCGACTATGCCGCGAGCAGACGCGCGAGCTCGGCGCCGACGGCCCCGTCTTCGATGAGGAACGCGTCGTGCCCGAACTCGGAGGCGATGACGACCGGCTCGGCCCCGTGCACGCTGTGCGGCAGCAGCGCCGCGATCTCGCGCTGCCCCGCGAGCGGGAAGTACCGGTCGCTGTCGATGCCGAGCACGAGGCTCTTCGCCCGCACCCGGGCGAGCGCCGCCGCGACCCCGCCGCGACCTCGACCCACGTCGTGCGAGTTCATCGCCTCGGTGAGCACGATGTAGCTGTTCGCGTCGAAACGGCGGGTGAACTTGTTGCCGTGGAAGTCGAGGTACGACTCGACCGCGAAGCGGCCGTCACCGCCGAGCGGGTCGAGCTCGGACTGCCAGCTGCGATCGAAGCGTTCGTTGAGCTCCGCGGCGGTGCGATAGTTCAGCATCGCCATGCGTCGGGCGAGTGCGAGACCCCGGGTCGGCCCCTCGCCGTCGGGGGCGTCGTAGAAGGCACCCGAGGCGAAAGCGGGGTCGGTGCGGATCGCCTCGATCTGCACCGAGTTCAGGGCGATCTGGTCGGCGGTCGTCGCGGGCGGCGCGGCGAGCACCGCGATGCGTTCGACCGCCTCGGGGGCCTCGATCGCCCACTCGAGCACGTGCATGGCGCCCATCGAGCCGCCGATCACCGCGGCGAATCGCTCGATGCCGATCGCGCGGGCGAAGGCGATCTGCGCCCGCACCTGGTCGCGGATGGTGAGGAACGGGAACCGCGCGCCCCACTCGGCGCGGTCGGGCGCGAGCGACGCCGGGCCCGTCGAGCCCTGGCAGCCGCCGAGCACGTTCGGCGCCACGACGAAGTAGCGGTCGGTGTCGACCGCGAGGCCCGGGCCGACGACCTCTCGCCACCACCCGGCGCTCGGGTGGGCGGGCCCGGCCTGCCCGATCACGTGGCTGTCGCCGGTCAGGGCGTGCAGCACGAGCACCGCGTTGTCGCGCTCGGGCGAGAGCTCGCCCCACTGCTCGTACGCGATGCGCACCCCCGGCAGCTCGCGGCCGGACTCGAGCGCGAGGTCGCCGATGCCGACGAAACGGCGGTCGCCGACCGGATCGCCCTCGCGCCATGCACCCGTCGCGGGCGCCCGCCCGAGGAGCGCGAGTGCGCCCGCCGCGGGCACGATGCTCGCGGGAACCGCGTCGGCCGTCGTCTGCCAGTCCATGCTTCGATTCTCCCGCGCCCGCCGCTGCCGCCGCCCCATTGTTACGCACGCGCATCCCACGGTGCTCGCAGCCCGCACCGACGTCACATTCGCGATTCAGGAGAGGAACCGATGGGGCGATCGAGACGCCACGAGCAACGGCGGATGCCGCGAGCCCGGGTGGGCTCGCGGCATCCGCCGTCGAACGGGGTGCGTCAGACGCGCGCCGCCTCCGTGGCCGCCCGGGCGGCCGCGAAACCGGCCTCGAGGTCTGCCTTGAGGTCGTCGATGTTCTCGATGCCGACCGAGAGGCGCACGAGCCCCGGCGTGACGCCGCTCGTGAGCTGCTGCTCGGGGGTGAGCTGCGCGTGCGTCGTCGACGCGGGGTGGATGACGAGCGAACGCACGTCGCCGATGTTCGCGAGGTGCGAGAACAGCGAGAGGTTGTCGACGAGTGCGCGGCCGGCGTCGACGCCGCCCTTGAACTCGAAGGAGAGCACCGCGCCGACGCCCTTCGGGGCGTAGGTGTTCGCCGCCGCGTACCAGGGGCTCGAGGGCAGGCCCGAGTAGTTGACGTTCGCGACGTCGGGGTGGCTGTCGAGCCACTCCGCGATCTCCTGCGCGTTCTGCACGTGGCGCTCGATGCGCAGCGACAGGGTCTCGATGCCCTGGATGAGCTGCCAGGCGCTCGCCGGGGCGATCGCCGCACCGAGGTCGCGGAGCAGCTGCACGCGCGCCTTGATGATGTACGCGAGGCCGTCGCCGACTGCGGCGGTGTAGCTCGCGCCGTGGTACGAGGGGTCGGGCTCGGTGAGGCCCGGGAACTTCTCGACGTTCTTCGACCACTCGAACGTGCCGCCGTCGACGATGACGCCGCCGATGACGGTGCCGTGGCCGCCGAGGAACTTCGTCGCCGAGTGCACCACGATGTCGGCGCCGTGCTCGAACGGACGGATCAGGTACGGCGTCGCGATCGTGTTGTCGACGATGAGGGGGAGCCCCGCCTCGTGGGCGACGTCGGAGACGCCGCGGATGTCGAGCACGTTGATCTTCGGGTTGCCGATCGTCTCGGCGAAGAACAGCTTCGTGTTCGGGCGCACCGCGCGACGCCACTCTTCCGCGTCGTCCTGGTTCTCGACGAAGGTCGTCTCGATGCCGAGCTTCGCGAGCGTGTACTTGAAGAGGTTGTACGTTCCGCCGTAGATCGACGAGGACGAGACGATGTGGTCGCCGGCCTGGGCGATGTTCAGCACCGCGAAGGTCGACGCCGACTGGCCCGAGGCGAGCAGCAGCGCGCCGGTGCCGCCCTCGAGCGCCGCGATGCGCTCTTCGACGACGGCCTGCGTCGGGTTCTGGATGCGGGTGTAGATGTTGCCGAACTCGGCGAGCGCGAAGAGGTTCTGCGCGTGCTCGGCGCTGTCGAACACGTACGAGGTGGTCTGGTAGATCGGGGTGGCCCGCGCCTTCGTGACGGGGTCGGGGGCAGCGCCCGAGTGGACCTGCTTGGTCTCGAAACGCCAGGCGGCGGTGTCGCTCATGGGTGGCTCCTCAGAAGTCGGGTGGGCGGCCGGGCCGCGGGTGTTGCAGTCACGTTAGGCGGGCGCGCCTGCGCGGGCAACGGATGCCGCAACACGGCGTCACGGGCGGTGGGGCGAGCCGCTCAGTGCCGGTCGGGCTCGGGCGGCAGCACGAGCGTGCCGGTCGCGGTCGAGGGCTCCGGCCGGAACATCCAGCGGGCGCGCGGTTCGACGAGCGGCCGGAACACCCGCCGCACGGGTTTCAGCGAGAGCACGATCGAGATGCCGATGCAGAACAGGATCATCGCGGGCAGCACCCAGAACGGCTGGTCGCCCGCGAGGACCTCGGTCTCGCGGAAGGGGAACAGCACGAAGCTGTGCAGCAGGTAGATGTACATCGTCGCGCCGCCGAACTGGGTGAACCAGTGCGCGCCGCGGGGCATGAGGAGGAGGAAGGCGACGGTGAGCACCATCGCGAGGAGGAGGAGCACGAGGCGGATGCCGCCGGACCAGGGCTCGTCGTAGCCGATGGCCTCGTACGACTCGTCGTAGAGCATGAAGCGGCGCAGCTTCAGGTCGCGGAGGGTCTCGATGGTCATCGGCATGAACGCGAGCACGAGCGCGAAGAGGGCGATCGCGCCCGCCCGCCACCGCCAGGCGACGGCGGGGCGCAGCTCGAGCCAGCTGCCGGTGAGCTGCCACTGCCGGAGCTTCCACCCGAACACGAAGAACGGCAGCATGCCGAAGGTGCGGGTGAGCGCGAAGGTCGAGTCGATCGTCTCGGCGTAGCCGGCGCCGATCGAGATGGCGATCGCGATGAGGAGCGGGGCGCGCAGCAGCACGAGGTAGGGGAGCACGATCCGCCAGATCGCGAGGGCGATGAGGAACCACAGGGTCCAGGATGCGGTCGTGTAGTCGAGGGAGAACTCGCCGCCGAGCACCCATCGGAGGATCGTCCAGATGGTCTCGAAGATGAGGAACGGGAAGACGATGTCGGTGAGCACCTGCTTGAGTGCTCGGGCGTTCGGGGGGCCCGATTTCGCGAAGTAGCCGCTGACGGTGACGAACACGGCGACGTGGAACGAGTAGATGAACAGGTAGACGCTGTACGCCGAGTCGGATTCGGCGATGAGCGGCAGGATGCCGTGGCCGATCACGACGAGCGTGATCGCGATCCATCTGGCGTTGTCCCAGAGGGGAACGCGCCTGCGCGTCGGCTTCGGGTGGTCGAGCCTCGTGTGCATCGTTCCATTCAAGCGCAAGCGATGGCCGACCGTCGAAACGGCCGGTCGATCGGCCGGACCGCTTGACATCGGCGCGCGGGGGCGTCAGATTGTGAGTCTTGGATGAAATCCAAGAAATGGCGGAAGCCGTCGACGATCGAGTTCCACGACGAAGTGGACGAGGGAAGGAACCGAGTGTGAGCGAACACGGAAGCACGGAGCAGACGCGGACGGGGCATCCGCGCAGGCAGTTCTTGGCCGGGGCCGGCTTCGCGGCCGCGGGCCTCTTGGCCGCGGCGACGAGCGCGCGGGTCCTGGGCGCGCCCGAGGCCGCGCTCGCCGCGGGCACGGCGGCGGCCTCGTTCGCGGTGCCGGGCGAAGGCGGCGCGCTCAAGCGGATCTGGATGGCGTGGCCCTCGAGCACCTCGATCTGGGGAGGCCTCCTGTCGGGCATCCAGGGCGACATCACGAAGATCGCGAACGAGATCGCGAAGACGACGCCCGTCCTCATGTGCGCCGACGGCGCGAGCGCGGCGAGCACCGCCCGCAGCCGAGTCGGCGCGAACGTCACGGTCATCGACTCGATCCCCGTGAACGACTGCTGGATGCGCGACTCGGGCGCCGTGTTCCGCACCGACGGCGCCGGCGGCATCGACGCGATCGGCCTGAACTTCAACGGCTGGGGCGGCGAGCAGACCCACGCGAAGGACGCGCTCGTCGCCCAGCGCATGGCCGCCCGCAACGGGGTCGTGTTCGCCGCGGCGAACGTCGTCGGCGAGGGCGGCGGCGTCATCGCCGACGGCGACGGACTCCTCATCGCGAACCGCAGCTCGTGGATCGACCCCGCACGCAACCCCGGCAAGAGCGAGGCGCAGATCGAGGCCGAGCTCCTGCGCGTCTACGGCGCGACGAAGATGATCTGGTGCCAGGGGATCTCCGGCAAGGACATCACTGACGACCACATCGACGCCACGGTGCTGTTCACCGGCCCCGGCAAGGTCATCGTGCAGCTCGCGAACCCGGCCCGCCCCGCGACCGACTGGTCGCGCTCGGCGCTCGCGACGCGCGACCTCCTCGTCGCGTCGACCGACGCGAAGGGGCGGCCGATGCAGGTCACCACGATCTACGGCCCCGCGAGCCTCCCGCGCGTCCCGGCCGCGCAGCAGCCGACGTTCTTCGACGGGTACCTCAACTGCATCGTGACGAGCGGCGCGGTCATCACCGCGCAGTTCGGGGATGCCACGACCGACGCCGCAGCACGAGACGCGCTGTCGGCCGCGTTCGGTCGCCCCTGCGTGCAGCTCAACCTCGACGTGCTCATGGGCGAGGGCGGCGGCGGGGCGCACTGCGTCACCATGGAGGAACCGCTGGCCGCCGGCGGGCCGACCCCGACGCCCACGCCGACCCCGACCCCGACCCCCGGTGCGACCGTCACGGCGTCGCGCACCTCGGTGAGCCGTGGCGGCACGATCCGCGCGAGCGTCGCGGGCGGGCCCGGCGGGCGGCTCGACTGGGTCGGCCTCTACCGGACGAGCGACGCCGATAGCGTCGGCGGCTACTCCGAGAAGTACCTCAACGGCCAGAACACCCCGCCCTCGACGGGGCTCGCCTCGGCGACGATCTCGTTCACCGCGCCGTATTCGCGCGGCACCTACGAGTTCCGCTTCTTCGCCGACGACGGGCTCACGCGGCTCGCCACGAGCGCGAGCTTCCAGGTCACCTGATCCGCCCGAGGGCCGCGGTGCTGCCGCCGCGGCCCTCCACGCGGCAGAATGAGCGCATGGCGAATCTGCGTGCGGTCGTGACGGGTGCGAGTTCGGGCATCGGCAGGGCGACCGTCGTCGCCCTGCGAGGCGCCGGATGGGACGTGGTGGGCGTCGCCCGCCGCGAAGACCGTCTCCGCGAGCTCGAGGCCGAGACCGGGGCATCCGTCTTCGTCGCCGACCTCACGCAGCAGGGCGACGTCGACGCCCTGCGCGACCACCTCGAGGCCACCGGCCCCGTGCACGCCCTCGTGAACAACGCGGGCGGGGCGAAGGGGCTCGACTCGGTCGAGGCGAGCGACCCCGCCGACTGGGCGTGGATGTTCGAGGTCAACGTGCTCGCGCTCCAGCGGGTGACGGCCGCGCTGCTGCCGCTCCTCCGCCGCGGGGCCGAGGGGCGCGGCGTCGCCGACATCGTGAACGTCACCTCGATCGCCGGCCACGTCGCCTACCTCGGCGGCGGCGGGTACAACGCGGCGAAGTTCGCGGCGCACGCGATCACCGAGGTGCTGCGGCTCGAACTCAACGGTGAGCCGATCCGGGTGATCGAGGTCGCCCCCGGCATGGTGAAGACCGACGAGTTCGCGCTCGTGCGCTTCGGCGGCGACCGCGCCCGTGCCGACGCCGTCTACGACGACGTGCCCGAGCCGCTCACGGCCGACGACATCGCCGCGGTGATCCTCGACGCCGTGCAGAAGCCGCGGCACGTCGACCTCGACCTCATCGTCGTGAAGCCCGTCGCGCAGGCGGCGCCGCACCGGCTCACGCGCGGACCGCTGCGGGTGCGCGGGGAGGGCGACTGACCGTGGCCGCCGAAGCAGTGCCGGCACCGCGCCGGGAGGCGTGGGAACGACGCACCACCGTTCCGCTCGTCGTGCTCGGCGTCGTCTTCATCGTCGCGTACACGATCTACGTGCTCGCCCCGTGGATCCCGCGGGGCCCGGGCTCGCTGCTGTTCTTCGCGCTGCTCGCCGCCTGGGTGGTCTTCGTCGTCGACGTCATCGTGCGCATCTCGCTGACGCCCCGCGGCGGCCGATGGGCGTTCGTGCGAACCCACCCGATCGACGTGCTCTCGGCGATCGTGCCGTTGTTCCGTGCGTTCCGCGTGCTGGCGCTCCTTCGCAACGTGCCCTACCTGCAACGTCGCAGCGGTGCCGCCGTGCGGGCGAACATCATCATCTACGGATCGACCTACGCGATCGTGTTCGTGTACTTCATCGCGCTCGCCACGCTGCAGGCCGAACGCAACGCCCCCGGCGCGACGATCACGACGTTCGGCGACGCGATCTGGTGGGCGATCGTCACGATCGCGACGGTCGGCTACGGCGACATGTACCCGGTCACCGCCGAGGGGCGCTTCTACGCCGTGTTCCTCATGGTGGGCGGCGTCGCGATCGTCGGCACCGCGTCGGCGACGATCATCTCCTACATCGGCGAAAAGGTGAGCGAGGTGCACGCGCGTCACGGCAACAGCGGGTCGGCGGCATCCGACCAGGAGAAGGGACCGATCATCGAACCGCCCGGTCGGGCGATCCAGGACGCGATCGACGAGGCCGGCGCGGTCGACGACGAACACGGCGGATGACGGTCGGGCGCCGGACAGGTGCGCCCGGTACGATCTCCAGATGACGTTCGACGCGAATGACGCAGGACTCGGCGATCCCGAGATCCGGCGCGAGATCCTCGATTGGGACCAGTTCGGCGAGGCGGCGCGCACACTCGCGCACGACGTGCTCGCCTCGGGCTTCACGCCCGACGTGGTCATCGCGATCGCCCGCGGCGGGCTGCTGCTCGCCGGCGCGATCTCCTACGCCCTCGGCACGAAGCAGTGCGGCTCGATCAACGTCGAGTTCTACACCGACATCGAGAAGGTGCTGCCCGAGCCCGTCGTGCACCCGCCGATGCTCGACGCGCCGGCGCTCGCCGGCAAGCGAGTGCTGCTCGTCGACGACGTCTCCGACTCGGGACGCACGCTCGCGAAGGTCGTCGAACTCCTCGGCGACGCCGGTGCCGAGGTGCGCACCGCCACGCTCTACTCGAAGCCGCGCACGATCCTCGTGCCCGACTTCAGCTACCGCGACACCGACGACTGGATCGTCTTCCCGTGGTCGTCGCTGCCGCCGGTGAAGGTCGAGGCGTGAGCGTCCACCTCGCGGGCGGCGGTGCGCTCACGGCCGCGGATGCCTCGCTGTACGCCCCGTTCCTCGGCGAAGCCGCAGACCGCGCCCGCGCGGCGGGACGCGCCCGCCCGCGCATTGCGGTCATCTCGATCCACCCCGAGGCCGACGAGCGTTCGCGCCTGCTCGTCGAGATCCTCTCCGGTGCCGGCGAGTTCGACGCGCACGTGACGGCGACGCCGGGCGGCGTGCCCGTCGCGCCGACCTCGCTCGGCGAGGTCGACGGCATCCTCGTCGGCGGCGGCATCGTCGAAGAGGTGCGGGCGGGGCTCGAGCCGGTGTTCGGCGAGCTGCGCCGGCAGGTCGCCGGCGGCGTTCCGTACCTCGGGGTCTCCGCCGGGGCGATGATCGCCGCCGAGGGCTCGCTCGGCGGCGGTACGCGCATCGACGGGGTGCAGCTCGCCCCCGAAGGCGAGGGGCCGGGCGAGGAGTTCGAGGTCGAGTCGGGCATCGGGCTCGTCGACGTCGCGATCGACGCGCACGTCGCCCAGCGCGGCTCGCTGTCGCGCCTCGTCGCCGCGGTCGAGTCCGGCCTCGTCGAAGGTGCGCTCGGCATCGACGAGCGCACCGTGCTCATCGTCGGCGACGGCGGCCTGCGGGTCGTCGGCTCGGGGAGCGTCTGGCGCGTGCTGCCCGCCGAGGGCGGGGTCCTGGTCTCCACGATCGGCGCCTGATGCGCGCGCCCCGATGCCGCTCGTCCATGCGGGTCGCGGCGTGAGCGTCCACCTCGTGGGCGGCGGTTGGCCCGAGTCGGGCGACGCACGCCCGTACTCGGAATTCTTCGCCGAGGCCGCCGCGTGCGCCCGGGCCGCAGGCCGTGCGCTGCCGCGCATCGCGATCATCTCGGTGCGCGACGGCGACGAGTCGGCGCACGCCGCGAAGCTCGTCGACGCCCTCGCCCTCGCGGGCCCGGTCACCCCGGTCGTCTCCGCGGTGCCGCACGGCGGCGTCGTGCCGTCGACGGCCCTCGCCGAGATCGACGGCGTCGTCGTGGGCGGCGGGCTCGTGCCCGCCTACCGCGATGCGCTCGAGCCGCGTTTCGGCGAGCTGCGCCGGCTCGTCGCCGACGGCACCCCCTATCTCGGGTTCTCCGCGGGCGCGATGATCGCCGCCGAGCGCGCGATCATCGGCGGCCGTGCCATCGGCGGTGTGCAGGTCTCGCCCGAGCAGGGCGATCAGGGCCTCGACGAGGTGACCGTCGCGCCCGGCATCGGCCTCGTGGACGTCGCGATCGACGTGCACCTCGCGCAGTGGGGCGCGCTGTCGCGGCTCGTCGCCGCCGTCGAGGCGGGTGTCGCCGACGGTGGGCTCGGCATCGACGAGGAGACGGTGCTCATCGTCGGCGAGGGCGGCTTGCGGGCGGTCGGGCGCGGAAACGTCTGGCGCGTGCTGCCCGACGAGCGCGGGGTGCGGGTCGGCACGGTGCGGGCATGACGGGGGAGGAGACCGCAGTGCCCGACCGCCGACCGGGCGGCCCGCTCGCCCGGTTCGACGAGCTCGGGGGCCTCGACGAGCTCGCCACCGCGGGCGGCATCGACCCGGGATGGGCCGCTGCCCTCGCCCCGGTCGCCCCCGAGCTCGCCGAGATGAACGAGTTCCTCCGCAGGGAGGAAGCCGCCGGCCGCGGGTTCCTCCCCGATGGCGAGCACGTGTTCCGCGCCTTCGCCGCGCCGCTCGACGGGGTGCGGGTGCTCATCGTCGGCCAGGACCCGTACCCCACCCCGGGGCATCCCATCGGGCTCTCGTTCGCCGTCGACCCGCACGTGCGCCCGCTGCCGCGAAGCCTCCACAACATCTACCGCGAGCTCCGCGACGACCTCGGCGTCGCCCCGCCCGCCCACGGCGACCTCACCGCGTGGAGCCAGGGCGGCGTGATGCTCCTCAACCGGGTGCTCACCGTGCGCCCCGGCGAGGCCGCCTCGCACCGCGGCAAGGGGTGGGAGGCGGTCACCGATCACGCGATCCGCGCGCTCGTCGCCCGCGGCACGCCCCTCGTCGCGATCCTCTGGGGCCGCGACGCGCAGCAGCTGAAACCGCTCCTCGGCGACACCCCGGTCATCGAGTCGGCCCACCCGAGCCCGCTCTCCGCGTCGCGCGGTTTTTTCGGTTCGCGCCCGTTCAGCCGGGCGAACGCCCTGCTCGAGGGGCAGGGGGCCGCGCCGGTCGACTGGAATCTGCCGCACGAGGGGCAGCCGGAGGCATCCCTGTTCTGAGCCGTTCTGAGGCTCCGAAACCTGCGCGTCATCTGCGCGTCGTAGGCTGACGCCATGCTCGAAGAGGAATACCAGGAGCGGCGCGTGCTGCCGCGGCACCTCCGCCCGGTGCCGTCGGCCGAGGCGCCGTTCGAGTACGCGATCCGCGACGCGACCGCCGCCGACCTGCCCTCGGTCCGCGAGATCTACAACTACTACGTCGCGAACTCGACGGTCACCTTCGACGAGGACGCCATGACCCTCGCCGAGTGGCGGGCGAAGTTCGCGCAGCTGACCGAGCTCGGCATGCCGTTCCTCGTGGCCGAGTCGCCCTCGGGGCAGCTGCTCGGCTACGCGCTCGTCGCCCCGTGGAAGCCGAAGCGCGCCTACCGTTTCACCGTCGAGAACTCGATCTACCTGGGGCCTGCGGCCTCGGGCAAGGGCCTCGGGCGGGTGCTGCTCGCCGAACTCATCGAGCGTTCGAAGGCCGCCGGCCTGAAGGAGATGATCGCGGTCATCGCCGATCAGGGCGCCGAGGCGTCGATCGCGCTGCACGAGAAGTTCGGGTTCACCGAGATCGGCCGCATGGGCCGGGTGGGCTTCAAGTTCGACCGTTGGCTCGGCACGGTGCTGCTGCAGCGATCGTTGAAATAGGGCGCTCCGCGGGTTGAGGAGCGCCGACGCGACGCGGCGACGCGTCCCGAAACCTCTGCTGTTCGGGATGTGTCGGTTTCGAGACGCGTCCGACTTCGTCGGGCGCTCCTCAACCAACGAGTAGGGCGCCGTAGGCTCGAGGGATGAGCGAGCTGCACGAGCGAACCGCCCTCGAACTCCACCAGTCGTTGCAGCGCGGCGAGGTGTCGCCCGTCGAACTCGCGACGCACTACCTCGAACGCGTCGAGCGGTTGAACCCCGAGGTCGGCGCGTTCGTCGAGGTGACGGGGGAGCGGGCGCTCGAGCGTGCGCGCCTCGTCGAGCGCGAGGTGCCGCGCTCGAGGCCGCTCTGGGGCCTGCCGCTCGGCGACAAGGATCTGCAGCAACGCGCAGGGGTGCCGGCGCGATTCGGTTCGCGGGCCTTCGCCGACTTCGTGCCCGACACCAGCGACGATCTCGTGCAGGCGGTCGACGCGGCAGGCGCGGTGAGCCTCGGCAAGACCGCGACCCCCGAGTTCGGGCTCCCGTCGTACACTGAGGGGCTCTCGGGGCCGCCCGCGCGCAATCCGTGGGATCTCGGGCTCGGCGCGGGCGGATCGAGCGGGGGAGCGGCGGCCGCGGTCGCCGCGGGGCTGCTGCCCTTCGCACCCGGCTCGGACGGCGGCGGGTCGATCCGGATCCCGGCCGCGGCCTGCGGACTCGTCGGGGTGAAGCCCTCGCGCGGGAGGGTGCCCGGCGGATCGGGGCTCGGGAGTCTCGCGGGGCTCGGCGTCGCCGGGCCGATCGCACGCACGGTGGCCGACGCGGCGCTCCTCCTCGACGGACTGATCGGCCCCGAGGGGTACCCGGCGGCGCACCCGTTCGCGGTGCGGGCGCCGGGCGACGACGGGCCCTACCTCGGCGCGGCGGTGCGCGGTGAGGGGCGGTTCCAGCTCGGGGTGCTCACCGAGTCGCCCTGGGACGAGGGGTACGACATCTCCATCGCCCCCGAGGCGCGCGCCGCGCTCGACCGGGCGATCGCGGTGCTCGACACGGGGCGGCACGGCATCGAAGAGGTGCCCGCCGCACCCGAGCCCGGCTACCCCGAGGCGTTCCGCACGATCTGGCAGGCCGGGGCCGCGACGATCCCCGTCGACGGCGAAGGTCTCGAACTGCTCGAACCGCTCACCCAGTGGCTCGTCGAACGCGGGCGGGCACTGCCCGCGCGGCAGCTCGCTGAGGCGCTCTCGTGGCTCAGCGCGTTCGAGCGCCGGGTGATCGCGCGCTTCGCCTCGTACGACGCGGTGCTCACCCCTGCGCTCGCGCTCACCCCGCGCCCGGTCGGCTGGTACGACGCGCGCGACGGCGAGCGCAACTTCGCCCAACAGGTGCAGTTCACCCCGTTCACCTCGTTTGTGAACGTGTCGGGGCTTCCCGCGATCACGGTGCCCGTCGAGTTCACCGCCGAGGGCCTGCCGATGGGGGTGCAGCTCATCGGGCGACCCGGCGGCGAGGCGACGCTGTTCTCGCTCGCGGCGCAGCTCGAGCGTCGTCTGCGGCGTGCGCCGCGGCATCCGGCGCTCTGGTGACGTCGCGCGACCGCTGCCGAGTTGACGAATTTAGGTAAGCCTCACCTATAGTGGAGGCATGCTCGGTCTCGACCTCACGATCTCCTACAACGGCACGCCCGTCGTGCACGGTGCGGAGCTCCACCTCGAACCGGGCAAGGTCACCGCGCTCGTCGGGCCGAACGGCAGCGGCAAGTCGACGCTGCTGCGCGCGCTCGCACGGCTCCACCAGCCCGACTCCGGGCGGGTCCTCCTCGCCGGCGGCGACGTGCACACGGTCTCGGAGGGGACGGTCGCAGGCGCGCAGGAGCTCGCTGAGCACGGCGTCGACGCCGCCACGCTGAGCGCGCGCGACTTCGCCCGCCGGGTCACGCTGCTCGCCCAGAGCCGCCCGACCCCCGGCGGCCTGACCGTGCGCGAACTCGTGGAGTTCGGCCGGCACCCGCACCGCGGTCGCTTCATCGCGGGCGACGCGGGCGGCGCCGCGATCGTCGACCGCGCCATGGAGCTGACCGGCGTCGCGAACCTCGCCGGCAACGCCGTCGACCAGCTCTCGGGCGGTCAGCTGCAGCGGGTGTGGCTCGCCGCCTGCCTCGCCCAGGACACGGGGGTCTTGCTCCTCGACGAGCCGACCACCTACCTCGACCTCCGCTACCAGGTCGAGCTGCTCGACCTCATCCGCGAACTCGCGGACGAGCACGGCGTGACCATCGGCGTCGTGCTGCACGACCTCGACCAGGCCGCGGCGATCGCCGACCGCATCGTGCTGCTCGAGTCGGGTCGCGTGCGCGCCGTCGGCACCCCCGCCGAGGTGCTCGTGAGCGACGTGCTGAGCTCGGCCTACGGCATCCGCGTCGACGTCGACATCGACGAGCGCGGCTGCATCACCACCTGCCCGATCGGCCGCTACAACACGCGTCAGCGCACCGAACGACTCGTCGTCGCCTAGCGGCGTCGTCACCCCCACCACCCCCTCGCGCGGGTCCGTCATGCCCGCGCGCCGATCCGTGAGGAAACCTCCCCCCATGAGAACATCCGCCATCACCCTGGGCGCGGTCGCTGCGGCGTCCGTGCTGCTGCTGACCGGCTGCGGCACGACCGAGGCTCCCGAGGCTGCAGGCGGCGGCGCCGGCGCGATCACCGTGACCGACGACCGCGGCGAGCAGATCTCGCTCGACGCACCGGCCGAGAAGGTCGTCGCGCTCGAGTGGAACACCGCCGAGAACCTCGTCGCGCTCGGCGTGATGCCGACCGGCGTGGCGGACATCGAGGGGTACAGCGACTGGGTCCAGTCCGAGCCGCTCGACGAGGGCGTCACCGACGTCGGCGGGCGCGGCGAGCCCTCCGTCGACGCGATCGCGGGCCTCGCGCCCGATCTCGTCGTGACCACCACCGACCTGCCCGAGACCGTGATCTCGCAGATCGAGGAGTTCGCCCCCGTCCTCGTCGTGCGCGGCGCCGACGCCTCGAACCCGATCGGCCAGATGGAGTCGAACCTCGAGCGCATCGCCACCGCGACCGGCACCGAGGAGGAGGGCGAAGCGCTGCTCGACGGCTTCCACGCCAGGATCGACGAGGGCAAGGCCGCACTCGAAGCGGCCGGTCTCGCGGGCACCCCGTTCATGATGAGCGACTCGTGGGCGAGCGGCGGCCAGGTCTCGATCCGTCCGTTCACCGAGGGCGCGCTGCTCACCGCCGTCACCGAGGAGCTCGGTCTCGAGAACGCCTGGACGGGTGAGGGCGACGCCGACTACGGCCTCGGCGAAGCCGACGTCGAGGGTCTGACCGTGCTCGACGACCTCGAGTTCCTCTACATCACGAACGGCGAAGCCGACGCGTACGCGGTCGACCTGGCCGACAACGCGGTGTGGAAGTCGCTGCCGTTCGTCGCGAACGGGAACGTGCACCGCCTGCCCGACGGCATCTGGATGTTCGGCGGCCCGTCGTCGATGAACGATTACATCGATGCGGTCGTCAGCACCCTCGCGGGCTGAGACGGCCGCGGCGCCGACCGGGGGCGAACGCCGCCCCCGGCTCGGCGCCGTGCTGCTCATCGCCCTGGGGGTCGTGCTCGCGACGCTGCTCGCCGCCGTCCACGTGACCCAGGGATCGGCCGACGTCGGTCTTCCCGAACTCCTCGGCCTCATCACCGGCACCGGCGACGAGCAGTCGGCTGCCGTGTTCCTCGCCTCGCGGATGCCCCGGATGGTCGCGGGCGTCGTCGTCGGCGTCGCGCTCGGCGTCGCGGGACTCGTGCTGCAATCGGTGTCGCGCAACGTGCTCGCGTCGCCCGACACCCTCGCGGTGAACGCCGGTTCGTACCTGGCGGTCGTCGTGGTCGCGGCATTCGGGATCTCGCTGCCGGTGCTCGGCGGCGGTACGGTGGCGTTCCTCGGCGGACTCGCCGCGGCCGGACTCGTGCTGGCGCTCTCCGCGGGCGGTTCGCGCTCCTCGGGCACGGGCGGCGGCACCGTCCGGCTCGTGCTCGCCGGTTCGGCCATCGCGCTCGCGCTCAGCGCGCTCACCACCATGCTGCTGCTGCTCTTCCCGGAGCGGACCAACGGGCTCTACGCGTGGAGCCAGGGCACCCTCGCCCAGACCGGGATCGGGCCCGCCGCGCAGCTCGCACCCGTCGTGCTGATCGCCGTCGCGGTGCTCCTCGTCTTCGCGCGACAGTTCGACCTCGTCGCCCTCGGCGACGACACGGCGACCGTCCTCGGCGTGAACGTGCGCCGCACCCGGCTCGTCGGCGTCCTGATCGCCGTGCTGCTCTCGGCGGCCGCCGTCGCCCTCGTGGGCCCGATCGGCTTCGTCGGGCTCTCTGCGCCGGCGATCGTGCGGCTCATCGCGGCGCGCGTCCCCGGCATGCAGAAGCACGTGCTCCTCATCCCGGCCGCCGCGATCATGGGCGTCATCGTCGTGCTCGGAGCCGACGTGCTGCTCCGCCTCGCGTTCGGCGGCCAGGCCGGCGTCGAGGTGCCGACCGGCATCGTCACGACGATCTTCGGCGCGGTGTTCCTCGTGGCGCTCGCACTGCGGTCGCGCGCGACCTCCGAGGCGGCGAGCGGCTTCGTGATCGGCGCCGGACTCTCACGTCGCGGACGCCGCCTCGTCATCGGGGGATCGGTCGTCCTCCTCGTCGTCCTCGCCTTCGTCTCGCTCTTGCTCGGCGACGCGAAGCTGCTCGGCGGCGACGTCATCAACTGGGCCACCGGCCAGGCGGGTCCGCTCGTCGAGATCGTCATGAACACCCGCGCGCCACGGGTCGCCGCCGCGATCTTCGCGGGCGCCGCGCTCGCCGTCGCCGGCACCGTGGTGCAGGCGGTCTCGCGCAATCCGCTCGCCGAACCGGCGATCCTCGGTGTGACCGGCGGCGCCGGGGTCGGCGCCGTGCTCGTCATCACCTTCTGGCCGCTCGCGAGCTTCGTCGGCATCACGACCGGCGGACTCGTGGGCGCCGCGGTGGCGGCCCTCATCGTCTTCGGGCTGTCGCTCCGCGGCGGGCTCGCCTCGAGCCGGCTGATCCTCATCGGTCTCGGCGTCTCGGCGGCGTCGTCCGCGATCGTCGCGATGCTCATCATCGCGACCGACCCGTACAACGCGGCGAAGGCGCTGACCTGGATGTCCGGGTCGACCTACGGCCGGACCTTCCCGCAGCTGATCCCGCTGCTCGTGATGCTCGCGGTCTCGTTGCCGGTGCTCGCCGGCATGCGCCGGGAGCTCGACCTGCTGGCCTTCGACGACGATACGCCGCGCGTGCTCGGCGTCCGGCTCGGGAGCGCCCGGCTCGGCCTCCTCGCCATCGCGGTCGCGCTCACCGCGACCGCGGTCTCCGCCGTCGGCGTCGTCGGCTTCGTCGGCCTCGTGGCGCCGCACGCCGCTCGTGCCCTGGTGGGCGCGCGGCACGGGCTCGTGCTGCCGCTCGCAGCCCTCCTCGGCGCGCTGCTCGTCACCGTCGCCGACACGCTGGGCCGCACCGTGATCGCACCGGGCCAGCTGCCCGCCGGCCTCGTCACCGCGGTCGTCGGCGCACCGTACTTCGTCTGGCTGCTCTGGCGCTCGCGCCGCACGGCCTGACCCGCACGCCCTCCACCGACCCCTACGACAGGAGCCCCAGCATGGCCAAGCCCGGATACCGCGTCTTCGACACCTCCGTGGGGGCGGTCCGCCGACTCAGCCCGCACTTCGTGCGCGTGACCTTCCGCAGCGACGACCTCCGCGAGCTCGGCTGGGACGGCCCCGACCAGCGGATCAAGGTCATCCTGCCGCTGTCGGGCGACGACGGCGACCGTTTCGGCCATTTCCCGAACGGTGCCGACTGGTTCGGGGCCTGGCGCGCGCTCCCCGACGAGCGGCGCAATCCCATCCGCACCTACACGATCCGCGACGCGCGACCCGAGCAGGGCGAGCTCGACGTCGACTTCGTCGCGCACGGCGACAGCGGTCCCGCCTCGCGGTGGATCGCCCAGGCCGAGCTCGGCGAGCGGATGCTGCTCATCGCCCCCGATGCGACGAGCGACGAGCCGTCGGGCGGGTGGGAGTGGCATCCCGGTGATGCGCGCACCCTGCTGATCGCGGGCGACGAGACTGCAGTGCCCGCGGTCTCCGCGATCCTCGAACAGCTGCCCGACGACGCGCAGGGCGCGGTGTTCCTCGAGGTGCCCGACGCGGCCGACGTCCTCGAGCTGCGGACCCCCGTCGGCGTGACGGTGCAGTGGTTCGATCGCGGCGGCGACGCGCTGCCCGCACCGGGCTACGGCGGCTGCCTCGTCGAGGCCGTGCGCACCTGGGCCGATGCCTGGGCTGCGGAGGCACGACGACACGACGCCGCGGCGCTCGCGCCGGTCGCCGCGACCGATGCCGACCCGGACGCGGAGCTTCCGACGATCGCGGACGACGAGATCCTCTGGGAGGTGCCCGAGCCCGCCCGCGACGGCGGCTTCTACGCCTGGCTCGCCGGTGAGGCCACGGCGATCACGACGCTGCGCCGGCACCTCGTGAAGGGCCTCGGCGTCGACCGCAACCGAGTCGCGTTCATGGGGTACTGGAAGCTCGGTCGCGCCGAGGGGTAGGGCGCCGATGGGGAGGGCGCCGAGGCAGGTACCCGCCGTCCTCCAGCCCCGCCTCGATCTCGAAACGGTTGCGCAGCGGGTTGCGCCCGGCGATGAAGTAGAGCAGCGGGAAGAGCATGCCGTACCGCCGCCACTGCTCGCGGTGCACCCGCTCGTGCACGAGCACCCGCTCGCCGTCGTTCGAACCCGTCAGGTAGCAGCCGCCGACGCATGAGCCGCCCCGACCGTACGTCCAGTTCGGCATGCCGGTGAACACGATGAGACCGTCGCGGCGACGGATCGGCCCTGTGCTCCAGATGAAGCCCCACGTGAAGCCCACGGCGGTCGCCCACCAGTAGCCGAGCCGACTGATCGGCGAATCGGTGAGGCGGATGCGCAGGGTCGGGTTCGAGGTCGGAGTGCGGTTCGGGGCAGCGGTCGGGTTCGAGGTCGGCTTCGCGTCGGTCACGAGCGGCGCGATCCCGAGGTGAGCGCCCCGACGAGGCGCAGGATCGTCGGCAGGTCGTCGACCGCGGCCTCGGGGCTCGACGGGGTGAACCCGGCGATCGACGCGCCCGCCACCGGGAACCGCGCCACCACCTCGCGCACGAGCGCGACGAGCTCGGCGGCCCCGATGCCGAACGGCATCGGATACGACAGCCCCGCGAGCGCCGAGGGATCGAGCACGTCGAGGTCGATGTGCACGTAGACGTTCGACGCCCCGGTGGCCTCGAGCTCGCCGATGACGACGCTCGGGTCGGAGAGGTCCTCGACGGCGAGCACCGAGACGTCGTGCTCGTCGATGAAACGGCGCTCCTCGGCGTCGATGGCGCGGATGCCGCCGAGCACGAGCCGCCCGGGCGCGACGCGCGCCGACTCGCCGAGCGCGAGGCCGTCGGCGCCGTCGCCGGTGATCGCGCGCAGCGTCATGCCGCCGAAGCCGCCCGACGGCGAGCTCTCGGGGGTGTTGAGATCGGGGTGCGCGTCGAGCCAGAGCACCGCGAGGTCGCCGCCGACGCGGTCCGAGGCGTGCGCGACGGCCGCCAGCGCGCTGCCGCAGTCGCCGCCGATCGTGATCGCCTGGTCGGGCACCTGGGCGAGCGCCTGCGTCGTCGCCTCGTGCACCCGTCGGATCGTGCTGTACCGGCTGACGCCCGTGCCGAGCGATTCGCCCGCCTCGACGGGCACCTCGACGGTGACGGTCGCGGCCGACGGCAGGTCGCCGCGGATCGCCTCGGCGCCGTCGGCGAGGCTCATTGCGCGTGCGGAGACCGACCCCTGCCAGAGCGGGACGACGACGAAGGTGGCGGGCATGTGTCCAGTATCGCGCCACGTCGGGCGCCCGACCACCGCGACCGTCGTTGCGTTCGCCGACGGCGGAGACGACGGCCGAGACGGGCGCGGAAACGGGGCCGAGACGACGGATGCCGCGACCGGCGTGCGGTCGCGGCATCCGAATCGTGCCCGGATCGGTGCTCAGCCGCCGATCGCGCCCTGCGCGCCGCCCGCCTTCAGCGCGGCGAGGCGCGCGTCGACCTCGGTGAGCTCGCCGAGGTCGTCGAGCTCGTTGAACTGGGCGTCGAGGCTGGATGCTGCGAGCTCGGCCTGACCGCGCACGACGGCCTCCTCGCGGCGGATCTTGTCCTCGAAGCGACCGATCTCGCTCGTCGGGTCGAGGATGTCGATCGACTTGACCGCGTCGTGCACCTGCTTCTGCGCCGCCGCCGTCTTCGCACGGGCGACGAGCTCGGAGCGCTTGTTCTGCAGCTGGACGAGCTTCTCCTTCATGCCGTTGAGGCCGGCCTTCAGCTTGTCGACGACCTCGGTCTGCGCGGCGATCTGCGGCTCGGCGGCCTTCGCCTCGTTCTCGGAGGAGATCTGACGGCTGAGCGCGACCTTCGCGAGGTTGTCGAACTTGTCGGCGCCCGAAGCGTCGCCCGCCGAACGCAGTTCGTCGCCCTTGCGGCTCGCCGCGATCGCCTTCTCGCCCCACTCGCGGGCCGCCTCGACGTCTTCGCGGTGGTCGTCTTCGAGCAGGCGCAGGTTGCCGATCGTCTCGGCGATGGCGGCCTCGGCGTCGGCGATCGAGTTGGTGTAGTCGCGCACCATCTGGTCGAGCATGAGCTGCGGGTCTTCGGCCTGGTCGATGAGGGCGTTGATGTTCGCGCGGACGAGCTGCGAGATGCGCCCGAAGATGGACTGCTTGGTCATGGTTACTCCCTGTCGGTGGTGCTGCGGTCGGTCGGTGGTCGGTGGTCGATTCGGGGGCCGGTGCGGGTCAGAAGCGTCCCCCGCTTCCGCGGCGGGAGCGGGTCGACGAACCGCCGAAGCTGCCGGGGGAGCGGCGTCCGCCTCCGCCGAAGCCTCCACCGCCGAAGCCGCCTCCGAAGCCGCCTCCTCCGCCGCCTCCGCCTCCGCCGAGCATCGAGTTGATGAGGATGCCGCCGAGCACTGCGCCGAACATGTCGCCGCCCGAACCGCCCGAACCGCCCTGGCCGCCCTGACCGCCCTGCATGCCGCCGTACCCGCCGAAGCCGTTGACGTCCTGTTGGGCGAGTTCGATCGCCTGCCGGGCGAGCTGCTCGGCGCGCTGCGCGGTCGCGAGGGCCGCCGCAGCGTCGCCGCCGCTCGCCGTCTGCTCGGCCTGCACGAGCAGACGTCCGGCCTCGGCGAGGCGCGTGCGCGCCTCGGAGCCGACGGCGCCGCGACGGGCGACGAGGTAGTCCTCGGCGGCCTGCACCTGGCTGCGTGCGGCCTGCAGGCTGCGGCCGAGCTGCGCCTGCGCGCGCGCCGCCTGCTCGGCGGCGTCGCGGGCGCCCTGGATGGCGGCGTCGATCTCGGCGTCGACCTGCTCGAGTCGCGTCTGCAGGGCGATCGGGTCGCGGCCCGGCGCGGCGATCGCGGTGCGCAGGGCGGATGCCTCGCCCGCGACCCGATCGGCCAGCGGGCCCATCGCGGCGTCGAGACCGCGAGCGGTCTGCGCGTCGAGGTCGAGCTCGTCGGCGCCCGCGGCGACGGCGCGGTCCGCGGTGGCGAGCTCGGCGGCGAGCCGCTCGATCGCGACCGAGAGCAGTTGCGCCTGGTCGACCGCCTCCTCGGCGGCGCGGATCTCGACGGCGGCGGGGCCGCCCTCGCCGCGCGCGACCGCGCCTTTCGCCTCGGTGAGCGCCTCGCGGGCGAATCCCATGCGGGTCTGCGCCTGCGCGGGGTTGTCGGCGACGGGGGCCAGTGCGGTCGCGGCGTACTGCGACTGCAGCGCGGCGAGCCGCTGTGCGGCCGGGGCGATGCCGCGCTCGACGGTCGCCGCGGCGGCCTCGACGCGGGCGAGCGCTTCGGGGGCGTTGCGTTCGAGGTCGCGGAGGGCGTCGAACCGTTCGGCCTGCGCGTCGAGCAGGGCGTCGGCCTCGCCGGTGAGCGCGACGATGCCGCCGTACCAGGCGCGCCGCTCGTCGTCGGTGTCGGGTTCGGCGTCGTCGAGGCGCTGCTGCAGTGCGAAGGCCTCGGCGATCTTCGCCTTCGCGCCCTCGAGGGCCGCGCGGAAGTCGGCCGTCGCCTCCTCGCCGTAGGAGGCGACGGCGAAGCCGAGCTCCTCCTCGCTCGTCTTCAGGGCGTCGTCGGCCTGCACGAGCGCGCCGCCGGCCTGCCGGCGGAGCTCGTCGATCGACGGCTGGGGCGCACCGGCGGCGCCGCCCCCGACCTGGCGCTTCTTGCGTCTCGCGAGCACGAACCACACGATCCCGACGACGACGGCCGCGATGATGAGGAACCAGAAGAACCCCGAGCCCCAGAACCCGCCGCCGGTGTCGCCCGCGATCGCGGAGGAGCCGGCGATCGCGGCGCCCGCCCAGTCCTCATCGCGCAGTTCGGGCTCGATGACCTCGAGGCTGATGCGGTCGAGCTCGGCGTCGCTGAGCGAGGCGTCGCTCGCCGCGGAGAGGAAGTACTGGCGGCCCTCGACGGCGACGGCGAGCAGGTAGTCCTCGGCGCCGAGCCCGTTGTCGATCGCGGTCTGCTCGGCCCAGGCATCGGCCGCGGCCGGGTTCTCGAACTCGTCGACGTAGGCGACGAAGAGCTGTCGGCCGCTGCGTTCCGCGTCGGCGTCGAGCGCGGCCTCGACCTCGGCGGTGCGCGAGCCGAGCGCGCCGACCGTGTCGACGACGGGGGAGGAGCCGAACCCGACGGGGTCTTCAGCCCACGCCGGCGCCGCTCCGGCGCCGAGCAGCCCCACCATCATCGCGGCCGTCGCGAGCCATCTGCGTCGTACCCGCATGCACCAGTGCCTTTCCCCCTGTCCGGACGGACGATCCCGAGTCTAGGGCGCCCCCGACTCCCACGTCCACGACGAGCCGTTGCGCTCGGGTCGGAGGCCCCCGTCGAAGTTCGGGCGCGGCGTTCCGGCCGGCCCGTCGACGTCGGCCGCGGTGATCGCGTCGTCCATCGCGAGCGAGGCGCGGTCGAGGAGGCCGGCCACGAACTCGGAGATGCGTCCGTCGCCGCCGCTCGCGAGACCGAACATCCTGCCGTCGGCGGCGGGCGTGTCGGCGATGCCGTCGCGCGCGATCGCCATCGCGCGACGGGCGAGGTGCGCCGCCGCGTCGGCCTTGTCGCGCGCGTCAGCGGGAGGCAGGTCCGAGCGGGACGCCTCGGCGAGTGCCATCCGCGCCTCGGCGAGCAGCTTCGTCGCCTCGTCCCGGCGGATCCGGGCCGCGTCGCCCCCGGGTTCGGCGATGAGCGAGTTCGTCGCGGTGCTGACGAGCATGCGGGCGCCCGCGAGCGCGCTCGACCGTTCGGCGACCGCCTGTTCGACGGCCCGTGCCGCGACGGCGGAGGACCGGATCTCCGCATCGATGGCGGCATCGGCCCGGACGACCCGGCGGCCGAGCTCGGCGGGGTCGCGGGGGACCGCGGCGAGTGCGCTGCGGAGCGCGAGCGCTTCGGCGGCGAACTCGTCGGCGGCCGTGGCGAGGCGTGAGCTGCCGATCGATCGGGCGTGCTCGACGTCGCGTTCGAGCGCCGCGATGCCCTCGGCGACCGCGAGGTCCTGCGCCGCGAGCCCGGCGCAGTGCGACTCGACGGCCGAGATGCTCCCCGACGCCGAGTGGAGTGCGGTGCGCGCCGATTCGATGCGCAGTCCGGTCGCCGTGGCCGGGCCGTCGACGGCGGGTGCGATCGCCGCGAGCTGCGCGCGGGCGCGGGCGAGGGCCGCGCGGGCCTCGCCGAGGGCGGCCACGGCCGGTTCGAGCGCGTCGGTCGCGTAGCGTCGCCGGGCGTCGTCGAGCTTCGCCGACGCGGACGCGGCTGCGCGCTCCTGCACGTCGAGCTCGGCGGCGAGGGCGGGCGCCTCCTGCGCGGCCCGGGCGCCGAGCGAGCGGAGCCGTTCGAGCGAGGTGCGTGCACCCTCGATCGAGGAGTCGACCTCGCCGGTCGAGCGGAGGATGCGCTCGTACGCGCTCCGACGGGCCTCGTCGTCGACGGTCGCGTACCCGGCTTCGCGCTGCACGGCGAAGGCGTCGGCGAGCTGCCGCCTCGCGCCCTCGAGGTTCGCGGCGAGCGCTTCCGCGACGTCGTCGCCGTCGATGGCCCTCGCATAGTCGACGTCGGCGGTCGCCGCGGTCACCCGCTCGTCGGATGCCACGAGTGCGAGCCCGGCGCGACGTTCGAGCTCCTCGAGCGGAACGGCCGGCTTCGCCGGGGTGCTCGGCCGCCTGCTCGCGCGGCGCGCGGGCGTGGACGGGAGCGGCAGCGATTCGCTGCGCCGCTTCGCGCGGCGTTCGAGGGCTCGCAGGGCGCCCATCGCGATGAACGCGCCAGCGACGATGATGAAGATCAGCAGCGGGCCCGAGCCCCACTGGTTCAGGAGTTCGGCAGGAGTGGCGGCGACCGCGATCTCTCGGGTGCTGGCGTGCATTCGCGGCGTCCTTCTTCATCGGCGATCGAGACCCGCCGAGTCTACGGCCGACGTCGACGGCCGAGACGCGAAAAGCCTCGGCCGTGGCCGAGGCTTTCTCGAGGTGCGACGTCGCCGTCGATGCGTGACGTCAGGACTTGCAAACGTGCCCCCGGAGGGATTCGAACCCCCGACCTACGGTACCGGAAACCGGCGCTCTATCCCCTGAGCTACGGAGGCGCACAGTTGAAAACCCTATCATCTCCGGGGGCTCGCCCACGTCGCCGGGCGTGCGTCGTCCACGTGGCATCCGGCCCTCGGCGACGTGTGCCGCGCCGATCAGGGAACGGCGAGTCTCGCGACCTTGCTGAGCAGTTCTTCGCGGACCTTCGCCGTGAGGAACGCGTGCGCTCCCTGCAGTACGGCGTCGCCCTCGACATGGGTGGCCACGACCTCGGGGTACCAGCGGCTGAGCCGGCGGATCTCGCGCTCGACGGCGTCGGCGAGGCGGGTGCCGCCGATCGCCGCGGTGGGCCCGGCGAGCACGAGCAGACCGGGGTCGAGCGTCGCGAGCAGGGGCAGCGAGATGTGCGCGATGCGCTCGCCGAACTCGTCGATGATCGCGTCGGCGGAGGGGCTGTCGGCGATCGCGGCGAGAATGCTCGCGAGGTCGGCCGTCGACGGATCGACCCCGGCCACCCGGTGCGCCGCGGCGACCCGTCGGATCGCGGCGGCGCCGACGAGGTCGGTGCTCGTCTCCGCCTTCGGGTCGAGCGCGTGGGCCTGCACCGAGAGCGGGAGGAAGCCGAGTTCGCCCGCGCCCCCGAAGCTGCCGCGGTGCAGGTCGCCCGCGACGTCGAAGGAGGTGCCGACGCCGTTGCCGAGCCAGAGCAGCGCGAAGACGTCGCGGCCCTCGCCGGCGCCCGTCTGCCGTTCGGCGAGGGCGGCGAGGTTGACGTCGTTCTCGACGAAGACGGTGACTCCGAGCTCGCGTTCGAGCACGTCCCGGAGGCCCGTCGTCGGCCAGCCGGGCAGCGTCTCGCTGAAGAGCTGCCCGTCGCCGCGGGGGTCGACGTAGCCGGCGGTGCCGATGCAGACCGTGTGCACCACCCGCGGGTCGGTGCCAGCGGCCTCGCTCGCCGCGCGGATCGCCGCGGCGACCTCGTCGACGGCCGAGCGTTCGGCCGGGTCGCGGGGGAGGTCGATCGTCACGACCGGGCGGTCCCCGCCCGCGGCGTCGACGACCCGCGCCCGCAGCCGGAACGCGTCGAGCGCGATCGCGACGCCGAGCGGACGGTCGGTGCGCGCCTTGTAGAGCGCGGCGTTGCGCCCGGGGCTGCCGGCGACCTGACCGCTCTCCTCGACGACGCCCGCGGCGATGAGCCGGGTCATCATCATCGAGGCCGTCGGCTTCGAGACCCCGACGAGCTCGCAGATGCGGTTGCGGGTGAGGGGGCCGTGGTCGAGCAGCGCCGAGAGGCCGACGCGGTCGTTCACCGCGCCGAGCCAGGAAGGGGTGCCCTGCGACTGGCGGATCGTGCCATCGCTCATCAGGAGGCCTCGGAGAGATTCGCGACGATCGCCGCGACGATCGCCTGCGGGTCGCCGGGCTCGATGAAGTCCGTGGAGGACACGACGACCCAGTACTCGCCCGTGAACACCTGCGCCTCGCCACCCTCGGAGGTCGCCGCGAAGTAGCCCTCGATCTCGGGCGGGGTGCCGTAGGTGGGCACCGGCTTCGAGCCGAGCGCCGCCGCGTTCTTGCGCGACTCGAGCGCGCCGGGAGGGGGCGTGGCGACGCCGAACTCGATGAGCGTTCCGCTGGTCTGGTTGAGCAGGCCGCACGTCGTGCCCGCCTCGTCGGCGACGCCGACGACGCCCGCGGCGGCGGGCTCGAAGTCGGGCGCCTGGCCGTAGTTCGGGTTGTAGGCGTAGAGGTCGTCGGCGCTGAGCAGCGCGTCGCAGTCGACCTCGAACGGCACGGGCTTCTCGGCGGGGGTCGGTTCGGGCGTCGCGACGGCGCCGTCGCTCTCCACGGGCGCATCGCTCGCGGGGGTGCTCGGCCCGGCGTCGGGCGCCGGCTCGGTGCACCCGGTCAAGGCGAACGCGGATGCCACGACGACGAGCGCGAGGCCGGTCGATCGCAGCCGGGGCAGACGGGAGTGGCGCGGCATGTGACGAACCTTAGCAACCGCCACCCGGTAGGATTTGCGGGTGACTCCCACCGACCTCTCCCTCGCCCTGTACGACCTCGTCCTCGCCATCGCCGAGCGACGTCGTGCCGCGGGCGTCGAGGTCGAACTCGCGCTGACACCCGGCGACGTGAAGCTCGAACGTCCGAAGCTCCGCGAGCACGGCGACTGGGCCTCGAACATCGCCATGCGCGTCGCGAAGCCGTTCGGCCAGAACCCTCGCGAGGTCGCCGGCGAGCTCGCCTCGGCCATCGCCGGGCTCGACGGCGTGGCGAGCGCCGAGGTCGCGGGCCCCGGCTTCATCAACATCCGACTCGAGGCCGCCGCCGCCGGCGCCCTCGCGAAGACGATCGTCGACGCGGGCGAGGCGTACGGCCGCAGCGACTCGCTCGCGGGCAACGTGATCAACCTCGAGTTCGTCTCGGCGAACCCGACGGGTCCGCTGCACATCGGGCACACCCGCTGGGCGGCGCTCGGCGACTCGATCAGCCGTGTGCTCCGCGCAGCGGGCGCCGATGTGGCGAACGAGTACTACATCAACGACGCCGGCAACCAGATGGCGGTCTTCGGCGCCTCGGTCCTCGCCGCGGCGAAGGGCGAGCCGACCCCCGAGGGCGGCTACCCGGGCAGCTACATCGCCGATCTCGCGGCGCGCGTGCTCGAGCGCGAGCCGAAGCTCGCCGAGCTCGACCACGACCTCGCGCTGCACACGGCGACCGAGATCGCGTACGAACTGCAGCTCGGCGAGATCCGCGCGTCGCTCGAGCGCTTCAACGTGCACTTCGACGTGTGGACGAGCGAGCGCCGTCTGCACGCCCGCGGCGACGACGGCATCAGCGACATCGACACGGCCCTCGGTCGCCTGCGCGCCCAGGGCCACGTCTACGACGCTGACGACGCCGTGTGGGTGAAGACCACCGACTTCGGCGACGACAAGGACCGCGTGTTCGTGCGCGGCAACGGCGTGCCCACCTACTTCGCGGCCGACGCGGCCCTCTACCTCGACAAGGGCGACCGCGGCTTCAAGCACAAGATCTACCTGCTCGGCGCCGACCACCACGGCTACGTGCACCGTCTCAAGGCGCTCGCGGGCGCGGCGGGCGACGACCCCGAGCGCGACGTCGAGGTGCTCATCGGGCAGCTGGTGAGCGTCAACGGCGCGAAGCTCTCGAAGCGCGCGGGCAACATCATCGAGCTCGACGACCTGCAGGCCTGGCTCGGCACCGACGCGCTGCGCTACACGCTCGCGCGCTACCCGGCCGACTCTCCGCTCACGATCGACCCCGAGATCCTGCAGCGCCGCACGAACGACAACCCGGTCTTCTACGTGCAGTACGCGCACGCCCGCACCTCGGCGGTCGCGCGCAATGCCGCGGCATCCGGCGTCGACCGCTCGTCGTTCGCGCCCGAGCTGCTCGGGCACGAGACCGAGTCGGCGCTGCTCGGCGCGCTGCAGGAGTTCCCGCGGATCGTCGCCCAGTCGGCCGAGCTGCGCGAGCCGCACCGCGTCGCCCGCTATCTCGAAGAGCTCGCGGGCCTCTACCACCGCTGGTACGACAACTGCCGCGTGCTGCCGCTCGGCGACGAGCCGGTGGGCGACCTGCACCGCACGCGCCTGTGGCTGAACGACGCCACCGGCCAGGTGCTGCGCAACGGACTCGCGCTCGTCGGCGTGTCCGCACCCGAACGCATGTAGCCTCCTCGCGAAGACGACTCCGAAAGGCGGGCCGATGTCCGACGAACAGCCGACGCTCGAGCTGGATGTCACCGAGCCCGAGTCCGCGCCCCGCCGACGGCTGAGCCGTGGTGCGCGCATCGCGATCATCGTCGGGGCGAGCCTCGTCGGCGTCGTCGCGCTGCTCGTCGTCGCCGACGTGATCGCCCGCGGCGTCGCCGAGCAGCGCCTCGCCGAGGAGGTGCAGGCGAACCTGCCCGAGACCGTCGAGGGCGACGTCGACGTGACGATCGGCGGGTTCTCGGTGATCGGACAGTACCTCTCGGGCACGATGGAGCAGGTGACGCTGAGCGCGCCCGAGCTCGTCGTCGAGGGGGCCCCGCTCGACGTGCAGGTGTCGCTCGAGGGGGTTCCCGTCGATCTCGCGAAGCCGGTCGACCGCCTCGAGGCGACCATCACCGCCGAGCAGGCGGCGCTCGACACGCTCGTCGACATCCCCGGAGCCACGGGGTCGATCACCCTCGGCGACGCGACCGTCGGCTACGAGGGCGCGCTCGAGTTCCTGGGCCGGTCGATCACCTTCCAGGTCACCGCGACGCCGACCGCGGCGGGCCGCGAGGTGCTGCTGCAGCCGGTCGGCGTCGAGATCGGCGCCGGCGGAGGTTCGCTCGACCTCTCGGGCGTCGTCGACCGCGTGCTCGGCAGCGACCCGATTCCAGTGTGCGTCGCCGAGCACCTGCCCGAGGGCGTCGAGGTGGCGGCCGTCGCGGCGGCGCCCGGCGTGCTGCGCGTCGATCTCGAGGGGCGCGACGTCGTCCTCGACGGGGCGGCGCTGCAGCAGACCGGCAGCTGCGACTGACCGCTCGATTCGGCCTCGACGTTCGCGCTCGGTAGACTCGCGGTACGCCGACCCACAAGGCCGGTACGCATCAGGCTTCAGGAACCGATCCGGGTTCGCTCGCCGCGAGCACCGTCGATTCGTCCCCTCCGTGAGGTTTCTCCGTGGCATCCGCTCTCTCCGACGTCCCCTCGGGCCTCGTCGCGCCCGACGACGTCAACGGACTCGTGCCACAGCTCTGGCCCGAGTCGGCGCACCGCGACGCGGCCGGCCGGCTCGTCGTCGGCGGGCTCGACGCGGCGACGCTCGCCGCCCGCTTCGGCACCCCGCTCTACGTCGTCGACGAAGACGAGGCGCGCGGGCGCGCCCGGCGCACGCGACTCGCGTTCGAGTCCGCGGCGGCGGCGGCCGGCACCGATGTGACCGTCTATTACGCGGGCAAGGCGTTCCTCTCGGGCGCGGTCGTGCGCTGGGTCACCGAGGAGGGGCTCGCCGTCGACGTCTGCACGGGCGGCGAACTCGCGGTCGCGCTCGGCGCGGGCGTCGACCCCGCCCGCATCGGGTTCCACGGCAACAACAAGTCGCTCGCCGAGATCGACGCGGCCGTCGCCGCGGGCGTCGGCGCGATCGTCATCGACAGCGAGATCGAGATCGAGCGGGTCGCTGCGGCGGCCGCGCGCGCAGGTCGCAGGCAGCGCGTGCGCCTGCGGGTCAACAGCGGCGTGCACGCCTCGACCCACGAGTTCCTCGCGACCGCCCACGAAGACCAGAAGTTCGGGGTGTCGCTCGACCGGGCCGCCGAGCTCGGCGCCCGCATCCGCGGCCACGAGAGCCTCGAGTTCCTCGGCCTCCACTGCCACATCGGCTCGCAGATCTTCGAGGCCCCCGGCTTCGCCGAGTCCGCATCGCGGCTGCTCGCGGCCCACGCCGAGCTCTCGGCGGCCGCGCCGGTGCCCGAGCTCAACCTCGGCGGCGGCTTCGGCATCGCCTACACCGCGGCCGACTCGCCGCAGCCGATCGAAGACATCGCCCGTGGCATCCTCGACGCCGTCGTCGCCGGCTGCCGCGAACGCGGGCTGCCGGTGCCGAAGCTCGCCTTCGAACCGGGCCGCTCGATCATCGGGCCGGCCGGCGTCACCCTCTACACGGTGGGCACGATCAAGGCCGTGCCGATCGACGGCGGCGAGCGGCGGTACGTGAGCGTCGACGGCGGCATGAGCGACAACGCCCGCACCGCACTCTACGAGGCCCAGTACTCGGCACGCCTCGCCTCGCGCACCTCCGCGGCGGCACCGGCGCTCTCGCGCGTCGTCGGCAAGCACTGCGAGTCGGGCGACATCGTCGTCGACGCCGAGTACCTGCCGGCCGACACCGGCCCCGGCGACCTCCTCGCCGTTCCCGCCACCGGTGCGTACTGCTGGTCGCTCTCCTCGAACTACAACCACGTGCCGCGCCCGCCCGTCGTCGCGGTGCGCGAAGGCTCGGCCCGCGTCATCGTGCGCGGCGAGACGATCGACGACCTCCTCGCCCGTGATCTCGGGCTCGAGCCGACCGCAATCGACACGGCCGCCACCGGCGACGCCGCGACCGAAGGGACCCCCGCATGATCGAGTACCGCTCCATCCGAGTCGGACTGCTCGGAGCGGGCTCGGTGGGCTCGCAGGTGGCGCGGCTGCTCCTCGAGCACTCCGACGAGCTCGCCCAGCGCGTCGGCGCGCGCCTCGAGCTCGTCGGCATCGCGGTGCGCGACACGAGCGCGAAGCGCGACGCCGAGCTGCCCGCCGAGCTCTTCACGACCGACGCCGAGTCGCTCATCCTCGGCTCCGACATCGTGATCGAGCTCGTCGGCGGCATCGAGCCGGCACGCGGCCTCGTGCTGCAGGCCATCGGCTCCGGCGCCGACGTCGTCACGGGCAACAAGGCGCTCCTCGCCTCGCACGGGCCCGAACTCTTCGCCGCGGCCGAGCAGGTGGGCGCGCAGCTCTCCTACGAGGCGGCCGTCGCCGGGGCGATCCCGATCATCCGTCCGCTCCGTGAGAGCCTCGCCGGCGACCGGGTCGACCGCATCCTCGGCATCGTCAACGGCACCACGAACTTCATCCTCGACCGCATGGACACCACCGGGGCATCCCTGGAGGACGCCCTCGCGACCGCGACCGAGCTCGGCTACGCCGAAGCCGACCCGACGGCCGACATCGGCGGTTACGACGCCGCCCAGAAGGCGGCGATCCTCGCGAGCCTCGCGTTCCACACGAGCGTGCCCGTCGAGGCCGTGCACCGCGAGGGCATCACCGAGGTGTCGGCCGCGCAGGTCGAGTCGGCCCGCAAGGCCGGCTACGTCGTCAAGCTCCTCGCGATCTGCGAGCGCCTCACCGACCCCGAGACCGGCGAGGAGGGCGTCTCGGCGCGCGTCTACCCGGCGCTCGTACCGCGCAGCCACCCGCTCGCCGCCGTGCACGGCGCGAACAACGCCGTCTTCGTCGAGGCATCCGCCGCAGGCCCCCTGATGTTCTACGGCGCGGGCGCCGGGGGAGTGCAGACCGCCTCCGCCGTGCTCGGCGACCTCGTCGCCATCGCCCGCCGCCGTGTGTCGGGGGGCCCCGGCACCGCCGAGTCGACGCAGGCCGAGGTGCCCGTGCTCGACATCGGCCGCATCACCACCCGCTACGCGATCACCCTCGAGGTCACCGACGAACCCGGCGTCCTCGAGCAGATCGCCCGCATCTTCGCGACGCACGGCGTCTCGGTCGAGCAGCTCCAGCAGAGCGTGAGCGAGGGGTCGCAGCGGGCTACGCTGGTGATCGGGACGCACGAGGCGAAGGAGTCCGCGCTCGCCGAGACCGTCGCCGCCCTCGCCCAGAGCCCCGTCGTCGCATCCGTCGCGTCCGTCCTCCGAGTCGAAGGAGCAGTGTGAACCAGCAGCCCACCCCCAAGGCCAACTCCCGCCAGTGGCGCGGAGTCATCCGCGAGTACGCGGACCGGCTCGACGTCACCGACGCGACGCCCGTCGTCACGCTCGGTGAGGGCGGCACCCCGCTCCTGCCCGCACCCGCGCTCTCGGCCCGCACCGGCGCCGACGTCTGGGTGAAGTTCGAGGGCATGAACCCGACCGGCTCCTTCAAGGACCGCGGCATGACGATGGCCGTCACGAAGGCCGTCGAGCACGGTGCGAAGGTCGTCATCTGCGCCTCGACCGGCAACACCTCGGCGTCGGCCGCCGCCTACGCGACCCACGCCGGCATCAAGGCCGCCGTCCTCGTGCCCGAGGGCAAGATCGCGATGGGCAAGCTCAGCCAGGCGATCGCCCACAACGGCGAGCTCATCCAGGTGCAGGGCAACTTCGACGACTGCCTCGACATCGCCCGCGACCTCGCGGCGAACTACCCGGTGCACCTCGTGAACTCGGTCAACAACGACCGCATCGAGGGGCAGAAGACCGCGGCGTTCGAGGTCGTCGAGGTGCTCGGCGACGCGCCCGACTTCCACTTCATCCCCGTCGGCAACGCCGGCAACTACACCGCGTACACCCGTGGCTACCGCGAGGACATCGCGGCGGGCAACGCCACCCGTCTGCCCCGCATGTTCGGGTTCCAGGCCGCGGGTTCGGCGCCGATCGTGCGCGGCGAGCCGGTGCGCGACCCCGACACGATCGCGAGCGCGATCCGCATCGGCAACCCCGCCTCGTGGGACCTGGCCCTGCAGGCGCGCGACGAGACCGACGGCTACTTCGGAGCCATCGACGACGCGAAGATCCTCGAGGCGCAGCGCATCCTCTCGGCCGAGGTCGGCATCTTCGTCGAGCCCGCCTCGGCGATCTCGGTCGCCGGCCTCCTCGAGCGCGCCGAAGCCGGCGTCGTGCCCAAGGGCGCGCGCGTCGTGCTCACCGTCACCGGCCACGGCCTGAAGGACCCGCAGTGGGCCCTCCGCACCGCGGACGGCTCCGAGGTGCAGCCGACGGTCGTCCCCGCCGACACCGCCGACGTCGCCGCGGTGCTCGGGCTCGTCTCATGACGGGCACCCTCGTCGCCCCCGCCGAGACCGTGCTCGCGGGCCGCACCGTGCAGGTGAAGGTGCCCGCGACCTCGGCGAACCTCGGCCCCGGCTTCGACACGCTCGGCCTCGCGCTCGCCCGCTACGACGAGCTCGAGGTCTCGGCGACCGCCGAGCCCGGCGTCGTCGTCGAGGTGCACGGGGTCGGCGAGGGGGAGGTGCCGCTGGATGCCTCGCACCTCGTCGTGCGCTCGATCGCGCACGCCTTCGAACGCGCCGGCGTCGCGCTGCCCGGGCTGAAGCTCGTCGCGCACAACACGATCCCGCACGGGCGGGGCCTCGGCTCCTCCGGCGCGGCGATCGTCGCGGGCGTCGTCGCTGCGAAGGGGCTGCTCGAGGGCGTCGTCGAATTCTCCGCCGACGAGCTGCTCGAGCTCGCGACCGAGCTCGAGGGCCACCCCGACAACGTCGCCCCTGCGCTGTTCGGCGGGCTCACGATCGCGTGGGTGACCCCCGAGGGCCCGCGGCACAAGAAACTCATCGTGCACCGCGGCGTCTCGCCGCTCGTGCTCGTGCCCGAGCACGAGATGTCGACGGCGCTCGCCCGCTCGCTGCAGCCCGAGTCGGTGCCCCACGAAGACGCGGTGTTCAACGTCTCGCGTTCGGCGCTCCTCGTCGCCGCGCTCATCCAGAGCCCCGAACTGCTGTTCCAGGCGACGGAGGACAAGCTGCACCAGCACTACCGCGCAGCGGCGATGCCCGAGACCGACCGGCTCATCCGGGCACTGCGCGAGGCGGGGCATCCGGCCGTCGTGTCGGGCGCGGGCCCGTCGATCCTCGTGCTCGCGAGCGACCCGAGCGAGCGCGCCGCCGCGACCGCGCTCGTCGAGCGCGTCGCCGACACGGTCTGGCAGGCGCTCCCGCTCGCCGTGGACTTCAAGGGCGCGACAGTTCAGAGCGCGTAGCGGTCTGAACTGTCGCGAAAGGCGGCAGCCCCAGCGTCCGCGGCGCCCAGCGCCGCGAGGCGTCCGCGGCAGACTGCGAGGGGTGACGCCGCTCCTCGCGGGAGACCGTGGAGCGAAAGGCGGAAGTCCAGCCGGACGGCCCGTCGAGGTGAGCGTCACGGACGTCAGCGGTCAACGGCGGATGCGACGGACCGAGGTTCTCCACAGGGCGCGTCGCGTGGCGGATCGGGCCGATGCGGAGTGTTAGACTGACACCGCACCCGGCAGGCGATGCACCGCAGTCACCACTGCTCGTACTCCCGGCCGCATCGTGCAATTCCCGGCAATCTCTTGCTTTCGCTCTCGCGCATGTCTGCGCCACCGCGCGCCGACCTCGCTCGAGGCCGCGATCAGCTCTCCTGCCGCGCAGCTCTTGCGCCAGGGGAAAGGACAACACCCAGTGACCAACGCATCCGACCACGCTGCTGGCGTGGCGAACAGCGCCCCCCTCACCGGCCTCAAGGTCGCCGAGCTCCAGGAGCTCGCGGTCTCGCTCGGCATCGTGGGGGCATCCAAGCTCCGCAAGGGCGAGCTCGTCGAGGCGATCACGGCCCGTCAGGCCGAGCAGGCGGGCGACGCAGCCCCGACGCTCGACCTCGACGTCGCCGAGCCCGTCGCGGCTGAGCCCGTCGTGGCCGCTCCGGCCGCCGCCGAGGCGCCCGCGGTCGAGGCTCCGGCCGACGCCGCGCCCGAGGCATCCGCCGTCGAGGCGCCGGCCGAGCAGGCCGCGCCGCGTCGCGGCCGTCAGCCGCGTCGCGCGACGAGCGCGACGACCGCTGCCGCGCAGCACGTGAACGGCGGCGGCGCCGGCCTCGGCCTCGTGCCGAGCGAGGACGAGGCCCGTGAGGCCGCTCGCGCCGCAGTGCGCGAAGAGCTCGCCGCGGCGACCGGTGAGGGCACCCGCCCCGCCGCGTCGGAGGGCGACGGCGAGCAGCCCTCGGGCGACGAGCCCCGCCAGGGCCGCAATCGCAACCGCGGCCGTCGTGGCGGCGAGCGCGGTGAGCGCGGCGGCAACGACCGCAACGGCAACGACCGCGGTGAGCGCGGCGACGACGCCCAGAAGCAGGGCGGCGACCGCCGCCAGGGCGGCCAGAACCAGGGCGGCCAGAACCAGGGTGGCCAGAATGACGGCGCCCAGGGCGGCGAGCCGCGCGGCAAGTCCTCCGAGCGTCAGGCCGACGCCGAGAAGGGCAAGCAGGGCGGCAACCAGGGCGGCGACCGCCGCCAGGGCGGCCAGAACCAGGGCGGCCAGAACCGCGACGCGCAGCAGGGCGAGGGCGGCCAGAACCAGGGCCAGAACCGCGACGGCCAGAACCGCGACGCGCAGCAGGCCGACGGCGAAGGCGGCCGTCGCAGCCGCTACCGCGACCGCAAGCGCCGCGGCCAGGGCGGTGCGGGCGACGAACTCGAGCCCGAGATCCTCGACGACGACGTGCTCATCCCGATCGCTGGCATCCTCGACGTGCTCGACAACTACGCGTTCGTGCGCACGACCGGGTACCTGCCCGGCCCGAGCGACGTGTACGTCTCGCTCGGACAGGTGAAGAAGTACCACCTGCGCAAGGGCGACGCCGTCGTCGGCTCGATCAAGCAGCCGCGCGACAACGAGTCGAACAGCCGCCAGAAGTACAACGCCCTCGTGAAGGTCGACTCGGTCAACGGCCAGTCGATCGACGAGGCGGCGGCGCGCGTCGAGTTCCAGAAGCTCACGCCCCTCTACCCGCAGGAGCGCCTGCGCCTCGAGACCGAGCCGACGAAGCTGACGCAGCGCATCATCGACCTCGTCGCGCCCATCGGCAAGGGCCAGCGCGGCCTCATCGTCGCACCCCCGAAGGCGGGCAAGACGATCGTGCTGCAGCAGATCGCGAACGCCATCTCGATCAACAACCCCGAGGTCCACCTCATGGTCGTGCTCGTCGACGAGCGCCCCGAAGAGGTCACCGACATGCAGCGCACGGTGAAGGGCGAGGTCATCGCCTCGACCTTCGACCGCCCCGCCGAAGACCACACGACGGTCGCCGAGCTCGCCATCGAGCGTGCGAAGCGCCTCGTCGAGCTCGGCCACGACGTCGTCGTGCTGCTCGACTCGATCACCCGCCTCGGCCGCGCCTACAACCTGGCCGCGCCCGCTTCGGGCCGCATCCTCTCGGGCGGTGTCGACGCCTCGGCGCTGTACCCGCCGAAGCGCTTCTTCGGCGCCGCGCGCAACATCGAGAACGGCGGCTCGCTGACCATTCTCGCGACCGCGCTCGTCGAGACCGGTTCGAAGATGGACGAGGTGATCTTCGAGGAGTTCAAGGGCACCGGCAACAGCGAGCTGCGCCTTTCGCGTCAGCTCGCCGACAAGCGGATCTTCCCGGCCGTCGACGTCAACGCCTCGTCGACGCGTCGCGAGGAGATGCTGCTGAACGCCGACGAGGTGAAGATCACCTGGAAGCTGCGTCGTGCCCTCGCCGGCCTCGACCAGCAGCCCGCCCTCGAGGCGGTGCTGGGTCGCCTGAAGGAGACGCAGTCGAACGTCGAGTTCCTCATGCTCATGCAGAAGTCGATGCCGGTCGCCGGCCACGGCAGCTCGCACGGGCACGAGATCGACCACCGCTGAGGCCGTCGTGTTCGATTCGGTTCAGCCGCTGCTCGCCGAGCACGCGCAGCTGCAGGAGGAGCTCGCCGACCCGGCGTTGCACGCCGATGCGGCCCGCGCGAAGAAGGTCAACCGGCGCTACGCCGAGCTGAGCCGGATCGTCGCGGCGAATCAGGCCTGGCACGAGGCGCAGGACGACCTCGCGGCAGCGCGCGAACTCGCGAAGGAGGACGACGCGTTCGCCGAGGAGGTGCCCGCACTCGAGGAGGGCCTCGCGCAGGCTCAGGAGAAGCTCCGGCGACTCCTCATCCCGCGCGACCCCGACGACGGCCGCGACGTCATCATGGAGATCAAGGGCGGCGAGGGCGGCGCCGAGAGCGCCCTCTTCGCCGCCGACCTCCTGCGCATGTACATCCAGTACGCGCAGTCCAAGGGCTGGAAGACCGAGCTCCTCGAGCGCAACGAGTCCGACCTCGGCGGCTACAAGGACGTCCAGGTCGCGATCAAGTCGAACGCGAGCGACCCGTCGCAGGGCGTGTGGGCGCACCTCAAGTACGAGGGCGGCGTGCACCGCGTGCAGCGCGTGCCCGTCACCGAGACGCAGGGGCGCATCCACACCTCGACGACGGGCGTGCTCGTCTTCCCCGAGGTCGACGAGCCCGAAGAGGTCGAGATCAACCAGAACGACCTCAAGATCGACGTGTACCGTTCGTCGGGCCCCGGCGGTCAGTCGGTGAACACGACCGACTCGGCGGTGCGCATCACGCACCTGCCGACGGGCATCGTCGTGTCGATGCAGAACGAGAAGTCGCAGCTGCAGAACCGCGAGGCGGCGATGCGCGTGCTCCGCGCCCGCATCCTCGCGCGCCAGCAGGAGGAGCTCGACGCGGCGGCGTCCGACGCGCGCAAGTCGCAGATCCGCTCGATGGACCGCTCCGAGCGCATCCGCACGTACAACTTCCCCGAGAACCGCATCGCCGATCACCGCACCGGCTACAAGGCGTACAACCTCGACCAGGTCATGAACGGCGCGCTCGACCCGCTCATCGAGTCGGCCATCCAGGCCGACGAGGAGGCGCAGCTCGCCGGTCGCGACGACTGAGCGGCGCGCGGTCCGCCGCGACACGAAACGAGGGGCGGATGCCTCGGGGCCTGCCCCGGAGCATCCGCCCCTCGTCGTTCGTTCTGAAGCGCGACGCGCCGCTCAGATGTGCCAGTCGTGCACGCCGCGGGCGGCGTCGGCGGCGGCGTGCGAGAGCGGGCGCACGGTCGCGGGCACGCCCACGACGAGCGAATGCGGGGGAGCCCCGTGGGTGACGACCGCGTTGGCGCCGACCGCGCTCCACGCGCCGATCGTGATGTCGCCGAGGATCTTCGCTCCGGCGCCGACGGTGACGCCGTCGTCGAGGGTGGGGTGGCGCTTCGTGCCGGGCGGGGTGTTGCGCGGCGCCTTCCCGCCGAGGGTGACGCCGTGGTAGAGCATGACGTCGTCGCCGATGACGGCCGTCTCGCCGATCACGACGCCCATGCCGTGGTCGATGAAGAAGCGGCGACCGATGGTCGCGCCGGGGTGGATCTCGATGCCGGTGAGGAAGCGCGTCAGCTGCGAGATCACCCGAGCGGGGAACCGCCAGCGCGCCCGCCACAGCCGATGGGCGAGCCGGTAGGCCCAGATGGCGTGGAGACCCGAATACACGAGGAAGACCTCGAGGCCGCTCCGTGCTGCGGGGTCGTGCGCACGGGCGGTCGCGAGGTCTTCTCGAAGGCGCTTGAACATCGGCACCTGATCAGTCAAGCAGACCCTCGTAGAGGACGGTCGACAGGTACCGCTCGCCGTAGCTCGCGACGATAACGACGATCGTCTTGCCGTCGTTCTCGGGACGCTTGGCGAGTTCGAGCGCGGCGTAGACCGTCGCACCCGAGGAGATGCCGCCGAGGATGCCCTCTTCGGTGCCGAGGCGGCGCGCGGTGGCGACGGCCTGGTCGATGTTGACGTCGATGATCTCGTCGTAGACGTCGCGGTCGAGGATGTCGGGCACGAAGTTCGCGCCGATGCCCTGGATCTTGTGCGGGCCGGGTGCGCCGCCGTTCAGGATGGGCGACTCGGCGGGCTCGACGCCGACGACCTGGACGCCGGGCTTGCGCTCCTTCAGCACCTGGCCGGTGCCCGAGAGGGTGCCGCCGGTGCCGATGCCGGACACGAAGATGTCGACGCCGCCGTCGGTGTCGTTCCACACCTCTTCGGCGGTGGTGCGGCGGTGGATGTCGACGTTCGCCTCGTTCTCGAACTGGCGGGCGAGGATCGCGCCGGGGGTCGCCGCGGCGATCTCCTCGGCCTTGGCGACGGCGCCCTTCATGCCCTCGGAGCCGGGCGTGAGCACGAGCTCGGCGCCGTAGGCCTTGAGCAGCGACTTGCGCTCCTTCGACATGGTCTCGGGCATCGCGAGGATGACCTTGTAGCCGCGCGCGGCGCCGATGAGGGCGAGGGCGATGCCGGTGTTGCCGCTCGTGCCCTCGACGATCGTGCCGCCGGGCTGCAGCGCACCGGAGGCCTCCGCCGCGTCGACGATGCCGACGCCGAGGCGGTCCTTCACGCTCGCGGAGGGGTTGTAGAACTCAAGCTTCGCGAGCACGGTCGCGCCGGCGCCCTCGGTGAGGCGGTTCAGGCGCACGAGCGGGGTGCGGCCGAAGGCCTGCGTGATGTTGTCGTAGATCTGAGCCATGGGCAGGCCTTTCTGGAAGCGCGGAGCGGGCGTTCTCAGCCTATGGGGACGGTCGTGGCGGTGGGTGTGCGTTACATTCCATTGCGTGGATGCACCAGAGGATCAGCCCGCCCGCCCGCTGCGCGACGTTCGCGACGAACTCGTCGCGCGGCTCGCCGAGGCGGGGGTGCCCGACCCCGAGGTCGATGCAGAACTCCTCATCGGTCACGTGCTCGGGCTGAGTCGCGGCGGCGTGCAGGCACGTCTCGTGATCGGCGGTGCGTTCACCGCCGAGGATGCCGCGGAGCTGGCCTCGCTCGCCGCGCGTCGCGCCCGGCGCGAGCCGCTCCAGCACCTCACGGGGCGCGCCGCCTTCCGTTCGCTCGAGCTCGCGGTGGGGCCGGGCGTGTTCGTGCCGCGCCCAGAGACCGAGGGGGTTGCGCAGATCGGCATCGACGCGCTGCGGGCCGACGCCGACCCCCAGCCGATCGGCATCGACCTCGGTTCGGGCAGCGGGGCGATCGCGCTCGCGCTCGCGACCGAGGTGCCGCACGCGAGGGTGTGGGCGGTCGAGAACTCGCCCGAGGCGTTCCCGTGGACGCGTCGCAACGTCGAGGAGGTCGCGGCGCCGAACCTCGAGCTCGTCTTCGGCGACCTCGCGACGGCGCTCCCCGAGCTCGACGGCCGGGTGTCGGTGATCGTCTCGAACCCGCCGTACATTCCGCTGGGCGCGATCCCGCGCGACCCCGAGGTGCGGCTCTACGACCCCGAGCGGGCGCTCTACGGCGGCGCCGACGGGCTCGACGTGGTGCGGGTGCTCTCGCAGCGGGCGCTCGTGCTGCTGCGGCCGGGAGGCCTGCTCGTGATCGAGCACGGCGAGGCGCAGTCGGCCGACATCGCGGCGCTGCTCGCAGCCGACGGCTGGCGGGCGATCGCGCACCACCGCGACCTCACCGGGCGCGATCGGGCGACGACGGCGCTGCGCTGACGCCCGCTCCGCCTACTTCCGCTTCGCCTGCTGCTCGCGTTCGATCGCGTGCTTGATCGCGTCGCGCTCGCGTTTCTGCGCCTCGCGCAGCGCCTTCTGCGCCTCGCGCACGCCCTTCTCGGCCTCGCGGCGTGCCTTCGCGGCGTCGCGCACCCGCGGGTCGCGGGGGAGGTCGAGCTGCGCGGGCGGTTCGGCGGGCGGTTCGGGCGCGGCGGGTGACGAGGTGCCGCCGAGACGTTCGACGTGGCGCTCGACGCCGTCGAGGATGCGGTGGAGCCCGAACGCGAAGTCGTCGTCGCCGTCGTCGTAGTCGGCGCCGGGCGGCGCGACGTAGCCGCCGCCGAGGAGCAGCGGGCTGAGGTACGGGAACCGTTCGGGCGTGACGAGCTCGGCGAGGGCCGCGAAGGCGCTCTGGCCCGTGACCTCGCCCGGGTCGCTCGCTGCGGCCGCTGCGGCGCCGAGGTCGCGCTCCTGGGCGCTCGTGGCCCGGGCGTAGCTCGTGAGCAGCAGCAGGGTCGACATCTTCTCGCCGTCGTTCAGGGGGAGGTCGCGCACCTCGCGCAGGAACCAGTCGACGATGAGCAGGCTGTTCGGCGTGATCGGCGCACCTGAGATCGGGATGTCGACGAGCCACGGGTGTTCGCGGTAGGCGGCGCGCATGGCGTGCACCCAGGCGGTGACGCCGTCGCGCCAGCCGCGTTCGACGGCGTCGTCGGGCACCGGCGGTTCCACCGCGCCCTCCTGCATGAGCAGGATCAGGTCGTCCTTGCTGGTGACGTAGCGGTAGAGCGACATGGTCGTGAATCCGAGGGATGCCGCGACGCGGCTCATGGAGACGGCGCCGAGCCCTTCGGCGTCGGCGATCTCGATCGCGGCGTCGACGATGCGTTCGATCGAGAGTTCGCGCTTGGGGCCGCGCTGGGGGTGGGCGGCGACGCCCCAGGCGAGTGCGACGGCCCGGGGGAGTTCGGGGTCGGCGCGGAGTTCGTCGCTCATCGGGCTCCAGTTCGTCGGGGTGCTTGACCACAGTCTAGAACTGTGTATTACTTAAACAACAGTGCATGACATAAACAGTTTGCGTCGTACACGACTTCGCTCCTCCTTGGGGCGACGTCGGCGCAGACCTCGAACGAACGGAGCACGAACGATGCAACTCGCCATCGACGTCCGCGGTCTCCGCAAGCGGTTCGGCCGGACCGAGGTGCTCGCGGGGCTCGACCTCGCGGTGCCGCAGGGGAGCGTCTTCGCGCTCCTCGGGCCGAACGGAGCGGGCAAGACCACGACCATCAACATCCTCACGACCCTCGTCGCGCCCGACGACGGCACCGCCTCCGTCGCGGGCTTCGACGTCGCGCGCGCCCCGGGGGACGTGCAGCAGCGCATCGCCCTCACCGGGCAGTCGGCCGCGGTCGACGAGGTGCTCACGGCCACCGAGAACCTCGTCATGATGGGCCGCCTCTCCGGGCTCTCGCGGCGGGCGGCGGCCTCGCGCGCCGCCGAGCTCGTGCGGCGCTTCGACCTCGTGGAGGCCGCAGGCCGGCGAGTCGGCACCTACTCGGGCGGCATGCGGCGTCGGCTCGACCTCGCACTGAGCCTCGTCGTCGACGTGCCCGTCCTCTTCCTCGACGAACCGACGACCGGCCTCGACACCCGAAGCCGCCAGGAGCTGTGGGCGGTCATCCGCACCCTCGCCGATGCGGGCACCACGATCTTCCTCACGACCCAGTACCTCGAGGAGGCCGACCGGCTCGCCGACCGCATCGCCGTGCTCGACCGCGGCCGCGTCGCCGCCGAGGGCACCGCCGACGAGCTCAAGGCCCGCATCGGCGGGGAGGTGGTCGAACTGCGCGACGCCGACGGGGTCCTCCTCCGCGAGATCCCGACCGACGGCAGCGTCCACGGCCTCCGCGCCGCGGTCGACGAGCTCGACCGGTTCTCGGCCGACGTCCTGGCCGGGGCCCGGCCGGCCGGGCCCACCGCGGCCGTCCAGGTCTCCATCCGCCGCCCGAGCCTCGACGACGTGTTCCTCGCGATCACGGGCGACCACGTGGCATCCGCCCCCGAACTCGTGGAGTCGAAATGAGCACCGCGACCATCGCCCCCGTCACGACCGCCGCACGGCGCCCGCGCCTGCGCGGCCTCGCCGCCGAACGCGTCTTCATCGGCCGGAGCCTCATCCACTCGGTGCGGGACGTCGAGGCCCTGCTCATGGCCGTCGTCCTGCCGACGATGCTCATGCTGCTGTTCACCTTCGTGTTCGGCAACGCGATCGACCCCTCGGGCGGCTACGTCGACTACGTGGTGCCCGGCATCATCCTGCTGTGCGCGGGCTTCGGCGCCTCGGGAACGGCGGTCTCGGTCGCACGCGACATGACGACGGGCATCATCGACCGGTTCCGCACCATGCCGCTGCGGAGCGGCGCGGTCCTCACCGGGCATGTCGTCGAGAGCCTCGTGCGCAACCTCGTCGCGACGGCCGTCGTGATCGGGGTGGCGCTCCTCGTCGGCTTCACGCCGAACGCGTCGCCGCTCGAGTGGCTCGCCGCATTCGGCGTGGTCGCGCTCTACATCCTCGCGATCACGTACCTGTTCGCGGCGATCGGGCTCGCGGCCGCGTCGCCCGAGGCGGCGAGCGGCTACGGGTTCATCCTGCTGTTCCTGCCGTACCTCTCGAGCGCGTTCGTGCCGGTCGACACGATGCCCGAGTGGCTGCAGTGGATCGCCGAGCACCAGCCGATCACGCCCGTGATCGAGACGATCCGCTCCCTCCTCGTCGGCACCCCGATGGGCGACTCGGCCTGGTGGGCGGTCGGCTGGTGCCTCGTCATCGTCGCGATCGCGGCGGTGTGGGGCGCGTGGCTGTTCCGTCGCAAGGCGGGCCGCCGCTGACGGGCGTCGCCCGGCGTCGGATGCCTCGGGCTGCACGCCGCCCGAGGCATCCGTTCTGCGCAGCCGCGCTGGTCTAGACTCGGCTGGTCATGACTGCCATCTACGACTGCTCGGTCGACTCCCAGTTGCTCACCGGCATGCGACTCGCGCGGGGCGCGATCGGCCGGGGCGAGCTCGTCGTCATCCCGACCGACACGGTCTACGGCGTCGCCGCCGACGCGTTCGACGCGAAGGCCGTGGCCCGCCTCCTCGAGGCGAAGGGCCGCGAACGCACCTCGCCGCCGCCCGTGCTCATCCCGGGCCTCCCGACGCTCGATGCGCTCGCGAGCGAGGTGCCGACCGCGGTGCGCGACCTCGTCGCCGAGTTCTGGCCGGGCGGGCTCACCGTCATCCTCCGCGCGCAGCCCTCGCTGCAGTGGGATCTCGGCGAGACCCGCGGCACGGTCGCCCTGCGCATGCCCGCGAACCCCATCGCGCTCGAGCTCCTCTCCGAGACGGGGCCGCTCGCGGTCTCCTCGGCGAACCTCTCCGGAATGCCGAGCGCGACCACCGCGGCGGCGGCCGAGGCGATGCTCGGCGAGTCGGTCGCGGTCTACCTCGACGGCGGCGACGCCGGCTCCGGCTACGAGGCGATCGGCGAGCGGCCCGGCGACACCTCGTCGACGATCGTGGATGCCACGGGGCTGACCGAGTCCGGGGGAGTGCTGCGCATCGTGCGCGCGGGGGTCATCTCGCGCGAGCGCATCGCCGCGGTCGTCGGCGAAGCGCTGCTCGCGCCCGAGGGGGCTCCCGCCGAGACGGCTCCCGCCGAGGACGCTGCCGCCGAGGACGCTGCCGCCGAGGACGCTGCCGCCGAGACCGCTGCCGCCGAGACCGAAGCGGACGGATCGCCCGCGGCCGAGGCATCCGACGACGCCGAAGCGGGCACCACCGCCTCATGACCCTCTTCCTCTCGCTCGCGCTGCTCGCCGCCCTCGTCACCTTCGGGGGCTCGATCATCGTCTGGAAGCTCAGCCTGAAGTACCGGCTGTACCCGAAGATCCGCGAGCGCGACGTGCACACGCGTCCGACGCCCCGGCTCGGCGGCATCGCGATGTTCGTCGGCATCGTCGTCGCGATCGGCGCGGCGGCGTTCGTGTCGAGCCTCGGCGTCTCCCGCTTCTCGAACGTGTCGATCATCTTCGAGAACCCGGCGCAGATCCTCGCGATCCTCGGCGCCGCGCTCCTCATCGTGGCGATGGGCGTCGCCGATGACATCTGGGATCTCGACTGGACGACGAAGCTCGCCGGGCAGTTCATCGCTGGCGGCCTGATCGCGTGGCAGGGCGTCACGATCGTGTCGCTGCCGATCGCCGGCATCACGCTCATCCCGTCGTGGCTGAGCGCGACGCTCACCGTCTTCGTCATCGTGCTCGTGATGAACGCGGTGAACTTCATCGACGGGCTCGACGGGCTCGTCGCGGGCGTCTCGCTCATCGCCAACGGCGTGTTCTTCCTCTACACGTACCTGCTCGTGCAGCAGACCTCGCCGCTCAACTACTTCAACCTCGCCTCGCTCCTCGCCGTCATCGTGGTCGGCGCCTGCGCGGGGTTCCTCCCGCTGAACTGGCACCCGGCGAAGCTCTTCATGGGCGACGCGGGCGCGCTCCTCATCGGGTTGCTCACGGCCACCGCCGCGATCGCGGTGACCGGCACGATCAACCCGGGCAGCGTCGGCTTCGAGAACCTGTTCGCCGCGTTCATCCCGATCCTGCTGCCGTTCGTCGTGCTCGTGATCCCGCTGCTCGACTTCGGGCTCGCGGTGGTGCGGCGCGTGAGCGCCGGCAAGTCGCCGTTCGCCGCCGACCGCAAGCACCTGCACCATCGTCTGCTCGACATGGGGCACTCGCACCTCAACGCCGTGCTCATCCTCTACGGGTGGACGGCCGTGGCTTCCGTCGGGTGCCTGCTCACCTACGTGCTGCCGACCTACTTCGGCAGGAACAGCATGTGGGCCTTCGTCTTCCTCGGCGTCGGCTTCGTCGTCTGCGCCGTGATCACCCTCGCCCCGCTCGGCCGTCGCAAGCGCCTCACGATCGCCGCGGAGGAGCGCCCCGCCGCCGCCGTGGCCGCCGACGCCCCGCCCTCGACCGTGGCATCCGACGAACTCGAAGGCGACGCTCGGTAGAATCGGGCGACCCCCGACTGGAGCATGATGACCGACGCACGTCCCGCACAGCCCGCCGACCGCACCCCGACCTCGAACCCGGTGCTCCGACGCGCCCTCGCCTGGGGCGGCCTGCTCGCCGCCGTGATCCTCGTGGTGAGCTCGGTGCTCGGCCTCGTCTTCGCCGGCCTCCCCGGCCTCTGGGGCGCCCTCATCGGCACGACCATGGCGGTGGTGTTCATGGGCATCACCGCGGCGAGCATCCTCCTCGCCAACCGCTTCTCGGGCAGCGACCTCTTCGTGGGCGCGTTCTTCGGCATCGTGCTCGGCGGCTGGCTCGTGAAGTTCATCGTCTTCATCGTCCTGGTGGTGCTCCTCCGGGATGCCGCGTGGCTCGACACGACGGTGCTGTTCCTCAGCCTCGTGGCGGGCGTTCTGGCCTCGCTCGTGGTCGACGTCCTCGTCGTCGCGAAGTCGCGTCTGCCGTACGCGAGCGACGTCGAATTGCCGAAGGCACCCGAAGACGACTGATCTGCGATCTGAATTCGTCTGCTCGTAGAAGTCTTGCTAGAGTATTCCCGATCCCCCCACGGTTCTGCCCTCATCCTGCATGGGCGAATCGTGGTCCATGTTCGTCGCCGCGAGAGCCGAGCTCCACGCCCCGAAACAGGAGAAAGCGCTGCTAGCACACGCTCTGAACCTGCTGGTTCCGACTGCCACCGAAGACGGTGAGTTCCACGGTCCGTCGATCGACGAATTCTTCCCCGGCCCGCTCTTCTTCGAGGGCACGGACTTCGAGATCAACCGCATCATCCTCGTGCGCTGGGTCGCGGTCATCGCGCTCGTCCTGGTCTTCTGGCTCGGCACGCGCCGGATGAAGATCGTCCCCGGTCGATTCCAGAGCCTCGTCGAGATGGGTCTCGACATGGTGCGCGTCAACATCGCCGACGACCTGCTCGGCAAGAAGGACGGCAAGCGGTTCCTGCCGATCCTCACGACGATGTTCTTCATGATCCTGTTCATGAACATCACGGGTGTCATCCCCTTCCTGAACATCGCCGGCACCTCGGTCATCGGCGTGCCGCTCGTGCTCGCGATCGTCGCGTACATCACCTTCATCTACGCGGGCGTCAAGAAGAGCCCCAAGAACTTCTTCAAGAACTCGCTGTTCCCCTCGGGTGTTCCGTGGCCGGTGTACATCATCGTCACGCCGATCGAGTTCATCTCGACCTTCGTGATCCGGCCGATCACGCTGACCCTGCGACTCATGATGAACATGATCGTCGGTCACCTCCTGCTCGTGCTCTTCTTCGCCGCCACGCAGTTCTTCGTCTTCCAGCTCAGCGGCTGGTGGACCATCCTCGGCGCCGGCACCCTCGCCTTCGGACTCGCGTTCACGCTGTTCGAGGTCCTCGTCGCCGTCCTGCAGGCCTACGTCTTCGCACTTCTCACCGCGGTCTACATCCAGCTCGCGGTCGCAGAAGAGCACTGAGCCCGGGCACCCGCCCAGAACATCCCTAGGAAAGGAAACCCAACGTGGACGCAACCACCGTTCTCGCTGAGATCAACGGCAACATCGCGACGGTCGGCTACGGCCTCGCGGCGATCGGCCCGGCCATCGGCGTCGGCATCGTCGTCGGCAAGACGATCGAAGGCGTCGCTCGCCAGCCCGAGCTGGCCGGCCGCCTCCAGGTCCTGATGTGGATCGGTATCGCCTTCACCGAGGCGCTCGCCTTCATCGGTATCGCGACCTACTTCATCTTCGTCTGATCCACCCGCCGCAACTGAGGAGGCCAACGTGCTTCATGCAGTACTGAGCGCTGCAACCGAGGGTGGCGAGTCGAGCCCGAGCCCGGTGATTCCGGAGTCGTACGACATCATCTGGTCGTCGGTCTGCTTCATCATCATCCTCATCTTCTTCTGGAAGTACGTGCTCCCTCGCGTCCAGAAGCTGCTCGACGAGCGTGCTGAGGCGATCGAGGGCAACATCGCGAAGGCCGACGAGGCCCAGCGCAAGGCCGAGGCCGCCCTCGAGGAGTACACGGCGCAGCTCGCCGACGCCCGCACCGAGGCCGGTCGCATCCGCGAGACCGCTCGTGAGGACGGCAAGAAGATCGTCGCCGAGGCGAAGGACACCGCGACGGCCGAGGCCGCTCGCGTCACGGCCACCGCACAGGCGCAGATCGAGGCCGAGCGCCAGACCGCGCTCGTCACGCTCCGCTCCGAGGTGGGCACGCTCGCGATCGACCTCGCCTCCGGCGTGATCGGCGAGTCGCTCTCCGACGACGCCAAGGCGACCGCCGTCGTCGACCGTTTCCTCGCCGAACTGGAGGCCTCCGAGGCCACCGCCGGAGGGAAGAAGTAACCCATGGGTAGCGCTACGAGAGAGGCCCTGGCCGGGTCGCGGGCTGCGCTCGCCGAGCTCGGCCGGGCCGAGCTTGACGTCGCCGAGGGCCTCCTCGCCGCCGGCCGCGTGATCGGGTCGTCGTCGCAGTTGCGCACGGCGCTCACCGATGCCGAGGCGGATGCCACGCAGAAGCGCGCGCTCGTCGAGCGCGTCTTCGGTGCGCAGCTGCCCGCGGCCGCGGTGACGCTCATCGTGACCGCCGCGTCGAGCCGCTGGTCGAACGGTGGGGACTTCCTCGCCGGCATCGAGGAGCTGGGTTACCGCATCGCGGCCGACTCCGCTGCGGAGGGCGTCGACATCGACGCCGAGCTCTTCGCCGTCGACCGTGCGGTCGCGAGCGACTCCGAACTCGAGCTCGCGCTCGGGTCGAAGCTCAGCGCGGTCGACGTGAAGTCGAAGCTCGTCGACCGTCTGCTCGTCGGCAAGGCCGCTCCGCAGACGGTGACGATCGTGCAGAACCTCGTGCAGCAGCCTCGCGGCCGCCGCATCGGCGAGGCCCTGCGTCACGCGGCCGCCATCGTGGCCGACCAGCGCGGCTTCGACATCGCGACCGTCACCTCGGCGGCACCGCTCTCGTCCGAGCAGCTCGCCCGGCTCGAGCAGGGCCTCCAGGCCCAGTCCGGCCGACCCATCCGATTCGACACGATCGTCGAACCCGCCCTCCTCGGCGGTGTTCGCGTTCAGATCGGCGACGACGTCATCGACGGCAGCGTCGCCAGCCGCCTCAGCTCGCTGCGGCAGAAGCTTGCCGGCTGACGCCGGTTGACATCGACCGGCGTCCAGCGCCGCCAGACAAACACACTGCATCCGGTGTCCGTGAGGCCCGGCCCAGAAAAGGAAATGGCAATGGCAGAACTCTCCATCAGCCCCGACGAGATCCGTTCGGCTCTCTCGGAGTTCGTCTCGTCGTACGAGCCGGGCCAGGCGCAGAAGACCGAGGTCGGGTACGTCACCGACGCAGGTGACGGCATCGCGCACGTCGGGGGCCTGCCCTCCGTCATGGCGAACGAGCTCGTGCGCTTCGCGGACGGCACGCTCGGCCTCGCGCAGAACCTCGACGAAGACGAGATCGGCGTCGTCGTGCTCGGCGAGTTCACCGGCATCGAAGAGGGCATGGAGGTGACCCGCACCGGCGAGGTCCTCTCCGTCCCCGTCGGCGAGGGCTACCTCGGCCGCGTCGTCGACCCGCTGGGCAACCCGATCGACGGCCTCGGCGAGATCACCGGCATCGAAGGCCGCCGCGCCCTCGAGCTCCAGGCGCCCGGCGTCATGCAGCGCAAGTCGGTGCACGAGCCGCTCCAGACCGGCATCAAGGCCATCGACGCGATGATCCCCGTCGGCCGCGGCCAGCGCCAGCTCATCATCGGCGACCGCCAGACTGGCAAGACGGCCATCGCGATCGACACGATCATCAACCAGAAGGCCAACTGGGAGTCGGGCGACGTCAACAAGCAGGTTCGCTGCATCTACGTCGCCATCGGCCAGAAGGGCTCGACCATCGCCTCGGTGAAGGGCGCCCTGGAAGACGCCGGCGCGATGGAGTACACCACCATCGTCGCCGCCCCGGCCTCCGACCCCGCCGGCTTCAAGTACCTCGCGCCGTACACCGGCTCGGCCATCGGCCAGCACTGGATGTACGACTCGAAGCACGTCCTCATCATCTTCGACGACCTGTCGAAGCAGGCCGAGGCCTACCGCGCCGTGTCGCTGCTCCTCCGTCGTCCGCCGGGACGCGAGGCGTACCCCGGTGACGTCTTCTACCTGCACTCGCGTCTGCTCGAGCGTTGCGCGAAGCTGTCCGACGAGCTCGGCGCCGGCTCGATGACGGGTCTGCCGATCATCGAGACCAAGGCGAACGACGTCTCGGCGTACATCCCGACCAACGTGATCTCGATCACCGACGGCCAGATCTTCCTCCAGTCCGACCTCTTCAACGCGAACCAGCGCCCGGCCGTCGACGTCGGCATCTCGGTCTCGCGTGTCGGTGGCGACGCGCAGGTCAAGTCGATCAAGTCGGTCTCGGGCACGCTGAAGCTCGAGCTCGCACAGTACCGCTCGCTCGAGGCCTTCGCGATGTTCGCGTCCGACCTCGACGCCGCGAGCCGTCGTCAGCTCGCCCGCGGTGCGCGCCTGACCGAGCTGCTCAAGCAGCCGCAGTACTCGCCGTTCCCGGTCGAGGACCAGGTCGTCTCGATCTGGGCCGGCACGAAGGGCCACCTCGACGAGGTGCCCGTCGAAGACATCCTGCGCTTCGAGGCCGAGTTCCTCGACTACCTGCGCCGCAACACCGATGTCCTCGACGTGCTGCGTTCGACGAACAAGCTCGAGCCCGAGACGATCTCGCAGCTCGAGTCGTCCGTCGCGACGTTCAAGAGCGAGTTCCAGACCGGCGAGGGCAAGCCGCTCGCCTCGGTCGGCTCGGAGCAGTTCGAGGCCATCGCCGCTGAAGACGTCAACCAGGAGAAGATCGTCAAGGGTCGCCGCTAAGGCGCCTGACGATCCGAACCGCTGACGTTTAGGGATACAGGAGAGACATGGGAGCGCAACTTCGGGTCTACCGGCAGAAGATCAAGTCTGCCCAGACGACGAAGAAGATCACCAAGGCGATGGAGCTCATCGCCGCCTCGCGCATCCAGAAGGCGCAGGCACGGGTGTCGGCTTCGACGCCGTACTCGCGGGCGATCACCCGTGCCGTCTCGGCGGTGGCGACGTACTCCAACGTCGACCACGTGCTGACGACCGAGCCCGAGAAGATCGAGCGCGCGGCGATCGTGATCCTCACGAGCGACCGCGGCCTCGCCGGTGCATTCAACTCGCAGGTGCTGCGCGAGTCGGAGGAGCTCGCCGAGCTCCTCCGCTCGCAGGGCAAGGAGGTCGTGTACTTCCTCGTCGGGCGCAAGGCGGTCGGGTACTTCCAGTTCCGCCGCCGCGAGTTCGAGCGGCAGTGGACGGGCAGCTCCGAGAACCCCGAGTTCGAGCTGGCGAAGGAGATCGCCGACGCGGTGCTCGAGTCGTTCCTCCGCGACGCCTCCGACGGCGGCGTCGACGAGATCCACGTGGTCTACAACACCTTCGTCAGCATGATGACGCAGACCCCCACGGTCGTGCGACTGCTGCCGCTCGAGGTCGTCGAGGGCGTCGAAGAGCCCGACGCGACGGTGCAGCCGCTGTACGAGTTCGAGCCCGACGTCGAGACGGTGCTCGACGGGCTGCTGCCGGTGTACATCGAGAGCCGCATCTTCAACGCCCTCCTGCAGTCGGCCGCTGCGAAGCACGCCGCCACGCAGAAGGCGATGAAGTCGGCCTCCGACAACGCCGACAAGCTCATCACCGACTACACCCGCCTGGCGAACAACGCGCGCCAGGCCGAGATCACGCAGCAGATCTCCGAGATCGTGGGCGGCGCGGACGCGCTCGTCGCCGCCAAGTAAATCCAGAAAGAGTGAGCAGAATGACTGACACCATCGACATGGTCGCCGACCAGACCGTCGCCGTCGGCCGCATCGCCCGCGTGACGGGCCCCGTCGTCGACATCGAGTTCCCGCACGACTCGATCCCCGAGATCTACAACGCCCTCCAGACCGAGATCACCATCGGCGAGGAGACCTCGACCCTGACCCTCGAGGTCGCCCAGCACCTCGGCGACGACGTCGTCCGTGCGATCGCCCTCAAGCCGACCGACGGCCTCGTCCGCGGCCAGGAGGTGCGCGACACCGGCTCGCCGATCTCCGTGCCCGTCGGCGACGTCACCAAGGGCAAGGTCTTCAACGTCATCGGCGAGGTCCTGAACCTCGAGCCCGGCGAGACCATCGAGGTCACCGAGCGCTGGCCGATCCACCGCAAGCCCCCGGCATTCGACCAGCTCGAGTCGAAGACCCAGCTCTTCGAGACCGGCATCAAGTCGATCGACCTCCTCACCCCGTACGTGCAGGGTGGAAAGATCGGCCTCTTCGGTGGTGCGGGCGTCGGCAAGACCGTCCTCATCCAGGAGATGATCCAGCGCGTCGCGCAGGACCACGGCGGTGTGTCGGTGTTCGCCGGTGTCGGCGAGCGCACCCGTGAGGGCAACGACCTCATCCACGAGATGGAGGAGGCGGGCGTCTTCGACAAGACCGCCCTCGTCTTCGGCCAGATGGACGAGCCGCCCGGGACGCGTCTGCGCGTCGCCCTCTCGGCCCTCACCATGGCCGAGTACTTCCGCGACGTGCAGAAGCAGGACGTGCTCCTCTTCATCGACAACATCTTCCGCTTCACGCAGGCGGGCTCCGAGGTGTCGACGCTGCTCGGCCGCATGCCCTCCGCGGTGGGCTACCAGCCGAACCTCGCCGACGAGATGGGCATCCTCCAGGAGCGCATCACCTCGACGCGCGGCCACTCGATCACCTCGCTGCAGGCGATCTACGTCCCCGCCGACGACTACACCGACCCGGCGCCGGCGACCACCTTCGCGCACCTCGACGCGACGACCGAGCTCTCGCGCGAGATCGCGTCGAAGGGCCTCTACCCCGCGATCGACCCGCTGACCTCGACGTCGCGCATCATGGACCCCCGCTACCTGGGCGAGGACCACTACCGCGTTGCGACCACGGTCAAGCAGATCCTCCAGAAGAACAAGGAGCTCCAGGAGATCATCGCGATCCTCGGTGTCGACGAGCTCTCCGAGGAAGACAAGATCACCGTGGCCCGCGCGCGCCGCATCCAGCAGTTCCTCTCGCAGAACACCTACATGGCGAAGAAGTTCACTGGTGTCGAGGGCTCGACCGTCCCCCTGAAGGACACCATCGAGTCGTTCGACGCCATCGCCCGCGGTGACTTCGACCACGTCGCAGAGCAGGCCTTCTTCAACGTCGGCGGCATCTCGGACGTCGAAGAGCAGTGGGCTCGCATCCAGAAGGAGAACGGCTGAACATGGCCGCCCTCAACGTGAGCGTCGTCTCGGCCGACCAGGAAGTCTGGTCGGGCGAGGCGGCCATGGTGGTCGCGAAGACCGTCGAAGGCGAGATCGGCATCCTGCCGGGTCACGAGCCGATGCTCGCGATCCTCGCCGGCGGCGAAGTCCGCGTGACCCTGCCCGGCGGTGAGAAGATCACCGCGACCGCCGAAGACGGCTTCCTCTCCGTGCAGTCGAACTCGGTGCAGGTCGTCGCTTCGCGCGCCGAACTCTCCTGAGGAGGAGCGGATGCAGGGGGAGCAGCCGTTCGACCGCCAGTTCGGTGATCTGAGCATCACCCAACTCATCGTCATGGCCGGGCTGCCGGGCGCGGGAAAGTCGACGATCGCACAGATCGTCGGCGCCCGCCTCGGCGCCACGGTCGTGTCGGTCGACCCGATCGAGTCGGCGATCCTGCGTGCCGGGATCGACGCCGACCAGCCGACGGGTCTCGCGGCGTACCTCGTCGCCGAGGAGATCGCCGAGAAGGAGCTCGACTCCGGACGCACGGTGATCGTCGACGCGGTGAACGCGGCCGAGGCCGCTCGCCTGCAATGGCGCGACCTCGCAGAGCGCGCCGATGTCCGCCTGCGGGTCATCGAGGTCGTCTGCTCCGACGAGGAGCTGCACCGTGCTCGTCTCGAGAAGCGCGAGCGCAAGCTCCCGCACCTCGAGGAGACCACCTGGCGGGCCGTCGAGCAGAGCCTCGAGGGGTACGCCGCCTGGACGGGCCCCTCGTCGGCACTCCCGCGCGTCACCATCGACAGCATCGAGACGCTCGGCACGAACGTCGACGCCGCACTCGCCTTCATCGGTTCGTAGTGCTCGTCCTGCTCCCGCCGTCCGAGACGAAGCGCGACGGCGGCATCGAGGTGCCGCTCGCGCTGGATGCGCTGTCGTATCCCTCGCTCGGCTCGGCACGCCAGGAGACGGTGGCCGTGCTGCGCGAGCTCGCCGTGGACGGTGAGGCGATGATGCGCGCGCTGAAGCTCGGACCGCGGCAGGCCGCGGAGGTCGACCGGAACCGCGTGGTCGCCGAGTCGTCCACGATGGCCGCCATCGACCGCTACACGGGCGTGCTGTTCGATGCGCTCGACGCGCCGACGCTCGACGCCCCGGCGCGCGAGTTCGCCGCTCGCACAGTCGTAGTGCATTCGGCGCTCCTCGGCCTCGTCGGCGCGCTCGACCCGATCCCCGCATATCGGCTCTCGCACGACTCGCGCCTCCCAGGGCTCCGCCTCAAGGCGCACTGGCGCGAACCGATCTCGGCGGTGCTCGAGAACGAGCCCGGGTTGATCGTCGATCTGCGTTCCGAGGGCTATGCCGAGCTCGGCCCCGCTCCCGCTCGTGCGGGCAGCGTGTACGTGCGAGTCGTCTCGCTCGGCGCCGACGGTCGCAATCGCGCCCTCAACCATTTCAACAAGCAGGCCAAGGGCCGCTTCACCCGAACGCTCGTCGAGGCGCGTCCTGAGCTCGGCACCGTCGACGAGCTCATCGACTGGGCGGCGTCGGCCGGGCACACGCTCACGTTGGGTGCCGACCACGGTGCGGCGAAGCCGCGCGAGCTCGAGCTCGTGGCCTGAGCGCCGCCGGCGCCTCGCGAACAGACCGCTGGGCCCGGTCGGACGACCGGACCCAGCGGATGATTCCCTCAGTCGTGGGTGCGACAGCCCCTCAGTTGCCGTACAGGGCCACGACGCCTGCGCGGTCGACGTTCGTCATCGACAGGTCGTCGGACGAGCCGTTGCACTGCGGGTAGTGCATGATCGACGCCGAGTCGTACGGAGTCAGCGGACGCCAGTTGTTGTCTTCGAAGCACGTGCCCGATTCGGGACGCGTGTGTTCGTGGCGGAAGCCGAGGGTGTGGCCGAGCTCGTGGCCGATGATGTTCGTCGGCGTCCACGAACCCGAGCTCCAGATCGAGTCGTCGATGAGCACGTTCTGCTGACGGTCGGGGGAGCTCGGGAAGAACGCCCGTGCGATGTACTGCGTGGTCGCCACCGGTTCGACGGAGAAGACCACCGAGTTGTTGCGCGTCGTGCACTTGCTGTCGGCGCTGCTCACGTACACGAAGTCGATCTTCGACGAGGCGGACTCCCAGAGCGCGGCGCCGCTCGCCATCGCGTTGACGACGTCGGCGTGACGGGTGCCGAACTTCGTGCTGACGCAGTAGGTGAGGTTGCCGACCTTCGAGGCCGCCCACTTGTCGTCGGCGCCGTTGACGGTGTTGACGATGAGGCCGTCGGTCGGGATCTCGGGGCCGACGAGCACGTCGTAGAACTTCCGCAGGTCACCGTGGTTCGCGATCACTTCGTCGCCGTTGACGATGTACGCGCCGTCGACGTCACGATAGGTCGACGCGGAGAACTCCTGGTAGGAGGGGATGTCGCCGTCGTCGAGCGTGGCCGCGCCGGCGGCCGGGACGGCGGTGCCGAGCGCGAGCGCACCCGCCGCAGCGGCGGTGATCGCGAGCGTTCTCATGGTTCGCATGCATGCTCCTTCTGTGAGCGTTTCCGCACGCCTTGTGGGCGCGCGGCTCCGGACGTGAGTGACGAGCGTCGTTGCTCGTGACCCCCGAAGTGGGGCCAACGTAGCGGGCGCGAATCGAGCGTGTCAAGGAAACTGTTGGCGCGTCTCGCGCCGTACTCCGAAGTGCTCAGACGGGAGAGCGGTCTCTCGCCCTGAAACACCCGGCGACGTGGTCGTCGACCATTCCGCCGGCCTGCATGAGCGCGTACATCGTCGTCGGGCCGACGAACGCGAAACCCAGGCGCCGCAGTTCGCGGCTCATCGCGTTGGATTCGGGCGTCGTCGCGGGGACCTCGGCGAAGGAGGCGGGCGGCGTCGCGCGCGGGGGAGGGGCGAAGCCCCAGAGGAGCTCGTCGAGCGGCCGGTCGAGGGCGAGCGTCGCCTTCGCGTTCGTGATCGTCGCGCGGATCTTGCCCGCGTGGCGGATGATGCGCGCGTCGCCGAGCAGGCGTTCGACGTCGTCGTCGCCCATCTGAGCGACGAGGTGCGGGTCGAAACCGTGGAAGACCTCGCGGAAGGCCGGCCGACGGCGGAGGATCGTGATCCACGACAGCCCTGCCTGGAAGCCTTCGAGGCAGACCTTCTCGAAGAGGCGCTGCGGATCGTGCTGGGGCGTGCCCCACTCCTCGTCGTGGTAGCGGCGGTACTCGGGGTCGGCGGCGCCCCAGGCGCACCGGGCGATCCCGTCGTCGCCGACGACGACGTCGGGCCGGGGGATGACGCTCACGCGGCGAAGCCGATGCGTTCGTGCCCGAGGAGCCAGAGCTTGGTGGGGATGCCCTGCCCCGCCGAATAGCCCGTGATCCGGCCGTCGGAGGCGAGCACGCGATGGCAGCCGACGATGATCGGCACGGGGTTCGCCCCGACCGCACCGCCGATCGCTCGTGCTGAGCCGGGGCGGCCGACGGCGGTCGCGAGCGCGCCGTACGAGATCGCCTCACCCCAGCCGAGGCGGGCGAGCTCGGACCAGACCGCCCGCTGGAAGGGGGTGCCGTCGAGACGGACGGGGATGTCGAAGCCGGTGCGGGCGCCGGCGAAGTACTCGGTGAGCTCGTCGCGGGCACGCTCGAGCACCGGGTTGAGCTGCTCGGGCAGGCCGTCGTGGGGGAGGGCGCCGTCGCGCTCGATCGTGAGGGCCGTGACGGCGTCGTCGTCGGCGACGACCTCGATGCGCCCGATCGGGCTGTCGAGTCGGAGGAGGAAGACGTTGGACATGACTCGAGCGTAACCGCGGCCGCCGACACGATCTCGCGAGAATCGGACATCGCGGAATCCTCACGGCATCGGTGCGCTGTGGAGGAGGAGTGCGGGGCCCGAGAGCGCGCGAAGCGGCGACTCATCCCCAACACCTCGGTTCGCGCGGCTCGTCGGCGTCTCATTCGCCGACCGGGCCGATCGCATGCGGCTGCGACGGCACCCTCGGTGCATGACCACGACCCTCCGCGCCGGATCGGCGCACGAATTCCTGGCCCTCGTGCCGCACCTCGCGGGCTTCGCACCCGAGCGCTCACTCCTCTGCGTCGCCTTCGAGGGCGGCCGGAGTGTCGGCGTGCTCCGCCACGACCTTCCGCGCCGGGCACGCGACCGGGCCGCGCTCGTCGCGGTCGTTGTGTCGACCCTCTGCCGGATACCGGGCGTCGACGGCGTCGTCCCGGTCGTCTACACCGACGTTCGATTCGAGGCGCGGCGCTCGGCGCCCGAGCGACGCCTCGTCGAACTCCTCGTCGACCGGGCCGACGAGGCCGGCTTCGTCGTCCGCGACGCGCTCTGCGTCGCCGCCGACGCCTGGGGCTCGTACTTCGACCCCGCGCTCCCGGCCACGGGGCATCCGCTCGAACTCATCGAGCAGTGCGCCGCGACCGAGGCGGTACCCGAGGCCGATCGCCCCCGTGGCGGGGCGGCATCCGCAGGGTCGATCCCCGAACCCGATGCCGACCGCGCGCGTGCGATCGCGCGCGAGCTCGGCGCGCTGACGGCGGCGGGGCCGGGCGCGGGGGAGTTCGCCCGGCTCGGCGACGCGGTCGATCCCGTCGAGCTCGTCGAACGGCTGCTCGAGCACGGCCGCGAGCCGGCGCACCTCGCGGCGTGGTTCCTCCACCTGGCGTCGCGGCCCCCGTTCCGCGACGGCATGATGCTGCAGTTCGCCTTCGGCCCCGTGGTCGGCGCGGCCGCCCACGACGACGCCGGCGACCTCGGCACGCGTGCAGAGGCGGGCGGCGTCACCGTCGACGAACTCGTGCGCCGAGAACTCGCGGACGGACGCTTCGACGAGGTGCAGGAGATGCTCGCCGGCCTGATCGTCGGCTGCACGACGCTCCGACCCGAGCGCGCCCGCCTCGAGCGGGGAGCCGAGGTCGTGCTGCGCCTCATCGCCGACGCCCCCGACCGGTACCGGGTCGGGCCGCTCTGCATCGCGGCGTGGCTCAACTGGGCGCTCGGGCGGGGCTCGGCCGCCGGCGCGCTGCTCGATCGGGCGCTCCGCCTCGAGCCCGAGCACACGATGGCCCGGCTGCTCGAACGGCACCTCGGCAGCGGGGCCCTGCCCGACTGGGCGTTCCTCCGCCCCGACCGGCGCGGCGTCGCGTGAACCCACGGGAACGGAAACGCCCACCCGGCGCCGGCCTCGGAAGCCTCCGAGGCCGACCGCCGGATGGGCGGGGTGATCCGTACGGATCAGAGGCGGTTCGACGCCTCGGTGAGCACGCTCCGGAGGATCTGCTCGATCTCCTGGAACTCGGGCACGCCGATCGTGAGCGGCGGCGAGAGCTGGATCACGGGGTCGCCGCGGTCGTCGGCACGGCAGTACAGGCCGGCGTCGAAGAGCGCCGTCGACAGGAAGCCGCGGAGCAGTCGCTCCGACTCGTCCTCGTTGAAGGTCTCGCGGGTCGCCTTGTCCTTCACGAGCTCGACGGCGAAGAAGTAGCCGGCACCGCGCACGTCGCCGACGATCGGGAGGTCGTTGAGCTTCTCGAGCTCGGCGCGGAACAGCGGCGAGTTCTCGCGGACGTGCCCGAGGAGGTTCTCCTCCTCGAAGATGTCGAGGTTCTCGAGCGCGACGGCCGCCGAGACGGGGTGACCGGCCCAGGTGTAGCCGTGGTAGAAGGTCGTGTCGCCCTTCGAGAACGGCTCGTAGACGCGCTCGTTGATGATCGTCGCACCCATGGGGGCGTAGCCCGAGGTCATCGCCTTCGCGCAGGTGATCATGTCGGGCACGTAGCCGTACTCGTCGCACGCGAACATGTGACCGATGCGGCCGAAGGCGCAGATGACCTCGTCCGAGACGAGCAGCACGTCGTACTTGTCGCAGATCTCGCGGACGCGCTGGAAATAGCCGGGGGGCGGCGGGAAGCAGCCGCCCGAGTTCTGGACCGGCTCGAGGAAGACGGCCGCGACGGTGTCGGGGTCCTCCATCAGGATCTGCTCCTCGATGCGGTTCGCGGCCCAGATGCCGAACTCCTCTTCGCTGCCCGTCGGGGCGCCCATGTCGGCTGCGCGGTAGAAGTTCGTGTTCGGCACACGGAGGCCGCCGGGGGTGATCGGCTCGAAGGGGGCCTTGATCGGCAGGCCGGTGACGGCGAGGGCGCCCTGCGGGGTGCCGTGGTAGGCGAGGGCGCGCGAGATGACCTTGTACTTGCTCGGCTTGCCCATGAGCTTCCAGTAGTTCTTCGCCAGCTTGTAGGCGGTCTCGACCGCCTCGCCGCCGCCGGTGGAGAAGAACACGTGGTTGAGGTCGCCCGGCGCGTAGTCGGCCAGACGGTCGGCGAGCTCGATCGCCTTGGGGTGGGCGTACGACCAGATCGGGAAGAAGGCGAGCTCCTCGGCCTGCTTGGCGCCGGCCTGCGCGAGACGCGAGCGGCCATGACCGGCGTTCACCACGAAGAGGCCTGCGAGACCGTCGATGTAGCTCTTGCCGTTGATGTCGAACACGCGGTGGCCCTCGCCGCGGGTGATGATCGGCACGCCCGAGGTCTCCATCGTGGACTGCCTGGCGAAGTGCATCCAGAGATGGTCCTTCGCCTTCTGCTGCAGAGCGGCGTTGTCGTAGACCGTGTCGGTCATGATCTTCCCTTCTTAGCGAGTGCCCCAGTTGTAGAACTGCTTCTGGAGCTTGAGGTAGACGAACGTCTCGGTCGAGTTCACGCCGTCGAGATTGCGGATGCGCGAGTTCAGCAAGGAGATCAGCTCCTCGTCGCTCTCGCACACCACCTCGGCGAGCAGATCGAAACTGCCCGCGGTGAGCACGACGTAGTCGATCTCGGGGATCTCGGCCAACTGCTCGGCCAGCACCCGGGTGTCGCCCGATGCGCGGACGCCGATCATCGCCTGCCGGGTGAACCCCAGCTGCATCGGATCGGTGACCGCGACGATCTGCATCACGCCCGACTCGGTCAGGCGTTGCACCCGCTGGCGGACGGCGGCCTCGGAGAGACCGACGGCCTTGCCGATGTCGGCATAGGAGCGTCGGCCGTCGGCCTGCAGCTGTTCGATGATCGCCTTGGAGACGTCATCGAGCTGCACCGGCCGCTGCCCGTTGGAACGGCTTGCGTTCGTCATGCCCTCGATTGTGACAGTGAAGGATGCCTCTGGCAAGCGATTCCGTTGAATTCTGCTCTTCTCGCAACGGATTCCATGCATTCGAGCCCGAACCACCGTGCGGATCCGCGCGCGTCACCCCGCGGAGCCGGACGGAGTGGAAGACTGAACGACATGCTTCCAGGGTCGGTCACGAGCCGGGCGACCGCCGGTGAGCCCGCATGGGATGTGATCGTCGGCGAGCGTTTCATCGCGCTGCTCGGTGCGCCGGCGGAACGCGAGGTGCTCGACGCGCTCGCCGCGGCCGCCGCCGATCCGCGGCCGTCGATCGAGCGCCTCGTGTCACTCATCCCCGCCCCGCTCGACGAACCGACCGGATCGTTCGGCATCGTGTGGTGGGGCGGCGACGACCAGGAGGTGACGGCGGTCGTGCGCGGCGACGCCGTCGTCGACCTCGACTCGCCCGGCGGGAGCCGCCGCTTCGACGCGCGTGGCATCCGGCCCTGGCATCTCGCGGAGTTCCACGAAGTCACCGCACTCCGCCTGACCGCGGCCGGCTCACCGCTCGGCCCGCTCGGCGGTGGCGAGGTCGTCGGGCACGCACGGGCGAGGCTTCGGGCCTCCGCGATCGAATGGAGCTCCGCGCGGCGCGAGCACCCCGCGGCGGACGCGAGCACGGGGGAACCGCAGCGGCACGACGTCGACACGATGCTCTCGAGGCATCCGGTCGTCGACGTCGACATCGACACCGTGCTCACCGCCAGCGCGGCCACGTCCGCCGGGCCGCCGAGCGGACCGAACGCGGTCGTCCCGGTCGACCCGACGGCGGTGCTGCCGAGCGTGCGCATCGCCGGGGGCGACCCGTTCACCCCGTCGGCGCCCGTGTTCATCGGTCGGCGCCCCGCCGCACCGCGAATCGCCTCGGCGGCCGTCGTCGCGCCGCAGCTCGTGCGCGTCGACTCGCCGGGCAGGGTCGTCTCGTCCACCCACCTCGAGCTCCGCGTCGAGGGGGACCGCCTCGTCGCGAGCGATCTGCGGTCGACGAACGGCACCACGGTGTCCGGGCCGAACGGCACGCGCCGGATGCGCGCCGGCGAGTCGATCGTGGTCGTCCCGGGCATGAGGCTCGACCTCGGAGACGATACGATCGTCGAGATCCTCCCACCCCCAGGAGTCGATCCGACGATCAGAGCAGACGGCAGGCCGAACACGTGACGCAGATAGGCAACGGCAACGCCCGCCATCGGGTCACGCTGCCCGACGGCACCGACGTCACCCTCGCGTGGGCGGCCATCACCGACACGGGGCTCCGCCGCGAGGTCAACGAAGACAGCTACGTCGCCCAGGCTCCGGTGTTCGCCGTCGCCGACGGGATGGGCGGCCACGCCGCAGGCGACTTCGCGAGCGCCGCGGTCGTCACCCGGCTCGCGGAGCACGGCGGCAAGTCGGCGATCGGCACCCCCGAGATCGACGCCTCGCTGCACCACGCCGTGCAGGACATGGGGCGCGGCGCCGGGGTCACCGACGAGGGGAGCGGCACCACGGTGACCGGGGCAGCCCTCGGCACGATCTCCGACGAGCCCGCATGGATCGTGTTCAACATCGGCGACTCGCGCGTGTACCGGCTCGTCGGCGGGGTGCTCGAGCAGCTCACCGTCGACCACTCGATCGTGCAGGAGCTCGTCGACGCCGGGCAGATCACCCGCGAAGAGGCCGACACCCACCCGCACTCGAACGTCATCACGCGCGCGGTCGGGTTCCATGAGGCGCCGATCCCCGACTACCGGGCGATCGCGGTCGAGCCCGGGATGCGGCTGCTGATCTGCTCCGACGGACTCACCAAAGAGCTGACGAGCTACGGCATCCGGCACTTCCTGCTCGCCAACCCGAGCGCCGAGAAGGCGGCCGCCCAACTCGTCGACGCCGCCCTCGGCAACGGCGGTCGCGACAACGTCACCGTCATCGTGCTCGATGTGCTGAAGGTCTCGCGGCCCGAGCCCGCCACCGATCCCGAGCTCGACGGCGAAGGCGGCGAAGCGGCGCGCGCCTGATCCGTGCTCGAAACGTCATGACGGCGCCCGGGGCCGCGACGGCGCCGGACGCCTACAATGGGGCTCACCGGGCCCCCGTCTCCACGACCCCGCCGAAGACGCCCCGAGGAGCACAGGGAGGATCGTGACGCGACGTCTGCCGTCCACCCCGCCGACGCTGCCGGGCTTCGAGTTCATCCGCGTGCTCGGTTCGGGCGGTTTCGCCGACGTGTTCCTCTACGAGCAGAACATGCCGCGCCGGCTCGTCGCGGTGAAAGTGCTGCTCGCGGGCGTCGTCAACGACGACCTCCGGCAGATGTTCCAGGCCGAGGCGAACCTCATGGCCCAGCTCAGCTCGCATCCGTCGATCCTCACGGTGTACCAGGCCAGCGTCGCCGCGGACGGACGCCCCTACCTCGTCATGGAATACTGCTCGGCGTCGATCGGCCAGCGCTATCGCGCCGTACAGCTGCCCCTCGGCGAGGTGCTCTCGATCGGGGTGCGCATCGCGAGCGCCATCGAGACGGCGCACCGCTCGGGGGTGCTGCATCGCGACATCAAACCGTCGAACATCCTCACCACCGCCTACGGGCACCCGGTGCTCTCCGACTTCGGCATCGCGGCCACTCTCGGTCAGGCCGAGAGCGCCGATCCGGTCGGGCTCTCCATTCCATGGTCGGCTCCCGAGGTGCTGCGCGACGACGTCGCCGGTTCGGTGGCGAGCGAGGTCTGGTCGCTCGGCGCCACCGTCTACTCGCTCCTCGCGGGCCGGAGCCCGTTCGAGGTGCTCGGCGGAGACAATCAGGCGCAGGCCCTCATCACCCGGATCTCGAAGGGCAAACTGCCGCCGACCGGTCGTGTCGACGTGCCGCCGAGCCTCGAGCGGGTGCTCGCCCGATCGATGTCCAAGCAGCCGAAGGCGAGACAGAGCGGTGCGCTCGAGTTCATCCGCGACCTCCAGTCCGTCGAAGAGGAGCTCGGTCTCCCGCAGACGCCCATCGAAGTCGCGATGGACGACTGGGCCCTCGCGACCGCCGTCGACCTCGACGAACGCACCCGGGTGAACCCGGCCCGGCCTGCGGCCGACGTCGCGCGACGTCGTCGTCGCGCCGCGGCCCAGCGCACGGCGCCCTCGTCGCGATCGGGCCTCGCTGAGACGACCGGGTCCCGCGGGCGCAGCGCGCCGCCGACGGCACGGCGACTCGCCTGGGGCATCTCGATCGCGGCCGTGCTGCTCCTCGGCGTCGTCGGCGCCGGTCTCGTCACCGTCATCCAGAACACGCGTTCCATCCCGGTCGTCGCCGAACTCGTCGGGAGCGCCGTCGGCGCGGAGGTCACCTTCGAATGGGTCGACCCCGGCCTGCAGGCCGGTGACGCCTACATCGTCAGGGTCGACGGCGCCGCCTCGCCGTTGCAGCACGAGACCCGCTACTCCATCGACGCCGGCGACCGCGACCGCGTCTGCGCGAGCGTCACGGTCACGCGCGACGGCAAGTCGGGTGCGGCGAGTCCCGAGCGTTGCGTCGAGGTCGAAGGAGTCGGCTGATGCGGCTCGCGATCCCACGTCGTCACCGCTCGGCGGTCGTGACCGGTGTCGCCGTGGCCGCCACCGTCGCACTCGTCGGCACGATCGCCGTCACGAGCGGCGGGTACGCCGCACAGCGGGTCGACCTCGGCGACGCCGCCGTCTGGGTTGCGAACGTGGGCGTCCAATCGGTGGGCCGTGCGAGCACCGCGGCGCTCGAACTGAACTCCGTCGTCGAGACGGGCGGCGGCGCGACCATCGTCCAGCGCGGCTCGACGGTGTTCGTGCTCGACGCCGATCGCTCGAGCGTCGCGATCGTCGACGCGGCCACGAGCGAACTCACGCAGCCGGTCGCCGTGCCGCCCGAGGTCACGACGCTCGCGCTCGCCGGGTCGCAGCTCGTGCTCGCCGCGGGCGGCGACGTCTGGCGCACCCCGATCGACGGGTTCGCCGAGTTCTCCGCGGGTGAAGAGGCCTCGCTGAACTTCGGGGCCGACGCGGTGATCTCGGTCGACCCCGACGGGCTGATGTTCGCCGTCACCCCCGCGACGGGCGAGGTGGCCGAGGTCGACGCCGCCGAGTCCGCCACGGTGTCGGCCGAGTGGCGCATCGATCCGGCACCCGGCGACGAGGTGCAGGTGACTTCGGCGGGCGGGCGCTGGGCGGTGCTCGACGTCGACGCCCGTGCGCTCACCATCGAGAACCGACGGATCGACCTCTCGGACGAGATCGCCGTCGGCGACGAGCCCAGACTCCAGTCGGCGTCGTCGGCGCCCGGTGAGATCTGGATCGCGACTCGGCGCGGGCTGCTCGCCGTCGACCTCGACAACGGGGAGCTGCGGCGGGTGCTCGACGATCGCGCCGGGATTCCCGTCGCCCCGATCGTGCTGGGCGGATGCGTGCACGCCGCGTGGGTCGGCGACGGTGCCTGGCGCTCGTGCGGCGACGGCCCGGGTGAACGGTTCGAACTGGCGGGTGCGACCGGCGACGACCTCGCGTATCTGGCGAACGGCAGCGCCCTCGTGCTGAACGACCGGGGCAACGGGCGCACGTGGGCGGCCAGCCGCGACTACCAGCGCATCGACAACTGGAGCGACCTCGTCCAGGACGAGCGCGATGACGAGCAGCTCGAGCGCAACGACTCGGAGGACCGGCCGACGATCGAGAAGCGCAGCGTCGACCCCGTCGCAGAGGACGACGTCTTCGGCGCGCGCCCCGGGCGCTCGACGCTGCTGCCGGTGCTGCTCAACGACTACGACGCCAACGGCGACGTGCTCGTGATCGCGCCGTCCGACGAGCGGCTTCCCGAATGGGCCCGTCTCGACCTCGTCTCGGACAACCAGCAGCTGCAGCTCACCCTCGCCGAGGAGGCGACGGGCGTGCTCAGGTTCTCGTACTCCGTCGGCGACGGACGAGGCGGCACGGCGACCGCGGGGGTCGAGGTGACGGTCCACGGCATCGACGAGAACGCGCCCCCCGAGCAACGGCGCCGAACCCGCGCCGACGTCGCCATCGACGGCCGGGTCGCCACGCCGGTCCTCGGCGACTGGGTCGACCCCGACGGCGACCCCATCTTCCTCCGCGAAGCCTCGACCGACCTCCCCGACTCGGTCTCGTGGACGGCGGAGGGCGCCGTGGTGTTCCGCGAGCGACAGCGTTCGGCAGGGGAGCGGACGGTCGCGCTCCTCGTCTCCGACGGGCGGGACGAGGGCTCGGGCGCACTCGAGATGACGGTGCATCCACCAGGGGAGGTGCCGATCACCGCCGAACCGTTCATCGCGCTGGCGACCGCCGGCGAGGAGATCCGGATCGACCCCCTCCGCCATGTGCGCGGCGGGACCGGGCAGATCAAGCTGACCGCGGTGCCTGCGAAGGCCGACGTCAAGCTCACCGCCGACTACGCGGGCGGCACGTTCCGGTTCCTGAGCACCGTGGTCGGCACCCATCACCTCGAGTACACCGTGAGCGACGGCGGGCCGCCCGTGACCGGCATCCTGCGCGTCGACGTGCAGCCACCACCCGATCGCGACCCGACGCCGATCACGGTGCCGCACACGGCGTACCTCCGCGTCGGCGAGCCCGCCGACGTCGACGTGCTCGCCACCGACATCGACCCGACCGGGGGAGTGCTCGTCATCACCGAGGCCGGACAGGAACAGCAGGGCGTGCGCGTCGAGGTCGTCGAGCACCGCCTGCTGCGCGTGACGCTCACCGCGCCGCTCGAGTCCGGTTCGACGAGCTTCGCCTACCGCGTGAGCAACGGCCACGCCGATGCGGAAGGCGAAGTCACCCTCGTGCAAGTGCCCGAGCCCGTGCTCGCGCAACCGCCGATCGCCGCCGACGACGTCGTCTCGGTCCGCACCGGGGACGTCATCGACATCCCCGTCCTCGAGAACGACGAGCACCCCGACGGCCTCCCGCTGCTGCTGTCGTCGGAGTTCGACGAGGAGCCCGCTGCCGGGCTGCTGTTCGCCTCGGGCGGGCATCTGCGCTACTTCGCCCCGACGAAGCCCGGAACCTACACGGCGGTGTACCGGATCGACGACGAGCACGGCCAGTACGCGAACGCGACGGTGACGATCGCGGTGAGCGAGTCCGATCCCGACGCGAACACCGCCCCGGTGCCCGAGACGGTCGACGCGAGGGTGATCGCGGGCGCGACGGTGCGCATCCGGATCCCGCTCGGCGGCATCGACCCCGACGGCGACTCGGTGCAGCTGCTCGGGCAGCAGTCGAACAGCGAGCTCGGCAGCATCGAGGCGACGGGGCCGGACTGGCTCGACTACACCGCGGCCGACTACTCCTCAGGCACCGACACCTTCGCCTACGCGGTCATCGATGCGCTCGGCGCGCGGGCGGAGGGCACGGTGCGCGTCGGCATCGCGCCGGGCAGCGAGCGTCCGGCGGCCCCGGTCGCGGTGGAGGACGTCATCACGGTTCGACCCGATCGCACGATCACGGTGCCGGTGCTCGACAACGACTTCGATCCGGGGGGCGAAGCGCTCGAGCTCGTCGCGGTCGATTCGGAGGGCGCCGGCGATGCGCGCATCGTCGGCGACCGGGTGGAGATCGAGGTGCCCGCCGCGGAGGGCGACTACGGCTTCGCGTACACGATCGAGAACGAGTCGCTCGGCGAGTCGTCGAACTTCGTGCGGGTCGTGGCGAGGCAGGACGCGCCGCTGGCCCGCCCCGAGGCATCCGACACGGTGCTCACCCTGACCGACATCCTCGGCGAGGAGTCGGTCGTGGTGCCCGTGCTCCGCGGGGTGTTCCTCGCCGACGGCGACGAACGCGATCTCGGGGTCGACCTCGTCGACGGCTACCGGAGCGGGGCGACGGTGCTCGCCGACGGTTCGATCCGGGTCGAGGTCGGCGACCGCCGCCGCATCGTCCCGTTCGTCGTGTCGCATCCCGAGGACCCGTCGATCACCGCCTACGCGTTCGTGTGGGTACCGGGCCGCGACGACGCGCTGCCGCAGCTTCGCGCCGACGCCCCCGACGTGAAGGTGCCGAGCGGCGAGGAGATCGAGCTCGAGCTCGAGGACTTCGTGATCGCCGCCTCCGGGCGCCCGGTGCGCATCACCGACGCCGCGAGCGTGCTCGCGTCGCACAGCGACGGCTCCTCGCTCGTCGTCGACCGCGACACCCTCCGCTTCCGGAGCGAGCCCGGGTACGTCGGTCCCGCGTCGATCTCGTTCACCGCGACCGACGGCGAGTCGGCCGAGGACGTCGACGGCCGCACCGGCACGGTCGTGATCCCGATCGAGGTGCGATCGAACGACGACGCGCCGCCGGCGTTCGCCGGGGGCGTCATCGACTTCGAGCCGGGCGAGCGGCGGACGCTCGACCTGATCCGGCTCACGCGCTCGTCCGGATCCTCCGGTTCGATCGATCCCGACGAGGTCAGCTACGAGGTGCTGCCTCCCGCCGCCGAGGGGTTCGACGTCGAGCTCGACGGCTCCGACCTGACGGTCACGGCTCGCAGCTCGACCGCCCTCGGGAGCTCGTCGACCGTGACGATCAGCGTCGTCGACGAGGCGGGCGAAGGCACCGCCGGGCGCATCGTGCTGCGTGTGGTGCCCTCGACGAAACCCGTCGCGCGGCCCGGCGACGACACCGCCGTCGCCGCCCGCGGGCGCACGACGACGATCGACGTGCTCGCGAACGACGAGGCGACCAACCCGTTCCCCGACGTTCCGCTCCGGGTCGTCGACGTCGAGCTGGGCACGCTCCCGAAGGGCGTCACGATCTCGCCGAGCTCCGACCGGTCGACGCTGACGGTGACGGTCGCGGGCGATGCGGCACCCGTCAACTCCACGGTTCGATACCAGGTCGAGGATGCCACGGGCGAGCCCTCGAGGCGCGCGTGGGCCGCTGTCACGGTGTCGGTGCAGGACCGCCCCGAGCCGGTGCTCTCACCGATGCTCACCGGGTTCGGGGACCGCACGATCGACGTCGCGTTCGCCGCAGGCGGGTTCAACAACTCGCCGATCTCGGGCTACGAGCTCACGCAGATCGATCCGTCGACCCGCGAGACGCTGTCGACGACGCTCTGCGCGGCGACGAGTTGCACGGTCGCGACACCCGGCAACGGGCAGGTGAACGCGGTGCTCGTCGAGATCCGTGCGCGCAACGGCATCGGGCTCTCCGATCCGGTGCAGGTGCCCGGGTCCGTCTGGTCGGACGTCGTCCCGCCGCCCCCCGAGGGGCTGCGCGCGCTCCCGCTCGACGGCAGGCTCCGTCTCGAATGGCGCCCCGTGGGCGCCGGTTCGGGCAGCCCGGTCGGGTCCTACATCGTGACCGTCGCCGGCGTCGCGGGCGAGGTCTCCGCCGCATCGGCGTGCACCGCGTCGCTCTGCAGCACCGACTCGCCGCCGCTGGCCAACGGCAGCCGGGTGCCCGTCGCCGTGAGCGCCCGCAATCAGGCCTACCCCGCGCTCGCCGCATGGACGGAGGCGACGAGCGAGGGCACTCCGTTCGGTTCGCCGGTCGCCGGCGGCATCGAGGTCGTCGGGGATGCCGCGGCCGGCACCGTGACCGTGTCGTGGGCGCCGTTCTCGGGCAACGGCGACCCGATCGCCGGCTACTTCGTGCAGCGGCTCGTGGTCGGCGAGGAGTCGGTGCCCGGGGGTGCGCAGGCCTGCTCAGTGACCGCACCGGCACCGGGTACGGTCGTGCCGCCCGCGACGGGCGGCACCGTCGCCGAGACCGTCGGTGTGGGCCCCGACACCTCCAGCGTCCGCTTCTCCGGGACGGCGACCGAGTCGGCGCGGTACACCTTCGTCGTCTGGGGGTACAACCGGGCCGGATGCGCGAACACCGCGGTGGCCGGGACGGTGGTGCGGCCGGCGCCCGGGGGCGTCGGCGGCGTCGACAGCGGGATGGCATGGAACGGGACGGAGACCTGGGATCGCTACGTGGCCGGCGTCGACGTCAAGGCGCCGCGCGTCGAGATCGTCGCGGTCGATGAGAACGGGGTGCAGATCGCGGGTTCCATTCGTGAGTTCCGCGGTTCGGGATGGTTGCGCGAGCTGCTCGGCGGGCGCTACGACTTCGGCGAGACCGGCCGCTTCCAGGTGCGCGGCTGCAGCCCGTGGGGGAGCTGCGGCGCATGGTCGGACGTGCTGCCCTCAGGGGCCTCGCCGTCGCTGACCTTCGCGCTCCCGAGCCGGATCTGGGACGACCGGAGCGCCGCATGGTCGTGGACGAGCCCGCCCGACAACTCGGGGCTGCCGGCGACGTTCAGCTGCGGGGCCGACGGCGACAGCGGTCGACGCGCGCAGACGGCCACCAGTTGTCAGATCCCGGGCGTCCGCCCCGGGCAGCAGGTCTGGTTGGATGTTGAGGTCGCCGGCGTCACCGCCCGGTACCTGGCGACGAGTAAGGAGCCGTCATGACGATGTCGACCGATGAGGCCGCGCGGTTCGCCGCGACCCTCGACCGCCTCGTCGGGGCCGTGGAGGAGGTGCTGCTCGGCAAGAACCGGGTCGTGCGCCTCGCGTTCACGGCACTGCTGAGCGAGGGCCACCTGCTGCTCGACGACGTCCCGGGCACGGGCAAGACCTCGCTCGCGCGGGCCATGGCGCAGTCCGTCTCGGGTTCGAGCAACCGGGTGCAGTTCACCCCCGACATCCTTCCGGGCGACATCACCGGGGTCACCGTCTACGATCAACGCTCCGGGCTCTTCGAGTTCCATGCGGGCCCGGTGTTCGCCAACATCGTCCTCGCCGACGAGATCAACCGCGCATCGCCGAAGACGCAGTCCGCACTGCTCGAGGTGATGGAGGAGGGGCAGGTCACCGTCGACGGGCAGACCCACGAGGTGGGGCATCCGTTCATGGTGATCGCGACGCAGAACCCGGTCGAGCAGGCGGGCACCTACCGGCTGCCCGAGGCGCAGCTCGACCGCTTCCTGATGCGCACCTCGATCGGCTACCCCGACCATGCCTCGACCATCCGCATCCTCGAGGGAGCCGACCAGCGCGCGCACCACCACCGCGTCGAACCGCAGATCGACGCAGCCGAGGTCATCGAGCTCGCGGCGCTCGCGCGCACCGTGTTCGTCGACCCCACGATCCACGACTACGTCTCGCGTCTCGTCGACGCGACGCGCACCGCCCGAGAGGTGCGCCTCGGGGTGAGCGTGCGCGGAGCGCTCGCCCTCATCCGGACCGCGAAGACGCACGCCGCCGGACGCGGCCGGCACTACGTGGTGCCCGACGATGTGAAGGCGCTCGCCGAGCCGGTGCTCGCACACCGGCTCATCCTCGACCCCGAAGCCGAGTTCGACGGCGTCACCGCGTCGAACATGATCGCCCAGGTGCTCATCGAGACGCCGCCGCCCTCGACGAGGCAGGTGGTGTGACCCTCAGCCAGACCCGCACCACGATCCCCGAGGAGGCCCGCAATGAGGGTGTGCTCGCGGTCGTCATCGGGCGCGCCGTCCGCGGCGCCGCGGCCGCGGGGGCCTTCGTCGCCCGTGCCGCGCGAGCCGTGCAGGGCGTCGTCACCCCGCTCGGGTGGTGCGTGCTCGCCGCCGGGGCGATCGCGTTCACGACGGGCTACGCCTTCGGCCTGTTCGAGGTGATCCTGCTCGGGTGGGCGTTCCTCATCCTCATCGCGGCGGCGGCGTTCTGGCTCGTCGGCCGTGGGGCCGGGCAGGTGCGGCTCGTGCTGCCGACGCCCCGCGTCGTCGTCGGCGAGCACGCCGAGGCGCGACTCGTCGCAGTGAATCCCGGTCGGCGCAGGTTCGGCGGGGTGCAGCTCGAGCTTCCGGTCGGTTCGGCGGTCGTCGAGCGCGTCCTGCCGGGCCTGCCGCGCGGCGGCGAGTACGAGGTGCAGTTCCGCATCCCGACCGACCACCGCGGCATCGTCCCCATCGGACCGGCGCGGACCGTGCGTGCCGACCCGATCGGGCTCATGCGCCGTGAGATCGTCTGGTCGGAGACCGCCGAGCTCAAGGTGCATCCGCGGACCGTGCCGATCGCGGCGCTCTCGAGCGGGTTCATCCGCGATCTCGAGGGCTCGCCGACCCGCGATCTCACGACGAGCGACATCGCCTTCCATGCGCTGCGCGAGTACGTCCCGGGCGACGATCGCCGCTTCATCCACTGGAAGAGCTCGGCGAAGACCGGCACCTTCATGGTCCGCCAGTTCGAGGAGTCCAGGCGGAGCCGCCTCATGGTGGTGCTCGACCTCGATGCGGGGGCGTACGCGGACGACGCCGAGTTCGAACTGGCCGTGAGCGCCGCGGCGTCGGTCGGCTCGCGTGCGATCCGGGACGCACGCAGCGTCTCCTTCGTCATCTCCGGTCGTCAGTCCGGGCGGACCGGGGCGATGCGCGAACTCCCGACGGTCTCACGCGACCGCCTCGTCGATGCATTGTGCGTCGTCGAGCGCGACGAGCACGTCGTACCCCTGGCCGACGTCGCCCGCAGCGCCGCGGAGTCGCTCCACGGGCTCTCGCTCGCAGTGCTCGTCACCGGCACGGCGCGCGGCATCGCGCCCCTGCGCTCGGCCGCGAGCCGGGTCCCGCCAGGGGTCGACGTCGTCGCGGTGCAGTGCGCCCCCGAGGGCGAGCCGACCGCGCGCACCGTCGCGGGCCTCACCGTCTTCGGGATCGGGTACCTCGAAGACCTCCGCGCGATGCTCGCGAGATCGGCGTCGGTCGCATGAGTCGCGTCGAGCCGAACCGGGTGCTGCGACTGTGGCCGACGGTCATCAGCACGGGTCTCGTCGTCGCGATGCTCGCGGCGGCGATGATCCCGTGGTGGTCGACGTACGAGAGCCCGGCGTTCTTCATCGCGGCGGGCACCGCCATCGCGGCGGGTACGGCGATCGGCGTCGTCGGCGCCCGCTTCGTGTGGCCCGCATGGATGGTCGTGCTCGCGGTCGTCGCGGCGTATCTCGTGCTCGGCGTGCCGGCGGCCGTGCCCGATCGCGCGCTGTTCGGGGTGCTCCCCACACCCGCGGGGCTCGTCGAGCTCGTCGCGGGCGCCGCCCTCTCGTGGAAGCAGCTCGTCACGATCGCGGTGCCGGTCGGCTCGTATCAGGCGCTCCTCGTGCCGCCCTTCCTGCTCGGCCTCGTCGCCGCGACGAGTGCCGTCACGATCGCGCTCCGATCCCGTCGACCGGCGTTCGCGGTGCTGCCGCCCGCGGTGCTCCTCATCGCGGGCGTCGCGCTCGGGACGGTGCACGCGACGTTCGCCCTCGAGGCCGGCCTCGCATTCTTCGTCGCCGCGGTCGCCTGGCTCGCACGGATCCGGATCGCGCAACGTCGTCGGATCCCGAGCGGCCGCCCCGTCGAGGCGACCCTCGCCGACGCGCGGCGCGTGGTCGGGGCATCCGCCCTCATCGCCGTGGCCCTCGTCGGCGCGACGGCGGCCGCCTTCGTCGTGCCCATGCCGCCGCGCACCGTGGTGCGCTCCGAGTTGCAGCCTCCGTTCGAACCGCGCGAGCACGACAGCCCGCTCGCCGGGTTCCGCACCGCGTTCGCGGACGAGGTCGCGGAAGAGCCGATGCTCGAGGTGCGCGGACTTCCCGCGAAGGCGGGCCTTCGGGTCGCGGTGCTCGACAGCTACGACGGCATCGTCTACTCGGTGGGCGGCGACGACGGCAACGGGGTCTCCGGACGATTCAGCCGAGTGCCCTACCGCCTCGATCAGCCGGCCGACTACGGCGAGCAGCTGCTGATCGAGGTCGCCGTCCTCGGCTACGACGAGGTGTGGGTGCCCGGCCTCGGGCGGCTCGAACGCATCGACTTCGCCGGCCCTCGCAGCGACGAGCTCGCCGAAGGCTACTTCTACAACGACGTCACCGGGACGGGCGCGGTGCAGCAGGGGCTTCGCGAGGGGGATCGGTACACGATGCTCGCGATGGTGCCGGATGCGCCGCGCGACGTCTCGACCCTGCGGCCCGGCACGAGCGTGCTGCCGCCGATGCCCGAACTCCCCGACGAGCTCGAAGACCTGCTCGACGAGTGGGCGCCGCCCGCCGATGCCGAGGGGGTGCGGCTCGCCGCCATGATCGAGGGCCTCCACGGGGGGTTCGTGAGCCACGGCCAGGACGGCGAGCAGAGCCGGTCGGGGCATGCGCTCGACCGGATCGCGGAGCTCGCCGCCGAACGGCCCATGGTCGGCGACGGCGAGCAGTACGCGGTCGCCGCGGCGCTCATGGCTCGTCGGATCGGCTTTCCGGCCCGAGTCGTCGTCGGGTACCTCCGCCAGCCCGGGACGGACATCGACGCGGAGGCCGGGATCGTGCGCTTCCGCAGCGAGGACCGTCAGGCGTGGATCGAGGTGCAGACCGCGGACGGCGAGTGGGTCGCGATCGACCCGAACCCGCCGCTGCGACCCATTCCCGAGAAGGAGCCCGACCAGCCGCAGAGCATCTCCCGGCCGCAGTCGGCCCTGCCGCCGCCCGCCGAGCCCACCCCCGTCGACGAGGACGCGGCGCGTCCCGACGCGAGCGGCGACGACCGACCCGACGACGAGCCCGACTGGCTCGCCGCGCTCTTCGGCGTGCTCGAGATCTCGGGGGTCGTGCTCCTCGGGCTCGCCGCGCTCATCAGCCCGTTCCTCGCGGTCGTGCTCGCGAAGCTGCGACGCCGTCGGCTGCGGCGCCGGGCCGCCACCGCCGTCGAGCGCATCGAAGGCGGGTGGAAGGAGTTCGCCGACTCGGCCAGCGATCACGGTTACGTGATCGAGCCGAACGCGACGCGCGCCGAGCAGGCCGCGATGGTCGGCGGGCTCGGCCCGCTCGTGCTCGCCTCGGTCGTCGACCGGGCGGTCTACGCGCCCGGCGGGCCCGACGACGGCGACGACCGCCGCGTGTGGGCGACGGTCGACGAGCTGCAGCGGCGGTTCGATGAGACGCGCGGACCGATCGATCGGCTGCGGGCGGCGATCTCACTGCGCTCGCTCGGCGGGTACGCTGTCACGCGGAGAGGAGCACGAACGTGAGGTGCCGGATCTGCGAGGCGGAACTGCCCGCCGAGGCGATGTTCTGCGGCGAATGCGGCAGTTCGACGAGCGCGACGCCCGAGTCGCGCCGACGCGCCGACCCGCGTCCCGGCGACACGACCGTGCTCGACCGGCTGCGGGTCGCGCAGCGCAACAGCGGCGTGATCAGTGTGCCCATCGAGGGATTCGCTGCGCCGGTGCCGATCCTCGACGCGCCGGCCGAACCGGCGGCCGGATCGCCGTCGGTCGCGGTCGAGACCCCGGCGGCCGCAACGCCCCCGCTCGCTGCCCAGTCGCCCGCCGCTCCGCGGTTCACCCTGCAGTTCAGCACCGGTGAGACGCTGACCGTCCACGGCACGGGTCTCGTCGGCCGGCGCCCGCTGCCGCAGCCCGGCGAGGAGTTCGACCACCTCGTGCAGATCGCCGACCGCACGCTCTCGGTCTCGAAGACGCACCTCGAGTTCGGCGAGCACGACGGCACCCTCTGGGTCGCCGACCGCTTCTCGGGCAACGGCACCGTCGTGCGCCGCCCCGACGACGGAGCGCTGCGCTGCGAACCGGGTCGGCGCTATCTCGTGCCGCGCGGCAGCCGCGTCGAACTGGCCGAGCAGTACTTCGTCGTGGCCTGAGCTCTCCTCCTCCACAGGAGCGGCGCGGCCGGTGCGGCGCACGGAGCCGGCGTCCACGGCCCGTCCGCCGTGAACGGGGTGGTCGGATGATCCGGTGCATCCACTCGACGACGCCGACCCGAGCTCGCTGCAGCTTCCGCTGTCGCTGCCCCCGGCACCGCCCGAACCCGAACGGCCCGGCTTCCCGCTGCTCGCGACACTCGCCCCGGTCGGCGGGGCGCTCGTGCTCTGGGGCATCACGGGCTCGCCCTTCTCCCTGGTCTTCGCCGTGCTCGGCCCGGTCGTCGCGATCGGCTCGATGCTCGACACCCGGCGCCAGCTGAAGCGTCGGATGCGGCGCCTCGGCGCCGAGCGCGAGCAGCGCCTCGACGAGCTGCGCGCCGAGATCGCCGCGCGCCACGACGAGGAGCGCCGGGCCGCGTGGCGGGTGTCGCCGGCGCCCTCGGCGATCGTGGCGGCGACGGCGCGTCCTGCCTGGTCCGATCCGGCTCCGTCGCCCGTCGTCGTCGGCGCCGGCGACCGGCGCAGCTCGGTGCGCGTCGACGGTGCACCCTCCGATGCCGACGACCGCCTGGTGCTCGAACGGGCGGCACGCCTCGCGGGAGCGCCCGTGCTCGCCGAACTCCCCGCCGGAATCGGATTCTTCGGGCCGCTCGCACTGGCACGTTCGGCGGCACGGGCCGCCCTCGTGCAACTCCTCGTGAGGGCCGACCCGCGGGCGGTCTCGGTCACCGCGTCATCCGGGGCCGAGTGGGACTGGGTGCGGCGGCTGCCGCATGCCCGGCCGGGGGGAGCGGGCGGTCCCGGCGAGGTCGGCGTCGTCGTCATCGACACGGTCGCCGAAGCGGATGCCACGGCGCGGGCGCCTACGGTCGGCGGCGCCGCCTCGGGCACGGTCCGCCCGGCGCAGCTCGGCGGGGCGACGGCGGCACGCCGTCCGGGTCGTGGCACGCCGAACCGGCCCCGCGAACCGCTGCGGATCGTCGTCGCCGCCGAGCTTCGGCACCTTCCGCCCGGCCTCGCGACGGTGATCAGGCTCACAGGCCCGCGCGCGGCGGTGCTGCACCGCGACGGCGCGGCGCCCGCAGCGATCGAACCGGCGCTCGTGGGCCTCGCCGAGGCGAACCGTTGGGGCGATGCGCTCGCCGAGATCGCCGAGCGGCTCGATCTCGCGGGCGACGCCGGGATCCCGCGGCGGGTGGCGCTCGCCGAACTGCCCGCGGCGATCGACGGGGCCCATCCCCGTACCTCGCTCGCCGTCGTCGTCGGCCTCGCGGCCGACGGCCCGCTCGCGATCGACCTCGTCGAGCACGGTCCGCACGCGCTCGTCGCCGGCACGACCGGCAGCGGCAAGAGCGAGTTCCTCCTCGCCTGGCTCGCCGCACTCGCTCGGGCGTATCCGCCGGCACTCGTCTCCTTCCTGCTCGTCGACTTCAAGGGCGGTGCGGCATTCGAACCGATCAGAGAGCTTCCGCACGTCGCGGGCATCGTCACCGATCTCGACGAGGCCGAGGCGCTGCGCGCGGTCGAGAGCCTGCGCGCGGAGCTCCGCCATCGCGAGTCGGTGCTCGCCGCTGCGGGAGCGCGCGACCTCCGCGAGCTCGGAGACGAGGTGCCGCTCGCGCGGCTCGTGATCGTCGTCGACGAGTTCCAGGCGATGATCGAGCGGTTCCCCGAGCTCGGCGGGGTCATCGCCGACATCGCGGCGCGCGGCCGGTCGCTCGGAGTGCATCTCGTGCTCGCCTCGCAGCGCCCGAACGGCGTCGTGCGCGAGCAGGTCACCGCGAACTGCGCGATCCGCGTCTCGCTTCGGGTCATGCAGCGCGTCGACAGTCTGGCGGTGGTCGGCACCGAAGAGGCGGCCGAGATCCCGCCGGATGCCCCGGGGCGGGCGATCGTCGATCGCGGCGACGGGCGCCCGGTGCGGTTCCAGTCGGCGATCGCCGACGAGGCGGCGGTGCTCGGCGCCCGGGTGGCCTGCGCCGCGCTGTCGCGGGCGCGACGGCCGTGGCTCGATCCACTGCCGACGCGGGTCGCGCCCGATGATCTCGCGCGTCTCGCGGGCGATGCCTCGGCGGTCGGGTTCGGACTCGTCGACGAGCCCGAGCAGCAGCGGCGCTCCGCCGCACGCTGGGATCCGGCGGTCGACGGGCATCTGCTCGTCGCCGGGATGCCGGGCAGCGGCCGCTCGACCGCGCTCGAAGCGATCGCGGCCGCCGTGCGCGCGAGCCACGGCGACGCGACCGTCCTCCGACTCGACGGGCCGCGCAGCGCGGTCTGGGATGCGATCGAGCGGCTCGGCGCGACCGCGCGAGCAGATCGACCGGATGCCTCGGGGAGGCCGCCGCACCCGCGACTGCTGCTCATCGACGACCTCGACGCGCTCTTCCGATCATGGCCCGACGACTACCGCGCCCTCGCCGTCGAACGCCTCGAGACGGTGCTCCGCGAGGGGCGCTCGCGCGGGCTCGCGGTCGCGGCGTCGACGGCCCAATGGCTCGGGGTCCCGCATGCGCTCCGCGACGGGTTCGGCAGCCGGCTGCTGCTGCGGCACGCGACGCGCGCCGAACTGGCTCAGGCCGGGGGAGCGGGGGAACTCTGGCGGGCGAGCGAGGTGCCGGGCTCGGGGCAGTGGCACGGGCGACGGGTGCAGATCGTCGAGGCCCGGCGCACGGCGCGGCCGGTGGGCGCGTCGCTCGCGTCGCCGCGCCTCGAGCTCGCCGCGGTCGCGCGGCTCGCGCTCGTGACGGCGAGCCCCGCGGCCGACGCCGAGCGACTGCGCCGGCTCGGACTCGCCCCGCGCGTGCTCGGCACGGCGGCCGACGTGGACGTGATCGCCGCGCTCGCCGACCCGGCGGCCCCGGTCGTCGCCGTCGGCAGCGCCGAGGCATGGGCGGCGCAGTGGTCCCTCGTGCCCACGATCCGGGAGAGCGCGACGATCCTCGTGCGCGGCGGGGCATCCGAGTATCGTGCGCTCGTCGCCGATCGTGCACTGCCGCCGCTGCTCGACGAGGGCGCTGCGCAGCTCTGGCGGCGCGATCCGGGCGCCGCGACCGCTCGATATAGCTGGCCGACGTCGCTCGCGCAACCGATTCCGCCGTGCGAGGCCTGATCCGGAACGGATTCCGTACAGAACGTTCCAAGAAATTAACGATTCGGACATCACTGGGTGCAGGAGCGCCCTGCAGTGTGTCAGTATCTTCCCACCCCGCATGCGCTTGCAACCGAAATGGAGTCCCTCGTGAGCACTCGGCCCCTGCCTCAAGACCCGATGATCCGCTCGCTGATCGCACAGGCGCGCCAGTCACAGCTGAATCGTCGCACCCTCCTCGCCGGCGCCGGTGCCGGCGCGACCGCCCTCGCGCTCGCCGCCTGCTCCACCGGCGGCGGACAGGCGAAGCCCACCCCCGCGGCTGACAAGTCCGAGACCGACAAGACCCTCAACTGGGCCAACTGGGCCGCCTACATCGATGAGGATGAAGACGGCAACTACCCGACCCTCGTGCGTTTCACCGAAGAGACCGGCATCGAGGTCAACTACGAGGTCGCCGTCGACGACAACAACACGTACTACGGCAAAGTCAAGGACCAGCTCGCCCTCGGCCAGGACATCGGCGCCGACACCGTCTGCCTCACCGACTGGATGGTGGGCCGTTGGATCCGCTTCGGCTACACGCAGGAGCTGAACCACGACAACATCCCGAACCTCGCCAACCTCACCCCTGCCCTCGCCGACCCCGACTTCGACCCCGGCCGCAAGTTCTCGGTGCCGTGGCAGGGCGGCTTCGCCGGCATCGCCTGGAACAAGGAGGCGATCCCCGGCGGCCTCTCGAGCGTCTCCGACCTGTGGGACTCCTCGCTCAAGGGTCGCGTCGGCGTGCTCTCCGAGATGCGCGACACGATGGGCTGCATCATGCTCGACATGGGCGTCGACATCGCCGGCGACTGGGGCGACGAGGAGTACACCGCCGCCATCGAGGTGCTCCGCCAGCAGGTGGAGGACGGCCAGGTCCGCAACATCAAGGGCAACTCCTACCTCGAAGACCTGAAGAGCGAAGACACCCTCGCCGCGATCGTCTGGTCGGGCGACATCACGGTGCTGAACGCCGAGGCCGGCGACAAGTGGGAGTTCGCCCTTCCTTCCGCGGGCGGCACGCTCTGGAACGACAACTTCCTCGTGCCCGTCGGCTCGCCCCGCAAGACGAACGCCGAGACGCTCATCAACTACTACTACGAGCCCGAGGTCGCAGCCGAGGTCGCGGCGTGGGTGAACTTCATCACGCCCGTCATCGGCGCGAAGGAGGCCGCAGCGGCGATCGATCCCGAGCTGGCGGAGAACCAGCTCATCTTCCCGAACGAGGAGACCCTCTCGCAGGCCCACATCTTCCGCACGCTCTCGGGCGCCGAGGAGCAGAAGTACCAGGCCGAGTTCCAGAGCATCCTGCTGGGCGCGTGACGATGTCGGTACGCGAATTCGCCGAGCGTGGCGCAGATCTCGAGCTCGTCGGCATCCAGAAGCGCTTCCCGGGCTTCACAGCGATCGAAGAGCTCGACCTCACCATCCCCGCCGGGTCGTTCTTCGCCCTGCTCGGCCCCTCCGGCTGCGGCAAGACGACGACGCTGCGACTCGTCGCGGGCCTCGAGGAGCCGAGCGCCGGCCGCATCCTGATCGGCGGTACCGACGTCACCGCGACGAAGGCGCACCAGCGGCCGGTGAACACGGTGTTCCAGAGCTACGCGCTCTTCCCGCACATGTCGATCCTCGAGAACGTGGTCTTCGGCCTCAAGCGTCGGCGCATCGCCGACGCCGAGGCGCGCGCGCACGAGGCGCTCCGGCTCGTCGAGCTCGACCACCTCGCGCAGCGCCGCCCGGCGCAGCTCTCGGGCGGTCAGCAGCAGCGCGTCGCGCTCGCCCGTGCGATCGTGAACCGGCCGGCGCTCCTGCTCCTCGACGAGCCGCTCGGCGCGCTCGACCTGAAGCTCCGTCGCCAGATGCAGCTCGAGCTGAAGTCCATCCAGGAAGAGGTGGGCCTCACCTTCCTCCATGTCACGCACGACCAGGAGGAGGCCATGACCATGGCCGACACCGTCGCGGTGATGAACAAGGGCGCGATCGAGCAGATGGGTGCGCCCGAAGAGCTCTACGAGCTGCCCCGCACGGCGTTCGTCGCGAACTTCCTCGGGCAGTCGAACCTCTTCACGGGCGAGGTCGTCGGCACGACCGACACGGCGATCACGGTCGACGTGCAGGGTTCGCCCCTCATCGTGCCGACGGCACGCGCCGCACGGCATCAGGGCGAGGTCACGGTGGGCGTGCGCCCCGAGAAGGTGGCGCTCCACCGCGAGGCGCCCGCCGCCTCGTCGTCACGCAACCTGATCGGCCCCGGCCGGGTCGTCGACGTCTCGTTCTCGGGCGTGAGCACGCAGTACCTGGTCGCGATCCCCGGGCTCGGCACCGTGTCGGTGTTCGCCCAGAACATCGGCTTCGGGCCGGTCGCCGCCGAGGGGGCCGAGGTCTGGATCAGCTGGGAGGTCGAGCACGGCTTCGGCCTGGAGGACGAGCCGGGCGACGCCGCACGGTTCCCGGCCGACACCGACACCCGGTCGATCGCGGCGCAGCGGCGCGATGCGCTCGTCGCGGAGCTCGAGGAGCACTGACCATGGCCTTCGCAGCGTTCGCGACGGCGGAGGCGCAGCCGCAGGCACCCAGGAAGAAGAGCCGTATCGCGCTCTTCCTCCTGCTGCCCGGCATCCTCTACCTCGTGCTCTTCTTCCTGACGCCGCTGGTGTCGCTCGTGCTGACCTCGTTGCAGGCGCAGAGCGAGTTCGCCGACATCGGCCAGTACGACTACGCGTTCAACTGGCAGAACTACGTCGACGTCATCGAGGCGTACTGGCCGCACATCCTGCGCTCGTTCGGGTACGCACTCGCGGCGACCGTGTTCGCGCTGGCGTTCAGCTACCCGCTCGCGTACTTCATCGGCGTGAAGGCCAGGCGGTGGCCGCTCCTGCAGAGCCTCATGCTCGTGCTCGTGATCGCCCCGTTCTTCATCAGCTTCCTGCTGCGCACCCTCGCGTGGAAGCAGCTCCTCTCCGACGAGTCGTTCATCATCACCTCGCTGAAGGCGCTGTCGCTGATGGCGCCCGACGCGCACTTCACGGGCACGCCCTTCGCGGTCATCTTCGGTCTGACGTACAACTTCATCCCGTTCATGACCCTGCCGCTCTACACGACGCTCGAACGCCTCGACCTCCGCTACCTCGAGGCGGGCAGCGACCTGTACGCGAACCCGTTCACCGTGTTCCGCAAGGTGACGATCCCGTTGTCGATGCCGGGCATCGTCGCCGGCACGCTCCTCACGTTCATCCCGGCCGCGGGCGACTACGTGAACGCGAGCCGCGACTTCCTCGGTGGGCCCGACACGCAGATGATGGGCAACGTGATCGAGGCGAACTTCCTCGTGCTGCTGAACTATCCGGCGGCGGCGGCCCTGTCGATCATCCTCATGGCGGCGATCCTGGTGCTCGTCGGCGTCTACGTGAAGCGCTCCGGAACGGAGGACCTGCTGTGAGCGGGGAAGTCCAGGCGGCCGCCGTGCTCGGCGGCCTCAGCGAGAGCGAGCAGCAGCTCGATGCGAAGCGCAAGAAGGGCGGCCGGGTCAGGTCGGGCCGGTTCGGCCTCGGCGACTGGCTGCTGCCGGCCTACACGGTCATCGCGTTCGTGTTCCTGCTCATCCCGATCGTGTACACCTTCGTGTTCTCGTTCAACGACTCGATCAAGTCGAACATCGCCTGGCGCGGGTTCACCTTCGACAAGTGGCTGAACGTCTGCAACGTCGAGGGCGGGGCGGTCTGCGAGGCGTTCGGCAACAGCATCGTGATCGGCCTCGTCGCGACGGTCATCGCGACGACCCTCGGCACGATGATCGCGATCGCGATCGTGCGCTACCGGTTCAGGGCGCGTTCGGCGATCAGCCTGCTGCTGTTCCTGCCGATGGCGACCCCCGAGGTCGTGCTCGGTGCAGGTCTCGCCGCGCAGTTCCTCGCGGTGGGCGTGGCGAAGGACATGACGACGATCATCCTGGCGCACACGATGTTCTGCATCAGCTTCGTCGTGGTGACGGTGAAGGCCCGCGTCGCGAGCCTCGACCCGGCGCTCGAGGAGGCGGGTCGAGACCTGTACGGCTCGCCGGCGCAGGTGTTCTGGCGGGTCACGTTCCCGTTGCTCATGCCCGGCATCCTCGCCGCGGCGCTCCTGTCGTTCGCACTCAGCTTCGACGACTTCATCATCACGAACTTCAACTCGGGCGCCGTCTCGACGTTCCCGAAGTACATCTACATCTCGGCGTCGCGCGGCATCCCGGCTGAGGCGAACGTCATCGCCTCTGCGGTGTTCCTCTTCGCGCTCGTGCTCGTCGTCGCCGCCCAGGTGTCGCGTGCGGCGCGCGCGAAACGGCTCGCGAAGCTCAGCTGAGCGGTTCGGCCCGAAGACACGGATGCCTCGGCGGGAGTGATCCCGCCGAGGCATCCGTGTCGGGGAGCCGAACCGGCACCGCGCGCTCGGCGCGGAGGTCGCTCAGACCGTCGCGCGGATCTCGCCGACCCGGCGGTCGCCGCCCATGACCCAGAGGTCGAGCTCGGTCTGCACCCCGTCGATCGCCGAATCGTCGAGGGCGCCGGCCGCCGCGAGCAGCCGCAGGCCGATGATCGTCGAGGCGCGCGACGAGCCGTCGAGCACCTTGAGCGCGGTCGTCGTGCCGTCGGGCGCCGACATCACCATGACGCCCTCGGCGCCGAACTTCGCGAACACGCCGAGCCGATCGATCGCGACCGTGTCGGGCTGGCCGGGGCCCGCCACCGCCCACGCGTGCTCGCGCGCGGCCGAGGTGAGCGCCGCCGACTCGCGGTAGAGGGCGAAGGGCGAGCCTGCCTGCGCGGTCGTGATCTTGTGGACGCCGCGGGCGAGCGCCGTGAGCGTGATCGCGTGCACGGGCGCACCGCAGCCGTCGATCGCGGAGGCCGCGGGCCGCTCGCCGGTGAGGCGCTCGAGCACGTCGAGGATGCGCTTCTGCAGCGGGTGCTCGGGGTCGAGGTACCCCTCGACCGGCCACTCGTTCGCGACGCAGGCGTTGAGCATGGCCGCGTGCTTGCCCGAGCAGGTCATGTACCCGCGGCGCTTCGACCCGCCGCGGCGGATCAGCTCGTCGCGGGCGACCCGGTCGCCGGGGGCCGACGCGGGGCAGCCGAGCGCCGCGTCGGTGAGCCCGACGCGGGCGAGCAGCCCGTCGACGAGGGCGACGTGGGCGGCCGTGCCCGAGTGGCTCGCCATCGCGATCGCCGCGTCTTCGCCGCGGAGGTTGACGCCGCTCGTCATGACCGCGACGGCCTGGAACGGCTTGAGGGCCGAGCGCGGGAACACGGGCGTCACGACGTCGCCGAGCGCACGTACCACCTCACCCTCAGGGGAGAGCACGACGGCGGAACCGGCGTGCCTGGACTCGATGAAACCACTTCGTTCGACCACGGCGAGCTGGACGGAGTCTTGGACGGAGAACGTCTCGGCCACGGCTCAGCCGAGGGCCGCGAGGCCGTCGTCGAGCACGCGCAGGCCGTCGTCGATCAGGGCGTCGCTCATCGCGAGGCTCGGCAGGAAGCGCAGCACGTTGCCGTAGGTACCGGCGCTGAGGAACAGCACGCCCTGCTGCGCCGCGTACGCGACGAGCTGCGAGACCGCCTCGGGGTTCGGTGCCTTCGTCGTCGCACCGGTGCCGGGCTGGACGAGCTCGATCGCGATCATCGCGCCCTTGCCGCGGATCTCGCCGATGAGGTCGTAGCGCTGCTTCAGCCGCTCGAGCCCCGTGACGAGCGCTGCCTCGATGCGGCTGCCCTCGGCGAGGAGGTCGTGCTCCTCGATGGCCTCGAACACGGCGATCGCGGCGGCGCACGCGACGGGGTTGCCGCCGAAGGTGCCGCCGAGGCCGCCGGCGTGCGCGGAGTCCATGATCTCGGCACGGCCGGTGACGGCGGCGAGCGGCAGACCGCCCGCGATGCCCTTGGCGCTCAGCACGAGGTCGGGCTCCCACCCGAAGTGCTCGCTCGCGAACCAGCGGCCCGTGCGGGCGAAGCCCGACTGGATCTCGTCGGCGATCATGACGACGCCCTGCTCGGTGCACCACGCCTGGAGGGTGGGCAGGTAGCCGTCGGCCGGCACCACGAAGCCGCCCTCGCCCTGGATGGGCTCGACGACGAGGCAGGCGAGGTCGGACGCGCCGACGACCTTCTCGAGGTACGCGATCGTGCGGGCCGCCGCGTCGACGCCCGAGAGGCCGTCGCGGTAGGGGTACGAGTTGGGGGCGTGGTAGACATCGCCCGCGAAGGGGCCGAAGCCGGTGCCGTACGGCATCGCCTTGTAGTTCATCGCCATCGTGAGGTTCGTGCGCCCGTGGTACGCGTGGTCGAGCACCGCGACCGCGCGGCGGCCGGTGTGCTTGCGGGCGATCTTCACGCCGTTCTCGACGGCTTCGGCGCCCGAGTTCACGAGCACCGACTTCTTCGCCCAGTTGCCGGGGGTGTGCTGCGCGAGCAGCTCGGCGACCCGCACGTACTCTTCGTACGGCGTCACGGTGAAGAGGGTGTGGATGACGTCGCCGAGCTGCTCGCGCGCCGCGGCGACGACGCCGGCCTCGGTGTGGCCGACGGTGGTCACGCCGATGCCGGCGCCGAAGTCGAGGAACTGGTTGCCGTCGACGTCGACGAGGACGGCGCCGTTCGCGCGCTCGATGAACACGGGCAGGGCGCTCGAGACGCCGGCCGAGACGACCTCGAGGCGTCGGGCCTGCAGCTCCTGCGACCTGGGGCCGGGGACGGCGGTGACGATCTTGCGCTCCTGCGGCACGGTGTACGCCGGCGCGACGGCCTGGGCGGAAATCTGGGAGTCAGTCATGGTGCCTCCACCTTATCGCCGTGGACGCGGCAGAATCAGGGGAGGACGGGTGTCGCGACGAGGTCGGCACCGGCCTGCGAGGAGGCGATGGGATGCTCGGCACGCACCACTACGAGGTCGCGATCGAGTGGCAGGGCGATCGGGGCACCGGCACGAGCGGGTACCGCGACTACCGCCGAGGCCACGTGGTGCGCGCGGCCGGGAAGGAGCACGAGATCGCGGGTTCGAGCGACCGCGTGTTCCACGGCGACCGCGAACGGTGGAACCCCGAGGAGCTGCTCATCGCCGCGCTCGCGCAGTGCCACATGCTCTCGTACCTGCACGTCGCCACCAACCACGGCGTCATCGTCCGCGGCTACACGGACGCTCCGCGCGGCACGATGGTGGAGGACCGCCACGGCGGCGGTGCGTTCACCGAGGTCGTGCTGCGGCCGAGGGTCGTCGTCGCGGATGCCACGATGCTGGCGCTCGCGGAATCGCTGCACCACGAGGCATCCGAGAAGTGCTTCATCGCCGCCTCGGTCGCGTTCCCGGTGCGCCACGAGGCGACCGCGGTCGTGCTCGGCGAGGCCTGAGACGCGACCGCTCAGGCGCGGGGACGCGCGGGCAGCGTCGGCCCGGGCGGGCAGCTGTGGCCGCCCACGAGTCGGCTGCACTCGGGCAGGAAGCCCGGGTAGCGCTCGTCCTGGGGGTCGCCGAACCAGCGGTGCCAGAGGCGCCAGAAGTTGAGGTTGCCGAACGCCGAGCAGTCGTCGCCCGTCTCGGGGGCCGCGAGGGTGGCCGCGCTCGGCTGGTACGGCGTGTAGTTGTAGAGGTTCGCGGTGGCCTGGTTGCGGATCTCGACCTTCGTCGCCCCGCACGCCGCATCGGGGTGGAACTGCACGTCGACCGCGCCGATCCGGTACTGCCGCTCGGGTTCCTCGGTGTACTGCCGGAACTGCCAGGCCGCGTTGTACACCTGGTTGAAGAAGCCGAAGTACTTCGTGTCGCAGTCGGCCGTGTCGGGGCAGCCGTAGCCGGTGGCGCGCAGGTAGCCCGATTCGCTCGGCCTGGTGAGCAGCGACTGCTCCTTCTGCAGCAGCACGAGCAGGGTGCGCGGGCTGATCCCGCACGCCTCGGAGACCTTCTCGATGATGCGGCTCGCCCGCTCGCGGGTGGCGCCCTCGTAGGCGGCGCAGTGGCGTCCGCCCTGCGCGGGCTGCGATCGGGTGGTCTCGCGGTAGTCGGAGAGGCACGGCACGTCGTCGACGGGTCGGCAGTCGAGGCCCTCGAGGAACAGCTGGATCTCGGCCGCGTTCATCGCGGTCGCGTCGTAGAAGGCGTCGTCGCTGACGATGAGCCCTGGGTCGAACTCGCCGCTCGCCGCGGGGATCTCGAACTCGGGCGTCGGCGCGATGCGCACCGCGGCGCCGCCCTGCCACCGCTCGCCCTCGCCCGCATCGCCGGCGGAGTCGGTCGAGCCGGGTGCGCAGCCGGCGAGCATGAGCAGGGCGGTCGTCGCGAGCGCGGCGACGGCGGCGAGCTTCGGGAAGGACATCGAGGAGACCCTATCGGGCGATGCGGGGTGCCGGCTGGGAGCCCGGTCAGACCCGCTCGCGCGGCACGACCTTGTCGGCGAGCCGGGCGAGGGCGCCCTGCGGCGGCACCTCGTTGTAAGCGCCTGCGAGCTCCTGCCCGGTGAGGGCGTGGATCGCGTCCATGATCTCGTCGGTGGCGGCGCGGCGCGCGCGCCCGCTCGTGGCCGGGCCGTGGTGGCTGAGGTCGAGCGGCTCGCCGAAGCGCACCGTGACGGGTCGCACGCGCGGCATCTTCGCGCCCACGGGCTGGATCTCCTGCGTGCCGATGAGCCCGACGGGCACGACCGTGGCCCCCGTCGTGAGCGCGAGCCACGCGACCCCCGTGCGGCCGCGGTAGAGCCGGCCGTCGGTCGATCGGGTGCCCTCGGGGTAGATGGCGAAGGCCTCGGACTGCTCGAGGATGCGGCGGCCGGCGTCGAGCGCCTCCTGCGCGGCGGCGCCGGCGCCGCGTTCGACGGGCACGGCGCCGATCGCACCGAAGAAGGTTCGGGAGAGCCAACCCGAGAACCCGGTGCCGGTGAAGTAGCTCGACTTCGCGAGGAACTGCACGGGCCGCGGCGAGGCCAGCGGGATCACGACGCTGTCGACGAAGGACAGGTGGTTCGAGGCGAGGATGACGGGCCCGCGCTTCGGGATGTGCTCGGTACCCGTGATGGTCGGCCGATACACCAGGAGGGCGATCGGCCGGAGCATTCCGCGGAAGATGCGATACGCGGGGCCCCGCTTGACCGCGGGGGCGGGAACGGCGTCGGCCTCGATCTCACTCACCATCCGACCCTACGAGCGGCGATATGCGAACGGCGGAATATCCGCGGCCTGCCGCGGACCCCGCCCGATGGGGGAGGATTGTCGGCATGGATGCGGTCGCCGACGGCGAGATCGTCGAACTGCCGGGCGGGGACGCCCGGGCGGTGCTCGCCACGCGCGGCCGGCGGGGCCCCGCGCCCGAGTTGCTGCTGCGCCGACTCGTCGGGGCGGGCGCCGGCGTGCCGGCGGACGACGTCGAGCTCGTGCAGGCGTGCGAGACGTGCGGCGGTCGGCATGGCCGGCCGAGGGTCGGCTACCCGACGACGCCGTCGGGCGCGCAGTGGTTCGTCGATGCGGGCGGCGCAGGCGACCTCGTCGTCGCCGCGGCGGCGACGAGGCGGCGGGTCGGGGTCGGCGTCGAACTCGTCGGGGGCACTGCGCTCGAGGCCGTCGACGAGGCTGCGCTGCACCCGAGCGAACGCGAGGCGCTCGCCGCTCTCGACGCTCCAGGGCGGGCCCGGGCGCGGGCGACGCTGTGGGCGCGCAAGTCGGCGCTGCTGCGGGCGATCGGGCACACCGAGTTCACCGAGCCCTCGACGCTCGCCCTCACGATGCCGGGCGACGACGAGGGCATCGGTCGCATCGCGCGCACCGTGCCCGAGTTCGGGCCGGGCTGGCGGGGCATCCGGTTCCACGACCTCGCGGTGCCGGGGGCGGTCGTCGCGACGGTCGCGGTCCTCGTCTGAGCTTCACCGAACACTCCGGGCGGATGCCACGGCGCTCCGCGCCATACAGTGGTCTCGTGCGCAAGATCATCATCCTCGGCTCATCCGGTTCGATCGGCACGCAGGCGCTCGACGTCATCCGGGCCAACCCCAGGCGTTTCGAGGTGGTCGGCCTCGCGGTCGGGTCGAATCGGGCGCTGCTCGACGAGCAGGCCGCGGAGTTCGGGGTCGAGCACACGGCCGTCGGCATCGACGAGGCGGTGCAGCTCGTGCAGGGCGTCGACGCCGACGTCGTGCTCAACGGCATCACGGGCTCGGTGGGGCTCGGCCCGACGATCGCGACCCTCCGACGGGGCATGACGCTCGCCCTCGCGAACAAGGAGTCGCTCATCGTCGGCGGCGACCTCGTGACGCGGCTCGCGAAGCCCGGGCAGATCGTGCCGGTCGACTCCGAGCACTCGGCGATCGCGCAGGCGCTGCGCTCCGGCACCGACGAGGAGGTGCGCCGTCTCGTGCTCACCGCCTCGGGCGGGCCGTTCCGCGGTCGCAGCCGCGACTCGCTCGTCGGGGTGACCCCGGCCGAGGCGCTCGCGCACCCCACCTGGGACATGGGCCTCGTCGTCACGACGAACTCGGCGACGCTCGTGAACAAGGGTCTCGAGGTGATCGAGGCGCACCTGCTCTTCGACGTCGACTACGACCGCATCGACGTGGTGGTGCACCCGCAGTCGATCGTGCACTCGATGGTCGAGTTCGTCGACGGCTCGACGATCGCGCAGGCCTCGCCGCCCGACATGCGGCTGCCGATCTCGCTCGGCCTCGACTGGCCGAACCGGGTCGCGGCGGTCGGGCGGCCGCTCGACTGGACGCAGGCGCAGAGCTGGACCTTCGAGCCGCTCGACGAGGCGGCGTTCCCCGCGATCCGCCTCGCGAAGCAGGTGGGCCGTGCGGGCGGCGAGTATCCCGCGGTCTTCAACGCGGCGAACGAGCAGGCCGTCGCGGCGTTCCATGCGGGCCGCATCGGGTTCCTCGACATCGTCGACACGGTGCGCGACGTGGTGGAGCAGCACGAGGCATCCGGTTCGCTGACGCTCGACTCGCTCGCGGCGGCCGAGGCGGGCGCCCGTCGCACCGCGGACGCGCGCATCGAACGCCGTTCAGCCGATCGATAGGCGACGCCCAGCGGGCACCCGGCGAGCGGCAGTACGCTGTCCGACGTGGAATCCGTGCTCCCCTTCGTGATCGGCGTGGTCGTCGTCGTCCTCGGCCTAGCCGTGTCGATCGGCCTGCACGAGATCGGCCACCTCGTTCCGGCGAAGCTCTTCGGCGTCAAGGTCACCCAGTACATGATCGGCTTCGGGCCGACGATCTGGTCGCGCCGCAAGGGCGAGACCGAGTACGGCGTGAAGGCGATCCCGCTCGGCGGGTACATCTCGATGATCGGCATGTTCCCGCCGGCCAAGGGCGAGCAGGCGCACGAGGACTCGACGGGCTTCTTCCGCGGGATCGTGCAGGACGCCCGCGATTCGAGCGCCGAGTCGATCGCCCCCGGCGACGAGGACCGCGCGTTCTACCGGCTTCCGGTGTGGAAGCGCATCATCATCATGTTCGGCGGGCCGTTCATGAACCTGCTGCTCGCGATCGTGCTGTTCGCGGTGCTGCTCATGGGCTTCGGCCAGGCGCAGGCCTCGACGACGGTCGGCACGGTCTCGGCGTGCGCGCTGCCCGCGACGAGCGAACGGCAGACGTGCGAGCCCGGCGACCCGGCCGCGCCCGGCGCCGCGGCGGGCATCGAGCCCGGCGACCGCATCGTGCAGGTCGCGGGCGAACCCATCGAGTCGTGGAGCGAATCGACGGCGATCATCCGCCAGCACCCCGACGACGCGGTCGTCTTCGTCGTCGAACGCGACGGCGAGGAGGTCGAGCTCACCGTCACGCCCATGCTGAGCACCCAGTACGCGCTCGGCGAGAAGGGCGAGGTCATCACGGATGCCTCGGGCGAACCCGCCACCGTCGACGTCGGCTTCGTCGGCATCAGCCCGGCGACCGAGGTCGTGCAGCAGCCCGCCTCGGCCGTGCTGCCGGCCGTCGGCGAGCAGGTCAGCGGGGTCGCGGGCATCATCTTCAACCTCCCGCAGCGCATGGTCGATGTCGCTGAGGCCGCGTTCGGCCCCGAGGAGCGCGACCCGAACGGGCCGATGTCGGTCGTCGGCGTCGGCCGCGTGGCCGGTGAGATCGCGAGCCTCGACGAGATCCCGGTCGCCTCGAAGGTGCAGGGCCTCATCGGCCTCATCGCGAGCCTCAACGTCGCGCTGTTCGTCTTCAACCTCATCCCGCTGCTGCCGCTCGACGGCGGCCACATCGCCGGCGCCCTGTGGGAGGCGATCCGCCGCGGCTTCGCGAAGTTGTTCGGCCGCCCCGACCCGGGTCCCGTCGACCTCGCGAAGCTCATGCCCATCACCCTCGGCGTCGTCGTCATCTTCGGCGCGATGAGCGCGTTGCTCATCTACGCGGACCTCGTGAAACCGGTCTCCCTGTTCTGATGCGTTGCCTGTTGGACGGCCGGGGGGCTGCCGACTACTTCCGGGGGAGTACGCGATGAGTCGCCCGCGGGCCGACGAGCGCGGGGTGCTCGAGCGCTACCATCGGGGGATGCCCGAGTCGAGCAGGCGCGGTGCGCCGTCGCGGGGCGGGCCGCCATGGGGCGGGCCGCCGCAGTGGGCCGTGCAGTCCGAGCTCGAACGTCGACGCCCGCCCGCGGTGTTCGTGCTCGTCGCCCCCGTCGTCATCAGCCTGCTCGTGCAGGTGCCCGCCGCGATCGGCATCGCGCTCTGGCAGCACGTCGGCTGGCCGCTCGGCCTCCTGCACGTCGCGCTCGCCGCCGCAGGCCCGCTCGCCCTGCTCGGGGCACGTCGCTACCCGGGGCCGACGGTCGCCGCGGTGTCGCTCGCGGCGCTCGCCGACTTCCTGTTCGCTCCCGACGTCGGCCCGCCGTACGTCGCGCTCCTCTTCGCGATCGTCCTCGCCGTCGCCCGCGGCGCCGCGATCTGGGCGGCCGCCTCGGTGGCGGCGGTGTGGGTCGCCGCGGTCGTCACGGGCGCGATGATCGGCATCACCTGGTCGCCGCTGCGCATCGCCTTCACGACGCTCGTGCTCGGCGTGTGCTTCGGCATCGGCTGGTTCGTGCGCACCCGGCGTGCGCGGCTCGCGGCGTACCGCGCCGAGGCGCTCCGCCGCCGCGAGTCGGCAGAAGAACGCGAGCGCATGCGCATCGCCCGCGAGCTGCACGACGTCATCGGTCACGCCCTTTCGCAGATCAACGTGCAGGCGAGCGTCGGCCTCCACCTCATGGACCGTGACGCCGAGCAGGCGCGCAGCGCCCTCGCGCACATCAAGGAGACCTCGAAGACCGCCCTGGAGGAGGTGCGGAGCGTGCTCGGCGTGATCCGAGACGGGGAGGCGCCGCTCGTGCCGCAGGCCGAGCTCGCCGAGCTTCCCCGGCTCGTGCGAGGTCTCGCCGCCCCCGGCTTCACGGTGCACCTCGGCGACCGCCTCGCGGCGCCGCCCGGCCGCGCCGTGCAGTTCGCGGCGTACCGGATCGCGCAGGAGGCGCTGACGAACGTCGTCCGCCACGCGGAGGCGAGCCGCGCTGAGGTCGTGCTCGAACGGGTCGGCGACGACCTCGTCGTCACGGTCGACGACGACGGGACGGGGCCGGGCCCGATGGGCAGCGACCTCGCCGACGGCCCCGTCGCAGACCTCGACGTCGCCGCGACGGAGGGCCGTGGCATCCTCGGCATGCGCGAACGCGCCGCTCTGCTCGGCGGCGCCGTCGAGATCGGCGCCTCGCCCCTCGGCGGCACCCGCGTCAGCGCGCGGCTCCCGTGGAGCGACGCCGTATGATCCGGGTCGCGCTCGCCGACGACCAGCTGCTCGTGCGGGCAGGGTTCCGTGCGCTCGTCGACGCCGAGCCCGACCTCGAGGTCGTGGGCGAGGCATCCACGGGCGAAGAGCTGCTCGACCTCGTGCGCCGCGAAGCGGTCGACGTCGTCCTCATGGACATCCGCATGCCCGGCGGCGACGGGCTCTGGGCGACCGAGCAGATCGCCGCCGACCCGGCGCTCTCAGGCGTGCACGTCGTCATCGTCACGACCTTTGAGCTCGACGAGTACGTCGCGCGCGCCGTACGGGCGGGCGCGGCCGGGTTCCTCGTGAAGGACACGGAGCCCGTCGACCTGCTGCGCGCGATCCGCGTCGTCGCGGCCGGCGACGCGCTGCTCTCGCCCGGCGTCACGAAACGGCTCCTCGAACGCCTCGCCACGGGCCTCCGCGACGCTCCCGACGAGGCGGCGCTCGCCGTGCTCACCGAACGCGAGCGCGAGGTGCTGCAGCTCGTCGGGCAGGGGCTCACGAATGACGAGATCGCCGCCAGGCTCGTGCTCAGCCCCCTCACGGCGAAGACGCACGTCTCGCGCATCATGCAGAAGCTGCACGCCCGCGACCGGGTGCACCTCGTCGTCGTCGCCTACGAGTCGGGCCTCGTGGCGCCCGGCTGGCAGGACTAGCCCGCCCCGGGAGGAGCCGGCCCAGGGAGACGCCCGCCCAGGGAGTCCCCGGCGTCGGCCATGTGCTCCCGCGGGAGCAGTCGAAGTGCCTCCGCCGGGCGGATTCGCCGCCGCCCCGTCCCGACGAGACTCGGACTCGACGGTCGAGACGCGACCGCACGACACCACAGGAGTCCTCATGCTCACCACCGCCGCCCTCGCCACCGCGGCCGCCCACGCCGGCCCGTGGGCCGCCGGATACGGCTGGCTCTTCTTCCTCGTGCCGCTGTTCTGGTTCCTCGTGATCGGCACGCTCATCTTCTTCGTCGCACGCGGCCGCCGCCGCTACTGGGCGCAGGGGCCCGAGGGCTACGGCCCGCCCTGGGCTCGCGGCGCGAGCGCCGAGCAGACCCTCGGCCAGCGCTTCGCGAACGGCGACATCGACGAGACCGAGTACCGCGCCCGCCTCGAGGTGCTGCGCGCGAACCGGCCGAACGCCTGACCCCGAGCAGCGATGCGGATGCCCCGGCCGAGCGCCGGGGCATCCGCGTCGTGCCGCGCGCTCAGCGCAGGATCTCCTCGAGCGCGGCCCGCTGATGCCGGTGTCCGACGGTCTCGTAGCCGACCACGACGACGATCGGCGAACACGCGGCGATGACGATGCCGACGGGCAGGCTCGCGCCGGCCGCGACCGCGACGATCGCGATCGCGAGCACGGCGATGCTGCCGATGAAGAGCCCGATGTGGAACGGGTCGAAGCGCGCCATCAGGAAGCTGTAGAGCGTGAACAGCGCCGTGAGGAAGATCGCGACGGGCACGACGACCGTGCCGAGAGCTGCGACGTCGTCGATGTGCGCCTCGTCGGTGATCGCGTTCGCCGCGACGTGGAGGCCCGCCCCCGTCGCCGCGAGCGAGCCGAACACGATCATGTGCCCGTAGCCCCAGACGTACGAGCGGCGGCGGAACCTGGCGAGGAGCTTGCCCGACGGCATCGTGAAGTAGGTCCACCACAGGCCGAACGCGAGCAGGGTGCCGCCGAACGCGACGAGGCCGGCATCGATCGACCAGTGCTCCTCCTCGACGACCGCGGAGATCGCGAGGATCGTGCCGAGCACGACCTCGCCGAGGGTGATGATGACGAGCAGCCCGTAGCGCTCGGCGATGTGGTGCGGGTGCCACGGCGTCGTGCCGCCGCGACGCTCGGCGAGCGGCGGGATCGCCATCTCGCAGATGCCGAGCAGGAGCCAGAGCCAGAGCGTGAGCGCGAACGGCAGGTTCACGAAGATGAGCACGATCCAGGCGAGCTGCACGACACCGAGATAGCCCGCGTACCGGAGCGCCGTGCGGCGGGACGCCGGGTCGTGCCGGGCGATGCGCAGCCAGAGGGCGATCGTCGACAGGCGCATGATGACGTAGCCCGCGATGATGACGGCGTTGTCGACGTGCTCGCCGCCGTCGATCGAGTGGAAGAACTCGGGCATGCCGAGCGCCATCACGAGCACGCCGACCATCTGCACCATGGTCGCGACACGCACGTAGACGTCGTCGTTGTCGTACGCGCTCGCGAGCCACGTGTAGTTGATCCACGCCCAGCAGATCGCGAACACCGCGAGCGAGAAGGCGACGATCGCCGCGCCGAAGTGCCCGAGCTCGAGCAGGTGCGCCGCCTGCGTGCCCGCCTGGCTGAACGCGACGACGAAGGTGAGGTCGAAGAGCAGTTCGAGCGGGGTGGCGGGGCGGTGCGACTCGCTCGGGTCGCGCCCCACCATCCGGCGGAGGCGGTGGTCGAGCGGCGGGTGCGCTGACGTCGTCATGCGCATATCGTCGCATGGCCGGACGGTCGAGTGGCGCGACGACGGAGCGCGGATCGAGACCTGCCGTGGCAGTGGTCTCGATCCGCGCATCGCGCTCCGCGACCGACTCGAACGGGATCAGCGCGAGAGCAGCAGCGCCTCGCCCTGTCCGCCGCCGCCGCAGAGCGCGACTGCGGCGTTGCCCGAGCCGCGGCGCGCGAGCTCGAGGGCCGCGTGCAGTGCGAGACGGGCACCGGACGCGCCGATCGGGTGGCCGAGGGCGATCGCCCCGCCGTGCGCGTTGACCTTCTCGAGGTCGAGCGAGAGGTCGCGGGCCGACTGCAGCGACACGGCGGCGAAGGCCTCGTTGATCTCGACGACATCGAGGTCGGATGCCGCGAGCCCGCCCTTCTCGAGGGCCGCCGCGATGGCGTTCGAGGGCTGCGAGTGCAGCGAGTTGTCGGGGCCGGCGACCTGACCGGCGGCGCCGACGAGGGCGAGCCAGGGGAGCCCGCGCGACTCGGCCCACTCGCGGCTGGCCACGACGACCGCCGCGGCGCCGTCGGAGAGCGGCGAGGAGTTGCCCGCGGTGATGGTGCCTTCCGCGGTGAACGCGGGCCGGAGCTTCGCGAGCACCTCGACGGTCGACTCGGGGCGCACGCCCTGGTCTTCGGCGACGACGACGGGGTCGCCCTTGCGCTGCGGGATCTCGACGGGCACGATCTCGTCGTCGAAGACGCCGGCGGCCTGGGCGGCGCCCGCGCGTACGTGCGAGGCGGCGGCGATCTCGTCCTGCTCTTCACGGCCGATGCCGTATCGGCCGTTGAAGCGCTCGGTCGAGGCGCCCATCGACTCGCGGTCGAAGGCGTCGGTGAGGCCGTCGTGCGCGGCGTGGTCGAGGAGTTCGACGCTGCCGTACACGTGGCCGGCGCGGGAGCCGGGCAGCAGGTGCGGGGCGTTGGTCATCGACTCCTGGCCGCCGGCGACGACGACGTCGGCCTCGCCGAGGCGGATGAGGCGCGCGGCGTCGGTGATGGCGACGAGGCCCGAGAGGCAGACCTTGTTGAGGGTGGTGGCGGGCACCCGCCAGGGGATGCCGGCGGCGACGGCCGACTGCTTGGCGGGGTTCTGGCCTGCGCCGGCCTGCAGCACCTGGCCCATGATCACGGCGTCGACGTCGTCGGGCGAGACGCCGGCCTTCGCGAGCGCGCCGCGGATGGCCGCCGTGCCGAGTTCGACCGCGCTCTGCCCGGCGAGATTGCCGTTGATGCGGGCGAACGGGGTGCGTGCCCCCGCGATGATGACGACGTCGGGGATGCTCATGTCTCCTGGACTCCTTCGTACGGGTTGCGAGCGTTGCGCTTCGCAGCCTATTGTACTTTCCTGAGACCTGAACCATCTGTCAGGTTCTCCCGGAAGCATCACATTCCCAGCCATTCACAGTTGAGAGGCAGAACCCATGCGGGCTACGAAGAAGTACCTCGCGACGGCCATCATCGCCGCCGCTTCCCTCGCACTCGTCGGCTGCGCGCCGACCGCCGGTGCCGACCCAGTCGCGAGCGAGGCCGGCGCCCCGGTCAAGGTCGCCATGCTGACCTCGCAGACGGGCCCCCTCGCCGCCTACGGCGAGGCGTACACGGCCGGCTTCGAGGCCGGTCTCGACTACGCGACCGACGGCACCGGCACCGTCGACGGCCGCGAGCTCGAGATCGAGTGGGCCGACGACCAGGGCAACCCCGACACCGCCGTCGCCAAAGCGAAGGACTTCATCGGCCAGGGCTACCAGATCCTCGCCGGCACTGCCGCGTCGGGCATCGCCACCGCGCTCGCCGAGCAGGCCGCCCAGAACAAGATCCTCTACATCTCGGGCCCCGCGGCCGCCGACGCCCTCACCGGCATCAACGAGTACACCTTCCGCTCGGGCCGCCAGACCTTCCAGGACGTCGCGACGGCCGGCACCTTCATCGGCGACCCGGCCGGCAAGAAGGTCGTCGTCTTCGCGCAGGACAACGCGTTCGGCCAGGGCAACCTCGCCGGCGTCCAGGCGGTGCTCGGCAGCAAGGGCGCCACGGTCGAGGGCGTGCTCGTCGCCGAGGATGCCACGGAGTTCACGCCGTTCGCGCAGCAGCTCGTCAGCGCCGCGCCCGACCTCGTCTTCGTCGCGTGGGCCGGCGCCTCCTCTGGCGCCATGTGGACGGCGCTCTCGCAGCAGGGCGTCTTCGACGCCGTGCCCGTCGTCACCGGCCTCGGCGACGTCGCCACCTACGGCGCCTACGGCGAGGCATCCGCCGACATCTCCTTCCTCAACCACTACTTCGGCGGGGCCGCGGGCACCGACGCCGAGGCCGCGATGATCGAGCACCTCGAAGCGGCCGGCGCGAAGGCCGACCTCTTCTCGCCCGACGGCTTCGTCGCCGCGCAGATGATCGTGCAGGCCGTGCGCGAGGGCGGCGACACCGTCGACGGCATGATCGCGGCCCTCGAGGGCTGGACCTTCGACTCCGTCAAGGGCGAGATCACCGTCCGCGCCGAGGACCACGCCGTCATCCAGCCGATGTACCAGGTGAAGCTCGTGCAGGACGGCGACGCCTGGGTGCCCGAGCTCGTCGACACGGTCGACGCCGAAGAGGTCGCACCGCCGGTCGCCGGCAAGTGATCCTCGGGGTCGGCGGCCACGACACCCGACCCGGCGGCCACCGACCCCGCCACCACTCGAGCGACCAGCTCGCCCCCTCGACGCGACCCCTCGACCGAAGGCAGTGATGACCGACCACCCGATGCTCAGCCTCGAGCAGATCGGCCTCCGCATCGGCGGCGCCCGCATCCTCGACGGCGTCTCGCTCGACGTGCCGGCCGGGCAGATGCTCGGCGTCATCGGCCCGAACGGCGCCGGCAAGACGACCCTCTTCAACGTGGTCTCCGGCGTCGTCAGGCCGACCGCGGGGCGCGTGCTCCTCGACGGCACCGACGTCACCCGCGAACCGATCCACCGCCGGGCGGCAGCTGGTCTCGGCCGCACCTTCCAGACCTCGAGCCTGTTCCCGGCGCTCAGCGTGCTCGAGAACGTGCGCCTCGCCGCCCAGGCCCACGCCGGGCACGCCACGAGCCTCGTCCGCATCCCGCGCCGCAGCGACGCCGCGAGCGAGCGGGCCCTCGAATGCCTCGCCGAGGTCGGGCTCGGGCATCGGGCCGACGCCGAGGCATCCGGCCTCGCCCACGGCGAGAAGCGCAAGGTCGAGATCGCCATGCTGCTCGCCACCGACCCGAAGGTGATCCTCCTCGACGAGCCCATGGCGGGCGTCGCCTCGGGCGACGTGCCCGCACTCACCGAGGTCATCCGCGGGCTGCACCGCGGCGGTCGCACCGTGCTCATGGTCGAGCACCACATGGAGGTCGTCCTCGGCCTCGTCGACCGCGTCGCGGTCATGCACCACGGCGAGCTCCTCGCCGTCGACACCCCGGAGGCCGTGATGGCGAACCCGACCGTGCAGTCCGCCTACCTCGGGGAGGCGATGTGAGCGCGCCCACCACCGGCGAGCCCATCGGCAGCGAGCCGACTGCCGGCGTCACCGGCGAGCCCATCCTCGTCGTCGACCGCCTCTCGGGGCGCATCGCGGGCCAGCAGGTCATCGAGGACGTCGCCTTCGAGGTGCCCGCGACGGGCGTCACGGCGCTCCTCGGCCGCAACGGCGTCGGCAAGACCTCGACGATCAAGTCGATCATCGGGCTCATCGAGCGCACCGGCGAGGTGCGCCTCGCGGGCGAGCGCATCGACGCGCTGCCCACCCATCGCATCGTGCAGCGCGGCGTCGGCTACGTGCCCGAGGACCGCGAGGTCTTCGGCCAGCTCACCGTCGCCGAGAACCTCCGCCTCGCCGAGCGCGACGCCGCACCCCGGCGCGAGCTCGTCGACCGCCTCTTCCCCGACCTCGTCGCCCGGCGGGCGCAGCGTGCAGGCACCCTCTCGGGCGGCCAGCAGCAGATGGTGTCGCTCGCCCGGGCGCTCGTCAACGAGAACCGGCTGCTCCTCGTCGACGAACCGACGAAGGGCCTCGCGCCCCGAATCGTCGACGAGGTCGCCGCGGCGCTCGCCGAAGCGGCGCAGACCGTCCCCATCCTCCTCGTCGAGCAGAACCTGCGCGTCGTGCGGCGCCTCGCCGAACGCGTCGTGGTGCTCTCGGGCGGCCGGGTCGTGTACACCGGCACCGCCGCCGGGTTCCTCGACGACGAAGAACTCATCCACCGCCACCTCGGCGTGCACGACGCGAGCGAGGCCGCCTGATGTCGACGATCGTCCTGCTGCTCATCACCGGCCTCGGGCTCGGTGCGCTGTACTTCCTCGTCGCGAGCGGGCTCTCGCTCATCTACGGGCTCATGGGCGTGCTGAACTTCGCGCACGGCTCCTTCCTCACCATCTCGGCCTTCCTCGGCTGGGAGGTCGGGCGCCGGGTCTCCGACGGCACCTGGTGGGGGCTCGCGATCTCGGCCCTCGTCGGCATGGCGGTCGGCGCGATCGTCGCCGCCCTCACCGAGTACCTGCTCATCCGCCGGCTCTACGAGCGGCACATCGAGCAGGCGCTCGTCACCGTCGGCCTCTCGCTCGCGACCGTCGCCCTCTTCGAAGGCATCTGGGGCACCGACCCGATCTACACGGCCCGCCCCGACTGGCTCACCCAGACCACCGAGATCCTCGGCGCGAAGATCCCGAACGACCGCTTCCTCCTCATCGCGTGCGCCCTCGTCGTGCTCGGCGGCATCGTGCTCTTCCTCAAGCGCACCCGCTACGGGCTCATCATCCGGGCGGGCGTCGAGAACCGGCAGATGGTCACCGCCCTCGGCATCGACGTGCGCCGCTCGTTCACCCTCGTGTTCGCGATCGGCGGCGCCGCGGCCGGTCTCGGCGGCGTGCTCGCCTCGGTCTACTACGGCTACGTCTCCGCGCACCTCGGCAGCGTGCTGCTCATCTTCGCGTTCATCGTGACCGTCATCGGCGGGCTCGGCTCGCTCACCGGGGCCGCCGTCGCCTCCGTGCTCGTGGCCGTGCTCCAGCAGTTCGCCAATTACTACCTCGGCGGCACCGGCGACCTCGTCGTCGTCGTCGCGCTCGCCGCGGTGCTGCTCGTCCGCCCTCGAGGACTCATGGGGAAGATCGCATGACCGGCAAGCCCATCGGCATCGCCCGCAACCGGACCCTCTGGCTCGTCGGCGGCGGCATCGCCCTCGTCGTCCTCCTCGCGATCCTCCCGCTCCTCGCGATCGACATCCCGGGTGTGCTGCCCGGCCCGACGTACACGCCGGGCACACTGCAGCTGCTCGCCTACGCGATGCTCATCGGCGCCCTGGCGCTCAGCTACCGCATGATGTTCGGCCTCGCCGGGCTCCTCTCATTCGGGCACGCGCTCTTCTTCGCGGCGGGCGCCTACGGGCTCGGCATGACGCTCGACGCGTTCGGACCGGCCGAGTGGCCGAGTGAGCTCATCTTCCTCGGCTCGGTCGTCGTCACCCTCGTCGCGGGCTTCGTGCTCGCAGCCACGGTCGGCGCCCTCGCCCTACGGGTGACGGGCATCTCCTTCGCCATGGTGACGCTCGCCTTCGCGCAGGCCGGATCGGTGCTGATCCGCCGCAACCCGGGCGGTGCGACCGGCGGCGACGAGGGGCTCTCGCTCGACATCGAGCACGTGCCCGACGCCCTCGTCGGGGTGCTCAACACCCGCAACCTCTACTGGGTCGCGCTCGGCGTGCTCGTGCTCGTCTACCTCGTGGTGCTGTGGGTCGAGCAGAGCCGCGCCGGCCACGTCGCCGCCGCGACGCGCGAGAACGAGCTGCGCGTGCGGGTGCTCGGCCTCCGGCCGTACAACGTGAAGCTGCTCATCTTCATCGTCGCCTCCGTGCTCGCCGCGGTCGCCGGCATGGGGTACCTGCTGCTGCAGTCGGGGGCCGCGCCGCGCGTCGCGACGGCCGACTTCACCCTCACCCTCCTCGTCATCGTCGTGCTCGGCGGAGTGGGGTACCGGTGGGGCGCGATCGTCGGCGGTATCGTCTACACACTGCTCGATCAGCGGCTCACGGCGCTCGCGGGCTCCGACTTCATCGCGGGGCTGCCCGCGGTCCTCCGGGTTCCGCTCAGCGAGCCGCTGTTCATCCTGGGAACGCTCTTCATCCTCGTCGTGCTGTTCCTCCCCGGGGGGATCGCGGGCATCCCGCAGCGCATCCGCTCGGGGCGCGCGAGCCACCCGGCCGAATCCGAAGAGGTGGCGGATGCCTGACGGACGGCACACCCTCGGCCGCTGGACGGGCGACCGTGCCCGCGCGACCCCCGAACGCATCGCGATCGACGACCGCGGCGTCGTCGTCAGCTACCGCGAGCTCGACGAACGCGCCGAGCGGCTCGCGACGGCGCTCCGCCGCGCGGGCTACGCGGTCGGCGACCGCATCGCGACGATCACGGGCAACAGCGCCGACCACGTCGTGCTCTTCTTCGCCTGCGCGAAGGCCGGGCTCGCGCTCGTGCCGCTCTCGTGGCGGCTCGCGCCGCGCGAGCTCGCCGCGCAGCTCGAGATCGCCGAACCCGCGCTCCTCCTCGTCGAGAACGAGTTCGACTCGCTCGGGCGGGCGACTCTCGCGCGCCTCGCCCGCCGCATCCCGAGCACCGCGCTCGGTGCCCACGGCATCGAGGCCGAGGTGCCCGCGCCCGGGCGCGTGCCCGAGCCCGGTCGGCTCGCCGCGGGCGGCGAGGGCGGCGCCGTGGCATCCGCTCGCACCGACGTGCACGATGACGACGCCCTGCTCATCATCTTCACCTCGGGCACGACCGCGACCCCGAAGGGGGCGGTGCTCACCCACGCGAACTGCTTCTGGACGAACCTGTCGTTCTCGCGCATCGCCGAGCTGCGGGCGACCGACACGGTGCTCGCGGTGATGCCGCAGTACCACGTCGGCGGGTGGAACATCCAGCCGCTGCTCGCCTGGTGGACGGGCGCGACCGTCGTGCTCGAGCGCACCTTCGACCCGGGCCGGGTGCTCCACCTCATTCAGGAGCGGCGCATCACGACCATGATGGGCGTGCCCGCGAACTACCTCTTCCTCGCGCAGCACCCCGCGTTCGCCGACACCGACCTGTCGAACCTCGAGCACGCGATCGTCGGCGGGGCGCCCATGCCGCCCGCGCTCCTGCGCACCTGGCATGCCCGCGGCATCGCCCTCACGCAGGGCTACGGCCTCACCGAGGCCTCGCCGAACGTCCTCTGCCTGCCCGACGAGGACGCCCTCCGCCGTGCGGGCTCGGCCGGCAAGCCGTACCCCCACGTCGACGTCGCCGTCGCCGACCCGGTCACGGGGGAGCACCTCGACGGCGCCGCCGCAGGCGAACTGCTCGTGCGCGGGCCGGGCGTCTTCGCCGGGTACTTCCGCGACGAGGCGGCGACCGCGGCCGCCCTCCACGACGGATGGCTGCACACCGGCGACCTCGTGCGCCGCGACGCCGACGGCTACTTCACGATCGTCGACCGGCTGAAAGACCTGTACATCACCGGCGGCGAGGGCGTCGCCCCCGCCGAGGTCGAGGCCGCGCTCATGGCGCACCCCGCGGTCGCCGACGTCGCCGTCGTCGGCGTGCCCGACGATCGCTGGGGCGAATCGGGCGTCGCGTGGGTGGTCGCCGCCCGCGGTCGGGCGACGGATGCCACGGAGCTGATCTCCTTCGCCCGGGACTCCCTCGCCCACTTCAAGGCGCCCCGCGAGGTGCGCTTCCTCGACGAACTGCCCCGCTCGGCCGCCGGCAAGGTGCTGCGCAGGGTGCTCATCGAGCGGGCCGTCTCCACGGCACCCGCCGTGGCCGCCGCACCCGACGCGACCGTCGCATCCGACCCGATCACCGCACCCGAGGAGGCCAGATGAGCGCCGCACCCCGCACCGCCCGCGGCGAGAAGACCCGCCGGCGCCTGCTCGAGGCGGCCGAGCACGTGTTCGCCGCGCACGGGTACCACGAGGCATCCGTCTCGCGCATCACCGAGCGCGCGGGCGTCGGCCAGGGCACGTTCTACCTGTACTTCGCCACGAAGCTCGACGTGTTCAACGAACTCGTCGAAGACCTGAACCACCGGGTGCGCCAGGCGATGAGCGAGGGCTCGCGCGGCGCGACGAACCGCATCGAGGCCGAGCGCGCCGGGTTCGCGGCGTTCTTCCGCTTCACGGCCGAGCACCCGGCGCTCTACCGGGTGGTGCGCGAGGCCGAGCTCGTCTCGCCCGACGCGCTGCGCCTGCACTACTCGCGCATCGTCGAGGGCTACATCGACGGGCTCCGCGACGCCGCCGAGGAGGGCGAGATCGGCGACATCGACCCGACCGTCGCCGCGTGGGCGCTCATGGGCGTCGGCGAGATGATCGGCATGCGCTGGGTGCTCTGGGGCGACGGCGACGCCGCCCCGGGCGACCCGGCCGATCCCACCGCGAGCGGCACCCGCGAGGTGCCGCCGCACGTGCTCGACGAGATGATGCGTTTCATCGCGGGCGCGCTCGGGCGTCCGGCGCTCGTTGCGAGCCCGACGCCGGCGCCGACCCCGAGCACCGCACCCGCAACCGACCCGCGCCCCGCCGCGGACCACCCAGACCACCAGGAGGAATCGTGACCGATCTCGAAGGACGACGCGCGATCGTCACCGGGGGAGCGAGCGGCATCGGCGAGGCCTGCGCCCGCGCCTTCGCCGCCGCGGGCGCCCACGTCGTCATCGCCGACCTCAACGCCGAGGCCGCGAGCCGGCTCGCCGACGAACTCGGCGGCGAGGCCTGGGCGGTCGACCTCGGCGACACGGCCGCGCTCGCCGAGGTGTCGCTCGACGCCGACCTCCTCGTGAACAACGCCGGCATCCAGCACGTGCGCCCCATCGAGGAGTTCGAGCCCGAGCGCTTCGCCCTGATCATGCGACTCATGCTCGAGTCGCCCTTCCTCCTCATCCGCGCGGTGCTGCCCGGCATGTACGAGCGCGGCTTCGGCCGGATCATCAACGTGTCGAGCGTGCACGGGCTGCGCGCCTCGCCGTTCAAGTCGGCGTACGTCGCCGCGAAGCACGGCCTCGAGGGCCTCTCGAAGGTCACCGCGCTCGAGGGCGGTCCGCACGGCGTCACCTCGAACTGCATCAACCCCGGCTACGTGCGCACCCCCCTCGTCGAGAAGCAGATCGCCGACCAGGCGCGCGTGCACGGCATCCCCGAATCCGAGGTGCTGCCGAAGGTCATGCTCACCGAGTCGGCGATCAAGCGGCTCGTCGAACCCGCCGAGGTCGCGAGCCTCGCGCTCTGGCTCTCGAGCCCCGACGCGGGCATGGTCACGGGCGCGAGCTACACCATGGACGGCGGATGGAGCGCACGATGACCACGGCTTCCCTCGCCGCTTCGACCTTCTCGGTGCCCGTCGCAGGCGGCGCGCTCGCCGGCGGTCAATGGCACGCGGATGCCACGGGTCTCCCCGTGCTCGCGGTGCACGGCATCACGGCGAGCCACCGCAACTGGGACCTCTTCGCTGCGGCGCTTCCCGAACGCCGCATCGTCGCCCCCGACCTCCGCGGCCGAGGCCGCAGCAACGGGCTGCCCGGCCCCTACGGGCTCGTGCAGCACGCCGACGACCTCGCCGCGCTCCTCGACGGGCTCGGCATCGACCGCGCCTACGTCGTCGGCCACTCGATGGGCGCGTTCGTCTCGGCACGGCTCGCCGAACGCCATCCCGACCGGGTCGCGGGCCTCGCGCTCGTCGACGGCGGGCTGCCCGTGCCGAGCCCCGAGGGCATCGCGCCCGAGGAGCTGCCGAAGGTGCTGCTCGGGCCCGCGCTCGAGCGGCTCTCGATGACCTTCCCCGACCGTGCGGCGTATCTCGCCTTCTGGCGGCGGCATCCGGCACTCGGCCCCTACTGGAACGACGCCATCGAGGGCTACGTCGACTACGACCTCGACGGCCGCGCACCCGAGCTGCACAGCTCGGCGAAGGCCGATGCCGTCATGGTGAACGCCGTCGAGCTCGACGGTCGCGACGGCTACACGGGGGCGCTCGAGGCCCTGCCCGGGCCGGTCGACGTGTTCCGCGCGCCGCGCGGGCTCCTCGATGCCGCGCCCCTCTACCCCGAGGCCCTCGTCGCCGAGTGGGCCGCGCGCGTGCCGGCCCTCGTCAGGCACGAAGTTCCCGACGTGAACCACTACACGATCCTCATGACCGAGGGCGGCACAGGTAGCGTGATCCCTGTGATCCGCGCCCGCATCGAGGCCGCAGACACACAGGAAGGTGCAACGTGACACTCGACAAAGTCGTCGGGTCCGCTCAAAAGGCGGTCGCCGACATTCCCTCCGGAGCCAGTCTCGCCGTCGGCGGATTCGGTCTCTGCGGTATCCCGATGGTGCTCATCCAGGCGCTGCTCGACGCCGGGGTCGACGGGCTCTCCGTCGTCTCGAACAACTGCGGCGTCGACGACTGGGGGCTCGGCGTGCTGCTCGCGAAGCAGCGCATCGCCAAGATGACCTCCTCGTACGTCGGCGAGAACAAGGAGTTCGAGCGCCAGTACCTCACCGGCGAGCTCGAGCTCGAGCTCACCCCGCAGGGCACACTCGCCGAGAAGCTGCGCGCGGGCGGCTCGGGTATCGCCGCGTTCTTCACGCAGACCGGCGTCGGCACCCAGGTCGCCGAGGGCGGGCTGCCCCGCCGGTACCACGCCGACGGCACGATCGCCGTCGCGAGCCCCGTGAAGCCCGTGCAGACCTTCGAGTTCGCCGGAGAAGCCCGCGAGTTCGTGCTCGAAGAGGCGATCACGACCGACTTCGCCCTCGTGCACGCGCTCAAGGGCGACCGGCACGGCAACCTCGTCTTCGACAAGTCCGCCCGTAACTTCTCGCCGCTCGCGGCGATGGCGGGGCGCGTCTGCATCGCCCAGGTCGAGGAGCTCGTCGAACCGGGCGCCATCGACCCCGACGCGGTGCACCTGCCGGGCGTCTACGTCGACCGCGTCGTCGTGGTCGGCCCCGACATCGAGAAGCGCATCGAACGCCGCACCGTGCGGGAGGAGAACTGACATGGCCCTCACCCGACTCGAAATGGCGGCCCGCGCCGCCCGCGAACTCACCGACGGCTCCTACGTGAACCTCGGCATCGGCCTGCCCACCCTCGTGCCGAACTACGTGCCCGACGACATGACCGTCGTGCTGCAGTCCGAGAACGGCATCCTCGGCGTCGGCCCCTACCCGACGGAGGCCGCGGTCGACCCCGACCTCATCAACGCCGGGAAGGAGACGGTGACGGTGCTGCCAGGCGCCGCCTACTTCGACTCGGCGCTGAGCTTCGGCATGATCCGCGGCGGCAAGATCGACGCCGCCATCCTCGGCGCCATGCAGGTCTCCGCCTCGGGCGACCTCGCCAACTGGATGATCCCCGGCAAGATGGTGAAGGGCCCCGGCGGCGCGATGGACCTCGTGCACGGCGCCCGCAAGGTCATCGTGCTCATGGAGCACGTCGCGAAGGACGGCACGCCGAAGATCGTGAACGAGTGCTCGCTGCCGCTCACCGGCCGCCGCGTCGTGCACCGCATCATCACCGACCTCGCCGTCATCGACGTCACCCCCGACGGGCTCGTGCTCGTCGAATGCGCGCCGGGCGTCACCGTCGGGGAGGTCGTCGCGGCCACCGAGCCGCCGCTCGACATCTCGTCGGTCGAATAGCGCAGCGTATCGAGACCACGGCCCCGTCGGTCGAGTAGCGCAGCGTATCGAGACCCAGTTCGAAGGAACCAGCATGATCACCACCCACCTCCCAGGCATCGAGTCCGAAACGGTGCAGACGCCGCGTCTGCGCGCGGGCATCCTGCGTCGCCGCTCGGATGCTCCCGCCAAGACCGTCGTGTTCGTGCACGGCAACGTCTCCTCCTCGCTGTTCTGGCAGCCCGTCATGCTCGACCTGCCCGCCGAGGTCGACGCCGTCGCGATCGACCTCCGCGGTTTCGGGGCGAGCGAGACGCTGCCCGTCGACGCGACCCGCGGCGTGCGCGACTTCTCCGACGACGTCGCGAGCGTGATCGACGCGCTCGGACTCGGTGCCGTGCACCTCGTCGGATGGAGCATGGGCGGCGGCGTCGTCATGCAGCTCCTCCTCGACCGGCCCGAGCTCGTCGCGAGCCTCACCCTGCAGGCGACGGTGTCGCCCTACGGCTTCGGCGGCACCGCGCTCGACGGTTCGCTGCTCGTCGCGGATGCCGCGGGCACGGGCGGCGGGGGAGCGAACCCCGACTTCGTGGCCCGGCTCGACGCGGGCGACCGCAGCGAGGAGGCCGGCACCTCCCCGCTCGCGGTGTACCGCTCGAGCTACGCCGCACCGGGGTTCGCCTCGGAGTACGAGGCGATCTGGGTCGAGTCGATGCTGTCGACCGCGACCGGGCTCGACAACTACCCGGGCGACGCGACGGCATCCGAGAACTGGCCGGGCTTCGCGCCCGGCGGTCGGGGAGTGCTGAACACCATGGCGCCGACGAACTTCGACACCTCGGCGATCGCCGAGCTCGCGGTGAAGCCGCCCGTGCTGTGGATCCACGGCGCCCAGGACGCGATCGTCGGCGACGCCTCGTTCTTCGACCTCAACCAGCTCGGGGCGGCCGGCATCATCCCCGGCTGGCCCGGCGAAGAGATGGCACCGCCGCAGCCGATGATCTCGCAGACCCGCGCCGTCCTCGCCCGCTACGCGGCGGGCGGCGGCGCCGTCACCGAGCTCGAGCTCGACGAGTGCGGCCACTCGCCGCACCTCGAGCACCCCGAGGCGTTCCGCTCGGCGCTCCTGGAGCTCATCGGATAGACCGCTCGACCGGGAGGGGAGCGCACGCGGATCGCGCCGTGTGCGCTCCGGTCCAATTCCCGGCCGCGTCGTGAGCGAATCGTGATGATGCGCAGCCCGCGCGATCGTCCGAACTCCGGTCGTCGAGACGGGCTGCGCCGGTGACCTAGCCTGAGGGCATGGACTGGACGCTGCGCCCGAGCACCGCGGGCGACGCCGCCTGGATCGCCGAGGTGAAGGCGCGGGTCATGCGGCCCGACCTCGAGCGCCTCGGCCGCTACGACGAGGTTCGCGTGCGACGGCGGTTCCTCGACGCGTTCGAGCCGGCGTTCACCCGCGTGGTCGTCGTCGACGGCGAGGCGATCGGCTCGATCGCGGTGCGCCCCGAACCCGATGCGCGCTGGATCGAGCACTTCTACCTCGACTCGGCGTTCCACGGTCGCGGCCTCGGCGGCGCGGTGCTGCGGCACGTGCTCGCCGAGCCCGATATGTCGACCGAGGGCGAGCCTCGGCCGTTCCGCCTCGACGTGGTCCAGGGCAGCCCGGCACGGCGGCTCTACGAGCGCCATGGGTTCATGCTCGAGTCGGAGGATCCGATCGACGTGATCATGGTCCGGCCGGCCGCGGCCTGAGGCATCCTGTCGTCGCAGCCGGCACCCGGCCGCACGCAACTACACTTGAGACGTGCCTGCAGTGAATCTCGGAATGCCGAAAATCCCCGAAGTCCTGGCCCCGCGACGCAAGTCCCGTCAGATCAAGGTGGGCAAGGTGCTCGTCGGCGGCGACGCCCAGGTGAGCGTGCAGTCGATGACGACGACGCCCACGACGAACATCAACGCGACCCTGCAGCAGATCGCCGAGCTCACGGCCTCCGGCTGCGACATCGTCCGCGTCGCCGTGCCGAGCCGCGACGACGCAGAGGCGCTGCCGATCATCGCGAAGAAGAGCCAGATCCCGGTCATCGCCGACATCCACTTCCAGCCGAACTACGTCTACGCCGCGATCGACGCGGGGTGCGCCGCGGTGCGCGTGAACCCCGGCAACATCCGCAAGTTCGACGACCAGGTCGGCGAGATCGCCCGCCGCGCGAAAGAGGCGGGGGTCTCGCTCCGCATCGGCGTGAACGCCGGTTCGCTCGACCCGCGCCTGCTGCAGAAGTACGGCAAGGCGACGGCCGAGGCGCTCGTCGAGTCGGCCGTGTGGGAGGCCTCGCTCTTCGAGGAGCACGACTTCCACGACTTCAAGATCTCGGTGAAGCACAACGACCCCATCGTCATGGTGAAGGCGTACCGCATGCTCGCCGAGCGGGGCGACTGGCCCCTGCACCTCGGCGTCACCGAGGCGGGCCCTGCCTTCCAGGGCACGATCAAGTCGGCGACCGCGTTCGGCATCCTCCTCGGCGAGGGCATCGGCGACACGATCCGCGTCTCGCTGTCGGCCCCGCCCGTCGAGGAGGTGAAGGTCGGCCTCCAGATCCTCCAGTCGCTGAACCTCCGCGAGCGCAAGCTCGAGATCGTCTCGTGCCCGTCGTGCGGCCGCGCGCAGGTCGACGTGTACAAGCTCGCGAACGACGTCACCGACGGGCTCGAGGGCATGAGCGTGCCGCTCCGCGTCGCCGTCATGGGCTGCGTCGTCAACGGCCCGGGCGAAGCCCGCGAGGCCGACCTCGGCGTCGCCTCGGGCAACGGCAAGGGCCAGATCTTCGTGAAGGGCGAGGTCATCAAGACGGTGCCCGAGTCGGAGATCGTCCAGACGCTCATCGCCGAGGCGAACCGCATCGCCGACGAGATGGGCGCCGACGCACCGGTGGGAACGCCGACGGTCGTCACGCCGTAGCCGCGGGCGCCGGTCGCGAGTAGGGTGGGCGCCCTCGGATGCCGCGTGGGCACCCGGTCGGCGGGAGGAGACCTTGATGAGCGGCGACGGCACCGAGTTCGAGTACCCCGACACGGCGGGCTACCCCGACGGCATGGGCACCCTTCACGAGGGCACCCAGGACGAGAATGACGAGAACGACGAGGCCGCCGAGGCGACCGCCGACGACCTCGACACGTTCGCGATGAGCGACGAGGAGGACGTCGAGGGCGTCTGAGCGATCGCCGCTCCGGCGACACCGCGCGGGTCAGACCGCGCTGAACCGCACCGAGCCCACGGCGATGTCGGCCGCTTCGAGCACGACCTCGATCGCGCCGCCGGCCCTCGCACCGGCGGGGGCCGGGCAGCTCGCGGTGACCGCGGGCGTCTCGAGCTGGAACACGGCGCGCTCGCCGTGCTCGCCGCGGAGCTCGAGCACCGTCGCGGTGAAGCGCTCGCCGATCCGGTCGTGGAGGAGCGCGGCCTCGACGCGGGCGATCGAGCCGCCCTCGAGCTGTGCGGCGCGCAGCGCCGAGGCCGCCATGATCGGCGGGAGCTCGGTGAGCGATTCGCGCGCCCAGCCGGGCACCTCGCGCCCCGCGGCGACGGCCTCGCACACGACGAGCCCCCACCGGTCGACCAGCCGGCGGATCGGCGCCGTCACGTGGGCGTACGGTGCGGCGAGCGCGGCCTGCTCGGCGTCCGCGGGCTGAGCGCCGTCGAAGGCGAGGTAGCCCGCACCGCGGAACAGCCCGCTCGCCGCCTGCAGCACGGCGAGCGCGAGCGGGTCGCTCCGGTCGAGGCCGCGCAGGAACTCGCCGTAGGGTTCCGCATCGGGCCAGGGGCATCCGAGCGCCGCAGTCTGCCGCCGGAATGCGGCGAGCTGCTCGTCATCGGGCGCGGGCATGGTGCGGAGCACGCCGACGCCCGCGTCGAGCATCAGCCGGGCCGCGGCCATGCCGGTCATGAGCGAGAGTTGGGCGTTCCAGTCCTCGACGGGCGGCGGCGTGCGGCGGTGGAGTTCGTAGCCGTCGTCGCCGCGCACGACCTCCTCGTCGGGCGTGTTGAGGCTCGCGCCGCCGCGCAACCGCTCCTGCTCGATGCGCGCTCGACCGATCTCGCCGAGGAGCGCGACCGGCGTCGCCGTGTCGCCCGCGTCGATCAGCCGCTGCGCCTCGGGGTAGTCGAGTCGGGCGCGCGAACGCACGAGGGCGCGTTCGAGGCCGCTCGCGACCACCGCCCCGTCGGCGGCGAGCTCGAAGCGCCACACGTACGCGGTCCGGTCGACGCCGGGCAGGAGCGAGGCCCGATCGTCTCCGATCACGGGCGGGTGCAGCGGGATGCGGCCGTCGACGGCGTAGAGCGTCTGCCCGCGCTCGCGCGCCGCCCGGTCGACGGCGCCGCGCGGCACGACGAACCCGGGAACATCGGCGATCGCGTAGTGCACGAGGTAGCCGGATCCTCGGCGTTCGAGGTGCATCGCCTGGTCGAGGTCGGTCGAACCCGCCGGATCGATCGTCGCGAACGGCAGCTCGCGCAGATCGCGCTCGGGCGGGGGAGCGGTCGCCGTCTCGGCCTCGGCGAGCGCCTCGGGCGCGAAGCGCTCGGGCAGCTCGAGGGAGGCGCGCAGCGCCGCGAGCGATGCCGCCAGCTCGCTCTGCGCGACGGACTGCGTGAGATGCGGGCGGCGGGCTGGCATGCGCTCAGCCTACGAGGCGCCGGTCATCCGAACGGGAGAGGGCACGTGGCATCCGCGCCGCTCAGTAGAATCGACGGGTGCCCACACGCCTCTCGAACTACTTCCTCCGTACGCTCCGCGAAGACCCCGCCGACGCCGAGGTCACGAGCCACAAGCTGCTCGTGCGCGCCGGCTACATCCGCCGGCAGGCGCCGGGTGTGTTCGCGTGGCTGCCGCTCGGCCTCCGCGTGAAGGCGAAGATCGAGCGCATCGTCCGCGAAGAGATGGAGAACGCGGGCGCGCACGAGGTGCACTTCCCGGCGCTGTTGCCGCGCGAACCCTACGAGGTCACCAACCGGTGGACGGAGTACGGCGAGGCGCTCTTCCGCCTCCAGGACCGCAAGGGTTCCGACTACCTGCTCGCGCCGACGCACGAAGAGGTCTTCACCCTGCTCGTGAAAGACCTGTACAACTCGTACAAGGACCTGCCGCTGTCGATCTACCAGATCCAGGACAAGTACCGCGACGAGGCGCGCCCCCGCGCGGGCCTCCTGCGCGGTCGCGAGTTCACCATGAAGGACGCGTACTCCTTCGACATCGACGACGCCGGGCTGGATGCCTCGTACCAGGCCCAGCGCGACGCCTACGAGCGCATCTTCACGCGCCTGGGGCTCGAGTACGTCATCGTCAAGGCCGACGCCGGTGCGATGGGCGGCTCGAAGTCGGAGGAGTTCCTGCACCCGACGCCCGTCGGCGAGGACACCTTCGTGCGTTCGGCCGGCGGCTACGCCGCGAACGTCGAGGCGTTCCAGACGCTCGTGCCCGAGTCGCTGCCGATCGACGGCCAGCCCGAGCCCGTCGTGTTCGACTCGCCGAACACGCCCACCATCCTGAGCCTCGTCGACCACGTCAACGAGCACGAGGCGCGCACGGACCGTGCCTGGCACGCGGCCGACACGCTGAAGAACGTCGTGCTCGCGCTCACCCACCTCGACGGCACGCGCGAGCTCGTCGTCGTCGGCATGCCGGGCGACCGCGACGTCGAGATGAAGCGGGCCGAGGTGGCCTTCGCGCCCGCCGAGGTCGAGGCCGCGACCGAGTCGGACTTCGCGAAGCACCCCGCACTGGTCAAGGGCTACATCGGGCCGTGGTCGCCCGAGGGCCCCGTGCTTGGTGAGGAGTCCGCGAGCGGCATCCGCTTCCTCGTCGACCCCCGCGTCGTCGACGGCACCGCCTGGGTGACCGGAGCGAACCTGCACGAGAAGCACGTGCTCTCGCTCGTCGCGGGTCGCGACTTCGTCGCCGACGGCGTCATCGACATCGCCGACGTGCGCGCCGGCGACCCCGCGCCCGACGGCTCGGGCCCGGTCGAGCTCGCCCGCGGCATGGAGATCGGCCACGTGTTCCAGCTCGGCCGCAAGTACGCCGAGGCGCTCGGGCTCAAGGTGCTCGACGAGAACGGCAAGCTCACGACCGTCACGATGGGGTCGTACGGCATCGGCATCACCCGCATCCTCGCGATCATCGCCGAGCTCAACAACGACGACAAGGGCCTCATCTGGCCCGCCACCGTCGCGCCGTTCGACGTGCACGTCGTCGCCACCGGCAAGGACCAGGCCGTCTTCGACGCATCCGAGCGCGTCGTCGCCGAGCTCGAGGCAGCGCGCTACGAGGTGCTCTACGACGACCGCCCGAAGGTGTCGCCCGGCGTGAAGTTCGGCGACGCCGAGCTCATCGGCGTGCCGAAGATCGTGATCGTCGGCCGCGGCGTGGCCGACGGCGTCGTCGAACTGTGGGACCGCGCCACCGGCGAGCGCACCCAGGTGCCGCTCGACGGGGTCGTCGCCGCGCTCCAGGGCTGAGCGCTCCCGCCTCCGCTCCCGCCTCCGCTCCCGCCCCCGCTCCACAATCGAGTGGGCAGAGATGAACGTTCGTGGCTCGCCATGGGTTCATATCTGCCCACTCGATTGCCCTGAAGGCAGCGCTGTGGAGAATCGCGGTCGTGCGAGCTCATCCCTCGCCATGCTGGGCGGGTGAATCGTCGAGTCCCAATTCCCAGACGACTGCAACGCCGTGCCTTCGCCGTCACCGCCGAGGGCGCGCATGGCCTCGGCGTGAGCCGCCTCCGCGGCGCGGACGTCGAACGACCGTTCCACGGAGTGCGCAGCATCGGCGTCGACCTTCGCGACCTGCGCGGGAGGTGCCGTGCCTACCTGCCGAGGATGCGAGCGTCAGAGGTGTTCAGCCACTCGACGGCGGCGCTCCTCTACGAGATCCCGCTGCCGGCAGAACTCGAGACCACGACGATTCTGCACGTGTCGTCGGCCGACGGCGGGCGACCGCGCGTGGTCGGCGTTGTCGGGCATCGCATCAGGCGGATGCTCCGTCGCGACGACCGTGGGTTGCCGCTCGCCTCGCCCGCCGACACCTGGTGCCAGCTCGCGACGCAGCTGTCGCTCGACGATCTGGTCGCGGCCGGCGACGCGTTCGTCTCGGGCAAGCTCGTGGCGCGCGGCATCCGCGTCGTACCGCTCTGCACGCGCGATGAGTTGCGTGCGGCGATCGATCGACACCGACCCGCCCGCGGCACCGCGAAACTCGACGAAGCACTCCCGCTGGTGAGAACCGGAGTCGATTCGCGACGCGAGACCCTGACGCGACTCGTGATCGTGCGAGCTGGGCTGCCCGAACCCGTGATCGCGGCGCCCGTCGCAGTGCTGGGCGGGGTCGTCCTCCACCCCGATCTCTCGTACCCCGAGCTCAGGATCGCAATCGAGTACGAGGGCGAGGAGCATCGTCTCGACGTCGCGCGCTGGCGTGACGACATCGCCCGACGGCGTGCGCTCGAGGCCGCCGGGTGGGTGGTGATTCGCGTGACGATCGCTGACCTACGGGCTCCCGAAGGCTTCCTCGCCGACATACGCGCGCAACGACGCCGTCGCCTCGCCTTCTGAATGCTCGCGCGGCCCGTTCTCCGGCCCCGTGGAGATCGAATGGGCAGAGATGAACCTACGGCGGGCTCCTTGGGTTCATATCTGCCCACTCGATCGGAGAGGGAGTAGGGGATGAAGGGAGAGGTGATGGAGGGCGAGTGCGGTCGCGTGCCGAGTACGCGCGGGCATCGTTCCCGCGCGCGACACCTCCCGTTCACCGGGGTGTCCCGCGCGCGTCGCCGCGTCGCGACACGCTCGACGCGACACCGCCGAGAGTGAGGACGCCCCCGATGACCCTGGCCGACCCGACCCGCCGATCGCTGCCGATCGTCGACCACGCGCGCGGCAAGCGCTCGCCCGTCACGTGCCGCCTGAAGTGCGCCGACGCGTGCCTCGGGCCCGAGTGCAACACCTCGGGCAACCCCGAGTTCCGTTCGCTCGCCTCGGCTGCGCTCAGCCGTCGTGCGCTCCTCGGCCTCGGTGCGGCGGGCGCGTTCACGCTCGTCGCCGCTGGTGCGCTGAAGCCGGCGCCGGCGCAGGCCTCCGCGTTCGGCGCCGCAGGCGCGACCGGCGTCGCGGCCACGGGCAAGGGCGCCGCCGTGGCATCCGGTCTGCCCTTCGAGGCGATCACGCCGGTCTCGCACCTCGTCGACGAGTTCACGGTGCCCGCGGGCTACCGCTGGCAGGCGCTCGTGCGCTGGGGCGACCCGATCTTCGCCGACGCGCCCGCGTTCGACCTGCACGACCAGAGCGTCGCGGCGCAGTCGCGGCAGTTCGGCTACAACAACGACTACCTCGACGTGATCGCCGACGCCGGTGGCCTCACGGGCGTGCTCGTCACGAACCACGAGTACGTGAACCCGGGGATCATGTTCCCCCCGTCGAGCGACCCGGCGGAGCTGCGTCGGCGCAGCGAGATCTACAAGGTCGCGCAGGGCATGTCGGTCGTCGAGGTCGCGCGCGACCGGGTCGGTGGTCCGTGGCACATCGTCACGGGCGGTGCTCGCAACCGACGCATCACCGTCGAGAGCGAGTTCGCCTTCACCGGCCCCGCGGCGGGCTCGACGCTGCTGCAGACGGCGGGCGACCCGGGCGGCACGGTCGTCAACGGCACGCTCGGCAACTGCGCGGGCGGCACGACCCCGTGGGGCACGGTGCTCTCCGGCGAGGAGAACTTCAACGGCTACTTCCGCGCCGCGCCCGACACGGCGGCGCGCAAGCGCTACGGCTTCGCCGACGCGGCGACCTCGACCGGGTGGGAGACGTGGGACCCGCGCTTCGACGGCTCGGCGACCGGGTACGAGAACGAGGGCAACCGCTTCGGCTACATCGTCGAGATCGACCCGCAGGATCCGACGTCGACGCCGGTGAAGCACACCGCGATGGGCCGTTTCAAGCACGAGGGTGCGAACGTGCGCGTCGGCGAGGACGGCCGCGTGGTCGCGTACATGGGCGACGACGAGCGCGGCGACTACCTCTACAAGTTCGTCTCGAAGCACAAGTACAACCCGAAGGACAACCCGGGCGCCCGCAAGCAGAACCGGCGGCTCCTGAGCGAGGGCGATCTCTTCGTCGCCCGCTTCTCGGGTAACTCGCCGGCCGCCGAGATCGACGGCACGGGCAAGCTGCCGAGCGACGGCGCCTTCGACGGTTCGGGGGAGTGGGTGGCGCTCACCCGCAAGGGCGCGAGCGTCGTGCCCGGCATGTCGATCGAGGAGGTGCTCGTGAACACCCGTCTCGCGGCGGACCTCGTCGGCGCGACGAAGATGGACCGCTGCGAGGACGTCGAGCCGCACCCGACGAGCGGCCGCGTGTACGTCGCCTGCACGAACAACACGCAGCGCGGCACCGCGGGCCGCCCGCCGGTCGACGAGGCGAACCCGCGCGCGACGAACCGCGACGGGCACGTCATCGAGCTGACCGAGCTGCGCGGGCAGTCGGGCGAGCGCTTCGCCTGGAGCATCCTGCTGCTCTGCGGCGACCCCGCCTCGATCACGCAGACCTACTTCGCCGGCTACCCGAAGGAGCAGGTCTCGCCGATCTCGTGCCCCGACAACGTCGCGTTCGACACCGAGGGCAACCTGTGGATCTCGACCGACGGCCAGCCGTCGACGATCCGCAAGAACGACGGCCTCTTCAAGGTGCCGCTCGAGGGCCCCGAGCGCGGTCATGTGCAGCAGTTCCTCTCGGTGCCGCGCGACGCCGAGACCTGCGGCCCGGTGATCCGCGCCGAGGAGGGCGTCGTGTTCGTCGCCGTGCAGCACCCCGGCGAGGAGGGCAGCTTCGCGGCTCCGACGTCGCTGTTCCCCGACTACGGTTCGCAGGCGCCCGGCGCGGTCGCAGCGCCCCGCCCGTCGGTCGTGCAGGTGTGGCGCGGGTAGGCCGGGTCACCGCCGTGTTCCACGGCGATGGGGGCGGATGCCGCGTGGGGGCGCGGCAACCGACCGGCCGCGTGGGGGCGCGGCCGTGAAGAACGGATGCCGCGCGGCGGGGGCCGCGCGGCATCCGCTTGCCGTTCGCGGCGGACGACGTGCAAGGGTGGAGGCATGACTCCGACGAATCGCGCACCCGAGACGCTCCCGGCCGATCTGCTGGTCGAGGTCGACGCGCTCCTCGACACGGCGGGCATCCGCGAGAACCGCGCGCTCGTCGAACGGATCCTGCTCACGGGCCTCCGGCTCGGCACCGACGGCACCCGGCGTCTCGACCTGAAGATCACGGCGTCCGCGCTCGAGGAGATGCGCGACGCGTTCCGCCTGTTCGAGCCGTACTCCAAGGTGCCGAAGGTCTCCGTGTTCGGGTCGGCGCGCACCTCGCCGGCCGACCCGCTCTACCGGCAGGCGCAGGACGTCGCCGGCGCGCTCGCCGCGGACGGCTGGATGGTCGTCACCGGGGCGGGGCCCGGCATCATGGAGGCCGCCACGACGGGGGCGGGCCCTGGGCAGGCGCTCGGCGTCTCGATCCGGCTGCCGTTCGAGGAGGCGCCGAGCGAGGCGATCGCCGCCGCCAGCCGCGTCGCGATGAAGTACTTCTTCACCCGCAAGCTCATGCTCGTGAAGGAGTCGCGCGGCTTCGTGTGCCTGCCCGGCGGCTTCGGCACCCTCGACGAGACCTTCGAGCTGCTCACCCTGCAGCAGACCGGCAAGGCCGAGCCCGTGCCGATCGTGCTACTCGACGCACCGGGCGTCGGGTACTGGGAGGGGCTGCGCCGCTTCGTCGACGAGTCGCTCGTGCCGGCGGGGCTGATCAGCCCCGACGACCTCGACCGGGTGCTCATCACCGACTCGGTCGAGGCGGCCGCCGCCGAGATCACGGGCTTCTGGCGCAACTACGACTCGCTTCGATGGGTCGGTTCGCGGCTCGTGATGCGGCTCAACGCGGTGCCGAGCGACGACGAGCTCGAGCAGCTCAACGAGCGCTTCGGCGGGCTGCTCGCGAGCGGCCGGATCGAGCGCACCGAGCCGCTCCGCCCCGAGCGGGAGGACGCCGACGTGCTCGAGCTGCCCCGGATCATCCTCACCCCCGACCAGCACCGGGTCGGAGAGCTGCACCGGCTCATCCGCGCCCTGAACGCGCTGCCGTCGGCGCCCGCCGACGCGACGCCGCCCGTGGTGCCCGCCGCGGGCGGGTGACGCACGCCGCGTCCGGCTGTTCGGAGGCCCCGGCATCCGGTACCGTAGAGTGTCCGCCCCGAGGGGTGGCGGATTGAGAGCTGAATAGAGGAGGCCGGAGATGGATATCGACCTCAGCATGCTTCGCATGGTGGAGCGCGAGAAAGAGATCCCGTTCGAAGAACTGGTGCAGATCATCGAGCAGGCGATCCTGATGGCCTACCTCAAGCACCAGAACCCGACCCAGCACGGCCACGCGAACCCCCAGGGTGCCCGCGCCGTGCTCGACCGCAAGAACGGTCACGTCGCGATCTTCGTGCCCGAGCTCGACGAAGAGGGCAACGTCATCGGCGAGGCCGAAGACACCCCGAGCGACTTCGGCCGCATCGCCGCCTTCGCGGCGAAGCAGGTCATCATGCAGCGCCTGCGCGACATCGCCGACGACGCCGTCCTCGGCGAGTTCCGCGGGCGCGAGGGCGACATCGTCGCCGGCATCATCCAGCAGGGCCCGAACCCGCGCATGGTGCACGTCGACCTCGGCACCGTCGAGGCGATGCTGCCGCCCGAAGAGCAGGTCCCCGGCGAGGAGTACCCGCACGGCCAGCGCATCCGCGTGTACGTGACGAGCGTCTCGAAGGGCACGAAGGGCCCGTCGATCACGGTCTCGCGCACCCACCCGGCCCTCGTCCGCAAGCTCTTCGCCCTCGAGGTGCCAGAGATCGCGAACGGCGTCGTCGAGATCGTCTCGCTCGCCCGTGAGGCCGGCCACCGCACGAAGATCGCGGTGCGCGCCAACCAGCCCGGCGTGAACGCCAAGGGCGCCGCGATCGGCGAGCTCGGTCAGCGCGTGCGCGCGGTGACTGCCGAGCTCGGCGCGGAGAAGATCGACATCGTCGACTGGTCCGACGACCTGGCGACGTTCGTCGCGAGCGCGCTGAGCCCTGCGAAGGTGACGAGCGCGTACGTGATCGACGAGGCGACGCGCGCAGTGCGCGCACTCGTGCCCGATTACCAGCTCTCGCTCGCGATCGGCAAGGAGGGTCAGAACGCGCGTCTGGCCGCCAAGCTGACCGGGGCGAAGATCGACATCCAGCCCGACTCGATCCTCGAGCAGGGCTGATCCGCCGAGGGTCGTCCGCGCGACGTCCGCCCGCCGCGTCGGCGGGCCTGAGCGCAGAGTGTAAGATGGAAGCTGTCAGAACGTGCATCGGATGCCGTTCGCGTGCCCCACGATCCTCACTTCTGAGGGTCGTCTCCCAGAACTCCCACGTCGTGGCCGATGTCACGGCTGTGCTTCCGGGGCGGGGTGCGTGGTTGCATCCGACACCCGAGTGCTACCGCCTCGCCGTTCGGAAGCGCGCCTTCGGGCGTGCGCTCCGTCTGCAGGGCGAGGTGGACACCGGCAACGTAGAGAACAGGCTGAACCCACAAGTGATGACCAATGAGTGACAACTAATGAGCGGCTCGAAATGAGTCCCGTCCGCCATTGATGGTCTGCCCCTGTCCGGGCGCAGGCCCGGAACAGGAGAGAAGTGGCTGCCAAACCACGCGTACACGAGATCGCATCCGAACTCGGTGTCGACAGCAAGATCGCCCTTGAGAAGCTCAAGGAGATGGGCGAGTACGTCAAGGGACCCTCGTCGTCCATCGAACCCCCCGTCGCACGTCGCCTGAAGGCGGCGCTCGAGGCCTCCGCGCAGGCCGCGCCCGCTGCGGCGACGCCCGCCGCGCCGGCCAAGCCGACCGCGGCCAAGCCCGGTGCGAAGCCCGGCCCCAAGCCGGCTCCGAAGCCGGCCGCCGCGCCGGCTCCGGCTGCGCCCGCCCCGGCTGCGCCCGCAGCCCCGGCCGCCCCGCAGGCCGACGCACCGCTGACGGTCGCCGAGCGCCAGGCCCAGGCAGAGGAGAAGGCGGCGCAGGCCGCTGCCGCGAAGGCCGCCGAGGCTCCGGCCGAGGCGCCCGCCGCAGGCGACGCCGTCAAGCCCGGTGCCTCCGCCCCGAAGCCCGGCGGCGCGGCCCCGCGCCCCGGCGCCCCGAAGCCCGGCGCCCCGCGCCCCGGCAACAACCCGTTCTCGAGCTCGCAGGGCATGGGCTCGCGCCCCGCCCAGCCGCGCCCGGGCAACAACCCGTTCTCGAGCTCGCAGGGCATGGGCCAGCGCCCGAGCCCCGGCAACATCCCGCGTCCCCAGGCTCCGCGCCCGGGTTCGCCCCGTCCCGGCGCTCCGCGTCCGGCGGGTGCAGGCGGTCGTCCCGGCGGCGGCTTCCAGCGTCCCGGCGGCGCCCCCGGCGCACGTCCCGGCGGCGCAGGCGGCGGCTTCCAGCGTCCCGGTGGCGGTGCCCCCGGCGGCGGCTTCGGCGGCCCGCGTCCCGCGGGCGGCGGCGGCCGTGGTCGCGGCCCCGGCGGCGGCACGGCCGGTGCCTTTGGTCGCGGTGGCGGCAAGTCGAAGGCCCGCAAGTCGAAGCGGACGAAGCGCGCCGAATTCGAGATGCGGGAGGCCCCGTCGCTCGGCGGCGTGAGCGTTCCCCGCGGCGACGGCAACACCGTCATCCGACTGCGTCGCGGTTCGTCGATCTCCGACTTCGCCGACAAGATCGACGCGAACCCCGGTTCGCTCGTCACGGTGCTGTTCCACCTCGGTGAGATGGCGACCGCGACCGAGTCGCTCGACGAGGCCACCTTCGAGGTGCTCGGCGCAGAGCTCGGCTACAAGATCCAGGTCGTCTCCCCTGAAGACGAAGACCGCGAGCTCCTCGAGGGCTTCGACATCGACCTCGAGCAGGAGCTCGAGGACGAGACCGACGAAGATCTCGCGCAGCGGCCCCCGGTCGTCACCGTCATGGGCCACGTCGACCACGGTAAGACCCGACTCCTCGACGCGATCCGCAATGCGAACGTCGTCGCAGGCGAGGCCGGCGGCATCACGCAGCACATCGGTGCGTACCAGGTGCACACCGAGCACGAGGGCATCGACCGTGCGATCACCTTCATCGACACCCCGGGTCACGAGGCGTTCACCGCCATGCGTGCCCGTGGTGCGCAGGTGACCGACATCGCGATCCTCGTGGTCGCGGCCGACGACGGCATCATGCCCCAGACGATCGAGGCGCTGAACCACGCCCAGTCGGCGAACGTGCCGATCGTGGTCGCGGTCAACAAGATCGACAAGGAAGACGCGAACCCGGCCAAGGTGCGCCAGCAGCTCACCGAGTTCGGCCTCGTCGCCGAGGAGTACGGCGGCGACGTCATGTTCGTCGACGTCTCGGCCCGTCAGGGCATCGGCATCCAGGAGCTGCTCGACGCGGTCCTCCTCACCGCCGACGCCGGTCTCGACCTGCGTGCGAACCCGAACAAGGCCGCTCGCGGTGTCGCGATCGAAGCGAAGCTCGACAAGGGCCGTGGCGCCGTGGCGACCGTGCTCATCCAGTCGGGCACGCTGAAGGTCGGCGACGCGATCGTCGCGGGCACCGCCTACGGCCGCGTCCGTGCGATGGCCGACGAGAACGGCGACCCCGTGACCGCCGCGACTCCGTCGCGTCCGGTGCAGGTGCAGGGCCTCTCGAGCGTCCCGCGCGCCGGCGACACGTTCCTCGTCACCGACGAAGACCGCACCGCCCGTCAGATCGCCGAGAAGCGCGAGGCCGCCGAGCGCAACGCGCAGCTGGCGAAGGCCCGCAAGCGCATCTCGCTGGAAGACTTCACGCGTGCGCTCGAAGAGGGCAAGGTCGAGTCGCTCAACCTCATCATCAAGGGTGACGTGTCGGGTGCCGTCGAGGCGCTCGAAGAGTCGCTCATGAAGATCGAGGTCGACGACTCGGTGCAGCTGCGCATCCTCCACCGCGGTGTGGGTGCCATCACCGAGAGCGACGTCAACCTGGCGACGATCGACAACGCGATCATCGTGGGCTTCAACGTGCGTCCCGACACGAAGGCGCGCGAGCGCGCCGCTCGCGAGGGCGTCGACATCCGCTTCTACTCGGTCATCTACAACGCGATCGACGAGATCGAGGACTCCCTCAAGGGCATGCTCAAGCCCGAGTACGAAGAGGTCCAGTCGGGTGTCGCCGAGATCCGCGAGGTGTTCCGCTCCTCGAAGTTCGGCAACATCGCCGGTGTCATCGTGCGTTCGGGCACGATCACGCGCAACGCCAAGGCTCGTGTCATCCGCGAGGGCGTCGTCGTGGGCGACAACCTGGCGATCGAGTCGCTGCGTCGCTTCAAGGACGATGTCACCGAGGTCCGCACGGACTTCGAGGCGGGCATCGGCCTCGGCAAGTTCAACGACATCCAGGTCGGCGACGAGATCGAGACCATCGAGATGCGCGAGAAGCCTCGCGCGTAGCCGGAATCGGGGGCGGCGGCACGGCCGTCGCCCCCTTCTCCGTCCGTACGGAAGGGAATACCCATGGCTGATCCGGCACGCGCCAGGAAGATGGCCGACCGCATCAAGGAGATCGTCGCCCGCCGCCTCGACAAGGGTCTGCGCGACCCGCGTCTCGGCTTCGTGACGATCACCGACGTGCGCGTCACGGGCGACCTGCAGCACGCGAGCATCTTCTACACGGTGTACGGCACCGACGAGGAGCGCCGCGACTCGGCGCTCGCGCTGAAGGCCGCCACCGGGATGCTTCGCAGCGAGGTGGGACGCAACATCACGGCCCGACTCACGCCCACCCTCGAGTTCATCGCGGACGCGGTGCCCGAGAACGCGCAGCACATCGCCGAACTGCTCAACGAGGCTCGCACCCGCGACGCCGAGACGGTGGCGGCTGCGGCGAACGCGCAGTACGCGGGCGACCCCGACCCGTATGTGAAGCCCCGTGAGATCGAGGACGACGACGAGTTCGACGACGACGAGGCCGACGCCCGCTGAGGCTCGACCGCTGAACTCGCGGACGGTTCTTCGAGATCGACTGCGCACTGCCCGAGGCTTCAGGCCTCGGGCAGTGTCATTCCCTCGGGGGTCACGGCGGCCAGCCCGTCGGCGATGAGCCCGGCGATCGCACGGTCGAGCTGCGCGGCGTCGGCCCAGACCGGGTCGAGCTCCTGCCGCCCCACGGGTCGATGCGCGGCACGGAGTTCGCGCATCACGAGCCCCCGCACCTGTCGGTCCGAACCCTCGAACCGCGCCTGCTTCGCCTTGCGCGGGCCGTCGTAGGCGGGTGACCCCGCGGCGAGCCAGGCGCAGCGCTCCCGGATCGGGCACTCGTCGCAGCGCGGCGCGCGGGCGGTGCAGACGATCGCGCCGAGCTCCATCGCTGCGGCGTTGAAGGTGCGCGCCGCGACGGGCGCGTCGGGCAGCAGCGCCGACATCGCCGCGAGGTCGCGGGTGGTCGACGGGGGAGCGGGCTCCGCCTGACCGTCGACGGCGCGCGCGATCACGCGACGCGTGTTCGTGTCGACGACCGGCACGCGGACGCCGAACGCGAAGGCGGCGACGGCTCGTGCCGTGTAGGGGCCGACGCCCTGGAGTGCGAGCAGCTCGTCGACGGAGTTCGGAACCTCGCCGCCGTGGCGCTCGACGATCTCGACCGCGGCCCGGTGCAGCCAGAGCGCCCGACGGGGGTAGCCAAGGCGGTCCCAGGCGCGCACCGCCTCGGCGGCGGGTTCGGCGGCGAGGCTCGCGGGGGTGGGCCACCGGGCGATCCACGCCTCCCACCGGGGGATCACGCGGTCGACCTGCGTCTGCTGCAGCATGAACTCGCTCACGAGGACCGCCCACGGCGACACCTCGGCGGCGCGCCAGGGGAGCGGGCGCGCGGCGCCCTCGAACCACTCGTTGACGAGGGCGGCGATGGGGGCGGCGGCCGGGCGGGGCATCCGACCAGCCTATGCCGGGCCGGTTGGCCCGGGGTTATGCTCGCAGCATGCGCCTCGTCACGACGCCCCGGGTCACGTTCCTGCGCGATCTCGCGCGCGAGATCGCCGCGCACTTCGGGCGTGGGCGCATGATCGTCGCAGTCGACGGCCCCGTGCAGAGCGGCAAGACGGCGTTCGCCGACGACCTCGGGTCGGTGCTCCGCGAGCAGGGCCACTCGGTGTTCCGCGCGAGCATGGAGGGGTTCCACCGTTCGCGTGCCGCGCAGGCCGACTTCGGTGACGACACCGCCGAGCGCTACTCCCGCTACGGCTTCGACGAGTCGGCGCTGCGGCGGGTGCTCGTCGAGCCCTTCCGGCTGGGTGGGTCGACGGCGTTCGTGACGCGCGTGCTCGACCCCGCGCGCGACGCGTGGGTCGAGCCGAAGTGGATCACCGGGCCGGCCGACGCGATCCTCCTGCTCGACGGGCGGTTCGTGCTGCGCGAGCGGCTCGACGAGCTGTGGGACTTCCGCATCGCGATCGGCGGCGATCCCGTCGACCCCGCCGACCGTCTCGTGTACGCCGAACGGGATCCGCGGCTCGTCGCCGACGTGGTCGTCGATCTCGAGGATCCCTCGGAGCCTCGCCTCATCTGAGGATTTGTACCCCGGTTCGTCGCCCCATTCCGGGGGTCTTTTTGTACCCCGATCAGCGGAATCGATCGAACGACGTCGGCGCGCGCGGACATACTGGGCGGATTGCCAGCCCCCGGCAGCGCAGAACCCGACACAGCCGTCCGGAGCATCCGGAGCCGGAATCGACTGTGCGCCGACCCAGCCCAGGAGATACCAACCCGATGAGGAACACCCGTGCACTCCGTGTCGCGGCGACCGTCGTGGGCGCGCTCGCGCTGACGCTCGGCGCCGCCGCGATGCCCGCGCAGGCGGCGCAGCCGTCGTTCATCTGCGAACCGCTCGACTCCGGAAAGATCGACACGGTCGGCAGCCCGGCCACCGTCACGGCGACGGCGCCCGACGGAAAGCTGATCGACGGCTACTGCGTCAAGGCCGGCACGACCAAGTACTTCGTGCCCGTCGAGCCGCCGCAGAAGACCGTCGAGATCGACCACCCCGACAAGGACTCGGTCAGCCACTACTCGGTGAGCTACACCGACCTGCCCGGCGAGCCCGAGCCCGGCAAGCTGCCGATCCCGGCCGAACCCGCCTGGGTCGACGAATGCGGTACCGAGAGCGACGGCTACGCGAAGCTCACCGACTCCGCCGAGGTCGTGTGGACGACGTCGGAGATCGGTGAGGACGGCGAGCAGACCGTCACCGCGACCGCGCAGGGCGGCAAGGTGTTCACCGACGGCCGGACGAAGGTCGAGTTCTCGCACGTGTTCACCGACGAGGAGTGCGAGACCCCGCCGCTGCCGCAGTGCGCGGCCTTCTCGAAGCAGCACTCGACCGACCTCACGAAGTGGGACCTCTCGCAGACGCGTGCCACGGGGCACAACGAGATCGTCGCGAACGGCCTCCGCATCTGGACCGAGGGCGCGACCTCGACCGACAAGGCCGCGGGCTACTTCGACACGAAGTTCCCGCTGAGCGGCGTCGGCGCCACCTCGATCGCCGACGCGCTCGACTACACCGCGACGGTCGGCATCGAACCGGGACTGCAGCTCGTGATCGACGCCGACGGCGACGGCACGAACGACGGCATCCTCGTGGGCGAGGCCGTCTACGGCGAGAACTGGTGGCTCTCGAACAGTGCCGCGGACGTCGTGAAGGCCGGCGCCCCGAACACCGGCGGCGGCTACGGCTCCGAGTGGTTCGGCACCGCCGCCGAGTGGGTCGAGGCGTTCCCCGACGCGATCGTCGAGTCGATCGGCTACTCGCTCGGTTCGGGCGTGCACGGCGACGGCGTCATCACGAAGATCAGCCTCGGCTGCGTCGAGTACACCTTCGGGCTGAAGCCTCGCGAATCGGTCGATCCGAGCCTCGACGGCACGATCGCGGCGGGCATCTGCATCGCCGACGCTCCGTGGATCTTCTTCCACGTCGTGCTCGACGACCCCGAGGGAATCGTCGAGAGCCGCACGGTCTCGCTCGTGCTGAGCGACGGCGAGCACACCGAGACGATCGAACTCGGCGAACTCGACGAGGACGGCGTGCTCGAGGACCAGGTCCTCTGGCCGGGTGCCGACATCGACGACGAGGGCAACGCGACCGCGTGGCCCGGCTGGAAGCAGGAGGCCGACGGCACCTGGGTCGAGACCGACGGCAACTTCGCCTGGACCCGCGCGCTGACGAGTGCGAAGTTCGTGGTGAACCCCGAGGTCGAGGTCGAGCTCGCGTACCCGCCGGCCACGCCCGACTGCATCGCCGCACCGCCCGCGCCCCCCGGTGGTGAGACCCCGTCGACTCCGGCCGGCGGCACCGGAGACGGCCTCGCCGACACCGGTTTCGCGGGCGCCCCGCCGGCGATCGTCGCGGGTGCGGTGGTCGTCGCGGGTGTCGGGTTCCTCGTGATCGCGCGCCTCCGCCGCAAGCAGGCCTGATCCGCCGCAGCAGGTGAAGGGGGCCCGGTTCGCCGGGTCCCCTTCGTCGTTTTCGGGCGAGGATGCCACGTTTCACGTCCCCAATTCAGGGGACATCTGGTACCTGGTGCAGAAAGGGGTGGCGCGTCCCCCAAACGGACGACATAATGGGGGACATTGCCAAGCCCCCGGCAGTCGTGAAACCCGAAGCTCCACCCGCACCATCTGAACCCGATTTCGATCGTCGCGATCCCGAGTCCGCGATGATCGTCGCCGTGGGTTCGCCCCCTCCACACGTGTGCGCCCGTCGGCGCAGGCGCGCGGCGGAGGCGAGCACACCCCGCGATGCATGCCGATCCGCGCTGCTCGCCGCCATTCGGATTCTCCGGTTTCACCGCCGCGCCGGGCCGATCCTGGAGAACCCGAATGAGCAAGCCTCGCGCCGCCCAGGCGCACGCTGCCGACGGTGACAGCCGTCAGCGCAAGCGATTCCCGATGCCCGCCCTCCGCAAGGTCGCGGCGGCCGTCACGGCCCTCGTGCTCGGCGCCGGCCTCGCCGTCGTCGGCGTCGCCGCGCCCGCCTCGGCGCACCACAACACGATCAAGGCCACCGCGGTGTGCTCGACCGACGGCAAGACCGCCGACGTCACGTGGTCGGTGGAGAACTCCGAGAAGATCACCGAAAAGATCACGTGGTCGTCCGACGAATCCGTCGTCCCGAAGGGCACGACGCTGGACTCGCGTGAGACGAAGACCTTCGTGCAGAAGAGCGTGAAGCTCGGCACGACGGTGACGCTGAAGCTCGACGCCAAGTGGGAGAACAACCAGAAGGCGTCGAACGAGGGCAAGTTCACCGTCGGCTCGGCGGTCTGCGACGACGACAGCGGCCAGAAGAAGATCGAATTCTGCCACTCGGGCAACGGCAAGAAGTACGAGCTGATCGAGACTGCTGTCGACGCGTTCTACACTTCGGGTCACATCAAGCACGACGATGACATCTGGCCCGCGTTCAGCTTCTGGAAGCACGGCGAGCTGATCGAGGTGCCCGCGCAGGGCGACCAGTCCAGACTGCTGACGGGCGACTGCTCGAAGCCCGAGCAGATCTCGGTCGAGGGCGCACCGGCGTTCAACGACAGGTGCGGCCCCGACAACGAGGTGCTGACCGTCCCCAAGGACACGAAGAAGATCGACTGGAACTCGAGCGAGTCGAGCGGCGTCATCACGGTCACCGCGACCGCGAAGCAGGGCTACGTCTTCAAGCCCGGCCAGCAGACGGTCTGGACGTTCACGATCGACGACAAGCCGTGCCCGCCGACGGAGATTCCGGTCGGCGGCAAGCCGTCGTACACCGACACGTGCGGTCCTGACAACGAGAAGCTCGTCGTGCCGAAGAGCACCGATCGCGTCACGTGGAAGTCCGTCGAGGTCGACGGCAGGCACGTCGTCACCGCGACCGCAGCAGAGGGCTATGCCTTCCCGGTCGGTGCGAAGACCGAATGGGTCTTCCCGATCGATGACAGCGACTGCGTCATCCCCGTGATCGGTGCGCCGACGTTCCAGGACACCTGCGGCGCCGACAACGAGAAGCTCACCGTCCCCACCGACAGCGCCACGATCGACTGGGAGCACGTCGAGGTCGACGGGGTCATCACCGTCACGGCGAAGCCGCTGGGTCACAACGTGTTCCCGGCCGATGCGCAGACCGTGTGGAAGTTCGAGATCGACGACAAGCCGTGCGTGATCGAGGTCGTCGGCGCCCCGACGTTCGACGACACCTGCGGACCCCAGAACGAGGACCTCTTCGTTCCCGAAGACACCGACGCGATCGACTGGGAGTCGGTTCGTGAAGGCGACCTCATCACGGTCACCGCGACCGCCAAGGGCGGCTCCGTGTTCCCCGAGGGCGCTCAGGCGAAGTGGACCTTCACCGTCGACGACAAGCCCTGCCTCATCGAGCTGAATGGCGAGCCGACGTTCAGCGACGTCTGCGGCCCCGACAACGAGGAGTTCTCGTACCCCGAGGACACCGCGCTCATCACCTGGAGCCACGCCGAGGTCGACGGCGAGTTCGTCGTCACGGCGAAGGCCGCCGAAGGCAACACCTTCCCGCAGGGTCCGATCGCGATCTGGTCGTACCCGCTCGACGACGAGCCCTGCGTCGCCCCGACGCTCGACGGCTCGGTCGCGACGGGAATCTGCGAGGCCGACGCTCCGTGGATCTCGTACAAGGTGACGCTCACCGACCCCGACGCCCAGGTCGCGCCCGACCACCGCACCGTCTGGCTCGAGCTGAGCGACGGCGAGCACGTCGAGAAGATCGAGCTCGGCAAGCTGAACGAGGAGGGCGTCCTCGACGGGCGCACGCTCTGGCCGGGTGCGTCGGTCGACGCCGAGGGCAACGCGACCGGGTGGCCGGGCTGGAAGCAGCTCGACAACGGCACCTGGGTCCAGACGGACGACAACTTCGCATGGACCCGTGACCTCACGAGCGCGAGGTTCATCGTGAACCCCGAGTTCGACGTCGTGCTCGCGTATCCGCCCGCCACGCCCGACTGCATCGCGGCACCGACCGTGACCCCGGGCGGCGACGGTGCGACGCCGTCGACGCCGGCCGGCACCGGCCTCGCCTCGACCGGCTTCGCCGGCACGACGATCGCGATCGTCGCGGGCGTCATCGTGATCGCCGGCATCGCGTTCCTCGTGATCGCGCGCCTGCGTCGCAAGCAGTCCTGACCTCACGGTCCTGACACAGCAGAAGGGGGTCCGGTTCGCCGGGCCCCCTTCGTCGTTCCCGTGAACCTCACGGGTCGGATGCCTCGGGCAGCGAGTGCGGGCGGTCAGGAGCCGTTCAGCCCCGTGGCATCCGGCTGAGGAACCTCAGACCGGAACGGCCGCGAGCACCCGCTCGGCGGGCAGCGACGCGCCCGTGCGCTCGACCTCGTGGACGAGGGCCGTGAGCGCCCGGCTGACGGGGGCATCGAGCCCGGCCGCCTCGGCCTCGCGCACGACGGCGCCGTTCAGGAAGTCGACCTCGGTCGGCTGCCTGCGGCGAAGGCTCTGCTGCGTCGAGCCGAGGTTCGGGACCGTGCCCATGCGCACCCCCATGAGCCAGGGCAGGAGCTGGCCGACGCCGAGCGGCATCCGCGCGAAGAGCCGCAGCCGCCGGTCGCCGAGGCCCTGCAGCGCCCCGAAGCGCACGCCGCGGGCGATGCCCGTGCGCACCGCCTCGCGCATGGAGGCGGCGACGACGAGGCGCAGTCGCCGGTCGGCGAGCACCTCCTGCACGCTGCGACCGACGATCGCGGGCACGGCGTTCAGCATGTTGACGATGAGCTTCGTCCACTGCGCGCCGCGGAAACCGGGGATCGCGACGACCGGCACCGCGTCGGAGAGGATCGCCGCGAGGCGCTTCGACTCGGCGTCGGGCTCGCCGTCGCCGCGGCCGAGGTAGCTCGTCGCGGGTGTCGTCACGCGGACGACGCCGGGTTCGGTGTAGTTCGCGGCGATGATCGAGAGCAGCCCGACGACGCTCGAGCGGGGGAGCAGCCGTTCGGCGGTCGCGACGCCGTCGAGGCCGTTCTGCACGACGACGACGGGCACGCCGTCGAGGAGTGCGGCGTGCGCCGCGATCGCCGCCTCGGCGTCCTGCGCCTTGGTGGCGACGAGCACGAGCTCGGGGCGTTCGGCGAGCAGCGGGCCCGCGGCGACGTGCGCGTGGGCGTCGCCGTAGCCGCCGCTCAGCCGGATGCCCTCTGCCCTGATCGCGTCGAGCCCTGCGCCGCGCGCCGTGACCTCGAGCTCGTGCCCTGCCCGCGCGAGCAGCGCAGCGAACGTCCCGCCCAGCGCTCCGGCGCCGATGATGCCGATCTTCACCGCTCCAGCGTAGGGCCGGGCGGGCGGGCCGGGCGCCGCCGGGGGCGCCGCCCGGCTGTTAGCCTGATGGGCGTGAACAGCGGCATCCTCCTCGTCGACAAGCCGCAGGGCATCACCAGCCATGACGTCGTCGCCCGCATGCGGCGCCTCGCCGGCACGCGCAAGATCGGCCACGCCGGCACGCTCGACCCGATGGCGACGGGCCTGCTCGTGCTCGGCGTCGGCAGCGCGACGCGCCTCCTGCACTATCTCGTCGGCCTCGACAAGGAGTACTTCGCGACGATCCGGCTCGGCTGGGGCACGACGAGCGACGACGCCGAGGGCGAGCCCCTGCCGCACACCCCCGAGACGACCGCGGCGGCGCTCGCCCAGACCGAGGCGTCGCTCCGCGAGGCGATGCTCGCGTTCACGGGCGAGATCGACCAGGTGCCGAGTGCGGTGAGCGCGGTGAAGATCGACGGCAAGCGGGCCTACCAGCGGGTGCGCGACGGTGAGACCGTCGAGATCGCGCCGCGTCGGGTGACGATCTCCGCGTACGAACTGCTCGCGGTGCGTCGCCTCGAGCACGACGGATGCCTCGAGCTCGACGTGCGCGTCGAATGCTCCTCCGGCACGTACATCCGCGCGCTCGCGCGCGACCTGGGCACGGCGCTCGGCACGGCCGGGCACCTGACCGCGCTCCGCCGCAGCCGCATCGGCCGCTTCGGCGTCGACGAGGCGGGCGAGCTCGAGGGCTACGACGTGGCCGCAGAGGCCATGAGCGCGACCGCCGCCGCACGTCGTGCGCTGCCGGTCGTCGAGATCACCGAGGAGGAGGCCGTCGACCTCGGCCACGGCAAGCGCGTGGCGGTGAACGGCGACGGCGCCGTGGCATCCGCAGAGCGTCGCGGCGAACCGTTCGCGGCCGTCGCACCGGGCGAGCGTCTCGTCGCGATCGTCGAACGGCGCGCCGACAACTGGAAGGTCGTCACCGGGTTCCCGCAGGAGGGCAGCGCATGATCGAGTGGTTCGCCTGGGTGCAGTTGGCGGTCGCCGTCGCGGCCGGGCTCCTGTGCCTCGTGCTCGGCTTCGCCGGGCGCGTGCCGAGCGATCTCACGCTCGGGGCGCTCGCCGTCGTCGAGCTGCTCATCATCGTGCAGGTCGTGGTCGCGCTCCTCGCGCCCGCCTTCGGCAACGAACCGACGGGCAGCCTGCTCGAGTTCTGGGTCTACCTCGTCTCGGCGGCGCTGCTGCCGCCGGCGGCCGCGTTCTGGGCGCTGCTCGAACGCAACCGCTGGTCGACGGTCGTGCTCGGCGTCGCCGCGCTCTCGGTGGGCGTCATGGTGTACCGGATGCTCCAGATCTGGACCGTGCAGTCGGCCTGAGGCCGGTACCGCCTGAGCACCGTACTTCTGAGAGAATCGAACGACATGGAACGACTGCAGAGCGCCCCGGCCGAGACTCGCGGGCCGACGAAGATGAGCGGCATCGGGCGCGTGCTCGTCGCCGTCTACGGCGTGCTTGCGCTCGCGGCGCTCGGGCGCTCCTTCGTGCAGATCGTCTCGAAGTTCGACGAGGCGCCGCTCGCGTACGCGCTGTCGGCGCTCGCCGCGGCGGTCTACGTCGTCGCGACGATCGCCCTCGTGAAGCGGGGGCTCGTCTGGTACCGCATCGCGTGGGCGACGATCGTGTTCGAGTTCACCGGGGTCCTCGTGATCGGCACGCTGAGCATCGTCGATCCGGCCCTGTTCCCGCACGACACGGTGTGGTCGTGGTTCGGCCGCGGGTATCTGTTCATCCCGCTCGTGCTGCCCGTGCTCGGCATGTGGTGGCTCGCGAAGCACAAGCCCGAGCCGCACCGCCCCGAGGCGGGTGACGCGTGAAGACGTTCAAGGGTCTCGCCGCGGTGCCCGGGGGCTTCGGCCCCGCCGCGGTCACGATCGGCAAGTTCGACGGCGTGCATCGGGGGCACCGCGAGGTCATCGCGCGGCTCCGTGAGATCGCCGAGGCGCAGAAGCTCGCGACGACGGTCGTGACCTTCGACCGCAACCCGCTCGCGCTGCTCGCGCCCGACAAGTGCCCCGAGTCGCTCGTGAGCGTTCGGCAGAAGCTCGAACTGCTCGCGACGACGGGGGTGGACGCCACGGTGCTGCTGCCGTTCGATCGCGCCCTCGCCTCGGTGCCGGCCACCGAGTTCGTCGAGCGGGTGCTCGTCGACACCCTGCAGGCGAAGGCCGTGCTCGTCGGCAGCGACTTCCGCTACGGGGCGCGCGGTGCGGGCGATGTGGCGCTGCTCATCGATCTCGGCGCACACTTCGGGTTCACCGTCGAGGTCGTCGACGACGTCGCCGAGGGCGGCGAACGCCGGGTGTCGTCGACGTGGGTGCGCGAACTCCTCGCCGAGGGCGAGGTGCGCCGGGCGACCGAACTGCTCGGGCACACGCCGACCGTGTCGGGCATCGTCGTGCACGGTGCGGCGCGCGGCCGTGAGCTCGGGTACCCGACGGCGAACCTCACGCCCGAGTCCGAGGGGCTCATTCCCGCCGACGGCGTGTACGCGGGCTGGCTGACCGATGCGGGCACCCGGTACCCTGCGGCGATCTCGGTCGGCGACAACCCGACCTTCGAGGGCGTGCCGAAGAAGCAGGTCGAGGCGTACGTGCTCGACCGCGAGCTCGACCTGTACGACCACGTCGTCGACGTCGAGTTCGTCGAGCGCATCCGCGGCATGGTCGCGTTCACCTCGATCCCCGACCTCATCGACACGATCCGCGACGACGTCGAGCGCACGCGCGGCATCCTCGGGGTCTGATCGGGCACCCGCCCGACGCGACCCCGCCCCGCGCATGACGCCGACTCCCGTTCGACCGCTGTGGGCCGGGCGCGCCCTCGCGCTCGTCGGCATCGTGCTCGTCGCGTTCAACCTGCGCACGGCGGTCGCCTCCCTCTCGCCGGTGCTCGGCCGCATCGAGGCCGAGATCGAGTTGGCGCCCGTCGTCGTCGGGTTCCTCGGCATGCTGCCGCCGCTCTGCTACGCCGTGTTCGGCATCGCGACGCCGCGCTTCGCGAAGCGGTTCGGGCTCGAGCGCACCCTCGTCGTCGCGCTCGCGGCACTCGCGCTCGGCCTCGCGGGGCGCGGGTTCGCGGGTTCAGCGCTCGCGCTGGTCGGGGCGAGCGCACTGGCGTTCGCGGCGATCGGCGTCGGCAACGTCCTGCTGCCGCCGCTCGTGAAGCGGTACTTCCCCGACCGCATCGGGCTCGTCACGACGCTGTACGTCACCGCCATGTCGGTGAGCACCTTCATTCCCCCGCTCATCGCGGTGCCGGTGGCGGATGCCGCGGGGTGGCGCGTCTCGATCGGCGAGTGGGCGATCGTGGCGGGCCTGGCGCTCGTGCCGTGGCTCGTGATGCTCGTGCGCCCGGCAGGGGATCGGGGCGCGTCGGCGTCGGCGCCGTCGCCCGAGGAGCCGGCCGCCGCCGGCTTCGGGCGGATGCTGCGCTCCCTGCTCGCGTGGGCGCTCGTCGTGGTGTTCGGCGTCGGCAGCTTCAACGCCTACGCGGCGTTCGCGTGGATGCCGCAGATCGTGCAGGACACGGCCGGGACGACGGCCGCTGAAGCTGGGGCGATGCTCGCGCTGCTCGCCGCGGTCGGGTTGCCCATCGGCGTCGTCGTGCCGATGGTCGCGGCCCGCTACGGGCGGATCCGTCTGCTCATCGGCATCTCGACGGTGTCGTTCGTCGCGGGCTACCTCGGGCTGCTGCTCGCTCCCGCGGCCGCCGTCTGGCTGTGGATGGTGCTCATCGGCACCGGGCAGATCATCTTCCCGCTCGCCCTCGTGCTCATCAACCTGCGGTCGCGGACGCACGCGGGTGCGGTGTCGCTCTCGGGTTTCGTGCAGTCGTTCGGCTACGTGCTCGCCGCTCTCGGGCCGATCGCGGTCGCAGGTCTCCACGAGGCGACCGGCGCATGGACGGCGCCGCTCGTGCTGCTGCTCGTCTCGGTGGTGCCCGCGGCGGTCGCCGGCGTCGTCGTGGCCCGGCCGCGCTACGTCGAGGACGACGCGACCGGGCGCTGAGCTCCGCCGGTCAGACGACGAGTTCGGGGCGGTGCACGAGCGCGGCCGCGCCGATGAGCGGGCCCTCGTCGGAGAGCCCCGACGGCACGATCTCGACGCGGGTGGCGAAGGCGAAGCCGGTGCGCTCGGCGACGGCCGCACGCGCATGGTCGAAGAGCGCGGGGGAGACCCGCGAGAACCCGCCGCCGATCGCGACGAGGTCGAGGTCGAGGAGGTTCGTCGCCGAGGCGATCGCCTGCCCGATCGCGGTGCCCGAACGTTCGACGGCGGCGAGGGCGACGGGGTCGCCCGCGGCGTGCGCGCGGGCGAGGTCTTCACCGGTCGTGCCGGTGAAGCCCTGCGTGCGGGCCCATGCGACCGTGCGGGGGCCGGAGGCGATCGCCTCGAGGCATCCGCGACCGCCGCAGCTGCAGCGATCGTCGAAGCCGCCGACCTCGATGTGGCCGATGTGGCCGCCGTTGCCCGTGGGGCTCGCGACGGCGCGGCCGCCGATGACGAGGCCGCCGCCGACGCCCGTCGAGACGACCATGCCCATGAGGTTCTCGCCGCGGGTGCCCGCGGCGGCGCCGACCCAGTGCTCGGCGAGGGCGATGCAGAGGCCGTCGATCCGGAGCACCACGGGCACGCCGGGCACGAGGTCGACGAGTCGGTCGCGGAGCGGATGGCCGCGCCATGCGGGCACGTTCAGCGGAGACACACGACCCGTCGCAACGTCGATGGGGCCGGCGACACCGGCGCCGAGCCCTGCGAGCTCCGCGTCGTCGGGCAGGGAGGCGCGAGTCGCGCCGACCACCTCGGCGACGGCGGCGTCGAGGTCGTCGGTCGTGGCGGTCGGACCGGTCGGGCGGCGGTGGCGCGTGCCGGGCACGACACGGCCCTCCACGTCGACGAGGGCGGCTTCGACCTTGGTGCCGCCGAAGTCGACGGCGAGCGCGAGCGGGGTGGGCATTGCCCCAGCATAGGCGCGCAGCATCCCCGCGTGCTTTGCTCATATGAGCAGGATCGCCTGCGAGTGTTGCCGATGAGCATGAGCGTGCCTACGCTGGAAGTCGAGGCGGACGGAGGCACATGGACGAGATCGACGAACTGCTCTCGATCAGGGCGGCTGAGCTCTATTACGAAGAGAACAAGACGCAGGACGAGATCGGCCAGGCGCTGAACCTCACCCGGTGGAAGGTCGGGCGACTCCTCGCCCAGGCGAAGAACCGCGGCTTCATCCGCATCGAGATCCTGCACCCGCGCGCTCGTCGCCTGCCGATCGAGCGACGCCTCCGCGACGAGTTCGGGCTCACCGACGCCATCGTCGTCTCCTCCGCGGGCGTCGCCTCGCCCGAAGAGCTGCAGGAGCGCACCGCGCAGGCCGCCGCCGACTACCTCACCGCACTGCGGCCCGTGCCGCGCACCCTCGGCGTCAGCTGGGGCCGCACCCTCTTCGAGATCTCACAGCACCTCCGCAACGGCTGGGCCACGGGCGTCAACGTCGTGCAGATCAACGGCGGCGTGAGCCTCAACCGCCGCGCAGGCACCGCCGCGGCCACCGCCGTCGCGATCTCCCAGAAGGGCGGCGGGCAGGCGACGCTGCTGCCGAGCCCCGCCATCCTCGAACGTCTCGAGACGAAGCACGCCATCGAGTCCGATCGCGTCGTCGCCGGCGTCATCGACCTCGCCCGCTCGGCCGACGCCTACCTCTTCAGCGCAGGCGCCGCCGACCACAACTCGGTGCACGTCGAGAGCGGCTACCTCTCGCCCGGCGACGTCGACCTCCTCGTCGCGAAGGGCGCCGTCGGCGACGTCGTCGGCCGCTACATCGACTCCGACGGCAACATCGTCGACCCCGCCCTCGACGCCCGCACCGTCGGGCTCACCCTCGACGAGATCCGCAGCGCACCGCTCGCGATCGCCGTCGTCGCGGGCCCCGCCAAGCACGCCGTGGCCGACGCGGTCGTGCGCAGCCGACTCTGCACGGTGCTCGTCACCGACGAGTCGACCGCCCTCCACCTCCTCGACGGCTGAACACGCAGCCTCCTTCGACCACACACGAAAGCCAGGTCCACCCCATGTCAGCACCGGTCAACGCCGGCACCGCCCTCGCCACGGCACGCGAGCGCGCGCTCGCCGTGCTCGGCGGCGAGCCCGACGACCAGACCCTCGGTCGCTACCTCCACGGCATCGCCGGGGTCGACGCCGTCGGCCTCGAGCAGCGCGCCGCCGCCCTCGGCACCCGTTCGATCAAGACGAGCTCGAAGGCATGGGCCCTCGACCGCATCATCGAGCTCATCGACCTGACCACCCTCGAGGGCGCCGACACGCCGGGCAAGGTGCGCTCGCTCGTCGCGAAGGCCATGAACCCCGACCCCGCCGACCCGACGACGCCCCGCGTCGCCGCCGTCTGCGTCTACGGCGACATGGTGCCGTTCGCGGTCGAGGCGCTCGGCGCCGCGCACGGCGACCCCGACGACGGCCTCATCTCCGTCGCCGCGGTCGCGACGGCGTTCCCGAGCGGGCGCTCCTCGCTCGCCATCAAGCTCGCCGACACGGCAGAGGCGGTCGCGGCGGGTGCCGACGAGATCGACATGGTGATCGACCGCGGCGCGTTCCTCGCGGGCCGCTACGGCGAGGTCTTCGACCAGATCGTCGCCGTCAAAGAGGCCTGCCGCCGCCCCGACGGCACGAGCGCGAGCCTCAAGGTGATCCTCGAGACGGGCGAGCTCGTGACGTACGACAACGTGCGTCGCGCCTCGTGGCTCTCGATCCTCGCCGGCGGCGACTTCATCAAGACCTCGACCGGCAAGGTGTCGCCCGCGGCGACCCTGCCCGTGACGCTCCTGATGCTCGAGGTCGTGCGCGACTGGCACCGCCTCACCGGGCACAAGGTCGGCGTGAAGCCGGCCGGCGGCATCCGCTCCTCGAAGGACGCGATCAAGTATCTCGTGACCGTCGCCGAGACCGTCGGCGAGGAGTGGCTCGTGCCGCACCTGTTCCGCTTCGGCGCGTCGAGCCTCCTCAACGACGTGCTGCTCCAGCGGCAGAAACTGACCAGCGGGCACTACTCGGGTGCCGACTACGTGACGATCGACTGACCGGAACGGAAAAGACATCATGAGCTTCCTCGACTACGCACCCGCCCCCGAGTCGCGGGCGATCCTCTCGCTCCGCGACCAGTACGGCCTCTTCATCGACGGCGAGTTCGTCGACGGCCGCGGCACCCCGTTCCAGACGATCTCGCCCGCCTCCGAAGAGCGCATCGCGATGATCGCGAACGCGAACGAGGCCGACATCGACGACGCCGTCGCGGCGGCACGTCGCGCCTACGACCGCGTCTGGTCGAAGATGAGCGGCCGCGACCGCGGCAAGTACCTCTTCCGCATCGCCCGTCTCGTGCAGGAGCGCGCCCGTGAGCTCGCCGTCGCCGAGTCGCTCGACAACGGCAAGCCCATCAAGGAGTCGCGCGACGTCGACGTGCCGCTCGTCGCGGCCTGGTTCTTCTACTACGCCGGATGGGCCGACAAGCTCGACCACGCAGGCCTCGGCGCCGACCCGCGCTCGCTCGGCGTCGCCGCCCAGGTGATCCCGTGGAACTTCCCGCTGCTCATGCTCGCGTGGAAGATCGCCCCGGCGCTCGCCGCGGGCAACACGGTCGTGCTGAAGCCCGCCGAGACGACGCCGCTCACGGCGCTCATCTTCGCCGAGATCCTGCAGCAGGCCGAGCTTCCCGCCGGTGTCGTGAACATCGTGACGGGGGCAGGCGACACGGGTGCGGCGCTCGTCGGCCACTCGGGGGTCGACAAGGTCGCCTTCACGGGATCGACGGCCGTCGGCCGTGCGATCGCGAAGCAGATCGCCGGCACCGACAAGAAGGCGACGCTCGAGCTCGGCGGCAAGGCCGCGAACATCGTCTTCGACGACGCGCCCATCGACCAGGCGATCGAGGGCATCGTCAACGGCATCTTCTTCAACCAGGGTCACGTGTGCTGCGCGGGTTCGCGCCTCCTCGTCCAGGAGAACATCCACGACGAGGTCGTCGACCGGCTGAAGTCGCGGCTGTCGACGCTGCGTCTCGGCGACCCCCTCGACAAGAACACCGACATCGGCGCCATCAACTCGCGCGAGCAGCTCGACCGGATCCGCGAGCTCTCCGCCGCCGGTGAGGCCGAGGGCGCCGAACGCTGGAGTGCGCCGTGCGAGATCCCCGAGAACGGGTTCTGGTTCGCACCGACGATCTTCACGGGCGTGCAGACCTCGAACCGCATCGCGCGCGAAGAGGTCTTCGGCCCGGTGCTCTCGGTGCTGACGTTCCGCACTCCGCAAGAGGCGATCGCGAAGGCGAACAACACGCCGTACGGCCTCTCGGCCGGCATCTGGAGCGACAAGGGCAGCCGCATCCTCGCGGTCGCCGACAAGCTGCGCGCCGGCGTCATCTGGGCGAACACGTTCAACCGGTTCGACCCGGCGTCGCCGTTCGGCGGCTTCAAGGAGTCGGGCTACGGCCGCGAGGGCGGCCGCCACGGGCTCGCCGCGTACCTCTCGCCGGCGCCCATCGGGCAGCAGTCCGGTCGCCCGGCGGTTGCACGGGGGGCATCGAAGGCGGCCATCGAGGCGGATGCCACGGGGTCGACCCCGACCGAAGCGAAGAAGCCCACCCGTCGAACGCAGAAGGCCACCACGAAGGGATCGAAGCGATGACCCGCCTCGCCGTGCCGAAGACGTACAAGCTCTACATCGGCGGCAAGTTCCCCCGCAGCGAGTCGGGGCGCACCTACGAGGTCGCGGCCTCCGACGGTCGGTTCCTCGCGAACGCCGCGCTGGCCTCCCGGAAGGATGCCCGCGACGCGGTCGTCGCCGCGCGCGCCGCGGTCTCGGGCTGGGCGGGCGCGACCGCGTACAACCGCGGCCAGGTGCTGTACCGCATCGCCGAGCTCCTCGAGGGGCGCAGGGCGCAGTTCGTCGCCGAGATCGAAGACGGCGAGGGCGTCTCGCGGGCCGTCGCACAGGCGCAGGTCGACGAGGCGATCGACCGCTGGGTCTGGTACGCGGGGTGGGCCGACAAGTTCGCCCAGGTCGCGGGGAACGCGAACCCGGTCGCGGGCCCGTACTTCAACCTCTCGGTGCCCGAGCCGACCGGCGTGGTCGCGATCGTCGCTCCGCAGGACTCCTCGCTCCTCGGCATCGTCTCGGCGGTCGCGCCGGCGCTCGTCGCGGGCAATTCGGTCGTCGTCGTGGCGAGCGAGCGGTTCCCGCTGTCGGCGATCAGCCTCGCCGAGGTGCTCGCGACGAGCGACGTGCCCGGCGGCGTCGTGAACGTGCTGACGGGTTCGCCCGCCGAGATCGCGCCGTGGCTCGCGAGCCACGCCGACGTCAACGCGGTCGACCTCGTGGGTGCGGGGGGTCTCGACTGGATCTCGCTCGAGGTCGCGGCGGCCGACACGCTGAAGCGCGTGCTGCGCCCCGAGAACGGCCCCGATGCGGCGGCGCCCGCGCTCGGCCGCATCTCGGCGTTCACCGAGACGAAGACGGTCTGGCACACGAAGAGCCTGCTCTAGGCCGAAGCAGCGACAACAGCACGACGCGAGGGAGCGGGGGAGCGGTGGCGGGACGCAGCGGTGCATCCGATGAGCGCGGGCGCCTCGTCACCGACCCCTTCGACTACCGCCTCGCGAAAGACGGCGCGGTGCTCGTCTCTCGGGGCGGCCGGGTCGTGGTGACGGTCGGCGGGCGCGATGCGGCGCGGCTCGCGGCGGCGCTGCAGACGGCCGATGAGGAGCGCGCGCAGCACCTGCTCGCGCGCGCGACGGGCAACTACCGGCGGGGCAACGAACGGCACTGAGCGTGCAGTTGGCCGCCGCAGGAAGATCACCGAGAATTTCGGTAACGAAACGGTAACGGTGTTGCTAGAGTGGCGTGCACCGGTCGGGCAACGAGGCTCGGGCGGTGGAAAGGCCCGAACCCGTGAAGCACGCCTTCCGCACGGTCGAACCCGAGACCGTGCGCCGGCGGCCCAGTGCCGTCGCCCCCGCTCCGTCCGCCCGTTCCCGTTCGCTCCTCTCGTTCACGAGCCCGCCCGGTCGCACCGTGCGTGCGAGTCTCGCGGCCGTCGCGGTCGCGGTCGTGGCATCCGCCATCTTCATCGCCCAGACGCCGCCGACCGTGTACGCGATCGACGTGTTCGGTGCGCTCCGCCAGCCCGGTGAGCCCGCCTTCACGGTCGGCCATCGCGGCGACCGCGCCGCGGCCCCCGAGAACACGATGCCCTCGCTCGAGCTCGCGATGGACGAACTCGCCTTCGTCGAGACCGACGTGCAACTCACCCGTGACGGCGTGCCCGTGCTCGCGCACGACGTGACCCTCGAGCGCGTCGCGGGCGACCCGCGCACGATCGGCGAGCTCGATCTCGACGAGGTGCGCCGGCTCGACGCGGGCGCCTGGTACGCGGACGAGTTCGCGGGCACCCGCATCCCGACGCTCGAGGAGTTCTTCACGGCGCTCGCCGAGCGCGACGAGGCGCGTGCGCTCGTCGAGCTCAAGGCCGACTGGACGAAGCAGGAGGTGCGCCTGGTCACCGACCTCGTCGACCGGCACGGTCTGCGCGGTCGCGTCGTGCTGCAGAGCTTCAGCCTCGAGACGCTCGAGTCGCTGCAGGCGGTCGCCCCGACGCTGCCGCGCATCATGCTCATCCGCGAGCTGCCGGCCGACCCGGTGCCGCTCGCCGAACGCCTCGGGCTCATCGGCTTCGGCACGACGGTCGCCTCGGTGACGGCGCAGCCGGGCGCGCTCGTGCTCGCGCACGAGGCGGGCATCGCGGTGCTCTGCTACACGCTCAACACGCACGAGCACTGGGAGGCGGTGAACGCGCTCGGCGTCGACGGCATCATCACCGACGAGCCCAGCGAGCTCGACGCGTGGCTCGCGGCGACGGCGCCCGGCACCTGACCGCGGCGGCCGGTGCTCGGCGCGGAGGTCGTCAGCTGCGGTTGTTCGACAGCTCGAAGATGCGCACGAGTTCGGCGACGGCCTCGTCGCGCTGCTCGCCGCCCTGTTCGTACATGTGCGAGACGTGCGTTCGCAGGTGGTTCTCGACGAGCAGCTTGTTGAGGGAGCCGAGCGACTTCTGCACGGCGAGCGACAGGGTGATGATGTCGACGCAGTAGTCCTCGTTCTCGATCATCTTCTCGATGCCGCGCAGCTGGCCCTCGATGATCTTCGTGCGGTGCAGTGCGCGCTTCTTGATGTCCTCGATCACCCTCACAGGATACCCCGCTTGCACCGAATACCCCTAGGGGGTACTCTCGAACCCATGACGACGCTCGACACGCCCCCGATCCGCACGATCGATCTCGACATCGAGGGCATGACGTGCGCAAGCTGCGTCGCCCGCGTCGAGAAGCGCCTCGGCCGCCTCGACGGCGTCGACGCCGCCGTCAACCTCGCCACCGAACGAGCGCGCGTCACCTTCCCGCAGTCCACCTCGATCGACGCGCTCGTCGAGGCGGTGAAGCAGGCGGGCTACACCGCGACGCCGGTCGAGAAGGCGCTCGAGGCGGATGCCACGGCCCCCGCCCCGCACGCGGCGGCCGTGCCGTCCGTCGAGGTCGAGCCGACGGAGCCCGCCCGCCCCGAGGCATCCGACCCGCTCATGACCCGGCTCATCGTCTCGACCGTGCTCACCGTGCCGGTCGTCGCGATCGCGATGATCCCGGCGCTGCAGTTCACGTACTGGCAGTGGCTCTCGCTCACGCTCGCCGCGCCCGTGGTGGTGTGGGGCGGCTGGCCGTTCCACCGGGCGGCGTGGCAGAACCTGCGGCACGGCGCGCTCACGATGGACACGCTCGTCTCGCTCGGCACCCTCACCGCGTTCGTCTGGTCGCTGTGGGCGCTGTTCTTCGGACATGCGGGCATGCCGGGCATGACGCACGAGTGGACCTTCGGCGTGCGCGGCACCCCCGGCGGCGACATCTACCTCGAGGTCGCGGCGGGCGTCATCACGATCCTGCTGCTCGGGCGCGTGCTCGAGGCGAAGTCGAAGCGGCGGGCGGGCAAGTCGCTGCGCACCCTGCTCGAGCTCGCACCGCGCGAGGTGTCGGTGCTGCGCGGCGCCGACGGCTCGGCCGAGGCCGACGCCGAGGTTCGCGTGCCGATCGCCGCGCTGCGCCCCGGCGACCGCTTCGTCGTGCGACCCGGCGAGCGGATCGCCGCCGACGGCGTCGTCGCCGAGGGCGAGGCGAGCGTCGACGAGTCGATGCTGACGGGGGAGCCCGCCCCCGTCGACGTGGCCGCGGGCAGCCCGGTCACCGCGGCGACGATCGTGCACGGCGGCAGCCTCGTCGTCACCGCGAGCCGCGTCGGCGCCGACACGCGCCTCGCGCAGATCGCCCGACTCGTCGAGGACGCGCAGCTCGGCAAGTCGCGCGCACAGCGCCTCGCCGATCGCATCTCGGCCGTGTTCGTGCCGATCGTCATCGCGATCGCCGTGGGTACCGCGATCGTGTGGGTCGCGACGGGCAGCCCGATCGAGCAGGCGATCACCGCCGCGGTCGCCGTGCTCGTCATCGCCTGCCCGTGCGCGCTCGGGCTCGCGACGCCCATGGCGATCCTCGTCGGCACGGGGCGCGGCGCCGAGCGCGGCATCCTCATCACCGGCCCCGAGACCCTCGACCGCACGGCGGGCATCGACACGATCCTGCTCGACAAGACGGGCACCCTCACGACCGGGCGCATGCGCCTCGGCGAGGTCACCGCGGCGCCCGGCACCGACGGGGCGGTCGCGCTCGGCGTCGCCGCCGCGCTCGAGCTCCGCAGCGAGCACCCCATCGCCAGGGCCGTCGTCGACGGCGCCGCCGAGCGCGGCGCGGCCCGGCCCGAGGCGCACGGGTTCCGAGCGCACGCCGGCCTCGGCGTGACCGCGACGGTCGACGGGCACGAGGCCGTCGTCGGGCGGCCCGCGTTCGTCGAGGGCCTCGGGCTGCGGATGCCGCGCGAGCTCGCCGCCCGCGTCGCCGACTCCGATGCGACCGCCGTGGCGGTCGGGTGGGGCGGCGAGGTGCGCGCGATCCTCGAGGTGGGCGACACGCTCCGCCCCGGAGCCCGCGAGGCGGTCGACCGCTTGCGCGCACAGGGCCTCGAACCGATCCTCCTCACGGGCGATGCGCGACGGCCCGCGGAACGCGTCGCCGCCTCGCTCGGCATCGAGCGCGTGCACGCCGAGGTCAGCCCCGAGGGCAAGCTCGCCGCCGTCACCGAGTTGCAGGCCGCCGGCCGCAAGACTGCGATGGTCGGCGACGGCGTCAACGACGCGGCCGCGCTCGCCGCGGCCGACCTCGGAATCGCGATGGGCGGCGGCACCGACGCGGCGGCGAGCGCGAGCGACCTCGCCCTGACCCGCGACGAGCCGGGGGCGATCCCCGACGCGATCGCCCTCGCCCGGGCGACCCTCGGCACGATCCGCGGCAACCTGTTCTGGGCGTTCGCGTACAACGTCGCGGCGATCCCGCTCGCGGCGGCCGGGTTCCTCAACCCGATGATCGCGGGGGCGGCGATGGCGTTCTCGAGCATCTTCGTGGTGCTCAACAGCCTGCGGCTGCGTCGGGCCTGAGCCGGCACCGCAGCGGGCGGGCGGCGGGCCGGCGGGCGGCGTGCGCCGGCGCCGGGCGCTAGCGTTGGGGCATGCCACGTCGCACCGCCCGTCGCCCGCTCGTGCGCCTCGCCGCCGCGTTCGCCGTCGCCCTGCCCGCACTGCTCGTGGCGGGCGCCGCCGGCGCGACGCAGGCGGTCGCGGCCGAGCGCGCGGCATCCGCGTCGATCGCGGCCGCCGCACCGCAGGCGGTCGCGCTCCTCGCCGACGAGCCCGACACGAACGCCTTCGTGTTCGACTCCTTCGACGCGGTCTACGAGCTCTCGCTCGACGACGAGGGTCGCTCGGTGATGGAGGTCACCGAGACCCTCGTCGCCGTCTTCCCCGAGATCGACCAGAACCACGGCATCCGTCGGGCGCTTCCGCTCGGCTACGACGGCCACCCGGTCGACCTCGCGGTCGAATCGGTGACGGATGCCACGGGCGCGCCCCGACCGTTCGACACCGAGGCCGACGAGGACGGCGAGTTCCTGCTCGTCACGAGCCGAGCCGACGAGTTCCTGCACGGCGAGCAGACGTACGTCATCACCTACCGCATGCACAACGTCACCCACGTGCCCGACGACGCCGCGATCGACGAGATCTACTGGGACGTCAACGGCACCGGATGGGCGCAGCCCTTCGGCGTCGTGCGCAGCGAGCTGCGGCTCTCACCCGAGCTCGCGGGGGCGATGACGGGCGACATGGCCTGCTACCGCGGCTGGTCGGGGTCGACGACGCCGTGCGACGCGATGACGGTCGACGAGGTCGACGGCGGCGCGGTCGTCGGAGCCTCGGCCGCAGAGCTCGGCCCGTTCGAGAACCTCAGCTTCGCGGTCGCCTTCGAGCCGGGCACGGTGGTGCCGCGCGACGACGCGTTCTGGTCGTCGCCCGCGGCGATCGGCAGCGCCGTCGGCGCGGTGCTGGCGCTCGTGGCCGCGGGCGTCGCCCTCGTCCTCCGTCTCGGTCGCTGGCGCAGCCACCCCGGGCGGGGCACGATCATCGCGCAGTACGAGCCGGCCGAGGGGGTCTCGGCGTTCGTCGCCGCCGAACTCGTCGGCAGCCTGTCGCGCGGCGTCACTGCGACGGTGCTCGAGCGCGCCGTCGCCCGCGAACTCCAGGTCGTCGAACTGGGCTCGCGCAGCTACGGCGTCCGGTACACGGGCGAGGGGCCGGCCGGCGACGAGCACGCGCGTGCCGTCGTGGTCGCGCTGTTCGGCGATCCGCCGCGCCCCGGCGCGCTCCGCGAGATGAAGTCGAGCGACACCGCGCTCGGCAAGCAGCTGCTCGCCGTCCGGCAGCGGGTGTCGAGCGGGGTCGTCGCGTCGGGGCTCCGACGCAGCCCCGACGTCGGCCTCCGGATCGTGCTCGCGATCGGCGCCGGCCTCGCCGCCATCGCGAGTTTCGTGATGGGCATCATCGCGCTCGACTCGGCGATGGGTGCCGGCTGGCCCGCGCTCTGCTTCATCGTCGCGATCCTTGCCGCGCTCGGCACGATCGCCCTCGTCGTGTGGGTGCGCCCCCTCACTGAACGAGGTCGCGAACTGCGCGACCACCTCGAAGGGCTGCGCCTCTACATCCGCCTCGCCGAGGCCGACCGCATCCGGGTGCTGCAGAGCCCGAGCGGCGCCCTGCGGGTCGACGTGAACGACCTCGGGCAGGTGCTGAAGCTCAACGAACGGCTGCTGCCGTACGCGGTGCTGTTCGGCTTCGAACGCGACTGGAGCCGCGAGCTCGCGGCCCTCTACGAGCGGCTCGGGGTCGAACCCGACTGGTACTCGGGCAGCCACGGCTTCAACGTGGCGTACTTCTCGGCGGGCGTCGCGTCGTTCTCGAGCTCGTCGAACTCGTCGTGGTCGGGGTCGAGCGCGAGCTCGTCGTCGAGTGGCTCGGGCGGTGGCGGCTCCTCGGGCGGCGGTGGCGGCGGCGGAGGCGGCGGCGGCGTCTGAGGCCGGCGCTACTCGCCGTCGTCGGCCGCGGCCGAGCGCTCGTCGCCGAGATCGACCCGCCGTTCGGCGTCGACGCCGGGGGGCTCGTCGCCCGCCTCGTCGAGCGGGCGATCCTCGTCGCCGTGCACCTCGTCGGGCTCGTCGAACTCGGTGTCCTGCGAGACCGTGAAATCCTCGTCGTCGGGCGCGAACTCCGCACCCGCCCCCGCGTGCTCGTCCATGTTCCAAGGGTAGGCGCGTCCGTGACGAACGGGTAGTCCCGGCGGCCCTATGCTCGGCAGCATGGCCGACTGGATCCTGGCCGGCATCGCCGGACTCCTCGCGGGCGGGGCGCTCCTGGTGGGGGCGGTGATCGCCTGGTACGTCCGGGTGCCGCCGCGGCTCGTGGCATCCATCATGGCCTTCGGCTCGGGGGTGCTCGTCTCGGCGCTCGCCTTCGACCTCGTGCTCGAGGCGCAGGAGGAGGGCGGCTTCTGGCCGACGGTCGGCGGCTTCGCCGCCGGTGCGGTCGTCTACGTCTTCGCGAACCAGTTGCTCGACCGTTTCGACAAGCGCAACCCTCGCGGCAGCGGCGAGGACCCCGGCACCGGGACGGGCATCGCGGTGGGCGCCCTCCTCGACGGCATCCCCGAATCGGCGGTGCTCGGGCTGAGCATGGTCGGCGGCGGGGGAGTGAGCGTGCCCGTGTTCGTCGCCATCCTCATCTCGAACATCCCCGAGGGGCTCTCGTCGACGGCGTCGCTCAAGGAGAGCGGCCGTTCGCGCACGTACGTGTTCGTGCTGTGGGCGGGCATCGCGCTCGCGAGCGCGCTCGCCTCGCTCGCCGGGTACGTGCTGCTCGACGATGCTCCCGGCGAGCTGACCGCATTCATCACGGCGATCGCGGCGGGCGCGATCCTCGCGATGATCTGCGACACGATGATCCCCGAGGCGTTCCGGACCACGCACGCGTTCACGGGGCTGCTCGCGACCGCGGGATTCCTCTTGAGCTACGCCGTGCACGTCGTCGGGTGACACGCCGTTTCGCGGCTCAGGGCGCACGCCCGCTAGAATAGGGGGAGCGCCCGACGAATCCGTTCTTCGGCCGACCGTGCGAGCTCCGCTCGCCGCTGCTCGGTTCGGGATTCGGCGTACCGCGCAGCGCGGCATCCGAGCCGCAGCGTGCGGGCTCGACCACCGCGTGGTGCCGAGGGGGCGTGCCGGTCACGGCACGAAGGAAACGGGAGGACCATTGGCCCAGACGAGGCAGCGGCAGCGTACGCGTTCGCGCGACGACGAAGCCCCCATCATCCCGATCCTCGCCCGCAAGGTGCGAGAGGTCGAGCAGAAGGCGCAGAAGGGCAAGCTCGGCCCGACGAACCGCACCAAGTTCCAGGTCATCGCGCTGCTCATGCGCGAGGAGCGCGCCCGCGTGAAGGCCGACGCCGCGATCGGCGACGCGGCACGCGGCGAGCTGCTCAAGCGCCTCGACGGCATCGCGCAGATCCTCGCGAAGACGGCGGCCCGCGACACGAGCCTCATCCAGCTGCTCGAGCCCGATGCCTCGATCTCGACCGTCGCGCAGCGGTTCCGCCGCGACTGGCTGCTCGAGTCGGGCGCCGAGCTCAGCCCCGACGAGCTCATCATCACGCGCGAGCCCGAGGTGAAGCTCGAGGTCTCCGAGAACCAGGTCATCCCGGCCTCGGTGAAGTCCCGCCAGCTCGCGAACCCGTTCCTCGCACCCGACTTCTCGAAGCCCGCCGCGCCGCTCGTGCCGGTGCGCCGCCTCGCCAACTGGGAGCTGCTCGGCCCCCTCTTCAAGTCGTTCGAGCAGGGCTCGGGCGGTCAGGCCGCGTCGATGCCGCTGCCCGAGGCGCCGAAGATCGACCGGCTCGCGCCGCGCGGACTCGAACTCATGAAGCACCAGGCCCGCTTCATCGAGAGCGCCCGCGAGGGTCACCGCACGTTCCTGCTCGCCGACGAGCCCGGCCTCGGCAAGACGGCCCAGTCGGTGCTCGCGGCGTCCGTCGCGAACGCGTACCCGCTGCTGGCCGTCGTGCCCAACGTCGTGAAGATGAACTGGGCGCGCGAGGTCGAACGCTGGACCCCGCACCGCCGCGCCACCGTCATCCACGGCGACGGCGACACCCTCGACGCCTTCGCCGACGTCGTCATCGTCAACTACGACGTGCTCGACCGGCACATGGCGTGGCTGTCGACCCTCGGGTTCCGCGGCATGGTCGTCGACGAGGCGCACTTCATCAAGAACCTGCAGTCGCAGCGCTCGAAGAACGTGCTCGCGCTGGCCGAACGCATCCGCAGGGCGACGCCCGGCGGCGACCCGCTGCTGCTCGCCCTCACCGGGACGCCGCTCATCAACGACGTCGACGACTTCCGCGCCATCTGGAAGTTCCTCGGCTGGATCGACGGCGACAAGCCCGCACCCGAACTGCTCGCGAAGCTCGAGGAGACGGGGCTCACCCCCGCCGAGCCCGGCTTCTACGCCGAGGCGCGGCGCTCGGTCATCGACCTCGGCATCGTGCGCCGTCGCAAGGTGGATGTCGCGGCCGACCTGCCGGCCAAGCGCATCGCCGACCTCCCGGTCGAACTCGACGACGAGCTCGGCCGCTCGGTGCGTGCAGCCGAACGCGAGCTCGGCAACCGCCTCGCCTCGCGCTTCCGGGCGCTCGTCGAGGCGCGCCACCTCAAGGTCGGCGACCTCGACGAGGACACCCGCGACCAGTTCATCCGCGCGGTCGCGAGCGCCGAGCTCGAAGACTCGAAGTCGGCGAAGTCGGGCGAGAACGTCTTCACGATGGTGCGCCGCATCGGCCAGGCGAAGGCCGGCCTCGCCGCGGACTACGCCGCGCAGCTGGCCCGCTCGGTCGGCAAGGTCGTCTTCTTCGCGAAGCACATCGACGTCATGGATCAGGCCGAGGCGGCGTTCGCCTCGCGGGAGCTCCGCAGCGTCTCGCTCCGCGGCGACCAGACCGCGCTGGCGCGCCAGGCCGCGATCGACGCGTTCAACAACGACCCCGAGGTCTCGGTCGCGGTGTGCTCGCTCACCGCGGCGGGTGTCGGCGTCAACCTGCAGGCCGCGTCGAACGTCGTGCTCGCCGAGCTCAGCTGGACGGCCGCCGAGCAGACGCAGGCCATCGACCGCGTGCACCGGATCGGCCAGGAGGAGCCCGTGACCGCGTGGCGCATCATCGCCGCGCACACGATCGACGCCCGGATCGCCGAGCTCATCGACTCGAAGCAGGGGCTCGCCGCCCGTGCCCTCGACGGGCAGGACGTCGAGCCCGGCTCGGCCGACTCGGTGCAGCTCGACGCGCTCCAGCACCTGCTGCGGCAGGCGCTGGACGGGGCGCTGTAGGCGAACCCCTCGATCCGTCGATCTTCGCCCTTCCCGGCTGCGGGACGGGCGAAGATCGACGGATCTTCCGTCGGCGTATCCGGCCCGGAATTGCCTGGCGAGATGCTTGCGGTGATTGGCGAACTTGCCTCGAATCCCGTGGTCCGAGAAGCGAGTTTCGCTAGACTTCCCGGAGTCGTGCCCCGATGAAGCGGCTCCAGCGACGATTTCCCACCTGCAAGGAGTCTCACGCGTCATGAAGATCGGAATGCTCACCTCCGGTGGGGACTGCCCCGGCCTCAACGCCGTCATCCGCGGTGCCGTCCTCCGAGGCGTCATCTCGTACGACACCGAGTTCGTCGGGTTCCGCAACGGCTGGCGCGGCGTCGTCGAAGAGGACCTCGTTCCGATCGTGCGCCACGACGTGCGCGGTCTCGCCAAGCAGGGCGGCACGATCCTCGGCTCGAGCCGCACCAACCCCTTCGAGGGCGAGGGCGGCGGCCCCGAGAACATCCAGCGCATGCTCGACCGGCACGGCATCGACGCCATCATCGCGATCGGCGGCGAGGGCACGCTCACGGCCGCGCGGCGGCTCCGCGACGAGGGCGGCATCAACGTCGTCGGCGTGCCGAAGACGATCGACAACGACCTCGCCGCCACCGACTACTCCTTCGGCTTCGACACCGCCGTCGAGATCGCGACCGAGGCGATCGACCGCCTGCGCACGACCGCCGACTCGCACGGGCGCTGCATGGTGCTCGAGGTCATGGGCCGCCACGTCGGCTGGATCGCCCTGCACTCGGGCATGGCCGGGGGAGCGCACGCGATCCTCATCCCCGAGCAGCCGCAGTCGATCGAGCAGATCTGCGAGTGGGTCGAGTCGGTGCGCGACCGCGGCCGCGCCCCGCTCGTCGTGGTCGCCGAGGGCTTCACGCTCGAGGGCATGGACGAGGCGCACTCGCACAAGGGCCTCGACGCGTTCAACCGCCCGCGGCTCGGCGGCATCGCCGACATCCTCGCCCCGATGATCGAGGAGCGCACCGGCATCGAGTCGCGCGCGACCGTGCTCGGTCACATCCAGCGCGGCGGCGCGCCCTCGGCCTACGACCGGGTGCTCGCCACCCGCCTCGGCATGGCCGCGATCGACGCCGTCTACGACCACGCGTGGGGCTCGATGGTCACGCTCCGCGGCACCGACATCAAGACCGTCTCGATCGCCGAGGCGGTCGGCACGCTCAACAGCGTGCCGCAGTCGCGCTACGACGAGGCGCGCGTCCTCTTCGGCTGAGGCTGCGGCACGCAGCACAATGGGGAGCATGTACCAGGTCTGCGTCTGCTACGTGCTGCGCGAGCGCGCCGGCCGCACCGAGGTGCTGCTCGGCCGCAAGAAGCACGGCCTCGGCGAGGGCTACTACGTCGGGCTCGGCGGCAAGCTCGAGCCCGGTGAACGGGCAGTGGATGCCGCGGTGCGCGAGGTCTTCGAGGAGTCGGGTCTCGTCGTGGTCGCCGACGAGCTCGATCCGAGGGGCGTCCTCAGCTACCACTTCCCGCACCGCGAGTCGTGGAGCCAGGAGTCGAGCGTCTTCGTCACCCGCCGGTTCGAGGGCGACCCCGTGGCATCCGACGAGCTCGACCCCGAGTGGTTCGCCCTCGACGAGGTGCCGTACGCGCAGATGTGGGACGACGCGAAGCGATGGCTGCCCGCGGTGCTCGCGGGTGGCACCGCACACCGTACCTTCGTGTTCGGCGAGGATCTCGCGACGGTGGTGTCGGAGCGCCCATCGGTCGCGTAGGATCGACGGGTCCCTGAACTCCAGGTGAACACTTCCCTCTCGCAAGAAAGACGCCGGTGGATCTCACCCTCATCGTCGTGCTGGTCATCGCGCTGGCGCTCTTCTTCGATTTCACGAACGGCTTCCACGACACGGCGAACGCCATGGCGACGCCGATCGCCACCGGGGCCCTCAAGCCCAAGACCGCGGTCACCCTCGCGGCACTGCTGAACCTCGTCGGCGCGTTCCTCTCGACCGAGGTGGCGAAGACCATCTCCGGCGGCATCATCAAGGAGGGCGACGGGGGAGTGCTCATCACCCCCGAGCTGATCTTCGCCGGCCTCATCGGCGCGATCGTGTGGAACATGATCACCTGGCTGCTCGGCCTGCCCTCCTCGTCGAGCCACGCCCTCTTCGGCGGCCTCATCGGTGCCGCCCTCGTGGGCTTCGGCGTCGGCGCGATCGACTTCGGCGTCCTGCTCTCGAAGGTGATCCTCCCGGCGCTGCTCGCCCCGCTCACCGCGGGCCTCATCGCCTACGCCGCGACGAAGCTCGCCTACGCGATCACCCGCCGCTACGACGGCAAGCCCGACGGCCGCGACCGGTTCCGCCACGCGCAGATCTTCTCCTCCTCGCTCGTCGCGCTCGCGCACGGCACGAACGACGCGCAGAAGACGATGGGCGTCATCACGCTCACCCTCGTCGCGGCCGGCATCCAGACGGCCGACAGCGACGTGCAGCCCTGGGTCATCGTCACCTGCGCCATCGCGATCGCCCTCGGCACGTACATGGGCGGCTGGCGCATCATCAAGACGCTCGGCACCGGCCTCACCGACGTGAAGCCCGCGCAGGGCTTCGCCGCCGAGACCGCGACCGCCGCGACGATCCTCGCGTCGAGCCACGTCGGCTTCGCGCTCTCGACGACGCAGGTCGCGTCGGGCTCGGTCATCGGCTCGGGGCTCGGCCGCCGCGGCTCGAAGGTGCGCTGGCGCACCGCCGGCCGCATCGGCGTCGGCTGGCTGCTCACCCTCCCCGCCGCGGGCGCCGTCGGCGCGCTCGCCGCGCTCGTCGCCCACATGGGCGTCGTCGGCATCATCATCGACACGGTCGTCGGCGTCGGCGTCATCGTCGGCATCTTCCTGTGGTCGCGTCGCAGCGAGATCTCGCACCACAACGTGGTCAGCGAGGTCGCCGACTCGGGTCGTGCGGTGAAGATCAAGCGCAACCCCAAGCCGAAGAAGAAGGTCAAGTCGTGATCGACTGGTTCGCGTTCCTCCTCGTGTTCGTCGCGGCGCTCATCGGCACCGTCACCGTGGTGTCGGCCTATTCGCTCGGCGTGCGACTGCTCACCGTGTCGGGCCGCACCCCCATCGTGACGCCCGCCGAGTTCACCGACGCGATCACGATCCTCACGCCCGCCGAGATCAAGCAGGCCGAGAAGCGGGCGAAGAAGGCGGCGAAGAAGAACCCCCTCACCGACGGTCAGAAGCGCGCCGCGTTCGTCGGCGCCTGGGTGTGCTTCGCGGTGAGCGGCCTCGCGGTGCTCGTCGGCCTCTACCTCATCGTCGGCGACCACATCATCAAGCTCTTCAGCTGAGCGCTTCCGCGCCGCCAGGCTGAGCGGGCCGCGCCCGATCCCCTCACCCCAACTCAAGATTCGACAGTCCACCCGTCGCACGACCCGCGTGCGTCCCTCATCGAAGGTTCCCGGATGACCACTGCAACCACCCCGACGACCGACCCGGCCGACCCGACCGATTCGCGCGACACGAAGCCCGCCGGCGCCGTCGACCGCTTCTTCGAGATCACGAAACGCGGCTCCAACTACGCCACCGAGGTGCGCGGCGGCATCGTCACCTTCGTGACGATGGCCTACATCGTCATCCTGAACCCGATCATCCTGTCGACGCCCGACGTCGACGGCAACACGCTGAACGGCGCCGCGGTCGCCGCGGCCACCGCGCTGACCGCGGGCGTCATGACGGTGCTCTTCGGCGTCGTCACCCGCCTGCCGTTCGCGTTCGCCGCCGGTCTCGGCATCAACGCCTTCATCGCGTTCTCGGTCGTCGGCTCGGTCACCTGGCCCGAGGCGATGGCGCTCGTCGTGATCAACGGAATCGTCATCGTGCTGCTGGCGGCCACGGGGCTCCGGAAGATGATCTTCGACGCCGTCCCGGTGCAGCTGAAGCTCGCGATCACCGTCGGTATCGGACTGTTCATCGCGTTCATCGGCTTCGTGAACGCGGGCTTCGTCACGGCCACCGGCAACCCGTCGCCGCCGGTCGACCTCGGCGTCGGCGGCTCGATCGCGACGCTGCCCACCCTGCTCTTCGTCATCACGCTCCTCGCGGGCGGCGTCCTGATCGCCCTGCGCGTGAAGGGTGCGATCCTCATCGCCCTCGTCGGCGGCACGGTGCTGGCCGCGATCATCAACCTCATCTGGCCCTTCGGGCTCGACTTCGGCTTCGCGGGCGGCATCGTCAGCCTGCCGGACCTCAGCCTCATCGGCGCCGTCGACTTCAGCTTCGATCTCTCCAAGGTCGGTGGCCTGGCGCTCGTCATGATCGTCTTCACCCTCGTCTTCTCGAACTTCTTCGACGCGATGGGCACGATGACCGGCCTCGCGAAGGAGGCCGACCTCGCCGACGAGAAGGGCGACTTCCCCCGCATCAAGTCGGCGCTCGTCGTCGAAGGCGTCGGCGCGATCGTCGGCGGTGGCACCTCGTCGTCGTCCGCGACGGTGTTCGTCGAGTCCGGCGCCGGCATCGGCGAGGGCGCACGCACGGGCTTCGCCACGGTCATCACCGGCGGCCTGTTCCTGCTCGCGATGTTCTTCACGCCGCTCACCTCGCTCGTTCCCGGAGCGATCGCCGGTGCCGCCCTCGTGCTCGTCGGCGCGATGATGCTCTCGCAGATAAAGCACATCGACTTCAGCGACTACCGAGTCCTGCTGCCGGTGTTCCTCACCATCACGGTGATGCCGATGACGTACTCGATCGCCAACGGCATCGGCGCGGGCTTCGTGAGCTGGATCGTCGTGAACGCGCTGTCCGGCAAGGCCAAGACCATCCACCCGCTCCTGTGGATCGTCGGCGCCGGCTTCGTGCTGTACTTCGCACGCGGACCGATCGAGGCGCTCTTCGTCTGATCCTCCCGTGAACGACGGATGCCCCGGGCTGCATGCAGCCCGGGGCATCCGTCGTTCCTCGGAGGCGTCAGCTGGTGCCGCGCGCCTTCGCGATGCCGTTCATGACGTGGTAGATCACGATGGCGGCGATCGTGCCGAGGGCGATGCCGTTGAAGGAGACGCCGCCGATCGCGAAGGTGAAGTCGGCGATGCCGATGATGAGCGCCGTGGCCGCCGTGAACTGGTTCACGGGCTTCGAGAAGTCGACCTTGTTGTCGAGCCAGATCTTGACGCCGATGATGCCGATGAGGCCGTACAGCGCCGTGGTGACGCCACCGAGCACGCCCGCCGGGATCGTGTTGATGACCTCGCCGAACTTGGGGGAGAGGCCGAGCAGCACTGCGACGATGCCGGCGACCCAGTACGCGGCCGTCGAGTAGACGCGCGTCGCGGCCATGACGCCGATGTTCTCGCCGTAGGTGGTCGTGCCCGATCCGCCGAAGAGGCCGGCGACGGTCGTGGCGAGGCCGTCGGCGAAGAGCGCGCGGCCGGTCGACTTGTTGACGGAGGCGTCGGTCATCTGCGCGACGCCCTTGATGTGGCCGACGTTCTCGGCGATGAGTACCAGCACGACGGGCAGGAACGCCGGGAGGAAGCCCCACACGGCCGAGTCGGCGAACGGGTTCGACGCCAGGTGGAAGGTCGGCAGGCCGATCCACGCGGCCTCCTCGATGCGGGTGAAGTCGATCTCGCCCTGGATCGCTGCGGCGACGTAGCCGATCACGACGCCGAGGAGGATCGACATGCGCCCGAGGATGCCGCGGAACGCGACGCTCGCGATGATCACGGCGGAGAGCGTGATGAGCGCGGTCAGGGGGGCGAGCATGAAGTTGTTCTTCGCGGCCGGCGCCAGGTTGAAGCCGATGAGCGCGACGATCGCACCCGCGACGACGGGAGGCATGAGCGCGTCGATCCACCGGGTGCCGACCCACTGCACGAGGAGGCCGACGAGGGCGAGCAGCACGCCGACGACGACGATGCCGAAGAGCGCCGCGCCCATGGGGTCGGCGATGCCCTTCGCCCCCATCGCCGCGCTGATGGGCGCGATGAACGCGAAGGAGGAGCCGAGGTAGCTCGGCACACGGTTCTTCGTGATCACGAGGAAGAGGATCGTGCCGAGGCCCGAGAAGAACAGGGTCGTCGCGGGCGGGAATCCCGTGAGGATCGGCACCAGGAAGGTCGCGCCGAACATGGCGACGACGTGCTGGGCGCCGAGACCGATCGTGCGGGGCCAGCTGAGGCGCTCGCCGGGGGCGACGACCTCGCCCGGGTTGACGTTCTTGCCGTCGCCGTGGAGGGTCCAGGGCAGAGTCATGCTGCTCCGTTTCGGGGGAGTCGAGGGGTGGGATCCATCAGATCGTACCGGGGGGATAGCCCCATGTCGGCGGCAGCCCGTCGACCGTAGCGTGGAGTCATGCCCACGAACCGGGCGACCACCGACAGGAGCAACTCATGACCACCGTCACCGACACCGCAACCCAGGCGCCGTTCGCGGAGCCGCACCCCGCCGCCGCGTCCGTCGCCGAGTCGCGCGGTTTCAGCATCGCGAGCCTCGTGCTCGGCATCGTCTCGATCGTCGCCGGCTACAGCTTCGTCGTCCCGATCGCGGGCCTCGTGCTCGGCATCCTGGCGCTGAAGCGCGAACCGGCCGCGCGCACGATGGCGATCTGGGGCATCGTGCTCAACTCGGTCATGCTCGCGGGCGCCGTGCTCTTCGGTATCGCGGCTGCCGTCTTCGGCCTCGTGATGCTGCCGTTCGCGTTCATCTGAGCGGCAGCCGGCGGCGCGCAGCGGCGGCCGGCAGCCCGCAGCCGGCGGCCGGCGGCTCAGGCGAAGAAGCCGCGCAGCAGCGCCTCGGTCCCCTCGAGATGCTCGGCCATCGCGGTCGCGGCCTCCTCGGGGCTGCCGCGCAGGATCGCCTCGACGATCGCCCGGTGCTGCTCGTCGGAGTGCGAGATGTTCGGCGCGAGCAGCGGGATGCCGTCGAGCAGTTCGTTGACCCGCATGCGCACGTCGGCGACGAGCGGGATGACGGCGGGAGCGCCGAGGACCTCGGCGATCACGAGGTGCAGTCGCGAGTCGGCCACCCGGTACTGGTCGTCGGATGCCCCGCAGCACGCCTCGTACGCCTGCCACAGCCGCTCGCGGTCGGTCGCGGTGAGGTCGCGTTCGGCGGCCCGCCTCGCGACGCCGACCTCGATCACGGCGCGCAGCGCGAGGGTGTCCTCGAGGTGGGCGCGGGCCTCGTCGTCGATGGGGGCGGCGTCGGACGCCGCGGCCGGCGTCGGCAGCACCTCGCAGACGAAGGTGCCGCCGTATCGCCCGCGACGGGACACCACCCAGCCGGCGTCGACGAGCGAGCCGATCGCCTCGCGGAGCGTGTCGCGGCTCACCTCGAGCATCGCGGCGAGCTCGCGCTCGGCCGGCAGCCGCTCGCCGGGGCCGATGAGGCCGAGCCTGATCGACTGCAGCAGGCGCTGCACCGTCTCCTCGAAGGCGTTCGCGGGGCGCGCTGGCGTGAGCAGCAGACCCGCCGGCAGCACCTCGCCGGGGGCCGAGCCGGGCGCTGCGGCGGGGCCGGGCGCGGGGTCGGCGGGCGTCGTCGGCACCGACTGCATCGGTGCCGACGTTCCGCCCGCCGTCTCGCTCATGGGTTCAGCCTAGAGCGGGGTGACGTACGCCGAGCTGATGCCGCCGTCGACGAGGAACGTCGAGCCGGTGATGAACGAGGCGTCGTCGCTCGCGAGGAACGCGACCGCGGCGGCGAGCTCCTCGGGTTCGGCGAAACGCCCGACGGGGATGTGCACGAGGCGGCGCTGCGCCCGCTCGGGGTCCTTCGCGAAGAGCTCCTGCAGGAGGGGCGTGTTCACGGGGCCCGGGCACAGGGCGTTCACGCGCACGCCCTGGCGGGCGAACTGCACGCCGAGCTCGCGGCTCATCGCGAGCACGCCGCCCTTCGAGGCCGTGTACGAGATCTGCGAGGTCGCCGAGCCGAGCACGGCGACGAACGAGGCCGTGTTGATGATCGATCCGCGACCCTGCGCGACCATGTGCCGCAGCGCCGCGCGCGAGCACAGGTAGACCGACTTCAGGTTGACGTCCTGCACCTTCTGCCAGGCGGGCAGCTCGGTCGTCTCGATCGAGTCGTCGTCGGGCGGCGAGATGCCGGCGTTGTTGAAGGCGATGTCGACCGAGCCGTACACCCGGGCGGCCTCGTCGAAGAGGTGGTTCACCTGGGCCTCGTCGGTGACGTCGACGGGCACGAAGAGTCCGCCGACGAGTTCGGCTGCGGCGGGGCCCGCCGTGGCATCCATGTCGCCGATGACGACGGTGGCGCCCTCGGCGGCGAGGCGCTTCGCGGTCGCGAGGCCGATGCCCGAGGCGCCGCCGGTGATGACGGCGACGCGGCCGGCGAGACGCTGGGTGAGGTCGATGCGGGGGAGTTCTGGCATGTCTGCTCCTTCGGTGATGGGTCCGGGTCTCGATACGTTGCGCTACTCGACCGGCGAGGGGTCGACGGCGATGAAGACGTTCTTGGTCTCGGTGAAGGCGAGGGGGGCGTCGGGGCCGAGCTCACGGCCGAGGCCCGACTGCTTGAACCCGCCGAACGGGGTCGTGTACCGCACCGAGGAGTGCGAGTTCACGGAGAGGTTGCCCGACTCGACGGCCCGCGACACCCGGATGCCGCGGCTGAGGTCGCGGGTCCAGATCGAGCCCGAGAGGCCGTACTCGCTCGCGTTCGCGAAGCCGATCGCGTCGGCCTCGTCGTCGAAGGGGAACACCGAGACGACGGGGCCGAAGATCTCCTCGCGGGCGGTGCGCGCGTCGCGGGCGGGCGTGAGCACCGTCGGCGGGAACCAGAACCCTGCGCCGCCGGGCGCGCTGCCGCGGAAGGCGACGTCCGTGTCGTCGGGCACGAAGGAACGCACCCGCTCGAGGTGGGCGGCGGCGACGAGCGGGCCCATCTCGGTCGACTCGTCGGCCGGGTCGCCGACCCTCACCCCCTGCACGGCGGGTTCGAGGAGCTCCATGAAGCGCTCGTAGACGCTCCGCTCGACGAGGATCCGGCTGCGCGCGCAGCAGTCCTGCCCGGCGTTCTCGAACACGCCGTACGGTGCGGTCGCGGCGGCCTTCTCGAGGTCCGCGTCGGCGAACACGATGTTCGCGCTCTTGCCGCCGAGTTCGAGGGTGACGCGCTTCACCTGCTCGGCGCAGCCCGCCATGATGCGCTTGCCGACCTCGGTCGAACCGGTGAAGACGACCTTGCGCACGGTCTCGTTGGTGACGAAGCGCTCGCCGACGACGGAGCCGCGCCCCGGGATCACCTGGAAGAGCCCCTCGGGCAGCCCCGACTCGAGGCCGAGCTCGGCGAGGCGGAGGCTCGTGAGCGGGGTCCACTCGGCGGGCTTCAGCACCACCGCGTTGCCGGCGGCGAGGGCGGGGGCGAAGCCCCACGCGGCGATCGTCATCGGGAAGTTCCACGGGGTGATCACGCCGACGACGCCGAGCGGCTCGTGGAAGGTCGTGTCGAGGCCGCCCGCGACGGGGATCTGCCGGCCGAAGAGCCGCTCGGGCGCGGCCGAGTAGTACTCGAGCACGTCGCGCACGTGCGCCGCCTCCCAGCGGGCCTGCGAGATCGGGTGCCCCGAGTTCTGCACCTCGAGCGCCGCGAGCTCCTCGACCGCGCCATCCACGGCGTCGGCGAAGCGTCGCAGCGCGCGGGCGCGGTCGGCCGGGGCGAGGGCCGCCCAGCCGCGCTGCGCGTGCGCGGCGCGGGCGATCGCGACGTCGGTCTCGTCGACCGTCGCTGCGGCGACGGTCGTGACGGGCAGCCCGTCGGCGGGGTTCACGATGGTGTGGGTCATGCTCCGGTCCTTCTCAGACGGTGGTCGCGGGCGGCGTCGACGAGTCCGGCGAACAGTCGCCGGTCGGCCGCGTTCTCCTCGGGATGCCACTGCACGCCGAGCCCGAACGGCACTCGGGCGAGCTCGACGGCCTCGATGACGCCGTCGCCGGTGCGGGCGGTGACGGTGAGGCCGGGGGCGAGCCGGTCGAGGGCCTGGTGGTGGTAGACGTGCACGGGCAGCTCGTCGTGCGCCCCTCCGAGCGTCGCCTCGAGGAGCGACCCCGGTTCGACGGCAACGGTCGTCTCGCCGAAGACGGCGGGCGCAGGCTGGTACGCCTCGTTGCCGACGACGTCGGGCAGGTGCTGCACGAGGGTGCCGCCGAGGGCGACGTTGAGCATCTGCGCGCCGCGGCAGATGCCGAGGAAGGGCAGCTCGGTCTCGATCGCGGCGGTGAGCAGCGCATCCTCCCACTCGTCGCGGTCGCGGCGCGGCGCCCCGGTGCGCGGGTGCGCGGCCTGCCCGTAGCGGGCGGGGTCGACGTCGGCGCCGCCCGCGACGATGAGTCCGTCGAGGCTCGCGAGCACGCGTCGGGCGATCTCGGGCGTGGTGGGCTGCGGCGGCAGCAGCACGGCGATGCCGCCCGCGTCGGTCACGGCGTCGAGGTACACCTTCGGCAGGAAGGAGGCGGGCACGTCCCACACCCCGGTCTGCGCCTGCTCGAGGTAGGTGGTCACGCCGATGATCGGGGCGGATGCCACGTGCCCGGCGTCGTCCGAGGCCCGCCGGACGTCGTCGGGGAGCCGCTCAGAGTCGTTCGAAGCCACGGACCCGCTCCCAGTCGGTGATGGCCGCGTCGTAGGCCGCCTGCTCGACGCGCGCGTTGTTGAGGTAGTGCGCGACGACCTCCTCGCCGAAGGCCTCGAGCGCGACGGTCGAACCGGCGAACAGCTCGGCGGCGTCGCGCAACGTCGCGGGCACCCGCGCCACGTCGCTCTCGTACGCGTTGCCCTCGAACAGCGCCTCGGGCTCGAGCTCGTTCTCGATGCCGTGGAGGCCGGCCGCGATGAGGGCGGCGACGGCCAGGTACTGGTTGACGTCGCCGCCGGGCACCCGGTTCTCGACGCGCATGCCGTGGCCGTGGCCGACGACCCGCAGCGCGCAGGTGCGGTTGTCGAGGCCCCAGGCGATCGCGGTCGGGGCGAAGCTGCCGGCGACGTAGCGCTTGTACGAGTTGATGTTCGGCGCCGAGAAGAGGGTGAGCTCGCGCATCGCGGCGAGCTGCCCCGCGAGGAAGTGGCGGAACAGCTTCGACATGCCGTGCGGTTCGTCGGCGTCGGCGAAGACCGCCTCGCCGCCCTCGCCGCGCAGGCTGATGTGGATGTGGCAGCTGTTGCCCTCGCGCTCGTTGAACTTCGCCATGAAGGTGAGCGACTTGCCGTGCTTGTCGGCGATCTCCTTCGCGGCGTTCTTGTAGATCGAGTGGTTGTCGCAGGTGCCGAGCGCGTCGGTGTAGCGGAACGCGATCTCCTGCTGGCCGAGGTTGCACTCGCCCTTCACGCCCTCGCAGTACATGCCGGCGGCGTCCATCGAGTTGCGGATGTCGCGCAGCAGCGGCTCCATGCGGGTCGAGGCGAGGAGCGCGTAGTCGATGTTGTAGTCGCTCGCGGGGGTGAGGTCGCGGTAGCCCTTGCGCCACGCCTCGCGGTAGCCGTCGTCGAAGACGATGAACTCGAGCTCGGTGCCGACGAACGCGGTCAGCCCGCGTTCGGCGAGGCGTTCGAGCTGGCGCTGCAGGATGCGACGGGGCGAGGCCTCGACGGGCGCGCCGTCGAGCCAGCGCAGGTCGGCGGTGACGAGCGCGGTCGCCTCGAGCCAGGGAGCGGCGCGCAGCGTCGTGAAGTCGGGGGCGAGCACCATGTCGCCGTAGCCGCGCTCCCAGCTCGACATCGCGTAGCCGTCGACGGTGTTCATCTCGACGTCGACCGCGAGCAGGTAGTTGCACGCCTCGGCGCCGTGCGCCGCGACATCCTCGAGGAAGAGCCTCGCGGAGACCCGTTTGCCGACGAGCCGGCCCTGCATGTCGGTGAAGGCGACGATGACGGTGTCGATCGCGCCCTCGCCGATCGCGTCGCGCAGCTGGTCGAGGCTGAGGTATCCGGTCGGTGCCGTCATTCGCGGTCTCCTCGTCGAGTCGATGAATGGTCGCTTGTGCCGACCATTACACCACAGTGACTCACCGACTCGAACCACGTTTCATCCGGATTCCCGTCGGCTGTTCGCGAACGTCACCCGAAAAAGGTCTGTACAAGCGACCATTGCGGGTCGTAGATTCCTCACCAACGCATCGCATCCCGCGCCCGCCCCCTGCGTGCGCGATGAGAGCAAGGGAGCCCAGTGATGGCGAAAGACACCCTGAAGGTCTCGGGCGTGAAGTACACGACCGCGGACTCGGGATACTTCGAGAAACGCAAGCTCACCCGCACCGCCGGGGTGTGGGGCCTCTGGGGTCTCGCCGTCGCGGCCGTCATCTCGGGCGACTTCTCGGGGTGGAACTTCGGCATCGACTTCGCCGGCTTCGGCGGCATGGTGATCGCCTTCGCGATCCTCGTGGTCATGTACTACGGCCTCATCTTCTCGATCGGGGAGATGAGCTCGGCGATGCCGCACACCGGCGGCGCCTACTCGTTCTCGCGTGCCGCGATGGGCCCGTGGGGCGGCTTCGTGACGGGCCTCGCCGAGACGATCGAGTACGTCGCGACGACCGCCGTCATCGTCTTCTTCTCGGCCTCCTACGCCGACGCGATCACGAGCGAGCTGCTCGGCTTCTCGATGCCGCAGTGGGTGTGGTGGCTCATCCTCTACGTCGTCTTCATCGGCATCAACGCGGCAGGCGCCAACATCTCCTTCAAGTTCGCCATCGTCGTCTCGATCATCTCGATCGCGATCCTCCTCGTGTTCAGCGCGATGGCGATCTTCTCGGGCCAGTTCTCGTGGGACAAGCTCTTCGACATCGCCCCCGACCCCGGTCAGACGGCGTTCCTCCCGCACGGCGTGCTGCCGATCCTCTTCGCCCTGCCGTTCGCGATGTGGTTCTTCCTCGGCATCGAGGAGCTGCCGCTCGCGGCCGAGGAGTCGCACGACCCCGTCCGCGACATCCCGCGGGCCGGCCTCATCGCCCGTGCGACGCTCATCGTCACCGGCCTCCTCGTGCTGTTCCTCAACACGGGCGTCGTCGGCGCCGAGGCGACGGGCACGGCGGGCGAGCCGCTCCTCGACGGCTTCCGCGCCATCGTCGGCGACGAGCTCGCCGCCGTCCTGGCGCTGTTCGCGCTCATCGGTCTGCTCGCCTCGCTCCAGGGCATCATGTTCGCCTACGGGCGCAACATGTACTCGCTCTCGCGTGCCGGGTACTACCCGAAGTTCCTCTCGCTGACGGGCAAACGCCAGACGCCGTGGGTCGCGCTCGTCGCGGGCGCCCTGATCGGCTTCGTCGCGCTCCTCGTGCTCGGCGTGCTCGCGCAGGTCGATGCGGAGGGCGCGGGCGAGGTCGCAGGCGCGATCGTGCTGAACATCGCCGTCTGGGGCGCCGTGCTCGCCTACCTCCTGCAGATGGTCGCGTTCGTCATCCTCCGCAGGAAGTACCCGAACGCGAAGCGCCCCTACCGCAGCCCGTGGGGCGTGCCGGGCGCGGTCGTCGCGGCGATCATCGCGGCGCTCATCTTCATCGGGTTCCTCCTCAACCCGACCTTCGTGCCGGCGATCATCGCGATCGCGGTGGTCTACGCGGTGATGCTCGCGATCTTCGCCGTCTGGGGCCGGCACCGGCTCGTGCTCTCGCCCGAGGAGGAGTACGCGGTCTCGGGCGGCCTCCACGGCGACCCGCAGGCCGAGGGCTACGGCGGCACGGTCGAGAGCGAACTGCTCGCGGCCGACGGCGTCGACGAGGGCAGCGCCGCCAAGTAGCGCGCGCGAGAGAACCGGGCGGCGGTGTGAGCGTGGGGGCGCTCCGCCGCCGTTCCGTCTGCCTGACTCCGTGCAGTACGTCCCGTCGGCGCCCAGGCTCCGGACGCAGCGGCCGTGCCGCGACCCGGCCGGGCCGCACCTCGGGCGGTAGGCTCGAGGTGACGATTGCGCGGCGATCCCGCGCGAAACAGGCGATGGAGCCGGCTCCGGACGCGTCAAGACACGATGCGTCCGCACGGCCCCGTGGAGGACGACATGCAGGAGCCCGAGCTCATCGAAGCGACCCGGACGGAGACCGATTCACTCGGTTCGGTGGAGGTGCCGGCCGACGCCTATTGGGGTGTGCACACGAAGCGGGCGCTCGAGAACTTCCCGATCTCGAAGCGACCCATCTCGGTCTACCCCGAACTCGTCGTGGCGCTCGCCTCGGTGAAGCAGGCCGCGGCCCGCGCGAATCGCGAGGTCGGCGTGCTCACCCCGCAGAAGGCCGCATGGATCGACGAGGCGTGCCAGCGCATCATCGACGGCGAACTGCACGACCAGTTCATCGTCGGCGTCATCCAGGGCGGCGCGGGCACCTCGACGAACATGAACGCGAACGAGGTCATCGCGAACCTCTCGCTCGAGATCGCGGGCTACCCGAAGGGCCGCTACGACGTCATCCACCCGATCGACGACGTGAACCGCAGCCAGTCGACGAACGACACGTACCCGACCGCGGTGAAGGTCGCGATGGCGTTCTCGCTGCGCACGATGCTCGTCGAGCTCGACCTGCTGCGCATCGCGTTCAGCAAGAAGGGGCGCGAGTTCCACGAGATCCTGAAGGTCGGCCGCACCCAGCTGCAGGACGCGGTGCCGATGACCCTCGGCCAGGAGTTCCACGGCTACGCGACGACCCTCGGCGAGGACATCGACCGTCTCCGCGAGACGATCAAGCTCCTCGGCGAGGTGAACCTCGGGGCGACCGCGATCGGCACCGGCATCACGGCCGACCCGGGCTACGCGGCATCCGTCGTGCGGCACCTCAGCAGCATCACCGAGTTGCGCCTCGAGACCGCACCCGACCTCATCGAGGCGACGAGCGACACGGGCGTGTTCATGACGTTCTCGAGCGCGCTCAAGCGCAGTGCGATCAAGCTGTCGAAGATCTGCAACGACCTGCGTCTGCTCTCGTCGGGCCCGCAGGCGGGTCTCGGCGAGATCAACCTGCCGCCCAAGCAGGCGGGCTCCTCGATCATGCCGGGCAAGGTCAACCCGGTCATCCCCGAGGCGGTCAGCCAGGTCGCCTACGCCGTCGCGGGCGCCGACGTGACCGTCATGATGGCGGCCGAGAGCGGGCAGCTGCAGCTCAACGCCTTCGAGCCGGTCATCGCGCACTCGCTCCTGCAGTCCATCACGTGGATGCGTCAGGCCTGCTGGACCCTCCGCGTCAACTGCGTCGACGGCATCACCGCGAACGTCGAGCACCTCGAGCAGCAGGTCGCGTCGAGCGTCGGCGTGATCACGGCGCTCATCCCGTTCATCGGGTACACCGAGGCGGCGAAGCTCGCGAAGCTCGCGCTCGCGACCGGACGGCCGGTCGCCGACCTCGTGGTCGAGGCGGGGCTCATGAGCCGCGAGGACGTCATGGCGCAGCTCCAGCCCTCGAAGCTGTCGGGCATCCGGCCGATCACCACGGTGATCCCGGTGCAGCAGCTGCAGGCCGAACCGCACGAGTAGTCGGGCGGATGCCTCGGGGTGCCGCGTGCGCGGCGCCCCGGGGTGCGGCGGCGCCCGGGCTCAGATGACGCGGCAGTGCGTGGTGAGCGAGCCGATGCCCTCGATCGTGACGGTGACCGTCGAGCCGTCGCGGAGGAAGACCTGCGGGTTGCGGGAGTAGCCCGCGCCGCCGGGGCTGCCGGTCGAGATGAGGGTGCCGGCGGGCACGGTCGCGGAGCGCGACAGATACTCGATGATGTCGGCGACGCTGCGCACCATCTCGTTGGTCGACGCGTCCTGGAGGATGCGGCCGTCGAGGTTGGTGGTGAGCCAGAGGTCCTGCGGGTCGGCGATCTCGTCGGCGGTGACGACGACGGGGCCGGTCGGGGTGAAGCCGTCGAACGACTTGCAGCGCGACCACTGCGCTTCGCTGAACTGGATGTCACGGGCGGTGATGTCGTTGACCACGGTGTAGCCCCACACGTGGTCGAGGGCGTCGCGGGCGTGCACGCCGCGCGCCGGCTTGCCGATGATGACGCCGAGTTCGGCCTCGTAGTCGACCTGGGTCGCCAGGTCGCCCACCCACGTGGTCGTCGCACCGTGACCGGCGAGCGAGTTCGGCCAGAGCGAGAAGATCGTCATCGCCGTCTCGGAGCGGAGCTTCAGCTCGGAGGCGTGCGCCGCGTAGTTCGCGCCGATCGCGATGACCTGCGCGGGGCGCAGCACCGCGGAGGAGTGGCGGAGCTCGGAGACCGGGGTGAGTTCGGCGCCGGCGGCGAGCGCGACGTCGACGGCCTCGCGCACGGCGGCGAGCCCGTCGTCGCCCTGCTCGATGAGGTCCTGGAGGTCGCGCGGGGCGATGGGCATGATCTCGTCGAGGAAGAGCGCTGCTTCAGCGACGACCACCGCGAGTCGAGGGGTTGATTGGCCTTCGGCTCTCAGGTGCGCGAACTTCACCTCACCACGCTATCGCTCGACCGGCCGCGATCGTTTGTCGAGATGTACAACTCGACGGCCCCGACCTTCCACGATGGCGACAGTTGAATTCCATCAGGCGAAAGGATCTCGCCTCGCGGGCCGCTCCGGAGCGGGGGCCCCTGGCCGGGCCGGGCTCCGGAGCGCGGTGGAGGGCCGGCTCAGGCCGGGCGCAGCCGAAGCTCCTGCATTCCGCCGTCGACCGCGAGCGAGACGCCCGTCGTCGACCCGGAGGCCGGGCTCGCGAGGTAGGCGACGGCGCCGGCGACCTCGTCGGGATCGACGAGGCGACCGTGCGGCTGGCGTGCCTCGAGCGCGGCGCGCTCGGCGGCCGGGTCGTCGGCCGAGTCGAGCAGCCGTCCGACCCAGGGGGTGTCGGCGGTGCCGGGGTTCACGGCGTTCACGCGGATGCCCTCGCGCAGGTGATCGGCGGCCATCGCCCGCGTCAGGGCCGAGATCGCGCCCTTGCTCGCGCTGTAGAGGGCACGCTGGGGCAGGCCCGCCGTCGCGGCGATCGAGGAGGTGTTCACGATCGCGGCGGCGGGGGAGACCCGCAGGTGCGGCAGCGCGGCCCGCGCCACGCGCACGGTGCCGAGCACGTTGACGTCGAGCACGCGGCGCCACTCGTCGTCGTCGTTCGCGGAGATGTCGCCCTGCGCGCCGATGCCGGCGTTGTTCACGACGATGTCGAGCCGGCCGAACTCCGCGACGACGCGCTCGACGCCTGCGCGGACGCTCGCGTCGTCGGCGATGTCGACGGCCACGGCCAGGTCGGCGTGCGGTGCCGAGTCCGGCGTGAGGTCGAAGACGGCGACGCGGGCTCCGCCGCGGCGGAGCCGCGCGGCGATCGCGGCACCGATGCCCGACGCCCCGCCCGTGACGACGGCGACGAGCCCGTCGAACTCGGCGGTTCCGCTGGGGTCCTGGCTCATGGTGTTCCTCTCGTTCGTGGGGTCAGGCGTCGACGTAGCGCTGGCGCTGGCGGCCGAGCCCGTCGATCTCGATCTCGACGACGTCGCCGGCGCCGAGGTAGGGGAAGCGGCCCGAGAGGGCGACGCCCTCGGGGGTGCCCGTGAGCACGAGGTCGCCGGGGTCGAGGGCGAGGTACTGGCTCAGCTGCCAGACGATCGTGTCGATGCCGAAGATGAGGTCGGCGGTGCGCGAGTCCTGGCGGGGCTCGCCGTTGACGAAGCTGCGCAGGCGCACGTCGTCGGCGTCGAGCTCGTCGGGCGTCGCGAGCCAGGGCCCGGTGGGGCAGAAGCCCGGTGCGCTCTTGCCCTTCGACCATTGGCCGCCCGACACCGCGAGCTGCCAGTCGCGCTCCGAGAGGTCGTTGGCGGTGACGAAGCCGGCGATGTGCGAGCGGGCGTCCGCGGGGGAGGCGAGCGCGCTCGCACGGCGGCCGATCACGATGCCGAGCTCGACCTCCCAGTCGGTCTTGGTGCTGCCGTGGGGGATCGTGACGTCGTCGTTCGGGCCGATCACCGTGTTGGGCGACTTCATGAACATCACGAGGTGCTCGGGCGGTGCCGACCCCGACTCGGCGGCGTGCGCGGCGTAGTTCATGCCGATGCAGTAGACGGCGCCGGGGCGTGCGATGGGGGCGCCGATCCGCAGTTCCCCGCTCCCGGGCAGCTCGGGGAGCGTGCCGGCCTCGAGGGCCGCGCGCGCCCGCTCCCAGCCGTCGTCGCCGAGGAACTCCGCGTCGATGTCGCGGGTCACGCCTCGGAGGTCGAGGGTGCGGGCTCCGTCGAGGAGGACGGGGATCTCGGAGCCGGGATCGCCGAGCCTGGCGAATCTCATCGCTGGTCCTTCCGCTCACGGCACTGCGTGAACATCTGAAGTATCCACGGGGAGCAGGCCGGATTCAGGGAGATTCTTGCACATATATCGGTGGTTGACAGTCGAGACATCCGATGTTTATGCTCATCACGCCCCACGAAAGGACGTCATGAGCACGATCGTCAGCGTTGATACCCGGGACATCCGGTTCCCGACCTCCCTCGAACTCGACGGGTCGGATGCGATGAACCCCGACCCCGACTACTCGGCGGCGTACCTCGTGATCCGCACCGACGCCGCCGACGGACTCGCCGGTCACGCCTTCGTGTTCACCATCGGCCGTGGCAACGACGTGCAGGTCGCCGCACTCGACGCGCTGCGCGCGCACCTCGTCGGCCGCGACGTCGAGGAGCTCCTGGGCGACATGGGCGGGGCGTGGCGCCTGCTCGCGCACGACTCGCAGCTGCGCTGGCTCGGCCCCGAGAAGGGCGTCATGCACATGGCGATCGGCGCGGCGCTCAATGCGCTGTGGGACCTCAAGGCCAAGCGCGCCGGGCTGCCGCTCTGGCAGCTGCTCTCGCGGCTCAGCCCCGAAGAGCTCGTCTCGCTCGTCGACTTCCGCTACATCTCCGACGCCGTGACCCCGGCCGAGGCGCTCGAGCTCTTCCGTGCCGCAGAGCCGGGCCGCGCCGAGCGCACCGCGAAGCTGCTCGAGGTCGGCTACCCCGCGTACACGACGACGCCGGGCTGGCTCGGCTACTCCGACGAGAAGCTCGATCGGCTCTGCCGCGAGGCCGTCGCCGACGGCTACCCGCAGATCAAGCTCAAGGTGGGCGCCTCGCTCGACGACGACGTGCGCCGGCTCGGCATCGCCCGGGCGGCCGTCGGTGCGGGCTTCCCGATCGCGATCGACGCGAACCAGCGCTGGGGCGTCGACGAGGCGATCGAGTGGGTGCGTGCGCTCGCCGGGTTCGACCTCGCCTGGATCGAGGAGCCGACGAGCCCCGATGACATCCTCGGCCACGCGGCCATCGCGCGCGGCGTCGCACCCGTGCGCGTCGCGACCGGCGAGCACGTGCAGAATCGCATCGTGTTCAAGCAGCTCCTGCAGGCCGGCGGCATGGCGGTCATGCAGATCGACGCCGCACGCGTCGGCGGTGTCAACGAGAACCTCGCGAACCTGCTGCTCGCCGCCAAGTACGGCGTGCCCGTCTGCCCCCACGCGGGCGGCGTCGGCCTCTGCGAGGCGGTGCAGCACCTCTCGATGTTCGACTTCGTCGCCCTCTCGGGCACGATGGACGGACGCATGATCGAGTTCGTCGACCATCTCCACGAGCACTTCGTCACCCCGGCGGTCGTCGAGCGCGGGCGCTACGTCACGCCGACCGCGCCCGGGGCAGGCACCGAGATGCACGAGGCCTCGATCGACCGCTACACCTGGCGCGGCGCGCACGTGACCGAGGTGCCCGCGTGAGCGCTGACGCACGCTCCTTCGGGTCGGCCGAACTCGGCCGGCTCGGCTTCGGCGCCGCCTCCATCGGCAACCTCTACCGCGAGGTCTCGGATGCCGACGCCGAGGCCGCGCTCGCTGCGGCATGGGCCGGAGGCATCCGCTACTACGACACCGCGCCCCACTACGGGCTCGGGCTCTCCGAGCGACGCCTCGGCGAGTTCCTCCGCACCCGTCCCCGCGACGAGTTCCTCGTGTCGACCAAGGTCGGCCGGGTCCTCGAGCCGAACCCCGACTTCTCGGGCGGAGACGACCTCGCCTTCGAGTACGCGGTGCCGAACCGCTTCGTGCGCCGCTTCGACCCGAGCGAGGCCGGCGTGCGCCGGAGCCTCGAGGACTCGCTCGAGCGGCTCGGCCTCGACCGCGTCGACATCGCCTACCTCCACGACCCCGACGCGTACGACCTCGACCGGGGTCTCGCCGAGGGGCTCCCCGCGCTCGCGAAGCTCCGCGACGAGGGCGTCGTCGGCGCCATCGGCATCGGCACGAACAGCGCGGATGCCGCGGCGCGCGCCGTCCGTGAGGGCGACCTCGACCTCGTCATGATCGCGGGCCGCTACACCCTCCTCGAGCAGCCGGCGCTCGACGAACTGCTGCCGTTGTGCGAGGAGCGGGGCGTCGGCGTCGTCGCGGTCGGGGTGTTCAACTCGGGCCTGCTCGCGACCGCCTCGCCCGACGCGGGGGCGCGCTACGACTATGCAGCGGTGCCGGCGGACGTGCTCGCCCGCGCCCGGAGCCTCGCCGAGGCGTGCGCGGCCGAGGGCGTCGAGCTCCCAGTCGCCGCGATCCAGTACCCGCTCCGGCACCCCGCGGTGCGGTCGGTCGCCGTGGGCTCGGCCCGCGCGGCGAGCGTCGAGCAGAACCTCGCCCGCATGGCCGAGCCGCTGCCCGCGGCGTTCTGGGCGAGGCTCGCCGAACAGGGGCTCCTCCCGTGACCGGCCGGCCCCGCACGATCGACGCGCACCTCCACCTCTGGGACCGCGAGGTGAGCGAGTACCGCTGGATCACTCCCGAGCTCGGGCCGCTCCACGCCGACTTCGGCCCCGAGCAGGCGCGCGCAGAGCTCGACGCGGCCGGCATCGACGGGGCGATCCTCGTGCAGGCCGAGGACTCCGCGACCGACACCCGGTACATGCTCGACGTCGCCAGGGCGCACGACTGGGTGCTCGGCGTCGTCGGCTGGGTGCCGCTCGACGAGACGACGGCGGCGCTCGCCGCGCTCGACGCGCTCGCGGGCGAACGTCGGTTCCGCGGCATCCGCCACCTCGTCCACGACGATCCGCGCGACGAGTTCCTCGAGCTGGCGGCCGTTCGCGCCTCGCTCGCCGAGGTCGCGGCGCGGGGCCTCGCCTTCGACGTCCCCGACGCGTGGCCGCGCCACCTCGGTGCCGCGCGGCGGCTCGCCGAGGCGCTGCCCGAGCTGACGGTCGTGATCGACCACCTCGCCAAGCCGCCCGTCGGCGGCGACGACTTCGCGGCGTGGGCGCGCGAGTTCACCGCGGTCGCGGCACTGCCGAACACGGTCGTGAAGTTCTCGGGACTCCACCTGCCCGGCGTGCCGTTCGAGGCCGCCACGGTGCGACCGCTCTGGGAACTGGCGATCGAGCGATTCACGCCGGAACGGGTGATGTACGGTGGCGACTGGCCGATGACGGTGCCGTACGGGGGCTATCAGCCCACCTGGCGCGTCATGCGCGAATGCCTCGACGAGCTCGATCCCGCCGAGCGCGACGCGGTACTCGGCGGCACCGCGGAGCGGGTGTATCGCCTTGAATAATCGGATGTATCGGCGTGAATTACGCCGGAATCTTCACCATCGCGCCTGACAAGGGCTGAAACATCGGATGAGTAGTACACTCATTCACATCTCAAGGAAGAGAGGCACCACGTGCTCACCGGCATCCACCCGATTCTCCACGGCGAGCTGCTCGCCGCGCTCGATCGGCTCGGGCACGGCGACGAGCTCGTCGTCGCCGATGCGAACTTCCCGGCGCACCGGCTCGGCCAGGCCGTGGTCGAGCTTCCGGGCCTCGACGCCGCGAGCGTCGTCGAGGCCATCCGCACTGTCGTGCCCGCCGACCGCCACGAGGGCGCCTCGGTGCTGCTCATGACCGCCGAGGGCGGCGAGCGGCTTCCGGTCCAGCACGAGCTGGTCGCGGCGTCGGCGGTGCCGGCCGATCGCATCGAGGAGCTCGAGCGCTTCGTCTTCTACGACCGCGCAGGCCTCGCACGGCTGGTCGTGCGCAGCGGAGAGCTGCGTCCCTACGGCAACGTGATCCTCCGCAAGGGCGTCGTGAACGAGTACGAACCGCGCGAGGCCGCCCGATGACCGCCGCCGCCACGGCGCTCTTGCAGGTCGAGGGCGTCAGCAAGGGGTTCCCGGGCGTGCAGGCGCTCGCCGACGTGCAGCTCGAGCTGCGTCACGGCGAGGTACTCGCGCTCGTCGGCGAGAACGGCGCCGGCAAGTCGACGCTCATGAAGCTGCTCGCCGGCATCTACACACCCGACTCGGGCACCTTCCGCCTCAACGGTCGCGAACTGTCGATCGAGGGCCCGCGTCACGCGCAGGAGCTCGGCATCTCGATCATCCACCAGGAGTTCAACCTGATGCCCGACCTCACGGTCGCGCAGAACATCTTCATCGGCCGCGAACACCGCCAGGCCGGCCTCTTCCTCGACGACCGGGCGCTCAACCGTCGGGCGCAGGAGCTCTTCGACCGCCTCGGTCTCGCGCTCGACCCGGCCGAGCGGGTCGAGCGGCTGACGGTCGCCCGCCAGCAGATGGTCGAGATCGCGAAGGCGCTGTCCTTCGACGCCAAGGTGCTCATCATGGACGAGCCGACCGCCGCGCTGAACGACGCCGAGGTCGACGTGCTGTTCGAGCTGATCGAGCGGTTCCGCACCCCCGACACCGGCGTCATCTACATCTCGCACCGCATGGAGGAGCTCGCCCGCATCTCCGACCGCATCAGCGTGCTGCGCGACGGCCGCTACGTCGGCACCCGGGTGACGGCCGAGACCGCACCGAGCGAGATCATCTCGCTCATGGTCGGGCGCGAGATCTCGGGCGAGCAGCGCCCCGCGCCCCGCACGCCCGAGGGCGAACCGGTGCTCTCGGTGCGCGGCCTCTCGACCAGGCACCTGCTGCGCGACGTGAGCTTCGACGTCCACGCCGGCGAGATCCTCGGCTTCGCCGGCCTGATGGGCGCCGGTCGCACCGAGGTCGCCCGGGCGATCGTCGGCGCCGACCGCCGGGAGGCGGGCGAGGTCCGCGTGCGCGGGCGCGCCGTCTCGATCTCGAGCCCCGCCGAGGCGGCCGGGCTCGGCATCGGCTACCTCTCGGAGGACCGCAAGCAGCTCGGCGTGCTGCTCGAACGCAGCGTGCGCGAGAACATCGTGCTCTCCTCGCTGCGCGACTACGCGTCCCGATCCGGGTTCGTCCGCGACGGGCGCATCGAGGCGACGGGCCGCGAGTACGTCGAGAAGCTCCGCATCAAGACGCCCTCGACCGCGCAGCTCGTGCGCAACCTCTCCGGCGGCAACCAGCAGAAGGTCGTCATCGCGAAGTGGCTCGTGAAGGACTGCGACGTCCTCATCTTCGACGAGCCGACCCGCGGCATCGACGTCGGAGCGAAGGAGGAGATCTACGCGCTCCTCCGCCGGCTCGCCGACGAGGGCAAGGCGATCGTCATGATCTCGTCCGAACTGCCCGAGGTGCTGCGACTCTCCGATCGCATCGCCGTCATGGCCGAGGGGCGACTCACCGCCGTGCTCGACAACGCCGAGGCCACCCAGGAGAACCTCATGGACTACGCAACCCGATTCTCAAGCGAAGGAACGATCGCACGATGAGCCCGACAACGACGAAGCCGGCATCCGGCAGCTCCGACGCCGCGACGACGCCGTCGACGAGCGCCTACGCGGCGATCGAAGCAGGCACGCCTCGCCTCGCCTGGCTGCGCGGCTCGCTGCAGCAGCTGCTCGCCTTCGCGAGCCTCATCGTCATCGTGGCGGTGTTCTCGTTCGCGAGCCCGCATTTCTTCACCGCGAACAACCTCGTCTCCATCCTGACGGCGGCGACCGTGACCGGCATCCTCGCGCTCGGCACCACGTTCGTCATCATCACGGGGGGCATCGACCTCTCGATCGGCACGGGCATGGTGCTCTGCGGGGTCATGGCGGGCGTCTTCCTCACCTACCTCGGATGGCCGCTCTGGCTCGGCGTGACCGCGACGATCCTCTTCGGCGCGCTCATCGGCCTCATCAACGGCGTCAACGTCTCGGTGCTCGGCATCCCGCCGTTCATCGCGACCCTCGGCATGATGCTGATCGCCGCCGGCCTCTCGCTCGTGATCTCGGGCACGAAGCCGATCTACTTCACCGAGACGCCCGACTTCCAGTCGATCATGAACCTCTCGATCATCCCGGGCATGCGGTTCCCGCTCGGCGTGGCCATCTTCATCGTCATGATCATCGTCGCCGCGGTGCTCCTCTCGAAGACGATCCTCGGCCGCTACACCTTCTCGATCGGCTCGAACGAGGCGGCCACGGCGCTCTCCGGCGTGAACGTGCGTCGCTGGAAGATCACGATCTACACCCTGGCCGGGCTCTTCGTCGGCCTCGCGGGCGTGCTGAGCGCCTCGCGGCTCTCCTCGGCCCAGCCGACGGGCGGCATGGGCCTCGAGCTCGAGGCGATCGCCGCGGTCGTGATCGGCGGCACCTCCCTCCAGGGCGGCAAGGGCTCGATCGTCGGCACCGTGATCGGCGCCCTCATCATGGCCGTGCTGACGAACGGGCTGCGCATCATCTCGGTGCCGCAGGAGTGGCAGTCCGTCGCGGTCGGCGTCGTCATCCTGGTCGCCGTCTACCTCGACATGCTCCGGCGCCGTCGCGGCTGACCGGCGTTCCGGCGCGGCATCCATGCCACCGCTGCGCCCCGCCCAGCACCACATCGACCCAGCACCACCCCGTCCCCAACCAGCACCACCGCACCACCAACACCAAGGAGTGAGCATGTTCAAGAAGCGCACGATGGGCGCCGTCGTCGGCGCCGTCGCCGCGGCCCTCATCCTCGCCGGCTGCGCCAGCGACGGCGGAGACCAGGGCGCGGGCGGCGACTCGGGCGGCGACAAGCCGTACGTCGCCCTCGTCTCGAAGGGGTTCCAGCACCAGTTCTGGCAGGCCGTGAAGACGGGCGCCGAGCAGGCGGCCGAGGAGTTCGACGTCGAGATCACCTTCGAGGGCCCCGACACCGAGGCCGACGTCGACCAGCAGATCCAGATGCTGCAGACCGCGCTCGACAAGAGCCCGGCGGCGATCGGCTTCGCCGCGCTCGACAGCCAGGCCGCGGGCCCGCTGCTGCAGCAGGCGAAGGACGCGAACATCCCGGTGATCGCGTTCGACTCGGGCGTCGACAGCGACATCCCGCTGACGACCGCGGCGACCGACAACCTCGCCGCCGCCGCCGAGGCCGCGAAGCACATGGCCGACGCCGTGGGCCACGAGGGCAAGGTCGCCCTCGTCGTGCACGACCAGACCTCGGTGACCGGCCAGCAGCGTCGTGACGGCTTCGTCGACTACATGGAGGAGAACGAGCCGAACATCGAGATCGTCGACATCCAGTACGGCGGCGGCGACCAGGCGAAGTCGGCCGACCTCGCCAAGGCGATCCTCGCGGCGCACCCCGACCTCAAGGGCATCTACGGCTCGAACGAGGGCTCGGCGATCGGCGTCGTCCAGGCCGTCAAGGAGCTCGGCATGGACGCCTCGACGCTCGCCGTCGTCGGCTTCGACTCGGGCAAGGCCCAGATGGACGCGATCCGCGACGGGCTCATGACGGGCGCGATCACCCAGAACCCGATCGGCATCGGTTACGAGACGGTCAAGGCCGCGGTCGAGGCGATCGACGGCAAGAAGCTGCCGAAGACGATCGACACCGGCTTCTACTGGTACGACGCGACGAACATCGACGACGAGGAGATCCAGGCCGTCCTCTACGAGTGACGATCGGAGGTCTCGGGGGCGTCGGCTTCGGCCGGCGCCCCTTCGCCGTACCCGCCGACGGTGCCGCGGGCGGGTGCGGTCGGCGGTTCTGCGGTCAGCGGTTCAGAGCGCGGAACGCAGCCATTGCTCGACGCCGCTGACGTGCACGACGGTGAGCGCCGACGCGAGCTCGGCGTCGCCGGCCGCGATCGCGTCGAGGATGGCGTGATGCTCTTGGAGTGTGCGCTCGACCGCGCTCTCCTGCGTGATGCCGCGCCAGATGCGGGCACGCACCGTGTCGCTCGAGAGCGAGTCGATGAGGCTCGCGAGGTACCCGTTGCCGGTGGCGTCCGCGATGCCGCGGTGGAACTCGAGGTCGTGGTCGACGAGGCTCTCGACGTCGGCGGCATGGTCGACGCCCGCGACCGACTCGCGGAGGCGCTCGAGCTCGGCCTCGCCTGCATGGCGCGCCGCGAGCGATGCTGCGGCGGGCTCGAGGATGCGGCGGACGGCGAAGATCTCGAGCACCGACTGGTCGTCGTGCAGGTCGACGACGAATGACATGGCCTCGAGCAGCAGGCGCGGCTCGAGGCTCGTGACGTACGTGCCGTCGCCGCGCCGCACGTCGAGCACTCGGATGACTTCGAGCGCTTTGACCGCCTCGCGCAGCGAGGAGCGCGAGAGGCCCAGCCGCTCGCTCAGCTCCTTCTCGGGCGGGAGCCGGTCGCCCGGCGCCAGCTCGCCCGAGAGGATCATCTCTTTGATGCGCAGGATCGCTTCGTCGGTGACGGCCATTCCGGAATCGTATCGCGCGCCGGCCGAGACATCAGATCTTTGCGGCGGCGGCGCGCCAGAGGTGCATCGAGGCGTAGCTGCGCCACGGTGCCCAACGGGTGCCGAGCTCGTCGAGGGCGCGGGCGGCGCCCGGCAGCCCCGACCGTTCGGCGCCGATGCGCAGCGCGAGGTCGCCGGTGAGCAGCACGTCGGGGGCACGCGTGACCCGCATGGCGACGTACCCGGCCGTCCACGGGCCGATGCCCGGAACCGCGAGGAGTTCGCCGTGCAGCTCGTCGCGGTCGCGGTCGGCCGAGACGACGAGTTCGCCCGCCGCGAGCCGGCCCGCGACGTCGACGATCGTGCGGATGCGCGCGGCCGGGCCGCGGAGCGCCTCGTCGCCGCGTTCGGCGATCGCGGCGGCGGTCGGGAACAGGCGGAGGAGACCGCCGGCTGCGGCGCCGTGGCCCGCGGTCGGGCCCTGGCTCGCGCCGACGCCTGCGCCCGCGAGCGGTTCGCCGAGCTCGGCCGCGAGCCGCATGAGCGCGGTGCGCGCCGCCTTCACCGAGATCTGCTGCCCGATGAGCGCCCTGAACACGAGTTCGTGCGGGTCGAGCGCGCCGGGCACGCGGATGCCGGGGGTCGCCGCGACCGAGGCGGCGAGCGCCGGGTCGGCGCCGAGCAGCTCGTCGATCGCGACGGCGTCGGCGTCGAGGTCGAAGAGGCGTCGCACGCGCGCGACGAGCGGGGGGAGGTCGGCGAGGCTCGCGAGGCGCGCCTCGACGTCGATCGCGGGGGAGCGCGCATCGCCCGCGGGCGAGAACGCGACGACGGCGGGGCCCGACGGCAGTCGCAGCGTGCGGGCGTAGCGGGTGGGCGCGGCCTGTTCGACCCCGTCGATCGCGCGGGTGGCGAGCCAGTCGAACACCCCGGCCGCATCGAACGGGGCTCGGGCGGGCAGCCGCAGCCGCACGAGCCCGTCGCCCGCACCGGCGGCCGCGCCGTCTCCCGCGCCCGCCTGATCGCGTCGCTCGCGGTGTCGAGCCGCCGCCCGGAGTTCGAGCGGGCTGCGCTCGTACACCTCGCGGATCGTCTCGTTGAACTGGCGGATGCTGCCGAACCCCGAGGCGAAGGCGACGTCGGCCGCGGGCATCGCCGTGGAGGTGAGCAGGGCGCGCGCCGTCTGCGCCCGGTGCGCACGGGCGAGGGCGAGGGGGCCCGCCCCGAGCTCGGCGGTGAGCACGCGGGTGAGGTGGCGCGGCGTGTAGCCGAGGTGCGCCGCGAGCCCTGGCACGCCCTCGCGCTCGACGACGCCGTCGGCGATGAGCCGCATGGCGCGGGCGGCGAGGTCGTCGCGGAGGTCCCATTGGGGGGAGCCGGGCACCGCGTCGGGCAGGCAGCGCTTGCAGGCGCGGAGCCCCGCCTCGTGCGCGGCGGCCGCCGTGAGGTAGAAGCTCACGTTCGACGGCTTCGGCGACACCGCGGGGCAGCTCGGGCGGCAGTAGATGCCGGTCGAGTGCACGCCCGTGATGAACTGCCCGTCGAAGCGGGCGTCGCGGGCGCGCATGGCCCGGTAGCGCTCGGCGAACACGGGGTCGTCGAGCGGATCGGTTCGGAGCGTCGCGGTGGGCATGCCCTCAGCCTCGCACGCGCCGCCGACATCGACTAGCGGAAATCGGACGCGGCCCGCGTGGCTAGGGTGGAGGGATGTCGCACGATGTCGTCGCCCAACTGCACGCCGCCCTCGGGGCCTCCGTCTCGCTCGATGCCGAGACCCTCGAGGCGACCCGGGAAGACCGCTCGGGCTGGCGCAGCGCAACCCCGCCGCTCACGGTCGTGCACGCCGCCTCGGTCGAGGAGGTGCAGGCCGTCATGCGCATCGCCCACGCGAGCGGCACCCCGGTCGTGCCGCGCGGCGCCGGCACGGGCCTCGCGGGCGGCGCGATCGCGAGCCCGGGTTCGATCGTGCTCGACCTCTCGCGCATGAACCGCATCCTCGAGATCTCCGACGCCGACGAGCTCGCGGTCGTCGAGCCGGGCGTCATCAACGGCGACCTCAACGACGCGCTCGCCCCGCTCGGCCTCTGGTTCGCGCCCGACCCGGCGAGCCGGGCGATCGCCTCGGTCGGCGGCAACATCGCGACGAACGCCGGGGGGCTCCTCTGCGCGAAGTACGGCGTCACCCGCGAGGCGGTGCTCGGCGTCGCCGTCGTGCTCGCCGACGGGCGCCTGCTGCGCCTCGGCCACCGCACCGTCAAGGGCGTCACCGGCTACGACCTCACCGCGCTGTTCACGGGCTCGGAGGGCACGCTCGGCATCATCGTCGAGGCGACGGTGCGGGTGCGCCCGATCACCGCGGGCGCGCCCGTCACCGTCGCGGCATCCTTCGCCGACGTGACCGCCGCTGCGGCCGCGTGCGCCGCGGTCACCGCCGCGCGCATCCGACCCGCCATCCTCGAGCTCATGGACGCCGGCGTGGTCGCCCGCATCACCGCCTACCTCGGCGAGGAGGCGCTCGCCGGCACCCCGCTCGAGCAGGCGCAGCCCGGCGAGACCTTCCTCCTCGCGCAGACCGACGACGCCGGCGCCGCGGGCGAGGCGGCGAGCATCGCCGAGCTCTTCGCCGCGGCGGGCGGCCGCGTCACGCTCTCGACCGACGAGGCGACCGGCGAGCGGCTGCTCGACCTGCGTCGGGCGATGCACCCGGCGCTCGCCGCGAGCGGCCAGGTGCTCATCGAGGATGTCGCGGTGCCGCGCTCGAAGCTGCCCGAGATGTTCCACGCCATCGACGAGATCGCCGCGCGGCACGGCGTCGAGATCCCGACGATCGCGCACGCCGGCGACGGCAACCTGCACCCGAACTTCGTGTTCACGGGCGACGAGGTGCCGGCGTACATCTGGCAGGCCGCCGACGAGATGTTCCGCGCGGCGGTCGCCCTCGGCGGCACCCTCACGGGCGAGCACGGCGTGGGCGTGCTCAAGCGCCGCTGGCTCGCCGAGGAGCTCGGCGACGACGTGTTCGAGCTGCAGCGCGGCATCAAGGCGGTCTTCGACCCCACCGGGATCCTCAACCCCGGCGTGATGTTCGAGGCATCCGACGCGGCCGCTCGCTAGGCTGCACGCGTGAGCCACCTCGCCCCTGGGCCCTCCCCGTACCCGGTCGCCCCGCAGCCCGTCGCCGCCGCACCCGCCTGGGCCGCCCCCGTGCGCGCCCGCAGCGGCGGCAGCGTGTTCGCGATCGTCGGCATCGTCATCGGCGGTCTGGTGGGCCTCCTCGTCGTCGCGTACCTCGCGCTCGCGCTCGGCGCCTCGGTGCTCGTGATCGGCTCGATCCTCGCGTTCGTGCCGCTCGCGGGGGTGCTCCTCGCGGTGCGCTGGGTCGACCGGTGGGAGCCCGAGCCGCGCGGCGCGCTCTGGTTCGCGTTCCTCTGGGGCGCCGCGGTGTCGGTTGCGATCGCGCTCATCGTCGACCTCGGGGTCGAGCTCGCAGTGGCCTACTCGCAGCCCGGCGGCGCGACCGACGAGTTCGTGCGCACCGTCGTGCAGGCGCCCATCGTCGAAGAGACCGCGAAGGGCCTCGGCGTCCTGCTCATCTACACCTTCGCGCGCTGGCAGTTCGACGGCCCCCTCGACGGGCTCGTGTACGCGGCGGTCGTCGCCGCGGGCTTCGCGTTCACCGAGAACATCATCTACTTCGGCTCCTCGCTCATCGAGGGCGGCGCCGAGAGCCTCGGGGCGACGTTCGTGATCCGCGGCATCTTCTCGCCGTTCGCGCACGTGCTGTTCACGGCGTGCACCGGTCTCGCGATCGGGCTCGGCGCCCGTCGCGGCGGCGGCGGGGGAGTGATCGGCTGGTTCTTCCTCGGCCTCGCGGGCGCGATCGCGCTGCACGCGCTGTGGAACGGCTCGCTCGGCTTCGGCGAGGACGCGATCGGGCTCTACGTCACCGTGCAGGTGCCGATCTTCGTCGCCGCGATCCTGCTCACCCTCTATCTGCGCCGTGAAGAGGTGCGGGTCACCCGCCGACGGCTCGCCGAGTACGCGGGGGCCGGCTGGTTCAGCCACGCCGAGGTCGAACTGCTCGCGACGCCCGCGGGTCGCCGCCAGGCGAAGGCGTGGGCGCGCATGCAGGCACCCCCGCGCACGGCGCTCATGAAGCGATTGATCGCGGATGCCACGCACCTGGCCTTCATCCGCCAGCGCATCGCGACCGGGCAGGGCGGCGCGCTCGCCGCCGCCGACGAGCAGGCGCTGCTCGCGTCGATCGTCGCCGAGCGCCACGCGCTGCTCGGCTGACCTGCCGCGTTCACGCGGCGGACAGGAAGAAATCCGCCGCCCTGTGGTGTGGCACTGCCGACATCTCTACGGGGCGACGGATCTCTTAGATCTCCAGCGTGCAACGTGTTCGCCTGTAGCGCAAGACCACCGTGGACATCCGTCCGCGATTGCGACGACGGCGTCGGTTCTGCTCAACTGGAGGCATGACCGATACGAACAGCAAGCCCGAGATCGACGCCCCCGAGGGCCCCGCTCCCGCCGACCTCATCATCGAGGACATCGTCGTGGGCGACGGCGCCGAGGCGACCGCCGGCTCCACGGTCGACGTGCACTACCTCGGTGTCGAGTACGACAGCGGCGAGGAGTTCGACTCCTCGTGGGGTCGCGGCCAGTCGATCAACTTCCCGCTCGCGGCGCTCATCTCCGGTTGGCAGGAGGGCATCCCCGGCATGAAGGTCGGCGGCCGCCGCAAGCTCACCGTGCCCCCGCACAAGGCCTACGGCCCCGCGGGCGGCGGACACCAGCTCTCGGGCAAGACCCTGATCTTCGTGATCGACCTGCTCGGCGTCAGCTGACCCGACCCCGATTCACCGAGAAGGCCGGTGGGCGTGCGCCCGCCGGCCTTCGTCGTACCCGGCCGCTCGTACCCGGCCGCTCGTGCCCGGCGGCGCCTCGTACCCGGCGCCGGGCGCACGCGCTGGGCTACGATTCGGGGGTGCTGCCCGCCTTCGCCCCGTACCTCCTCGTCTCGCTGCTCCACCTCGTGCTGCAGTACCTCGGCCCCGCGTGGAGCGTCACCGCGACGAAGGCGATGCTCATGCCGCTCCTCGCACTCGCGGTGCTGCTCGCGGTGAGGCCCGCGCGCTCGCAGCCCGCCGCGGTTCCGGGCCGGCTCCTCGCCCTGCTCCTCGGCGGCATCGCCTTCTCCTGGGGCGGGGACGTGCTGCTCACCTTCCCGGGCGACGGCTGGTTCGCGGCCGGGCTGGTCTCCTTCCTCGTCGCGCACGTCGTCTACCTCGTGCTGTTCCTCCGGATGCCCCGTGCCCGCCGCCGGCCGCCGGCCTGGTCGTACGTCTACTGGGCCTGGATGATCGTCGTGCTCGGCCTGCTGCTGCCGCACGCCGGCGTGCTCGCAGCACCCATCGTGCTCTACGGCGTCGCGATCGCGCTGATGGCGACGGGCGCCTCGATGCACGGCGGACTGGTCGCGCTCGGCGGCGCGTTCTTCATCGCCTCCGACTCGGTGCTCGCGCTCGGCAAGTTCCTGCCTGGCTACGAGTTCGCCGCGCACGACTTCGCGGTCATGTCGACCTATCTCGCGGCGCAGGGCCTCATCGCGTGGGGCGTCGTGGTGAAGCTGCGGGCGGCCCGGTCGGTCGAGGCGGGCTCCGATGCGGATCGGTCGTCTCCTGCACCCGCTCGACGAGCTGACGCCACGGGCCGGTGAGCTGACGCTCGGCGAGGGTCGCCTCGTTCGGCGGGCACTCGATGCGGTAGACGAAGCGGTCGGGCTCGGGCGGCGCGGGCGGCAGTTCGCCCCACGGGATCTCTTCGATGAGGAGGTACCACTCGTCGGGGTCGGGTTGCTCGTCGACCCGCACCTCCCAGATGAGGCGCAAGCCGGCGAGACCGCCGCTGCGCTGCACGATGACTTCCATCGCGGCAGATGCTACTCCGCTGCGGCGCCGCCCGCCTGCCCGCCGGTCTCTTCGCCGAGCACGCCGACCTCGCGCCAGCCGTTCACGACGGCCCGCGCTTCGCGGGAGCCGGCCCCGAACCGCGCCTCGGCGCTCTGCACGGTGTCGGCCGCGAACTCGGCGAAGGTGGCGTCGCGGCTGAGCCGCCCCGAGGTGAGCGTGTCGTACCAGATGCGGCCCACGCCCTCCCAGGCGAATCCGTCGAGCTCGCGTGCGGCGAGTGCGAACGCCCGGTTCGGGATGCCCGAGTTGAGGTGCACGCCGCCGTTGTCGTCGGTCGTGTCGATGTAGTCGCGCATGTGCCCGGGCTGCGGGTCGCGGCCGAGCACGTCGTCGTCGTAGGCGGTGCCGGGCTCGATCATCGAGCGGAGCGCCCGCCCCTCGACCTCGTCGGTGAAGATGCCCTCGCCGATGAGCCAGGTCGCGGCCCCGGCGTCCTGCCCCAACGCGTACTGCTCGACGAGTGCGCCGAACGCGTCGGAGACGTGCTCGTTCAGCGCACCCGACTGCCCCTGGTAGCGGAGACCTGCGGTGTGCTCGGTGACGCCGTGCGCGAGCTCGTGCCCGATGACGCTCAGCGACCCGGTGAACCCGCGGAAGACCTCGCCGTCGCCGTCGCCGAAGACCATGCGCTCGCCGTCCCAGAAAGCGTTGTCGTAGCGCCTGCCGAAGTGCACGGTCGCTTCGAGCGGCATGCCGGCGCCGTCGATCGAGTCGCGGCCGAAGACGCGATCGAAGAGGCGGTGCGTGTCGCCCAGGCCGTCGTAGGCCTCGTCGACCGACTCGTCGCCCGTCGCCGGTTCGCCCTCACGGCGCACGAGGCGCCCGGGCAGGGTCTCGCGGCCGCCGGCGTCGGAGATGCGGCGGTCGGGCGTCGACGGCGCGTCGGGCAGCACTGTCGGGAGGTCGTCGTCGAACGGCGCGGGCACCACGGGCGGTGCACCGCGGAGCGCCCGCCGCGGGGCGTCGTGCAGCAGCGAGCGCCGGGCCGCGGCGGCGGCGAGGGGGAAGCGATCGGCGCCGGCGTCGGCGATGCGATCGAGCAGGTAGGGCGGGACGATCTGCGACATGCCTCGATGGTGGCACCTGCCGACGACATCGTCGAGACCCCGCCCGCGCGTCGGGCCGAGCGTGCCGTGCCGGTCTGCCCGATTAGGCTGTTCGCGTGACCGCCGCGCCCTTCCTCGCCCTCCTGCTCGACGTCGACGGCCCCATCGCGAGCCCGATCACCCGATCGATCGCGATCCCGTCGATCGCCCGCGACCTCGTCGCGCTCGCGAACGCCGGCAACCCCGTCGTCTTCAACACCGGTCGCTCAGACGCGTTCATCGCCGCCGAGGTCGTGCCGCCGCTCGTCGCCGCGGGGCTTGCGCCGGGCGCACCCGTCTGGGCGATCTGCGAGAAGGGCGCCGTCTGGGCCGAGGTCACGACCGAGGGGCTCGGCGAGGTCTTCGTCGACCTCGAGCTCGCCATGCCCGCCGACTTCGCGGCCGACATGCGCGCCTACGTCGAGGCGCACTTCGACGAGTTCGCGTTCTTCGACGACACGAAGCGGGCCATGGTCTCCGTCGAGCAGCACGTGCACGTGGCATCCGACGCGTACCTCGCGGCGCAGCCGCGCTTCGACGCGCACGCGCACGACGCGCTCGGTGCGCGCGGCTTCGGCACGGTGCGCGAGGGCGACGAGCGGCCGGATGCCGCGGGGCTCGTGCAGTGGCGCATCGACCCGACCATCATCTCGACCGACGTCGAATCGGTCAGGCTCGGCAAAGACCTGGGGGCGGCGCGCGCCGTCGAGCTGCTCGAGGCCCGTGGCATCCGGCCGATGCACTGGCGCACGATGGGCGACTCGCGCGGCGACTACCGCATGGCCGACTGGCTGCACGAGCGCGGCGAGCGGGTGCGGCACGTCGACGTGCGCCCGGCCGAGGGCATCCCCGTGACGGCGTACCCGGTGCTCACCGCGGGCGAGCTCATCCACGACGAGGCGGGCGCCGTGTTCCTCGATCGCTGGGTGCGCGCGGCCGAGCGCGGCGAACTCGGCGACGACGAGTAGCCCATGGACGACGGGGTCGCGACGGACGACGGAGCCGCGCTGCGGAGGCATCCGATCGCCCTGCTCCCGGCGCTGCTCGTCTGCGGCGCCGCGGTGCTCTTCTTCGGCTTCATGGTGCCGATCGCGGGCTACGCGATGCTCGCCGCCGGGCTCGTCATCGCCTGGCTGTGCGACCGCTCCGGACGCACCGAGCGACTGCTCGCCGACCTCGCGCTCATCGCGATCGGGCAGCTCATCATCTCGACGGCGCCGCTCAAGGCCGACCTCAGCGACGCCGGCATGCTGCGCTTCACGGTCGTGCTCGGGCTCGCGGTGCTCGTGCCGTTCCTCATCTCGCGATTCGTGTACCGCGAGCGGACGATCCGCTTCCCGTGGCGAACCCGCAAGCGGTGGACCAGGACGCAGTGGCTCTACCTGATCTTCGTGACCCTCGCGGGCTGGCTCATCCTGCCGTACTACTTCATCAGCTCGGGCGTCTACCAGAACTGGCCCACCGTCACCGAGCCCGACACGATCGCCCGGCTCTTCGTCGGGGTCGCCGCGGTCGGAACGTGGGACGAACTGTTCTTCATCTGCACCGTGTTCGTGCTGCTGCGCCGCCACTTCCCGTCGTGGCAGGCGAACCTGCTGCAGTCGATCGTGTTCGTCTCGTTCCTCTGGGAGCTCGGCTACCAGTCGTGGGGTCCGTTGCTCACGATCCCGTTCGCGCTCATCCAGGGATACACGTTCAAGCTCACGAAGTCGCTCGGCTACGTGTTCACGGTGCACATGCTCTTCGACGCGGTGGTGTTCGCCGTCATCGTGTACGCCCACACGGGGTGGCCGGCGATCTTCCTGCTCGCGCCGTAGGGTCTCGGGACGCTTCGCTACTCGACCGGCGGGGCGGTGGCGGCGACGGATGCCCCGTGCTCGCCGAGCCAGGCGAGCAGCACGGCGGCGTGGTTGCTGTGCTCGTCGCGGGCGCCGTAGAGGAGCGTCACCCGGTCGTGCTCCCTGCCGAGCGCGAGGAGCGCCTCGGCCGCAGGACTCTCGTCGAGCTCGGCGCGGTAGCGGGCGGCGAACCCGTCGAAGGCAGCCGCACGGTCGGCGGCATGGTGCCATTCGGTGCGGAGCTCGGGGGAGGGGGCGACCTCCTTGTCCCAGAGGTCGAGCTCGGCGCGCTCCCGGCTCACGCCGCGCGGCCACAGCCGGTCGACGAGCACCCGGAATCCGTCGCCCGCCTCGGCGGGCTCGTACACGCGTTTGATGACGAAGGGCATGGCTCCAGTCTTGCGGGCGCCGGGCGATGAAACAACGGATGCCCCGTGCGCGGGGAACACGCACGGGGCATCCGGTCATCGATCGATGACCTTCGCGATGATCACGACGATCAGATCGCCGACCACCCGCCGTCGGAGGCGAGCACGACGCCCGACACGTTCGCCGAGTCGTCGGAGAGGAGCCACGTGATCGCGGCCGCGAGCTGCTCGGGCTCGGCGGGCGTGAGCCCGAACGCGCCGAGCAGCGGGCCGAGCACCTGGCCTGCGTGCTGCGACTTGAACGGGGCCTCGATGTTCGTCTTCACGCCGCCGGGGGCGACGGCGTTCACGCGGATGCCGGAGCCCGCGTACATCACCGAGGTGTTCTTCGTGAAGCCGACGACGGCGTGCTTCGAGGTCGTGTACGCCGCGCCCGCCGAGGCGCCGCGCAGGCCCGCCTCGCTCGTCACGTTGACGATCGAGCCCGAGCCCTGCTCGAGCATCTTCGGCAGCGCCGCGCGGGTGAGGCGCATGACGGCGGTGACGTTGACGTTCAGGACACGCTCCCAGGTGGCGTCGTCGACCTCGGCGGCGGGCAGGAAGCCGTCCATGATGCCGGCGACGTTCGCGAGCACGTCGATCCGGTCGCCCGCGGCGGCGACGAGCGCCTGCACGTTCTCCTCGACGGTGATGTCGCCGGCGACGGCGACGAGGTCGAGCTCGGGGTGGGCGGCGACGAGCGCGTCGAGGCGTTCAGCCGAGACGTCCGCGGCGATGACGCGGGCGCCTTCGGAGGCGAGGCGCACGGCGGTCGCGAGGCCGATGCCCGAGCCGGCGCCCGTCACGATCGCGGTCTTGCCGTCGAAGCGTCCGGGGGTGATGGAGGTGTTCATTGCTGCTCCTCAGGGTTGGATGATTCAGTTATAACACTGAGTGCCATAAAATCTGCCGAGAGTTCTCGCGAGCGCGCTCGCGAGAGAATGGAGGGGTGAACATGGATGCCTCGGAGCCGACCCGTCGGCCGAGCGCGCCGCGCGGACGACCGGTCGAAGTCGACCCCGAGCAACTCGCCGCGATCGCCCTCGCACTCTTCGACGAACGCGGCTTCGACCTCGTGACCATGGCTGACATCGCCGAGGCCGCCGGGGTGAGCCGGCGCACGCTGTTCCGCTACTACCCGTCGAAGCCAGACCTCGTCTGGGGCGGATTCGACGAGGCCATCGCCCGGTTCGAGGCGTCGCTCGCGGCGGGCGCGGACTCGGGGATCCGAGACGATTCGGCGCCGCGCATCGCCGAACTGCACCGCGCCTACGTCGCGATCGCCGAGTTCCCGCCCGAGCTCCTCGAGGTCACCCGCCGGCGTCTGCGCATCATCGACGAATACCCCGCGGTGCTCGCGCACGGTCTCGCGAAGTTCGGCGCCGTGCACGAACTGCTCGAGCCCTTCCTCGGCGAACCCGGCTCGCTCGAGGCGCACCTCCTCGCCGACCTCTACGTCACCACCGGCTTCAGCGCGATGCGCTGGTGGGCGCGCAGCGGCACCGGAACGCCGGCCGCGGCGGTCGACGGCGCGCTCGCGGTGCTCGAGGGGGAGTTCGGCTGAGGCCGAACGCCCTCCGGTTGGTCTGGTAGAGTATTCAGGTTGCCGTGAATCGGCCGCGCATCAAGAGAGCCCAGGCATTCTGCCCCGGGCAGCGCGCAACAAGAAGAAAGGGGATCCCATCTATGGCACTCGAAGCAGACGTCAAGAAGGCGATCATCGAAGAGTACGCGACGCACCCCGGTGACACTGGATCCCCCGAGGTTCAGATCGCGCTCCTCACGAAGCGAATCAAGGACCTCACCGAGCACCTGAAGGCGCACAAGCACGACCACCACTCGCGTCGTGGCCTGCTGCTCCTCGTCGGTCAGCGTCGTCGTCTCCTCGGCTACCTCGCCGATGTCGACATCGCGCGCTACCGCTCGCTCATCGAGCGTCTCGGGCTGCGCCGCTAAGCGGAGTAGTCTCGCGCGGCTCTCGAAGACACCGCGAACTTCTTGCGAAGGCCCCCACCGACTCGGTGGGGGCCTTCGTCATGTCCGGATGCCGCGGGGCGGGGGCCCGAGCGCACCGGCGGGTGCGGCTCAGCTCGCCCGCGCCCGGTGCGCGCGAGCCGCCATGCGGTTGCCGCAGCGGGTGCTGCAGTAGCGGCGCGAGGCGTTCTTCGAGAGATCGACGTAGACGCCCTCGCAGTCGTCGGCGTCGCAGACGTGCAGGCGCCGCGTCTCGTCGGCGCGCACGACGTCGACGAGCGCCATCGCCGCCTCGACGAGCATGCGTTCGGCGAGCGGCGCATCGAGCGAGGTGGCGTGGATGTGCCAGTCGGCGGTGTCGTGCCGGACGAGGCGGGGGAGTGCGTTCGCCACTTCGAGGATGTCGTTCACGGCGCCCGCGAGCTCATCGCGGGGAAGTGACCAGACGGCGCGCATGCGCGCCCGGGCCTCGCGCACCTCGGCGAGCTCGGCGGCGTCGCCGTCGCGTCGGCCCGAGTAGTTCCAGCGGTCGATGAAGTCGGTCAGCTGCCCGCGCGTGACGAGTTCGTCGTCGCCCGATTCGGAGGCTTCGGCGACGGTGTCGGCGAGTGCGGCCATGAACTCGAGCGCGGCGACCGTGTCATCGGTGAAAATCATTTGACTCCTGACGGCTTCGGGAGGTACTGTCACGAGCATAACGGTGTTCGCTCATGACGCCGGGAGAATCCCCAGACATTCGGAAAGCGCAGGAGGCGATCATGGCGGCACGACGCGGCGGGGTGCTCGGCATCACCCTCGGGCTCGCGGCAGGGCTCGCGTTCGGCATCGGCGGCGTCTTCGTGAAACCGCTGCTCGAGAGCGGCTGGACCCCCGGCGCCGCCGTGCTCGCGCGCATCTCGATCGCCGCCGTCCTCCTCGCGATCCCCGGCGTCGTCGCCCTCCGCGGCGACTTCGGCCGGCTCTGGCGTGCGAAGTGGACGATCCTGCTCTACGGCCTCGTCGCCGTCGCGGGCGTGCAGTTCTTCTTCTACGCCTCCCTCCAGCGCATCCCCGTGTCGATGACGCTCCTCATCGAGTACCTCGCACCGATCGCGCTCGTGCTCTTCGCCTGGGCGCGCACGCGCCGCGTGCCGCAGCCGGTCGTCATCGGCGGCTCGGTGCTCGCGCTCGCCGGCCTCGTGCTCGTCATCGGTCCCGGCGGCGGCGACCTCGACGTGCTCGGCATCGCCTTCGCCGCGCTCGCGATGATCGGCGTCTGCGTCTACTACGCGATCGGCGAGTCGGCCGCGGCCCAGCTGCCGCCCGTCTCCCTGATCGCGGCGGGCTTCGTGGTCGGCGCGATCGCCCTGGCGCTCGCGGGGCTCACCGGGCTCCTGCCGATGCACGTCGCGCTCGGCGAGGTCGCCTTCCTCGGCTCGGATGTCCCGTGGTTCGTGCCGCTCATCGCGGTGGGCCTCGTCTCGACCGCGTTCGCGTACACCGCGGGCATCGCCTCGATCCGACTCCTCGGGGCGCGGCTCTCCTCCTTCCTCGGGCTCTCCGAGGTCGTGTTCGCCGCGATCGCCGGCTGGATCCTGCTCGGCGAGGTGCTCGGCCCGCTGCAGATCCTCGGCGGCGTGCTCATCCTCGCGGGCATCGTGTGCGTGAAGCTCGAGCGGCCCAGGGCGGCGACGGCCGAGGTGCCGGGCGGAGTGCCCGAGGCATCCGAACCAGCCTTCCCGGCACCGCTCGGTGCCGAACCGGTGCCGATCACCGCCTCGATCCCGCTCGTCGCCGACCCGGCCCCCGAACCTCCGCTGCCCGACCCCTCACGAGCGGCATAGGCTACGGGAATGCGCTTCGGCATCGTCATCCTGCCCCAGTTCGACTGGCCCGAGGCCGCGCGCTACTGGCGCGCGGCCGAGGAGTACGGCTTCGACCACGCATGGACGTACGACCACCTCGCGTGGCGCACCCTCGCGGGGGAGCGCTGGCACGCGACCATCCCGACGCTCACCGCGGCCGCGATGGTGACGAGCCGCATCGGCCTCGGCACCTTCGTCTCGCACCCGAACTACCGGCACCCCGTGCCGTTCGCGAAGGACGTCGCCACCCTCGACCAGATCTCGGGCGGCCGGGTGCTGCTCGGCGTCGGCTCGGGCGGCACCGGTTTCGACGCGACCGTGCTCGGCGAGCCGCTGCTCAGCCCGCGCCGGCGTCACGACCGCTTCGACGAGTTCGTGCGCGAGCTCGACACGCTGCTGCGCTTCGAAGAGCCCGGATCCGACGGCATCTCGTTCGCCGGCGAGTGGTTCACGGCCGACGGCGCACGCATGGTCGGCGAGCCCGCGCAGCGGCCCCGCACCCCGTTGCACCTCGCGGCGAACGGCCCGCGCGGGCTCGCGCTCGTCGCCGAGCTCGCCGAGGGGTGGATCACCACGGGCAGCGACGACGACGACACCGAGGTGTGGTGGCGGGCGTCCGCCGAGCTCTCGTCTCGGCTCGACGACGCCTGCCTGGCCGCAGGCCGCGCGCCCGGCGAGATCACGCGCACCCTCTCGCTCGACTCGGGGTCGCGGACGACGCTCGCGAGCATCGACGCATTCGAGGACGCCGTGGGCCGGGCCCGCGAGATCGGCTTCACCGACGTGGTCGTGCACTGGCCCCGCACCGAGGGGGTCTACGCCGCCGACGAACGGGTGCTCGACGAGGTCGCCGCGCGGCTCGACGCCCTGCGCTGACGGCGACGCCGTGGCATCCGTGCCGTGGCCGTCTCGCCGTGCGAGGGGCACCCTCGCCGCCGCGATAATCTGAAGAGATGTCCGCGCCCCGCCGAAAGCCCCTCCTTCGCTGGGAGCCGCTGCCGTTCCTCGTCGTCCTCGTGCTGCTCATCGCAACCGGCGGGGTGCGCCCCGACTCGCCGCCGTGGCTGTTCTGGCCGTTCAACGTGGTGCTCGTGGCGTCGCTCGTGTGGCTCGTCGCCGTGCTCGTGCGCGGGCGTCGCCGCACGAACCCCGATCAGTGGGGCGACCTGCGGACGCTCGACGGGCTGGAGCTCGTCGAGGCGCAGGCGTTCGAGCGCGCCGTGCGGCAGGTCGCGCCCGTCGCCGACAGCTACCGGCACCAACCCGCGATCGACCTCGCCCTGCTGCACGGCGGCGCCGACCAGCACGCCGTGCTCGTGCCGCGCGCGAGCCGCTGGCTGTCGATGCGGTACCGCGTCGGGGTGCAGCTCGTCGGCGGCGGCACGCCCCGGCACGCCGGGTTCCTCCCCGAGAAGGTGGATGGCACGTGGCGCGAGCTCCTCGACGGGCTCGCCCTCGACGGGCGCTACGTTCGGGTGCCCGCCCGCATCACGGGCGACGCGCGACCGCACGGCGTCGAACTCGATCTCGGCGGGCTCGAAGCGCTCGCCCGACCGGCCGACACCGTCTGATCGCGCGGCTCAGGCGCCGGCGACCTGCTGGGCCTCGTCGGCGTCGGCCGCTTCCTGCGCGGCGAGCTGCGCGCGCACGTCGTTCATGTCGAGGGCGCGCACCTGCGAGACGAGCTCGTCGAGCATCGGGCGCGGGAGGGCGCCGGCCTGCGCGAACACGCCGATGCCGTCCTTGAAGGCCATGATCGTCGGGATCGAGGTGATGTTCATCGCCGCGGCCAGCTGCTGCTGGTCTTCGGTGTCGACCTTCGCGAAGACGAGGTCGGGGTTCGCCTCGGCGGCGGCCTCGTAGTTCGGCGCGAACTGGCGGCAGGGGCCGCACCACTCGGCCCAGAAGTCGACGAAGACGGTGCCCCCCTCGAGGATCGTCTGCTCGAAGGTCTCAAGGGTGAGTGCGACGGTAGCCATCGTGCCAGCCTAGGCGACGCCGCTGAACGGGCGCCGGGTGTTCGCTGTGGGCGGGCCGATGGCGGGCCGCATGGCGGCTCCGATGGGTGGGGCGGTCCGGGGCGTCCCGTCCGACCGAACGGTCGGCGACGTACCCCGCCGCGGGGGCTATTGCGGGCGGCCATCTCGACATAGGCTCTCGATCGGCGGGGCCTCGACGAGGAGACCCCGGAATGGAAGGGAACACGATGTACCCATCTGCACCACTTTCAACCAGGGCGAAAGGCGCGGCGGTCGCGACCGTCGCGATCGCGGCTCTGGCGTTCACCCCCGTGGCCACCGCGCAGGCGGCACCGACCGTCGCGTGCGACACCCGCAACAACAACACGGTCGCGAAGCTGCTCGAGTGCGTCGACGCCGACGCAGTGATCGACCACCTCGAGGAGCTGCAGTCGATCGCCGACGCGAACGGCGGCAACCGCGCCGCGGGCCTGCCCGGCTACGACGCGAGCGTCGAGTACGCGAAGGGCGTCCTGACGGCCGCGGGCTGGTCGGTGACGACGCAGACCTTCGACTTCACGTTCGTCGGTGCGTCGAAGCTGCAGCAGGGAGCGAACGACTACCAGACGGCGCCGATGACCGGCAGCGGCTCGGGCGACGTCACCGCGACGGCGACGCCGATCGACCTGCAGCTCGGCCTCGGCAACACGAGCACGAGCGGTTGCGAGCCCGGTGACTTCGCGGGCTTCACCGCGGGCAACATCGCGCTCATCCAGCGCGGCGGCTGCACCTTCGGCGTCAAGGCGTTGAACGCCGAGGCGGCCGGCGCGGCCGGCGTCGTCATCTTCAACCAGGGCAACACCGCTGCAGAAGACCGCTCGGGCTTCTTCACCGGCACCCTCGGCGGGAACGACATCGTCGACATCCCGACGGTGAGCGCGAGCTACGCCGACGGCGTGCAGATCTCGACCACGGCGGTCCCGACGCGCGTCTTCGTGCCGGCGCCCGAGCAGCGCCCGCAGCAGAACATCATCGCGGAGCTGCCCGGTCGCACGAGCGACAACGTCGTCATGGCGGGTGCGCACCTCGACTCGGTGCAGCGCGGCCCCGGCATCAACGACAACGGCAGCGGCAGTGCGTCGCTGCTCGCGGTCGCCGAGAAGCTGTCGAAGCTGAAGCCCGAGAACACGATCCGGTTCGCGTTCTGGGGTGCAGAGGAGAGCGGCCTGATCGGGTCGACGCAGTACGTCGCGTCGCTCAGCCAGGCGCAGAAGGACGACATCGCCCTCTACCTCAACTTCGACATGGTCGGTTCGCCGAACTACATCCAGATGGTGTACGACGCCGACCAGTCGAGCTGGCCGGCGCCCGTCACGGTTCCGCCCGGGTCCGAGGCGATCGAGGACCTCTTCGAGAGCTTCTACACGGGGCGCACCATCGCCTACGACGACGCCGAGTTCAGCGGCCGCAGCGACTACCAGGCGTTCATCGTGGCAGGCATCCCCTCGGGCGGCCTGTTCACGGGCGCCGAGGTCGTGAAGACGGCCGAGCAGGCGGCGATCTGGGGCGGCACGGCCGGTGAGTCGTACGACCAGTGCTACCACCAGGCGTGCGACACGATCGACAACGTCAACCGCACGGCGCTCGACCAGAACGTCGACGCCATCGCTACCGCGGTGCTCGCGTACGCGTACTCGACGCAGTCGGTGAACGGTGTCGCAGGGAAGAACGTGCCCGGCGGCCTCACGCTGCCGGCGCCCGCCGGCCCCGAGCAGACGGTCAACAACCCCGGTGGTGGCGGGCTCGCCCACGACCACGGCCACGGCGACGTGGACTGATCGCCGTCGATCGACCGAGCGGGGCCCGTCGCGTCTGCGGCGGGCCCCGCTCCGTGCGCGCGGACGCCGTGTCGCGGCATCCGCGAAAAGCCCGGAACGAAAGCGGGAATAGTGTGGCTGGGACATCCGTTGGAGTCGATGTATGCAAACGCATATAATTGCGGAACAGAACGGACCACCCAGGAGGGGCGCCATGCAATTCGGAATCTTCACGGTCAGTGACATCACCGCCGACCCGACCACCGGGCGCACGCCGACCGAGGCCGAGCGCATCCAGGCGACCCTGACGATCGCCAAGCACGCCGAAGAGGTCGGCCTCGACGTCTTCGCACTCGGCGAGCACCACAACCCGCCGTTCTGGTCGTCGTCGCCGACCACGACCCTCGCCTACATCGCCGGGCAGACCTCCACGCTGCAGCTCTCCACCGCGACCACGCTCATCACCACGAACGACCCGGTGAAGATCGCGGAGGACTACGCGATGCTGCAGCACGTCTCGGGCGGACGCGCCGACCTCATGCTCGGCCGCGGCAACACCGGCCCCGTCTATCCGTGGTTCGGCAAGGACATCCGTCAGGGCCTGCCCCTCGCGGTCGAGAACTACGAGCTGCTGCACCGCCTGTGGCGCGAGGACGTCGTCGACTGGTCGGGCAAGTTCCGCACCCCGCTGCAGGGCTTCACCGCGACGCCGCGCCCCCTCGACGGCGTGCCGCCGTTCGTCTGGCACGGTTCGATCCGCACCCCCGAGGTCGCCGAGCAGGCCGCCTTCTACGGCGACGGCTTCTTCGCGAACCACGTGTTCTGGCCCGCCTCGCACACCCAGCGCATGGTCGCCCTCTACCGTCAGCGCTACGAGCACCACGGCCACGGCACCGCGGCGCAGGCGATCGTCGGCCTCGGCGGCCAGGCGTTCATGCGCAAGAACTCGCAGGACGCGATCAACGAGTTCCGCCCCTACTTCGACAACGCGCCCGTGTACGGCCACGGCCCGAGCCTCGAGGACTTCATGCAGCAGACGCCGCTCATCGTCGGCAGCCCGCAGCAGGTCATCGACCGCACGCTGAGCTTCCGCGACTACGTCGGCGACTACCAGCGCCAGCTGTGGCTCCTGGATCACGCCGGCCTGCCGCTCAAGACCGTGCTCGAGCAGCTCGACCACCTCGGCGAGGTCGTCGCAGTGCTCCGCGAGGAGTTCGCGAAGGACCGCCCGGCCGAGGTGCCGGATGCCCCGACGCACGCCTCGCTCGTCGCCGCGAAGTACGGCGACGCGGCCCCCCGACAGGCGACCCCGAAGGCCAACCGCGGCGACAACCTCGCCGGCCCCTCGCCCTACCAGGACGCGGCAGCCGTCGAGGCGAAGCCCGCCGGCTCCGCGTTCGGACCCGCGGCGACCCGTCAGGGGGTCGCCCGATGACCGCGAAGAAGATCGTCGTCGTCTCGGCGGGGCTCTCGACGCCGAGCTCGACCCGGCAGCTCGCCGACCGGCTCGCCGCCGACGCGGTCTCGGTGCTCGCCGAGCGCGGCGTCGCCGCCGAGGTGCAGACGTTCGAGCTGCGCGAGCTCGCGCACGACATCACCAACCACCTGCTGCTCGGCTTCGCGCCGCCGAAGCTCGAGGCCGCGCTCGACGCGGTCGCCTCGGCCGACGGGCTCATCGCCGTGACGCCCATCTTCACGACGAGCTACGCGGGGCTGTTCAAGTCGTTCGTCGACGTGATCGACCCGCAGGCGCTCACCGACCTGCCGGTGCTGCTCGGTGCGACCGGCGGCACGCCGCGCCACTCGCTCGCGATCGACTACGCGATGCGTCCGCTGTTCACCTACCTGCACGCCGTCCCGGTCACGACCGGCGTGTTCGCGGCGACCGGCGACTGGGGCGGGGCCGAGGGCGACGGGGTGCGTTCGCTGCCCGACCGCATCTACCGCGGCGCGAAGGAGTTCGCCGAGCTCGTCGAACGGACCGACCGCTCGGAGCTCGTGAACGACCCGTTCCAGCTCGACCGGCCGATGGGGCACCTCATCGGCGGGCTCGCGGGGGAGTAGCCGGCGAAGGGAGGGCGGGCGGGCCGAGAAGGCCCGCCCGCCCTTCGCGGTGCATCCGACCCGAGCGGGTTCAGACTGGGTCGCGGTGCTCGCCGCCCCCTCGACCGCCTCCGACGAGCCGATCGACGACGAGCCCGAGCGCGATCGCGAGCGGCACCGAGATGGCGATCGCGAGGAGCGGCGAATCGCCCACCACCCGGCCCACCGCTGCGCCGATGGCGACGTTGTACCCGGCCCACGCGAGCCCCGCGGCGGCCGAGAGCGGAAGATACCGGCGCAGCGGCACGCCGCCGGCACCTGCCGCGAGGTTCACGGCGATCCGGGCGAACGGCACGTACCGCGCCGTGAAGACGAGCACCGCCGTGCGGCGATGCACCGAGGCGCGCGCCGCCGCGAGCGCCGCAGCGACCCGGCCGCGCCGCTGCCAGCCCCACCGATCGAGCCCGACCCGCCGACCGATCAGGTAGCAGAGCCCGTCGCCGATCATCGCGCCCGCGGCCGCGACCGGGATGACGAGTGCGGGCGACGGCTCGCCCGTCGTCGCGGCGAGCGCGCCGAGGGCGACCACGAGCGTCTCGCTCGGCAGCACGACGAGGAACGCGTCGCCGACGACGAGTGCGAAGAGCATGGCCAGGATCCACGGCGACGCCGCGAGCTGCCCGATCCACGCGTCATCCACGCAGCCCTTCTACCGGGCGACGGTGAACGCGAGGCGACCGCCGGGCGACGCGAACGCGACAGCGCGCGCGGCGACGGCCGCGACGGCGCGCGGCCGCCACGGTCGCCCCGCGGTCGCCCCTCGGCCGTCAGTCGTCGAGCACGAAGGTCACCTCGAGGGTGACCGACCAGGCGGTGATCCGCCCGTCGCTCGCCTCGACCTTCTGCTCCTTCACCCAGGCGCCGCTCACGTTGCGGAGCGTCTCCGACGCGCGGGCGACGCCCGCGGCGACGGCGTCGTCGAAACTCGTCTCCGAACGGACGGTGATGGTCGTGACACGTGCGACGGAAGCCATGGCATTCCTCCTCGAATCCGGTGCTGCGTCGTTGCCTCCCGCCCATCATGCGCCCGACGGGCGTCGAGCGCGAGGGGTTGCCTGCAGGTGCACGGCGGCGAACACCCGTCGACCGCCGGGTGAACCCTTCGCGATCGGGCCCGTTCCGGCGTGCCGGCGGCCCCGGCGGGCCTCACGCTGGAGGCGTGAAGGTCGTCCTCCTCGCCGAATCGTTCCTCCCGCACATGAACGGCGTGACGCACTCGCTGCTGCAGGTGCTGCGCCACCTCGAACGGCGCGGCCACGAGGCGCTCGTCGTCGCACCCCGCTCGGGCCCCGTCGACCGCACCCTGTACGGCGACGCCCGCACGGTCCTGCTGCCCTCGGTGCCGTTGCCGAGCTACCCGGAGGTGCGGGTGACGCTCGCCGGGGCGGCGAAGCTCACCGCGATCATCCGCGAGCACCGCGCCGACGTGGTGCACCTCGCCTCGCCGTTCGTGCTCGGCTGGCGCGGCGTGCTCGCCGCCGAGGCGGCCGGGGTGCCGTCGGTCGCGGTCTATCAGACCGACGTGCCCGCCTACGCCGAACGTTACGGGGTGCCCGCTGCGGAGCCCGCGCTCACCCGCCACCTCGCGAAGCTGCATCGGCGTGCGAGCCTGACCCTCGCGCCGTCGAGCTCGGCGCATGAGCGCCTCGCCTCGCTCGGCGTCGAACGCCTGCGGATCTGGCGTCGCGGCATCGACACCGAACGCTTCACTCCCTCACGGCGCGACGAGGCGTGGCGCCGCCGCGTCGCGCCCGGCGGCGAGACGATCGTCGGGTACGTGGGCCGCCTCGCCGCCGAGAAACAGGTCGACGACCTCGCCGCGCTCGCCGGGATGCCGGGGGTGCGGCTGGTGATCATCGGCGACGGGCCGGCGCGCGCGGCGCTCGAGCGGAGCCTGCCGCAGGCGGTGTTCCTCGGGTTCCTCGGCGGCGACGAGCTCGCACGGGCGACCGCGAGCCTCGACGTCTTCGTGCACCCCGGCGAGCACGAGACCTTCTGCCAGACCGTGCAGGAGTCGCTCGCGAGCGGCGTGCCCGTCGTGGCCACCGGCCGCGGCGGCCCCCTCGACCTCGTCGAGCAGAGCCGAAACGGCTGGCTGTACCGACCAGGCGATCTCGCCGAGATGCGGTCGCGCGTGCAGGACCTCGCTGGCGACGCCGCGAAGCGGCGCGCCTTCGGCGAGCACGCGCGCGCCTCGGTGCTCGGGCGCGGTTGGGATCGTCTCGGCGACGAGCTCATCGGGCACTACGAGGATGCCGCGGGGGCAGCCGCGACCACGGTGGACCGCCCCACGGGGCGTGCGGCGGGCCCCGTGGGGGAGCGGCGCGGCGCCGTGACATCCGATCCGACCGTACCGCTCCGCCCTCGCCGCTACGTCGCCGTCGGCGACTCGCTCACCGAGGGCCTCTGCGACACCTCGCGCACGCCCGACGGCGGGTACCGCGGCTGGGCCGACCGACTCGCGATGCTGCTCGCGCTCGCCGCGCCGCAGGGTGCACCGCCGGTCGCCTACGCGAACCTCGCCGTGCGCAGCCGCAAGGTGCGCGACGTCGTCGACGACCAGCTGCCGCGCGCGCTCGAGCTCCGCGCCGACCTCGTCTCGGTGCTCGTCGGCGGCAACGACCTCGTCGGGCGACGGGTCGACCCGGAAGGGCTCGCCCTCGAGCTCGGCGAGGCCGTCGGCCGCGTGCGCATGAGCGGTTGCGAGGTGCTGCTCGTGACCCCGTTCCTGCCGCCGCGGCCCGAGGCGCGCGTGCTCGCCGCCCGCTTCGATCGCTTCAACGCCGTGCTGCGCAAGGTCGCTGCACGCCACGGCGCACGGGTCGTGGACCTCGCCGCCGAGCCGTCGCTCATCGCCCGCGACCGCTGGGCCGAGGACCGCGTGCACCTCAACTCAGCCGGACACCGGGGGCTCGCGTACGCCGCGGCGCGCGTCGTCGGCATCCCCGACGCCGAAGCGCTCGGCGCGCTCGAACTCGCCCTGCACGCCGAACCGGGGGATCCGCGCGAACTCGGCGGACTGGCCTGGCTGCGGCATCACGTCGCGCCGTGGGTGCTGCGCCGGCTGCGGGGTCGCGCCGCGGGCGACGGCATGCAGGCCAAGCGCCTCGCGCTCGAACCCGTCGCGGTGCCGCCGCGGGTGCGCGCACGCTGAACGGGCCCGGCCTCGCCGGGCCTCGGGCCTCCGGACCGGGTCGGCTCAGCCGCTCTTCCGGCGGAACTCCCGCTTGTGGTCGGCGGGGCCCTGCGTGTGGTTCGCCGCGCCCGAGCCGTCGAGGTGCGCCTCGCCGCCGCGGCGCTTGGACGCCTGGTTCTTGCGCTCGAGCGCCTCGCGGAACTTGCGCTTCGTCTCCTCGGAGGCGCTCGGCGTGCTGTTCGGCGTGCTGTGCTCGTCGGAAGTCATGGGTTCGAGTCTGGCACGGATGCCGCGGGGCGGGGGCCGGCGAACACGCCGACCACGCGACATCCGCTGTTCAGAGGCCGGAAACCGCCCCTCTGCTAGCATTGATGCGGTTGCCCGTGCATTCTGTGCGGGTGATCTCTGGAGCAGGCCGGCAGGAAGCTGGTCCCCTGTGGTGGATCACCGACTCGATCGGTGGACTTCTACTGGTGGCCAGCGTGAACGCAAGCTCTTGCGATTCGTAATGCCTGTTCCTGCTCCTTCGTAGGAGTCGCGCCCATACGGGGTGCGACGTTAAACAAAGGAGAGGCCTCTTGGAAGGTCCTGAAATCACGTTCGCCGAGACCGTCATCGACAACGGCAAGTTCGGCACGCGTACCATCCGCTTCGAGACCGGCCGCCTCGCGCAGCAGGCGCAGGGCTCGGCGGTCGCCTACATCGACGAAGAGACGATGCTGCTGTCGGCGACCTCCGTCTCGAAGCAGCCGAAGGAGCACTTCGACTTCTTCCCGCTGACGATCGACGTCGAAGAGCGCATGTACGCCGCGGGTCGCATCCCGGGCTCGTTCTTCCGTCGCGAGGGCCGCCCCTCGACCGAGGCGATCCTCACCTGCCGTCTCATCGACCGCCCCCTGCGCCCCTCGTTCGTCGAGGGCCTCCGCAACGAGGTGCAGGTCGTCGTCACCGTGCTCGCGATCGAGCCCGACGAGCTCTACGACGTGCTCGCGATCAACGCGGCCTCGCTCTCGACCCAGCTCTCGGGCCTCCCGTTCTCGGGCCCCGTCGCCGGTGTCCGCGTCGCCCTCATCGACGGCCAGTGGGTCGCCTTCCCGAAGCACTCGCAGCTCGAGGACGCCGTGTTCAGCATGGTCGTCGCCGGTCGCGTCGTGACCGAGGCCGACGGCTCGCAGGACGTCGCGATCATGATGATCGAGGCCGAGGCGACCGACAACGCGTGGAACCTCATCCAGGGCGGCGCCGTCAAGCCGAACGAAGAGGTCATCGCGCAGGGCATCGAGTCGTCGAAGCCCTTCATCAAGCAGCTCGTCGAGGCGCAGGTCCAGGTCGCGAAGACCGCCGCGAAGCCCGTCGCCGACTACCCGACGTTCCCGCCGTACCAGGCCGAGGTCAAGGAGGCCGTCGAGGCCTTCGCCGCCGCCGAGCTCAAGGACGTCTACCAGATCGCCGGCAAGGTCGAGCGCCAGGACGCCGACGACGCGCTCAAGGCGCGCACCAAGGAGCACATCGCGGCCAAGGTCGACGCGGGCGAGCTGCCCGAGTCGGCCAACGCCGAGGTGTCGGCCGCGTACAAGTCGGTCACCAAGAAGGTCATGCGCACGCGCGTCCTCGAGGAGGGCGTCCGCATCGACGGCCGCGGCCTCGCCGACATCCGTCCGCTCGACGCCGAGGTGCAGGTCGTGCCCCGCGTGCACGGTTCGGCCATCTTCCAGCGCGGCGAGACCCAGATCCTGGGCATCACCACGCTGAACATGCTGAAGCTCGAGCAGCAGATCGACTCGCTGAGCCCGGTCACCAAGAAGCGCTACATGCACAACTACAACTTCCCGCCCTACTCGACCGGTGAGACCGGTCGCGTCGGGTCGCCGAAGCGTCGCGAGATCGGGCACGGCGCACTCGCCGAGCGCGCCCTCGTGCCGGTGCTGCCCACGCGCGAGGAGTTCCCCTACGCGATCCGTCAGGTCTCCGAGGCGCTCGGCTCGAACGGCTCGACCTCGATGGGTTCGGTCTGCGCCTCGACGCTGTCGCTCCTCAACGCGGGTGTGCCGCTGCGCGCCCCCGTCGCGGGTATCGCGATGGGCCTCATCTCCGACACTGTGAACGGCGAGACCCGCTACGCGGCGCTCACCGACATCCTCGGCGCCGAAGACGCCCTCGGCGACATGGACTTCAAGGTCGCGGGCACTTCCGAGTTCGTCACTGCGATCCAGCTCGACACGAAGCTCGACGGCATCCCCGCCTCGGTCCTCGCCGGCGCGCTGACGCAGGCGAAGGACGCCCGCACGACGATCCTCGCCGTGCTCAACGCCGCGATCGACGCGCCCGACGAGATGGCGCCCACCGCGCCTCGCGTCATCAGCGTGCAGATCCCCGTCGACAAGATCGGCGAGCTGATCGGCCCCAAGGGCAAGACGATCAACGCGATCCAGGACGAGACCGGCGCCGACATCTCCATCGAGGAGGACGGCACCGTCTACATCGGCGCCGTCGACGGCCCGTCGGCCGAGGCCGCCCGCGCCCAGGTCAACGCGATCGCCAACCCGACGAACCCCGAGGTCGGCGAGCAGTTCCTCGGCACCGTCGTGAAGATCGCCGCGTTCGGCGCCTTCGTCTCGCTGCTGCCCGGCAAGGACGGCCTCCTCCACATCTCGGAGGTGCGCAAGCTCGCCGGCGGCAAGCGCGTCGAGAACGTCGAAGACGTGCTCGGCGTCGGCCAGAAGATCCTCGTCGAGATCACGAAGATCGACGACCGCGGCAAGCTCTCGCTCGCCCCGGTCCTGCAGGAGGACGCGGACTCCGAGGGTCGCGGCGCGACCGGTGAGCACGCCGAGGCTCCCGCTGAGGGCGCCGACGACTGATCGTCCCCTTCGCAACGACGGATGCCCCGCCCGAGTCTCTCGGGCGGGGCATCCGTCGTTCTGCCCGGTACCTGGCCCGCCGCGACTTCGGGGACCACCACGCTTTCGGATCGATCTGGCGGCATCGCTCCGAATCAGTGGCGATCCCCGAAGTCGCGGTGCGGACGGGACCTCGGTCCGGGCTCAGAGCAGGCGGGTGTTCGCCCGGCCGAGCAGCGCGTCGCGCTCGGCGAGCGCCTGACGGGCGGCGGCTCGCGCCTCCACCCGGCCGAGCTGGCGGTCGCGGTCGTTGCGGCGGCTCGCGAGCCTCAGCCCCCAGCCCGCGAGGCCGAGGCCGCCGCGCACCGCGAGGGCGGCGAGCGGGCCGGCGCCGGGGGAGAGGGGTGAGAGGGTGGCGTTCGTCATGATCGCTCCTTCGAAGTCGTGTCCTCGGTGACCTGCCCGCGCACGAGCGGGAAGGCGTTGAGGTGGATCTGCACCGGGCGCGAGCCCGGCGACGGGGTGTGCTTGTAGAGCGCGCCGTATTTCTGGAAGACCACGTCGATGTCGGCGACGAGCGCGTGGAGTTGCTCGGGGGTCAGACGGAGGTTGACGGTGTCGCTCGTCGCGACGTCGAGCCACTCCGGTCCGAACACCTGGTCGCCTTCACGCAGGAAGTCGCGGGCGTTCTGCTCGCGCGCGCGGAACCACTCGTCCTCCACCAGCTTCGCCGCGAGTCGCTCGGCGCTGCCTGGCGGCAGCGTGCGGACATCGGGCACGGCGACCGAGCCGGGCACCCGCTCCCACCAGCGCTCGCGGCCCTTGCCGCGCGAGGTGTTCTCGCGCACGAGGCCGGATCGTTCGAGCTCGCGCAGGTGATAGCTCATCGAGCCGCTCGACTCGCCGAGCCGCTCGGCGAGCCCGCTGGCGGTGAGCGGCCCGTACGCGGAGAGCTCGTCGTAGATGCTGACCCGCAGTGGGTGGGCGAGCGACTTCAGCGCTTTCGTCGACAGCACATGGTCGATGCCCGGGTGCTGGGTGCTGCTGGGCCGGTCTGTGAAGTCCTCTGGCGTCTCGGTCATGTTGCAAAGATAGCGTTGCAAAGAAGTCTTTGCAAGCATTTGTTTGCAAATGTTCCTTTGCGTGATTCAGCGGCCGGCGATGCGTGTGATCGTCGCGTCGGCGAGGCGCCGGGCGCTGCCCGGCGCGAGGTCGAGGTACAGCATCGGCTCGATGAGCTCGAGCTCCAGGATTCGGAGGCGTCCCTCGAAGCGCACCACGTCGAAGCGGGCGTAGAGCAGATCGAACGGCAGCAGCCGGCGCATCGCCTCGACCTCCGCGGCATCCGCCGGGCGGGGGTCGACGCGCCCGATCGTCCCGCCGTAGATCCCATGGGCGCGGAAGTCGCCCGGCGCCGGGCGCTTGCGAAGCACGTGGCTCGGCGCACCGCCGAGGAACACGAACGAGAACTCGCCCTCCGAGGCGATCGACTGCGCGAAGGGCTGCACCATCACCTCGGAGCCCTCGGGCAGCGCCTCGATCGCCCGGGCGAGGCCGGCGGTGGAGGTGCGCGTGACCCCGGACCCGCCGACGCCGATCGCAGGCTTCAGGACGAGCTCGTCCCACCCGGCCGCGCGGACGGCGGCGAGCACGGGTTCGGCGTCGCCCCGACCGCCGCGCACGACGGGCACGATCGGGACGCCGAGGCGGTCGAGATCGTCGAGGTAGTGCTTGTCGGCGTTCCATCGCACCGCGTCGGGCGGGTTCAGCAGAAGGCAGCCCGAACGTGCGATCGCGGCCGTCGTCGCGAGGAACGCCTCGAGATGGTCGACGTAGTCCCAGGTGCTGCGCAGCACGGCGGCGTCGAACCGGCTCCAGTCGACCGCCGGATCGTTCCACGCGACCGCCTCGGCGTCGACCCGCTGCTCTCGGAGCGCTTCGAGCAGGCGGCGATCGTCGGCGAAGAGCGCCTCGACATCGGGGATCGGCCAGGTCACGAAGCTCGGGAGCCTCGCGCACCGCACCACCGCCACGCGCATCGTCGGACCTCAGCGCTCGAGCAAGGGCCCCAGGCGATAGGGGATCAGCTCGCCCATCGCGAGCGAGGTCTCGGTCCGTTCCACCCCGTCGATCGCGAGGATCACCCCGTCGATGCGGAAGAGGTCGTGCGCGTCGCGGCAGACCACGCGCACGAGCAGGTCGATCGAGCCCGAGAGTCCGTGGGCCTGGATCACCTCGGGGATCTCGGCGATCCGGTCGACCACCTCGCCGAGCAGCTTCTGCCGCACGTGCACCGAGACGAACGCCTCCAGCGGGTAGCCGAGCGGGGCCGGGTCGATGCTGCGTTCGAACGAGAGGAAGGCGCCGGATGTCTCGAGCCGCGCCATCCTCGCCTGCACCGTGTTGCGCGACAGGCCGAGACGATCGGCCAGGGCGACCACCGTCGCGCGGGGGTCGGGGGAGAGGGCCGCGAGCAGGGCTCGGTCGACGGCGTCGTAACCGGTCATAGTGCCAGACGATAGCACCGTGCGACGCCGGGTGTCTTGGCAACATGCTCAATGCGATCGAGGATGCTTGAGCTGTGTGACCGATCGACGTACGCTCGCGGTATCCGGCAGAGTCGCCGGTGCGGGCAGCCCACGAAGCACGCCCGCCGAGAGCGAGGATCGACGATGACCCCATCCGACCGAGACGCCACCGGCCTTCTCACACGCCCCGACCCGTTCGTGCAGCTCATCACGCCGACGGGCGATCGGGTGCGTAACGCCGAGTACGACCCGTGGGTCGCCGACGTCGGCCTCGACGTGCTCGGCCGGCTGTACCGCGACATGGTCGTGGTGCGCCGCATCGACGCCGAGGCCACCGCGCTGCAGCGCCAGGGCGAGCTCGGCCTGTGGCCGCCGCTCCACGGCCAGGAGGCGGCGCAGATCGGTTCGGCGCATGCGCTCCGCGACGACGACTTCGTGTTCTCGAGCTACCGCGAGCACGCGCTCGCCTGGCACCGGAAGGTCGCTCCCGCCGAACTCCTGAGCGTCTGGCGCGGCACCGCCTCGTCGGGCTGGAACCCGTACGAGCACAACATGGCCGTGCCGCAGATCATCATCGGCGCGCAGGCGCTGCACGCCACGGGCTACGCGATGGGCCTGCGCTGGGAGGGCTCCGACGCAGCCTCGATCGCCTACTTCGGCGACGGCGCGACGAGCGAGGGCGATGTCAACGAGGCCCTCGTGTTCGCCTCGAGCTTCGACGCGCCCGTCGTGTTCTTCTGCCAGAACAACCAGTGGGCGATCTCCGAGCCCGTCGGCCTGCAGTCGAAGCAGCCGATCGCCCGCCGCGCCGACGGCTTCGGCATGCCGGGCATCCGCGTCGACGGCAACGACGTGCTCGCCGTGCTCGCCGCGACCCGGTTCGCCCTCGACCGCGCCCGCCGCGGCGACGGCCCGAGCTTCATCGAGGCGGTCACCTACCGGCTCGGCCCGCACACGACCGCCGACGATCCGAAGCGGTACCGCGACGACGCCGAGCTTGCCGAATGGCGCGAGCGCGACCCGATCTCGCGGGTGCTCGCCTACCTCGAGGGCTCGGGCGTCGACGTCGCGGGCCTCGAGCGCGAGGCGACCGCCGAGGCCGACCGCGTCGCCGCCGAGCTCCGCGCCGCGATCACGACCCTCGCCGATCCCGAGCCGCTCACCGTGTTCGACCACGTGTACGCCGAACCGAACAGTCACATCGAGCGCCAGCGCGACCACTACGCCCGGTACCTCGCGATGTTCGACGCGCCCGCGGCATCCGGCCCCGACGCATCCGCCCCCGCGACCGAAGGAGGCGCGCGATGACGCAGCTCACCCTCGCGAAGTCCCTCAACGCGGCGCTGCGCCGCGCCCTCGCCGACGACGAGAAGGTCGTGCTCATGGGCGAGGACATCGGCACCCTCGGCGGCGTGTTCCGCGTCACCGACGGACTCAAGGCCGAGTTCGGCGGGCACCGCGTCGTCGACTCGCCGCTGTCGGAGGCCGGCATCATCGGCACCGCCGTCGGGCTCGCGTACCGCGGGTTCCGGCCGGTCGTCGAGATTCAGTTCGACGGATTCATCTACCCGGGCTTCGACCAGATCGTCGCGCAGGTCGCGAAGCTGCACTACCGCTCGCGCGGCACCGTGAAGATGCCGATCACGATCCGGGTGCCGTTCGGCGGCGGCATCGGCGCGGCCGAGCACCACTCCGAGTCGCCCGAGGCGTACTTCGCGCACACGGCTGGCCTCCGGGTCGTCGCCTGCTCGAATCCGGCCGACGCGTACGTCATGCTGCGGCAGGCGATCGCGAGCGACGACCCCGTGCTGTTCTTCGAGCCGAAGCGCCGCTATCACGTCAAGGGCGAGGTCGACGAGACGGCGAGCCTCGCCGACGCGCCGCCGATGGGCGTCGCTGCGACGCTCGCGCGCGGCACCGACGTCACGCTCGTCACCTACGGCGCGCTCGTGCAGACGGCGAAGGATGCCGCGACCGCCGCCGCGGAGGAGGGCGTGTCGATCGAGGTCATCGACCTGCGCTCGCTCGCACCGATCGACTACGCGCCCATCGAGGCCTCGGTGCGGCGCACCGGGCGCCTCGTCATCGCGCACGAGGCGGGGCAGCAGGGCGGCATGGGCGCCGAGCTCGCCGCGTCGATCACCGAGCGCTGCTTCGAGTTCCTCGAGGCGGCGCCCGTGCGGGTCACCGGGCACGACATCCCGTACCCGCCGGCGAAGCTCGAACGGCACCACCTGCCCGATCTCGACCGCATCCTCGACGGGGTCGATCGCGCGCTCGGCCGCCCGAACTCGCTGAGCGGGGTGGAGGCGTGAGCACGATGATCCGCGACTTCCCGCTGCCCGACCTCGGCGAGGGGCTCACCGAGTCCGAGATCGTCGCCTGGCGCGTCGCCGTCGGCGATCGCGTCGAACTCAACCAGATCGTCGCCGACATCGAGACGGCGAAGGCCGTCGTCGAGCTGCCCTCGCCGTACGCGGGCGTCATCACGGCGCTGCACGCCGCCGAGGGCGAGACGATCGACGTCGGCGCGCCGCTCTTCTCCTGCGACACGGGCGAGCCGTCGGGTGAGCCGTCGGGCGCGTCGGATGCCACGGGGCAGGCGCCCGCCGCGGCTGCCGCGCCCGCCGCAACAGGCGAGGCCGCCGTGCAGTCCGATGCCGCACCGGAGCCGAACCTCGTGGGCTACGGCGCGCGCGACGAGGGCGGGCCGAAGCGGCGCGCCCGCAGCGTCGCGGCGCCGGCCGCCGCGGCCGCTCCGGTCGCTCCTGCTCCGGTCGCGCTGGAGCACGATCCGGCCGACGCCGCGGGTCTCGCCGAGCGCCCGCGTTCGACGCCGCCTGTGCGCAAGCTCGCCCGCGACCTCGGCCTCGACCTCGCGCTGATCGCGGGCACGGGCCCGCGCGGCCTCATCACGCGCGACGACGTCGAGCACGCGGCATCCGCGACGGGTCTGAAGCCGGCGTCGCCGGCCGAGCCTGCCGGGCCCACCGGCCTCGCCGCCGCGCCCGAACCGCTGGCGACGGCCCCCGCTTCGCGCCCGGCCGAGACCCGCATCCCGATCAAGGGCGTGCGCAAGCACACCGCCGCGGCGATGGTGCGGAGCGCATTCACGGCGCCGCACGTGACCGAGTTCCTCACGGTCGACGTGACCGAGACGATGGACCTCGTGCGCAGCCTCCGCGAGGACCGCGCGCTCGCCGCCCACCGGGTGACCCCGCTCGCCGTCGTCGCGAAGGCGCTCTGTCTCGCCGCCCGCCGCACGCCCGAGGTCAACGCCCGCTGGGACGAGGACGCGCAGGAGATCGTGCACTACGCCGGGGTGAACCTCGGCATCGCCGCCGCCACCGAACGCGGACTCGTGGTCCCGAACATCCCCGGCGCCGACGCGATGACGCTGCTCGAGCTCGCCGACGCGATCACCGCGCTCGCCGAGACCGCACGGGCCGGGCGCACGAGCCCGGCGTCGCTGTCGGGCGGCACGATCTCGATCACGAACATCGGCGTCTTCGGCATCGACGCGGGCACGCCGATCCTGAACCCGGGGGAGGCGGCGATCCTCGCGATGGGCGCCGTGCGGCGCCAGCCCTGGGAGTACCGCGGCGAGATCGCGCTCCGAGAGTTGATGACGCTGAGCCTCTCGTTCGACCACCGCCTGGTCGACGGCCAGCAGGGCTCGCGCTTCCTCGCCGACATCGGCGCCGTGCTCCGCGAGCCGGGGCGCGCCCTCACCATGATGTGATCGCGCGTCGCGAGTCGCCGAGACGTGTGCTTCATCCGTTCACGGACGGCACTGCTCGGCGACTCGCGAGCCGGGGAGCCCGACGACCGGCCCGGCCGGGCTATCGGCCCGGCGCCGCTCGGAGGATGATGGCGGTATGGGCGATCCGCGGCGCATCCTCACCCCGGCCGAGACGGCAGACGAGCTCACCGGCACGGCGTTCGTGCACACCGGCGACCGACTCGACGCGGCGTACCGCACCGCCGACTTCGCCGCCGCCGTGCGCCTGCTCGACGCCGTCGCGATCGAGGCCGAAGCCGCGGGGCACCACCCCGACGTGCAGCTCGGGTGGGGGCGCATCGCCTTCGAGCTCAGCTCGCACGACGTCGGCGGGGTGACCTCGCGCGACCTCGCGCTCGCGCGGCGCATCGACGCACTCGCCGACGAGCACGGCGCCCGCCCCGGCAACTGAGCCCAGGCGCCCGGCTCAGGCGAGCCGGTACACCCGCTCCTCGACGTCGGCCTCGCGGGCGTTCGCGAACCCGGTCTCGGTGCCGATGTGCTCGAAGCCGAGCTTCTCGAGCACGGCGATCGAGCCGGCGTTGTCGGCGGCGACGCGGGCGCGCACCGGGTGCTCGTCGAGCGCATCGAGGAAGAGCCGCATCGCGCGCGTCGCGATCCCGCGGCGCCAGTGCGCGCGGTCGATCCAGTAGGTGATCTCGGCGGTGCCGTCGTTGAACCAGCGGGCGACGCTGCCCACCACCTCGCCGTCGGCGCGCACGGTGCGGGCGTCGACGCCCGGGTCGCCGAGGAGCCTGCGCCAGTGGGCGTCGAACGCGGCCCGGTCGCTCGGGTCGGGCGGCGTGAACGCCGCCATGCGGACCGCAACCGGGTCCTGCTCGATCAGGAACAGTGCATCGAGATCGCCGTCGCGGGTCGCGCGCAGCGTCACGACATGAGGCTCGCCCATGCCATTTCCTCCAGGATGCCGCGGACGGTGCCGTCGGCCGGTCGGCGCCCGGGGATGCGGGCGCTGTGCGGTGTGGAGTTCAGGAGGCCGAAGGCGGCGTGTGCCCTGACCCTGAGCTCCGTCTCGGCCCGATCGGGCCGGAGTCGTGCGAGCACGTCGACCCAGAGTTCGACGTAGCGGCGTTGGAGGAGGCGCACCTCGTGGCGGGGTGCGGTGTCGAGCTGTTCGAGTTCGCGGTCCTGCACGAGGATGACGTCGGCGTCGCCGAGGGCGAAGTCGACGTGGTGCGCGATGAGGGCGCGCAGCGAGATCTCGGGTTCGGATGCCTCGTGGAGCACCCGTTCGGCGCCGTCGAGCAGTGCCCGGCTCGCGCCTTCGAGGATCGCGGCGAGCACCGCGGCCTTGCCGGGGAAGTGCCGGTAGACGGCCGGCCCCGAGACGCCGACCGCGGTGCCGAGGTCTTCGATGGTGACGCCCGCGTAGCCGCGTTCGGCGAAGAGCGTCGCGGCGGCGGTGAGGATCGCGGCGCGACGGTCGGCCTTCTGGCGCCCGCGCTCGGTGAGCGCGGCGGGTGCCGGTACCGGGGTCGGTGCGGGGACTGCGGGGCTGCTTGCCATCTCGGTTAACGCTCGCTAACATCGGGAATCGAGTTAGTGCACACTAACCGAAATCAGGTGCCCGCGGCAAGGGGGCGCACCGTCGAGGACGACGGACCGAGCGAGACGGGCGGAGCGCCATGGGCATCCTGCACACGCACATCGACCCCGACGGCGAGACGGGGCGCGCGAACGCCGCCGCGCACGCCGCACTGGCGGGTGAGCTGCGCGAGCGGCTCGCCGCGGCCGCGCTCGGCGGGCCGGAGGCATCCAGGGACCGTCATGTCGCGCGCGGCAAACTGCTGCCCCGCGACCGCGTCGACCGCCTGCTCGACGAGGGCAGCCCCTTCCTCGAGGTGGCGCCGCTCGCCGCCGACGGCCTCTACGGCGGCGACTCGCCCGGCGCCGGCATCATCACCGGTGTGGGGCTCGTGCACGGCCGGCCGGTCATGGTCGTCTGCAACGACGCCACGGTGAAGGGCGGCACCTACTACCCGATGACGGTCAAGAAGCACTTGCGCGCGCAGGAGGTCGCGAAGGAGCAGCGCCTGCCGTGCGTCTACCTCGTCGACTCGGGCGGGGCGTTCCTGCCACTGCAGGACGAGGTGTTCCCCGACCGCGAGCACTTCGGCCGCATCTTCTACAACCAGGCGCAGCTCTCGTCGCTCCGCATCCCGCAGCTCGCGGCCGTGCTCGGCTCGTGCACCGCGGGCGGCGCCTACGTGCCGGCGATGAGCGACGAGACCGTGATCGTGCGGAACCAGGGCACCATCTTCCTCGGCGGGCCGCCGCTCGTGAAGGCCGCGATCGGCGAGGTCGTCACGCCCGAGGAGCTCGGCGGCGGCGAACTGCACGCCCGAACCTCGGGCGTCGTCGACCACCTCGCCGAGAACGACGAGCACGCCCTCGAACTCGTGCGCGACATGGTCGCGACGCTGCCCGGGCAGGCGCCGCGCGCCTGGGAGGTGCGGGAGCCCCGCGACCCCGCCGTCGACCCCGCCGGCCTCACCGCCGCCGTCCCGGTCGACGTGCAGCAGCCGTACGACGTGCGCGAGGTCATCGCCCGGCTCGTCGACGGCAGCGAGTTCGCCGAGTTCAAGCCCGACTACGGCGACACGCTCGTCACAGGTTTCGCCCACCTCGACGGGCACCCGATCGGCATCGTCGCGAACAACGGGGTGCTGTTCAGCGAGTCGGCCATGAAGGGCGCCCACTTCATCGAACTGTGCGACCAGCGAGGCATCCCGCTCGTGTTCCTCCAGAACATCTCGGGCTTCATGGTGGGCCGCGACGCCGAGGCGGGCGGCATCGCCAAGCACGGCGCGAAGATGGTCACCGCGGTCGCGACGACCCGGGTGCCGAAGTTCACCGTCGTCGTCGGCGGCTCCTTCGGCGCCGGCAACTACTCGATGTGCGGTCGCGCGTACTCGCCCCGGTTCCTCTGGATGTGGCCGAACGCGCGCATCTCGGTCATGGGCGGCGAGCAGGCCGCGTCGGTGCTCGCGACGGTCAAGCGCGACCAGCTCGCGGTGAGCGGCGAGACCTGGTCGGATGACGCGGAGCAGGCGTTCAAGGCGCCGATCCGCGCGCAGTACGACGACCAGGGCAGCCCGTACCACTCGACGGCCCGGCTCTGGGACGACGGGATCATCGAACCGGGGGACACCCGCACGGTGCTCGCCCTCGCGCTCGAGCTCGCGAGCCGCACGCCGCTGCCCGAGCCGCGCTTCGGGTTGTTCCGCATGTGAGCGTCTGTGGAGAACGGTCATCGGGGGACGGGGATCCCTGCTAGTTTTTCCCCCGGGAAGGGGGACGATGTCTGAATCAGCGGCGAACACCATCACCATCGACGATGAGGTGCTGGCGAACCAGGTGCGGGTGCTCGAGGGGGTGGCCTCGCGGATCAAGGGCCTCACCGGCCCCGCCGCGACGACGCTCGGCTCGACGTCGTTCGGCGTGATCAACTCGTACCTCGTGGGGCCGATCAACCACTGGGCCGCACGGTCGGGCGAGTGCGTCGAGACCGCAGGCGAGTTCACCACCCGCATGGCCGGCGGCGTCGACGACGCGCGCCGTCTCTTCGCCGAGTGCGAGGAGAACGCCATCGCGCTGCTGAAGAAGCTCGACCTCGGGGGCGAGCAGTGAGCCTCGCGGTCGCCGCGCCGATCCGGAGCGGCGAGTGGTGCGGCTCTGCGCCCCGCAGCGGGCACGACGCGTGCGGCTCCATCCCCGGCATCGCCGGCTGGGCCCTCGAGTACATCCAGCCCCTCCGCGAGTGGTTCGACGACCTGCTCGGCGATCCCGCCGAGGTCGCGGGCGCCGCGGCGAAGTGGGGCGACGTCGAGACCGCGCTCCGCGAGGTCGCCGTCGACCTCGAACGAGCCGAGCGCGAACTCGCTCCGCTCGAGGGGCGCACGATCCGCCTGCTCGAACGGCGCTACGCCGATCTCGTGCCCGTCGCGAACGACGCGGCCGAGTGGTCGGGCGCGGTCGCCGCCGGGGTGCGGCTCGCCTCGAGCGTGGTCGTCGCCGTGCGTTCGTTCATCTGCGACTTCCTCACCCAGCTCGGCCGCTTGGTCGACGCGCTGTTCGGCTTCACGCTCAACCCCTTCGACAAGATCGACCAGCTGAAAGAGCTCGCCGACGCGGCGGGCGAGCTGATCGAATCGGGCGGCCGGCTCGTGCAGCAGATGTTCGACGCCTTCTCGCGGCTCATCGAGCTCATCGGTGCGCTCGGCCCGGTCATCGACGAGGCCCTCACGAAGCTGCGCGAGGGGATCGCCGACATGCTGCCCGCGATCGGGTTCGGGCTCGGCGCGGGGCTCGCGAGCGGTCTGGGTCCGTTCGGCCCGCTGCTCGGCGGACTGCTCGGCACCACCCTCTTCGGTGCGGGCGCCGACATGCTGAAGGACGGCGCGGACGTCGAGCGGTACGACGGCGATGCGTTGAAAGCGGCGTACGCGGCGAATCCCGACGACGAAGCACTCGAGAAGAAAGTCGCTGCTTGGGACGAGGCGCACGGCGTCAGGACGCTCAGGAACCTCGGGGACCTCGTCGACGTGAACGGCACGACCGACGGGATGGGCGGCGCCGACTCGACCGCGATCGATGTCAAGCTCGTCCGGGCACCCGACGGAACCGAGCACTGGGTCGTGTCGCTGCCGTCGACGCAGGAGTGGCTCGACACGACCGGCACCGGTGCGATGAACGACCGCAACACGAACGTCGCCTTGATGCTGATGGAGAACCCCGCGCTGAAGACGCAGTACGAACGCGCGGTGCTGCGAGCCATGGAGGAGGCCGGCATGGCCCCCGGAGACCCGGTCGTCTTCACAGGCTTCAGCCAGGGCGGCATCATGGCGGCGAACCTCGCGAGCGATCCGAAGCTGCCCTACACGCCCATCGGCGTCGTGACCAACGGGTCGCCGATCGACACCTTCGACGTGCCGAGCCACATCCCGGTGATCTCGTTCCAGCACGCCTCCGACCCGGTGGCGAAGCTCGACCTCAACGACATGGGGGCGACGCCGCCCAATGTGCACCGCGTCGTGCTGCCCGACCCCGACGGGAACCCGCTGCCGACCGCGACGCACCACAATGGCAATTACGTCACGTCGATCGACGATCACGCCTCGGCCATCTCCGAGGAGTACGCGTGGATGGGAGGCAAGGTTGTCGACCATCAGGTCTTCATCTCCGGGCAGCGCTAAGCGGCTCACCATCCGTGTCCTTCGAGCTGCGGCCGTGGGAGCAGTCGCGCTCGGGCTCGGCGTGAGTCTCGCGGGGTGCGCGGCGCTCCTGCCCGACACCGGCAGCTACCTCGAAACGGTGCCTGAGGCGATTGAGCAGTCCGATCTCGGTGTCACTCGCGTCACGGCCAGCTCCTCGCCCGACGGCTTCGGCCGGAACGTCTATGTGGGCGTGCATCTCGATCGCGCCACCGTCACTACCGCCGAGATCGAGCAGGTCCTCGGTCTCATCGCCGGAAAGCTTGATCAGCCCGGGGCGAGCCGTGTCGAGGTGACCTTCTGGGACGGTGCGACCTCGACGATCGACTCCGAAGCGGCATGCGAGGCGATCGGATCCCCGAGCATCCGTTGCGACTACAACACGACGTCGATCGACCTCGACGACCTCAGCCGGGAGTTCGGCGGATGAACATCAGAAGGAGCACCCATGTCGACCACCGATGACGCCCTCGCCGGAGTCGAAGCCGCGCGCGCCCGGGTCGCCGGGCAGATTGCGCAGGCCGAGGCCCGCCGTGCGGGCATCCACGCCCTCGCCGACGAGATCCGCGCGCTGAGCGCGACCGTGCGCTCGAGCCGCGGCGAGGTGCAGGTCACGGCGATGCCGGGCGGGCAGGTCACCGCCGTCACCTTCAGCTCGATCGCCGAGCAACTCGACGCCGCGTCGCTGTCGGCCATCGCGACCCGCACGGTCGCCGAGGCGCAGCAGCGGGCCGCCGAACTGGCGGTCGAGCTCGCCTCCGAGAAGCTCGGAGCGGAGTCGCCGTTCGTGGCGCAGCTGCGCGGCGACGTCGCCGGATTCGGACGATAGGGGGCGGGCACGATGGAACGACTCCACGTCGAGCCCTCGGGTATGACGGCGCTCGCCGAGGTGCTCGAGAAGGCTGCGACCGGCATCTCCTCCGATCTCGATGCCCTCGCCGACGCGAGCGATCAGCTTCGTCTGGAGTGGGAGGGTGAGGCGCAGGAGGCGTTCGACGACGCCCAGACCCGGTTCCGCTTCGACGCCGAGCAGCGCCGGCTGGCGCTGGTCGCGTTGGCCGGCGCCGCCCGCAAGATCGCGAGCGACTACGGCACGACCGACCGCGAAGCATCCCTTGGGCTGGGCGGCCAGTAGCGTCAGCGCTCGGTAGCGTCGTCGGCCGGACGGCGGCGAGCCTCAGCGGTCGGATGCCGCGGTGCCCGACTCGATCGCGGCGATCAGTGCGGGCACGCCGTCGCGCCAGGGCGTGCCGTGGCCGGGGAGCACCCAGCTCGCGTCGATGCCGCCGAGCTGGTGGAGCGACGCGAGGGCCTCAGCGGGATCGTCGGTGAACGGGGCAGGCTGTGCGCCGTGCTCGCCGGTCAGCACGTGGCGGGTGGTCAGCGCATCGCCGACGAAGAGCGCGTCGACCGAGGGCGCGTGGATCGCGATGCTGCCGGGGGAGTGACCGGGCATCCCGATGACGCGCGGCGAGCCCGGAAGGTCGAGCACCTCGCCGTCGTGCACGGTCACGACCTCACGGGGGTGCTCGGTGCGGAGCCCGCCGTGCGTCGCCGCATACCAGAGGAACCCGGCCGTGGCGCCGAGACGCATCGTGCCCCACTCAGGCTTCGTCGAGACCTCGCCCCGTGCCCTGGCCGCATCGGCTTCGTGCACGTGGACTGGGACGCCGTGGTCGCGCCGCAGGCGTTCGGCGAAGCCGAGGTGGTCGGTGTCGCCGTGGGTCAGCACCACTCCGCGCACGTCGTCGACGCTGCGGCCCATGTTCGCGAGCTCAGCGAGGAGTTCGCGCCAATGACCGGCGAGGCCTGCGTCGATGACGGTCACGCCCTCGGGGGTGGCGATGAGGTAGGCGGCGACGAGGTCGTTGCCGATGCGGTGGAGTCCGTGGTCGAGTTGCATGATGGCTATGTTACGTAGCCTTCATGGCTAAATGCAATAGCCTAGAGTCGAATGGCACGTCCGACTTTGGAGAGGAACCGTCGATGCCGGCACCCGAACGCACCTCGCTCGAGGCGATCCTCGCCGCGGGCACTGAACTCCTCGAGGCCGACGGGCCCGCGGGCCTGACGATGCAGGCGGTCGCCGGGCGGGTGGGCGTGCGCGCGCCCTCGCTGTACAAGCGCGTGCGCAACCGCCGCGCACTCATCGCGCTCGTCGCCGCGTCCGCGCTCGACGAACTCGAGATGCGACTGCGCGAAGGTCGACCCGTCGCGGGCAGTGGTGGCGGCGACGAGGAGACCGTGATCGAGCCGATCGCCGAGCTCGCCCGGCTCGCTCACACGTTGCGCGCGTTCGCGCACGAGCGGCCCGCGGCGTATCGACTCGTCTTCGCGCCCGGCGAGGAGTCGGGGCTCGAGGTCGAGCGGCTGCGCGCGGCGAGCGCGCCGCTCATCGAGGTCGCCGCCGCGCTCGCGGGCCCGGATCGCGCGCTCGATGCGGCGCGCACGCTCACCGCATGGGCGACGGGCTTCATCGGAATGGAGCTCGCGGGGGCGTTCCGCCTCGGCGGTGACGTCGATCGCGCTTTCGCGTTCGGCATCGAACGGCTCGGCGCGGCGATCGCGAGCTGAACCCGCGCCGGCCGCGCCTGCGGATCCGAGGAGATCTGCGCTCTTGAGGGCCAGTGCGTGCGACGGGCACCTCGGAACAGCAGATCTCCTCGGAATCGCCACAGCTCCGGGCGGGGCGGAACGCTCCACGGGGGGAGTCCGGCGGGTGCGACTCGTCCTCAGCAGCGACGCATGGGGGCGTTGCGTCCACAGGTTCGTGTGCCGGCCGAGGCCCGGCGACGGCATCGGTCAGTCTGCATCCCATGTCCGAAGCTGCACTGCTCGTGCCCGGAGTGCCCGACGCGCCGGGACTTCCGTTCGAGACGCCGGGGCGTGCTCCCGACCCGGTCGTCGTCGCGCTCGCCAACGGCGGGGTGGTGCGAACGCGGCGGCTGGCGCATGAGGGTGTCAGTCGGCACCGTATCCAGCGGGCGGTGGCGACAGGGCGCCTCCTGCGCGTCCGCAAGGGGTGGCTCGCGGCCCCTGGCGCCGACGCCTACCTGATCGCCGCCGCTCGCGCGGGCGTCGTCGTGTCGTGCGTCACCCAGGCGAGGCGACTCGGGTTGTGGGTGCTCGACGAGGATCGGCCGCACGTCGCCGCACCCGCGCATTCGGGCTGCGTCTCGCCGCGCGGTGCGACCGTGCACTGGGCGGCGCCGCTCCTACCGAGGCACCCTGACGCGCTGGTCGACCCGATCGAGAACGTGCTGGCGCTCGTCGCGGTGTGCCAGCCGTTCGAGTCGGCCCTCGCGATCTGGGAGTCGGCGTTGCGGCAGGGTCTCGTCGAGCGGCCCGCGCTCGCTCGACTTCCGCTGTCGACCGCCGCACGGCGGGTGCTCGACACGGCCGTGCCGTTCTCCGATTCGGGACTCGAATCGTTCATCGCGCCGCGCCTGCGCTGGCTCGGCATCGCGATCGTGCCGCAGCTGTGGATCGCCGGGCACCGGGTCGACTTCCTGATCGGCGAGCGACTCGTGCTCCAGATCGACGGCGGGCACCACGTCGGGGCGCAGCGCGAATCCGACGTCGAGCACGACGCAGAGCTCGCGCTGCTCGGGTATCACGTCATCCGGGTGGGCTACACGCAGGTGGTCGACCGTTGGGAGCGTGTGCATGAACTGATCATCCGTGCGGTCGCGCAGGGGCTGCATCGTGGGTGACCACCCGATGGGTGCGGCGATTTCGAGGCGATCTGCGATTTCGAGGAGCAAGGTGCTCCGAGACGCCCTCGGAATCGCAGATCTCCTCGACGTCGGGCCGGGGCGGGCCGCGCCTGCGCTTGTGATTTCAGTTAGCGGCCACTAACATCGGATCCAGTTAGTGCGCGTTAACTGATGTGAGCGCACCTCGAGCGCAGGGAGGCGCGGATGGGCACGGGCGACGCCGTCGACGAAGCACGATCCACCCGGCCGTCGCGCCCGTTCGACCGGGTGCTCGTCGCGAACCGCGGCGAGATCGCCGTACGCGTCATCCGCACATTGCGCCGCCTCGGCATCCGCTCGATCGCCGTCTACTCCGACGCCGATGCCGACGCGCCCCACGTGCGCCTCGCCGACGAGGCCGTGCGCATCGGTCCGGCACCCGCGGCCGAGAGCTACCTCGACCCCGCCCGCATCATCGCCGCCGCCCGCGAGACGGGCGCCGAGGCGATCCACCCGGGCTACGGCTTCCTCTCCGAGCACGCCGGCTTCGCCGAGGCCTGCCGCCGGGCGGGCATCGTCTTCGTCGGCCCCGGTGTCGATGCGCTCGACGTCATGGGCGACAAGATCCGTGCGAAGCGCCACGTCGAGGCATCCGGGGTGCCGACGGTGCCCGGGGTCTCCGACCCGACGCTCGACGACACCGCGCTCGCCGCGGCCGGCGACGCCGTCGGGTATCCGCTGCTCGTGAAGCCGAGCGCCGGCGGCGGCGGCAAGGGCATGCAGATCGCCCGCGACGCCCGCGAACTGGCGGCCGCGATCCCCGCGGCCCGACGCATCGCGCTCGCCGCCTTCGGCGACGACACGCTGCTGCTCGAACGTCTCATCGAGCGGCCTCGGCACATCGAGGTGCAGGTGCTCGCCGACGAGTTCGGCGAGGTGATCCACCTCGGCGAACGCGAGTGCTCGCTGCAGCGCCGCCACCAGAAGGTGATCGAGGAGGCGCCGTCGCCGCTCCTCGACGCCGAGACCCGCGACCGCATCGGCCGGGCCGCCTGCGACGCGGCGCGCAGCGTCGACTACCGCGGCGCGGGCACGGTCGAGTTCCTGGTGTCGGATGTCTCGCCGGAGGAGTTCTTCTTCATCGAGATGAACACCCGCCTGCAGGTCGAGCACCCCGTCACCGAGCTCGTGACGGGCGTCGATCTCGTCGAGCAGCAGCTGCGCGTCGCCGCGGGCCAGCCGCTCGCACTGCGGCAGGAGGACGTTCGCCTCACGGGTCACGCGATCGAGGCGCGCCTCTACGCCGAGAGCCCCGAGCGCGGGTTCCTGCCCTCGACGGGCGAACTGCTCGAGTGGCGCGCACCGGTCGGCGAGGGCGTGCGCGTCGACGCCGGCATCCGCTCGGGGCAGCGCATCACCGCCGACTACGACCCCATGATCGCCAAGGTGATCGCCGTCGGTGCCGACCGTGCCGAGGCGCTCGCCCGGCTCGACGCGGCGCTCGCCGACACGATCGTGCTCGGTGTCGACACGAACGCGGCGTTCCTCCGTCGCCTCATCGCCGATCCCGCCGTGCAGCGCGGCGACCTCGACACCGGGCTCATCGACCGCCTGCCCGAGCCCGAGGGCGATGACGTGCCCGATGCGGTGCGAACCGCGGCCCGTGCGGTGCGCGACGCCGAAGCGGTCGAGGCGGCGCTCGTCGACGGCGCGCACGCGTGGCAGCTCGCCCGCGGATGGCGGGGCGGTCGGGCCCCGAGCGCAGGCCCGGCGCCGAGCGACGGCCCCGAGGCCGGTGCCGCAGCGGTCCCCGTCGACGCCTCCGCGACCGACGCCGACGGGGCGCTCTGGCTGCACACGCCGCTCGGCACCTGGCGGGTGCCAGCGGTCGACCGTCGAGCCGCGCTCGACGCCGAGCTCGCGCTCCTCGAACGCGGCGGTGCAGCCGACCCCGAGCTGCGCGCGCCGATGCCGGGCACCGTCACCGCGGTGCTCGTCGCCGACGGCGACCGGGTCGCCGAGGGTGACGCCGTCGTCGCGATCGAGGCGATGAAGATGGAGCACCGGGTGACCGCACCCGTGGCCGGCGTCGTGCGGCTCGCGGTCGCGCAGGGCGAGCAGGTCTCGCGAGACCAGCCGGTCGCGAGGGTCGAGCCCGATCCCGTGGCATCCGACGGCGAAGAACGCCTCGAAGAACGCGGCGAGGAACGCAGCGAAGAACGCGTCGAAGAACGCAGCGCGCCCACCCCATAGACCACCCCACCGGGGCGCACCCCACGAGGGCGCGCACCCGACCGCACTCCACCGACAACGAGGAACGAGGAGCACGACGTGAGCACCGAGCTGAGCGCCGAGGAACAGCAGCTGTACGACATGGTCTGCGAGTTCGCCGACACCGTCGTCGCACCGCAGTCGTACGAGGCCGACCGCACCCACACCCTCTCGATGGACGTCGTCGCGCAGATGGGCGAGCTCGGGCTGTTCGGCCTGCCCTTCCCCGAGGAGGTCGGCGGCCAGGGCGGCGACTACCTCGCGCTGTGCCTCGCGATCGAGGCCCTCGCTCGCGTCGACCAGTCGATCGCGATCACCCTCGAGGCCGGCGTCGGCCTCGGCGCGATGCCGATCTTCCGCCACGGCACCGAGGAGCAGAAGGCCGAGTTCCTGCCCGACCTCGTCGCGGGGCGCGCGCTCGGCGGCTTCGGCCTGACCGAGCCCGAGGCCGGCTCCGACGCGGGCGCCACCCGCACCACCGCGGTGCTCGACGGCGACGAGTGGGTCATCAACGGCTCGAAGCAGTTCATCACCAACTCGGGCACGCCGATCACGAAGTTCGTCACGGTGACCGCGGTGACCGGCGAGCGCACACGCCCCGACGGCTCGGTCACGAAGGAGCTGTCGACGATCATCGTGCCGAACGGCACCCCCGGCTTCACGGTCGCGCCCGGTTACGACAAGGCGGGCTGGCGCGCGAGCGACACCCACCCGCTCACCTTCGACGACGTGCGGGTGCCCGCAGCGAACCTGCTCGGAGTGCGGGGGCGCGGCTTCGCGAACTTCCTGCAGACGCTCGACGAGGGCCGCATCGCGATCGCGGCGCTCGCGACCGGTGCGGCGCAGGGATGCCTCGACGAGGCCATCGCCTACGCGAAGACCCGCAACGTGTTCGGCGTGCCGATCGCCTCGCACCAGTACATCGCCTTCACGATCGCCCAGATGCAGGCCCGGGTGTACACCGCGCGCCTCGCGTGGCACGATGCGGCCCGCCGCGCCGACGCCGGCCTCCCGTTCAAGAAGGAGGCGGCGATGGCCAAGCTCGTCTCGAGCGACGCCGCCATGGCGAACTCGCGCGACGCGACGCAGATCTTCGGCGGCATGGGCTTCATGAATGAGACCCTCGTCGCCCGCCACTACCGCGACTCGAAGATCCTCGAGATCGGCGAGGGCACCAACGAGGTGCAGCTCATGGTCATCGCGCGCGAACTGGGTCTCGCGGGGTAGCGTTCGAACAGGATGCCGCGGGGTGCGCCCCGCGGCGGAGGGGAGCCGCAGATGGCCGGCGATACGCACGAACCCGAAGTGCACCGCGAGGTGCTGCAGCGGGGGCTCTGGTTCGAGGAGTTCGAACCCGGCACCCGCTACCTGCACCGCCCGGGCCGCACGGTCACCGAGGCCGACAACGTGCTGTTCACGACACTGACGATGAACACGCAGTCGTTGCACCTCGACGCGGCGTGGGCCGAGACGCAGCCGTTCGGCGAGCGCCTGATGAACTCGATGTTCACGCTCGCGACGATCGTCGGCGCCTCGGTCGCGCAGCTCACGCAGGGCACGATCGTCGCGAACCTCGGGTTCACCGAGGTGGCGTTCCCGGCGCCGCTGTACCACGGCGACACGCTCTACAGCGAGACCGTCGTGGTCGGCGTGCGCGAGTCGGCCTCGCGACCGGGGCAGGGCATCGTGACGCTCCGGCACGTGGGCCGCAACCAGGACGGCGTCGAGGTGGCCAGGGCGACCCGCTCGGTGCTCATGTGGCTCCGCGAGGCGGGGGAGCGCCAGGCGCTTGCAGCCGCGGGCTCGGGCTCCGCCCGCCCTGCGTCGAGTGGGCGGCGCGCCGCCGAGGAGGAGGAGTGATGTCGGTGCATCCGGCCTTCCGCTTCGGCCCGGCCATCCTGTTCTGCCCGGCCGACCGGCCCGAGCGCTATGCGAAGGCGCTCGACCGGGCCGACGCCGTGATCCTCGACCTGGAGGACGCGGTCGCGCCCGACGCGAAGCATGCCGCGCGCCTCGCGCTCGTGTCGACCCCGCTCGACCCCGAACGGGTGATCGTCCGGGTGAACCCCGCGAGCACCGAGGCCTTCGCCGCCGATCTCGGGGCGCTCGCCGCGACCGACTACCGCACCGTGATGCTCGCGAAGTGCGAGGGGACGGCCGATCTCGTCGAGCTCGCCGAGTTCGAGGTGATCGCACTGTGCGAGACCGCCCGCGGGGTGCTGGCCGCGCCCGAGATCGCGGCGATCCCGAACGTGTCGGCGCTCATGTGGGGCGCCGAGGACCTCGTCGCCTCGCTCGGCGGCTCCTCGAGCCGCGCGGCCGACGGCGGGTACCGCGAGGTCGCCCGCCACGCGCGCTCCCGGGTGCTGCTCTCAGCCGGAGCGCACGGCATCGCCGCGATCGACGCCGTGCACCTCGACATCGCCGACCTCGACGGCCTCCGGGCCGAGGCCGAGGACGCCGCGGCGGTCGGGTTCGCCGCGACCGCGTGCATCCACCCCTCGCAGGCGGGCGTGGTGCGCGAGGCGTACCTGCCCGATGCCGAGCGGCTCGAGTGGGCGCACGCGGTGCTCGAGGCGGCTGCGGGCGAGCGCGGGGTGTTCGCGTTCCGGGGGGCGATGGTCGACGCGCCGCTCCTCGCCCAGGCGGCCGCCGTGCTGCGTCGCGCCCGCGACTGACCCCCGATCAGGGCGCGGATCCGGCCCGGCTCCAAACGATTCGATAACGGTTCGCCCGTTGTCGCGTCGTCGGTGCCGGAAACGGGGGACACCCTGCGTATTCTCGAAGCCAATTCCTGGGGAGGAGGGGCGGCGATGGCACGGCGACACAGCTACCGGCCTGGCGAGGCGAGCGCTGCGGGGGCAGCGGTGGTCGATCGCGAACGCGACGGGCTCGCGAGCGGCGAGCACGCCGAGGCATCCGACGCCCTCGTGACTGCCGAAGCGGCGCGCTCGCGGGTCGAGACGATCGCGTCGAACCCGCTCTCGGGGCCGATCGTGGTGCCCGCCCGCATCGCCGTCGGCGAGACCGGGATCACCGCGCACCCCGTGGTGCTCGGGGCGAGCACCTTCGGGTGGACCCTCGGCGCCGAGCAGGCGTTCGCCGTCCTCGACCGCTTCGTCGCCGTCGGCGGCTCGCTCATCGACACGGCCGACAGCTACGCCGCCGGCCGGAGCGAGTCGATCATCGGCATGTGGATGGACTCGCGCGGCGCCCGCGACCGGGTGCGCGTCATGACGAAGATCGGCCGCCACCCCGACATCGCCGGTCTCGCGCCCGCGCAGATCAACGCCGCCGTCGACGCCTCGCTCATGCGGCTCGGCGTCGAACGGCTCGACCTCGTGCACTTCCACGGCGAAGACCCCGAGGTTCCGCTGGAGGAGAGCCTCGGCGCGATCGACGCCCTCATCTCCGCCGGCAAGGTCGCCGCGATCGGCGCCTCCGACTTCAGCCCCGAACGGCTCATCGAGGCGCGGGTCCTCGCCGCGAACGGGCTGCCCCGCTTCCAGACCCTGACGACGCGCTACAACCTGATGGAGCGGCGGCCCTTCGAGGGGGCGCCCGAACTCGTCGCCCACGCGCAGGGCCTCGCCGTGCTGCCGTACTTCGCGCTCGCGAACGGGTTCCTCGGCGGGCAGGTGCGCCGTCGCGCCGAGGTGCGCCACGACGCGCGGGGCGCCAGGCAGGCGCGTCATCTCGGGCGGCGCGGGCATCGGGTGCTCGCGGCGCTCGATGCGGTGGCGTTCGCGCACGGGGTGCAGCCGGCCACGATCGCGCTGGCGTGGCTCCTCGCGAAGCCGACCGTCGCGGCACCCGTCGCGAGCGCGACGAAACCCGAGCAGGTCGATGCGCTCGTGAGCGCCGCGGCCGTCGAGCTCACCCGCTCCGAGCTCGTCGAGCTCGATCGCGCCTCCGCCTGAACTCGCTCGGCGTTCGACGCGCGGGTGGCATAGGCTGTTCAGGATGAACGGCGCCGTCGACCTCCCTCTCGGCCAGGCCGAGCTCTCCTTCGAGGCGACGGGCGGCTCGCGCGTGCGGCGATCGGTGCTCCCCTCGGGGGTGCGGGTGCTGAGCGAGCAGGTTCCGGGCAGTCGCAGCGTCACGATCGGCTTCTGGGTCGCGGTCGGCTCGCGCGACGAGCAGCACGCGGATGCCGCGGGGCCGGCCAGCCTCGGGTCCACCCACTTCCTCGAGCACCTCCTCTTCAAGGGCACCCCGAGCCGCACCGCGCTCGACATCGCCATCTCCTTCGACGCGGTCGGCGGCGAGCACAACGCGCTCACCGCGAAGGAGTACACCTGCTACTACGCCAAGGTGCAAGACAAAGACCTCCCGATGGCGGTGTCGGTGCTCGCCGACATGTTCACCTCCTCGCTCCTCGACCCCGGCGAGTTCGAGACCGAGCGCGGGGTGATCCTCGAGGAGCTCTCCATGGCGGGCGACGACCCCGCCGACGTGGCGAACGAGCGCTTCTTCCAGGCCGTGCTCGGCGGTCACCCGCTCGGCCGCCCGATCGGCGGCAACACCGGCACCATCGAGGCTGCGACCCGCGACGCCGTCGTGGAGCACTACCGGGCCAACTACCGGCCGCAAGACCTCGTCGTGAGCGTGGCCGGCGCGGTCGACCACGACGAACTCATCGCGCTGCTGAACGCGTCGCTCACCGCGGGCGGGTGGCGCCTCGACGAACCCGGCACGCCGGTCGAGCGGCGCGCGACCGCACCCGCGGCGCTCGCCCCGGGGCATCCGATCACCGTCGTCGAACGCCCCACCGAACAGGTGAACCTCCTGCTCGGCGCGCCCGCGCTCGTCGCGACCGACGAACGCCGCGCGACGATGAGCGTGCTCAACGCGATCTTCGGCTCGGGCATGTCGTCGCGGCTGTTCCAGCAGATCCGCGAACGCCGCGGGCTCGCGTACGCCGTCTACTCCTTCGCGCCGGCGTACTCCGACGCGGGCCTCTTCGGCATGTACGCGGGGTGCGCGCCGGCCAAGGCGGGCACCGTCGCCGAACTCATGCGCGAAGAGCTCGAACGCCTCGCGCAGGCGGGCGTCACCCCCGAAGAGCTCGCCCGCGCGGCCGGGCAGCTCGGCGGCGCCTCTGCGCTCGCCCTCGAGGACTCCGACACCCGGATGAGCCGGCTCGGGCGCTCCGAACTGACCCTCGGCGAATTCGTCGACCTCGACGAGGCGCTCCGGCGCGTCGCACGCGTCACCGCCGACGACGTGCAGGCGCTCGCGAGCGACCTCGCCGCCCAGCCGTTCTCGCTCGTCGCCGTCGGCGCGATCGAGGAGTCGGCGTTCACCGGCGCAGTCGACCAGCTCGCGCCGAGCACCGACGTCGCCTGAGCGCGACGCGACCCCCTACAGGAAGCAGTACTGTGGCCCACCACCTCTACCTCGTGCGACACGGCGAGCAGATCGACGCCGAACACGGCCTCCCCGACGGGCCGCTGTCGCCCCGCGGGCGCCGCCAGGCCGAACTCCTCGCCGAACGCCTCGGCGGGATCCCGTTCGACCACGCCTGGCACTCGCCGCTGCAGCGTGCGACCGAGACGGCCGAGATCATCGCGGCGAAGATGCCGGCGCTCGACCCCGAACCCTCGGCGCTCCTCTTCGACTGCATCCCGTCGGGGCCCGCGCCCGAGACCCCGAAGGTCTACGACCCCTTCTTCGGTTCCGTCACCGAGGAGGAGATCGAGGCCGGCAGCGCCCAGATGGCCGACGCCGTCGCCGAGTTCCTGCGTTCGCACCGAGAAGACCGCCACGAACTCCTGATCACCCACAACTTCGTCATCGCCTGGTTCGTGCGCGAGGTGCTCGGCGCACCCGACTGGCGTTGGGTGTCGATCAACCAGGCCAACTGCGGCCTCACCGTGCTCACCCAGAAGCCCGGCCGCCCGTGGAGCCTCGTCACCCACAACGACCTCGCGCACCTCCCGCCCGAGCTGCGCACGGGTCTGCCCGAGCCCTACGTGATCTGACGCGGGACGCTCAGACCCGCTTGCCGAACCAGTCGGTCGCGTTCGGGTTCGCGTTGTACGGCTCGATGGGGGAGTAGCCCGCCGAACGGTACAGGCCGCCCGCCGCCTCGAGGTTCGCGTTCGTGTCGAGCACCAGCTCCCGCGCGCCGAACTCGAGTGCGCGGCGCTCGAGCTCCTCGAGCAGGCGCCGCCCTTCGCCGCGACCGCGGGCGGTCGGGGCGAGCCACAGGTGCTTCACCTCGAACCGCACCTCGTTCGTCTCGGGCCGGCGCTGGATGCGACGCACACCGCCGCAGCCGACGAGCGCGCCGCCCTGCTCGTCGTCGACCACGACGACGAAGACGCCCGCGGGCGGGGTGAACTGCGCAGCATCCGGGAACGTCGGCCGGTACTCGCCCTGCTCGGCCGGGAAGCCGAGCGCACGCTCGGCGAAGTACGCCTCGAGGAGGGCGTGGGCGTCGGGATCGGTGACGTCGGCGTCGCGGAATCGCAGCATGCCTCGAGCATATTCGCCGCTTGCTAGGCTGGCCCGGTGACGATCAAGGTCGCCGTGGCCGGAGCCACGGGCAAGATGGGGCAGCTGGCGATCCGACTCATCGAGGCGTCCGACGACCTCGAACTGCACGCCGCACTCGACTCGCGTTCGAGCCTCGAGGAGCTGCGCGGCGCCGACGTCGCCTTCGACGTCACGCACCCCGCGGCGAGCCCGGCGATCGTCGAGTTCGCCGTCGAGGCGGGCATCCCGATCGTCGTCGGCACCTCGGGCTGGTCGGCCGACCGCATCGCCGAGGTCGCGCGCTCGGTGCGGGCCAAGAGCGACGCCCGCGGCGTGCTGTTCGTGCCGAACTTCTCGATCGGCAGCGTCCTTGCGACCGCGTTCGCCGCGCTCGCCGCCCCCTACTTCGACTCCATCGAGATCATCGAGGCGCACCACGCCGGCAAGGTCGACTCGCCCTCGGGCACCGCGGTGCGCACCGCCGAACTCATCGGCGAGGGCCGCGGCGCGGCCGGGCCCGTCGCCGCCCCCCACGCCGACCAGCGCGCCCGCGGGCAGCTCGTCTCGGGGGTGCCCGTTCACAGCCTCCGCATGCAGGGGCTCCTCGCCGAGCAGCGCGTCATCATGGGCGGCGACGGCGAGACGCTGAGCTTCACCCACACGACCCTGTCGCCGAGCTCCTACGAAGCGGGCATCCTGCTCGCGCTGCGGCGTGCGCCCGAGGCATCCGGGGTCACCGTCGGCCTCGACGCGCTGCTCGACCTCGGGCTGGCGCGCGCGGGCGCAGGCGCGGGCGACGGCGCGGGCACCGCCCGATGACGACGAAGCTCGGCGCGCTCCTCATGGCCGCGCTGCTCGCGCTCTACCTCGCCCTCGTCGGCTGGCGCGCGGTGCAGTTCATCGGCACCGGCGAACCCGTCGCGATCGTGATGGGCGTCGCGCTCCTCGTGCTGCCCCTCATCGCGGTGTGGGCGATCTGGCGCGAACTCGCGTTCGGCATCCGCTCGCAGCGGCTCGTGCAGCGCCTCGAGACCGAGGGCGGCCTCGACCTCGAACTCCCGGTTCGCGAGAGCGGCCGCGTCGACAAGTCGGCCGCGCAGGCCGAGTTCGCCCGATTCGCGGCCGAGGCCGAGGCCGAACCCGAATCGTGGCGCGCATGGCTGCGCCTCGGGCTCGCGTACGACGCGGCCGGTGATCGCCGCCGTGCGCGGCACGCGGTGCGCCGCGCTATCGAACTGGATCGGGCTTCGCGCTGAGCATCGCCTCGAGTGCCGACTCGACCGTCGGGTGCACGAAGCGGTAGCCGTCGTCGATGAGCCGCTGCGGTCGCACCTTCTGGCTCGAGAGCAGCAGCTCGTCGGCCGCGCGGCCGAGGGCGAGCTCGAGCATGCGCTCAGGCACCCCAAGCACGTACGGGCGCTTCATGCGTTCGGCCATCGCCCCCATCACGCGGTCGGCCGTCGCGGGGGTGGGGCCGGTGAAGTTGACCGGCCCGTGCACGTGCGAGTCGAGGAGGTGCACGAGTGCGCCCACCTCGTCGTCGAGCGCCACCCACGGCCAGTGCTGGCCGCCCGTGCCGAGTCGCCCCGAGACGCCGAGGCGGGTCAGCGTGCCGACGCGCTGCATGGCCCCTCCGTGCCCGATGACGAGCCCGGTGCGCACGTTCACGGTGCGGGTCTCCTCAGGGGCGAGGGCGGCCGCCTGCTCCCACTTCGCGACGACTTCGGGGAGGAACCCCGCTCCCGCGCTCGAGTACTCGGTGAGGAGTTCGCCCGGCCGGTCGCCGTAGTACCCGACGGCCGAGGCGCTGAGGAACACGGCCGGCGGGCGGCGGGCCTTGCGCATCGCGTCGGCGAGGGTGCGGGTCGCGCCGACGCGGGAGTCGAGGATCTCGCCCCGGTAGCGGCGGGTCCACGGCAGCCGCGCGAGCGAGGCACCCGCGAGGTTCACGACCGCGTCGACGCGATCCATCACGGTGAAGTCGATGATGCCCGCCGCGGGTGACCACGACACCTCGTCATCGGCCTGCGCCCTCCGCCGCACGAGTCGCAGCACCTCGTGCCCCTCGGCACGCAACCGCTCGGAGAGCGGCGAGCCGATGAAGCCCGAAGCACCGGCGATCAGAACCCGCATGGGTCAGGCGAGTTCGGCTTCGATCGTGATCGGGATGCCGGCGAGCGCCTGCGAGATCGGGCAGCCCGCCTTCGCGTCGTTCGCGAAGGCCTCGAACTCGGCCTCGCTGAGCCCGGGCACGCGTGCGCTCACGAGCAGGTGGCTGCCGAGCACGCCCTTGCCGGCCTCGAAGGTGACGGCCGCCGTCGTCTGGATGCTCTCGGCGGGCGAGCCCGCCTGGGCGAGCGCGAGCGAGAGCGCCATCGAGAAGCAGGAGGAGTGCGCGGCGGCGAGCAGCTCCTCGGGGTTCGTCGTGTTCGCGACGCCCTCTGCACGGGCCTTCCAGTTGACGGGGAAGCTCGCGAGACCCGAGGAGTCGAGACCCACCTGGCCTGAACCCTCGAACAGCGTGCCCTTCCAGACGGTGGTCGCTTCACTCGTGATTGCCATCGGAATCCTCCACTTCGAGCCGGGCTCTCAGCCTAGCGGCGGTGCGGTCGCGGGCGTCGGGCGAGTCATCGAGGATGCCTCGGCTCATGCCGTGCGGATCACCCGTGCCCGCACGAGCAGCAGGTACAGCTGGCACCCGAGGCAGAAATCGAACACCGCGTTGAGGAACGCCGCGAAGAACGCCGCCCCGGCTGCGATCGGCACGGCGAACGGCACCCCGAGGAGGGCGAGCACGACGCCCGCGAGCGTCACCGCGAAGCCGACGCCCTGCGCGAAGGTCGGCGGGCGCGGGTCCTCGAGCTCGGTCGGTGGCGCGAGCCGCGGCCGCACCAGCTTCGCGAACAGCAGGCCGAACGGATGGCGCCGAACCCCCGCGAACGCGCCCCATGCGAAGAGCGCGGTGAGGGCGACGAGCAGCCAGAACGCCGCCGCCGCGGCACCGGCGACCGCGAGCAGGACGGTCACGAGCAGCAGGGTTGCGGTGATCGCCGCACTGAACCGCGGGCCGCGCGGGTCGATGCCGGTGCGGGCGGCGACGCCGGCGCGCTCAGCTGACACTGACATGGTTCCTCCGGATGATCTGGTCGAGCTCGGCCCGCACCGTCTCGGCGCGGGGCGCACCGCCGATGCGCGCATGCACCACACCGTCGCCGTCGACGACGAGCGTGGTCGGGGTCTGGGTGACGTCGAAGCGCGACGCGAGATCGGCGCGACGGGTGAGGTCGACCTCGACGTGGCGGATCCCGGGGGTCTCCGCGGCGATCGCCCCGAGGAGTCTCGCCGTCGCGGGGCAGCGGCTGCAGAACTCGGTGGAGAACTGCACGAGGGTCGCGTCGGCGCCGAACGCGTCGCCGGCGAGTCCCAGCTCGGCCGCCAGCACCGGCGTCGAGGCATCGCGACGACCTCGCCCCGCACCGGCGCCGCGCACCGCACGGCCCTGCCGGGCCCGCCACACGAGCCCGGCCGCGGTCGCCACGCCGACGAGCGCGGCGGCGGTCGCGAGGGCGGGCAGGAGGTCCATGAGGCGAGCGTAGGCAGCGTCGGCCGCGCCACGGCGACTGTGACGACGAATGACGCCCGCACCGCGGCATCCGCGGGTTAGCCTTGATGCGATGTCCGAGACGATCGCAACCCCGTACGAAGACCTCCTGCGCGACGTGCTCGAGCACGGCACGCCGAAGACCGACCGCACCGGCACCGGCACGCGCAGCGTGTTCGGGCGCCAGCTGCGCTTCGATCTCGCCGAGGGGTTCCCGCTCATCACCACCAAGCGGGTGCACTTCAAGTCGATCGCGTACGAGTTGCTGTGGTTCCTGCAGGGCTCGTCGAACGTCGCCTGGCTGCGCGAGCACGGCGTCACCATCTGGGACGAATGGGCCGACGCCGACGGCGAGCTCGGCCCCGTCTACGGGGTGCAGTGGCGCTCCTGGCCGACGCCGTCGGGTGAGGTCATCGACCAGATCGCCGACGTCGTCGCGCAGATCCGCGAGAACCCCGACTCGCGCCGCCTCATCGTCTCCGCGTGGAACCCGGCCGACATCCCCGACATGGCACTGGCCCCCTGCCATGCCCTGTTCCAGTTCTACGTCGCCGACGGCAAGCTCTCGTGCCAGCTCTACCAGCGCAGCGCCGACCTCTTCCTCGGCGTGCCGTTCAACATCGCCTCCTACGCGCTCCTCACCCACATGGTCGCCGCGCAGACCGGCCTCGAGGTGGGCGACTTCGTCTGGACGGGCGGCGACTGCCACATCTACGACAACCACGTCGAGCAGGTGCGGCTCCAGCTCGAACGCGAGCCGTACGCGCCGCCGCAGCTGCGCCTGACCCGGGTGCCCGAGTCGATCCTCGACTACGAGTACGACGACTTCGTCGTCGAGGGCTACCAGCACCACCCGGCGATCCGCGCCGCCGTCGCCGTATGAGCGGCCTGAAGGCGGATGCCACGGCGCCCGCGCCGCACGCTTCCTCATTGAGCGAGGCCGCACCCGTGGCATCCGACCCTGCTGCCCATGACGCACCGCACCTCGGCCTCGTCTGGGCGGAGGCCCACGGCGGCGTCATCGGACGCGACGGCGGCATGCCCTGGCACGTGCCCGAGGACCTCGCCCACTTCAAGGCCGTCACCCTCGGCGCGCCCGTGATCATGGGCCGGAAGACCTGGGAGTCGCTGAACCCCCGCTACCGCCCCCTGCCCGGGCGCCGCAACATCGTCGTCACCCGGCAGCCCGCCTGGGCGGCCGAGGGCGCCGAACGCGCCGGCTCGCTGGGCGACGCGCTCGCGCTCGCCGCGGGTGCGGGGGAGCCCGTCTGGGTCATCGGCGGCGGGCAGCTCTTCGCCGAGGCGATCGGGCTCGCCGACGTGATCGAGGTGACCGAGCTCGTGCACCCCGACGGCTTCTCGCCCGAGCCCGGCGACGTGCTCGCCCCGCCCGTGCCCGACGCCTTCACCCTGGTCGCCGCCGACCCGGCCGACGGCACGCACGTCTCCCGCACCGGCATCCACTACCGCTTCCTCACCTACCGCCGCGCCTGACCGGCCCACCCGACCCAGCCGGCTCTCATTCGCTCTATCTGCCTCCCATTCCCCGTCCTCGGCACGTTTCGTCCGTCGGCCTGACGGCGGTGCCTCCGCGTGTCCGCCCTCTCCGATCAGCGTGTCAACGGGAGATGCCGACGGACGAAACAGCGCACTCGTCCTCCACAACGGTCGTCCGCCGCAAACCGATCCCGAGATCGGGAGTGTGCTCGCTCGGGCGGAGGCCCGCACCCGATCGTGGGGGAATGCCGATCACACAGAAGCGCAGGGTGCGGAGCATCGCGCGAACCGATGAACTGCGGGCGGCCGGGGTGTCCGCGCGTGCGCTCGCCGGCGCCGTCCGCAGCGGTGCGATCATTCGACTCCGACGAGGCGTGTACGCCCGGGCGGACGCGCCGATCGACGTTCGACGGGCCGCCGCGCACGGCGGGATGCTCTGCTGCCTGTCGGCGGCCCGGCAGGCAGGGCTGTGGGTGGTCGAGCACGCCGGGTTGCACGTGGCGATCGGCCATCGGGATCGCGTGCACGCGCATCCCGGTTGCCGCTGCGTCACACATCGGACGGTCAGACCTGTCGTGCTCGGTCGACGTAGCAGCATCCGTCGAGCACTGCTGGAGATTCTCCGGTGCGCCGGCGACGAGGCGTGTTTCGCCTCGCTCGAGTCGGCGCTCGCGCGCGGTCTGCTCTCCTCGGCGGATCGAGAGTGGCTCGGCATCCGCATGCCCGCTCAGCACCGGTGGATGCTGGAGTTCGCGCGTGACGACGCTGCCAGCGGTCTGGAGTCGCTGTTGCGATTCCGACTCCGCGCCGACGGCATCGTGTTGCAAGCGCAGGTCGAAATCCCCGGCGTCGGTCGCGTCGATTTCGTCCTCGGCGACCGGCTGATCCTGGAGGTGGACGGCGTGCTCGGACATGCGGACGCGGTGGAGTCGCGCCACAAGGATCTCGTTCGGGACGCCATCGCCGCCGGTTTGGGGTTCGACACGCTGCGCTTCGACTACGAGATGGTCGTGCGCGACTGGCCCACGGTACGAGCGGCGGTGCTCGGCAAGCTTGGACTGGGGTTGCACGTCAGCGTCGGAGTGCTTCGTTTCGGATGATGGTGCGTACCGTCCGTCGGCATCTTGGGCGACGAACGGGCGGTTCTGGCCGTCGAAGCCGCGTGTCGACTGCGTGCGCCGACGGGCGTCGTCGCGCGCAACGTCGCCCCGCGGCATCCGCTCGAACCGATACGCTGGTGGGCGTGACTCAAGAGAACCCCTTCGGACAAGTGCTCGTCGCGCTCGTCACGCCGTTCACGGCTGACGGCGAGGTCGATTGGCCCGGGGTCGAGAAGCACATCGATCACCTCATCGAGGGCGGTGCCGACGGCATCGTCGTCACCGGCACCACCGGCGAGACGTCGACCCTCACCGACCCCGAGAAGATCCGGCTCGTCGAGGTCGGGAAAGACGTCGCAGCGGGCCGCGCGAAGATCATCACGGGCGGCGGCTCGAACGAGACCGCCCACGCGATCGAGCTCTACAAGCACTCCGAGCAGGCCGGCGCCGACGGCATCATGATCGTCACGCCGTACTACAACAAGCCCACGCAGGCGGGCATCCTGACGCACTTCAGAATGGTCGCGGATGCCACCGATCTGCCGGTCATCCTCTACGACATCCCGGGGCGCACGGGCGTGCCGATCAAGTACGAGACGATCCTGCGGCTCGCGAAGCACCCGAACATCCTCGCCGTGAAGGACGCCAAGGGCGACTTCTCCGAGGTCAGCCGCGTCCTGAACCAGACCGACCTCATGTACTTCTCGGGCGACGACGCCAACGTGCTGCCGCACCTCTCGATCGGAGCCACCGGGCTCATCGGCGTCACCGCGAACATCGCGCCGGCCCCGTACCGCACGATGGTCGACGCGGTGAACCGCGGCGACCTGAAGGCGGCGACCGAGGCGCACCAGCAGCTCGAGCCGCTCGTGCGCGCCGTCATGACGCACGTGCCCGGCACGGTCGCGGCGAAGTACATCCTGCACGGCCTCGGCCGCATCTCGAGCCCGCGCGTGCGTCTGCCCCTCGTCGGCCCCGAGGAATGGGAGGCCGCGCTGATCGAAGACGAGATCGACCTCGTCAGCGGCATCCCGGGCGTCGACTTCCACAACTTCCGACCCGACCGCAACGCCGCCGCCGGCGGCGCCCTGCCGAAGGTCGCGGGCACCACCCGCTGAGCGGGCGCGCCCACCACGAGACATCCGCGGCGCCATGCGCGTCGCACCGAACTGAACACCGCAAACGTTAGGAGGGCACTGTGCCCGATACCGTCATCGATCCCGCTCCGCTCGAAGCCGGGACGCTCCGCATCATCCCGATCGGCGGCCTCGGCGAGGTCGGCCGCAACATGACGAGCTACGAGATCGACGGCAAGATCCTCATCGTCGACTGCGGCGTGCTCTTCCCCGAGGAGCACCAGCCGGGCGTCGACCTGATCCTGCCCGACTTCGGCTTCCTCCGCGACCGCCTCGACGACATCGTCGGCGTCGTGCTGACGCACGGCCACGAAGACCACATCGGCGCGGTCCCGTACCTCCTGAAGCTCCGCCGCGACATCCCCCTGATCGGTTCGCAGCTGACGCTCGCGCTCGTCGAGGCGAAGCTCAAGGAGCACCGCATCGCGCCCTTCACGCTCGTCGTGAAGGAAGGGCAGCACGAGGAGATCGGCCCCTTCGACCTCGAGTTCGTCGCGGTGAACCACTCGATCCCCGATGCGCTCGCGGTCGCGATCATCACCGACGCGGGCACGGTGCTCGCGACGGGCGACTTCAAGATGGACCAGCTGCCGCTCGACGGCCGGCTCACCGACCTGCGCGAGTTCGCGCGCCTCGGTGAAGAGGGCGTCGACCTGTTCATGGTCGACTCCACGAATGCGGATGTCCCGGGCTTCACCCCGCTCGAGCGCGAGATCGGCCCCGTGCTCGACCAGGTGATCTCACGGGCGACGAAGAAGGTCGTCGTGGCGAGCTTCTCGAGCCACGTGCACCGCGTGCAGCAGGTGCTCGACGCGGCGCACGCGAACGGTCGCCGCGTGGCCCTCCTCGGCCGCAGCATGGTGCGCAACATGACGATCGCCGCCGACCTCGGCTACCTCAACGTGCCGGCGGGCGTGCTCGTCGACTACAAGAAGGCCGGCGACATCCCCGACGACAAGATCGTCTACATGTCGACGGGTTCGCAGGGCGAGCCGATGGCGGTCCTCAGTCGCATGGCGAACCGCGACCACCAGATCGAGATCGGCGAGGGCGACACCGTCATCCTCGCCTCGAGCCTCATCCCGGGCAACGAGAACGCCGTGTACCGCGTGATCGACGGGCTGACGAAGCTCGGTGCGAACGTCGTGCACAAGGCGAACGCGAAGGTGCACGTCTCGGGGCACGCGGCCGCGGGCGAGCTCCTCTACTGCTACAACATCCTGAAGCCGGCGAACGTGCTGCCGATCCACGGCGAGTACCGTCACCTGCAGGCGAACGCGAAGCTCGCCCGCGACACCGGCATCCCGGCCGAGAACGTCTTCATCGGCGAGAACGGCACGGTCTACGACATGACCGACGGCGTCGTGCGCGAGGCCGGCCAGCTCGACCTCGGCTTCGTCTACGTCGACGGCTCGACGGTCGGCGAGATCACCGACGCCGACCTGAAGGACCGCCGCATCCTCGGTGAAGAGGGCTTCATCTCGGTCATCGTCGTCGTGGATGCCACGACCGGACGCGTCATCTCGGGCCCCGAGATCCACGCCCGCGGCTTCGCCGAGGACGACGCCGTGTTCGAGGACGTCAAGCCGAAGATCGTGGCCGCCCTGGCCGACGCCGCGCAGAACGGGGTGCGCGACTCGCATGCCCTCCAGCAGCTCGTGCGCCGCACGCTCGGCACCTGGGTGAACCGGCGCCTGCGCCGCCGCCCGATGCTCGTGCCGCTCGTCATCGAGGCGTAGCCGAGAGGACCGACGGGCGGAGTATCGAGGCGTAGCCGCGAGGACCGACGGGCGGAGTATCGAGGCGTAGCCGAGAGGACCGACGGGCGGAGTATCGAGGCGTAGTCGCGCGGCGGGCGGGCGCGGATCGCGCCCGCCCGCCATCCCGTGTCACGCGAAACACGGCCGAAACACCTCGGTCGTAGCATCCGCGCATGTCGACGTTCGAGCTGCGCCCTGCCGTCCCCTCCGATGGGGCGTTCCTCGCCGACATGGTCGTCGAGGCGGCGAACTGGCGGCAGGGCGGGGCTCGTCCGCGCCCCGAGGTGCTCGCCGACCCGATCTCGCGGGGCTACATCGCGGGGTGGCAGCGGCCGGCCGATCGCGGCGTCGTCGCGGTCGATGCGGGCGGTCGCCCGGTGGGGGCGGCGTGGTACCGCCTGTTCTCGGCCGATCAGCGGGCGCACGGCTTCGTCGCGACGGGGGTGCCCGAGTTGATCATCGGGGTGCGCCCGCTGTGGCGCGCGCAGGGCGTCGGTCGGGCGTTGCTGCAGGGGCTCGCGGGTGCGGCCCGGCAGGCGGGATTCGCACGGCTCACGCTCTCGGTCGAGCACGGCAACTTCGCGCGCACGCTGTACCGATCGGAGGGGTTCGCCGTGGTCGAGACGGTGGGCGGGCGCGACACGATGGTGCGTACGCTCGCCTGATCGACGCCGCGGCGGATCGCAGACACTCGCCCGCCGTTGCAGGGCGGCGTCGGTCGTCGGCCGTAACGTTGACCCTATGGCTACGAGCACCAAGTCGAACGGGCGCGCCTCGGGCACCTCGTCCCGCGGCGGTGCCTCGAGAACCGCGCCCACGAAGAAGCTGCCCGCGCAGACGACGCGCGGAAGCGCCGCGGCGAAGAAGGCGGCGGCCGCGCAGCCGTCGGGGCCGAACTTCCTCGTGAAGACGTGGATGGGTCTTGCGCACCTCGCGGGCGGCGCCGCGCGCGCGCTCGGGCCCGAGACCCTCCAGAAGGACGAGCGCCGCGACGGCCTGCCGTTCTTCCTCGTCGTGCTCGCGATCGCGGGGGCGGTGGTCGAGTGGTTCTTCATCAACGAGCCGGTCGCGCAGACCCTCGACTCGTGGAGCTTCGGCGGGCTGTTCGGCCGGGTGGCGTTCGCGCTGCCGGTGATCATGCTGATCTTCGCGGTGTGGCTGTTCCGCCACCCGAGTTCGGTGCACGACAACACGCGCATCGGCATCGGGCTGGGTCTCCTTCTCGTGAGCGTGTCGGCGCTGTGCCACATCTTCGGCGGGCAGCCCGAGCCGAGCGAGGGCATGGCGGTGCTGGCGCGTGCCGGCGGCATCCTCGGGTGGATGCTCGCGGCCCCGCTCATCCTCCTCATCACCGAGGTGGGGGCGGCGATCGTCGTCATCGTGTTCGTGCTGCTGTCGCTGCTCATCATCACCAAGACCCCGCCGACGCGCATTCCGGCGCGGTTCCGAGAACTGTACGAGTGGCTGTTCGGTGCGCCCGACGAGGCGCAGCAGGCCGAGCCGGAGGACACGGCGAAGCCCTCGCGCCGCGACCGGCGCAAGAGCGTGCCGACCGAGCTCGACGGCATCGACGGCGACGACGAGGAGGAGTCCGCGGGGCTCCTGCCGTGGTGGCGGCGCAACGCGTCGAACCGCGAGGAGGACCCCGAGTTCGAGGCACCCGGCGTCGAGGGGCTCACCGAGGTGTTCGGGCAGGGTTCGGCCGCGGGCAGCTTCGACAGCCCGATCGAGGGCGGAGGCGCTGCCGGTGCGGCTGCCGCCGGGGTCGGCGGCGCGTACGGCACCGAGGTGCTCGGCGAGCTCGAGCGGGCCGAGTCGGCGCTGCAGCAGTTCACGGGTGAGGCGCCGCAGGCGGGTCGGGGCCTTCGGGGCGACGACGCCGGGGCGACCCAGGCGGTGCCGCTCTACGACGCCGCGGCCGACTTCACGGGCGATTCCCCGATGGCCGATGCGCTCGCCGCCGAGGCGTCCGAGTTCGACGGCGGAGCCGAGACGCCCGACCGGCCGTACTTCCTGCCGTCGGCGTCGACGCTCGCGGCGGGTCCGCCGGCGAAGACGCGTTCGCAGGCCAACGACGAGGTCGTGCGTCAGATCACGGGCGTGCTCGAGCAGTTCTCGGTCGACGCGAAGGTCACGGGCTTCTCGCGCGGCCCGACGGTCACGCAGTACGAGATCGAGCTCGGCCCGGGCGTGAAGGTCGAGCGGGTCACCGCGCTGTCGAAGAACCTCTCGTACGCGGTCGCCTCGAACGAGGTGCGCATCCTCTCGCCGATCCCGGGCAAGAGCGCGATCGGCGTCGAGATCCCGAACGCCGACCGCGAGACGGTGACCCTCGGCGATGTGCTGCGTTCGCAGGCCTCGGTGGGGGCGAAGCACCCGATGACGATCGGCGTCGGCAAAGACGTCGGCGGTGGCTACGTCATCGCGAACCTCGCGAAGATGCCGCACCTGCTCGTCGCCGGCTCGACCGGCTCGGGCAAGTCGAGCTTCGTGAACTCGATGATCACGAGCCTGCTCATGCGGGCGAAGCCCTCCGACGTGCGCATGGTGCTCATCGACCCGAAGCGCGTCGAGCTCGCCCCGTACGCGGGCGTGCCGCACCTCATCACGCCCATCATCACGAACCCGAAGAAGGCGGCCGAGGCGCTGCAGTGGGTCGTGAAGGAGATGGACATGCGGTACGACGACCTCGCGTCGTTCGGGTTCCGCCACATCGACGACTTCAACAAGGCCGTCGTGAACGACGAGATCATCCTGCCGGCGGGCAGCGAACGCAAGCTCAAGCCGTACCCGTACCTGCTCGTCGTGGTCGACGAGCTCGCCGACCTCATGATGGTCGCCCCGCGCGACGTCGAGGACTCGATCGTGCGCATCACGCAGCTCGCGCGCGCCTCCGGCATCCACCTCGTGCTCGCGACGCAGCGCCCCTCGGTCGACGTCGTGACGGGCCTCATCAAGGCGAACGTTCCGTCGCGGCTCGCGTTCGCGGTGACGAGCGTCACCGACTCTCGCGTCATCCTCGACCAGCCGGGCGCCGACAAGCTCATCGGCCAGGGCGATGCGCTGTTCCTGCCGATGGGGGCGTCGAAGCCGCTGCGCGTGCAGGGCGCGTGGGTCACCGAGGCCGAGATCGAGAAGGTCGTCACGCATGTGACGCGCCAGGCTCGCCCCGAGTACCGGCAAGATGTTGCGGCCGCCGTCGAGCGCAAGGAGATCGACTCCGACATCGGCGACGACCTCGAGCTGCTGCTCGCGGCCGCCGAGCTCGTCGTGTCGACGCAGTTCGGTTCGACCTCGATGCTGCAACGCAAGCTGCGGGTGGGCTTCGCGAAGGCCGGGCGCCTCATGGATCTCCTCGAGTCGCGCGAGATCGTCGGCCCCTCCGAGGGCTCGAAGGCGCGCGACGTGCTCGTGACGGCCGAGCAGCTGCCCGGCGTGCTCGCGAAGCTGCGCGGCGAGCCGAGCGGGCCGAGCGCACCGCCCGCCGCCCCGCAGGGCGCGCCCGCCGCACCGCAGTCGATGCCGACCCCGTCGAACGAACCGTACGACGCACCCGACGACCGCTACGACGACCCGGTGGGGCGCATCACCGAGGGGCTCGAAGAGGTCGAGGCCGACGGCGGCGACGAAGACGCGTGGGGGCTCACCGGTCGCGACTGATCGGCCGCTATCCTTGGGCGTATGACCTCCTCCGCCGGCACCCCCGGGCGATCGGCGAACTGGAATCTTCCCAACGCCATCACCGTCGTGCGCATCCTCGCCGCACCCGTGTTCTTCTGGCTGCTGCTCGCCGATGCGGGCGCCGACGGGCCGTTGCGCTGGTGGGCGGCGGGCCTGTTCATCGTGGCGATCGCGACCGACGGCATCGACGGGCACATCGCCCGTTCGCGGGGGCTCGTCACCGACCTCGGCAAGATCCTCGACCCGATCGCCGACAAGCTGCTGACGAGCGGCGCGCTCGTCTGCCTCTCGCTCCTCGGCGAGCTGTGGTGGTGGGTGACGATCCTCATCATCGTGCGCGAGGTCGGCATCACGGTGTGGCGACTCGTCGAACTGCGCCGCGGCAACGTGGTGCCCGCCTCCTCGGGCGGAAAGCTCAAGACGCTCGTGCAGGCCGTCGCGATCTCGCTCGCGCTCGTCCCCCTGTGGACGATCGTCGGCGACTGGATCCTCTGGGTGAACTGGGCGGTCATGGGCCTCGCCCTCGTGCTCACCCTCTGGTCGGGCCTGCTCTACGTTCGTGACGCGGTGCGCCTGTCGCGGGGCGCGAGCACCGCGGGCTGAGTCACGCGATGGGCACTGATGCGGCCGGCGTCGGGCAGAGCGACCGGATGCCACGCGCCGACGCCGCGTCGCTTGTCGCACGGCTCACGGCCAGGGGGCTGCGGGTCGCCGTGGCCGAGTCGCTCACGGGCGGGCTCGTCGCAGCCGAGCTCACCTCGGTGCCGGGGGCGTCGCTCGTCGTGTCTGGCGGCGTCGTCGCGTACGACACGGCGGTGAAGCGGTCGCTCCTCGGGGTCGACGCCGCGCTCCTCGAGCGCGAGGGGCCGGTGCACCCCGAGGTGGCCCGGCAGATGGCGCGCGGGGTGCGGCGGGCGCTCGCGGTCGACGGCCGATCGGCCGACCTCGGGCTCGCGACGACGGGCGTGGCCGGGCCCGACTGGCAGGGCGGGCGGCCCCCCGGCACGGTGTACGTCGGGGTGTCGTTCGGTGACGACGACGCGGCGATCGAGCTGTCGCTCGCGGGCGACCGCACCGGGATCCGCCGGGCGACCGTGCAGGCCGTCATCGAACTGGCCCTGCGGCGGCTCGAAGGCTGAACGCCGCGCCGCGCCGCGCCGAGACGAGACGCTACCGCGGCACCCGGTACCGGTGTTCGGGCCGCCCGGCGCTGCCGTAGCGCGGCGCGACCTCGGCGGCCCCGGTCGCGACGAGGTGCTCGAGGTACCGCCTCGCGCTCACTCGCGACATGCCGAGGGCCTCGGCGATCTCGGCGGCCGACGCGTCGCCGGTGCAGGCGGCGAGCCCCGCGGCGACCCGTTCGAGGCTCACCGCCGAGAGGCCCTTCGGCACGGCGCCGCGCCGCACCGGCACGCTGCCGAGCGCCTCGTCGACGGCGCGCTGGTCGAGGGCGGCGGGCGCGGCGCGGTCGGCGGCGATGCTGCGCCGCACCTCGTCGAGGCGATCGCCGAGGCTCGCGCCCGAGAACGGTTTGACGAGGTAGTGGCGCACGCCGAGGAGGCGTGCGGCGCGCACCGTCTCGAGGTCGCGGGCGGCGGTGACGGCGATCACCTCGACCTCGTCGCCGGTCGCTCGCAGTCGTCGCAGCACGTCGAGCCCGCCGAGGTCGGGGAGGTACACGTCGAGCAGCACGAGGTCGGGCCGGTGGCGGGCGATGAGGGCGAGCGCCTCGGCGCCCGTGTGGGCCTCGGCAACGACCGTGAAGCCGGCGTGGGCGGTGACGAAGGCGCGGTTGACGCGCGCGACGGCGAGGTCGTCGTCGACGACGACGACGCGGAGGGCGTCGCCGGCGGAGGCGGGGGAGGGCGCGGTCATCGGACGGCTCCGCTCGTGGCATCCGAACCGATCGCGGAAACGCCGAGGCCGCTCGCGGACTCGCCCTCGCCCCAGGGCAGTCGCACGGTGAACCGCGCGCCGCCGAGCGGCGAATCGTCGACCCGCGCGCCCCCGCCGAGCCGGTGCGCGATGCGCTGCACGATCGCGAGGCCGATCCCGCGCCGCGCCTTGCCGGGCACGGGGGCCTTGCCCGTGACATCCGGTTCGAAGATCGCGGCGCGCTGCGCGGGCGGCACGCCGGGGCCGTCGTCGTCGACCCGCACGACGACGACGCCCGGGTCGAGGTCGTCGCGCACCTCGAGCACGATGCGTCCGCCGAGCACGCACGCCTCGATCGCGTTGTCGAGGAGGTTCGCGACGATCGTGACGAGTTCGGTGCGGGGCTCGCCGCCGACGGTCGCGTCGAGGTGGGTGTCGGCGGCGAGCTCGACGGTGACGCCGAGCTCCTGCGCGCGGGTGCGCTTCGCGAGCACGAGCGCGGCGATCTCGAGGTCGGCGAGCCCGTCGTGCTCGTCGAGCGTCGAGAGGGCGCCGCCCGAGCCGACCCGTTCGATGAAGTCGAGCGCGGCGTCGAGGTGTCCGAGCTCGAGGAGCCCGCTGACGACGTGCAGCTTGTTCGAGAACTCGTGCGACTGTGCCCGCAGCCCGTCGGCGAGGCTCTGCGCCCCGGCGAGCTCGCGCAGGGTGGTCTCGAGTTCGGTGCGGTCGCGGAGGATCGCGATCGAGCCGATCTCGCGCCCGTCGACCCTGACCCGGTCGCGGTGCACGAGCAGCACCCGTTCGCCCGAGAGCACTGGGCTCTCGCGCTCCTCGCCGGAGGCGATGAAGCGGGCGAGCTCGGGGTCGAGCACGTCGTCGACGGCGCGGCCGAGCACCGCCTCGGGGTCGTCGAGGTCGAGGAGGCGTGCGGCGGCGTCGTTGACGAGCACCACCCGGCCGGTGTCGTCGACGGCGACGAGCCCTTCGCGGATGCCGTGCAGCATCGCCTCGCGCGTCTCGAGCATCGCGCGGATCTCCTCGGGCTCGAGCCCGTAGATGCGGCGGCGGATGAGCCGCGCGATCCACGTCGCCCCGATCACTCCGATGATCGCGGCGACGACGAGCGCGACGAGCAGCAGCGTGAGGCTGCCGAGGAAGTCGGCGCGGAGCTCGGACTCGAGGATGCCGACCGAGACCTGCCCCATGACCTCGCCGTCGTCGTCGAAGATGGGCACCTTCACCCGCCACGACTCGCCGAGGGTGCCGGTCTGGGTGCCGACGTAGATCTTGCCCGACAGGGGGATGGCCGGGTCGGTCGAGACCTTCTCGCCGATGCGGTCGGGGTTCGGGTGCGAGTAGCGGATCCCCGCGTCATCCGAGACGACGACATAGGTGACATCGGATGCCTCGCGCACGACCTCGGCGACCGGCTGGATCGTCCTGGCGGGGTCGTCGTCGTCGAAGGCGGAGGTGATGACGGGGAGCCCGGCGACCGACTGGGCCACCGCGATCATCCGGTCCTGGTAGGCGTCGCGCAGCTGCTGCTCCTGCAGCCACATGGCGGTGAGCCCGGTGCCGACCACGGTGACGAGCACGATCGCGAGCTGCAGCAGCAACAGCTGCATGCCAAGCGTCATCGACCGGACCACCAGTCAAGTGTGACGCACGCGCGCGGGTCTCCCGGCACGGAGGACGTGACCAATACGACCGAATCGACCGAAACGACCGCATCCTCCGAAACGACCACTACGACCGTTACGACCGCAGCATTCCCTCGGGCGCAGGCCGTCCCTAGCGTCGTCCCGAATCGATCGTCGCCCGTCGAAGCCGCCGGGCGCTCAAGGAGGAGAATTGCGATCTCGCACCTGGCCGAGCAGCTCGGCCGTCCACAGCAGCACCAGCACCGCCCGCCCGGCGATCCGCCGCGGTCTCGCCGGCCTCGGGCTCGGCCTCGCCGGCGCCCTCGCCCTCGCGGCGTGCAGCACTCCCGCGGCGGGCGACGACGCAGCCGGCGACGGCGGGTCGGCCGCGGTCGCGCTCGACTCGGTGAACCTCATCGCCCCGGCCGACCCCGGTGGCGGCTGGGATCAGACCGCGCGCGCCATGTCGCAGGTGCTCACCGACGAGGACCTCGTGGGGTCCGCCCCCGTCGAGAACATCGGCGGCGCGGGCGGCACCGTCGGGCTCGCCGCGCTCGCGAACGAGCAGGACCCGGCCACGCTCATGGTCACCGGGCTCGTCATGGTCGGCGCCGTCGAGACGAACGCCTCGGCGAGCCGCATCGAGGACACGACGCCGATCGCCCGACTCACCGAGGAGGCGCTCGTGCTCGTCGTGCCCGCCGACTCGCCCTACGAGACCGCGGAGGACCTCGTCGACGCCATCGTGAAGGAGGGTGCGGCGATCTCGGTCACCGGCGGTTCCGCGGGCGGCGCCGACCACATCCTCGCGGGCATGCTGCTCGTCGAGGCGGGCGTCGATGCGGCGGACGTGCCGACGACCCTCAACTACATCCCGAACTCGGGCGGCGGCGAGGCCGTGACGATGCTGCTCGGCAACACCGTGCAGGCGGGCATCTCGGGCGTCGGCGAGTTCGTCGAGCAGATCGAGGCGGGTGCCCTGCGTGCGCTCGCGGTGTCGTCGCCCGAGCGCGTCGAGCTGCTGCCCGACACCCCGACCCTCGTCGAGGAGGGCTACGACGTCGAGCTCACCAACTGGCGCGGCGTGCTCGCCCCCGGCGGCATCTCCGAGGAGGAGCAGGCGGCCCTCACCGAGCTCGTCACCGAGATGCACGCCTCGGGCGGCTGGGCCTCGGTCCTCGAGGAGAAGGGGTGGAGCGACGCGTTCCTCGCCGGCGTCGAGTTCGACGACTTCCTCGCCGCCGACATCGACGAGGTGACCTCGACCCTCCAGACGATCGGACTGGTCTCCCCGTGACCTCCCCGATCCCGGTTCCCCCCGACGACGCCCCCGCGTCGGGGGGAACCCCCGCGGGCGGGGCGGGTGCCGTCACCGGCGCCCGCCCGCCCGTCGGCGAGTTCGTCTTCGCCGGAATCTGCGCGGCCGTCGGCGTGTACACGATCATCGGCGCCGGGTTCATCAGGGTGCCGCCCGGTTCGGCCAGCGTGCTCGGGCCCCGGGTGTTCCCGTACGCCGTCGGAGTGCTGCTGCTCGTGGCATCCCTCGTGGTGATCGCGCAGGTGCTGCGCGGCGGGCGCGGCACGCCCGACGACGGCGAGGACATCGATCCCGACGCGCCGACCGACTGGCTCACGGTCGCGAAGCTCGTCGCCTGCTTCGCGACGCAGCTCGTGCTCATCGACTGGGCCGGCTGGCCGATCGCGGTCGCCGTGCTCTTCGCGGGCGCCGCCTGGTCGCTCGGCGCCAAGCGCTGGTGGGTCGCGCTCGCCGCGGGCCTCGGCCTCGGACTCGTGACGCAACTCGTCTTCGGCGCCTGGCTCGGTCTCTCCCTGCCCGCAGGGCCACTTCTCGACTGGATCCCGATCTTCCATGGATAGTCTCACCGCACTGCTCGAGGGCTTCGCCACCGCCCTCCAGCCGCACTACCTGCTCTACGCGCTGTTCGGCGTGTTCATCGGCACCGCCGTCGGCGTGCTGCCGGGCATCGGCCCCGCGATGACCGTCGCGCTGCTGCTGCCGCTCACGTACTCGCTCGACCCGACCGGCGCGCTCATCGTGTTCGCGGGCATCTACTACGGCGGCATGTACGGCGGGTCGACGACCTCGATCCTGCTGAACACGCCGGGGGAGTCGTCGTCGATCGTGACGGCGCTCGAGGGCAACCGCATGGCGAAGGCGGGTCGGGGCGCGGCGGCGCTCGCGACCGCGGCCCTCGGCTCCTTCGTCGCGGGCACGGCGGCGACCCTCGCCCTCACCTTCCTCGCTCCCGGCATCTCGAAGCTCGCGGTGCAGCTCGGCCCCGCCGACTACTTCGCGCTTGTCGTCGTCGCGTTCCTCACCGTGGGGGCGCTGCTCGGGTCGAGCGCGTCGCGCGGGCTCGTCTCGCTCGGCCTGGGGCTCTTCCTCGGCCTCATCGGCACCGAGGTGCTCTCGGGGCAGCAGCGCTACACGCTCGGCGTGCCGAGCCTCACCGACGGCATCGACGTCGTCATCATCGCCGTCGGCCTCTTCGCCCTCGGCGAGACCCTGTACGTCGCGTCCCGGCTCCGGCACGGTCCGGTGCGGGTCATCCCGGTGACGAAGGGGTGGCGCAGCTGGATGTCGCGACGCGACCTCGCACGATCGTGGCGGCCGTGGCTGCGGGGAACGGCGATCGGGTTCCCGATCGGCACGATCCCGGCGGGCGGCGCCGATGTCGCGACGTTCCTCTCGTACGCGACGGAGCGCAAGCTCGCGAAGGGCAACGCCCGCGCCGAGTTCGGCCGCGGCGCGATCGAGGGCGTCGCGGGGCCCGAGGCGGCGAACAACGCGGCGGCCGCGGGCGTGCTCGTGCCGCTCCTCACGCTCGGCCTCCCGACGACCGCGACGGCCGCGATCATCATCTCCGCGTTCCAGTCGTACGGGATCCGCCCTGGGCCGATGCTCTTCGAGAACCAGTCGGGGCTCGTGTGGGCGCTCATCGCGAGCCTCTACATCGGCAACGTGATGCTGCTCGTGCTCAACCTGCCGCTCGTCGGCATGTGGGTGAAGGTGCTGCGCATCCCGCGGCCGTACCTCTACGCCGGAATCCTCGCGTTCGCCGGGCTCGGCGCGTACGCGCTGCACTTCAACGTCTTCGACACGCTCGTGCTGCTCGTCGTCGGGCTCATCGGGTTCCTCATGCGCCGCTACGGGTACCCGGTCGCGCCGATGGTGGTCGGCGGCATCCTCGGACCGATGGCCGAGGAGCAGCTGCGCAAGTCGATGGCGATCAGCCAGGGGGACCTCTCGTATCTCGTGCACAGCCCCTTCGCGATCGCGACGTACTCGGCGCTCGCCGTGATCGTCGTCGTCGGGCTCTGGTTGAAGCGTCGCCGGGCCCGCTACGAGGCCTCCGCGGCCGACCCGATCACCGCCTCGCTGCCCGCCTGGGACGAAGAACGGAGGTGACGGAATAGTCTTCGTGAACACCCTGTTACATACGGCAGGTTCACACGAAAGGCCCAGTGTGCGACGCTAGATTGGAAGCACGAGCAGTCAGGTAGACTGACGCTCCCGTTTCCGGCTCCAGCGGAGTCGAGGCAGTGTAGAAGGAGGTTCCCCGATGGTTCTGGTTCGACAGGAAATCGGCGATGTGTTGAGGGACTTCCGCCTGCAGAAGGGGCGCACGCTCCGGCAGGTCGCGTCCAAGGCGAGCGTCGCACTGGGCTACCTGAGCGAGGTCGAGCGTGGTCAGAAAGAGGCCTCGTCCGAGATCCTCGCCTCGGTCGCCGAGGCGCTCGACACGCCCATCTCGGTGATCATGCACGAGGTCGGCGACCGCATCGCAGTGCTCGAGGGGCTCTCCGTGGTTCCCGACAGCCTGCCCGACGAGCTCGTCGCCGAGTTCGACGCCGAGATGATGGTCCGCTGAGCTGCGCGACCCGATCGTTCTCGCTCTTCGCTTCGGCCGGTCCTCGGACCGGCCGAAGCCATGTCCGGAGGTTCCGTGAAACTCAGTGAGTTCCAGATCGCCGTCGACCGCGAGTTCGGCTCGGGCTACGGCGGCGTGGTCGTGAACGACCTCGTGCTCGCCTCGCTCGGCGGGCGCACGGCCCGCGAGGCGCTCGCCGCGGGCGTGCGGCCGCGCGAGGTCTGGTTCGCCCTCTGCGAGGCGACGGATGTCCCGGAGGGCCGCCGGCACGGCGCCGGCCGCCCCGTGCCGGGGGAGTCGCGCGGCTGAGTCGTCCGAAGACGCGTTCGACACGCCGAGTGCGTGTTCGAACATCCGTTCGGTTCCTGCGCTAGGCTCCTCAACAGCAGGAGGAACGACGAATCCGTCCACATCCCGGCCCTCGCGGGCCCGCGATGTCGGTGGCCGGCCGTACGGTCGACTCGTCGCAACACACCGCAACCGCCTTGTCGCGAGACGCCGCGGGTCAGCACCGGTCAGCCGGGGCCCGCAACGTGGAACGACAGCCTAGAGGCAGCAGCACACGAGCATCGAAGGAGTCCACACCATGGCATCACCCGCAGACCGCGAGAAGTCGCTTGAAGCCGCTCTCGCCCAGATCGACCGCCAGTTCGGCAAGGGGTCGGTCATGCGTCTCGGCAGCGAAGACCGCGCCCCCGTCGAGGTCATCCCCACCGGGTCGATCGCCCTCGACGTCGCACTCGGCGTCGGCGGGCTCCCGCGAGGCCGCATCGTCGAGATCTACGGCCCCGAGTCGTCGGGTAAGACGACGCTCACGCTGCACGCGATCGCCAACGCCCAGCGCGCCGGCGGCATCGCCGCGTTCGTCGACGCCGAGCACGCGCTCGACCCCGAGTACGCGAAGAAGCTGGGCGTCGACATCGACGCGCTGCTCGTCTCGCAGCCCGACACGGGCGAGCAGGCGCTCGAGATCGCCGACATGCTCGTGCGCTCGGGCTCGATCGACCTCATCGTCATCGACTCGGTGGCGGCGCTCGTGCCCCGCGCCGAGATCGAGGGCGAGATGGGCGACTCGCACGTCGGCCTCCAGGCCCGACTCATGTCGCAGGCGCTGCGCAAGCTCACCGGCGGTCTCAACCAGACCAACACGACGATGATCTTCATCAACCAGCTCCGCGAGAAGATCGGCGTGTTCTTCGGCAGCCCCGAGACGACCGCCGGCGGCAAGGCGCTGAAGTTCTACGCCTCGGTCCGCCTCGACATCCGTCGCATCGAGACCCTGAAGGACGGCACCGAGGCGGTCGGCAACCGCACCCGCGTGAAGATCGTCAAGAACAAGATGGCGCCGCCCTTCAAGCAGGCCGAGTTCGACATCCTCTACGGTGTCGGCATCTCGCGCGAGGGCAGCCTCATCGACTACGGCGTCGACCAGGGCATCGTCAAGAAGTCGGGTGCCTGGTACACCTACGACGGCGACCAGCTCGGCCAGGGCAAAGAGAACGCCCGCAACTTCCTGCTCTCCAACCCCGACATCGCCGCCGACATCGAGCAGAAGATCCTCGTCAAGCTCGGCATCGGGCAGGCCGGTGCGGCTGCCGCTGCAGCGGCCCCGGCGAACGTCGAGCCGATCGCGGCGAAGCAGCGCAAGGGCGCCTGAGCGGCGAGCAGCACCAGATGACCGGGGAGGGGAGCGATATGCACGACCCGTCGGCCGAGCACCTCGCCCCGGTCACCTACCTGCCGTGGGTGCGGCACGACACCGCGCCCCCGGCCGAAGAACGTCCCGACGAGGGTTCGGCGGCGCGCCGATCTGCACCGGCGCGCCGCCCTCGTCGGGCATCAGAGCTGCTCGGCGAGCGGCCCGCGCCCGATGGTGCCGACGGCTGGTACGTCGAGCCGGGTGACGAGCGTCCGGCGGTTCCCATGCGGAGCGAACCGGCCGCGGTGCGCGGGGCTCGGCCCGAGCGGGCGGCGGATGCAGAACGGCCTGCGCGCGCCGAGCGTGCGCCGCGACCCGAGCGTGCGCCGCGTGCGCCGCGCGCCATCAGGAGCATCGGCGAGTCGGCGGCCGAGCCCGAAGAGACCGGCGTCGAACGCGACGAGCGCATCGACCGGCTCGTGGTCTCGCGACTCCGGCGCTCGGCGCTCTCGGTCTCCGAGGTGCGTTCGGTGCTCGCCGAGCACGGGCTCGACGACTCCGAGCTCGACGAGTGGATCGAACGCTACGAACGGCTCGGCTACCTCGACGACGCCCGCCTCGCCGAACAACTCGTGCACAGCCACGGCGTGCGGCGCGGCAAGGGCAGCGGCGCGATCCTCAACGAACTCAGCCGCCGCGGGGTCGACGCCTCCGTCGCGCGGGCCGCGGTCGACGAGCTCGACCCCGAGACCGAGCTCGAGAACGCGCGCACCGTCGCCGAGCGGCGTGCGCGTCAACTCCGCGGGCTCGATCGGCAGACGGCCGAGCGGCGGTTGTCGGCGTTCCTGCAGCGGCGTGGCTACTCGGGTCAGGTCGTGCGCGAGGCGGTGACGGCGGCGCTGTCCGGCGAGGGCTCGTAAACTGGTTCGATCATGAGCTCCATTCACGAGGTCGCCCGCGCCGAGGCGACGATGCCCGCGCCGCGCACCTACGAGGTCCGCACCTTCGGCTGCCAGATGAACGTCCACGACTCCGAGCGTCTCAGCGGTTCGCTCGAGGCTGCGGGCTACGTGCCCGCCGACGGCACCGAGCCCGACATCGTCGTGATCAACACGTGCGCGGTCCGCGAGAACGCCGACAACAAGCTCTACGGCAACCTCGGCCATCTCGCGAGCGTCAAGCGCCGTCACGCGGGCATGCAGATCGCCGTCGGCGGCTGCCTCGCCCAGAAGGACAAGAACGTCATCCTCGAGAAGGCGCCCTGGGTCGACGTCGTCTTCGGCACGCACAACATGGGCTCGCTCCCGAGCCTGCTCGAGCGCGCCCGCCACAACGACGAGGCGCAGCTCGAGATCCTCGACGCGCTCGAGGTCTTCCCCTCGACCCTGCCGACGAAGCGCGATTCGAGCTACAGCGGCTGGGTGTCGATCTCGGTCGGCTGCAACAACACCTGCACCTTCTGCATCGTGCCCGCGCTCCGCGGCAAGGAGAAGGACCGTCGACCGGGCGAGATCCTCGCCGAGATCCAGGCACTCGTCGACGACGGTGCGATCGAGGTCACGCTGCTCGGCCAGAACGTGAACTCGTACGGCGTCGAGTTCGGCGACCGACAGGCCTTCAGCAAGCTGCTGCGCGCAGCCGGTCAGATCGAGGGGCTCGAGCGCATCCGCTTCACGAGCCCGCACCCGGCCGCGTTCACCGACGACGTCATCGACGCGATGGCCGAGACGCCGAACGTCATGCCGCAGCTGCACATGCCGTTGCAGTCGGGCTCCGACCGCATCCTCAAGGCGATGCGACGCTCGTACCGCTCCGAGAAGTTCCTCGGCATCCTCGACCGGGTGCGCGCGAAGATCCCGAACGCCGCGATCTCGACCGACATCATCGTCGGCTTCCCGGGTGAGACCGAAGAGGACTTCCTCGAGACGATGCGCGTGGTCGAGGCATCCCGTTTCGCGTCGGCGTTCACCTTCCAGTATTCGATCCGCCCCGGCACCCCGGCCGCCACGATGGAGGAGCAGGTGCCGAAGGAGGTCGTGCAGGAGCGCTACGAGCGGCTCATCGCCCTGCAGGAGCGCATCTCCTGGGAGGAGAACCAGCGCATGGTCGGGCGTCCGGTCGAGGTCCTCGTCGCCAACGGCGAGGGCAAGAAGGACGCCGAGACCCACCGCCTCAGCGGTCGCGCCGAAGACAGCCGACTCGTGCACTTCGAGGTGCCCGCGGGCTCCGAGCTGCCCCGCCCCGGCGACGTCGTCTCGGTGGTGATCACCCAGGCCGCGCCGTTCCACCTCATCGCCGACGCGACCGACGAGACGCCGCTCCGCATCCGCCGCACGCGTGCCGGCGACGCGTGGGATCGCGCGCAGGCCGAGAGCTGCGGCGTACCCGCGAGCCCGGGCGCCGGTGCGGGCGCATCGGCCACGCCGGGTCGTGTGTCGCTCGGCCTGCCGTCGCTGCGCGTGCGCGGCGCCGAACCGCTCGTCGCGCCGGGGGTCGGCACGCTGCCGATCTACGACCCGACCGACGGTCAGCGCTGACGTGAGCCTCATCGCCGTCGTCGGTGCGACCGGCACGGGCAAGTCGGCGTTCGCGCTCGACCTCGCCGAGGCCATCGAACGCACGGGTCGTCGCGCCGAGGTCGTGAACGCCGACGCGATGCAGCTCTACCGCGGCATGGACATCGGCACCGCGAAGCTCTCGCCCGCCGAACGGCGGGGTGTGCCGCACCACCTCCTCGATGTGCTCGAGGTCACCGACGAGGCCTCCGTCGCCGAGTACCAGCAGCTGGCGCGGGCGCGCATCGACGAGATCACTGCGCGCGGTGACGCGGCGCTGCTCGTCGGCGGTTCGGGGCTCTACGTGTCGTCGGTCATCCACGACTTCCGCTTCCCGGGCACCGACGCCGCGGTGCGTGCGCGCCTCGAGGCCGAGCTCGCCGAGCACGGTCCCGGCATGCTGCACGCACGGCTCCGGCAGATCGACGCCGAGACGGCCGCGAAGGTCGATCCGCAGAACGGTCGTCGGGTGGTCCGGGCGCTCGAGGTGATCGAGGTGACGGGCGAGCCCGCGGCGGCACGCCTGCCCGACGAGCCGGTGCCGTGGCGCGAGCACCGCATCGTGCACCTCCGCGCCGATCGCGCGACGCTCGTCGAACGGCTCGACGAGCGCGTGCACGAGATGTGGCGGCAGGGGATCGTCGACGAGGTGCGCGGGCTGGTGCCCGCGGGCATCGAGCGCGGGGTCACCGCGCGCAAGGCGATCGGCTACGCGCAGGCCCTCGCCGAGCTGCACGGGCGGATGCCACGCGCCGACGCCGTGGCCGAGACGCAGCAGCTGACCCGCACCTATGCGAGGCGTCAGGTCGGGTGGTTCAAGCGCTACCGCGACGCGGTCGTCATCGACGCCGACGACGCGGTCGCCCGGGGCGCGGAACTTGCCCGTCAGGCCGCCCTAGACTGAGTCGCATGCCGTTCGATCTGCGATTCACCAAGGGCCAGGGCACGGGCAACGACTTCGTGCTCTTCAGCGATCCCGAGGGTGAGAACGAGCTGTCGCCGACGCAGATCGCCGCAGTGTGCGACCGCCGCTTCGGGGTCGGCGCCGACGGCGTGATCCGTGCGGTGCGTTCGCAGAACCTCGACGACGGCGCCGCGGCGCTCGCGGCCGACCCGCGCGCGGTCTGGTTCATGGACTACTGGAACGCCGACGGCACCGTCTCCGAGATGTGCGGCAACGGCATCCGCGTGTTCGTGCGCTACCTGCTCGATCAGGGCCTCGCCGAGCTGCACCCGGGTGCCGAGATCGCGATCGGCACGCGCGCCGGCGTCCGCACGGTGACGCGAACGGCCACGGGATTCCAGGTCGACCTGGGCCGCTGGCGTCTCGACGGCGGCGAGCCGCTCGTGCGCGGAAAGCAGCTGCCGGTCGCCCGTCCGGGCCTCGGCATCGACGTCGGCAACCCGCACGTCGTGGTGGCCCTCGCCGACGACGACGAACTCGAGGGGCTCGACCTCGGCTACGCGCCGATCCTCGACCCGGTGCCCGCCGCGGGCGCCAACGTCGAGTTCGTGGTTCCGGCCGAGCCGCTCGTCGAAGACGGGGTCGGCCGCATCCGCATGCGGGTGCACGAGCGCGGCTCGGGCGAGACGCTCTCATGCGGCACGGGCGCGGTCGCCTCGGCGCTCGCGGTTCGGCACTGGGCGGGTGCGGGCGCCCCGAACGACTGGCGGGTGCAGGTGCCGGGCGGTGTGCTCGGCGTGCGCATGTTCGAAGCCGCCGACGGCGAGCGCGTCGCCCTCGCCGGCCCGGCCGAGCTCGTCTTCGACGGCGTGCTCACCCTCGCCTGAGCGCCGCCCGGGCATAGGCTCGGACGATGGACCGCGACGCTTCCGCTCGAGTGCGCGGCGGCGCGTTCCCCTGGCTCCTGCTCGCGGGGATCGCACTCGTCGCGATGAACCTCCGCGGGCCGCTCGTCGCCATCGCGCCGGTCATCGGCGACATCGAGGAGGATCTCGGTCTCTCGTCGACGGCCGCGGGCCTGCTCACGAGCCTGCCGGTGCTCTGCTTCGCGCTCGGCACGCCGATCGCGGCCTGGACGATCCGGCTCACGGGCGCCGAGCGGGCGGTCGCCGTCTCCCTCGTCGGAACCCTCGCGGGCACGATCATCCGATCGGGTGGCACGACCGAAGCCGCGTTCGCCGGCACGATCGTGATCGGCCTCGCCATCGCGATCGGCAACGTCGTGCTGCCGGTGGTCATCCGACGCGATGTGCCGCCCGAGCGGGCGCAGCTCGTCACCGGTGTGTACGCGGCCATGATGAACATCGGCTCCCTCATGACCGCCCTGCTCACGGCGCCCCTCGCCGAGGCGATCGGCTGGCAGCTCGCGCTCCTCTCGTGGTCGGTGTTCATCGTCGCCGCCCTCGTGGTCTGGGGCGTCCACCTGCGACGGACCACGATCGAGAACGCGGAGGCCCGCGCGGCCGAGGTGCTCGAGGTGACCGGCTCGATCGCCGCGATCGATGCCGCGAGCGCGGCGAAGGCGCGGTCGGCGTGGCGCAACCCGATGACGTGGCTCCTCGCGGCCGCGTTCGCGGCGCAGTCGTTCTCGTTCTACGGACTCAGCGCATGGCTGCCGAGCCTCGTCGCCGACGAGTTCGACTTCAGCCTCGTCGAGGCGGGGGCGGTCGCGTCGCTGTTCCAGCTGTCGGCCATCGCGGGTGCGCTCGGCGCTCCGCTGCTCTCGAAGTCGCGACCGGTCTGGTTGCAACCCGCGCTCGTCGGAGCGCTCTGGATCTCCCTGCCGCTCGGGCTGCTCGTCGCTCCCGAGGCGTACGCCGTGTGGATCGTGCTCGGCGGCATCGCACAGGGCGCCGGGTTCGTCGTGATCATCTCGACGGTGGTGCGCATCACCCGCGACGACCGCGAGGCGACGCAGATGTCGGCGCTCGTGCAGGCCGGCGGCTACGTGCTCGCCGCCTCGGGCCCGCCGCTGCTGGCGGCACTGCACGAATCGAGCGGCGGCTGGCAGCAGCCGATGATCGCCGTCCTGGTGGCGACGGTCTCGTTCCTCGTGCTCACGACGGTCGCGGCGCTGCGCTCGGCACGCGACGCCAGGGCGGCGGGCTGAGCTTCGAAGGGGCCCGCGAGGCGGGCTCGTCGAGCGTCAAGCGGATGCCGCGTGCGCGACCCGCAGGACGCGGAAGCCCTTCGAGTTCGCGGCGCGCTCGACCTCGAGCCCGAGCTCGGTGCCGATCCAGCGCTGCAGCGACTCGGCGCCGAGGTGCTTCGCGACGACGAGCCACGCCGCACCGTCGCTCGCCGTGTCGAGTCGGGGCAGCCAACGGCCGAGCAGCCCGTGCAGCTCGGCCTTGCCAACGCGGATCGGCGGGTTCGACCAGATCGCGGCGAAGCGCACCGCTTCGGGAACATCGTCGGGCAGCACGGCGTTGACGTTGTGCAGACCGAGTCGTGCGGCGTTCTGGCGGGTGAGTTCGAGCGCTCGTTCGTTGACGTCGACGGCCCAGACCGTGGCATCCGGCGACTGGAGCGCGAGCGAGAGCGCGACCGGGCCCCAACCGCAGCCGAGATCGAGCAGGTCGCCCGAGGCGGGGGGAGCGGGCACCGCGTCGAGCAGCACCCGGGTGCCCTGATCGAGATGTTCGGGGCTGAACACGCCGCCGGCGGTGGTGAGCTCGACCTCGCGGCCGGCGAGGCTCGCGCGGATGGTGCGGGTGCGCGAACTGCTCGACGGAGACGCGGAGAAATAGTGGTCGGAACCCATACAGCGAACCTATCGCAGCGATTGGAACTAGTCTTGAACGTGATGAATGAAGCCGAACAGAACACCGCAGACGACGCCGTCGAGCGGGTGCTGCGCGGCGCTGAGACGAAGGCCGGGGTGACCCGGTTCGGCCCGGGCACCGCCGAGGCGCTCATGGCGCAGGGCGCGGCCGGAGCGCAGGGCGCCGACACCGACGGCGAGCAGTTCGACCGTGAAGAGCGCGCAGCGCTCCGCCGCGTCGCCGGGCTCTCCACCGAACTCGAGGACGTCACCGAGGTCGAGTACCGGCAGCTGCGACTCGAGAACGTCGTGCTCATCGGCGTGTACTCGCAGGGCTCGCAGGACGACGCCGAGAACTCGCTCCGCGAGCTCTCCGCCCTCGCCGAGACGGCCGGTGCGCGGGTGCTCGACGGCGTGCTGCAGCGCCGGCCCCACCCCGACCCGTCGACCTATCTCGGCCGCGGCAAGGTCGAGGAGCTGCGGCACATCGTCGCCTCGCTCGGCGCCGACACGGTCGTCGCCGACACCGAGCTCGCCCCGAGTCAGCGGCGTGCGCTGGAGGACGCGGTCAAGGTGAAGGTCATCGACCGCACCGCCGTCATCCTCGACATCTTCAGCCAGCACGCGAAGAGCCGCGAGGGCAAGGCGCAGGTCGAACTCGCCCAGCTCGAATACCTGCTGCCGCGCCTGCGCGGCTGGGGCGAGTCGATGTCGCGTCAGGCCGGCGGCCAGGTCGGCTCGGCCGGTGCCGGCATGGGCTCGCGCGGCCCAGGTGAGACGAAGATCGAACTCGACCGCCGCCGCATCCACTCGCGCATGGCGAAGCTGCGCAAGCAGATCGCCGGCATGAAGCCGGCACGCGACGCGAAGCGGGCCAACCGCCGGCGCAACGCGATCCCGTCGGTCGCGATCGCCGGGTACACGAACGCCGGCAAGTCGAGCCTGCTCAACCGCATCACGGGTGCGGGCCTGCTCGTCGAGAACGCCCTGTTCGCGACCCTCGACGCGACGGTGCGCCGCAACACGACCGCCGACGGCCGCGTCTACACGCTGGCCGACACGGTCGGCTTCGTGCGCAACCTGCCGCACCAGCTCGTCGAGGCGTTCCGGTCGACCCTCGAAGAAGTCGGCGACTCCGACCTCATCGTGCACGTCGTCGACGCGGCCCACCCCGACCCGGCCGGGCAGATCGCCACGGTGCGCGACGTCATCGGCGAAGTCGGGGCACGGGACATCCCCGAGCTCATCGTCTTCAACAAGGCCGACCTCGTGACCGACGAAGACCGGCTGGTGCTCCGCGGGCTCGAACCGAACGCCGTGTTCGCCTCCGCCCGTACGGGCGAGGGCATCGACGAGGTGCTCGCGGCGATCACGCGCATGCTGCCCGACCCCGCCGTCGAGATCGACCTCGTCGTGCCGTACGACCGGGGCGACGTCGTCTCGACGCTGCACGAGACCGGCCGCGTCCTCTCGGTCGACTACCTCGAAGAGGGCACGCGCGTGCGCGCGCTCGTCTCGCCCGAGCTCTCGGCCCAGCTGGCCGTGTTCTCGCACGCCGTCGGAGCCTGAACCGATCGCCGCGCGGCCGTCCTGCCGGCCGCGCGGCGTCACCCTGCGTCACCTCGCGTCATAGAGGCCCGGGCGCCGCGATCGGCGCGTATCGTCGCTCCTGATCGTCGGTGCACGGCCGGATGCCGGGCACCAGGAGCGACCGCCGAGCCCGGCACCCGCCCGCGAGACCCACCCGCCGTCGTCGGCGTGGGGCGCGGCCTGCCGTGCCTCAGCCGACCTCGGCTCGCCACGCAGGAGTCCCATGGCAGCCACCGGATCCGAGTTCTCGGACGCGGCCGGCCGGACGCGCCCGCCGATCTCGTTCGAGCTGTTCCCGCCGCGTTCCGACGCCGCGGCGCTCGCGCTCGGCCGCACGATCGACCGGCTCGCCGAGGCCGACCCGGCGTTCATCTCGGTGACGTTCGGCGCCGGCGGCTCCTCGCGCGACCGTTCGCTGACGGTGCTCCGCTACATGCTCGAGCACACCGCGGTCGAGCCGATGGCGCACCTCACCTGCGTCGGCTCCTCGCACGAGGAGGCGAACCGGCTCGTGCGCGAGTTCCTCGACGCCGGCGTGACGGGCTTCCTCGCGCTCCGGGGCGACCCGCCGACCGGCGCCGGCCCAGACGCCGGCATCGGCGACCTCGGCAGCGCCGCGGAGCTCGTGCAGCTCATCCACCGGGTGCAGGAGGAGCGCGAGCCCTTCGCCCAGGTCGGCGTTCCCGGCGTACCGGGCGCGACCCGCATCCGCGAGCGGCCCAGGCCCGAGCGTGTCGCCGTCGCGGCGTTCCCGACGGGGCATCCGCGTTCGCGCAGCGCCCACCAGGACGTCGACGCCCTCCTCGCCAAGGAGATCGCCGGCGCGACCCTCGCGATCACCCAGCTCTTCTGGCACGCCGACGACTACCTCGGCTACGTCGAGCGCGCCCGCGCGGCCGGCGTCACGATCCCGATCCTGCCGGGCGTCATGCCCGTCACCACCCCGGCCCGCCTCGCGCGCCTCGCCGAGCTCACGGGCGTCGACGCGCCGGCCGAGCTCGCCATCGACCTCGAGATCGAACCCGACGCGGAGGCGCAGCACGAGCTCGGCGTCGCCTTCGCGACCCGGCTCTCGGGCGAGGTGCTCGCGGGCGGCGCACCGGGTCTCCACCTCTACACCTTCAACCGTCACGAGGCCGTGCTGGGCGTGCTCGCCCGGCTCGGCCTCGGAGTCTCACCACAGCTCGTCAATGAGAGGAACACCGCACGATGACCGCACCCGCCTTCCCCACCGGCACGATCCTGGGGTACCCCCGCATCGGCCGCCGCCGTGAGCTCAAGCGCGCCGTCGAGGCGTTCTGGGCCGGCACGATCGACGCCGCCGAGCTCGAGGCGACCGCCGCCGAGCTGCGCGCCGCGACCCGCGAGCGCCTCGCCGCACAGGGGCTCGACCGCACCGGATCGGCCATCCCCGAGTCGTTCTCGTTCTACGACCAGGTGCTCGACGCCGCCGTCGCGGTCGGTGCGGTGCCGACGCGCTTCGCCCGCTTCCTCGGCGAGGGCGGCACCGTCGACCTCGGCGCGTACTTCACGATCGCCCGCGGCGTGGGCGACGACGCCCCCCTCGAGATGACGAAGTGGTTCGACTCGAACTACCACTACCTGGTGCCCGAGATCGGCCCCGACACCGACTTCTCGCTGCACGCCGAGCGCATCCTCGGCGAGTTCGCCGAGGCGAAGGCGCAGGGCTTCGTCACCCGCCCCGTGATCGTCGGCCCGGTGACCTTCCTCCTCCTCGCGAAGGCCGCCGACGACGCCCCCGAGGGCTTCCGCCCGATCTCGCGCCTCGCCGAGCTCGTGCCGGTGTACGCCGAGCTGCTCGCCGAGCTCGCCCGTGCCGGCGCGGAGTGGGTGCAGCTCGACGAGCCCGCCCTCGTGAGCGAGTCGATCGACGAGCCGCGCGCCCGCGTGCTCGAGGCGGCCGCGCAGGCGTACGACGCGCTCGGCGCCGCTGACGAGCGCCCGGCGATCTTCGTCGCGGCGCCGTACGGCTCGCTCGACGACGCACTTCCCGTGCTCGCCGCGACGCCCGTCGAGGCGATCTCGCTCGACCTCGTGCGCGGCACCCTGCCCGAGGGCCTCGACCCCGTCACCGCCGAGGCGCTCGCCGCGAAGACCCTCGTCGCCGGCGTCATCGACGGCCACAACATCTGGCGGGGCGACCTCGCCGCCGCGTTCGACCGCGTCGCGGCCGTGCAGCGCCTGTCGGGCAGCGTCGCCGTGTCGACCTCGACGTCGCTGCTGCACGTGCCGCACGACGTCACCGACGAGCGGGCCCTCGACGCCCGCCTCGTCTCGTGGCTCGCCTTCGCCGACCAGAAGGTCGCGCAGGTCGCGACCCTCGCACGCGGACTCGCCGACGGCCGCGAGGTGATCGAAACTGAGCTCGCCGAGGCATCCGCCGCCCTCGCCGACCGCAGCGGCGCACCCGGCGTGCGCGTCGCCCCCGTGCGCGATCGCCTCGCCGCCCTCACCGACGGCGACTTCGACCGCGGCGACTACGAGACGCGCGTCGCCGCGCAGGCCGCGCTCGAGCTGCCCGAGCTGCCGACCACGACGATCGGCTCGTTCCCGCAGACGAGCGACATCCGTCGTGCCCGCGCGCGCCTCGGCAAGGGCGAGCTCGACGCCGACGGCTACGCGCAGCTCATGCGCGAAGAGGTCGAGCGCGTCGTGCGCCTGCAGGAGGAGATCGGCCTCGACGTGCTCGTGCACGGCGAGCCCGAGCGCAACGACATGGTGCAGTACTTCGCCGAGCTGCTCGACGGCTTCGCCGTCACCGAGCACGGCTGGGTGCAGTCGTACGGTTCGCGGTGCACGCGCCCCTCGATCCTCTGGGGCGACGTCTCGCGGCCGGCGCCGATGACGGTCGAGTGGTCGTCGTACGCGCAGTCGCTGACGCCGAAGCCGGTGAAGGGCATGCTCACGGGTCCCGTGACGATCCTCGCCTGGTCGTTCGTGCGCGACGACCAGCCGCTCGGCGACACCGCCCGCCAGGTGGCGCTCGCCCTGCGCGACGAGATCGCCGACCTCGAGCAGGCCGGCATTCAGGTGATCCAGGTCGACGAGCCCGCGCTGCGCGAGCTGCTGCCGCTGAAGCTCGCCGACCAGCCCGCGTACCTCGACTGGTCGGTCGGCTCGTTCAAGCTCGCCACGGCGGGTGCGGCGGCGGCGACGCAGGTGCACACGCACCTCTGCTACTCGGAGTTCGGCGTCGTCATCGACGCGATCAAGAACCTCGACGCCGATGTCACCTCCATCGAGGCGGCCCGCAGCCGCATGGAGGTCGTCGACGACCTCGCGACGAGCGGCTTCGACCACGGCATCGGCCCGGGCGTCTACGACATCCACTCGCCGCGCGTGCCGTCGACCGCCGAGGTGCAGGCGCTCCTCGAGCGCGCGGTCGCCGAGATCCCGGCGGCGCGTCTCTGGGTGAACCCCGACTGCGGGCTCAAGACCCGCGGCTACGACGAGACGGTCGCCTCGCTCGAGAACATCCTCGAGGCGACGCGCGCGGTGCGCGCGGAGCTGGCCGAGCGCGCCCAGCCGGCGCTCGCGGGCTAGCCGAGCGAACAGAAGGGGCGGATGCCGCGTGCTGCGCGGCATCCGCCCCTTCGTCGTGTCTCGTGGCCGGAGCGCGCCGCGCTCGCGGCGCAGGCCTGCGCGCCTCGGTCTGCGTCAGACCGCGCGCAGCACCGACACGACCTTGCCGAGCACCTCGGCGTGGTCGCCGACGATCGGTTCGAAGGCGCTGTTGCGGGGGAGCAGCCACGTGTGGCCGTCGCGCTGGCGGAAGACCTTGACGGTCGCCTCGCCGTCGAGCATGGCGGCGACGATCTCGCCGTTCTCGGCGGTGCGCTGGGCGCGCACGACGACCCAGTCGCCGTCGCAGATCGCGGCGTCGATCATCGAGTCGCCGACGACCTTCAGCATGAACAGCTCGCCCTTGCCGACGAGCTGGCGGGGGAGGGGGAACACCTCTTCGACCTGCTGCTCGGCCGTGATCGGGACACCTGCCGCGATGCGGCCGACGAGCGGAACCATGGCGGCGTCGCCGACGGGCGCCGAGCTCGTCTCGCCGGGCGCCGGGGTGCGGTCGTCGAGGCCGGGCACCTCGATGAGGATCTCGAGGGCACGGGGGCGGTTGGGGTCGCGGCGGAGGTAGCCCGCGAGCTCGAGCTGGTTGAGCTGGTGGGTGACGCTCGAGAGCGAGGAGAGCCCGACGGCGTCGCCGATCTCGCGCATGCTCGGCGGGTAGCCGCGGCTCGAGACCGAACGCTGGACGACCTCGAGGATGGCGAGCTGCTTGGCACTGAGGCTCTTGCGTCGACGCGCCCTTCCGATGTCACGCACGTCGTTGTCGCCCACGGTCTCCGCCCCTCGTTGCGATCGCCCGCGCGATCGGATGTCGGTGGTGCCTGTTCCACTTGTTCCAGACATTCGAAACTGTATCCGCCTCGCAGGGGTGCGGCAAACATTCGTTCGAGTGTGTCGGGTATTCGTGCACGAGTTTCCTCGCGGTCCGGGTGCTTGACTTCGAAAACATTCGAAGATATGTTCGGAACAGAGATTCGTATCCGGCCCTCCCGGCCGAGGGTCGGGTACGAACTCACTCAGGAGGTGTGAGATGAGCGCAGTGACCATGACCGGCGGGTACGCCCCGGTCCAGTACCGTTCCGAGCCCCTGCGCGCCGTCGGGTCCGCCGACGGCGAGGGCGCGGTGGTTCGCACCCGTCTGCGCCTGACCTCCCGAGGCCGCTTCGTCTTCACGACGCTCGCGGCGATCCCGCTCATCGTGTGGGCCTTCGTCCTCGTGCTCGGGGCGGGCGGCGCCGCGGCCGACGTCGCGGGCGGCGGGGCCGCCCTCGAGTACGTCACGGTCGACGTCGGCGCCTCCCTGTGGGAGATCGCGGAGGCGGTCGCCCCCTCCGCCGACCCCCGCGACACCATCGCCGAGATCGTGCGCATCAACGGCCTCGACGGCGCGACGATCGTGCCGGGCCAGCAGCTCGCCATCCCGGCGTCGCAGTAGCGGCGAACGGCGGTCATACGGGGTCGCACGCGCCGGGCACGCAGCCCCGCGTGGCTAGCATGGTTCGGTGACGAGTCTCGATGATCTCCCCATCCGCGACGACCTCCGCGGTCGCACGCCGTACGGCGCCCCGCAGAAGGCCGTCCCCGTGGCGCTCAACGTCAACGAGAACACGCATCCGATCCCCGAGGCGGTCGCGCACGACATCGTCGCCCGGGTCGCCGCCTCGATCCTCACGCTGAACCGGTACCCCGACCGCGAGTTCACCGCGCTGCGCGAAGCGTTCGCGGCGTACCTCGGCCACGGTCTCGGCGCCGCGAACATCTGGGCCGCGAACGGTTCGAACGAAGTGCTCCAGCACCTGCTGCAGGCGTTCGGCGGGCCCGGGCGCTCCGCGCTCGGTTTCGCGCCCACCTACTCGATGTACGCCCTGCTCGCGGCGGGTACGGGCACCGAGTGGATCGCCGCAGCCCGAGACGACGACTTCGAGCTCAGCCCCGAGACGGCCGTCGCCGCGGTGCGCGAGCACGACCCCGACCTCGTGCTGCTGTGCGCCCCGAACAACCCCACCGGCACTCCGCTGGATCTCGACACGATCCGGGCGGTCGCCGACGCGGCGCGCGGCATCGTGATCGTCGACGAGGCGTACTTCGAGTTCGCCGACCCGGGCACGCCGAGCGCGCTCGCCCTGCTCGAAGGCCGGCCGCGGCTCGTCGTCTCGCGCACGATGAGCAAGGCCTTCGCCTTCGCCGGGGCACGCGTCGGCTACCTCGCGGGCGACCCGGCGACGATCGACGCGCTCAGGCTCGTGCGGCTGCCGTACCACCTCTCGGCGCTCACGCAGGCGGCCGCGCTCGGGGCGCTCGCGCACTCGGGCGAGATGCTCGCCATGGTCGACGAGATCCGCGGTCAGCGCGAACGCATCGTCGTCGATCTCGCGCGGCTCGGCTTCGCACCGCACCGCAGCGGTTCGAACTTCGTGCTCTTCGGCGGCGTCGACGACCCGCACGCCGTCTTCGAGGCGCTGCTGGCCCGCGGCATCCTCATTCGCGAACTCGGCATCCCCGGTCACCTGCGGGTGACCGCGGGCACCGAGGCCGAGACGACCGCATTCCTCGAGGCGATCGCCGTGTTCGCGCCGAACGCCGAGCGCGAGCACACGCGCGACCACGAGCAAACCTCCGGGCCCGGCACCGACGGCGGGGCGCCCACCTCCACCGAGAATAGGATCGACGCATGAGCGGCCAGACCCAGAACCGCGCGGTGCGCGTGCAGCGCGAGACGAGCGAATCGAGCATCGACCTGTCGATCGACCTCGACGGCACGGGTGCGAGCGACATCGAGACGGGCGTGCCCTTCTACGACCACCTGCTCACGGCGTTCGCGAAGCACTCGCTCACCGACCTCACGGTGCGCGCCTCGGGCGACGTCCACATCGACGTGCACCACACGGTCGAGGACACGGGCATCGTGCTCGGCCAGGCGATCCGTCAGGCCCTCGGCGACAAGCGCGGCATCTCGCGCTACGGCGACGCGCTCGTGCCGCTCGACGAGGCGCTCGCGCAGGCCGTCGTCGACATCTCGGGGCGTCCGTACCTCGTCCACACGGGCGAGCCGGCCGGCTTCGAGTTCCACCTCATCGGCGGGCACTTCACCGGTTCGATGGTGCGGCACGTGTTCGAGGCGATCACGTACAACGCGGGCCTGACCGTGCACGTGAACGTGCTCGCCGGGCGCGACCCGCACCACATCGCCGAGGCCGAGTTCAAGGCGTTCGCCCGGGCGTTCCGCCAGGCGAAGGCCTTCGACCCGCTCGTCACCGGAATCCCGTCGACGAAGGGCGCGCTGTGAGCCGCACGCGTCGCGTGGTGGTGCTCGACTACGGCTCGGGCAATGTGCACTCGGCGGCGAAGGCGCTCGAGGCGGCCGGCGCCGAGGTCGAGATCACGGCCGACCGCCGTGCCGCGAGCGAGGCCGACGGCCTGCTCGTGCCCGGCGTCGGTGCGTTCGCCGCGGTGATGGACCAGCTGCGCGCGGTGCGCGGCGACGAGATCATCGACCGGCGGCTCTCGGGCGGCCGCCCGGTGCTCGGCATCTGCGTCGGCATGCAGGTGCTCTTCGAGCACGGCGTCGAGCGCGGCGTCGACACCGAGGGGCTCGGCGAGTGGCCGGGCGTCGTCACCGAGCTCCCGGCCGAGGTGCTGCCGCACATGGGATGGAACACCGTCGTCCCCGATGCGGGGTCGACCCTGTTCGACGGCATCGAAGGCGAGCGCTTCTACTTCGTGCACTCCTACGCGGCCCAGCAGTGGTCGCTCGACGTCATGCCGCCGTTCCCGGTGCCGAAGCTGACGTGGGCGGAGCACGGTGCGCCGTTCCTCGCCGCCGTCGAGAACGGGCCGTTGTCGGCCACCCAGTTCCACCCCGAGAAGTCGGCGGAGGCCGGGATCCGGCTGCTGTCGAACTGGATCGGGACGCTCGGCTGACGATTGCCGACACCCCGCACCGTCACGAACACGTCGCGCAAGCTGAGGGCGACTAGGATTCTGTGACTGTGCCGACCGTCGATTCCCGGCGGCATTCCGCGAACGAGGACAGTGATGAGTGAGTTCAACAAGACCCCCGGCCTCGTGCTGCTTCCCGCAGTCGACGTCGCCGGCGGCAAGGCCGTGCGTCTGACCCAGGGCGAAGCCGGCACCGAGACGAGCTACGGCGACCCGGTCGACGCGGCCGTCGACTGGGCCGATCAGGGCGCCGAGTGGATCCACCTCGTCGACCTTGACGCCGCGTTCGGTCGCGGCTCGAACGGCGGCATCCTGAAGAAGGTCATCCGGCAGGTCCGGGGCGTCAACGTCGAGCTGTCGGGCGGCATCCGCGACGACGAGTCGCTCGAGCACGCCCTCGAGATCGGTGCGAAGCGCATCAACCTCGGCACTGCTGCGCTCGAGAACCCCGAGTGGGCCGCCTCGGTCATCGCCCAGTACGGCGAGGCGATCGCGGTCGGGCTCGACGTGCGCGGCACGACGCTCGCCGCCCGTGGCTGGACGAAGGACGGCGGCGACCTGTGGCAGGTCATGGAGCGGCTGGAGGACGCCGGCGCCGCCCGCTACGTCGTGACCGACGTCACGAAGGACGGCACCCTGCAGGGGCCCAACGTCGAACTGCTGCGCCAGGTGATGGACCGCACGCACCGCCCCGTCGTCGCCTCGGGCGGCGTCTCGAGCCTCGACGACCTCGTCGCGCTGCGCGAGCTCGTGCCGCTCGGCCTCGAGGGCGCGATCGTCGGCAAGGCGCTCTACGCGGGCGCATTCACGCTGGCCGAGGCGCTGGATGTCGCCTCACGCTGAGCCTCCGGTGGGCGAGGGCGCGGATGCTTCGGCGCCCGCCTCGCCCGCCGCGGATTCCGCCGGCGTGCCCTGGGCGGGACGCTCGTTCGAGCCGAACCCGCACGCGGCCGACGACGGCCGCGCCCCGGCGGCACTCGCCGAGGCGATCGCCCGGTTCCGTGCCGGTGAGGGCGGGCAGGCCGAGGTCGTCGCCGCGTTCGCGACCTCTCGCCTCCTGATCCCGCTGCTCGCCGAGCTCGGCGACGGCGGCACCGAGACGGGGGCGCACGGGCTCGCGGTCGACAAGAGCCAGGAGCTCTCGATCGTGACCGTCGCCGGTCCCGACGGTCGTGCGGTCCTGCCGGTGTTCGCCTCGGTCGAGGCGATGTCGCGGTGGAACCCCATCGCCCGGCCGGTGCCGGCCGACGGGGTGCGGGTCGCGCTCGCGGCCGCCGACGACGCCACCGAGCTCGTCGTGCTCGACCCCGGATCGCCGGGCGAGTTCGTGCTGCGTCGCCCAGCCGTGTGGGCGGTCGCGCAGTCGCAGCCGTGGCAGCCGCCGTTCGAGTCGGTCGCCGTGCGCGAGGCGTTCGAGCGTTCGATCGAGCGCGAGCTCTCGGTCATCTCGGTGACGCTCGAGCCGGGCGACCCCGGGGCGCGACTCGCGGGGCCCGAACTCGTGGTGCGGCTCGAACTCGTCGCCGGGCTCAGCCGTGAGGCGCTCGATGCGACGACCACCCGGCTCGCGCACCGCTGGGCCGCCGACGAGGCGATCGCCACGGGCGTGGACTCGCTCTCGGTCAGACTCGTCGCCGCGGCATCCGAGGGCTGAAGCGGCAACGTCGCACGAGCGCGAGCGCGAGCGCGACCGCGACCGCGCATCCCGCCCGGTGACCCGTTCGGGTGATTGACCCCGCGCGCCGCCCGGGAGCATGATCGGAGTGCGCGACGGCGCGGAATCCAGGTGCGGCCATGTCCGAGCATCCCGAAACCGAACGACGAGACCGAAGCGGCCACGGCGCGGAGTACACCGCGGCGCTCGAGCGCGCCGCGCTGCACGCCCGTGAGTGGCTCGGCGCCGTGCGCGAGCGCCAGGTGCCGCCGAGCGTCGGCGCCGAGGAGATCCTCGACCGTCTCGGCCGCGATCTCCCCGAGCGGGGCGAGGCCGCCGACGCCGTCATCGACCACCTCGCCGCCGCGGCCGAGCCGGGCCTCATCGCGATCGGGTCCCCACGGTTCTACGGCTGGGTGATCGGCGGCACCCAGCCCGCCGCGCTCGCGGCCGACTGGCTGGTGTCGGCGTGGGACCAGAACACGGGGCTGCGCACGATCACGCCCGCCGCGGTCGCCGCGGAAGAGCTCGCGGGCGCGTGGCTCGTCGAGCTGCTGGGGCTGCCGCCCGGCAGCGAGGTCGGCTTCACGACGGGGGCGACGATGGCGCAGTTCAGCTGCATGGCGGCCGCCCGCGACGAGGTCCTCGCCCGTGTCGGCTGGGACGTCGAGGAGGCCGGACTGGCGGGAGCGCCGCGCATCCGCTTCATCGTGGGGGAGGAGCGGCACGGCACCGTCGACCTCGCCGGCCGCTACCTGGGCCTCGGGGCGCCGATCGTCGTGCCCTCCGACGACGAGGGCCGCATTCGCGTCGACGCGCTCCGCGACACGCTCGCCGCGGGCGAGGGGCCTGCGATCGTGCTGCTGCAGGCCGGCAACATCCACTCGGGCGCGTTCGACGACTTCGGCGGCGCGATCGCCGTCGCCCACGAGGCCGGCGCCTGGGTGCACGTCGACGGGGCGTTCGGGCTGTGGGCCGCGGCATCCCCGAACCTCCGGCACCTGACCGCGGGCATGGCCGGGGCCGACTCGTGGTCGACCGACGCGCACAAGACCCTCAACGTGCCCTACGACTCCGGGCTCGCGATCGTGCGCGACGGCCGCGCCATGCACCGCGCCCTCAGCATGCACGCGAGCTACCTGCAGGCGACCGAGGTCGGCGCCGACCCCCATGAGAAGGTGCCCGAGCTCTCGCGTCGGGCGCGCGGGGTGCCCGTCTGGGCGGTGCTGCGCGCGCTCGGACGCACGGGGGTCGCCGAACTCGTCGACGGTCTCGCCGCGGCGGCGCGCGGGCTCGCCGACGGCATCGGCCGGCTGCCGGGCGTCGAGGTGCTGAACGACGTCGTCTTCACGCAGCTCTGCATCGCGCTCGCCGACGACGCCGCGACCGAGGCGCTGAGCGAACGCCTCTGGGCCGAGGGGGAGGTGCTCGCGATGACCTCCCGCTGGCACGACCGGGCGGTCGTGCGCTTCTCGGTCAGCAATTGGCGAACGGATGCCACGGAGGTGCGCCGCACGGTCGACGCCGTCGCCCGTGCGCTCGCCGCGGGCGGGTGATCCGCGGGCCGTTGATCGCCGGCCGAGGCCGCCGACGACACGGCGGACGGCGCGCGCGTCGGTGGCATCCGCTTGAATGGGGGCATGACCGAGGCGCTCGCGGAGTTCTCGCCCGCGACCAGGGCGTGGTTCACCGAGTCGTTCGCCGAACCGACGGCGGTGCAGCGCGGTGCGTGGCAGGCGATCTCGCGCGGCGAGCACGCCCTCGTCGTCGCGCCGACCGGCTCGGGCAAGACCCTGGCCGCGTTCCTCTGGGCGATCGACCGGCTGCACCACGAGGCATCCGACCCCGCGACCGCGGGTACGAAGGTCGTCTACCTGTCGCCGCTCAAGGCGCTCGGGGTCGACGTCGAGCGCAACCTGCGCGCCCCGCTCGTCGGCATCGCGCGCACGGCCGCCGCGCTGGGGCTCGAGGTGCCCGAGGTCACGGTCGGGGTGCGCTCGGGCGACACCCCCTCCGCCGAGCGCCGAGCGCTCGTCGCCCGCCCGCCCGAGATCCTCATCACGACGCCCGAGTCGCTCTACCTCATGCTCACCTCGCAGGCGCGCGAGACCCTGCGCGGCGTCGAGACCGTCATCATCGACGAGATCCACGCGGTCGCCGGCACGAAGCGCGGCGCCCACCTCGCCGTCTCGCTCGAGCGGCTCGACGCGCTCCTCGCCGAGCCCGCGCAGCGCGTCGGCCTGTCGGCGACGGTGCGCCCGCTCGACGAGGTCGCCCGGTTCCTCTCGGCGACGGCGCCCGTCACGGTGGTCGCGCCGCCGAGCGAGAAGCGCTTCGAGCTGCGCGTCGAGGTGCCCGTCGAAGACATGTCGCGGCTTCCGGCCTCCGACGATGCGACGGGATCGATCTGGCCGCACGTCGAGCAGGCGATCCTCGACCGGGTGCTCGAGCACCGCTCCTCGATCGTGTTCGCCAACTCGCGTCGCCTCGCCGAGCGGCTCACGGCGCGCCTCAACGAGCTCGCGCTCGAAGAGACCGAGCGCGCCGAGCTCGTCGCGGCCGCGGCCGCCGGCGGGCCGCCCGCGGCGCTCATGGCGCAGTCGGGGCAGACGAGCGGGGCGCCGCCCGTCGTCGCGCGCGCCCATCACGGCTCGGTCAGCAAAGAGCAGCGCGCCGAGATCGAGGACGATCTCAAATCAGGGCGGCTGCGCTGCGTCGTGGCGACCTCGAGCCTCGAGCTCGGCATCGACATGGGCGCCGTCGACCTCGTCGTGCAGGTCGAGTCGCCGCCCTCGGTCGCGAGCGGGCTGCAGCGGCTCGGCCGCGCAGGGCACCAGGTCGGCGAGGTCTCGCGCGGGGTCATGTTCCCGAAGCACCGTGCCGACCTCGTGCACACCGCCGTCGCCTCCGAGCGTATGCTCGCCGGGCAGATCGAGACGCTCGCGGTGCCGGCGAATCCGCTCGACATCCTCGCGCAGCAGACCATCGCCGCCGCGGCCGTCGACGAGCTCGACGTCGAGGCGTGGTTCGCCGCGGTCCGGCGCAGCGCCCCGTTCCAGCATCTGCCCCGCTCGGCGTACGAGGCGACGCTCGACCTCCTCGCGGGGCGCTACCCCTCCGACCGCTTTGGCGAGCTGCGCCCGCGCATCGTCTGGGACCGCGAGGGCGGCACGATCACCGGCCGTCCGGGCGCGCAGCGGCTCGCGGTGACGAGCGGCGGCACGATTCCAGACCGTGGCATGTTCGGCGTGTTCCTCGTCGGCGACGACGCGACCGGGCGACGGGTCGGCGAGCTCGACGAAGAGATGGTCTACGAGTCGCGTGTCGGCGACGTGTTCGCGCTCGGCGCGACGAGCTGGCGCATCCAGGAGATCACCTTCGACCGGGTCAACGTCGTCCCCGCGTTCGGGCAGCCGGGCCGGGTCCCGTTCTGGAAGGGCGACGCGATCGGCCGACCGGCCGAACTCGGGCGGGCGCTCGGCGGCTTCATGCGCGAGATGGCCGCGGCCGACGAACCCGTCGCACTCGCCCGCGCGGCGGCGGCCGGCCTCGATCGGAATGCTTCGGCGAACCTCCTCGGCTTCCTCGCCGACCAGCGGGCGTCGACGGGTGCCGTGCCGAGCGACCGCACCCTCGTCGTCGAGCGCACCCGCGATGAGCTCGGCGACTGGCGGCTCATCCTGCACTCGCCGTTCGGCATGCCCGTGCACGCGCCGTGGGCGCTCGCCGTGGGCACGCGGGTGCGCGAGCGGCACGGCGTCGACGGCGCCGCGATCGCCGCGGACGACGGCATCATCGTCCGCATCCCCGACACCGGGGCCGATCCGCCGGGCGCCGAGCTCTTCGTCTTCGAGGCCGCCGAGCTCGAGCCGCTCGTCACCGAGGAGGTCGGGGGTTCCGCCCTGTTCGCGAGCCGGTTCCGCGAGTCCGCGGCGCGGGCGCTGCTGCTGCCGCACTACCGGCCCGGGCAGCGCTCGCCGCTCTGGCAGCAGCGGCAGAAGGCGGCGCAGCTGCTCGAGGTCGCGAGCGAGTACCCGAGCTTCCCGATCATCCTCGAGACACTGCGCGAGGTGCTCCAAGACGTCTACGACCTGCCGTCGCTGCTCGCCGTCGCGGGCGACATCGCCGCACGCAAGATCAGGGTCGTCGAGACGACGACCGAGACGCCGAGCCCGTTCGCGAGCGCCCTGCTCTTCGGCTACGTCGGGGCGTTCATGTACGAGGGCGACGCTCCGCTCGCCGAACGCCGTGCGGCGGCCCTCGCGATCGACCAGGCGCTGCTCGGCGAACTGCTCGGGCGCGTCGAACTCCGGGAGCTCCTCGACCCCGGCGTGATCGACGAGGTCGAACGCGAACTGCAACGGCTCGACCCCGAGCGACGGGCGCGGGGCGTCGAGGGTGTGGCCGACCTGCTGCGCGGGCTCGGCCCGCTCACCGTCGACGAGATCGGCGCGCGCGTCGACGAGGCGACGAACGCGTCGCTGGCCGCGGCGGTCGCCGAGCTCGTCGAGGCCCGACGTGTCGTGCGCGTCGGGTTCGCCGGCCGCGAGCACCTCGCCGCCGTCGAAGACGTCGGCCGCCTGCGCGACGCGCTCGGGGTGCCCGTGCCGCCCGGCGTCGCCGCCGCGTTCGAGTCGCACGTCGCCGACCCGCTCGGCGACCTGGTGAGTCGCTACGCCCGCACGCACGGCCCGTTCACCGTCGACGGGGTCGCCGAGCGCTTCGGCATCGGCATCGCGGTCGCCCGGGGCGCGCTGCGACGGCTCGCCGACGAGCGGCGCGTCGTCGAGGGCGAGTTCCGCCCGCACGGCACGTCCACCGAGTGGTGCGACGCCGAGGTGCTGCGCCGGCTCAGGCGACGGTCGCTCGCGGCGCTGCGCCATGAGATCGAGCCCGTGCCGCAGCGCACCCTCGCCCGGTTCCTGCCCGCGTGGCAGCACGTCGGCGGGGGGCGCAGCGGGGCGCTCCGCGGGGTCGACGGGGTCGTCTCGGCGATCGAGCAGCTCGAGGGCGCGCACCTGCCGGCCTCGGCGTGGGAGTCGCTCGTCCTGCCCGCCCGCGTCGCCGACTACTCGCCGGCCATGCTCGACGAACTGATGAGCGCGGGCGAGGTGCTCTGGGCCGGTTCGGGAGAGCTCGCCGGCGACGACGGCTGGGTGAGCCTGCACCTCGCCGACTCGGCGCCGCTCACCCTGCCGTGGTCGCCCGAGATCGAGCTCGCGCCCCTCGAACGCGAGGTCGTGCTCGCGCTCGGCTCGGGCGGGGCGTTCTTCTTCCGTCAGCTCGCCGACGCGGTCGGCGCGGCGGGCTCGCTCGAGGCGCCGCTCGACGATGCGGCGCTCGTCGACGCGATCTGGTCGCTCGTGTGGTCGGGACTCGTGACCAACGACACCGCCGCTCCGCTGCGCGCGCTGGTCGGCAGCGGTCGCAGTGCGCACAAGACCCAGCGCGCGATGCCGCGGGCGAGGGCGCTGCGCGGTCGCACGATGCCTCGCAGTGCGATGCCGAGCCGCACCGGACCGCCTTCGGTCGCCGGCCGCTGGTCGCTGCTTCCCGTGGCGGAGAGCGACGCCACCCGCCGCGGGCACGCGCTCGGTGAGACCCTGCTCGACCGATACGGCGTCGTCACGCGCGGCGCCGTCGTCGCCGAGGGAGTGCTCGGCGGCTTCGCCCTCGTCTACAAGACGTTGCGCGGCTTCGAGGAGTCGGGCCGTGCGCGGCGCGGCTACTTCGTCGAACGCCTGGGCGCAGCGCAGTTCGCCGCCCCCGGGGCCGTCGACCGGCTGCGGTCGTTCGTCGAGCAGGAGGCATCCGGTTTCGAGGGCGAGCCAGCGCCCCAGCGCCCCGCCGCGTCCGGCCGCCCCGCCGTTCCCGCAGCTGCGATCATCCTCGCCGCGACCGACCCGGCCAACGCGTACGGCGCAGCCCTCCCGTGGCCCGATCCGCCGGGCGAGAGCTCGCACCGGGCAGCCCGCAAGGCGGGCGCGATGGTCGTGCTCGTGCAGGGCGAGCTCGTCGCCTATGTCGAACGCGGCGGCAAGACGGTGCTCGTCTACGACGACGACGAGACCCGGCTCGGGCTCGCCGCGCAGGCGATCGCCGAGACGGTGACGAGCGGCCGCATCCGGCGGATCGCCGTCGAGTCGGTGAACGGCGCCTTCGTGCTCGGCACGCCGTTCGGTCGGGCCCTCGGCGCGGCGGGCTTCAGCGAGACGCCGAGGGGGCTGCGGCTCGATGCCCGAAGGTGACTCGGTCTTCCAGGCGGCGGCGCGCCTGCGGGCGGCGCTCGTGGGCGAGGTGCTCACCCGCACCGACTTCCGCGTGCCCGCCTTCGCGACGGTCGACCTGTCGGGCGAGCGCGTCGACGAGGTGCTCGCGCGCGGCAAGCACCTGCTGATCCGCACGCCGGCCCACACCGTGCATTCGCACCTGAAGATGGAGGGGGAGTGGCGGGTCCTGGCCCCGGGGGAGCGCTGGCCGAAGCCGGCCCGGCTCGCGCGGGTCGTGCTCGAGACCGGGCGTTCGGTCGCCGTCGGCTTCGAGCTGGGGCTCGTCGAGGTGCTGCCGCGCGCCGCCGACGAGGCCGCGCTCGCATACCTGGGCCCCGACCTGCTCGACCCCGGCTGGGGGCCGGCGGAGCTCGACGAGGCCGTGGCGAGGCTCGCTGCGGCGCCCGACACCCCGATCGCGGTCGCGCTCCTCGATCAGCGCAATCTCGCGGGCCTCGGCAACGTGTACGTCAACGAACTGTGCTTCCTCCGGGGCATCCGCCCTGATCGCCCGGTCGGCGAGGTGCACGACCTCTCGGCGATGGTGGCGCTCGCGCGCCGGCTCCTCGTCGCGAACCGCGACCGGCCCGCCCGGGTGACCACGGGCGTCGACCGGCGCGGGCGCCGGCTCTGGGTCTACGGGCGCACCGGGCAGCCGTGCCTGCGCTGCCGGACGACGATCGCGGGGGGACTCTTCGGCCGCGACGTGCGCGCGGGCGACGACCCGCAGGCGCGCGTCACCAGCTGGTGCCCGAACTGCCAGCGTTGAGCCGCGTGGCGGTGAGCGCCGCAGTTCGGGCCCGTGCGGGCGGGGTCAGCTGACCGGCCCGGTCCACTTCTCGCCCGGGCCCTGCCCGATCGGGTCGGGGATGGTCGAGGCTTCGCGGAACGCGAGCTGCAGCGAGCGGAGGCCGTCGCGGAGCGAGCGGGCGTGCATGTCGCTGATCTCGGGGGCGCCCGCCGTGATGAGGCCGGCGAGGGCGTTGATGAGCTTGCGCGCCTCGTCGAGGTCGAGCTGCTCCTCGGGGTTGTCGGCGAGTCCGAGCTTCACGGCGGCGGCGCTCATGAGGTGCACGGCGGCGGTCGTGATGATCTCGACGGCGGGCACCTCGGCGATGTCGCGCAGGGCGCCGTCGACGGACTCGTTGACGGCCTCCTCGTAGCGGTGGGTGGACTCGTCGTGACCCGGGTTGGCGGGCGAACTATGTGACACGGACTTCCTCTGCTAGACTACTTCGGGCTCCGGGGCTTCTCCCCGGTACGAAAGTGGAGATTCTCCCACCCGCGCATACCGCTTCATCAAGGTTACCGGGTCGATTGCACTCCGCTTCCTCGCCGTGGTTCTTCCAGAACCGCAGCGGAGAAGTAGACAGGGTGCCGTATGAGCCGCGGTGAGATTCCGCGCCACATACGTGAAATCTCCTCCTTCGGCGCACAGAAAGCTTGAGTAGAGGAGTACACGCATCAGCGATCCCCGTACCAATGACCGCATCCGCGTTCCCGAGGTCCGCCTCGTGGGCCCCGGCGGAGAGCAGGTCGGCGTCGTGAAGATCGAGGTGGCCCTGCGGCTCGCGCAGGAGGCCGACCTCGACCTCGTCGAGGTCGCACCGAACTCGAAGCCGCCGGTCGCCAAGATCATGGACTACGGCAAGTACAAGTACGAGGCTGCGCAGAAGGCGAAAGAGGCCCGGCGCAACCAGGCGAACACCATCCTCAAAGAGGTCCGGTTCCGCCTCAAGATCGACAAGCACGACTACGAGACCAAGATGAAGCGCGCCATCGGCTTCCTGAAGGCCGGCGACAAGGTCAAGGCGATGATCCTCTTCCGCGGGCGCGAGCAGTCGCGCCCCGAGATGGGTGTCCGCCTCCTGCAGCGCTTCGCGGAGGACGTGGTGGAGTTCGGCACCGTCGAGCACAACCCCACGATCGACGGCCGCAACATGGTCATGGTCATCGCGCCCCTGAAGAACAAGTCCGAGGCCAAGGCCGAGGCGAATGCACAGCGTGCTGCGGCGAAGGCGCGACCGTCGGCGGATGCCGACGGCGACGCCGAAGAGCAGACGGCCGAGCCGAGCGAGGCTTAGCCAACACCCGCGTCCGTCACCCGCGTGGCGGCAGAACCAAGGAGAAACACGAGATGCCGAAGCAGAAGACCCACTCCGGGTCCAAGAAGCGCTTCAAGTTGACCGGCACCGGCAAGGTCAAGAAGCAGCAGGCCGGGATGCGCCACAACCTCGAGGTCAAGGCTTCGAAGCGCAAGATGCGCCTCAACCAGGACCAGGTCGTTTCGCCCGCCGACGCGAAGAACATCAAGAAGCTTCTCGGCCACTGAGCCGCGAGACCCGTTAAGGAAGAAACAGAGTCATGGCTAGAGTCAAGCGCGCAGTCAATGCGCACAAGAAGCGTCGCGTCATCCTCGAGCGCGCCGAGGGCTACCGCGGTCAGCGTTCGCGCCTGTACCGCAAGGCGAAGGAGCAGGTCACCCACTCCCTCGTCTACTCGTACAACGACCGCCGCAAGAAGAAGGGCGACTTCCGTCGTCTCTGGATCCAGCGGATCAACGCGGCCTCGCGTCAGAACGGCCTCACCTACAACCGCCTGATCCAGGGCCTCGGCCTTGCGGGCATCGAGGTCGACCGCCGCATCCTCGCGGAGCTCGCGGTCAACGAGCCGGCCACCTTCGCCGCGCTCGTCGAGTCGGCCAAGAAGGCCCTCCCCGCCGACACCTCGGCGCCGAAGACCGCCGCGTAAGCGTCGACGTCTCGTCGAACGGCCCGTCACCCCTGTGGGTGGCGGGCCGTTTCGCATGCCCACGTCGTGCGGGGGCGACGGCTCGCGATGTCGAGGATGTCTCGACCGGGGCATCCCGCTGAATAGACTGGGTCCATGCTCGAGAACCCCCGCTCGCCGCGTGTCCGTGCCGTCGCCAAGCTCGCGAAGAAGGCGGCCCGATCCGAGAGCGGCCTGTTCCTGCTCGAGGGGCCGCAGGCGGTCGCCGAGGCGCTCGAGTTCCGGCCCGAACTGGTCGTCGAGCTCTACGCCACGCCGACGGCGCTCGACCGCTACACCGACATCGCCGAGAACGCGGTGCGGGCCGCGGTCGACGTCGAGTACGTCACCGAAGAGGTGCTCGCGGCGATGGCCGACACGGTCACCCCGCAGGGCTTCGTGGCCGTGTGCCGCCAGTTCCCGACGGCTGTGAAAGACGTCTTCGCCGCCGAGCCGAAGCTCATCGCGATCCTCGAGGAGGTGCGCGACCCGGGCAACCTCGGCACGATCGTGCGCGCGGCCGATGCGGCCGGCGCCGACGCGGTGATCCTCACGGGTCGCGCCGTCGACCTGTACAACCCCAAGGTGGTGCGCTCCTCGACGGGGTCGATCTTCCACCTGCCGGTCGCGGTCGGCGCCGATCTCGACGACGTGCTCACCCGGGCCCGCGCAGCCGGCCTCACGGTGCTCGCGGCCGACGTCAAGGGCGAGGACCTGCTGACCGCCCGCAACGAGGGCGTGCTCGCGAACCCCACGGCGTGGCTGTTCGGCAACGAGGCCCGGGGGCTGCTCGACGAGCACCTCGCGCTCGTCGACCGCGTCGTCATCGTGCCGATCTACGGCAAGGCCGAATCGATGAACCTCGCCACCGCGGCGTCGGTGTGCCTCTACGAGAGCGCCTTCGCGCAGCGCAGCTGACCGACGAGCCGGCGGGCAGGCGGCCGGGCCGAGCGCGACCGCCTGGTCACGAATCGGTAACCGCAGGGCCGAACAGTGGCGGCCGGGTGCGAAACGTCCCTAGTTTTGGGGATATGGAGCCCACCCAGCCCGCCCCTCCGACCTCGAACATCAGCGTTCGCCGAGGCGAGCCGCTCGTCGTCGTCGACCACGTCGACAAGCACTACGGCGAGCTGCACGTGCTCAACGACATCAACACGGTCGTGAACCGCGGCGAGGTCGTCGTCGTCATCGGCCCGTCGGGCTCGGGCAAGTCGACGCTCTGCCGTGCGATCAACCGCCTCGAGACGATCGACTCGGGATCGATCTCGATCGACGGCGTCAAGCTGCCCGAAGAGGGTGCCGCGCTCGCGAAGCTGCGCGCCGACGTCGGCATGGTGTTCCAGTCGTTCAATCTCTTCGCGCACAAGACGGTCCTCGAGAACGTCACGCTGGCACCCATCAGGGTCAAGCGGATGTCGCGCAAGGACGCCGAGGCGAAGGCGATGGAGCTCCTCGACCGGGTCGGCGTCGCGAACCAGGCGAAGAAGATGCCGGCGCAGCTCTCGGGCGGTCAGCAGCAGCGCGTCGCGATCGCGCGGTCGCTCGCGATGAACCCGAAGGTCATCCTGATGGACGAGCCGACGAGCGCGCTCGACCCCGAGATGATCAACGAGGTGCTCGACGTCATGGTCGGGCTCGCGAAGGACGGCATGACGATGATCGTCGTCACGCACGAGATGGGCTTCGCCCGCAAGGCGGCCGACCGGGTGCTCTTCATGGCCGACGGCCGGATCGTCGAGGAGGCGGCGCCCGCGGAGTTCTTCGACAACCCGAAGTCCGACCGGGCGAAGGACTTCCTCTCGAAGATCCTCGAGCACTAGACCTCCGCGACCACGAGTCGCGAGGACCACCACAGGAGAAGAGGCAATGGACATGAAACGCAAGAGCATCGCACTCCTCGCGGCCGCCGCGGCGACCGCGCTCGCGCTGGCCGGCTGTTCGAGCGGCGGCGGCGACACGGCATCCTCCGAGTCGGCGGAGCCGGCACCGACGTTCGAGGCGGGCACGACGATGGCCGCCCTCGCCGAGGCGGGCACCATCACCGTCGGCACGAAGTTCGACCAGCCGCTCTTCGGCCTCAAGGGTCCGTCGGGCGATCCCGAGGGCTTCGACGTCGAGATCGCGAAGATCATCGCCTCCGAGCTCGGCATCGCCGAAGACAAGATCGAGTGGGTCGAGTCGGTCTCGGCCAACCGCGAGCCGTTCATCGAGAACGGACAGGTCGACATCGTCGTCGCGACGTACACGATCAACGACAAGCGCAAAGAGGTCGTCTCCTTCGCCGGGCCGTACTACATGGCCGGCCAGTCGATCCTCGTGCTCGCCGACAACGACGACATCAAGAACGAAGACGACCTCGTCGGGCAGCCCGTGTGCTCGGTGACCGGTTCGACCCCCGCCGCCAACCTCAAGGAGCTCGGCGCCGAGGTCATCGAGACCGACACCTACACCAACTGCCTCGAGCCGCTGCGCAGCGGTCAGGTCGTCGCGGTGTCGACCGACAACGTCATCCTCGCGGGCCTCGCCGCCCAGAACGAGGGCGAGTTCAAGGTCGTCGGCGAGCCGTTCACCGAGGAGCCCTACGGCATCGGCCTGAAGCTCGATGACACCGACTTCCGCATGTGGATCAACGACGTGCTGGAGAAGGCCTACGAGGACGGGCGCTACGAGGAGGCGTGGAACTCCACCGCCGGAACCGTGCTGCCGTACGTGGACCCGCCCGCGGTCGACCGCTACTGATCCGTTCGCGGCCCGGGTGCACGAGCACCCGGGCCGCGACCCAGGCCCGGGAATCTCGGGCCCACGAGCCTGAAGGAGGCGCATGGACGCCGTCATCGAGAACCTGCCGACCTACTGGCGCGGGTTCAGCATGACCCTGCTGCTGCTCGGGGTGAGCGGCGTCTCGGCGCTCGTGATCGGCACGCTCATCGCCGCGATGCGCATCTCGCCCGTGGCATCCCTGCGCACCTTCGCGACCGTCTACACCGAGCTGGTGCGCAACACCCCGCTCACGCTCGTCCTGTTCTTCTGCGCGATCATCCTGCCGTACCTGGGCTCCAGGCTCGACTACGTGACGGCGGCCATGATCGGCCTCTCGGTGTACACCTCGCCGTTCGTCGCCGAGGCGCTGCGCTCGGGCATCAACGGCGTGCCGGTCGGGCAGGCCGAGGCCGCCCGCAGCGTCGGGCTCGGCTTCGGGCAGACGGTGAGCCTCATCGTGCTGCCGCAGGCGTTCCGCATGACCATCCCGCCGCTCATCAACGTCTTCATCGCCCTCACGAAGAACACCTCGGTCGCCGGCGGCTTCTTCGTCTTCGAACTCTTCGCCGCGACCCGCGAGCTCGCGAACGCGAACGGCAACGCCGTCATCGCGATCCTGCTCGCGGCGGCCACGCTGTACCTGGTCATCACCATCCCACTCGGCCTGATCGCCGCCCAACTCGAACGGAAGTGGGTGGTGCAGCGATGAGCGGCTCGAGCGTCCTCTTCGACGCCCCCGGCCCCCGGGCCCGGCGACTCTCCCTGATCTCCTCGATCGTCACGGGCGTGGTGATCCTCGCCGGCCTGACCTGGATCGTCATGACGCTCGCGGCGCCGCGCGAGAGCGGCGGCATCACGCTGCCGGGCTTCTTCGACCCGAGCCGGTGGAACATCTTCGCCGATCCCGAGGTGTGGAGCTTCATCATCTTCGAGGGCGTCTGGGGCACCCTGCGTGCGGCGCTCACGGCGTCGGTGTTCGCGATCGCCCTCGGCATGGTGTTCTCGCTGCTGCGCAGTTCGGAGGCCCGATGGATCCGGGTTCCGACGGCGGTCGTGCTCGAGTTCTTCCGCGGCATGCCCCTGCTGCTCATGATGCTGTTCATCCTGCTCGTGTTCAGCGTCGACGCATTCTGGGCGGTCGTCGTCGCGCTGACGCTCTACAACGGGGCGCTCATCGGCGAGGCGCTGCGCGCGGGGCTCGCGGCGCTGCCGCGCGGCCAGCGCGAGGCGGGTCTCAGCCTCGGCATGCGACCGCTGCAGTCGAAGATGCTCGTCGAGTTCCCGCAGGCGTTCCGGCAGATGCTGCCGATCATCGTCGCGCAGCTCGTCGTGCTCCTCAAAGACACGTCGCTCGGCTACATCGTCGGCTACGTCGAGCTGATGCGGGTGACGCTCAACAACCTCGCGAGCTTCTACGGCAACCGCTACCTGTTCTCGCTGTTCATCGTCACGCTGGCGCTCTACCTCATCATGAACCTCTCGCTGTCGTGGTTCGCCCGCTGGCTCTCGCGGCGCACGGCCTCGAAGTCGAGCGGCAAGAAGCTCGACCCTGAGAACCCGGGCCAGGCGATGCTCATGGCGCAGGCATCAGCTGCTGCGCGGCAGTCGGAGGACAACACGCCGCGATAGTCATCACGACTAGACTCGGTCTTCGTGTCCGAGCCCCTCGAAATCACCGAATCCGCGGTCGCGTCCGCGGTCGATGCAGCCCTTGCGGCGATCGCGTCGGCCGACGACTCCGCCGCCCTCAAGACCGTTCGCAGCGAGCACACCGGCGAGAAGTCGGCGCTCGCGCTCCTGAACGCCGAACTCCGCAACGTGCCGAACGAGCAGAAGGCCGCACTCGGCAAGCTCGTCGGCGGTGCGCGCGGCCGCGTGAACCAGGCGTTCGCCGCTCGCGAGGCCGAGATCGTCGAGGCCGAGGCGGCCGCGCAGCTCGCCGCCGAGACCGTCGACGTCACGGCGCTGCCCTCGCGGATCACCTCGGGTGCGAGGCATCCGCTCGCGCTGCTGCAGGACCGCGTGTGCGACGTCTTCACCGGCATGGGCTGGGAGATCGCCGAAGGCCCCGAGGTCGAGAGCGAGTGGTTCAACTTCGACGCGCTGAACTTCGACGCCGACCACCCGGCGCGCGCCATGCAGGACACCTTCTTCGTCGACCCGCCCGAGGCGCACCTCGTGATGCGCACGCACACGAGCCCCGTGCAGGTGCGTTCGATGCTCGACCGCGAGCTGCCGCTCTACGTGCTCGCGCCGGGCCGCGTGTACCGCACCGACGAGTTCGACGCGACCCACCTGCCCGTCTTCATGCAGTTCGAGGGCGTCGCCGTCGACAAGGGCCTCACGATGGCCCACCTCAAGGGCACGCTCGACCACTTCGTGAAGGCGATCTTCGGCGACGAGGCGAAGATCCGCCTGCGCCCGAGCTTCTTCCCGTTCACTGAGCCGAGCGCCGAGCTCGACTTCTGGCACCCGACCTTCAAGGGCGGCGCCCGCTGGATCGAGTGGGGCGGTTGCGGCATGATGCACCCGAACGTGCTGCGTGCGGCGGGCATCGACCCCGAGGTGTACACGGGCTTCGCCTTCGGCATGGGGGTCGAGCGCGGCCTCATGCTCCGCAACGACGTGCAGGACATGCGCGAGATGGTCGAGGGGGACGTTCGTTTCTCCCAGCAGTTCGGAATGGTGGTCTGATCCATGCGAGTACCCCTGAGTTGGCTCGCCGAGTACGTCGAGCTTGTGCCGGGCACGACGCCCGAAGACGTGCACGCCGCCCTCGTCAAGGTCGGCCTCGAAGAGGAAGACGTGCACACGTTCGAGCTGCAGGGCCCGATCGTCGTCGGCGAGGTCCTCGAGTTCGTCGAGGAGCCGCAGTCGAACGGCAAGACGATCCGCTGGTGCCAGGTTCGCGTCGCCCCCGACGGCGAGCAGGCGGCCGACGGCGGCGACGCCGTGCACGGCGTCGTCTGCGGCGCCCGCAACTTCTTCGTCGGCGACAAGGTCGTGGTGACGCTTCCGGGTGCGGTGCTGCCCGGGCCGTTCCCGATCGCCGCGCGCAAGACGTACGGACACGTGTCCGACGGCATGATCGCCTCGGCGCGCGAGCTCGGCCTCGGCGACGAGCACGACGGCATCCTGCGCCTGTCGACGCTCGGGCTCGACGCGCCCGTCGGCAGCGACGCGATCACGCTCCTCGGCCTCGACGACGCCGCGATCGAGATCAACGTCACGCCCGACCGCGGGTACGCGTTCTCGATCCGCGGTGTGGCGCGCGAGTACGCGCACGCCACCGGGGCGGTCTTCCGCGACCCGGTCGAGGCGACGCCCGCGACGGATGCCACGGCGGAGGGCTTCCCGGTCGTGATCGACGACCGGGCGCCGCTGCGCGGCAAGCTCGCGTCGAACGCGTTCGCGACCCGCATCGTGCGCGGCGTCGACGCGTCGAAGCCGACGCCCGCGTGGATGATCGCGCGGCTGAAGCTCGCCGGGATCCGGTCGATCTCGGTGCTCGTCGACATCACGAACTACGTCATGCTCGAGCTCGGACAGCCGATCCACGGCTACGACCTCGACACGCTCCGCGGCGGCATCGTCGTGCGCCGTGCCGAGCAGGGCGAGCGCTTCACGACGCTCGACGGCAAGGAGCGCACGCTCCACGCCGAAGACATCGTCGTCACCGACGACCGCGGGCCGATCGGGCTCGCGGGCGTCATGGGCGGCGCCGAGACCGAGATGGGCGACGCGACGCAGAACGTGCTCATCGAGGCCGCGCACTGGGACCCGGTGTCCATTGCGCGCACGGCCCGCCGTCACAAGCTGCCGAGCGAGGCGGCGAAGCGCTACGAGCGCGGCATCGACCCGACCATCGGTGCGGTCGCCGTCGCGCGCGTCGCCCAGCTCATGGTCGACCTGGCGGGCGGCGCGGCGGACGCCGGCGGTTCGCTCATCCAGACGACGCCCGATCGTGCCGCGATCGTGCTTCCCGACGGCTTCGTGTCGCAGCTCATCGGCGTCGAGTACTCGAACGACGAGGTGCACGACGCGCTCGCCGAGATCGGCGGCGCGCTGACCCGGGTCGAGGGCGGCTTCTCGGTCGTGCCGCCCGCGTGGCGTCCCGACCTCACCGGCCGTGAAGAGTTGGCCGAAGAGGTCGCCCGTCTCGTCGGCTACCACCGCATCCCGTCGGTGCTTCCCGTGGCCCCTCCTGGGCGCGGGCTCACCCGTTCGCAGCGGCTCCGTCGCCAGACGGCCGATGTGCTCGCCGGTGCCGGTTCGACCGAGGTGCTGTCGTTCCCGTTCGCGACCGAGCAGGAGAACGCGCTCTTCGGCAGCGCCGACGGCGCGCCCGTGGCATCCGTTCGCCTCGCGAACGCCCTCGACCAGTCGACGCCGTACCTGCGCCGTTCGCTGTTGCCCGGCCTCATCGCCGCGGCGAAGCGCAACCGTTCGCGGGGGCTCGTCGACGTCGACCTGTTCGAGCTCGGGCTCGTCTTCCTGCCCGAGCTGGGCCGTGCGTACGGTTCGGCCGAGCTGCCCGCGGGCTCCGCGAAGCCGAGCGACGAGACGCTCGCGGCGCTCGACGCCGGCATCCCGCCGCAGCCGCGCCACCTCGGCGTGCTGCTCGTGGGCGAGCGCATCGCGAAGCAGCCCGGTCAGCAGGCCGAGGCGTACGGCCTCGTCGACGCGCTCGACGCGGCTCGCCGGGTCGCCCTCGCGACGGGCGCCGAGCTCGAGATCGTGCAGGGCTCGCACCAGGCGATGCACCCCGGCCGTACCGCCGAACTGCGGGTCGGCGGCCGCGTCGTCGGCTTCGCCGGCGAACTGCTGCCGGCGCTCGCCGAGGAGCTCGACCTGCCGCGCGTCGTCGCGGTCGCCGAGCTCGACCTCGACGCCGTCATCGCGGCGGCCGACCCTGCGGTCGAGGCGCACACGATCGGCACGTTCCCGGCGGCCACGCAGGACCTGTCGCTCCTCGTCGACGCCGGTGTCCCGGCGGCCGAGGTCGCGGCGGCGGTGCGCGGGGGGGCCGGCGAGCTGCTCGAACACGTCGGACTCGTCGACGACTACCGCGGCCAGGGCGTGCCCGAGGGGGCCAAGAGCCTCACGTTCGCGCTGCGCTTCCGCGCGGCCGACCGCACGCTGACGGCGGCCGAGGCGAGCGAGGCGAAGCTCGCGGGCGCCGCCCTCGCGGGCGAGCGCACGGGCGCGGCGATCCGCGACTGAGCGCGTCGCCCCACTGCGACCCGATCGAGACGACCGCCGACGACGGCGCCGCGCATCCGCGCGGCGCCGTCGTCGCATTCCGACGCACCGGGTGCGCTCGGTTTGCACCTCGACTCTCCCCGCGGATAGGGTCGAGCCATGTCCATCACCCGGTTCGTCGCCGCCGCACGCGTCTCGCGTGTCTCGGTCGTGCGCAGCCGACGCCGTGGCGGCCGCCGAATCTCGGCGACCCCTTCGCAGGCGTAGCGGCCTGTCGCGGGGCGTCGCCGGAACATCGCCCCGACCAGACAGACCCTAAGGTGGATTCCATGACGTACTCCGTCGCCGTTTCCGGCGCGTCCGGCTATGCCGGAGGAGAGATCCTGCGGTTGCTCGCCGATCATCCCGAGCTCGAGGTGCGCACCGTGACGGCGCACTCGAACGCCGGCCAGCCGCTCGTCGCGGTGCAGCCGCACTTGCGCACCTACACGCATCTCACCCTTCAAGAGACGAGCGCCGAGACCCTCGCGGGCCACGATGTCGTCTTCCTCGCCCTGCCGCACGGCGCCTCGGGCGCGATCGCGGCCGAGCTCTCGCCCGACACCCTCGTCATCGACTGCGGTGCCGATCACCGGCTCGAGAGCAAGGCCGACTGGGCCGCCTTCTACGGCGGCGACTTCCACCCGGCGTGGGCGTACGGCGTGCCCGAGCTGCCGCGGCTCAGCGGCACGCAGCGCGACCGCCTGACGAAGTCGCGTCGCATCGCGGCCCCCGGGTGCAACGCCTCGACGGTCGCGCTCTCGCTCGCACCGGGTATCCGGGCGGGGGTCATCGAGGACGGCGATCTCGTGTCGGTGCTCGCCGTCGGACCGTCGGGCGCGGGCAAGAGCCTCAAGGCGCACCTGCTCGGCTCCGAGATCCTCGGCTCCGCGAACCCGTACTCGGTGGGCGGCGTGCACCGTCACATCCCCGAGATCCAGCAGGCGCTCCGCTGGGCGGGCGCCGCGAACCCGACCATCTCGTTCACGCCGGTGATCGTGCCGATGTCGCGGGGGATCCTCGCGACCTCGACGGCGCGCATCATGCCCGGCACCTCCGCCGCCGACGTTCGCGCCGCATGGGAGGACGCCTACGCGGGGGAGCGCTTCGTGCAGCTGCTGCCCGAGGGGCAGTTCCCGCGCACGGCCGACGTGCTCGGTGCGAACACCGCGCTCATGGGCCTCGCGGTCGACGAGCGCGCGGGTCGCGTCGTCGTCGTCACCGCGGTCGACAACCTCGTCAAGGGCACCGCGGGTGCCGCCATCCAGTCGGCGAACCTCGCGCTCGGGCTCACCGAGTCGACCGGCCTTCCCGTGAACGGAGTCGCCCCGTGACCGTCACCGCCCCCGCCGGATTCGAAGCGGCGGGCATCGCCGCCGGCATCAAGCGCAGCGGCGCCCTCGACCTCGCGGTCGTCGTGAACCGCGGCCCCTCGCAGCAGGCGGCGGTGGTGTTCACCTCGAACCGTGCGCAGGCGAACCCGATCATCTGGTCGAAAGAGGTCGCCAAGGACGGCATCGTCTCGGCGATCGTGCTGAACTCGGGCGGGGCGAACTGCTTCACCGGGCCCGAGGGCTTCCAGGTCACGCACCGCACCGCGGAGGCGGCGGCCTCGGCGCTCGGGGTGTCGGCGGGCGACGTGCTCGTCTGCTCGACGGGCCTCATCGGCGACCAGCTCGACGGCGAGGTGCTGGAGGAGGGCGTGCTGAGCGCCGCGAACCGGCTCGCGGACGACGCGCAGGCAGGTTCCGATGCGGCCCGCGCGATCATGACGACCGACACGAAGCCGAAGACCGTCGTCGTTGAGGGCGCCGGCTGGCGGATCGGCGGCATGGCGAAGGGTGCGGGCATGCTCGCTCCGGGCCTCGCCACGATGCTCGTCGTGCTCACGACCGACGCCGAGCTCGAGGCATCCGCCCTCGACGCGGCCCTGCGGCAGGCGACGCGGGTGAGCTTCGACCGACTCGACTCCGACGGCTGCATGTCGACGAACGACCAGGTGACGCTGCTCGCGAGCGGCGCCTCGGGCTTCGCGCCCGATCAGGCCGCATTCACCGAGGCGCTCACGGCCGCCTGCCTCGACCTCGCGGCGCAGCTGCAGGCCGACGCCGAGGGGGCGAGCCACGACATCGCGATCGAGGTCGTCGGCGCCGTCACCGAGGACGACGCGGTCGAGGTGGGTCGTTCGGTCGCCCGCAACAACCTGTTCAAGGCCGCGATCTTCGGCAACGACCCGAACTGGGGTCGGGTGCTCGCCGCGATCGGCACGACGCAGGCGCCCTTCGACCCGTACCTCGTCGACGTGACGATGAACGGCGTCCGGGTCTGCCACGCAGGCCGCCCCGACCGCCCGCGCGACGAGGTCGATCTCACGCCGCGGTCGACGCACGTGCTCATCGAACTGCACGCGGGCGAGGCATCCGCGACCATTCTGACGAACGATCTCACGCACGACTACGTGCACGAGAACAGCGCCTACGCGAGTTGAGCATGAGCGAGAACGAAGTCGAGAACGAGGCGGATGCCACCGGCGCCGCCGACCACGCCGCGCAGAAGGCGGGCGTGCTCATCGAGTCGCTGCCGTGGCTGAAGCGCTTCCACGGCGAGACGATCGTCGTGAAGTTCGGCGGCAACGCCATGGTGAGTCCCGAGCTCCAGCGGGCGTTCGCCGAGGACATGGTGTACCTCCGCTACGCCGGCATCAAGCCGGTCGTCGTGCACGGCGGCGGGCCGCAGATCTCCTCGATGCTCGAGCGGCTCGGCATCGAGAGCGAGTTCCGCGGCGGCTACCGGGTGACGACCCCCGAGGCGATGGACGTCGTGCGCATGGTGCTCTCGGGGCAGGTGAACCGCGAGCTGGTGTCGCTCATCAACGAGCACGGGCCGATCGCCGCGGGGCTCTCGGGCGAGGACGCGGGCCTGTTCACGGGTCGTCGCCGTGGTGCCGTCGTCGACGGTGTCGAGGTCGACCTCGGGCTCGTCGGCGATGTCGTCGCGGTCGACCCCGAGGCGGTGCAGGCGCAGCTCGACGCGGGGCGCATCCCGGTCGTCTCCTCGATCGCGCCCGACGGCGACGCGCCCGGGCAGTCGCTGAACGTGAACGCCGACTCGGCGGCCGCGGCGCTCGCGGTCGCACTCGGTGCGGCGAAACTCGTCATCCTCACCGATGTCGCGGGCCTCTACCGCGACTGGCCGAATCGCGACTCGCTGGTCTCGGTCATCGAGGTTCCCGAGCTGCTCGCGCTGCTGCCGTCGCTCGAGTCGGGCATGATCCCGAAGATGCGCGCCTGCCTCGACGCCGTGGCCGGCGGCGTCGCGAAAGCGGCGATCATCGACGGGCGCGTCCCGCACTCGATCCTGCTCGAGGTCTTCACCCAGTCGGGCATCGGCACCGAGGTCGTCCCCGCGAACGCAGGAGGCGACGCGTGAACGAGTGGCAGCAGCGGTTCGACAGCCGCATCATGCGTTCGATCGGGATGCCCCTCGCGAAGCTCGAGCGCGGCGAGGGCGTGTGGGTGTGGGATGACGCGGGCACGCCGTACCTCGACTTCCTCGCCGGCATCGCGGTGAACGCGCTCGGCCATGCGCATCCCGTGTTCGTCGATGCGGTGTCGCGGCAGGCGGCGACGCTCGCGCACGTGTCGAACTACTTCACGACGGAGCCGGCGCTCGAACTCGCCGAGCGCATCACGCGCCTGGCCGGCGCGGGCGACGAGGGCCGTGCCTGGTTCGGCAACTCGGGCGCCGAGGCGAACGAGGCCGCGTTCAAGCTCGCGCGGCTCAACAACTCGGGCGGCGCGCGCACCCGGGTGCTCGCGCTCGTCGACGGCTTCCACGGCCGCACGATGGGTTCGCTCGCCCTCACCGGCAAGCCGCACATGCGCGATCCCTTCGAGCCGCTGCCCGGCGGGGTCGAGCACATCCCGGCGACGATCGACGCGCTCGAGGCATCGATCGACGACGCGGTGGCGGCGCTCATCGTCGAACCCATCCAGGGTGAGGCGGGCGTCGTCGAGCTGCCCGAGGGGTTCCTCGCGGCCGCACGCGAACTGACGCATCGGCACGGGGCGCTGCTCATCGTCGACGAGATCCAGACGGGCGCCGGCCGCACCGGAACGTGGTTCGGGTTCCAGCACGCGGGTATCACGCCCGACGCGATCACGGTCGCCAAGGGCATCGGCGGCGGGTTCCCCATCGGCGGTCTCGTGACCTTCGGCCGGGCCTCCTCGCTCTACACGAAGGGCCAGCACGGTTCGACGTTCGGCGGCAACCCGCTGGCGACCGCGGTGGCGAACGCCGTGCTCGGCGAGATCGAGCAGGCCGGGCTCGTCGAGAACGCGGCGTTGCGCGGCGCGCAGCTGCGCGAGCGCATCCTCGGGCTCGACTCCCCGCTCATCGCGGGGGTGCGCGGCCGCGGGCTCCTCATCGGCATCGGCCTCGAGCGACCCGTCGCGGGGCAGCTCGTCGCCGCGGCGATGGAGGCCGGCCTCATCGTGAACGCCGCCAACGACGCCACGATCCGCATGGCGCCGCCCCTCATCATCGGCGACGCCGAGATCGACGAGTTCGTCGCACGCTTCACGCGGGCGCTCGCCGCCGTCTCCTGACCTCCTCCGAGCCGATCCTCCGATCCTCACCGAACTGATCCTCACCGACACGAAACGGATCCCATGACCCGCCACTTCCTCCGCGACGACGACCTGAGCCCCGGCGAACAGGCCGAGGTGCTCGACCTCGCCGCCCGGCTCAAGGCCGACCGCTACGCCGAGCGCCCGCTCGAGGGCCCGCAGACCGTCGCCGTCATCTTCGACAAGACCTCCACCCGCACTCGCGTCTCGTTCTCGGTCGGCATCGCCGACCTCGGGGGCGTGCCGCTCGTCATCGCCTCGAACGAGAGCCAGCTCGGCGGCAAGGAGTCGGTTTCCGACACCGCCCGCGTGCTCGAGCGGATGGTCGCCGCCATCGTGTGGCGCACCTACGCCCAGTCGGGTCTCGAGGAGATGGCGGCCGGCACGACGGTGCCCGTCGTCAACGCGCTCTCCGACGACTTCCACCCGTGCCAGATCCTCGCCGACCTGCAGACAGTGCGCGAGCAGAAGGGCGAGCTCGCCGGGCTCACCATGTCGTACTTCGGCGACGGGGCGAACAACATGGCGCACTCGTACCTCCTCGGCGGTGCGACCGCGGGCATGCACGTGCGCATCGCGGCACCCGAGGGTTACCTGCCGCGCCCCGACCTCCTCGCCGACGCCGAGCGCATCGCCGCGACCACGGGCGGCTCGGTGCTCGTCACGAGCGACGCCGTCGAAGCGGCCCGTGGAGCGGACGTGATCGTCACCGACACCTGGGTGTCGATGGGCCAGGAGGCCGAGAAGGCCGAGCGCCTCGCCACCTTCGGCGACTACCGGGTCACGGAGTCGCTCATGGCGGAGGCATCCGACGACGCGGTCTTCTTGCACTGCCTGCCCGCCTATCGCGGCGTCGAGGTCGACGCCGCGGTCATCGACGGCCCGCAGTCGCTCGTCTGGGACGAGGCGGAGAACCGCCTGCACGCGCAGAAGGCGCTGCTCACCTGGCTCTTGAACCGGAAGGACGCATGATGGCCGAGCACGGCACCAATCCGTCGGCACCTCTCGCTCACCCGCTGAACCGGAAGGACGCATGATGGCCGAGCACGGCACCAATCCGTCGGCACCTCTCGCTCACCCGCTGAACCGGAAGGACGCATGATGGCCGAGCAG
>NZ_JBHVUA010000004.1:0-5198 GCF_042884375.1 Agromyces sp. NPDC058136 | reverse complement strand
CGGCACCAATGAGGGGTCGCTCTGGGGCGCCCGCTTCGCGAGCGGGCCGTCGCCCGAACTGGCTCGCCTCTCGAAGTCGACGCACTTCGACTGGCAGCTCGCGAGCTACGACCTCGCCGGCTCCCGCGCGCACGCCCGCGCGCTCGCCGCCGCGGGCTACCTCGGCGCCGACGAGCTGGCGACGATGCTCGCGGGCCTCGACACCCTCGAGGCGCGGGTGCTCTCGGGCGAGATCGTCGCGGCCGAGACCGATGAGGACGTGCACGGCGCCCTCGAGGCGGCGCTCATCGGCATCGTCGGCGCCGAGCTCGGCGGCAAGCTGCGCGCCGGGCGCAGCCGCAACGACCAGATCGCGACCCTCGTGCGGCTCTACCTGAAAGACCATGCAGCGGTCATCGGGCAGCAGCTGGTGCACCTCATCGATGCGCTCGCGGCGCAGGCCGACGCGCACCGTACGGCGATCATGCCGGGTCGCACGCACCTGCAGCACGCCCAGCCCGTGCTCCTCGCGCACCACCTGCTCGCGCACGCCTGGTCGCTCAGCCGCAACCTCGAGCGGCTCGTCGACTGGACGAAGCGCGCCGACGTCTCGCCGTACGGCGGGGGAGCGCTCGCGGGTTCGACCCTCGGCCTCGACGCAGCCTCGGTCGCCCGCGACCTCGGGCTCAGCGCACCCGCCGAGAACTCGATCGACGGCACCGCGAGCCGCGACGTCGTCGCCGAGTTCGCGTTCGTGACGACGATGATCGGCATCGACCTCTCGCGCATCTCGGAGGAGATCATCCTCTGGAACACGCGCGAGTTCGGCTTCGTCACCCTGCATGACGGCTACTCGACGGGCTCGTCGATCATGCCGCAGAAGAAGAATCCCGACATCGCCGAGCTCGCGCGCGGCAAGTCGGGCCGGCTCATCGGCAACCTCGCGGGCCTGCTCGCGACGCTCAAGGCGCTGCCGCTCGCGTACAACCGCGACCTGCAGGAGGACAAGGAGCCCGTCTTCGACTCGGTCGAGACGCTCGAGGTGCTGCTGCCGGCGTTCACGGGGATGGTCGCGACGCTCACCTTCCACACCGATCGGATGGCGGAGCTCGCGCCCGCCGGCTTCTCGCTCGCGACGGATGTCGCCGAGTGGCTGGTGAAGCGGCATGTGCCGTTCCGCGACGCGCACGAGATCACGGGTGCGCTGGTGCGCTACGCGGAGGAGCACTCGCTCGAGCTCGACGCCGTCGACGACGCCGCGCTCGCGGCGATCTCGCCGCACCTCACGCCCGAGGTGCGGGGGGTGCTGACGATCGAGGGTTCGGTCGCGAGCCGCGACGGCATCGGCGGCACCGCCCCGGTGCGTGTCGACGAGCAGTTCGCCCGGCTCGCCGACCGCGTCCGTCACCTCGTCGCAGGCCTCCCCGAGGGGGCCGTCTGACGGCACCCTCGGCACGGCTTCTGACGCCTGATCGGGCGTTCTTCGAGCAGGATGCGGTGCACCTCGCGCCGCTCCTGCTCGGTGCCGTGCTCGGCTACGCCGCGCCCGACGGGGAGGTGGCGATCCGGATCTCCGAGGTCGAGGCGTACCGCGGCGTCGGTGAGGACCCCGGCTCGCACGCGTTCCGCGGACGGACACCGCGGAACTCGGTGATGTTCGCCGAGCCCGGCCACCTGTACGCGTACTTCAGCTACGGCATGCACGTGTGCCTCAACGTGGTCGCCGGTCCGGTCGGGCACGCTTCGGCGGTGCTGCTTCGCGGGGCGACGGTGGTGCATGGCGTCGAACTCGCGCGAGCCCGTCGCCCGGGTGTCGTCGACCGCGACCTCGCGCGCGGTCCCGCCCGACTGTCGCGCGCGCTCGGCGTGCCGCTCGATGCCGACGGGGCCGACCTGCTCGCCGTGCCGTTCGAGCTGCAGGTCGCCGCGTCGCCGTCGCACTTCGCGAGCGGGCCGCGCACCGGAGTGAGCGGCGACGGCGGGGGAGCGGCCTACCCGTGGCGGTTCTGGTCGCCCGGCGACGAGGGCGTCTCGCCGTACCGCCGGCACAAGCTCGCGGCCGAGTAGCGCCGGCGCACCCCGGCCGAGGCGGCGGCGGTCGCCGCTGCCGTTGCTGTCGACGCCGTCGCGGTCAGCGGATCGCGAGGTGCACGACGAGCGCCGCGGCGCACGCCCAGATGAGGCTCGCGAAGGTGCCGATGATGAACCGCTCGCGTGCCTCTGGCGCCTCGAGCTCGGTGAATCGGCCGACGCCCTTGATGGCCACGACGATGGCGAGCGCCTCGGGGAATCCGGCGATGATCGCCCCGGCCGATGCGATGCGTTCGAGCACGCCGATGGTGAGACCGCCCCGCAGTACTTCGCGTCGTCGTTCGACGGGGCGGGCGCCGGCGGCGGCGTCGGCGTCGACACGTCGATCGGTGACGATGATGCCGCCGTGGAGACCGGGGGAGACGGCGCTGCCCATGGCGAGGTCGAGTGCGGTGCCGGCGGCCGCGCTGCCGCCGAACACTGCGGTCGCGAGCCCGAGCACGACGACGAGCGGGGCGAGGCCGATCGGCGCCTCGCCGTGCGTCGTCGCGGCGGCGAGCATGGCGATGCCCAGGCTGCCGGTGGCGAACCAGACGAAACCGCGTCGCGGCTGTCTGGCGGCGAGGATGGAGAGCACCGCTGCCGCGATGAGCGAGAGCAGCAGGGCCGACCAGGTGATCGCGTCGGCGATGACGAACAGATTCATGGGCGGCGGGCTCCCGTCGAGGCATCCAGATTCTCAAGCAGCCTAGCGAGCGCGGGCACCGCGTCGAGCTCGGCGCGGATGTTCGCCGACTTCATGCGTGAGCTGATGGCCGGCGCGCTCACGCCGAGTTCGCCGGCGATGTCGGATTGGAGCGCACCGCCGACGATGCGGTCGTAGACCTCCCACCCCTGGTCGGAGCGGCGTTCGCGGAGGACGAGGGCGAGCTTGAAGAGCGCCTCGAGATGGGCGTCGTCTTCGGGGGCCGCGCCGGGCGCTTCGATCGCGAGGCGCGGGGTGCTCTTCTTGGCCCGTTCGACGGCGTCGCGCGCCGCGAAGAAGGCGTCGCCGCTCGCCTCCCGGATGTCGTCGGGCAGCGGTTCGCGCACGGTGCCGCAGCCGATGCCGACGCTCCATTCGCCGTCGCGGGTGAGTTCGAGCACGACGTCGACGGCGGTGCGGGCGTCGCTCGTGAGCAGTTGGATCTCGTCGCCGGCGTTGCGGGCGACGGGCAGGCGGAGTCGTTCGCCGTGCTCGCGCTGGAGCCGGTCTCGTTCGGCGCCGGCGAGGTCGGCGCGCGTTCGGCTCGCGACCTGGTCGGCGGTGATGACGATCATGACCACTCCTTCACCCTGCAGGCTTTATCGATCTGAAGATAAGCATACAGCATTAAACCGATCGCACTGAGGGATGGAACGTTCATCTCCCGCCCCGCTGATAATCTGGCGGGGTGTCAGACCCAGTGATCCTCTCCACCCAGCAGAACGACGCCTCATTCGACGACGTCTGGGAGGAGCTCGTCTGGCGCGGCCTCGTGCATGTGTCGACCGACCAGGCCGCGCTCAAAGAGCTTCTCGCGGGCGAGCCGATCACGTATTACTGCGGCTTCGACCCGACGGCGCCGAGCCTGCACCTGGGCAACCTCGTGCAGCTGCTCACGATGCGCCGCCTGCAGCTCGCCGGACACAAGCCGCTCGGCCTCGTCGGCGGCTCGACCGGCCTCATCGGCGACCCCCGGCCCACGGCCGAGCGCACCCTCAACACGAAGGAGACCGTCTCCGAGTGGGTCGGCTACCTCCAGGGGCAGGTGACGCGCTTCCTCTCGCAGGAGGGCGACAACGCGGTGCGCCTCGTCAACAACCTCGACTGGACGGCCGGGCTCAGCGCGATCGACTTCCTCCGCGAGATCGGCAAGCACTACCGGGTCGGCACGATGCTGAAGAAGGACGCGGTCGCCTCGCGACTCAACTCCGACGCCGGCATCAGCTACACCGAGTTCAGCTACCAGATCCTGCAGGGCTTCGACTACCTCGAGCTCTTCCGTCAGTACGGCTGCGTGCTGCAGACCGGCGGCAGCGACCAGTGGGGCAACCTCACGAGCGGCACCGACCTCATCCACCGCGTCGAGGGCGGCAGCGTGCACGCGATCGGCACGCCCCTCATCACGAACGCCGACGGCACCAAGTTCGGCAAGAGCGAGGGCAACGCCGTCTGGCTCGACCCCGCGATGTGCAGCCCGTACCGCTTCTACCAGTTCTGGCTCAACACCGACGACGCCGACGTCGTGACGCGCCTCAAGGTCTTCACGTTCCTCGGGCGCGAGCGCATCGAGGAGCTCGAGGCGCTCGTCGAGAGCGAGCCCTTCCGTCGCGAGGCCCAGCGGGTCCTCGCGAGCGAGGTCACCACGATGGTCCACGGCGCGGACGCCACGGCGGCAGTTATCGCCGCATCGCAGGCGCTCTTCGGGCAGGGTGAGATCACCGAGCTCGACGACGAGGTGTTCGAGTCGGCGCTCCGCGAGCTGCCGAACACGACGACCTCGCCCGACGCGCTCGTCGCACAGCTCCTCGCCGACACGAAGCTCGTCTCGAGCCTGAGCGAGGGTCGCCGTGCGATCACCCAGGGCGGTGTCTCGATCAACAACCGCAAGGTCGACGATGTCGCCGCAACGCTCGACGGCTTCGTCGAGGCCGGCGGCATGGCCGTGCTCCGTCGCGGCAAGAAGACGCTCGCCGGCATCTTCGTGGAGTGACCCGGCTCCGGCTCGGCGCGACAGCCCCGCATCGCATTCGCGATGCGGGGCCGTGCTGTTTCCCGGCGGCGCCCGGTGGTGGGGGACCGGCCGAACGCGGAAACCGCGGAAATCCGGGCGACACGCCCGGGATGCAGCATCGAGTTGCGCGGGTGGCTCCGGCTCCGTAAAGTATTCATCTGTTGCCCCACAGGAGCAGAGAGCGGAAGGCCGAGAGCCCCGCAACTCGCCCTCAAGCGGCACGGTTCCACACCTCGGATTTTCACGGGGTGTGAAGCATTCGGATGCGTCCCCCGGGATGACCGAATGGATACAACGAACAAGCCCCGGAAGATCGACCTGATTACTGGTCGTGAAGCGGGTGCGTCCGTTCCTTGAGAACTCAACAGCGTGCACTATGTTCAATGCCAATTTATTGAACCCCAACTGGTCCTTTTGGTCCGGTGGGATTCC
>NZ_JBHVUA010000003.1:542213-564526 GCF_042884375.1 Agromyces sp. NPDC058136 | reverse complement strand
TTGGGGGGCTGGTTTTTTTTAAAATCCCCCCCCGGGGGGGGCGGGGGGGGCCCCCCCACCCCCCCGGCGGGGGGGGGGGGGGGCGGCCCACCGGGGCCCCCCCCCGCCCCGCACTCGCGCGCCATCGAGGCGGCGCCCGAAGCCCTGGGCTACACGACCGCCGGCAGCAGGCCGGCGTCGACCACCGGCATCCCGGCCATCGACTCCCACGCGACCCGCAGCGCCTGCACGGCCGCCTCGGTCTCGGGGATCGTCTGGCAGATCGGCAGGCGCAGGAAGCGTTCGAACGCACCGTCGATGCCGAATCGCGGCCCGGCCGCGATGAGCAGCCCCTGCGAACGGGCGGCGAGCGCGAGCTGCGAGCTCACGGGGGCGCCGATGCCGATCCAGGTCGCGATGCCGCCGTCGATGCGCGGCACGTGCCAGTCGGGGAACGCGTCGGCGATGAGCGCTTCGAGCCGGTCGCGGCCGGCGCGCAGTTCGGTGCGGCGCAGCTCGAGGATCTCGTCCATCCGGGGCATGAGCCGGGTGACGAGGATCTGTTCGAGGATGGGCGTGCCGAGGTCGCCGGGCGCGCGGACGGCGACGAGCTTGCGGATGAGGGCGGGCTCGGCTCGGATCCACCCGATGCGCACGCCGCCCCAGACGGTCTTGCCCACCGACCCGATGAGCACTGCGGTGCCCGGCGGGCCGTAGGCCGCGAGCGGCAGCGGCGAGAACGGGCGGTCGATGTCGAGCTCGGCGGTGGTCTCGTCGGCGAGGATCACCGTGCCCTGCCGCGCGGCGGCGTCGAGCACCCGCTCACGGGCCGACTCGTCGAGGCTGCGCCCGGTCGGGTTCTGGAAGTCGGGCATGAGGTACGCGACCGAGGGGTTCGCCCGGGCGAAGGCCTGTTCGAGCGCATCGACCTCGGCCACGGCGCCCGGGTCGGCATCGTGGGGGCTGACGGGGACGGGCACGAGTCGGGCACCCGCGATGCGCAGTGCCTCGTAGGCGTGCGGGTAGGTCGGCGCCTCGATGACCGCCCGGTCGCCGCGCCCGACGAGCACCCGGGAGAGCAGGGCGATGGCGTGCTGCGCCCCGATCGTGACCATGATCTGCTCGGGCGAGGTCGGCAGCCCGCGCTTCGCGTAGCGGTCGGCGATGGCCTGCCGGAGGGCGGGCGTGCCGATGGGGTCGAAGCCCGAGTCGCCGAGGTGTGCGGGCAGTTCGTCGGCGGCTTCGCGGGCGATCTCGGCGAGCCACGGCAGGGCGGGCGGCGCGGCCTTCGAGAGATCGAGGTGGAGGGCCGCGGGCGGTACTGGCATGGCCGCAGGCGCACCGGGCAGACGGGCGACGCTGCCCGAGCCGCGGACGCTGCGGAGCAGGCCCTGTTCGCGGAGGTGACGGTAGGCCGCGGTGACCGTGGTGCGGCTGAGCCCGAGCCGTTCGGCGAGCTCGCGTTCGGCGGGCAGGCGCGTCTCGACGCTCACCCGCCCGTCGAGGATGAGCAGGCGGACGCGTTCGGCGAGCGCGAGGTAGGCGGCGGCGCGCGCGGCGCCGCGCCAGTCACCGAGGAGGGTCTCGAGCGCACGGGCGCTGAGCGTGGCATCCGACATGCGAGCCACTTTAGATGAATTGGCTACTTGTCAACAGTCCAATCTTGAAATTGGATGTATCCATGCTTCGCCGTATCCCCCAGTTGCTCATCGGGCTCGTGCTCTACGGCATCGCCGACGCGATGCTCATCCGTGCAGCCCTCGGCGTCGATCCGTGGACGGTCTTCGCGCAGGGCCTCTCGAACCTCACGGGCATCGGCATCGGCTGGCTCACGAACCTCATCGGCCTCGCGGTCCTCCTCCTCTGGATCCCGCTGCGGCAGAAGCCCGGTCTCGGCACGGTGCTCAACATCCTGCTCATCGGGCCGAGCATCGAACTCGGGCTCTGGTTCATCCAGACGCCGCCCGAACTGTGGCAGCAGATCCTGCTCTTCACGGGCGGCCTCCTCCTCCTCGCCGTCGCGAGCGGGCTCTACATCGGCAGCCGTTTCGGGCCCGGCCCGCGCGACGGCCTCATGACCGGCATCCACGCGCGCACCGGCTGGCCGATCTGGGTCGGCCGCACGATCGTCGAGGTCTCCGTGCTCGCGATCGGCTGGTTGCTCGGCGGCGACGTCGGCCTCGGCACCGTCGCGTTCGCGATCCTCATCGGCCCGCTCTGCGGGTTCACGCTGCCGTTCTTCCGCGTGCCCGAGAAGGCGAAGCGGATGCCGCAGGGCGAGGCCGCGCCTGAACCCGAGCCCGCGCCCACCCCCGCGTCGGTCGAGTAGCGAAGCGTATCGAGACCTCGTCACCAGGTCTCGATACGCGTGCTTCGCGCGCTCCTCGACCACCGGGACACCTCCGGCGGTCAAGGAGCGAGCGTATCGAGACCTCGCTGGTCTCGATACGCTCGCTCCGCGCGCTCTTCGACCGTCCTACAGCTCGCGCTCGGCGTACGCCCGCAGCGCGTCGCGCACGAACTCGGCGCCCTGCTGACCGCCGTAGTTCGCGCCGAAGCGCGGGTCGGCGACGTACATCTCGCCGAGCCCGATCACGTAGCCCTTGACGTCGCCGCCGGGCACCGCCGCCGGGGTGCCGGGCATCCCCGTCAGCCACTCGACGTGGCGCTTCGCGAGCGCCTGGCCCTCGGGGCCCTCGGGCGCGTCGCCCGACCCGGCCGCCGCGATCCAGTCGCGGTTCAGCTCGGCGAGCCGGGCCTTCCACTCGCGCTGCCCGGCTTCGCCGAGACCGCGCCACCAGCGGTCGCCGTCGGCGTAGGCCTTGGCGCCCCAACGCTCTTCGACCTCCTCCCGGTACTCGGTGTGGTCGAAGCCGTCGAACATCTCCTCTGCCATGAGTCGTTCACCTCCTTCCAGTTTCTCGATGGTCTTCTCGACCGACGCGATCTGCCGCGCCAGCCGTTGCCGCTCCTGTCGGAGCCATCCGAGATGGGCCGCGAGGGCGTGCGCCTCGTCGGCGTCGCCGTCGAGGACCTCGCCGATCGCGGGTAGCCCGAGCCCGAGCTCGCGCAGCAGCAGGATGCGCTGCAGTCGCACGAGCGCGCGCTCGTCGTAGTGGCGGTACCCGTTCGACGCGATGCGGCTCGGTGCGAGCAGCCCGAGATCGTCGTAGTGACGGAGCGTGCGGCTCGTCGTGCCGGCGAGCTTCGCGATCTCCTGGATCGACCAGTCCATGTGCGGCCTCCTCTCGTGTGTTCACCACGTTAGAACTTGACGTTGCGTCAAGGTCAAGCGCGTGGCATCCGATTGCCGCTTGCATCTCGCTCAAACGCGATATATCGTGAGATTCATCGCAATCGCGATATATCGCGATTTGAACCGAGATTTCAGAGGGGCGGATGCCACGGGCACCCCCTCGCACACGAAGGAGCAGCACGACATGACCATCGAGAAGTGGGTCATCACCCCCGGCCAGTCACGCGTCATCGACCTCGAGCTGGTGCGCAAGCTCAAGGTGAGCCTCATCGGCGGCAAGGTCGACGTCATCGCGCACGACGAACCCGGCGCCCGCGTCGAGATCACGGGCGTCACCGGCAAGGACCTCCTCGTGCAGATCGACGGCGACACCCTCGAGATCGACCACCCGCAACTGCGGTGGGACAACTTCATCGACGCATTCAAGGGGTGGGCCGGCAACGCGAAGGCGCAGGTCTCGATCCTCGCGCCGCGCCACGTCGCCCTGAAGCTCGGCGTCGTCTCGGGCGACGCCCTCGTCTCGGGCTTCGCGACCGACGCGAAGCTCAGCACCGTCTCGGGCGAGCTCGTGCTCGACAACCACGAGGGCGACGTCGAGCTCTCGAGCGTCTCCGGCGAGATCTCGGCCGGCAACCACACCGGCCGCATCACCGGCCACAGCGTCTCGGGCGACATCGTCGCGACCGGCGACGTTCGCTCGTTCAACGTCGACACCGTCTCGGGCAACATGATGCTCGACGCCTTCGGCACCCCCGACCGCATCGACACCAACACGGTCGCCGGCGACCTCACCGTGCGCTTCGACGGCGGCACGGGCGCCCGCTACCGCGTCAACACCGTCGGCGGCACCGTGCTCATCGACGACACCACCATCAAGGGCGTGCTCGGCAAGGGCTTCGAACGCGTCACGGGCGAACTCGCGGGCCGCTGGCTCGACCTCGGCGCGAACAGCGTCTCGGGTTCGATCTCGGTGATCCGGCGCGAACCCGTCGCGACGCCGGCGGATGCCTCCGGCGCAGCCGCCGACGCCTCGGCGAACGGCTCCGAGTCGTCGAGCGAGACCGGGGGCGAGGCATCCGCATGACCCCGCCCGTCTTCGCCCACGGCAGCCTGCGCCTGTACCTGCTCGCCCTCCTCGAGGAGCAGCCGCGGCACGGCTACGAGCTGATCCAGGCGCTGTCAGACCGCTTCGGCGGCACCTACTCGCCGAGCGCCGGCACCATCTACCCGCGACTCTCGAAGCTCGAGGAGGAGGGGCTCGTCACGAAGACGAGCGACGGCCGCAAGACCGTCTACGAGATCACCGACGCGGGGCGCGCAGAGCTCGACGCCCGCCGGCACGAGCTCGACGCCATCGAGGACGAGGTGACCGACTCGGTGCGCCGGCTCGCCGAGGGCGTGCGCGCCGAGGTCAACGACGCGATGCGTTCGCTGCGGGCCGAGCTCGCGAGCGCCGCCCGTGAAGCGAAGCGCGCGGCGAAGTCGTCGCCGGCGTCCTCGCCGTCTGCGTCATCGTCCGGTTCGTCCGGTTCGTCCGGTTCGTCCGGTTCGTCGTCTTCGTCTCCCTTCTCGACCGACGCCCGGGTCGAGTCGACGCGCGCCGTGCACGAGGCCGACCTCGTGCTCAACGAGTTCCGCCAGCAGTTGCGCACCGAGCTGCGCTCGCACGCCAGCCATGGACTCGTCTCGCCCGAGACGGTGACGCTGCTGAAGGCCCGCCTCGCGCAGGTGCAGGCCGACGTGCTCGCGACGCTGACGCGCTGACGTCGCACGGGCTCGCCCGCGCGCGCTCACGCGCATCCGGAATCGAGTGGGCAGATATGAACCCACACGGGCTCCCGAAGAGCAATATCTGCCCACTCGATCTCGATGCCCCGGCCGAGCTGAGGAGATCTGCCGACTCGAGGTCCCAAAGGCCGCACCCGCTCCTCAGATCTGCAGATCTCCTCGAAACTGCTGGGCCCACGCACCCCGCGCCCCGCACCAGCACCCGCACCCCGCACCCGCACCGCAAGCGCGCGTCGGTGGTCGGTGCTTCGATGGGGGTATGAGCGAAGCGCACGTCGAGCTGCACCCGTGGTCGCCCGGCGACCTCGAGCTCCTGCGTCGCGCGAACACGCCCGAGCTCATGAACTGGGTCGGCGGCGTCGAGAACGACGAACAGGTGCGGGCCCGGCACGAGCGCTACCTGCGCCTCGCCCGCGAGGGCCGGGGGCTGCAGTTCCGCATCACGATCCCCGGGCACCCCGAGGGCGTCGGCATGGTCGGCTACTGGCGGCACGAGTGGCGCGGGGCGCCCGCGCTCGAGACTGGCTGGTCGGTCGAGGCCGCCTACCGGGGGCGCGGCATCGCGCCGGCAGCCGTGCGGCTCATGCTGGCCGAGGCCCGCGCCGCGGGCGAGACACTCGCGGTGCACGCCTACCCCTCGGTCGACAACGCGGCGTCGAACGCCGTCTGCCGCAAAGCGGGGTTCACCCTGCTCGGCGAAGAGGACTTCGAGGTCGGCGGCGGGGTGCTGCGCACGAACGACTGGGTCGCCGAGCTCGCTCTGCACGCGCCGTGACGCACGCGCCGTGACGGAGCCCGCCGTGACCGAGCGCGCACCGTGACGCGCACCGGGCGTACCCTCGAGTGGTGCGCTCCTCCCCCGCCCTGACGCTCGTCGCCGTCGCGGTGGGCGGCGTGCTCGGCACGGGGCTCCGGCTCGGCTTCGATCTCGCGTTCCCGCACGGCGAGGCCGAGTTCCCCGTCGAGACGCTGATCGTGAACCTCGTCGGCACGTTCGCGCTCGGCTGGCTCGTCGGGGGTCTCTGGACGAGGCCGACGACACCCACGTGGCTCAAGGCCGGGCTCGGTTCGGGGCTCATCGGCTCGTTCACCACGCTCTCCGCGGTGATGGCCTCGCTCATCGTGCTCACCCGGGAGGGCGAGGTCTGGCTCGGCGCCCTCTACCTGCTCGTGTCGGTGGCGGGCGGGCTGCTGCTCGCGGCCCTCGGCCTGAATCTCGGTTCGCGCCTCGCCCATCGCCCGATGCCGCACGAGGTCAGCGATGCGGGGTCCACCCTGTGAGCGGCTCGCTGAGTCCGCTCGTGGTCGCGGCGGTGCTGGGTGCGGGCGCCGTCGGTGCCGTGCTGCGCTACCTGCTGTCCAAGGCCTTCCCGGTGCGACCGGGGCACCTGCCCGGCGGGATCCTCATCGTGAACGTCGTCGGTTCGGGCGTCGCCGGAGCGCTCATCGGCTTGGCTGAACGCGCGGCGCTCGATGGCGACCTGCGACTCGTGCTCGTCACCGGGTTCTGCGGCGGCCTCACGACGTTCAGCACCTGGAGCGTCGAGACGATCGAACTCGCGACCGGCGGCTGCTGGCGTGCCGCGGTGCTGAACGTCGTCGTGACCCTGGCACTCGGGCTCGCCGCGGCGGCCGCCGCGTACCTCGCGTTCCGCTGACCCGACCGCTGCTGCCGCTGCTTGTGCAGGAGATTGGGCGCTATCCCTTGCTGACAGCACGCTTCAGCGCAATTCTCCTGCACAAGCAGCAGGCGCAGCCTGTACGGCTGAGGCGGGCGGATGCCACGGCGCAGGCCGTGGCATCCGCCCATGCGCTGCGTCAGACGAGCATGTCGCCGATGTACCCGCCCTCGGCGCAACCGGGCGGGATCGCGAAGACCGCCGAACCGATGGGCGTCGTCCACTCGTTGAGCAGGTCGAGCTCGTCGAGACGGCGCTGGATGGGCACGAACTGCCGGTCGACGTCGGCCTGGTACGAGGCGAACAGCAGCCCCGCGTCCGAGACCGAGCCGTCGGCGGGCGACTCGTCGTAGTTGTACCCGCGACGGAAGATGCGCTCGCCCTGCACCTCGCTGCGCGAGCGGCGCAGGTGCGAGAAATCGGCGATCAACGGGAACCCGACGGGGGTGAGCGCCTCGAAGTCGGGCTCGTCGTGCTCGCGCTCGCCCGTGAGCGGTGCGCCGCTCGCGAGCTTGCGTCCGACGGCGGCCTCGCGGCCCGGCCGGTCGACGCGGTCCCAGCCGTCGAGGTCCATCGCGATGCGCCGCAGCACGAGGGACGTGCCGCCGCCGAGCCACGCCGGCTCTCCCGTCGCCCAGACGAGCTCGTCGAAGTCGGCGGTGCCGGGCTTCGGGTTGACGGTGCCGTCGAGCTGCCCGAACAGGTTGCGCATCGTCTGGCCGGATGCCTCGGCCCCCGCCGCACGACGGAAGCCCTGCTGCGTCCAGCGCACGCTCGCGAACGAGCGGGCGTCCTTCAGCAGCATGCGTGCGGCGTGCGCGACGGTGACGGGGTCGTCGGCGCAGAGGTGGAGCAGCAGGTCGCCGCCCGACCACTCGGGCCGCAGCCGGTCGATGCCGAAGGCCGGCAACGGCCGCAACCACTCGGGGGCGGTGCCGCCGGCGCGCTCGACCAGGCCCGGCCCGAACCCGAAGGTGACGGTGAGCCGGGCCGGCATGTGGGCGAGTTCGGGTTCGGTGTCGGCGAGCGGCGCACGCCCCTGCGTGATGCGCGCCGCGTCGTCGCTCAGCACTCGCAGCATGCGGCGGAGGGCTGCGGCGTCGACCTCGGGCAGGAGATCGAGGGCGAGGAAGCGGGTGCACGCCTGCGGCGGGGTCTCGATGCCGGCCTGGCGGGCGCCGTGGAACGGCACGGTCGCCTCGCCGACGGCGGTCTCGAGGGCGAGTCGCGCGGCGCGCTCGGCCTCCCCGGCGACGGCTGCGTCGGGCGCACCGCCGACCGCGAGCGCACCGCCGACCGCCTGCGCGCCGAGTACGGTCGCCGCGCCGGCCCCGGCCGCGGCGGCACCTCCGAACAGGAGCTGCCGCCGCGAGAACCCTCTGCCGGGTTCACGGGACATCAGTGAGCCTCTGCCCCGTCGTACTCCTCGTTCGCGCCCGAGTAGTCCTTCACCGGCGCGGTGACCTCGAGGGTCGAGCCGTCCTCGAACTCGAGGGTGACGGTGACCTCGTCGCCAGCGAGCAGGGGGCCGGTGAGCCCCATGATCATGACGTGGTTCGCACCCGGCTCGAGCACGAAGGTCTCGCCGGCGGCGAGGGCGAAACCGCCCTCCTTCTGGCGCATCATCATCGCGCCGTCCTTTTCGACGGTCTCGTGGAGCTCGGCCATCTCGGCCGCCTCGGTCGACGCGGCGACGAGCGTCGTGTCGCCGCCCTCGTTCACGAGGTGTCCGAAGAGGGCGGTCATGCCGTCATCGGCGGCCTTGACCCAGGCCTCTTCGAGGGTGATGGATGCCGCGGCCTCGGGCGCGGGCGTCGCGGCGGCCGTCTCGGCCGAGTCTGCGCCGGCGGCGCCGGCCGTACCGGCGCAGCCCGAGAGCAGGAGGAGCGTCGCGAGGGCGGCGCCGAGGGCAGGGGTGATCGCGGTGTGTCGCTGCATGATGATCGTCCTCCGCGGCTCAGACGGCCGGGCCGTTGCCGGCGTCGGTGCCGTTGCCGGCGCCGGGGCCCGCGCCGGGGCCCGCGCTCTTGCGGCGCGCGTTCACGATGACGGCGACGATGAGCGCGATGACGCCCAGCCCGCCGACCACGAAGCCGGCGACGGCCCAGCCGTCGGGGCCGCTCGCGGAGGTCTGCTCGGCGTCGGCGTGCTCGTCGCCGTGCTCTTCGGCGTCGTCGCTCGCGGGGGCGTCGTGCGGCGCCTCCTCCGTCCACGTGCCGGTCGCGTCGGCGCCGACCCCGAAGTCGATGGTGCCCTCGATGGGGTGGCCGTCGCTCGAGACCGCGCGCCAGCGCACCTGGTAGTCGCCCGAGAGGTCGGCGGGCAGGGTCGCGGTGACCTTGGCACCGGCGATCACGGGGTCGCCCACCTCGATCTCCTCACCGTGGTGGTCGACCACGACGACGGCGGTGCCGACCTCGATGATGTCGTTCGAGAAGTCGAGCGAGATCTCGGCGGGCGAGGCGTCGAACACCTGGCCGGGCTCGGGGCTCGAGCCGATCAGCTCGTCGTGCGCCTGCGCTGCGGTGCCGCCGGTGAGGGCGAGCGCCGCGGCGAAGGTCAGTGCCGTGGCCGCGAGGATCGCGGTGCGGAGGCGGGTGGGGCGGGCCGCGATGGCGGCGGTGGTGCTGCGGGTCATTGGGGAGTCTCTCTCCTCGTGCTCCGGACGGCGCGGGGTGCGCGGCGACCGAGGTGGGTGCGTGGCATCCGGAGTCTTCGTGATGTTCCGCCGAACGGCGGAGGGTCAGACGAAGGCGAGGGGCGACGGGGGCCCGCGGTAGCGGAGGGCTGCGAAACGGAGGCGCGACCGCAGGCGCGGGGGCGCGAACGCGTCGAGACGGGCGAGGCCCGGCCCGGCCGCGACGACCGCGGGCTCGGCGGCGCGCCCACTGAGCACGAGCACGACACGACGGGTGGCCCCGGCGAGCGCGGCCCAGGCGACCCGCTCGACGGCGAGGAGGTAGACGATCGTCAGCACCGCGGCGAGCGCGTGCCCGGCGAACATCGCGGCGTCGCCGAACTCGGCGAAGGCGTGCCCGGCGTGCGCCGACTGCGCGGCGGCGCCTGCAGCGGCGTCGACGAACGCCACGGTCTGGTGGTGGCCCGCGCCGCTGACGACGAAGGATCCGGTGCCGGGCCCCGCGCCGATGCCGAAGAGCAGGTGGAACGCGCCCTGGCTCACGAGGACGGCGAGCGCGGTGCGCACGGGCGAGGTGCGGCGCCCGATGAGGGCGGTCGAGGCGCCGAGCGCCACGATGCCGGCGAGTGCGAGCCCGACGCCGCCCGGTGCTTCTCCGCCGGCGATGCCGTGCGAGAACGCCGCGAGGAAGAGCGCGATCGAGGCCGTGGCGGTGCCGCGCGCGAGCTGCGTCGCACGGTTCACTTCGGCTCCTGGGAGGTCGGCGGTCAGGCGGTGCGAGAGCGGGGCTCTCGGTTGCATTCAGGTCTCGATGAGGCCCGAACTGCTCAACTGTAGCAAGCCCGTCTTGACATGCGCCGATGCAGGAGTAGTGTCATCCGCCGTGACGAACGACGCCGGCGACCCGCCTGCAGAACTGAAGTCGCCGAAGCACTGGATCATCGGCGACCCCCTGCCCACCGAGAAGCTCGAGGGGCAGCTGCTTCCGAAGCACCTGGCACTGCCGATCTTCGCGAGCGACCCGCTCTCCTCCGTGGCGTACGCCCCGCAGGAGCTCCTCATGATCCTCATGGTCGGCGGCCTCGCCTTCCTGAGCTTCGCCCCGTGGGTCGCCCTCGCGGTCGTCGTGTTGCTCGTGACCGTGGTGGCGAGCTACCGGCAGCTCATCCGCGCGTACCCCTCGGGCGGCGGCGACTACGAGGTCGCGCACCGCAACCTCGGCGAGAAGGCCGGCCTCGTCGTCGCCTCCGCGCTCCTCGTCGACTACGTCATGACCGTCGTCGTGTCGGTCGCCTCGGGCGTCGACAACATCATCTCGGCGATCCCCGAGCTGAATCCGTTCCGCGTCGAGCTCGCCGTGCTGTTCGTGATCATCCTCGCGGCGATCAACCTCCGCGGGGTGAGCGAGTCGTCGAAGGCGTTCGCCGTCCCGACGTACCTGTTCATCGGCAGCGTCTTCGTGATGGTCGTCGTCGGACTCGGCCGCTCCCTCCTCGGCGACCCCCCGGTCGCCGAGTCGGCCGGGTTCGCCGTGCAGGCGGAGGAGATGACGCAGGCGGCGATGATCCTGCTCCTCCTGCGTTCCTTCGCGAGCGGATGCTCCGCGCTCACCGGCGTCGAGGCGATCTCGAACGGCGTCCCCGCGTTCCGGGTGCCGAAGGTGCGCAACGCGCAGCGGACGCTCGTGCTCATGGGCGGCATCGCCATCGTGCTGTTCGCGGGGCTCACCGCGCTCGCGATCATCTCGCAGGTGCACTACGCCGAGGACCCGTGCCACCTCATCGGCTGGGCCGAGTGCGCCACCGAGCCGCAGCGGAGCCTCATCGCGCAGGTCGCGGCGGCGACGTTCGGCGACTCGACGGTGTTCTTCTACGTCATCCAGGCGGCCACCGCGCTCGTGCTGCTGCTCGCGGCGAACACCGCGTTCAACGGGTTCCCGCTGCTCGGCTCGGTGCTCGCCCGCGACGGCTACGCGCCGAAGTCGCTCTCGACGCGCGGCGACCGCCTCATCTACTCGAACGGCGTGCTCATCCTCGCGCTCGCCGCCTGCGTCATCCTCGTCATCTTCCAGGCGAACCTGACCGTGCTCATCCAGCTGTACATCATCGGCGTGTTCGTCTCCTTCACGCTCGGCCAGACCGGCATGGTGCGGCACTGGCTCCGGGCGCTGCGCACCCCCGACCGTTCTGCGCACCCGTCGCGGAGCGGCGGACTGCCCACGGCGAAGCAGGCGACCGCGAAGGCTGCTGGCGAGGCATCCGGCGACAAGCCGCTCACCCGCGGCGCGATCATGCGCGCCCTCGCCATCAACGCCATCGGCGCGGCGATGACCGCGGTCGTGCTCATCGTGGTCACGGTCACGAAGTTCACGCACGGCGCGTGGATCGTGTTCGTGCTCATGCCGATCCTCTTCTTCCTCATGATGGGCGTGCACCGCTACTACCGCGACGTCGAGAAGGAGATCGAGGTCGACCCGACCACGACGTTCGGTTCGACCGGCGACCACGCGATCGTGCTCGTGGGCCGCATGCAGAAGCCGACGCTGAAGGCCCTCGACTACGCGATCGCCGCACGCCACGACTCGCTCGAGGCCGTGCACGTCTCGATCGACGAGGCGCAGACGAAGCAGCTCAAGAAGGAGTGGGTGAAGATGAACATCCACGTGAAGCTGCGCATCCTGTCGTCGCCGTACCGCGACCTCAGCCACCCGCTCATCCAGTACATCAAGCAGCACCGCGAAGAGCACGGATCCGAAGTGATCACGGTCTACATGCCGCAGTACATCGTCGGCCACTGGTGGGAGAACATCCTGCACAACCACAAGGCCCGTCGCATTCGGCAGAAGGTCATGCTCGTGCACGGCGTCACGGTCGCGCTCGTGCCGTGGCTGCTCGACTCCTCCGACCTGCTCTACGGGCGCCGTTCGCGGCCGCTGCCCGGACAGGATCGCCGCGGCGAGCCGCGCCGGCCCGCGCCGCGCCGCCCGCTCGCCGAGAGCGGGTCGAAGCGGCCGCGATAGGGGTGCACTGTCAGCGCACGGCGGTAGGCTCCCGACATGGCGACCGAACGAACGGATGTCCCGGTCGAGGTCTTCCTCGACGGAGTGACGCACCGCGTGCGTCGGCGCGACGCGCAGACGATGCTCGCCCTGATGCAGCGCGTCACCGGTGAGACGCCGTACATGTGGGGGCCGTCGATCGTCGGCTTCGGCGAGTACCACTACAAGTACGAGAGCGGCCGCGAGGGCGTGACCCCCGCTGCGGCGTTCTCCCCGCGCAAGCCCGCGATGACGGTGTACCTGCTGCCCGGCATCACCCAGCACCCCGAACTGCTCGAGCGGCTCGGGCCGCACACGACGAGCGTCGGGTGCCTCTACCTGAAGAACCTCGACGACGTCGACCTCGACGTGCTCGAGGCGCTCGTGCGCGAGTCGTACGACGCGGTGCAGCCGCCGAAGTAATCGCTGGTTGAGGAGCGCCCGACCCCGCTGGTTGAGGAGCGCGCGACGGAGGAGCACGCGTCTCGAAACCCCGTGAGCCGCTTTCGAGACCCGATCACCAGGTTTCGAGACGCGTCGCCGCTGCGCGTCGGCGCTCCTCAACCGGCGGGCGCGTCGCCGCTGCGCGTCGGCGCTCCTCAACCAGCGGGAGTGTCGCCGCGGCGCGTCGGCGCCCCTCAACCGGCGGGCGATGCCCTAGATCATCGCCATGATCTGGCGGGCGATCATGCGGCCGGCGCGGCTCGCCCCGATCGTCGACGCCTGCGGACCGTAGCCCGCGAGGAACACGCGCGGGTCGCTCCACGCCGCGCCCTGCCCGACGGTCACGCCGCCGGCCTTCTCGCGAAGCTTGAGCGGCGCCAGATGGCGCAGTTCGGGGCGGAACCCCGTCGCCCAGATGATGGCGTCGGCGCGGGCGGTGCCCTGCTGCTCGCCGTCCCACACGACGCGATCGTCTTCGATGCGGTCGAACATGGGTCGCGCGACGAGCAGGCCCCGTTCGATGCCCGCGGCGATGCGGCGGCTCTTCGGCACGCCGGTGCCGCTCACGATCGACGGCAGCGCGCGTCCGGAGCGGGCCGCCTCGTCCTGCGCCGCGACCGCGGCCGAAGCGCCCTCGAGGTCGAGCTCCTGGCCGTCGCGCCAGTCGATGGGGCGGCGCGAGACCCAGGTGAGGCCCGCGGCGACGTTCTCGAGCTCGAGCATGAAGCCGATCGCGCTCGTGCCGCCGCCGACGACGACGACGTGCTGGTCGCGGAAGTCTTCGGCGGAGGAGAAGTCGGAGGTGTGCAGGTGCCGGCCGGCGAACTCGCCCATGCCCGGGTAGTACGGCACGAACGGCGAGCCCCACGTGCCGGTGGCGTTCACGAGGAACTGCGCCGAGAGCTCGTGCAGCGGCGGCGACTTCGTCTGCGGCGCCTCGAAGGTCTTGCGACGCCGGCCGAAGAGCCCGCGCGACTTCAGCTCTTCGACGGGCTGGGGGCTGAGGTCTTCGTACCGAACAAGCAGGTCGACGCCCTCGTTGCTGACCGACCGCACGTCGACGGGGCGGCGCACCTTCAGGTCGAAGTGCTCCTCGAATCGCCCGTAGTAGTCGGCGACGACCTCTCGCGCGGGGAGGGCTCGGTCGGCGGTGTCGAAGCTGAGTCCGAGATCGGCCATGCCGGGCAGGTCGTTGACGCGGTGCGCCGTACCGAGTCGCAGCGACGACCAGCGGTGCTGCCACGCGCCGCCGGGGCCGGGAGCCCGGTCGAGCATGACGAAGTCCTCGCCGGCGACGAGTTCGAATCGTCGCAGGTAGTACGCGACCGAGAGACCCGCCTGACCGGCCCCGATCACGACGACCTTGACGCGTTCGGGGCTCGTGTTCACACCCCAATCTCAGCATGTCTGGCTGAGTGCTCGCAGCATGTCGACGCACGGGGGCGGCGACGGCTGTGGAGACCGCCGTTCACTCCGATCGGCGGTGCTAAACTGGCCTCTGGACGAATTTCTTTCAGGTGAGCGCCGGGTGACGACCATCCCACCCGGCCAGATGTCGTAAGGGGGTCACGCATGGGGCGCGGCCGTCAGAAAGCCAAGCACACCAAGGTCGCTCGGGAGCTGAAGTACTTCAGCCCGAACACCGACTACAACGCGCTTGAGCGCGAGCTCACGAGCTCGCAGCATGACGATTACAGCGAGGCAGCGGCGAAGTGGGCGGAGTACGCCGACGACGATGACGACGAGGCCTACGCCGCAGGTGACGAGCAGCGCGAACAGCGCGCGTAGTCACCCGCCGTCACGGCATCCGACGCACCCCATCGACCCTCGTCACACGTCGTTGCGGCGTGCGTCGGCGATGCCGGCGTCAGCGATGCCTCCGTCGAGCCACTCGGCCGCCGTCTCGGCGAACCGTTCGAGCTCGGCGAGTGCGTTCGTCGGCGTGATCGCTCGCAGCACCACCTCGTCGGCGATGCCGTCGGCGAGGTAGTCGGCGAGCCTCGCCGCGGTCTGGATCGTCGCGTCGAGCGCACCGGTGCCGAGCCGGGCGAAGTTCGCCGCGTACGCGGGCACCTGCTCGTAGCGATGCGCCTCGACCTCGAGCACCGGGCGCGCCGCCTCATCGGTGACGGTGCGCACGTAGGTGACCACGCGACCGTCGGCGGCGGCACGACCGGCTGCAGTCGCCGAGGCACGCTGTTCGGCGGTCGCCGCTCGCGCGGCTTCGGGGGTCAGCCAGTTGAGCAGTACACCGTCGGCGAGTTCGGCGGCGAGCTCGCGCATCTTCGGCCCCAGTGCGCCGAGTGCGATGGATGCCTCGCTCCGACCCCGCAGCTCGGCGACGCCTGCACGCATGAGCCCGAGCGGCTTCGCCGCACGACCCGAACCGATGCCGAACGTCGTGCGCTCGGCGGGGATGCCGGCGAGGTCGAGCGTGGCGACGGGCCGCCGGTCGATCGGGATCACGCCCGTCGCCAGCCGCAACCGCTCGGTGCCGTCCGCCGCGACGCGAAGTCGTTCGAGCGAATCGCCGCCCGGCACGTCGTTCACCCAGAGGGTCTCGAAGCCGAGCCGCTCGAGGCGCGGTGCGAGTGCCGCGACGGCCGAGGCATCCGTCGTGCCGATGATGCCGAAGGAGACCCGGGGGCGCATGGCGATCAGCCCGCGTACGAGCCGATCAGGCGCACCGCGCCGCCGTCGACGCCCTTCGCGCCCTGCTCCCAGCCGTCGGCCGCTGCCGTCGCCGCGTCGCCGAAGGCGACCGTGCCGGCCTGCCACGCCGGCAGCCCGAGCGTGCCGAGCTCCGCGATGATCGCGGGTGCGGCGCTCGCCTCGACGACGGCGAAGAAGCCGATGCCGAGGTTCCAGGTGCCCTCGGTCGACTCGAGCATGGTGCCGGCGAGCTCGTTGAGCACGCGGAACACGGGGGCGGGCGACCAAGTGGCGCGGTCGAGCTCGACGCGGGAGCCGATCGGCAGCACCCGGGCGAGGTTCGCCGCGATGCCGCCGCCCGTGACGTGCGAGAGCGAGTGCACGGCGGTGCCGTTCGCGCCGGCGAGCAGCTGCACGAGCGGGCCCGTGTAGAGGCGCGTCGGTTCGAGCAGGGCCTCGCCCCACGTGGTGCCGAGTTCGGCCGAGGCGTCCGTGTAGCCGATGCCCTTGCCGTTCAGGATGTGACGCACGAGCGAGAATCCGTTCGAGTGCAGACCGCTCGACTCGATCGCGATGACGACGTCGCCGTCGACGACGCGCTCGGCACCGAGCAGGCGGTCGCCCTCGACGACGCCGACCGCGGCGCCGGCGACGTCGTAGTCATCGGCGCCCATGAGGCCCGGGTGCTCGGCCGTCTCGCCGCCGACGAGCGCGGTGCCGGTGTCGGCGCAGGCGCGCGCGATGCCGGTGACGATCGAGGCGATGCGCTCGGGCACGACCTTGCCGCAGGCGATGTAGTCGGTCATGAACAGGGGCTTCGCGCCCACGACGATGATGTCGTCGACGACCATGCCCACCAGGTCCTGGCCGATGGTGTCGTGCTTGTCGAGCGCCTGCGCGATCGCGATCTTCGTGCCGACGCCGTCGGTCGAGGTCGCGAGCAGCGGCCGCTCGTAGTCCTTGACGAACGAGAGGTCGAAGAGGCCGGCGAAGCCGCCGACTCCGCCGAGCACGTTGGGCCCGTGCGTGGCGGCGACCGCCTCCTTCATGAGTTCGACGGCGAGATCCCCCGCTCGGGTGTCGACTCCGGCAGCGGCATATGACGAGTTCGCGCTCACCCGTCAAGGGTACCTGTGCCCGGGGCCCGGCGTGTCGTCCCGCATGCGGGGCCGCCGACGGACCGCGAGCGTAGAATCCGAGCATGGCACCGGGGGCCGCACCATCGTGGGTGATCCGTGAGAACGCGAGTCGCCCGGTACTGCTCGCCCTGTATCTGCGCGAAGTGCTCGCGATCGCCTCGCCGGTCGAGTTGCCGAGGCTCCGCGATGTCGGCGCGGTGGGCGCCAGGCTCCCGATCGACGAGCACGACCTGCTCGAACGGCAGTGGCGCGAATGGTGGGCGATGACGGTCGAGCCCGAGGCGCATCCCTCGCCGGTGCCGCTCGAACTCGTCGCCGAGTTCGACACCGAGATCGCGCTGCCCAACGCGGGCGCCGAGGTGCTCGCGAAGGCGGTCGTGCCGCACGCCGAAGCCGCACGCGCCTGGGCCGAATGGGCGCACGACAACTACCGCAGCGCGTCGGCCGCACGGCTCGGCAACTCGTACCGGGCGTACGCGGGCACGATCGCCGAGCACGAGCGAGAGGTCGGTCGCCGCGCGCACTCCTTCGAGCTCAACGTCGAGGTGCTGCCGCTCGCGGGCGCAGGGGTCTGGTGGATCGGTGCGATGACCGTCGCGGTCACCGACACGCTCAGGTCGGATGCCTCGGCGTTCGACGACGCCATCCACCCGATCATCGCGGAGCTGGCGTAGGCAGGGTCTCGAGACGCGTCGCCGCTTCGCGTCGGCGCTCCTCGACCGACGAACCGGCATGCGAGACTCTGGGGATGAGCATCTGGTTCGGCGAGCCCCAGGTCGAGTGGGCGAACTCCCGCAGCGAGGGCACGGCCCTGCGCGCACTCGGCATCGAGATGACCGAGATCACCGAGACGTCGCTGAAGGGCCGCATGCCGGTCGACGGGCGCACGCGCCAGCCCGGCGGAGTGCTGCACGGCGGAGCATCCGTCGCCCTCGCCGAAACCCTGGCGAGCTGGGGCGCGACCTTCACCGTCGACCCTGCGAAGTACTACTGCGTCGGCATGGAGATCAATGCGAACCATGTTCGCCCGATCGCCGACGGCTGGGTGATCGGCGAGGCGACGCCGCTCACCCGCGGGCGCACGACGCAGGTGTGGGAGATCAAGATCACGCAGGAGGACGGCAAGCTCGTCTGCGTGTCGCGCTGCACCATGGCGGTGCTGCCGAAGCCCTCCGAGTACTGAGCCCGAGCCGCGATCGCAGCGGTCCGTGCTCAGCTGAGCACCAGCCCGCATTCAGCCGGCTCACCCGCGCGCATGTGGGAGAATCGACGAGGCCGGATCCGGTCGCTCACCACACCCCCACGAGGAGCCATCGCTCGCATGTGCGGCATCGTCGGCATCGTTTCCACCGAACCCGTCAACCAGCAGATCTATGACAGCCTGCTCCTCCTGCAGCACCGCGGGCAGGACTCGACGGGCATCGCCACCGCTGACGGCCCCGTCTTCCACATGGCGAAGGCGCGCGGGCAGGTGCGCGAAGCGTTCCGCACGCGCGACATGCGCTCGCTCATCGGCAACATGGGCCTCGGCCACGTGCGCTACACGACGAAGGGTGCGGCCGAGCGCGAGGAGGAGGCGCAGCCGTTCTACGTGAACGCTCCGTACGGCATCATCCTCGTGCACAACGGCAACCTCACGAACACCCGCGAACTCTCGGGCGACCTGTTCTCGATCGACCGCCGCCACGTGAACTCGACGAGCGACACCGAGATGCTGCTGAACGTGCTCGCGACCGAGCTGCAGGGGCAGATCAAGGGGCTCGAGCTCGACCCCGACCAGATCTTCGAAGCGGTCGCGCAGGTGCACCAGCGCGTCGAGGGCTCGTACGCGGTCATCTCGATGATCGCCGGCTACGGCCTCCTCGCATTCCGCGACCCGTTCGGCATCCGCCCGCTCATCCTCGGCAAGCGCGTGACCGCCGCCGGCAAGGACGAGTGGATCGTCGCCTCCGAGTCGCTCGCGCTCGAGAACGGCGACTACGAGATCGTGCGCGACGTCGAGCCCGGCGAGGCGATCTTCATCACCCTCGACGGCGAGATGATCTCGCGGCAGTGCGCGACGAACCCCGTGCTCATCCCCTGCTCGTTCGAGTACGTGTACCTCGCCCGCCCCGACTCGGTCATGAACGGCATCTCGGTCTACGAGTCGCGCCTGCGCATGGGCGACCGGCTCGCCGGCACGGTCGCGACGCACATGCCGCTCGGCGACATCGACGTCGTCATGCCGATCCCCGACTCCTCGCGCCCGTCGGCGATGCAGGTGGCGCAGAAGCTCGGCATCGAGTACCGCGAGGGCTTCTACAAGAACCGCTACGTCGGTCGCACGTTCATCATGCCCGGCCAGGCCGAGCGCAAGCGTTCGGTGCGGCAGAAGCTCAACGCGATGGGCACCGAGTTCCGCGGCAAGAACATCCTCATCGTCGACGACTCGATCGTGCGCGGCACGACGTCGCAGCAGATCGTGCAGATGGCACGCGACGCGGGCGCCAACAAGGTCACCTTCGCCTCGGCGGCTCCCCCGGTGCGCTACCCCCACGTCTACGGCATCAACATGCCGAGCCGTCAGGAGCTCATCGCCCACGCCCGCAAGATCCCCGAGATCGCGGCCGAGCTCGGCGCCGACCACATGATCTACCAGGAGGTCGCCGACCTGCAGGCCGCGATCACCGAGGGCACCTCGATCGAGCAGCTCGACCTCTCGTGCTTCACGGGCGAGTACGTCACCGGCACCGTCACCGACGAGTACCTCGGCTGGGTGGAGCGCACGCAGCTCAGCTGAGCTCCGCGACTGCAGCCCGTGAGCGCGACGCACTTCGCGGGCCGCTGTCGACGGTCTCTGCTCGCAGGTTGGCCCCAGAGCCCGCCCGTGGACGTCGCCTTCCGCGCACTACGTCACTGATACGCGACCGGTATCACCGATACCGGAGTCGTATCAGTGACGTAACGGTGTGCGCGGTCGACCTTCGCCGCGATACCAGGGGCATATCAGTGACGTACTGCCGGCAGCACACGGCACCTGCAGGCGATACCAATCGCAGATCACTGACGTAGTGCCCGCGATGGGTGCTTCGCAGGCCGACCTACGCTGCTGCGGATGCACCTACCTATTCGGCGATGCGGTGCGTCGACTCGTGCTCGGCGGTGAAGGACTTCGCGCGACCGGCGAGCACCCGGTCGACGATGAGCGCGACGACCGCGCCGAGCGCGACGCCGAGCGCGACGCCGCCGAGCAGCAGGAACCCGAACACCTGGCCCTGGCTGTAGGTGAAGTCGCTCTGCAGACGCTCGGCGATCTGCGCGTCGGTCGGGGCGAAGGCGAACGAGAGCACGAAGGCGACGATCGCGCCGACCACCGCACCCGCGATCATGAAGGCGCCGTAGCGCGGCGAGCGCTTCACACGGACCTCGTCGCGCGTCGCAGCCGTCTCGAAGACCGGCGCCTCCTCGGGGGTGGTCGCGTCGGGCGTCTCGGGCTGCTCGGGGGTGTCGCTCACTCCTCCATTGTCCCGCATCCGGCTGTGCGCCCGCCCCGCACGACAATGGGGCGGCCGACGTTGCACGCCGACCGCCCCACCGGGCTCGCTCGAGCTCAGGCCGCCGAGCGGCGCGAACGCAGGAGCAGCATCACAACGAGCGCGACGAGCACCGCCACAATCAGCCCGAGGCCGGCCCAGAGCAGCCAGGACCATCCGGAGCCGGCCGCGGCCGTGGCATCCACCGTCTTGGTCTCGGTCTCGACCTGCGCGGTGTCGGCCGCGGCGACCGCGACGACCCCGCAGTCGGCCGCGAGCGGAATCGTGAAGTCCACCGGGTCGAGCTCCTCGCCCGCGGCGTAGGTGCCGAACGCGGCGGCACCGTCGGCGGTGAGCGTCGCGGGCACGTCGGCGCCCGTGAGTGCGCCGTCGGTCGCGGCGAACCCGGAGGCGAGGTCGAGTTCGGCGAACCGCACCCGCTTCGCCTCGACCGGCGTCCCGTCCTGCGTCGTGCCGCTGACGTCGAGCGTCAGGTATGCGACCCCGGTGCCGTCGAACTCGAGTCCCGGGTTCGCGATGGTCGTGTCGAGCACGCCCTCGTGTCCGGTGAAGCGGATGCTTCCGCCGAAGGCGACGGTGCCGCGCTCGGCCTGCTCGTCGAACGCCCCGGTGCCGCTCGTGAAGCCGAACACGCCGTCGGTCTCGCTCGCGCCCTGCACCTGCCACTCGCCGTTCGCGATGCCGCTCGAGAGGTACGAGCGGAACGACTCCTTCACGCCCCAGTCGAGGGTCGCGTCGGCGACGGTGCACTGGCCGCTCGGTGCGGCCAACGTGAAGCGCACGCCCTTCGCGACCGAACCCTGGAAGGTGAGCGTGTGGTCGCCCGCCTCGAGGCCGGCCGGCAGGGTGCCCGTCCAGGTCGCGACGCCGCCGGCGTCGGCCTGCAGTTCGCGCTCGAGCACGACCGGGTCGGAGTAGACGACGACGTGGATGTCGGACTCGTTCGGCTCGAATCCGCCGACCGAGACGGTGACCCGCTCGCCGGCCACGAGGGCGGCGAGCGTCGCCTGGTCGAGCTCGATCCCCGTGGTCGCGGGCGGGGTCGCCGGGATCGCCCGGGTCGACTTCGCCGCGGCGACGGTGGCGACCACGCCCGTGTCGCCGGCGGGGGCGGCGGCCGGCGCGCCGAGCACCGCGGTCAGCGGTGCGAGCGCCTGCCCCGCCACGTAGAAGCCGTTGAAGGCGGCGACACCCGTCTGCAGGAGCGTGACCGGCGCACCGGTGAAGCGCACCGCACCGTTCGAGGCGCTGCGCGCGGCCGCACCGAGGTCGACGCTCGCGAGGTCGACGCGGTCGCCGTTGACGACGACGCTGAGGATGCCGGCCGTCGGCGACATGACGCGGAGCGTCGGGTCCGCGAAGCTCACCGCGAGCTGTCCGCCGTGGCCGGTGAAGCGGATCGTGCCGCCGTACTCGGCGGTGCCGCGGTTCGCAGTCTCGGTGAAGCTGCCGCCGGTCTGCCCGAACTGGAAGACGTCGACCGACTTCGTCGCGCCGCCGGAGACCGAGATGCTGCCGTTCGCGGTGGGGCCGAGGATGTAGTCGACGAAGGCGGCGTTCACGCCCCAGCTGAGCGATCCGCCGGGAACGGTGGGCTTCGCCGGCGTCGTCGGCTCGGTCGGCGGGTTCGTCGGGGGCGTGATCGGCGGCGTCGTGCCCGCCTTCACGGCGATCGGGGCGAAGGCGTCCAGCGAGCGATCGGTGACCGAGAGGCCGTGCGCGGCCGAGGTCGCGACGACGTACTGCTTCGACGGGTCGAAGCTCCCCTTCGGGATCGTGATCGTCGTGGTGAATGCACCGTCGACGATCTGCGCCGGTCGCACCCAGGCCTGCGCGAGCCAGCCCTCGGCGACGAGCGGGCCGTCGCCCGACCAGATCGCGGCGTCGCCGAGCAGCACGTACGCGCCGAGCGCCGCGCCCGCGCCGGTGAACCCGGTTCCGGCGACCATCAAGGTGTTGTCCTGCGACGCGTCGACGTCCTTCGACGGGGTGACCGTGAGGCTCGGGCCGGTCGGCTCGGGCTTCGCGAAGGTGACGGTGACCTTCGCGTCCTGCGAACGGTCCTGCATCGCGGTGTGATCCGCGATCGTGTACACCGCGGTCGACGCACCCTTCGACGTCACCCGGAACTCCGTCGTGAACGAACCATCCGCCTCGAGCTTCACCAT